>CAVXNC010000018.1:0-179629 GCA_963762865.1 uncultured Actinomycetota bacterium
CCGGCCGGTGTCGGTCCTGCTGTCGCTGCTGCCCTTCGGCTACCGGCGCCCGCCCTCCGACCCGACCGCGCTCGACCCGGTGGACGACGCGCCGGCTGACGGCGGACCCCGCTTCCCGTGGCGGCTGCCGACGAGCTGGCCGGAACGGGCGCTGCTCTCCTGGGCCGGCTTGCGGGGCGCGGTGCCGGTCGTCCTCGCCACGGTCCCGGCGGACGACGACGTCTTCAACCTGGTCTTCGTCCTGGTGGTCGTCTTCACGATCGTGCAGGCGCCGACGCTGCCCTGGGTGGCGCGGCGGCTCGGCGTGGCCGCGTCGGGCGAGATGCTGGAGCTCGACATCGAGTCCTCGCCGCTGACCCGGCTGGACGCCGACCTGCTGCAGGTGTCTGTGCAGCCGGGCTCGCGCCTGGTGGGTGTCGAGGTCTTCGAGCTCGCCCTGCCGGAGGGCGCGGCGGTGACCCTGGTGGTCCGCGAGGGCCGGGCCTTCGTGCCCCGTCCCTCCACGCCGCTGCGGGCCGGCGACGACCTCATCCTGGTGGCGACCGAGCAGGTGCGCGGTGATGTCGAGCGTCGGCTGCGGCTGGTGTCCCGCGGCGGCCGGCTGGCCGGCTGGCACCACCCCGGCCGCCGGCCCCGCCGCCGCCCCTGACCGGTCAGACCACCGCGCCGCTGCTGTCGCGCTGCACCCGTCGCTGCGACGGCGAGGGCTTCTGCGCCGGCGGCGGTGACGGGCTGCGCTTCTCCAGCTCGATGGCCAGCGGCGAGGCCGTGAACATCGAGGAGTAGGTGCCGACGCCGATGCCGATCAGCAGCGCGAGCGCGAAGTCGGTCAGCGAGTCGCCGCCGAGCACCGCGAGCGCGGTCGAGGATGAACATCGCGCCGAGGCCGGTGTTGACCGTACGCGGCACCGTCTGCAGCACGGCAGCGTTGACCGTCCGGGCGAAGCCGTCCTTCCGGCCGACGGCCCACAGCTCGCGGACCCGGTCGAAGACGACGACCGAGTCGTTGACCGAGTAGCCGATGACCGTCAGCAGCGGCCGCGAGGAAGACGCCGTCGATCGGCTTGCCCAGCCACGCGAAGATGCCCACGAGCACGATCACGTCGTGCGCCATCGCGGCCACGGCCGACGCACCGAGCGTCCACCGGAAGCGGAACGCCAGGTAGAGCAGCTGCGCGCCCAGCGCGACCGCCAGCGCGATCAGCGCCTTGTTGCGCAGCTCGTCGCCGAGGCTCGGCCCGATGAGCTCGTCGCGCTCCTTGGTCACCTCGCCACCCGAGGCGTCGCCGAGGGCCTGCTGGATCTCGACCACGTCGTCGTTGGTGAGCTCGCCGGTGCGCACCGAGATGTTGTCCTCGCCGCTCTCCTGCACGACCGCCCGCGGGAAGCCGGCGTCGGCCACCACCTCCCGGGCGGTGTCGACCGACAGCGGCGCCGTGGCGGAGTACTCCACCAGCCGGCCGCCGGTGAACTCCACACCGAGGTCGAGCCCGCGCCAGAAGATGCCCGCCCCGGCGAGCACCAGCACGACGGCCGACCCGGCGAGCAGCTTGCGGCCGTGCTTCATCAGGTCCGGGTCGTGCTCGGTGAGCCAGGTGCGCACCCGGCCGACGGACGCCATGCCGCTGATGTCCGGCCGGGTCGTGACCCAGCGCTTGGCGACCGCCCACTCGGCGAGCACCCGCGTGACGACCAGCGCCGAGACCATCGACGCGAGGACACCGATCGACAGCGTCACGCCGAAGCCGCGCACCGGCCCGGAGGCCAGGAAGAAGAGCAGCCCCGCGGCCAGCAGCGTCGTCACGTTGGAGTCGAGGATCGCCGTCCACGCCTTGGCGAAGCCGGTCGACAGCGCGGTCCGCAGGCCCTTCTTCGGCGCGGCGGCGTACTCCTCTCTGGCTCGTTCGAAGACCAGCACGTTGGCGTCGATCGCCATGCCGATCGCGAGCACGAAGCCGGCCAGGCCGGGCAGCGTCAGGGTCGCGCCGAGAGCGACGAGCGCGGCGTACGAGATCAGGGCGTAGCCGGCGAGCGCGATCGTCGCGAGACCGCCGAGCAGCCGGTAGATGACGATGATGAAGAGCCCGGTGAGGGCGACACCGATGACGGCCGCCTTCGCGCTCGCGTCGATCGCCGCCTCGCCGAGGGTCGGGCCGACGGTCCGCTGCTCGATGACCTCGACCGGCACCGGCAGCGCACCGCCGCGGATCAGGACCGCGAGCTCCTTGGCCTCCTCGGTCGTGAACTGACCGGTGATCTGCGTCGAGCCGCCGACGATGCCGACGTCGCACGGGACGTCCTCGTTGACCTGCGGCGAGGAGATCACCTGGTCGTCGAGCATGATCGCGACGCGGCGCCGCGGGTCGCCGAAGGGCTGGCACGCGGCGTCACCCGTGATGCGCGCCCACTCGTCACCACCGTTGCCGCGGAAGTCGATCGTGACGTACCAGCCACCTCCGCCCTGGGCGTCGATGACCGCCTCGGCACCCTTCACCTGCTCGCCGGTGAGCGCGACCTTCCCGATCCGCACCGGCTGGCCGTCCTCGTCGTCGACGACGTTCTCGTCGGCCGTTGGTGACGGCGACGCGGACGGCGAGGGCGACTCGGACGCGTCCGTCGACGTCGGTGACGGCGACGGTGTCGGCTGTGCCGGGTCGGGCACCCCGAGCACCGGGTGGAAGGTCAGCTGCGCGGTGCGGCCGATGACCTCGGCGGCCTCGCGCGGGTCCTGCACGCCGGGCAGCTCGACGATGATCCGACGGTCGCCGGAGCGGGTCAGCGACGGCTCGGAGACACCGAGGGCGTCGACCCGTCGGCGCAGCACCTCGACCGCGCGGTCGGTGGCCTCCTTGGTCGCCTTGGTGGTCGGCGAGTCCTGGGTCTCGAGGACGATCTGGGTGCCGCCGCGCAGGTCGAGCCCGAGGCGGGCCGGCGTGGTCAGCGTGAAGTAGACGGATGCGGCGAGGATGCCCAGCGCGACGAGCGCGCGGACGGCTGGTGCGGACATGGTGGTGCTCCGGGGCTGGGGTCGCGGCGCGGCGCGCGCGAAGGGCGGACGGTCGGCTCAGGCGCAGGCGGGAGCCGGGGGTCCGCGTCCGCTGCGGATCCCGGTCGTACGTCCGACAAGAGCTCTGTCCACGTGGTCGCGGCGGACCCACCAGGCCGCGGCGACCAGCAGCACCACCGCGGCCAGGGCGCCCACCGGGACGTGGCCCGGCCCGAGCTCTCCGGCGCGCTCCGAGGCGGCCGTGACGATGCCCTCGGTCTCGGAGCCGCCGTGCTGCCCCCGGCGGACCGCGGTGTCCCGCAGCTCCCGACCGGCGGTGACCCGGCCGGGCGGTGCCTGGCTCGTGGTCTGGGTCGCACCGGTGACCGCCTGCCGTGCCGCCACGGCCACCGAGCCCGCCACGGTCGCACCCAGGGGCGCGAGCAGCGCGGCGAGGGCGGCCAGCAGGGCCACCAGCGGCTGACGGGTGAGACGAGGCATCGGTCGGTCAGCCTACGCGGGCGCCGACCACTGGCAGGCCCAGATGTGCGCGTCTGCACCAGACACGCCGGCCGGGCGGTGTGTCAGCGCACAGTGGATCTAGTGCAGGCCGTGGGCGACGGCGTGGCCGCGACCGCGGCCGATCAGCCACCGGTTGACGGGGACGGTCACCACGAAGGCCACGGCCAGCGCGAAGGCCAGGCTGCCCCAGAACAGGAGGTTGTCGAGGCCGGCCTCCATGGCGCCCGGGACGGCGAGCATCACGGCGTTGTCCACGATCTCCATCACGAGGATCGAGACGGTGTCGGCGGCCAGGGCCACCTTCACCGCGGCCCCGAAGGACAGGCCCGATCGCAGCACCGGCCCGAACGTCAGCAGGTAGCCGAAGAAGAACGCGAGGACGACGGCGAGCCCGATGGTCGGCCAGTCGCCCCAGCCGAGCGCGGTACCGATCACCATGCCGAGGACCTCGCCGATGGCGCAGCCGGTGAGGCAGTGCAGCGTCGCCGACACCGCCAACCGGGTCAGCTCGGCCCCGGTCGCTGCCGGAGGCCCGGAGTGGTCAGCGTGCCCGGAGTGGTCGGCGTGGTCAGTCAACCGGCAGCCCTACCAGCGAGGCGAGGAGCCCGAGCGCGGCGCAGGCCCCCAGCGTCCGCAGCACGGTCCAGCGGAGACGGAAGAGCAGCAGGGCAGCGACCGCGGCGATGGCGACCGACGTCCAGCGCACCGACGAGAGGTCAGGCACCGCCACGTCGACGGGTCCCCACGACACCCGCGACGTCTCGGCGAAGATCGTGTGCAGCGCGAAGAAGACGGCCAGGTTCGCGATCACGCCGACCACGGCGGCCGTGATGCCGTTGAGGGCTGCGGACAGGGAGCGGTTGCCGCGAACCCGCTCGACGTAGGGCGCACCGAGGAAGATGAAGACGAAGCAGGGCACGAAGGTGACCCAGGTCGTCAGCAGCGCCGCGATGACCGCCGCGACCCACGGGTTCAGCGAGCCGGGCTCCCGGTAGGCACCGACGAAGGCCACGAACTGCACCACCATGATCAGCGGTCCCGGCGTCGTCTCGGCGAGGGCGAGTCCGCGCACCATCTCCCCCGGCCCCAGCCAGCCGTAGACCTCGACGGCCCGCTGCGCGACGTACGCCAGGACGGCGTAGGCGCCGCCGAACGTGACGAGCGCGGCCCCGGAGAAGAACAGGCTCTGCTCGGTGAGTACGCCCTCACCGCCGGTCAGCAGGGCGACCGCGGCCACCGGCACGCCCCACGCGACCAGACCGATGGCCAGCACGGTTGCGGCGTGCCGGGCCGAGGGCCGCTCGACGTGCAACGCGTCGTCGGGGACCAGCGGCGGCGGACCGTCGTCCCCGTCGCCGTGCGCGGCCGGCCGGAAGGCACCAGGCACCCATCGGCCGAGCGCCCACCCGATGACAGCCGCGGCCGCGATGACGAACGGGAACGGGACCTGGAAGGCCCACAGCGCGACGAACGACACGACGGCGAGCACGATCGGCGCCGGGTGACCGAAGGTGCGGCCACCGAGCCGCACCACGGCCTGCGCCACGATCGCGAGGACGGCCGGCGCGAGCCCCGCGAAGAGCGCCGTCACCACCGACGAGTCGCCGTATCCGACGTAGACCGCCGAGAGCACGAGCAGCGCGACCACGCCGGGCAGCACGAAGAGGATGCCGGCGACGAGCCCACCGCGCAGCCCGTTGAGCAGCCAGCCGACGTAGATCGCGAGCTGCTGAGCCTCCGGTCCGGGCAGCAGCGTGCAGAAGCTCAGGGCGTGCAGGAAGCGACGCTGGCCGATCCAGCGGCGCTCCTCGACCAGGGTGCGCTGCATGACGGCGATCTGCCCGGCGGGGCCGCCGAAGGTCTGCAGCGAGATGGCGAACCAGGCCCGGACGGCCTCGCCGAAGGGGACGACGTCGCCCTGGCGCAGGTCGACCTGCTTGCCGTCGGCGACGCCGCGGTCGGGCTCGGTCACGGGCGGCAGCCAATCACGGGAGTGTTACGTCTTCGCGAGTCGCCTGGCGGGTCGGCTCAGCTCCGCGAGCCGCGCTTCGCGGTCGGCGACCAGCCGGTCCGCGACCCGGACCGCGCGCTCGGCCTTGGCCAGCCCCGGTCCGGCCGCCTTGTGCCGCTTCTCCGCCTCCTTCAGCTCGGCGGTGGCCGTGGCCAGCTCGGCCTGCAGCTCCGCGACCCGGTCGTCGAGCTCGGTCGCGGCGGTCGCGGCCTCCGCGACCTCGGCGGTGGCCGCCTCGAGCTGCTCGGCGGCCTCGGCGGCCTGCAGCCGGGCACCTGCCAGGTCGCGCTCGGCGCGGTCGCGCGCCACGGCCAGCCGCTCCTCCTCCGCCGCCCGCTCGGCCGCCCGGTCCGCGTCGGTGGCCTTGCCCTTGGCCGCCTTCGCGGCCGTCGCCGACTTCGTCGCCGTCAAGGACGCCGGCTTCGGCGTGCCCGACGACGTCGCCGGGCCCGACCCGTCACCCTGCGAGAAGCCGGAGTGCCGCAGCTGGCCGGTCAGCCGGCCGGTTGCCAGCTGCTCGGCGAGGCCGGCGTCGGCCAGCGCCGCGCGCAGGGTCTCCTCGAGACCGCGGGCGGCGTCCTCCCCGACCCGGTGCCCGGCGCTCGCCGCGTCCCGGCGGGCCTGCCGCACCAGCGCGGCCACCAGCTGGTGCTGCTGCTGCGAGAGGCGGCGCAGGTCCTCGCCGCGCAGCACCGCGGTGGCCTCGCGCAGGGCGTCGCCGAGCTCCAGCAGCGGGCGCAGCTCCTCGTCGTGGTCGCGCACCAGCCGGTTGGCCAGCCAGGCGACGGTCGTCGGCTTGCCGAGCGCCTTGATCTGCGCAGCCAGCGCCTTGTCGCCCTCGGCGCGGGCCTCCTTCTCCCGGGCGGTCCGGGCAGCGGTGAACTCGGCGGGCCAGAGGGCGTACAGCTCGTCGGCGACGGCGTCGAGGTCCACGCGACCATCCTGCCCGCACCCGACGCTTCTGGACTGTGCGTCGACACACCAGATCCACGGCGTGTCCGGTGCGGGAGCGCACAGTCGAGGTCTAAGGAGTACGCACCACCGAGGGCGGCAGGGCGAGGTCGGGCACCAGGGTGGTGAGCAGGCTGCGCACCCGCTGGTCGATGTCGGCGACGATCCGCCGCACGGTCGCCTCGTCCTGCCCCTTGGGGTCGTCGAGCTCCCAGTCCTCGTAGCTCGCGCCGGCGTAGTAGGGGCACTCCTCGCCGCAGCCCATCGTCACGACCGCGTCGTAGCGGCCGTCGGGGTCGAAGCCCTTCGGGGTCTCGGCCGAGGTGTCCAGCCCGAGGTCCGCGAGCACGGCGGCGACCTCGGGGTGCACCTCGGCGCCCGGTGTCGAGCCGGCGGAGAACACGTCGACCCGGTCGCCCGCGTAGTGCTCGGCCAGCACCTTGCCGGTGACCGAGCGGCCGGCGTTGGCCTTGCAGGCGAAGAGGATGCTGGGTCGGCTCACGAGACGGGTCCTTCCACCGGGCTGTGCCCGGGGCTGGGCAGGGGATAGAGCGCGCGGGCGAGCAGCGCGCCGAGCGCCCCGCCGACCACCTGCGCAGCGACGAAGGGCAGCACCGAGCCCGGCGCGATGCCGGCGAACGTGTCGGAGAACATCCGCCCGACCGTCACCGCCGGGTTGGCGAAGGACGTCGAGGAGGTGAACCAGTAGGCAGCACCGATGTACGCCGCCACGGCCGGAGCGGCGAGGGCCGTGCGGTCGGTGCGCACGAGTGCGGCGACGAGCAGCACCAGCCCGGCCGTCGCGACGACCTCGCCGAGCCACAGCCGGCCACCGGTGCGGTCGGTCGTGGCCAGGGCAGCGGGGACGCCGTACATCGCGTTGGCGACGAGCGCGCCGCCGATGCCGCCGGCGAGCTGGGCGAGGACGTAGCCCCCGACCGCGGCTCCGGACAGACCGCGCAGCTGGTCGTCGTCTCCCCGGCCGAGCCACCAGTCGCACGCCGACACCACCGGGTTGAGGTGCGCGCCGGACACCGCGCCCACCATCAGGATCACGGCAGCCAGACCGAGTGCCGTCGCCACCGAGTTCTCGAGGAGCTGCAGGCCCCGGTCGCCGGGCGAGAGCCGTTGCGCCGCGATGCCGGAGCCGACGACGACCGCCACGAGAACGCCGGTGCCGAGGCACTCGGCCAGCAGGCGTCGGGGCATCGACGCGGTGACCGGCGGCCCGCCGCCCACCTCGATCGCCGGCGGCGAGGTCAGCACGGCCGCTGCGGTCGCTTCGTGCGGCTGGCCTCGACCAGACCGTCGACGGCCCGCTGCACGTCGGCGAGCGCGCCCGGCGACAGCCGGTAGTAGGTGTAGCGACCCGCCTGCTCGCTCTCCACCAGGCCGGCGTCGCGCAGCGCCCGCAGGTGGTGGGACACCAGGGTCTGCTTGGCCCCGAGCTCCTCCTGCAGGTGGCAGACGCAGAGCTCCTCGACGGCCAGCCGGTCGAGGATGGCGGCGCGGACCGGGTCGGCGAGCATCCGCAGTGCCCCGGCGACGTCCGCGACCCGGTGATCCGGCGCCAGTGGGGCGACCGGGCGCGTCCGGCTGATCGTCACGTCGGTCGTCATTTTGGTGATGACACACCAGCCGGGACTGATGAGTCAACCCCTCCGCTCCGTGCGGCTCAGCCGCAGCAGCCGGTCCCGTCGACCGCCTCGAGGCCGGCGAGCGGGAGCGCGGCCCGCCCGCCGAGCAGGTCCGAGACCCGCTCACCCGGTGGCCGCGGCGCTGAGCACACGCCGGTCTCGGGCAGCACGAGCCGTACCTCGTCGGCGCCGGCCGTGTCGCCCGCGAGCTGCGCGGCGATCGAGCGCACCTGCTCGTTGCCGGTGGTGACCAGGAAGGTGGGCGCCCGGCCGTAGGACTTCATGCCGACGGTCCAGAAACCGGGCTCCTGCGGGTGGCCGAGCTCGCGGTGGCCGTGCGGCGGCACGGTCCCGCAGGAGTGGAAGGCCGGGTCGATCAGCGGCGCCAGGTCGCGCGGCGACTCCAGGCCGGGGTCCAGGTCGAGGCGCAGCTCGCCCAGCATCTCGAGATCGGGACGGAAGCCGGTCGCGGCCACGACCTGGTGGACGCCGTCGATGCGCCGCTCGCCGGAGTCGGTGGCCCCGACGACCGTGACGGTCGCGCCGTCAGCCGCCGTCTCGAGGCGGGTGACCGCGAAGCCGGTGACGTGCTCGATCGCACCGGAGTCGACCAGAGCGTGCAGGTCCGACCCGAGCCGGCCGCGCGCCGGGAGCTGGTCGACCTGCTCCCCTCCGTAGATCCGCTGCACACCGGGTCGGCGGATCGCCCACACGACCTCGGTGCCGGGCTCGTCGCGTGCCAGCCGCGCCAGGTCGAGCAGGGTGTTGGCCGCGGAGTGGCCCATGCCCACGACGAGGGTGCGTCGCCCGGCGAACCGTGACCGGTCGCGCCCCAGCACGTCGGGCAGTGCACCGGTCACGAAGCCGGCCTGCTCGGCCTCGGCCTCACCGAGGGCCGGCAGCCCCGAGGCGCCCAGCGGGTTGCGCCTCCCCCAGGTGCCGGATGCGTCGACCACCGCGCGGGCCGTCAGGTCGGTGACCTCGCCGGTCGCCGTGTCGCGCACCCGCACGAGGAAGGGCTGCTGGTCGCGGTCGAGGGTTCGCGCCTTGTCCAGCCCGGCGCGGGCGACCGACTCGACCCGGGCTCCGGTGGCGACGTACCGCCCGAGGACCGCGGCGAGCGGCTCGAGGTAGTCGCGCACGATCTCGGCCCCGGTCGGCGCGAACTCGTCGTCGGGCCGCGTCCAGCCGGTCGGCGCGAGCAGCTTCTCGGCGGCGGGGTCGACGAGGTAGCGCCACGGCGTGAACGTCCGGACGTGGCCCCACTCGAGCATGGCGGCGCCGACCCGCTCCCCCGCCTCGAGGACGAGCACCGGCAGGTCGTACGCCCTCAGGTTGGCCGCAGCAGCCAGCCCCACGGGGCCGGCGCCGATGACGACGACCGGCTGCTCGACGGCCGACGCTGCGTCGGTCAGGACGTCGCGCAGGCCTGTCCGGCTCATGTCAGCTCCTGGGGAGAGATCGACGGTTCTCGATGTGTTCGGCCCATCGTGGAGCTGACATCGACAGATGTCAATGATTGACGTCTGTCGATTTCTCGCCGACGATGGGGCCATGCCGAGACCGCTCCCCCTGCTCGACCCGGTGCCGACTGCGGACACCTGCTGCGCTCCGCTGGCCGACGCGCCGCTCTCCGCCGACGAGGCCGTCGAGCTGGCGAGCCGGCTCAAGGCACTGGCCGACCCCGGCCGGTTGCGGCTCGTCTCGCTGCTGCTCGCCAGCGCGGACCAGGAGGCCTGCACGTGCGACCTCACCGAGCCGCTCGGCCTGTCGCAGCCCACCGTCAGCCACCACCTGAAGAAGCTCGCGGAGGCCGGCATCGTCACCGGCGAGCGCCGCGGCGTGTGGACCTACTACCGCGTCCAACCGGCGGCGCTGGCCTCGATCGCAGCGCTGCTCACCGGCGGCCGCCGCTGACGCTCCCACTGCCGACCCGGCAGCTGGTCAGGTCGGCGCGGCCACACCCCGCGGGGTCACTGCGAGCCACCGGCCGCCGTACTCCACGATGTCGTGGCAGAGCAGCTGCCCCGGGCCTTCGTGGGCGTAGAAGTACAGCGGGTGGCCCGCGTAGGTGACCTGGAGGGTCCCGTCGCGGCGCGGGACGGTCCCCAGCAGCCCGGCTTGCACCTGGCGCCGGGCCCGTGCGTCGCCCTTCGCGAGCACCGGCGGCCACGCGTCGGCGCAGGCGCCGTAGCAGCGCGGGGTCCGACCGGCCTCCCGGTCGAAGAGGTAGATCGCCTGCCGGCGGCCGTCGACCAGCACAGTGCCGTAGGCGCTGCCGGTGGTCGTGATGACCGGACCCGACGCGGCCGGCTCGGCCTCGTCGGACGCGGTCTCGTCGTCGGACCCGGTCTCGTCGTCCGACCCGGTCTCGTCGTCCGACGCGGTCTCGTCCGCTTCCGCGGACGTCACCGTCGGGCTCGGCTCGCTGCCCGCGGGCACCGTCCCGTCGTCGCCGGCTGCGCAACCGGCGAGCGCGAGGAGCAGGACGACGGCTGCTCCGACCGTGCGGCTCATGACGCGAGGCTACGGCCGATCCGGTCGCTAGGCTCGCGTCGTGCACCAGCACCGGCCGGGCGGTGACATCGCCGACCAGCGTCGGCGGCTCACCGTCGTCCTCGCGATCACCGTGACGGTCTTGGTGGTCGAGGTCGTCGGCGCGGCCGTGTCCGGGTCGCTGGCGCTGCTGGCCGACGCCGGTCACGGCATGACCGACGCGGCCGGGCTGACGCTCGCGCTCTTGGCCACCGTGATGTCGCAGCGGCCGGCGACCGCGCGACGGACGTGGGGCTACCGGCGGGCGGAGGTCCTCGGCGCCGCCGCGCAGGCCGCCGTGCTGCTTGCCGTCGGTGTCTACGTGCTCGTCGAGGGGGTGCGCCGGCTGGTCGACCCGCCCGACGTGACGTCCACTCCGATGCTGGTCTTCGGCGCGGTCGGGCTGGCCGGCAACCTGGTCGGCGTCGCGGTCCTCGCCTCGACGAGGACGCAGAGCCTGAACATGCGGGCGGCCTTCCTCGAGGTGGTCAACGACGCCCTCGGCTCGGTGGCTGTCCTCGTCGCGGCCGGGCTGATCGCCTGGCAGGGGTGGCTGCGCGCCGACGCGGTCGCGTCACTGCTGATCGGCGTGCTCATCCTGCCGAGGACCTGGATCCTGCTGCGCGAGACCGTCGACGTCCTGCTCGAGTCGACGCCGCGCGGTCTCGACCTCGACCGGGTGCGTGCCCGGCTGCTCGCGACGGAGCACGTGCGCGGCGTGCACGACCTGCACGCGACCCAGGTCGCGGCCAACCTCCCCGTTCTCACCGCCCACGTCGTCGTCGAGGACTCCTGCTTCCACGACGCGCACCTGCCGGCCCTCCTCGACGAGCTGCAGCAGTGTCTCGCCGACGAGTACGACGTCGAGCACAGCACCTTCCAGTTCGAGCGCGCGGAGCACGCCGGGCACGAGCACCCGACCCACCCCTGAACCCCGCCGCCGGCGCTCCGGTGAAGATCGCTGGCCCACAGCGCAGACAGGACGGGTTTGCGGTGGTTGACTCGAGGAGTCGCCCTGGACCACGGCGGTCGGTCGCCGCACACGTCGAAGAGTCGGGGCAGATGAGACGCGCGAGCAGGACAGCGGCAGCCCCCGACGTCTAGACGTCCTTCCTTGCATCTCCCGGCGTCCCCAGACGTCCTTCGATCGCCCGGCGTCGCCTGGCGTGCCTGACGTCCCGCCAACCCGAGGAGCACGCCGATGTTGGTCCGCCTTGCTGACTGGTGCCACCGGCGTCGCCGCCTGGTGGTTGCACTGTGGGTCCTCGCCCTCGTGGGGTCGTTCGCCCTGTCCGGAGCGTTCGGGGGCGAGTTCAAGCAGAACTACCTGCAGCCCGGGTCGGAGTCGAAGGCTGCCTCGGACACGCTGACCACGAGCTTCCCGGAGCGTGCCGGCGACACCCTCCAGGTCGTGGTGCACTCCGATGCCGGCGTCAGCACGCCGGAGGTGCAGGCGCGCGCGGCGGAGCTCTTTGCCGACGTCGCCCGCAGCGCACACGTCGTGAGCGTCACCAGCCCGTTCACCGAGGCGGGTGCCGGCCAGATCTCCGAGGACGGCACCACCGCGTACGCCGACGTCGCCCTCGACCTGAAGGACAACGAGTTCACCATCGAGCAGGCCAAGACCCTGGTCGAGCCGATCCTCGCCGCCGGTGACGGCGCCCTGCGCGTCGAGGCCGGAGGGCCGGTCGCTGCCCTGTCGCAGACCGCCTCCGTCTCCTCCGAAGGCATCGGGCTCCTCGCGGCGGCCATCATCCTGCTGATCACCTTCGGGTCCGCGGTCGCGATGGGACTGCCCCTGTTGACGGCCCTGTTCGGTCTCGGCATCGCCACCGCGATCGGCGGTCTGGTGATGCGTCTCGTCGATGTCCCCGACTGGGCGCCGCCCACGGCCGCGATGATCGGCCTCGGCATCGGCATCGACTACGCCCTGCTGATCGTCACCCGGTTCCGCGGCAGCCTGGCCCAGGGTCAGGACCCTCGCCGCGCCACCCTGACTGCGATCAGCACCGCGGGGCGAGCCGTCCTGTTCGCCGGGCTCACCGTGATGGTGTCCATGCTCGGCATCCTGCTCATGGGCCAGCCGTCGATGACCGGCTTCGCCTTCACCGTGATCCCGCGGTGTTCATCGTGATGGCCGCGTCGGTCACCCTGCTCCCCGCGATGCTCGGGTTCGCCGGGCGCAACATCGAGCGCTGGCACGTGCCGTTCGTGAACCGGGACCCGCGCCCGTCGGAGTCGTCGCGCTGGTTCCGCTGGAGCCGACTGGTCCAGAACCGGCCGTGGCCGGCCGCCATCGTCGGCCTCGTGGTCCTGCTTGCCCTGGCCGCCCCGTTCCTCGACATCCGATGGGGCTTCCCGGACGCGAAGAGCGACCCGCCGTCGTCCACGAGCCGGCAGGCCTATGACCTGCTCGCCGACGGTTTCGGTCCTGGTTTCTCCGCGCCGCTGCTGCTCACCGTGCAGGGGCAGTCGGGCGAGGCACTGCAGACCGGTGCGGACACCCTCGCGGGCGAGCTGGGCCGGGTGGACGGCGTCGCGCGTGTCGAGTCGGCCGTCCTGAACCCGGCAGGTAACACCGCGCTGCTGCGGGTCGTCCCCACGACGTCCCCGCAGGACGCGGCCACTGCTGACCTTGTCGACAACCTGCGTGCGGACGCCCTCCCGGCCGCAACCGCCGGTACGGCGCTCACCGTGGACGTCGGCGGTGCGGTCGCCGCCAACCTCGACACGACCCGCGGCACGGCCGACCGGCTCCCGCTGTTCTTCGGTGGCGTGCTGGTGTTGTCGTTCCTGCTGCTGATGACCGTGTTCCGGTCCGTCGTGGTCGCTCTCAAGGCCGTCGCCATGAACGTGCTCGCGACGGCAGCCGCCTTCGGCGTGCTCGCCCTGGCCGTCAACGGCGGTCCGCTCGGTGACCTGGTGGGGATCCCGGAGGCGGTCCCGGTCCCCATCCAGCTGCCCATCGGCATCTTCGCTGTGCTGTTCGGGCTCTCGATGGACTACGAGATCTTCCTGCTGTCCAGGATCAAGGAGGAGTACGACCGGACGGGTGACAACGCTCTGGCGGTCGCCGACGGCCTGGCGAAGTCGGCTCGCGTGATCACCGCCGGTGCCGCCGTCATGGTCACCGTCTTCCTCTCCTTCGCCCTCGGTGACCTCGCCCTGCAGAAGATGTTCGGCATCGGGCTGGCCGCGGCCATCCTGATCGACGCCACCCTCGTCCGGATGGTGCTCGTCCCCGCGACGATGGAGCTGCTCGGCGACCGCAACTGGTGGCTCCCCGGCTGGCTCGACCGCCTCCTGCCGGAGATCCACGTCGAGGGCCACGAGGTCACCGACCAGGAGATCGACGTCCGGGACGCCATCGGTCGTCAGCGACGGCCTGTCGACCTACCGACAGCGACGGGGGTCTAGCCGGCCCCACGCACCCGGCAGCGCAACCGCCGCTGCCGCCCGGCGCTGCTTGCGATACGCCCGGCGCTAACGCATCATTGGCACTCGTCAGACGAGAGTGCCAGAACGCCAGGAGGACGTACGTGCCGACGTACCAGTACGCCTGCACCGAGTGCGGCCACGGGTTCGAGACCGTGCAGTCCTTCAGCGAGGACGCCCTGACCGAGTGCCCGCAGTGCACCGGCCGGCTGCGCAAGGTCTTCAACTCGGTCGGCATCGTCTTCAAGGGCTCGGGCTTCTACCGGACGGACAGCCGGGAGAAGCCGAAGGACGACGCGGCCAAGAGCAGCAAGGACGGCGCAGGCACCGGCGCAGGTGACACCAAGAAGGCCGACTCGTCGTCGGGTGTGGCGGCCTCCGGCGGCTCGTCCTCCTCGGAGTCCTCGTCGGGGTCGTCGTCGGGCAAGTCCTCCTCGTCGGGCAAGTCCTCGTCGTCCGGCTCGTCATCGTCCGGGTCCTCCGGTTCGTCGGGTTCGTCCCGCTCGTCCAGCGCCGGTTCGTCCGGCTCGTCCTCGTCCGCCGGCAGCGCCGCCTGACGCACAGCCGGCGGTGCGACGAAAAAGGGTCAGCCTCTGTCAGTTCGCCGACAGACGGCGACCGGCTTGCGGATGAAGGTGAGCCCAGCGGGTCACCGCGACCCGCAGCACCCGTAGGACAACGGAGGTCGTCATGAGCGATCAGGGCAACGAGAAGCCGAACGTCGAGCTTCAGACCGACGACGACGTCGAGGGCCACCAGCGAGCCCAAGTGGCACGCCATCGACGACGAGCCCGCCGAGGGCGAAGGCGCCGACGACGTCGAGGGCCACCAGCGACCCAAGTGGCACGCCATCGAGGAAGAGCCCGCCGCCGAGAGCACCGACGACGACGACGTCGAGGGCCACCAGCGGCCCAAGTGGCACTGACCGTTCGTCAGTCCCGCTCGGTTCGCGACTCCACTCCCTGACGGGGGATCTCGTACCAGGTAGCCAAGGCACGAACACACTCACGGCAGCTTCCGGACCTCGGAGGCTGCCGTGAGTGGTTCCAGGCCACACCGTCCACAGCACTGCTGAGCGTGCACGGCTGTGGACAAGGCGAGCGGCGCTGTCGCCGTCGTTAGGCTCCTGGCCCATGACGAGCCAGCCGAACGCCGGCAGCTACTCCGGTCCTACCGCCGACGTCGGCGTCATCGGCGGATCGGGCTTGTACTCCCTCTTCGACGGCGACACCGTCGAGATCGAGACCCCGTGGGGATCGCCCAGCGACGCGCTGACCATCGCGGAGGTGGGTGGCCGGCGGGTCGCCTTCCTGCCGCGCCACGGTGTCGGGCACCGCTTCCCGCCGCACCGCGTCAACTACCGGGCCAACCTCTGGGCGCTGCGGACCGTCGGGGTCCGGCAGGTGCTCGGCCCGTGCGCCGTGGGTTCGCTCAAGCCCGAGCACGACGCGGGCACGGTCATCGTCCCCGACCAGCTGGTCGACCGCACCTGGGGCCGGGCGCACACCTACTTCGACGAGCCCAACGGCGTGGTGCACGTCGGATTCGCGGACCCCTACTGCCCGCAGGGCAGGCGAGCGGTGCTCGACGCCGGCCAAGCCCGCGGTCAGGCGCTGGTCGACGGGGGAACCCTGGTCGTCATCAACGGACCGCGATTCTCCACCCGTGCCGAGTCGCTGTGGCATCAGGCGCAGGGCTGGTCGATCGTCGGGATGACGGCAGCCCCCGAAGCGAGCCTGGCCCGCGAGCTGGCGATGTGCTTCACCACCACCGCCCTGGTCACCGACCTCGACGCCGGTCTGGAGCACGGCGACGGCGTGACGCACGAGGAGGTGCTGCGGGTCTTCGCCGCGAACATCGAAGTGGTGCGCGCCCTCGTCCTCGACACGATCGCGAAGCTGCCGGGTCCCGACGCCGACTGCTCGTGCCATCACGCGCTCGACGGTCAGCGGCTCCCCTTCGACCTGCCGTGACACCACGTCGGCTGTCACGCCCTTCCTGAGGGCTGATCCGTGAGCGGCAGCGGCGCCGGGCCGACCGGGGCGACCCGATGGATGCGTGACCTGATCCGGACCGGCAGGTGGCACCGACGGCTGCTCGCCTCCGGTCTCCTCGCCGGCGCGATGGCCGTCGGGCTGCAGGCCTTGGAGCCACCGCCTCCTCCGTCGGTCCCGGTGGTCACGGCTGCACGGGACATCGAGTCCGGGAGCCGCCTCGGCCCGGCCGACCTGGCCGTTACTCGGCTGTCGCCGTCTTCGGTCCCGGACGGAGCGATCACCTCGATCGCCGCTGCCTTGTCGCGAACTCTCGTCTCTGCCGCGCGACGCGGCGAGCCGCTGACCGATGTGCGGATGGCCGGTGCCGGTCCCCGCGCGACGAATGAGGACGGCACCGTGAGTGTTCCGGTCCGGATCGCCGACGCCGAGGCCGTAGCCCTGCTGCGGCCCGGCGACGTCGTCGACGTTCTCGGCGCCGCCCCGTCGGTCGACGGCTCCGGCGGTACGTCCGCCCGGTTGCTCGCCTCGGCGGTCCGGGTGCTAACCGTGCCGAGGACCGACAGCGGCTCGGGCTTGGGCGACCTCGGAGGCGACGGAGCGCTCGTGGTGGTCACGACCACCGCCACGACGGCGACCCGCCTCGCCGGCGCGGCCGTGACCGACCGGCTGTCGCTGGTCCTCCGTGGGCGATGAGCCGGCGGAATGACAGGGCCAGGTGGTTCTGACAGCGTGTGCTCTCTCTGACCCAGCAACTCGGGAGGATCCCGTGATCAAGGGCTTCAAGGACTTCCTGCTTCGCGGCAACGTCATCGACCTGGCAGTCGCGGTCGTCCTCGCCAGTGCTTTCGGGCTCGTGGTTGCCGCGTTCTCCGCCGACTTCATCGGCGGGATCATCGGGGCCATCGGCGGCACTCCCGACTTCAGCAGCGCCGGTTTCACGGTGAACGGCAGCAAGATCATCATCGGATCGACCATCAACGCCCTGATCAACTTCGTGATCGTGGCTGCTGCGGTCTACTTCTTCGTCGTCGTGCCGGTCAACAAGCTCATGGAGCGGCGGAAGCGCGGCGAAGAGCCCGAGGTGGCCGCGCCGTCCGAGGACATCCTCCTGCTGCAGGAGATACGCGACCTGCTGAGGGACCAGCGCGGCACCGGACCGGCAGGCGCTGGCACGACACCGGGTGGTCCCGCACCAGGTGGTCCCGCGATCTGACCGGCGCGAGCAGGCCGCTCGCGTACATCACCAGTGCGGCGGCTTCTCCCGGATCAACCGCTCGTCGTCACTGAGCTCGTCGTCGTTCTCGCCCCACCCGCGATCGGTGTCGTCGGAGGTCTGCTCCGGCAGCACCTCGTCGTCGCCGTGGGCGTGGTCCCGGTCGGGCCCATTCTGGTCACTCACCCGACCAGCCTAAGTGGCAGCCTGTACTGGGTGTCGGCCTATGTGCGTTGCCGGCCGGTGCGCAGGGTGAGGTCGCGTTGGTCGGGGATGAGGAAGCGGTGGTGCTGGCGGGGTCGCTGCAGCGGGTCGATGCTCGTGGGTGGGGTGAGCTGGGGGTAGCCGTTGGGCGCCAGGCTCATCGCCCAGCCTTGGCGGTGGACCATCCGGTGGTGGAACTCGCACAACAACGCTGCGTTGGCCAGGTCGGTGGGTCCGCCCAGGGTCCACCACCACATGTGGTGCACGTGGCAGGCCGAGGGGGGTTGGTCGCAGCCGGGGGCGACGCAGCCGCGGTCGCGCAGCGCGGTGGCGCGGCGCTGGGCCCGGTTGAACTCGCGTTGGGCGCGGCCGAGGTCGAGGACCTCGGAGTCGGTGCCGAGCACCGCCGGGACGACGAGCCCGTCGCAGGCCAGCATCCGCAGCGCGGCCGCGGACAGCGCGAGTCCGGTGTCCAGCCGGCCGGCCTTGGCCAGCCCGGAGCGCAGCCCGTCCAGGGTGGTGGTCACGGTCAGCACCGCCTTGACCGGACCGGGCGGGCGCGCACCGCAGGACCCACAGGTCCCGTCCCGACCACCCATGCCGGGCAGCGGCTGCGGCCCGCCGGCTAGCCCGCCGGGCTCGTCGTCGTCCGGCTCGGTCGTCGGTCGTGCTCGGTCGTGGTCGTGGCTCGGTCGTCGTCGCTGGTCGCGGTGCGGTGTGGTGCGGGGGGTGGGGGTGCCGGCGGCCTGGTTGAGCAGCTCGACGAGGGCGTCGCCGCGGCGTTCGGACAGTGGCCGGGTGTCCTCGAAGCCGTCCGACCCGGGGTGGTGCTTGTCGGCCTTGTCGTGCAGGAACCGCGCCAGGATGGCCTCGCCGATGGTGCCGGGCTCGAGGATCGCGCGGAGCTTGCCCCGCCGCCGGGTGACGGTCAGGAAGTTGCGCTCCCGTTCCTGGGCTTCGGCTTCGGCGCGGGCCCGTTCGCGCTCGAGGGCGGCCTGGTCGGCCGGGTCGTCCTCGGACGGGGTCACGGTGAGGGCTTCGACCAGCGCCTTCCCGGCGCGCGCGAGGTCGCGGGGCGCCAGCGTCTGGCACTGGTCGACCAGGAACCGGCCCGCCGCCGCCCGGTCGGCGTCCGTCGACGCCGGGCATCGCGGCGACGGTGTCCAGCACCCGGCACGAGCACCTCGGCCTGATCGGTCGGTGACCGCCCCGGCGCCAACGCGGACTGCACCACGGCGTGGCGGCCGATGCCCTCGGCGGCCCGCACCCGGGCGCCGGCGTCGACTCGGGAGAGCCGGAACCGGTCACTGAGCCAGCGCACCAGCGTCAACGCCTTGGTGCGCTTCTTGAGGTCGCGGGTCTCGGCCTCGCGCAGCAGCATCGCCCGGTAGGCGGCGGCGCGGCTCTCCAGATCGAGGACGGTGGCGATCGCGGTCTCCACGTCGTCGTCACCGAGCTGCCAGCCCAGCTCGAGAGCCGCCGGGTCCAGCGCACCGGCCGCGGTGCGCAGCCCGGTGACCACCGGGTGCTCCGCGATGCTGCCGGTCGAGCTCATGCCAGCGAACCTAGCCACCACCCTGGACACAACTCCGGCCGTCGCGACGTACCGGAAACCGTTTGTGGACAACGGTTTTCCACACCCCCGAGCCGTCCACAGATTGCTCGGCGATCTCCTCACCCGACGTCGTGTCGTGGTACACGCCGGACCGCTCACGGCCCCTCGCTCGATACGATCCGAGCCCGCCCGTCGACAGAGCCGAGGTACGCGTGTCAGGACTGCTGCACCGTGCCCGCCGTGTCGCCGGTGGGCTGGCGCGACGCCTCGGGCTGCGCGGTAGGGCGGACGCGGCGCGCCTGCAGCGCGCGCGCCACGAACGTGACATGGCCCGCGAGCGGCTGACCAAGGTGCGAGCCGACCGCGAGACGCAACGCGCCCGCGCCACCCGGCTGGCCGACGAGCTCGACCGACTGCGCGCCAACGCGATGACCGAGCCGGCGCGCGACCGTACCGACCTCTCCTACGTCTTCGTCGTCACCTACGGTCGCTCCGGCTCGACTCTCCTGCAGGGCATCCTCTCCGCCACTCCCGGCGTCGTCGTCCGCGGCGAGAACGGCGGCGTGATCCAGCATCTCTTCGCCTTCCACGAGACGGTCACCCGGCACCGCGACCGCCTGGCACGCGAGGACGTGCTGCCGCCGAGCCACCCGTGGTGGGGTGTCGACGGCTACCCGGATGCGACGGCTTTGCGCGACATCCGCACGCTGCTGCTCGACACCGTCCTGCGTCCCGGTGCGGACACGACGCTCGTCGGCTTCAAGGAGATCGACTGGCCGTCGGAGCAGCTCGACCAGCTGTTCGCCTTCATGCGCGCCGTCTTCCCTGGCGCCCGTTTCGTGCTCAACACCCGCGACCTCGAGCAGGTCGCGACGAGCAAGTGGTGGTCGCGCAACCCCGACGCGATGGCTGAGCTCACCGCGATGGAGCAGCGGTACGTCGCCGCGCTGGACGCCCTGGGCGACGACGCGTGGCGCCGCGTCCACTACGACGACTGGGTCGCCGACCCGGCGCAGCTGCGGGGGCTCTTCGACTGGCTCGGGATCGACTTCGACGAGCCGCGGGTGCGGGCTGTGCTGGACGTCAAGCACTCGTACTAGAACCAAGGGCGGCGCAGCCCCGCAGTGCACGGTGGGGCCGACCCGTCCGGGTCGACCCCACCGCTCCCCTCCTCGCGACGTCTCGTCAGCGGGTCCGGAAGGTCGCCCGGAACTTCTGCGAGCCGGACTTCGTGGGGTTCTGGTCCAGCGCGTTGCCGGCGACGTCCTTGGCGCCGGTGGTCACCACCAGGCGGTAGGTCGTGTGCGCTGCCAGCTTCGCGGCCGGATCCAGCACCACGGTGCGGCTCGCGGCGACGTAGGTCACCGTCGCCTGAACCGCCTTCGTGCTGCCCTTCTTGACCAGCCGCACGGTCGTGCCGGTGAGGGACGCCTTGCGCATCTTCTCGCTGAAGGTCGCCTTGACGTCACGCCCGCGCTTCACACCGGTGGCTGACTTCTTCGGCGTGCTGCTGGTCACCCGCGGGGCCTTGGTGTCGGCGGCGGTCGTGACGCAGGTGCCGTCGACGGGGTCGGCTGTGACCGGAGCCGCCGCGTCGGCGGTGGTCATGCGCAGACCCCAACCACTGGCCAGGTGTCCCATGGTGTTCGGCGCGTCTTGCACGACGTAGAGCGTCCAGGTGCCGTTGGCAGCGGAGCCGTCGAAGGCCGAGAGGGCGGAACCGACTCCGCGCCGCTGGAGACACCGGGGATGTTGTCGTAGTCGGTGAGGTAGCTGTCGTCGTCCACTGGCCGGTAGGTGCCAGGGGCCGGCTTCGTGTCGATGGGAAGTGCTTGGGCTGCCTCGTCGTCGAGCGTGATCTCGAGCGCCGTGAGGGTGTCGCAGTCCGGCGGCGTCCGACCAGACCATCGCCTTCTGGCCCTGCGGACCGACCAGCATCATGTCGAAGTCTTGGCCGCAGATCGCGTCCACGCCGTGGAGCTGGAGGTCGACGTCGGTGATCGGACCTGTCGTGCCGGACACCGTCACGGACGTCGCCGCAACCGGGGCCTCGATGTGCAGGTAAGGTCCCAGCCGGTGATGACGCCGGTGTCGCCGGCGAAGTCGTCGTTCACGAAGAGCTTCCACTGGCCGTTCGGGTCGACGCCGTCGAACACCGAGAAGGCGTGCCCGATCCCGGTCGCGTCCGGCGCAGGTGCCGGGAAGGTGTCGACCGAGCCGAAGTTCGTCGGCCGGTACTGGCCGGTTGCGGGTGGCCGAGCTGTCCTGGACCGGACGTGGGGACGGCGTCGTTGAAGAAGAGGTGCGCACCCGTGACACCGGTGCCCCCGGCGTCACTGAGGACCATCATGCGGTGCCCGTCAGGGCTGACCAGCATCACGTCCAGGTCGTCCAGGTGCTGATGTGTGACGCCGTAGAGACGCACCGACACGTCGGAGACCCCCCCGGCACACCGGTGAAGGTGATCGGCGACGGATAGGTCGAGGCCGGGCCGGAGTCGGGCAGCGTCAGGTCCTGCGTCGTTCCACTTGTCTCAGCACCGTCTGGGCGGAGGTCACCGGCGCGGGGTTGGCCGCGTCGACGGTGGCGGCCCCGGCGGGCGTGGCGGCGAGGACCAGTCCCGAGGAGGCGACACACAGCCCGGCGAGGGCTGCGGCGGCGCGGGTGGACAGGTGGCGGAAGCGGGATGAGTTCGTCATGAGGATCACTCTGGGAGCCCGCGCACCGGCCGCCATGAGCAATCGCTACTCAACCCCCGCCGACGACGTGCGTCGGTCGTCACCCGGCGACCGCGGCCGGGCTCGGCAGCAGCGCTCGACGGCGGGCGAGTACGTCAGGCCGCCCTGGGGGACGTTGCTCAGGCGACAGCCGTGAGGACCGCCGCGATGGCGTCGACCAGCAGGTCGATGTCGTCCTTCGAGCACACCAGGGGCGGCGCCAGCCGGATCGTCGAACCGTGCTGTCCATGGCAGGACCTGGTGCTCGACGAGACGCTCGCACATCGCCGCCCGCTGATGACCGTCGATCGAGGTCGACCCCAGCCCAGAGGCCTCGGCAGCGCACCTCGCGCACGGGCCGAGACCCCAGCCCGTTCAGTCCCGCCTCCGGACGGGTCCCCAGCTCCGCGGCGCGTGCCTGGAACTCGCCCGTCTCGAGCATGAGGCAGACCTCGTGGCCGACAGCTGATGCGAGCGGGTTGCCGCCGAAGATTGACCCATGGGAACCGGGCGTGATCACCCCGAGGACGTCGGCGTCGGCGGCCACCGCCGACAGGGGAAGGATGCCTCCGCCCAGTGCCTTACCGAGCACCACGATGTCGGGCACGACGTCCTCGTGCTCGACAGCCAGGGTCCGGCCGGTCCGTGCCAGGCCGGACTGGATCTCGTCGGCGATGAAGAGGACGGCACGTCGGTCGCAGAGGTCGCGCACCTGACGGAGGAAGCCCGGCGGTGGCACGAGGACGCCGGCCTCGCCCTGGATGGGCTCCAGCAGCACGGCCACGGTGTCGTCGGTGATCGCGGCCTCGACGGCATCCGCCTTGCCGTACGGCACGAGGTCGAACCCGGGAGTGAACGGCCCAAAGCCCTGCCGCGCGAGGTCGTCGGTGCTGAACCCGACAATCGTGGTCGTGCGGCCGTGGAAGTTCCCGTCCATCACGACGATCCGGCCCTGCTCGGGTGGGACACCTTTGACCTCGGCCCCCCACTTCCGCGCCACCTTGATCGCCGTCTCGACGGCTTCGGCCCCCGAGTTCATCGGCAGGATCAGGTCCTTGCCGACCAGCGAACCCAGAGCCTCCGCGAACGGGCCGAGCTGGTCGTTGTAGAAGGCCCGACTTGTCAGGGTCAACCGGCCCAGCTGTTGCTGAGCGCGGGCGACCAGGCGAGGGTGGCGGTGCCCGAAGTTCAGCGCCGAGTAGCCCGCCAGGCAGTCCAGATATCGCTTGCCGGCGACGTCCTCGACCCACGCGCCCGCCCGTGGGAGAGCACGACCGGGAGGGGATGGTAGTTGTGCGCCGCACGTCGTTCGGTGAGCTCGATGTGCTGAGCAGTGGTCAGGTCGTCGGTCATGGCTGTCGCCGCGGCCTCGTCATGCGTCACAGTGTGGCCGATACCGTCGCGGTCGTGACCGTCCACCAGCTCTCGCGCACCGACGCCCGGCGCATCGCGGTGCGCGCCCAGCTGCTCGACGCCGACCGGCCCAGCGATGCGCTCGAGGTCGTCCGGCACCTGACCCTGCTGCAGAACGACCCGACGTCACACGTCGCCCCCAGCGCCGACCTCGTGCTGTGGAGCAGGATCGGTTCGTCGTACGCCGCCGAGGAGCTCTCTTCGGCGCTGGACAACCAACTGCTGCTCGAGCTGCACATGCTGCTGCGCCCCCGCGAGGACCTGAGGCTCTACACCGCCGAGATGGCAGCCTGGCCGGGGCCCGGCCAGCTGACGCCGTGGCAGCAGGACATCGAGGCGTGGCTCGAGGCCAACGAGGAGTGCCGCACCGACATCATCGAACGGCTCCGGATGGACGGCCCGCTGCCGATCCGGGAGCTGCCGGACACGACCGTCGTGCCATGGCGGTCGAGCGGCTGGACCGACGACAAGAACGTGTCGAAGATGGTCGACCACATGGTCGCGTGCGGCGACGTGGCCTGCGCCGGCCGCGAGGGACGCGAACGGCTGTGGGACCTGGCCGAGCGGGTCTATCCCGACGACGAGCCGGTGCCCTACGAAGAGGCAGTGCGGCTGCGCAACGAGCGGCGGCTGCGTGCGCTGGGCATCGCCCGCGCGAAGGCGACCGAGACACCGAACGAGCCCAACCACGTCGGTGACGCCGGCGAGGACGCGGTCGTCGAGGGCGTACGCGGCCGGTGGCGTGTCGACCCAGGCGCGCTGGACTCGCTCGGGTCACGGTTCCGCGGGCGGGCCGCCGTGCTGTCGCCGCTCGACCGGTTGGTCTACGACCGCAAGCGGATGACAGAGATCTTCGAGTTCGACTACCAGCTCGAGATGTACAAGCCGGTCGCGAAGAGGCGGTGGGGCTACTGGGCGATGCCGGTCCTCTACGGCGACCGCCTCGTCGGCAAGGTCGACGCCACCGCGGACAGAGACCGTGGCGTCCTTCGGGTCGACGCCGTGCACCGGGATGGCGAGTGGAGCAAGGCGATGACGACTGCGGTCCACCGCGAGATCAAGGACCTGGCCGGCTGGCTCGGGCTCGACCTGGTGATGCCATCGACCTGACCTCTCGCGGTTGGGTGAGCCGCGAAGCCCGTGGCTGGCAGGCCTGGTGTGAGGTGTGTCGCGTCAGTAGCGTGCTTGTCGGCACCTCGGGGAGGAACTTCACGCCAGGGGGCTCGATGCGCGTGACCAGGCTGCGCAACCGACACACGTGGACCCGTATCGGGCGGCGGTCGGGTCTGCTCGGTCGCTGCGCTGGTCTGATGGCGCTCACCGCTGCCCTCGCGAGCGGCTGCGCATCCTCGACGGAAGGCGGCGCCGGCCAGGATCCGTCGCCCTCCTCAGCCGGGCCGCCCGTCACTGCCTCCGAGTCAGCGTCGCCGGCGACGGGCGAGCCGTACGTCGGATACCCGGACTCGATCGTCGTCCTCGGTCACTCCGGATCCACCGGCGAGTCATCAGACCCCGAGCAACCCGGGGTCGAGGTCCGGGAGAACTCCTGGGCGACGGGCACGAACCCGGCCGTGAACAGCCTCTACCTGCGGCTGCTCGCCGTGCACCCCGCCATCGAGGGTCACGCGCTCGGGCTGTCCCAGGGCGGCGCCGACGTCGCGCAGCTCAAGCTGCAAGCCGAGAACGCGGTCACGCAGGCACCGCCGAATCCGCTCGTCGTCATCCAGATCATGGACAACGACATGATCTGCCCCGCGACCGCCGCCGACCTCGACGCCTTCCAGGCAGCTCTGTCGGACGCTTTGAGTGTCTTGGACAGCGGCTTGCCGACGGCCCGGCTGTTCGTCGTCAGTCAGTTCGGCAGCCCCAGCACCCAGTGGGACGAGTACACCGTTGCGCAACGCCGCGACTTCGCCGCCGGGATGGGCAGCGGGCCGTGCGCGTTTCTCGACACCGACGGGCAGCTGGTGCCGCGCGAGCTGCAACGACTCGAGGACGTCATCCACGGGTACGAGAAGCGGCTCGAGGCAGCGTGTGCCGAGCTGGAGCGGTGCGTGTACGACGGCGGGGCGTTCGGGGACGCCGAGGACAGGGCTACCTACATCGCGCCGGACCTCAACCACTTCTCCGTCGCCGGTCATGCTGCCGCCGCGGAGATCGCATGGAAGGCGCTGACGAGGGCCGGCCTGGCACCCGCAACCTGATGCGCCAGCGGCGCCCGTGGGCCGTTCGTATCGTCGCTGCTCACCCTCCGGTAACCTCGACCCCGCCGTCAGAGCAGGCGGCAGGCAGGGAATGTTCTTCGGTTCGACCGGTTCTCCGGACCGCTGTCGTGCCGTCCCCGCCCCCGTAGCTCAGGGGATAGAGCGTCGGTTTCCTAAACCGTGCGTCGCAGGTTCGAATCCTGCCGGGGGCACCATGGACTTAGGACGTCGCGCTCGCCCGACTCCAGCCGCCCATTGCGGCCCGTAACGCGGTGTCGAGAACGGCCCTCCCGTCGGTGTCGGCAAGCACCGGGTGCGCCAGCGGACTCCGGCTGGCGTGTGAGAGCTCGAGGCTCACCAGGCCGTGGGTTATCGCCCACAACGTGTACGCGAGCCTGCGGGACCCCTGCTCCGGTGCATCGCCCCCGAGAAGGCGCTCGGTCTGTGCCGCGAGCAAACCGAAGGTGGTGTCCAGCGCGGTGCTGCGGACCTCCGGGCTGGGATCGAAGCCGGGGAGCACTCGCTCAAACAACAGCCCGTACAGGCCCGGGTTGGACAGTGCGAACGCGCGATACTCCCCCAGCAGCTCAACCACCGCCTGCGCCGGGTCGGCCACCATGGCCGCCGGGGCCATCTGCTCACCCAGCTGCTCGAACCCCCGGGCGTACACGACGTCCAGCAGCCCGTCGCGGCTTCCGAAGCCCGTGTAGAGGGCCATCGTCGTCGTCCCGGCGGCGGTGGCAATCCGACGGACGGTCAGATCGGTCGGGACTTCCTCCCGCAGCAGCTGCAACGTGGCGTCGACCAAACGCTCGGTGAGCGTGGTCACAGCGGGGCGCTCAACTCGGGGCTTCGCAGGGGTTGCCACGGCGGCCATCCTAGTATAACTTCCGTAATAACAAGCGTTATAACCGTCGAGTCTAAGGAAGCCCCACCCCAATGACCACCCCCGCGCTCCTCCGTCTCACCGCCCTGGCTGGCATCACGTCCGCCGTGGTACTGGTCTTCAACTTCCTCCGCAGGGCCGAGGTTGTCCCCGACGTCGCGGCCACACAGGCGCTGGCCCCCTTAGCGGCGACCTTCGGATTGATCGCAGTGACCGGTCTCTTCTTCTGGCACCGGTTCGAGGGCCGAGTCGGTACCGCCGGCACCGCCGGGTACGCGATCAACCTGCTGGGCCTGACCGGCATCGTGGGCATCGAGTACATCGCCAACGTGATCTTCCCCCGGCTCGACGACGCCGTGGTCGACGAGCTCGTCGCCGGCCCGGCCGGCACGGTCTTCATGGTGATCTCCGTCGTGTTCCTACTGGGCGTCCTCGCCTTCACCGGGGTGCTGCTGCGGGGCCGGCTGGTCCCGCGACCGGCCGCAGTGCTCTACGGCGCCGGGTTCACCGCGATCGCCCTGCGCACCCTGCTCCCCGAGGCCGCGGTCGCGGCCGGCGGATTCGCCGCAGCCACCGGACTGGCCATCATGTCGCTCCTCCTCTACCGCCGGATGAACCCGGCGCTCGCGCTGCCTGGCCAGACGGCCCACCCGACCCACCGCACCGTCGTCCTGAAGTCGTCACGATGAACCACCAAACCACCTCTTCCCCCCACACAGCACCGGCAACGGCCGTGCCAGTCCTTGTCGGCGACCCTGACGAGCCTTTCGACCCGTCGGCACACAGCTGGGACAACATCGTCCGGGTGCACCGCGGCAATGTGTACCGCCACGCCTACCGACTCACCCGGAACCCGCACGACGCCGAGGACCTCACCCAGGACGTGTTCGTCCGCGTGTTTCGCGCACTGCCGAACTACCGACCTGGCGGCAGCTTCCCTGGCTGGCTGCACCGGATCACGACCAACCTGTTCCGCGACAAGCTGCGCCGAGCGCGCCTGCTGCGCCTGGACCCGCTCGGCGACCACACCGACCGCATCATCGACCGCGCACCGACAGCGGCCGAGCAGCTCGATCGCAGAACACTGGACACCGACGTAGCTGATGCGCTGCGTGCACTGCCGCCGCACTTCCGCTCAACGGTGCTGCTCAGCGACCTCCACGGCCTCACCTACCACCAGGTCGCCGCCGCCCTCGGCATCAACATCGGCACGGTACGCAGCCGGCTGCACCGAGGCCGGGCACAACTACGGACCGCGCTAGCACACAGAGCACCTAACCAAGTCGCTTCGGCCTACGCCGAGGCACGGGCAGCGTGATGGCTGCCGCCGCGGGCGGCTTCGTCGAGACGCCAAGGCGCGCTCATCAGCGCCGATCGCGTTCTCACGAGTCGATCCCCAGGACGACGCACGACTCGCGCGTCATCACCATGCCGGATCTGCGCGCCACCGGAAACCGACAACCCGCTTATGGTGCAGCCTGCAGCCGTCCCCCGGCCTGCGGGCCTCCGATCCGCACCGCCTCCGCGGAGGCGACCAGCAGGGAGAATCATCATGTCCACCACTGACCCGTCGTATTCGACCTACCCGGTCCAGCTCTCGGTCGCCTACCCAGACCGGCCGCTGAACCGCCTGACCACGGCGTTCCGTATCCTCGTCGCGATCCCGATCTTGCTACTGCTGGAGACGGTGTCCGCGGGGCAGTTCACCCCCTCAAGAAGCGGCGAGGTCGTCGTCTACGGCGCTGGCGGAACACTGATTCTCGGACCACTGCTGATGATCCTGTTCCGACAGAAGTACCCGCGGTGGTGGTTCGACTGGAACCTGGAGTTGCAGCGGTTCGGCAACCGTGTCGTCGTCTTCTTGGCACTGATGGACGACCGCTACCCGTCGACGGACGAGATCCAGTCGGTACGGCTCGACTACGACTACCCCAACGTGCCACGCGACCTCAACCGCTGGCTACCGCTCGTGAAGTGGTTGCTCGCGGTCCCGCACTACATCGTGCTGGCATTCCTGTGGCTCGCCGCGGCAGTGGCCGTCGTGATCGCCTGGTTCGCGATCCTGTTCACCGGCCGGTACCCGCGGGGGCTCTTCGACTTCGTCGAGGGCGTCCTCCGGTGGACCCAACGAGTGACGGCGTACGCGTTCCTGCTGGTAACCGACCGCTACCCGCCGTTCCGGTTGGGGTCGTAACTACGAGCTCGACGGGGACCTGGAGGGCGCAACCGGCGCTGCGCTCAGGGAGCAGGGGAGGCTCCAGGCTGCACGCGGAGAACGTCTGCCGGCAGGGAACAGTGGAGGCTTCAGGCTGCAGGGGAGGACGTCCGCCGCTGACCCGAGGCGCATGGCCGATTTGGGGCTTTCTTGGCATTCTGTGCCGCGATCTTGTGCCAGGCTCCCAGGCCGAGAGATCGACCCAGGAGGCCCCATGTCGTTGCAGCCCCGCCCATCGCACCGCTCCGCGACCCTCGCCCGGCTGGGCGCCAGCCGTCGTCGGCCTGGTGGCCGCCCTCGCGCTGATCATGCCGTCGGCCGCCCCGGCGGCCACCAGCAGGCAGGCCGGCAAGGGTCAGCTGTCGGCGGCCAGCGCCGCGGTCGAGAAGTCCGGCGTCCGCGGTGTCGCCTGGTACATCGACGCGGCAGCCGAGCGGGTCGTCGTGACGGCCGACAGCTCGGTGTCGTCCGGCGACGTGGCTAGCATCAAGCGCCAGGCCGGCACAGCGGCGAGCGCCATCCGGGTCGAGCGAGCTGCGGGTGTCTTCCGCCCGCTGCTCGCGGCCGGGGATGCGATCTACGGCAGCAAGTACCGCTGCTCGCTCGGGTTCAACGTGGTCAGCGGGAGCACCTTCTACTTCCTGACCGCCGGGCACTGCGGGAAGCCCGAGAAGACCTGGTGGACGAGCGCGAACCACAGCACGCTGATCGGCCCGACCATCGGCTACAGCTTCCCCGGCAACGACTACGCCCTGGTGCGCTACGACAACACGTCGCTGTCCCACCCCGGCGGATACACGGTCGGTGACGCGAGAGTCGGACAGTCGGTCACGCGGGACGGCTCGACGACCGGCGTCCACAACGGCACGGTGACCGCGCTCAACGTCACGGTGCGCTACCAGGGCGGCGGCACGGTCCGGGGCATGATCCAGACCACGGTCTGCGCCGAGCCTGGCGACTCGGGTGGCGCGCTCTACGCCGGGTCGACAGCGCTCGGACTCACCTCCGGCGGCAGCGGTGACTGCAGGACCGGTGGGACGACGTTCTTCCAGCCCGTCCGCGAGGCCGCGAACGCGTACGGCGTCACCATCTACTGAGCACCACACCGTGGCGCGCGGCTGACGGGCCGGCGGTCGCGCGCCAGCAAAGGTGGACCATCGAGGCGCGACATTTGCCAACCTTCCGGGCGGATCGGAGGTCACCGCTGGACGTGGGCCGGTCGGACGCGACAGGGTCCCAGTCGGCTGCGCGGCAGTCGGGGGACGACAGGTCGGTTCGATGAGTCGCGGGAGGACCTCATGGTCGGAGAGCTCGCGTTCAGGGCATCGTTGCCGCGGACCGGAACCACGTCGCGGGACGCCAGGCACGACCTGAGCGCCTGGCTGCCGGAGCGTTGCGGGCCGTCCACCGCCGAAACGGCACTGCTGCTCGCGTCCGAGCTGGTGACCAACGCCGTGGTGCACACGCGCAGCGCGGACGTCGAGGTGCGCGCGACGTGCAACGGGGACACGTTGCGGGTCGCCGTCGACGACGACGACGCGGCCGCACCGTCCGTCGCCGGTCAGGCCGGCGGCGGGCCGACCGGCACCGGCTTGTCACTGGTGGACGCCCTGGCCGCGCGCTGGGGGTGGGAGCCGACGTCGGGCGGCAAGCGGGTGTGGTTCGAGGTCCCGTGCGCCGGCCCGACGAGGACACCGCGCAGGGCGCGGCCGGTGCCAGGCGGATGCGAAACGCCTGACACCGGCCGGGCCGGTTCACGGGTGGCTGCGCGTCAGCGCACCAGCCAGCGGTCGACGACCACGTCCGTGCCTCGCGAGGCCTTCCGCTTGGTGCCGAGGGCCACGACCTTCACGGTGTGGGTCGAGTTGGACAGACCGGTGACGGTCCGCAGCACGTTCCACTTCGCCTTCGCGGAGAAGTTGTCGACCGTCGCCTTGCGGACGCCGTCGACGTAGATGGCGGCCTTCCCCATCGTCGGGGCGGTCTCGGTGGACCAGCTGATGCCGGTGCCACGGAAGGTGAACGAGGTGCTCGCACCCCGCGTGCTGGCGAGGGAGTACGCCCGGCCGGACGCACTGGCCGAGCCGGCGCGGCGCCAGGTGGCCTTCGCGGTCGGCGAGGCCTTGAGCGTCTTGCCGACCCGCAGCGCGTCCACCACGACGCCGGTCCCGGTCGAGGCGGTGCTCTTCTTGCCGGTGACGACGATCTTCAGGGTGTGGCGCTTGGCGCTGAGCCCCTTGATCGTGCGGGCCACCCGCCAGGTCCGGGCTGCGCTGTAGTTGTCGACCGTGGCCTTGCGAACCCCGTCGACGAAGACGGTCGCCTTGCCCTGGTCGGGGCCGGTCATCGTGTACCAGGTGACCTTCTTGCCGCTGACGGTCATCGTCAGCGTCGCGCCCTTGTGCGACTCGGTGAGGTAGCTCTTGCCGATGGCCGAGCCGGACTTGGCCTTGGCCCAGGTGAACCCGGCGCGGAGGCTGTTCTCCTGCTCCTTCGTCGAGGCCCGGAAGGACTTCGACGCGGGCGTCACGGTCGAGCCGCCGGAGCCGGCGAGCCCGGTCCCGACCGACAGCGTGTAGGTGCCTCCCGGCAGGAGCGCGGCGGAAGGCTTGACGGCCACGCTGCGCACGGCGCCCGAGCACGGGACCGCGGTCCCCGCCGCGTTGCGGCAGGTCAGCGCGGCCGGTACCGCGGTGCCGGCAGCATCGACCAGCCGGACGGTCGCCGGGCTCACACCCGACACGTCACCGGAGAAGCTGACCGTGCTCGTCCCCCGCAGCGCACTGCTCGTCGTGATCGTCGCTGTCGTCGCGGCTGCGGCAGGCGTCGGCGCGGGTGGCGTCGAGCCGCCACCGGGCGGCGGGGTCGAGCCCCCGCCACCACCGCCACCGCCGCCGCCACCGCCGGTGCTCGGCGCCTCGACGGTCCAGGCGTAGGACGCCTCCGGGCTGACGTTGAGCACCCCGTCCTCTGCGACGACGCCGAAGGTGTGGGCACCGACAGAAAGTCCGGTGAGGGTCACCGGACTGGCGCAGTTGGTCGCGGTCGCGCCGTCGACCGAGCAGGAGTACGTCGTCCCCGGGTCGGATGCGAAGGAGAAGATCGCGGTCGTCTCCGTGGTCGGCGACGCCGGCGTGGTACTGAAGACCGGTGCCACCGGGGCTGTCAGGTCGACGCGCCAGCTCCACACGACGGGCGACGACGGGTTCGAGGCCGCGTCGAGCGAGCGCACCGCGAGGAAGTGGTTGCCCTCGGTCAGCGGGGCGAACATCCAGTCGCCCACGTCACAGATGACGTACGAGGCGTCGTCGAGCGAGTCGAGCGAGCACTCGAACCCGTAGGTCGAGCCGTCGGTGGAGACCCACGCGAAGCCAGGAGCGGTGTCCTTGCTCGGCGTGGGCGGGCCGTCGGTGAAGGCGGCCGGAGCGGGTGCCGTCGTGTCGACCTCCCAGGTCAGGTCGACGAGGGCGCTCGAGTTGCCGGCCTGGTCGTGCGAGCGCAGCTCGAAGGTGTGCGTCCCGGCAGCGACGGTGTAGCTCAGCGGGGAGGGGCAGGCCGTCCACGGACCCGACGGGTCGTCCAGGCGGCACTGCAGGGCGCCCGAGCTGTCGACGTCACCGACGACGAAGTCGGCGACCGTCTGGTTCGTGAGGGCGGGCGGGCCGGTCAAGATCGACGGTGCCCACGGCGCGGTCAGGTCGACGTCCCAGACCACGGTCGCCGGCTGCGCCTCGTTCCCGGCGCCGTCCGAGCCGGTGATGACCAGGGAGTGCGAGCCTTCCGAGATCGGCCCCGGGACCGTGTACGGGCTCGTGCAGGCGACGGCCGTCGCACCGTCGAGCGCGCAGGTGTAGGACGTCGCGCCAGCGGCGGAGAAGGTCGCCTCGGCCGTCGTCTGGTTGGTCGGGCTGACCGGACCCGTAGCAAGCACGTTTGCCGGCGCCGTGAGGTCGACGACCCACGTCACCTCGGACGCGGGGCTCTTGTTGCCGACGCTGTCGACGGCGCGGACCGCCACCGTGTGCGAGCCCTCACTGAGCGAGCTGACCACGTACGGGCTAGCGCAGTCCGTCTCCGGCGCGCCGTCCAGCGAGCAGGTGTGCGACACCGCGGTGGGGTCGGCGTTGGTGAAGGAGATGTTCGCCGACGTCGAGCCCGTCGGGCTCGGCACGGCGGTCACACTGGGCGCGCCGGGCAGGATGCTGTCGACCCGCCACGAGATGCTGCGCGTGTTGGGGCGGTTGGTGCTGTTCTTCTTCCCGCGGAGCACGAAGGTGTGCGTGCCGTCGGTGAGCCCGGTGTAGATGACCGGGCTCGTGCAGGCCGTGGCCGTGGCGCCGTCGAGCGAGCAGGTGTACGTCGCGCCGGTTTCCAGGTCCCACGCGAACGTGGCGGTCTGCAGCGTGGTCTGCGCCGCGGGCTGGGTCGTCATGGTGATCGGCAGCCGTGGCTTGGGCGCTGCCAGCGCCGGCTGGGCGCCGAGAGCGGTGACAGACAGGACGGCAGCAAAGACGGCCGCCGTCCAGCTGAGCATGGATCGGGTTCGCATCGGATTCCCCTCGTTGTGTGACGCACCCCTGATGCGTCCTAGGTGGGGGGATCGGCGGGTATCGGCAGCAACCGGATGTCTTGAAGGAAAGAGCGTAAAGAATGACTAAAATGGCGGAGCACTTTCGGATGGCGCATGCGCACTAACGGGCCATCCGCAACGTGCCTATGTCCGACGTGCCCGGACATAGCGCCTGGTCCCTAGCCCAGCCGGGTGAGGGACCGGCCTAGAGCGTGGCAGCGACCCGCAGGACCGCCTCGACGGACCGGTCCACGTCTGCCTCGCGGGTGCTGTGGTTGGACACCGAGACCCGCATCAGCCGCCGGCCCCGCCAGGTCGTGGCACCGAGCCAGCAGGTGCCGTCGGCCTGGACCGCCTCGACGACTCGGTCGGTCCGGTCGTCGTCGCCGAAGCCGACCAGCACCTGGTTGAGCACGACGTCGTTGACGACCTCGAGACCACCAGCGGCTAGGCCGTCGGCGAAGCGACGGGCCAGCCGACAGCACCGGTCCACCAGCTCGGCAACGCCGTCCGCACCGAGCTCGCGCAGCGCCGCCCACACGGCGAAGCCTCGCGCCCGCCGCGAGGACTCGGCCGTCAGGTCGGCCATGCCGGAGACCGCTCCGGAACCGGTCAGGTACGGCGCCGTGTAGGACATCGAGGTCGAGTGCACGTCGGGCCGCGCGCAGAAGGCGAAGGCGGAGTCATAGGGCACGTTGAGCCACTTGTGGCCGTCGCAGCCCCAGGAGTCGGCAAGCTCCACGCCGTCGAGCAGGTGGCGCAGCGACGGGCTCGCCGCGGCCCACAGCCCGAAGGCGCCGTCGACGTGAGCCCACCCGCCGTGCTGGTGCGCCAGGTCGCTGCCGGTGCGCAGGTCGTCGCACGCGCCGGTGTTCACGTTGCCGGCCTGCAGCGCCACGATCGGCGACGCTCCGCCCGCCCCGGCCACCTCCGCGAGCACTTCCGCCAGGTGCGCCATGTCCATCGCGCCGTTCGCGTCCGCGCGCACCGGCACGACCGCGTCGTTGCCCAGACCAAGCAGCCGCAACGAGCGGTCGACCGTGGCGTGCCGCTCCACCGACGCCACCACCCGCACGTCAGGTGCACCGAGCAGCCCGCGTTGCTCCACGTCCCACCCGGCATCTGCCAGCACCTGGTGACGCGCCGCGGCCAGCCCCGCGGTGTTGGCGGCCTGCGCGCCGGTCACGAAGCCGACCGAGGCCGTCGCCGGCACCCCCAGCAGCTGCTTGAGCCAGCCGCCTGCCACCGACTCCGCGGCAGCCGCGGCCGGCGACAGGACGCCGTTGAACGCGCACTGGTCCCAGCCGGCCGCCAGCACGTCGGCAGCCACCGATGCCGGCAACGAGCCGCCGATCACGAAGCCGAAGAACCGTGGGCCGGCAGTCGACATCAGCCCGCCGTCGACGGCGGCGACCAGCTGCTCGACGACCTCAGCAGCAGCCGTCGACGCATGTGGGAGATCGCCGCCGAGTGCAGCAGCCACCTCGTCGATGCCCTGCGGTCCGCGAACCGGCCGGTCGGCCAGCGACGCCCGGTAGGCAGCGGCGTGCGAGGCGGCCTTGCGCAGCAGGGAGTCGAGCTCATCCCCGGTTGAGGCCTCGATGATCCGCAGATCCCGCTCGGCGCCGTCACCCAGCTGGCGTAGTGCGGCCTGGTAGGAGTCGCTCTCGTACGCCGCGACCGCCTCGTCGACGCTGTCGTACTCGATCACGATGGTCCGTTCCGCGACACCGGACTCGAACGCCCGCGCAGGCGTCCCACGCGCGAGGAAGCGGCCCCCGGCCGCACGCATCGCCGGACCGGCGAGCTCGATGTAGGCGGCCAGCCGGTCGGGGTCGCTGACCGAACGGAACGTGTTCACCCAGTACGCCGTCATCACGCCAGTCTCCAAGACGCCGCCGCACCGGGCGCCGGTGCCGGTCGGTCAGGCTGCTGACCGCCGGGGGTAAAGACCAGGTAAAGAGATGCCGATCCCTACTGTGCCCGGAACACCGGGCAGAGGTGTGAACGACCGGGGGTTTGGAGGATCGCGCCGATGGCGCACGTCAGCATCGCGGCGTTGCGCGACGTGCAGCGGCTGATCGTCCGGCTCAACGCCGGGGCCGATCTGGCCGCCACGTTGCGCGCCGTGGTCGACGGCGTGGTCGAGGGCCTGGGCTTCGAGGTGGCGGTCGTCAGCCTGGTGCACGACGACAAGACCGTCGAGGCGGTCGCCATCGCCGGCCCGCAGGACGTCAGCGACACACTCCTGGGCAGGCGGACCCCGTTGGACAAGTGGGAGCGGGCGTTCGCGCGGTCCCACCCGTGGGGCGCGCTGCGCTACGAGCCGCACGAGATGGCCGACCTCGACGACATCCCGAGCTGGGTCCCAGACATCCCGGTGGTCGACGACCCCGACGCCTGGCACCCCCTCGACGCGCTCTACGCGCCGCTGCACTCGATCTCCGGCGACCTCGTCGGGGTCCTCTCGGTCGACCTGCCGCGCGACGGCCGCCGGCCGGGCGAGCTGCAGCGGGAGATGCTGGAGATGTACGCGACGCAGGCAGGCATCGCGATCGACAACGCCCGACTGGCGGAGCGCCTGCGTGAGAGCGAGGAGGCCTTCCGGCTGGCCTTCGAGAACGCGCCGTTCGGCATGTCCATCGTCGACTTCTCGCCGGCCACTGCCGGGCGGTTCATGCGCGTCAACGAGGCCATGTGCCGGATGCTCGGCTACAGCCGCCGCGAGCTGCAGGACCGCGGCATCGCCGACATCACCCACCCTGACGACGTACCCGCCGACGAGCGTGTCATCGCCGGCGCGGTGCACGGCGACATCGATCGCTACCACCTGGAGAAGCGCTACCTGCGGGCCGACGGTCAGCCGGTCTGGGTGTCCCTGCAGACGTCGGTCGTCCGCGACAACACGGGCACGCCGCTCTACGGGATCTCCCAGTTCGAGGACGTCAGCGACCGCCGCGCCGAGCACCAGGAGCTGACCCGGCGGGCGTTGGTGGACCCGCTCACCGGGCTTCTCAACCGGGCGTCCCTCGAGGACCGGGTCGAGGCCGCCATCCACGAGGCCCGCCGGACCCGGCGGCACGGCGCCCTGCTGTTCTGCGACCTGGACTCGTTCAAGCCCGTCAACGACACACACGGCCACGCGGTCGGCGACCAGGTCCTCGCGATCGTCGCGAAGCGGCTCGAGTCCCAGGTGCGGGCCAGGGACACCGCGGCGCGCTTCGGCGGTGACGAGTTCGTGCTCGTCGCCGACGACCTGGGCGGCGCGATGCTCGACGAGCTCGTGGCCCGGCTCCGCGAGGCGGTCGCCGCGCCGATCGACGTCGCCGGGGTGAACGTCGAGCTGTCGGTCACGGTCGGCACGGTGGCCGTGACCGGGGCGCACGGCGAGACGGCCGACTCGTTGGTTGCTGCGGCCGACGTCGACATGTACGGCCGCAAGCCGGGGGCCGAGTCGACCCCGGACATGGCGGGACCCCGGAGCCGGGGGGGATAGCTCCAGGGTCCCTGTGCGCGACCCGGCGGGGGGGTGCCAGGTCACGCACTGCTGTGGCGGTACGGGCAGGGGGTTCCGGCCGCCCGGTGGTGCCTGTCTAGAGGACCCGACCGTAGGACACTGCCGACGACCAGGCGCGGTGCAGGCCGACGCCGGTGCTCGGGTTCGACGCCTCCCACCAGTAGCCGTTGCCGGCGTAGATGGCGACGTGCCCGATGCTGCCGCCGCCGCCGTTGTAGACGAAGACGAGGTCGCCGGGCTGCGGGCTGGAGACGCGGGTGGCGACTCCAGACTGCGCCGACGACGAGTGCGGCAGCGAGATGCCGACCTTGGAGAAGACGTACGACGTGAAGCCCGAGCAGTCGAAGCCGCTCGGGCCCGAGCCGCCGTGCGCGTAGTAGGCGCCGGACGCGACCTGCTGGGCGATGTCGAGGACGTGCGCCGCCGAGGCGCTCATCCGCTCCACGCTGCGCGAGGCGGTCTGCAGCTGGCGGGACGAAGCCGCGCGCTGGCGAGCCTCGCGACGCTCCGCGGCGCGCTTCTCGGCGAGCCGCTTGGCCTTCGCCTCGGCGCGCGCCTTGGCCCGGGCGATGCGCTCGGCCCGCTCCTGCTGGGCGTCGGTCACCGCGTCCTGCAGGGCCAGGACGTTCTGGGTGTTGGCGAGGTCGCTGGCGACGTCGCTGGAGTGCGACACCGGCGTCGTGCGCAGCTTCGTCGCGTGCGACGAGGGTGCTGCCTGCGCGACGACCGTGCCGGTGATCGAGAGGGTCCCGGCGACGCCAGCGGCGACACCGAGGTGCAGGGGGCTGGCGTTGGCCTTGGAGAACTGCGCGAACTGCTGCAGCCTGGTCGGCCGTCGATGCTTGGACAAACGGTCGTCCTCTCCCACGCCTACGAGGTGAGCTGTCGGGTTCGGGCGGGAGGTGCCCGGTCGCTTCCGGTGACGTTCCACCGGGGCGGCTTAACCCCTAGGACCCCTGAGGGCCCACAAACGTGTGGGTCCCCCGCTCCTGCCAGGCGTCTGTCGAGCTGCTGCGCGCGAGAGGCAGGATTCGGCGGCCTCGCGTGCGCCCGTCCGGAGGTTCCGGTCGAGCGGAGGAGAGGCTACGGGACGGGCCCGAGAAGGCACAAACCGCCCCCTCTCCCCCGCGCGTCGTGATCTACGCCCTCTGGACCGAGGTGGACCGAAGTGGGAGATCAACTTCTCGGAGCAGCTGGGCGTACGTCGCCTCAGCGCTCGACCGGGTAGCCGGCCCGGACCCACTCGGCCGTGCCTCCCTCGACGTTGACCGCGTCGACACCCAGCCGGGACAGGTACTGCGCGGCCTGCGCGCTGCGGGCGCCCACGGCGCAGACCAGGTAGACGGGCCGGTCGGTCGGCAGGTCGCCGGCCACGCCGGGCACGCTCATCATCGGGACCAGCCGGGCGCTGGGGACCCGGCCCTGCTCGAACTCCCACTCCTCGCGCACGTCGACAAGCAGCGGACCGTCGCCCTCGCCGACCTCGCCGGCGTCGAGGGCTGCCTTCAGCTCCTGGACGGTGATGCTGCGCACGACCCCAGCCTCTCAGCCGGTCGTCACGTAGACGTGCGAGGCCACCTCGGCGCTGATCTCGGTCGTCTCGCCGCCGGAGCCGACGAGCAGCCCCTCGCCACCGGGGCCGACCGTGATCGAGGCACCCGGCTGGACCCCTGCGCGACGCAGCCTCGACATCAGCGCCGGGTCGCTCTGGACCGGCTCGGCGAGCCGGCGGACCACCGCTGCCGTCACGCCGCCGTCGAGGAAGCGGTCCAGGGACTGCAGGACCGACCCGTCGTCGACGCCGTCGGGGTCGCCGAGCTCGGCAAGGCCCGGGATCGGGTTGCCGTAGGGCGACACGGTCGGGTGCCCGAGGACCTCGAGCAGCTTGCGCTCCACGGTCTCGGACATGACGTGCTCCCAGCGGCAGGCCTCGTCGTGCACCAGCTCCCAGTCCAGGCCGATGACCTCGACGAGCAGGCACTCGGCCAGCCGGTGCTTGCGCATGACCCGGGTCGCGAGCTTGCGACCGAGCGGGCTGAGCTCGAGGTGCCGGTCGCCCTCGACGCTGAGCAGGCCGTCGCGCTCCATCCGGGCGACCGTCTGCGACACGGTCGGACCGGACTGCCCGAGCCGCTCCGCGATGCGCGCCCGCAGCGGGACGACACCCTCCTCTTCCAGCTCGAAGACCGTCCGGAGGTACATCTCGGTGGTGTCGATGAGGTCGCTCACACCCACCATCCTCCCGTACGACGCCAGGTCGGCGGCCGTTCGAGAGCCGCGGGGTCGATACTCGGGGTCCATGACGGAGGTGAGCGCCGCCGACTTCGTGCCGGCCGGGGCCGGGATCGAGGCGCTCCGGGCCGCCGCGCGGGACTGCCGCGGCTGCGAGCTCTGGGAGCCCGCCACGCAGGCCGTGTTCTCGGCCGGCCCGGACCGTGCCCAGCTCGTGCTCGTCGGCGAGCAGCCGGGCGACCAGGAGGACCGGCAGGGCGCACCCTTCGTCGGCCCGGCCGGCCGGCTGCTCGTGCGGGCGGTCGAGGAGGCCGGGCTGGCGCCGGGCGACATCTACCGGACGAACGCCGTGAAGCACTTCCGGTTCACCCAGGACGGGCCGGGGAGGCGCCGGATCCACCAGACGCCGGAGATGCGGCACATCACGGCGTGCAAGCCCTGGCTGGTGGCGGAGCTGCGGCTGGTCGACCCGGTCGTGACCGTCGCGCTGGGCGCCACCGCCGCGAAGGCGCTGCTCGGCCCGGCCGTGCGGGTGACCCGCGACCGGGGCACCGTGCTCGAGCGGGACACCTCGCTCGGCCCGCGGCGGTTCGTGGTGACCACCCATCCGAGCGCTGTGCTGCGTACGCCCGAGGACTCCCGCGACGAGGCCTTCGCCGCCCTGGTCGCCGACCTCCGGGTCGCCGCGACATTGATCACGTGAGCGTGGTCATTTGTTGCTGGACGGGGCAAATTTGCCTGTGCCAGCAGCCATTGACCACGCCAGCGTGATCAATTCGTCGGGACCGTTCTAGCCTCGGGGCCATGGAGAGCGTGGGGCTGGTGGTCGCGGCTCGGTTCTGCGGGCCGCCGGACACGGGCAACGGCGGCTACACGGCCGGGCTGCTGGCCGCCGGCCTGTCGGGCGGGCCGGTGCGGGTGACGCTGCACCAGCCGCCGCCGCTGGAGTCGGCGATGGTGCTGGCCCACGAGGACGGCGTGCTCTCCGCGACCTTCGGCGGCGCGGTCATCGCGACCGCCGAGCCGGGCGAGCTGCTGGGCGACCTGGTCGAGCCGGTGCCCTTCGCGACCGCGCGAGCCGCCCAGTCGCACTACCCAGGGCTGGTCGGCCACCCCTTCCCCGGCTGCTTCGTGTGCGGGCCGGACCGGCCGCCCGGCGGCTCGGACGGCGGCATGGGCCTGCACCCGGGGCCGGTCGGCGACTACGGCCCCGGCGGCGACGGATGGGTCGCCACGTCCTGGGTGCCCGACGCATCGCAGGCAGACACCGACGGCTACATCGGGCCGGAGATGGTGTGGGCGGCGCTGGACTGCCCCGGGGGCTGGGCCAACGACCTGGGCGAGCGCCCGATGGTCCTCGGCCGGATCACCGCGTCGGTGGACGCCGTGCCCGACGTCGGCGACCGGTGCGTCGTCGTGGGTCGGCGCCGTGGGTCGGACGGCCGGAAGAGCCTGACCGCCAGCACCGCATATGACACCGACGGTCGGATCCTCGGGCACGCCGAGTCGATCTGGATCGCCGTCTGAGCCGTCCGCGCGCGGCCTCGAACCGCACTGCGAGACACGGCGGAAAGTCGTTGTGATCGCCCCTTTCTGGACGTACGGTCGTCCTACACGGAAGGGAGGTGGTCCGAACACTTGAGTACTTATCGGACGCGTGAGGTGGCTGCCAGCTAGCGCCACGAGCAGCACCCGACGCCGATCGGATCACCGGCTTCTCGTTGGAACCGGCGAATCCAAGGCAGTCACCCGACCCCCGGGCCTGCGCAGGACACGTCCCCTGCGCGGTGAGGCCCGGGGGTCGTTGCTGTTCCGGCCGAGGTCCCTCGGTCAGGGAGCCAGGCGGTCCCGGGTCCAGGGCCCGGTCGATCCCGCCGGCCGTACGTAGCGCAGCCGGTCGTGCAGGCGCCCCGCGCGGCCGGCCCAGAACTCCCAGGCGACCGGCACCACCCGGTAGCCGCCCCAGTGCGGCGGCACCGGCACCGGCGCGTCTGCCGGGAAGCGCTCTGTCGCCTCGGCGAGCCGGCGGTCGAGCTCGGCCCGGTCCGCGACGACGGTGGACTGCGGACTGGCCCACGCGCCGAGCTGCGAGTCGCGCGGCCGGGTCGCGAAGTAGGCCGCGACCACGTCGTCGGGCAGGCGCTCGACGGAGCCGGTCACCCGGACCTGGCGGTGAGCGGGGTGCCACGGGAAGACCAGCTCCGCGCGCGGGTTCGCAGCCAGCTGGGCCGCCTTGGCCGACCCCGTGTTGGTGAAGAAGCGCAGACCTGCGGCGTCGTACCCCTTGAGGAGCACGGTCCGCGCCGCCGGCCACCCGTCGCCGCCCACCGTCGCCACGACCATCGCGTTGGGCTCGGCGACCCCGGCCGCCGCGACCTCCGCGAACCACCGGGTGAAGAGGTCGAGCGGGTCGTCCGGCGCCTGCGTCTCGTCGAGGCCGGCCCGCTCGTAGCCCACCCGCATCAGTGACATGTCAGTCGGGTCTGGCGGCTCCGGTGCGCTCACGGGCAGCACTGTGGCACGCCCGCAGGAGACAGCGACCGCCCCGTGGGCCAGAATCCCCGGTATGTCCACCCCAGCCGACGCCGCTGCCCAGACCCCCGCAGCCGCGACCGCCGCCCCGACGGCCGACGTCGTCTTCAAGCCCGGTCTGGAAGGCGTGGTCGCCTTCGAGACCGAGATCGCCGAGCCCGACAAGGAAGGCGGCTCGCTGCGCTACCGCGGCGTGGACATCGAGGACCTGGTCGGACAGGTGTCCTTCGGCAACGTGTGGGGGCTGCTGGTCGACAACGAGTTCAACCCGGGCCTGCCGCCTGCCGAGCCCTTCCCGCTGCCGGTGCACTCCGGCGACGTGCGGGTCGACGTGCAGAGCGCGCTGGCGATGCTCGCGCCGGCGTGGGGCTTCCGGCAGCTGCTGGACATCGAGCCCGAGGAGGCCCGCGACAACCTGGCGCGCGCGTCGGTGATGGCGCTGTCCTTCGTCGCGCAGTCGGCCCGCGGCATCGGGCTGCCGATGGTGCCGCAGTCCGAGATCGACAAGGCGGCCACGATCGTGGAGCGCTTCATGATCCGCTGGCGCGGCGAGCCGGACCCGCGGCACGTGCAGGCGGTCGACGCCTACTGGACCTCGGCGGCCGAGCACGGCATGAACGCGTCCACCTTCACCGCGCGGGTGATCGCGTCAACGGGAGCCGACGTCGCGGCCTGCCTGTCCGGCGCGGTCGGCGCCATGTCCGGCCCGCTGCACGGCGGGGCGCCGTCGCGGGTGCTGCACATGCTCGACGGCGTGGACAAGTCCGGCGACGCGGCGGCCTACGTGCGCGGCGTGCTCGACCGCGGCGAGCGGCTGATGGGCTTCGGTCACCGGGTCTACCGGGCGCAGGACCCGCGCGCCCGGGTGCTGCGACGGACCGCCAAGGAGCTGGCGGCGCCGCGCTACGAGGTGGCCGCGGCGCTCGAGACCGCGGCGCTCGAGGAGCTGCGCGCTCGCCGGCCGGACCGAGTGCTGGAGACCAACGTCGAGTTCTGGGCGGCCGTGGTCCTGGACTTCGCCGAGGTGCCGCCGCACATGTTCACGCCGATGTTCTCCTGCGCGCGCACCGCGGGCTGGTCCGCGCACGTGCTGGAGCAGAAGCGCACCGGCCGGTTGATCCGGCCGTCCGCGCGCTACGTCGGCGAGGGGCCGCGCAAGCCCGCCGACGTGGTCGGCTACCCGGCCTGACCTAGGGTTGGGTGGGTGAGCGAGCACGCGACCGACATCACCGTCCCGGACCACCTCAAGCCCGCGGACGGCCGCTTCGGCTCCGGGCCGTCGAAGGTCCGGCCCGAGGCGATGGCCGCTCTCGCCGCCACCGGTGCGACGTACCTCGGAACCTCGCACCGCCAGCGCACCGTCAAGGACGTGGTCGGCCGCGTGCGGTCCGGGCTGGGCGAGCTCTTCGCGCTCCCCGACGGCTACGAGGTCGTCCTTGGCAACGGCGGCACGACCGCCTTCTGGGACATCGCGGTGCTGAACCTGGTGCGCGAGCGCTCGGAGCACCTGGTCTTCGGCGAGTTCTCCTCGAAGTTCGCCGCGGCCGCCACGGCGGCGCCGTTCCTCACCGACCCGGTCGTCGTCGAGAGCGAGCCCGGCAGCCACCCGCACGCCCGCGCCGAGGCCGGCGTCGACGCCTACGCCTTCACGCACAACGAGACCTCGACCGGCGTCGCGATGGACCTCCGTCGCGTCGACGGCGCCGACGAGGGCGCACTCATGCTCGTCGACGCGACGTCCGGTGCCGGCGGCCTCCCGGTCGACGTCTCGGAGACCGACGTCTACTACTTCGCCCCGCAGAAGTCCTTCGCCTCGGAGGGCGGCCTGTGGCTGGCGCTCATGTCGCCGGCCGCGATCCAGCGGGTCGCCGACGTGCAGGCGACGGGTCGGTGGGTGCCGGCCTTCAGCGACCTGCAGATCGCGATCGACAACTCCCGGCTCGACCAGACCTACAACACTCCCGCGCTCGTCACGCTCTTCCTGCTCGCCGAGCAGCTCGACTGGTTCAACGCGCAGGGCGGCCTGTCGTGGACGACCGAGCGAACTGCTGACTCGTCGCGCCGGCTCTACACCTGGGCCGACAAGAGCGACTACGCGACGCCCTTCGTGACCGACCCGGCGATGCGCTCGGCCGTCGTCGGGACGATCGACTTCGACGACTCGGTCGACGCCGCCGCGGTCGCACAGGTGTTGCGGGCCAACGGGATCGTCGACACCGAGCCCTATCGCAAGCTCGGCCGCAACCAGTTGCGGATCGCGATGTTCCCGGCCGTCGAGCCCGACGACGTCGAGGCGCTGACAGCGTGCATCGACCACGTCGTGGCCCAGCTCGCCTGACCATGCTGGGTGGCCGACCCGTGGGGCTGGAGCGCGACCGGCTCACCTGGCTGACCTACCTCCAGCTCGGCTGCTTCGGCTACTTCCTCTACGGCTTCGGTCCGTCGTTGAGCCTGCTCCGCGACGAGCAGGGCACCAGCAGGGCGGTGGCCGGGCTGCATGGGACGGCGCTCGCCGTGGGTTCGCTCCTCGCCGCTCTGGTGGCTGCGCGCCTCGTCGGTCGCTTCGGTCGTACGGCGCTCGTCTGGTCCGGGCTCGCCACCCTCTGCGCGGGGATCGCGCTCTTCACCGCCACCACCGCCCTTCCCGCGACCCTCTCGGGTGCCTTGGTCGGGGCCTTCGGCGGCTCGTTCGTGGTGATGCTGAGCTCCACGGTGCTCATCGACCGGCACGGCGACGGCGGCCCGTCGGCGGTCGCGGAGGCCAACGCGCTCGCTGCTGGAGTGGGTACCGTCGCGCCGCTCGTGGTCGGCGCGTCGGTCGCGCTGGGGCTGGGCTGGCGGCCGGCGATGCTGTTGCTGCTGCCCGTCGTCGCCGCGCTGGCGGTTGCCGGGCGCGGGGTGCGGGCGCCGCGGCCGGCGAGTCACGGCGAGGAAAAGGGCGGCCGGCTGCCCCGGAAGTACTGGATCAGCTGGATGGTCGTCACGGCGGGCATCGCCGTGGAGTTCTGCCTGGTGCTGTGGACCGCCGACGTCATGCGGGAGCGGATGGGGCTGTCGCCGGGGCCGGCGGCGGCCTGCGTGACCGCGGTCGTCGGCGGCATGTGCGCCGGGCGGGTGGTCGGCGGCCGGCTGGCGCTGCGCTATCCGCTCGACCGGCTGCTCCACTCGGCCATCGTTCTCACGACGGCCGGCTTCGCGGTCTTCTGGCTGACGACGAGCGTCTGGCTGGCGCTGCCTGCGCTGCTCGCGTGCGGTCTGGGGATCGCGCTGTTCTACCCCCTGGGTGTCGCCCGGGCGATCAACGCCTCGGAGGGCCGGCCGGACCACGCCAGCGCCCGAGCCGGCGTCGGCGCGGCGCTGGCGAGCGGGATCGGGCCCTTCGTGCTCGGCGCCCTGGCCGACCTGGTCGGCCTGCACCTCGCGCTGCTCGTGGTGCCCGTGCTGCTCGCGGTGGCCGCGCTCGGCCTGCGGCTCGGCCGGGTGGACACCCGCGTCGCCGCCGTCGGCTGACCCCCCAGCCATGATCGTGAGGGAAACCAGATCCCCTCCGAGCCCGGTTCCCCTCACGATCATGAGTCGACAGCGGCTCAGGCGGGCGCCGCGAAGATCTCCAGCGAGATGCCGTCAGGGTCCTTCACGGCGAGGCCCGAGCCGTAGTGCGCGTCGACCACGGTTCCTGTCTCGACGCCGAGCGCCGTGAGCCGCTCTCGCCAGGCGTCGAGAGTGGGCCGGTCCGGGGACAGGAACGCGACGTGGTCCAGCCCGGGACGCCGCGGGTCGAAGGAGTCGTCGCGCGCCCCCTCGGGGAACTGGTGCAGTCCGAGGAGGGTGGCTCCGACCGCGAAGACCACGTGACGGAACGGACCGGTGTCCTCGTCGAGAACCGGCGCGGCTCCGATGAGCTCGCGGTACCAGGGAACGCTCACAGCCAGGTCGCGTACGGTCAGCGCAACGTGGGTGATCGGACCGAGCGTGAGTGCCGGGTATCCGGGTTGGCCGTCAGTGAGACGGGTGTCGATGGTCGACATGGTCGCTCCAGGGGTTGTGGGTGAACGGATGACGGAAGAACGAGTTCAGGCTGGGTCGCCGTTGATGTGGAAGGGGATCCGCGCGATGTTGGATGCGACGCCTAGCGCCTGGAGGTCGCGCCGGTCGACACGGCCGTCGCCGTTGGCGTCGGTGACGACGTCGGGCGCGTCGTTGTAGACCCCGTCCTCGTTGCGGTCCTCGATCACGGCCACGGTGAGCACCGTGTCGACGCCGCTGCCGGCGACCGGGGCGCCGACCAGCCAGGTGTCCCACAGTGCTGTCTCGTCAGCGTTCCGGTCGGTGACGCCGGTGAGGTTGAAGAGCCCGGCGAGGTTTGTGCCCGGCCCGGAGAATCCAGGCAGCTGGGCCGTGGTCGTGCTTGTCAGCACGACCAGGCCGGGCATCTTGTCGTCGTGCCCGGTGCCGAACAGGCCCGGTGCAGGGGGGATGTTGTTGTGCCCCGCCGGGCCGGTCAGCTGCAGCCCGTTGAAGCCGGTGGCCGCGAGCGGGGTCGCATCGAAGGCGACCTCCAGGTCGATGAACCAGCCGGCGCCCGCTATGCCGGCGTTGCTCCCCCGCTGCGGGGCGACGACGGTGACGTGCACCGGATCGTCCGGGTTCGAGCCTCCTTCGGCGTCGGCCTCCGGCGCGGCGAGGAACAGGCCGCTCGCGGCGGTGGCGATGGCGGTCGCGATGGCAGCGGTGGCGGCACGAGCTGTTCTGGTCATGGGTCTCTCTCTTCCAGTCGGTGGTGGTGCCGACTTGGTACGAGGTCGCCGGCCGGTCGGTTCAACGCCGATGTGAAGACGGACGGTCGGCCAGGACGCGAACTCCGACCGGCGGTGGCGCAGCCCTGAACCGGATGGTCTGCTGTGTCGTGTAGGGAGCGTGGCGATGACCGCAGCCGACCGGGACGAGCAGCTGCTGCGCGCTCTCTACGACCGCTACGCCGCCTCGCTGTGGTGGTTCGTCCTGCGCCTGACCGGCGGAGACCGGGCGCGCTCGCACGATGTCGTGCAGGAGACGATGCTGCGGGCCTGGCGGCATCCGTCCGTGATGGCGGAGCAGCACCGGTCGGCCCGGTCCTGGCTGTTCACCGTGGCCCAGCGCATCGTGATCGACGAGTGGCGCAGCGCCCGCGCGCGGAACGAGCTGACGGTCGACGAGCCTCCGGAGCAGCTGCAGGCGGATCAGGTGGACTCGATGCTGGACACCTGGATCATGGCGGAGGCCCTGGACCGCCTGACTCCCGACCACCGGGAGGTCATCGTCGAGTGCTACTACCGGGGTCGCTCCACCGCCGAGGCCGCCGAGGTGCTCCACATCCCCGTCGGGACGGTCAAGTCACGCACGCACTACGCGCTCCGCGCGCTGCGACTCACGATGCAGGAGATGGGGGTGACGGCATGACCGACGACGTCGACCCGTTCCTCGAGTACGACGCGGCCTACGTGATGGGTGCGCTGAGCCCGGCGGAGCGACACGCCTTCGAGGCACACCTGGCCGACTGTCCGAGGTGCGCCCAGGCGGTCGCGGAGCTGGCGGGCCTGCCCGCGATGCTGGATCGCGTCCCGCTGGAGCGGGTTCTGCAGCCCGGGGCGGACCACGACCCGCCTCCTGACCTCCTGCTCGGCAGCCTGATCAAGGCTGCCCGGGCGCAGCGCCGCCGCGAGTCGCTGCGGCTCGTGGCGGTCGGTGCCGTTGCTGCCGCGGTGGTCGCCGTTGCCGTCGCGGTCGGCGTCGGCGTCTCGCGGGACGAACCGGAGCGACCGGGCGCGACGGTGGCGATGTCGGCTGTCCGGCCGGTCCCCGTCACCGGCACGCTGCACATGACCCGGGCCGACTGGGGAACCAGCGTCTCGCTGGTCTGCCGATGGGTCGGCCCCACCGCGGGAACGGACGCCGACGCGCGGAAGACCTACCGGCTGGTCGCCGTGCCGCGCGACGGCAGTGAGTCGCAGACGCTCGCGCAGTGGTCGGTGCTGCCTGGTCAGGACGCGACCGTCGAGGGGAGCACCGACCTGACCATCGACCGCATCGCGCGGATCGAGCTGCGAGCCGGGAACGACATCGTGCTGCTCCGGGCGGGACCCGGACGGATCCAGACCTCGTAGCCGGCGGGAGGTCGCCCGGCCGGTCAGGTGGTTCGGGCGGACAGGTGGGCGCGCGCGGCCGCGACGACGGCGCGGGGGTCGTCGGCGTGCAGCCGCACCCGGGTCACCGTGACCGGCCCGCGAGAGAGCTGCACGGTCAGCGGCTCGTCGAGCACCACGTCGACGGCGGTCTGGCTGCCGATGACGACGTGCAGCACGGCACCGGCGGAGGCGTCGACGACCTGCACCGACCGCTGGCTCGGCAGATCGCGACGGTGCGCGCTCACCGAGCGCACCACGTCCCATGGCACGGCGACGTCGAGGTGCGCGCCGTAGCGGACCCGCAGGCCGTCGGCCGTGACCAGGTGCGGGTAGACGTGCAGGCTGGCCAGCAACCCGAGCATCCAGAGCAGTCCCCACACCCCGATGACGAGCGACGCCACCTGCGCCGCGTGCCACGGCAGCAGGACGTGCGCGACCAGGGTCTCCACGGCGGAGAGCACGATGAAGACCCAGAAGAGCGGGGTCACCATCCGCGCGTAGCCGAAGGGCTCGGCGCCGGAGGCCACGCCGGAGGGCCGGCGGGCGATCCACCGGGCGAGGCTGCGCCAGATCCCGATCTCGAAGGCGATGCCCCGCCGTGCCAGGGCCAGGGCCCGCGACCGGGATCGAGGGCGCGGCGTCATGCTCGCCCGCCCGCGGGTGGCGGGAGGTGCTCACGCAGGGTCGTCAGCACGTCGTCCAGCCCTGCCACCAGACCGGCGAAGCGGCGCGGTGGCATCCGGCCGAAGAGGAGGTGGGCGAACTCCTGCTGACCGCGCTGCCACCTGCTGACCAGACGGCGTCCCCGCGGGGTGAAGGTCACGAGCGTGGCGCGCCGGTCGGTCGGGTGCGGCTCACGCGTGACGAAGCCGGTCTCCTCGAGCGCGTCGACCAGGCCGGTCACGGTGCGCGGTGCGACCTGGAGAGCGTCGGCCAGCGCGCGCTGGGTGCTCGGACCGTGCTGACCGAGGTGCCACAGCAGCGGCGCGCGCGACGGGGTCACGCCGTCCTTGCCCAGGGACGAGGTCAGGTCATCGTTGAGCAGCACCGTGAGCTCCAACAGCTGCCCGAGTGCCGCGGCCTGCCTCGCCGCGGTCGCGTCACCGGGAGAGGTCGTCCGACGGGTTGCCATATCGTGAGTCTAACTCACTATGTTGCTACCTCAGCACCTGGCACCTTCGCGGCGCTGTCATCCTCCCGGCTGCCCCAGAGCGAGCAGCTCACGCGCCGTCCGGGCCGCGCGCGACGAGCCGGTGAGTCCGGCCAGCCAGTCCTGCGTGCGGCGGTCGGGCACTGCGCCCGGTCCGCGCAGCACCTCCTGGTGCAGGAGGTCGAGCAGAGCGTGCAGGCCCCGGTGCGCCGCGTCCAGCCCCGGGAGCAGGGCGCAGAGCAGCGTCACGACTGTCCCGCTCCCCGCCGGGGAGGCGAGAGCGACGTCCCGCAGGCTGGCCGCCCAACGCGTCGCGACGGCGAGCTGCGCCTGCCGGCTCATGGCGGCGGCGAGGTCGGCGACGGCGAGCCGTCCCGACGGCACGAGCGCCAGGACGGCGTCGGCGGCACGAGCCCGCTGGTCCCGTCCCGAAGCAGCCAGGCCGGCCGCGACCGTCTCCGCGGCGAGGGTGCCCATCCGGCCGGGATGGCGGACCAGCATGTCGAGGACCCGCACGGCGTCGTGGCTCACCTCGGTGGAGGCTGCCGCGTTGAGAACCGGGTCGACCGCTGCGACCAGGGTGTGCTCGGCGTCGTGCGGCCACACGGTCGCCGACCAGGCCACCCAGTCCTCCGCGCCCGAGGCGCCCCAGCCCCCGGAGTCATGCCCCGCGACCGCCGTCGGCTGGTCGGTCACCGGGGCCGCCAGCGCATGCTCGACCACCACCTGCCACCCCCACCAGGTGTAGCCGTGCCGTCCTCGTGCGTCCTCGTACGTCCCCGGACGGCCGTGCAGGACCACCCGGGCGTCGACCGGCCGGCCCTGGCCGGCCGCTGCCAGACCGGCGTCCACGAGCATCTCGTCCTGCTCGACGGGCGCCCGGGCACGGGACGCTGCGACCAACCAGGCCGCCGGCACCTCCGACCGGCCTGCGGCGCCGGCAGCGGGGGCGCCCAGCGCGTGCCGGAGCACGGCGTCCACCGGCCCGGCCGTCCGGGCCGCCGCATGACCGGCCAGCGCCTCGTCCCGCCCGTCAGCTCCGAGCCGGAGCAGAGCGGCCACCAGGTCGTGATGCCTCGGTCCCGGCTCGCCGGCCAGCCGGGCGAGCAGGGCTCGGGGGTCGACGAATCCGCCCGGCGAGTCAGGGGTGGCGAGCGGCGTGAAGGGCGGCTCCGCCCCCGCGAGCACCCGTTCCACCTCGGCCAGGCGGCTGACCAGGAACGCCTGTGTGACATCGGCGGCCGGCAGGCCTGCCGGCGTCTCGCCCGCGGCCGCCAGCACCAGGCGGGCGAGCTGCCCCCGCAGCCACCCGCGCTGCACACCCTCCCGCGGCCCGCGCGCCAGCACGGCAGCCGCGCGCCGGCGCAGCGGCACCAGCACCGTCCGGTCGGAGCACGAGGCCAGCCCGGCCAGGACCATCTCCACCTCGACCGGGTCGCCGGCGCCCTCCAGCAGCGCGGCCAGCCGGCCGAGCAGGTCGCCAGCTTTCACGGGGGTGGCCGGTGCCGGTGGCGCCGGTCCGACGGGAGGTGGCGTGTCAGTGGTCGCCGGGCTCTCGGGACGCGGCGCGGCGACCGGTGCGTCCACCAGTCGCTGGACGGTCGGCTCGAGGCCGGCGACCCGCTGCCTCACCGCGGCACCCGCGCCGTATCGCTCCAGCAGCAGGACCGCTGCCTTCTGCACGTCCGCGTGCGGGTGGTCGAGCGCCACCAGGGCCGATGCGCAGACCCCGGGCACCAGCTCCGGGCGCCGGGTCGCCACGTCGGTCAGCAGCCGCACTGCCTCCACTGCCGTGCCCTTGACCGGGGAGAGCAGGGCGGGCTCGACCGCGGCCAGGGTCTCCTCGTCCTCGAGCAGGCCGAGGCGGCCCAGCGCGCGGAGTCTCCGCACCGCGACGCTGACGGTCGCGGGGACCGACGACCGGAGCAGCCGCCGGAAGCGGGTCTGGTGGCGGGCCTGCTCCTCGGTCGTCGGCTCGAGGGCCGCGTAGGTCGAGGCGAACCAGCCGGCCCGGTAGGCGCTGAAGTCCCGCTGCAGCGCGTCGAGGCAACCGGTGAGGACCCGCTCCCTGGGCAGGGTCCCGTCGCCGACCAGGGTCAGGAACGTCTGCTGCCAGGTTCCTTCCGGCTGGCTGAACTTGTCGACGTTGGCCAGGCTCACCTCGCCGCCACCCTCGACCTCGAACACCCTCCAGAGCGCCCGCTCGACGAGGTCCGGGTCGGCACGCAGGTCCACTGCCCGGTCGTCGCGGTTCCACCGGTCACCGAGACCGCTGACGAGCGCCAGCACGTACGTGTCGTCGGCCTCGAGCCCCACGAGACCGAGGCGCTCCAGCAGCCGCACCGGGCGGAACGCCTCGCCCTGCGACCAGGAGGTGGACAGCGTGGTGAGCAGCTCGCGCACCAGCGGCACGAGCCACCGCGGTGGTGTGGCCCGAAGCTGACTCGGGCGAGCGCCCCGCGCCGCATGACTCAGTGCGTCGACGACAGCCGACCAGGTCGCCCGGCCGCGCTCCCACCGGTGCTGGTAGCCCGACGCCGTCCAGGCCGGCGTCCCGGACTCCTCGAGAAGTCCCCACAGCACGGTCCGGTCGACGTGCCGGAGGTTGTCGTACGTCGGCAGGTCGCCCTCCACGGGCCAAGACTGCCAGCGGGGCGACTGCCTACGCTGCAGGCGTGACCGCCGACGTGGAGCAGGTCTACCGGTACGCCCAGGCCTCGACGGCGGAGGTCGGGACGGACCGAGCACAGCTCCAGCTCTCGACGAGCGGCGGGGGGACCGCGACCGGGCCGGCCGAGCACCCCCGGCTATTCGACGGGTTCCTCGAGCGCCCGGAGCAGGCGGCGACCGCGCTGCTCGCCGTCGCCGAGGTGGCCCGCACCCGCTTCTATGTCCCGCCCGGCATGCTGGCAAAGGTCCTGCGCCACGCCGACCCGGTCATCACCAGCAACGGCGACCGGCTGAGGTTCGAGAGCCTGTCCCCCTGCTGCGGCGTCTACGCCCGGCTGGACGTGCTGCCCGACGGTCTCGACCGCGCACCCGCTGCCAGCGGCACGACCAACGTCGACCTGAACGCACCGGTGCGCGCGGTGCTCGCCACGGTCGTCGGCGCCGAGCCGCTGCACCTCGAGGTGGGCCAGGACGTCACGGTGACGACGCTCGACGGCTCGGCCGTCGAGCGCCGGGTGCCGCTGCCCGCTCGGTGGCTGGCAGCCTTCGGCGAGGTGCAGCACGCCTGCGCCGGGCTGCGACCGGTCGCCGAGGTCGACGGCCAGGAGGCCCGCCGCTTCGTGCAGGCGGTGGTGACCGGCACAGGATCCTCAGCAGCGACCTGGGTGGCCACGTCCGGGCGCGGTCTGCGGCTGACCGGCATGCCTGGGGCGGACACGGTGCCGCTGCCCGGCCCGGACCGGCTGCGCGCACTGCGGCCCCTGCTGCGTCATGCCATCAGCTTGCGGGCGTACGGCCCTTCCGACGCCCAGGACGAGCCGCAGGTCAGCGCCTGGGAGCTGCACCTCCCGGGCGCCCGGGCTGTGGTCGTGCTCAGCCCCGAGCGCAGCCGCGGGTTCTCCGGCGAAGGTGGCGTGCTCTACGACCTGGCGGACGACCGAGCCCGGGCGGACGCCCGGCTGCTGACCGCCCTGCTGGCATTCGAGGCCCACATCGACCTGGACGTCCTCGCCCGGGACGCGGCTCTGCCGGTCGACCGGGTGCGCACCGCGATCAGCCACCTGGCCGCGGCGGGACGCGTCGGCTACGACCTGCACGATGCCGCGTACTTCCATCGCGACCTGCCGCTGACCGGGCCGGGGCGGGACGGTGGCGCACCCAGGCTGCGCGACGCGCTGGCACTCGTGGAAGCCGGGGCGGTCACCCTGGCCACTGGCCGAGCGACGGTGCGCGGCGGCGACGAGCGCGTCGTCACCATCGGCGCGGACGGCGGCTACACGTGCAGCTGCCCGTGGTGGGCCGCGCACGGTGGTGGTCGCGGTCCGTGCAAGCACGTCCTGGCGGTGCACGTCCTGCGCGGGCGCCCGGCATGAGCGAGGACAGCGGCACCCGCGTCCCCGTGACCTACGAGAGCTGCGAGCGCATCGCGGGTCCCTTCTACCACGGGACGAAGTCCGTGCTAGAGGTCGGCGCGGAGCTGGTTGCCGGCTACGGCTCCAACTTCCAGGAGGGCCGGGTGTCCAACAACCTCTACTTCACCGCGCTCGTGGACACTGCCGCCTGGGGAGCGGAGCTGGCGACTGCACTGGCCGGGAGCGGGGAGCGCGGGCGCATCTATGTCGTGGAGCCTCTGGGTCCGTTCGAGGACGACCCCAACGTGACCGACAAGCGGTTCCCCGGAAACCCCACGCAGTCCTACCGCACCCGAGACCCAGTGCGCGTCGTCGGCGAGGTGGACAGCTGGGTGGGTCACGACCCGGAGGTCCTCAAGGAGATGCTCGATCACCTGGCGTTGCTGCGGGAGCAGGGCCTGGACGTCATCGAGGACTAGTCGACGGCTCAGCGACGACGGCGGCGCAGCACCGCGATGATGCCGCCGAGGATCACGACGATCGCCACCGCTCGCGCGACGAGGTAGGCGGTGCGCCATCCGTCGGAGTCGGCGCCGCCCGGTCGACCCGAGGCGTCCCCCCGCCCGGCCGAATCCTCTGTGGTGGCCGACCCGGTCTCCGGCGCGGCGTCGGCCGCCCCGGCCGGGATCGCCACGCGGTAGACCGCCGAGTTCCGGCCCTCACTGCCGACCAGCAGCGCGTCGTCGCCCTCGTCGGCGACCGACTCCCCCTGCGGCTGCGGTGGCAGCGCGAAGGAGTCGATCTCGTGACCGGGCCGGTCGTAGACATGTGCGTCGGTGTAGGTCCGCAGCACGAAGCGACCGTCGGACAAGAAGGCGCCGTCGGTGACGAGTGGCGGCACGTCGGCGATGCGCTCCAGCCGGTTGACCCCGTCCTCCTGGGTCACCAGCGTCGACGGTGCCTGGTAGAGGCCGGCGTCCCCGAAGGACTTGGTCGCGATCATCAACCGGCCGGTGTCCGGGTCGACCAGCAGCGCCTCGGCGTCGTGCGGCCCGTCGGGGTAGGTGAAGCGGAACCACCGTGCCCGGACCGTCCGGTCGGCGAGCCGGCGCGGCTCGGTCACCAGGAAGGCCGAGACGTCAGGTCGCCGCACGCTGTTGTCGCCGATGTCGCCGAGCCACAGGGTGCGCCGGTCGCTGCCCGGCGCCAGCGCCTCGGGGTCGTACGGGTTGATCCCGTCCAGCGTGAGCGTCGCGACCGTGTCGCCCCGCCGGTCGACAGCCATGACCTGCGCGACCGTGCCGCCGTCGGGATGCGTCCACACGACGCCGGGGTGCCGGCCCGAGACCGCCAGACCGCTCGACTCGACGAGGGCGGGGTCGTGCATCCGCAGCACGACGGTCGGACCGGAGGCGGCGAGCGACGTCGACAGCAGGATCGCGGCGGCCGAGCTAGCCGCGGTCATCGGCGAGCAGGCCCTGGAGGTGCGGGGTCACGTGCCACTGCGCGAGCATCGCGTCGAGCTCGGCCTGCGCCTGTGCCGCAGCCGCGGCACCGCCCGCACCACCCTCGTTGTCGGACCGGACCGCGCGCAGCAGCGAGTTGCGCGGGGTGTACTCGGCCGACACGAACTGCAGCACCTCGGCCCGGTAGCCCGCCGTGCGCAGCAGCGCCGCGCGGAACGCGTCGGTCAGCACGTCGCCCAGCCGCTCTCGCAGGATGCCGTGCCGGGTCACCATGGCGTACGGCGCCGGCGGCCCGGCCTCGGTCATCTGGCGCTGCAGGTCGTGGTGGCAGCACGGTGACGCGAGCACGACGGGAGCTCCCCAGCGCACGGCCTGCGCGAGAGCGTCGTCGGTCGCGGTGTCGCAGGCGTGCAGCGCGAGCACGATGTCGACCGGCGGCTCGACCGGTGCGTCGAGGATCGCGCCCTCCACGAAGCGCGCGTGCTCCGACCAGCCGAGCTCGGCAGCGATCGCCGTGTTGCGCTCGCGCGACTGCGCGCGCAGGTCGACGCCGGTGAGCTCGACCTCGCCGCGCTCGGCGAGGAAGCGGTACGCCGCGAAGCTGAGGTAGGCGTTGCCGCAGCCCAGGTCGACGACCCGCAGCGGCCGGTCGACCGGCAGCTCCACCTCCGCCACTGCTGCATCCAGCGCACGCAGGAAGGCGTCGACCTGCCGGCGCTTGGCGGCACCGGCGCCCAGGACAGAGAAGAGCGGGTCGCCGGGGTCGATCAGGTGCCGGGCCGCGCGGTCGTGCTCCGTGTGCTGCTCGGCCGCCGAGGCGGCGCGGTGCACCTGCGCGGCGCCCTTCTTGGTCACCCGCAGCTGCAGGGTCTCGCCCGTGGTCTGCACGTGCCAGTTGCCGAACGGCTCGGCCAGCAGCGCGTCGACCGCTGCACCGGCCTCGGCACCGTACGGATGGTTGGTGGTGGTCGCCGCGCGCTCGTCGTAGCTCACGACCTGCAGGTGGCGCCCGGTCTTGAGGTCGATCGGGCGCAGCTCGACCCGGCGTGCGGACGGCGTGGCGGACCGCCGCTTGCCGGCGCCGACGGCGCGGACCAGTGCCTGCTCGTCGAGCAGCAGGGGACGCAACGACGCGAGCGCTCCCTCGAGGTCCTCAGGCACGCCGTCAGCCTCGCACGGTTGCTGCCCGACCGCCGCGAACGGACCGGGCGTTGCCGGCGAGCAGGAAGATCCCGGCGGTCAGCGCGACCACCACCCACAGGGCCCGGTCGAGCCCGACGTCGTGGGCGAGCGTGCCGATCAGCGGCGGCCCGACCAGGAATCCGGAGTAGGCGATCGTCGCGACGGTGGCGATGGCCGACGGACCGCGGCCCGGGGTCTCCCCCGCCGCGCTCATCGCGAGCGGGAAGGCGATCGAGATGCCCAGCCCCCACAGCAGCGCGCCGACGTAGGCGACACCGAGGACCGGGATGCCGAGCAGCGCCACGACACCCACCGCGGCCACGACGGCGCCGACCCGCAGGCTGCGCACCCGGCCCAGCGACGCGACGACCTGGTTGCCGGCTACCCGGCCGAGGGTCATCGCGCCGGCGAAGACCGCGAAGCCGAGGGCCGCCAGCGCCTCCGACGCGCCGCGGTCGTCGGTGAGCATCAGGGCCAGCCAGTCGTTGGCGGCGCCCTCGGCCCAGGCTGCGCAGAACGTCATCACGCCGAGCCCGATCAGCCGGGGGTCGCGGATCAGGGCGCGCTGCTTGGGCACGTGCCGCTCGGCTGCGCATTCGTCGCCGAGCAGCTCGCCCGTCTCGTCCAGCTCGTCGGCCGCCTGGTCCGGCATCGATCGGGTGGCGAAGACAGCCGCGACGCCCACGAGCACCGCGAGCGTCGCGAAGTGCACCGCCGGGTCGACCTCGGTCTTCGCAGCGAGGGCACCGATTCCGGCGCCGACCACGGTGCCGATGCTCCACGCCGCGTGGAAGCCAGGCATCAGCGTGCGACCGGCACGAACCTCGACCGCATGCGCGGAGACGTTCATCGCGACGTCCCACACACCGACGCCCGCGCCGACGAAGAGCAGCACGACGGAGAGGGCGACGAGGTTCGGCGCGAGGCCGAGGACCGCGTAGGCCAGCGTGCAGACCACGATGCTCACCGTGGTCACCCGGCGGGCACCCCAGGTCGACACCATCCGCCCGGACAGCGGCATCGCGATCAGCGAGCCGACCGCGATGAACAGGAGCGCAAAGCCCAGACCCCGCTCGGTCGCGCCGATGTCGTCCCGAACCGCGGGGATGCGCGAGACCCAGGTGGCGAAGAGCCCGCCGTTGGCCGCGAAGACGAACCGGGTCGCCCACACCGCGCGCCCGACGTCGAACTCCTCCACCGTGCTCGTCGCTGGTGCCTCCGTCACCGCCCCAGGCTAGGGGGATGTGGGGCGGCTGAGCCTCAGACGAGAGCGCCGAGCACGACGACCAGCAGCATCAGGGCGAGCGCCCCGAGCACCACTCGTCGGCGGGTGCGCGGGTCCACGGCCCGACCCTATGCGGGGTACGGGAGCGGCCAGGTCGCGACGTCGTCGTAGGTCGGCGACGGCCCGAGGTGCGAGCTCACGAGGTGGACCGTGCTGGCCGTCCAGATCGGTCCGTCGTACGCCGCCAGCGACTCGACCGCCGGGCCGGCGTCGACCCCGCCGCGGAGGCGGGCGACAGTGAGGTGCGGCCGGTAGGGCCGCCGCTCGAAGGTCACCGACCGGGCCAGTGCCTTCAGCGCCCCGAGGTCGCCGTCGAGGCCGAGCCACAGCGCGCGCCGGGTGAAGGAGCCAGCACCGCGGAAGGCCAGGTCGCACGGGCCGTGACCGCGCAGCCGACGGTCGACCATCGCGACCGTCCCCTCGACCTTGTCGTCGGGGATCTCGCCGTAGAAGGCGAGGGTCAGGTGCCACCGCTGCGCCGGCACCCAGCGCAGGTCAGGGTGCTCGCGACGCACCGGCTCGAGCGCGGTGTCGGCGTGGGCGACCGCATCCGGCGGCGGCCGCAGGGCGACGAAGAGTCTCACGACCCGAAGCGCAGCGGGTCGAAGAGGGACAGGTCGAACGGCGTCGCGCCGTCGACCACCAGGTCGGCGAGCACCTCGCCCACGACCGGCGTGAACTTGAAGCCGTGTCCGGAGAAGCCGCACGCCAGCAGCACCCGGTCGCTCACCGGGTGAGCGCCGATGACGAAGTTCTCGTCGGGCGTCAGCGTGTACCAGCACTCGGCGGCCCGCCGGTGGTCGTTCCCGAGACGCGGGAAGATGTCGGCCAGCGTCGAGGCGACCTCTGACGTCGTCCATGAGTCGGCCGGCCGGTCCTCGCAGAAGTGCACGGCGGCCTTCGTCAGCCCCTCGGAGAGAGCCGGCACGCCGTAGAGCGACGTCCCGTCGGAAAGGTCCCAGATCCAGACCGGCAGCCGGTCCGGGGTGAAGTCACCGGGGTCCGGCGGTGCGAACCAGTGCTGGACGCGACGCTCGGTGACCAGCGGGAGGCTCAGGTCACCCAGCAGGTCGGGCGTCCAGCGACCCGGCGCGAGGACGAGGGCGCCGGCCACGACCTCGCCGCGGGTGGTGGTCACCCGGACGCCGTCGCCGTCAGCCGTCCACCCGACGACGGCCTCGTCGTGCCGCAGCTCCGCGCCGGCCGCGCTCGCGGCCCGCAGCTGCGCGGCCACCGCCGCTTCCGGTCCGACGAGCCCGCCGCGGGGCTCGTAGAGGCCGAGCGTCCCTGCGGGCGGCCGCAGCGCCGGGAACCGAGCCGACAGGTCGCCGGCGTCGAGCACCTCGTGGGGCAGGTCCCACTCGCGCGCGGTCTCCACGCTGCCCGCCAGGACTCGGGTCCCGGGCGCACCCAGGAAGAGCGCGCCGGTGGTGCGCAGGACCGGGTCGCCGGAGGGCGTACGCACGTCTGCCCAGAGCTCGTACGTCCGGCGCAGCAGCGGGACGTAGGACGCACCCTCGAAGTAGACCTGGCGCACGATCCGGGACTCGCCGTGGCTGGCGCCCTCGGCATGGGCACCGGGCCGCGGGTCGAGCCCGAGGACGCGCTGCCCGCGCCGCGCGAGGTGCGCGGCGGTCGAGGACCCGAAGCCGCCGAGACCGGCGACGACGACGTCGTAGGGCGCGGAGCTGCCGGCCACGTCGGCGGCTACTGCGTCACCACGCGCAGGCGCTCGCGGAAGGCCGCGAGCAGGTCCGCGTCGCCCTCGCGCTGCACCGCCGAGTCCGGCCGACGGCCCCACAGCCACAGCAGGAGCTCGGAGGGTTCGCCGCTCACGACCGCGTCGGCCGGGCCCGGCTCGCGCGAGAGCTGGGCCGCGTCGGCGGTGAGGGTCTCCCGCCAGATGTGGTCGCCGGTGCGGATCGCGACCGTGCCGCGGCCGGGAGCCTCCTCGCCGACGTCGTCGTTCTGGTAGCTCAGGAAGAGGTCGAGCACCTCGTCGATTCCGTCAGTGGCGAGATCGGCGGGGATCGCCGACATCGCGTCGAAGCCGCTCTCGACGTCGGTGCGGTGGACCGCGGTCTCCTGCGCCATCCGGCGGATCCAGAAGCCGACGGTCTGGTCCTTGTCGTACCAGGTGTAGGCGGGTGAGTCGGGGCTGCGCGACGTCAGCTCGTCAAGGAGCTCGGCGAGCCGCTCGCGGAACCACTCGGCCGGTGGCTGGCCCTCCGCCGGCCCGTGGTCCCAGTCCGCACCTTGTTGCGGTCCTCCGGGCAGTCGCATGCACGCGACCTTGTGCGAGTACACGGAGCCGGTGTGCACGAGCGCTTCCTCGACCGTCCACCCGGGGCAGGCCGGGACGGGGTTCGTAAGGCCGCCGGGGGCGAGCTCGGCCATCCGCTCGGCGTCGCGACGGAGGTGTGCGAGGAAGGCTTCCGGTGTCATACGTTGCACCCTGGCACACCCGGCGTGCTCACCGGACGGACTCCACCACCGTCTCCTCGGGCACCGTCTCTTCGGGCATCCGTTGCCGGCCGAGGCCGCGGATCTCGCCGCGCAGCTCGATGCCGCTCCGGCGCGAAAGGACCACGGCGCAGACGACCGCCGCGGTGGTCGACACGATCCCGCCGGCCAGCAGGCTCCACCGGGCACCGAATGCCTCGGCGAGCGCGCCCACCAGCGGAGCACCGATCGGTGTCCCGCCCATGAAGACGGCCATGTAGAGCGCCATCACCCGGCCCCGCATCACCGGGTCGACGGCGAGCTGCATCGTGGCGTTGGCCGCGGTGATGAAGGTCAGCGAGGTCACGCCGACCGGGATGAGGGCGAGGGCGAAGGTGGCGTAGGTCGGCATCAGTCCGGCCATCACCTCGACGACACCGAAGGCGGCCGCGGCGGCGAGCAGCAGGCGCAGCCGTGGCCGGCCGCGGCTGGCGGCGAGCAGCGCGCCCGTCAGCGAGCCGATGGCCATGATCGACCCGAGCACGCCGAACTCACCGGCCCCCTTGCCGAAGACCTCGGTCGCCATCAGCGCCGTGGTGATCTGGAAGTTCATGCCGAAGGTTCCGACGAAGAACACCAGCGCCAGGACCATGACCAGGTCGGGCCGCCCTCGGACGTACCGGATGCCCTCCAGCACCTGGCCCGGACCGCGACCGGCGCGGGGCGCCGGGTCGAGCTCGTCGGTGTGCAGCCGCATCAGCGCGAGGATCACGGCGAGGAACGAGAGGCCGTTGATGATGAACACCGGACCGGTGTCGAAGACCTCGATGAGGAGACCCGCGAGAGCCGGGCCGATGACGCGGCCGAGGTTGAACGACGCGCTGTTGAGGCCGACGGCGTTGGGCAGGTCGTCGGAGCCGACCATCTCCACGACGAAGGACTGGCGGGCCGGGTTGTCGACCGCGGTCCCCAGACCGAGCAGGGCCGCGAGGACGAAGACGTGCCAGACCGCGACGACGCCGGTGAGGTCGAGGACGCCGAGCGCGATCGCGGTCACGCCCATGAACGCCTGGGTGAGGATCAGCAGCTTGCGCTTGGAGTAGCGGTCGGCGAGCATCCCGCCCCACGGGCCGAGGAGCAGCATCGGCAGGAACTGCAGCCCGGTGGTGATGCCCAGCGCGACGCCGTCGTTGTCGGCGAGCTGGATGACCAGCCAGTCCTGGGCGATGCGCTGCATCCAGGTGCCGACGTTCGAGACCACGCCCCCGGCGTAGTAGATGCGGTAGTTGCGATTGCGCAGCGAGTGGAACGTGGGGCTCACAGGCGGGTCAGCCGTTCGATCACCGGCGCCGCGGCGCGCAGGACGTCGCGCTCCTCCTGGGTGAGCTCGGCGAGCTGCCGGGCCAGCCAGGCGTCGCGCCGCCGGCGGTCCTCCTTGAGCAGCGCGTGTGCCTCGGCCGTCAGGGAGACCAGGTGCTGGCGGCCGTCCGTCTCGTGGGGGGTCCGCAGGATCAGGCCACGCTCCTCGAGGCCGGCGAGGACCCGCGTCATCGACGGCGGCTGCACCTTCTCGTGCTCGGCGAGCTCGCGGGGCGTCAGCGGGCCGTGCCGGTCCAGGGTCCCGAGGGCGGCCATCTGGGTGAGGCTCAGGTCGGTGACCACGCGCTCGGCGCGGAGCCGGCGGCCCAGGCGCATGACGGAGACCCGCAGGGTGCTGGCCAGCTCGGCGGTCTTGGTCATCGTGGGCACCTGTCCACCATATCATTAGTTGTGCTAACGAACGACCTGCCAGGGCGGGACGTCCGGTGACGACGAGATGGCTGCTGTCGTGGCAGCCTTCTTCGCATGTGTGAAGAGCTGGCCAAGCGGTCCGTGCACCAGCAGCTGCAACGGACACGCGAGGCACTGGTCTGGAAGCTCGACGGTCTCTCTGACTACGACATCCGGCGCCCCCTGACGGCAACCGGGACCAACCTCCTCGGCCTGGTCAAGCACGTGGCGACCTGGGAGGTCAGGTATCTGGGGGATGTCTTCAACCGGCCGTTCCCCGAGCCCCTCCCCCGATGGCAGGACTCAGACAGCAGCGACCTGTGGGTGACCGACGGCGAGAGCCGCGAGCAGATCCTCGACTTCTACCGGCGTGCCTGGGATCACGCAGACACGACGATCCGCACACTGCCCATCGACGCTCCCGGCCACGTGCCGTGGTGGCCGCGGCCTGACGTCAGGTTGTTCAGCATCATGGTCCACGTGCTCACCGACACCACCAGGCATGCCGGGCACGCCGACATCCTGCGCGAACAGCTCGACGGCCAGACCGGGGTCGTCGCTGGACAGCGAGAACAGATCGACACCATTGCCCGCGAGGCTCACCGCGCGAAGATCGAGAAGGCCGCCAGAGCAGCTTCCCCGGCTCGGGGCTGACGTCGGCCCCTCGTCGTCCTCGGTCGGAGAAACCTGACCGTTGTGTCGGGGGGCTGACTGACGGCATCCCGGCGGCCACGCACCCTGGTGTGGACACCCGGGCCGGCCCGACCCCCCGAGCGGGCCGGCCCGGGTTTCCACAAGCCGAGCCTCCTCCCGAGCCCGCCGGCCCCTCAGCGCCCGAGCAGCGCCTCGTCGAAGAACCCGACGACTCTGTGCTCGTAGGCGCGCGGCTGCGCCTCGATCCCCTTGATGTGCGGCGCGTCCGGGATCGCGAACAGCGACGAGCTCGGCCCTGCCATGCGGTGGTACACCGGTGTCAGCACCTCGGTCTTGTTGCCACCGTCCGGTGCCCAGATGAACAGCAGCGGACGCGGCGCGATCTGCGGGACCAGCTCGGTGAGCGGCGCGGGCGGCGCCGTGTCCGAGAAGACGGACACCGCCCCGAACAAGGCCAGCCAGCCCGGGCTCGAGGGCCAGAACTCCCGCCCGCCGGCCGCCAGCCGCACCTCTGAGAGCTGGCGCGCGCCGGCTCCGTCGGACACCACCGCTGCCAGGTCGGGATCCTTCGCGGCGGCCTCGAGCATGAGCTCGCCACCCACCGAGAGGCCGATGCCGCCGATGCGTCGCGGGTCGACCTCGGGCCGACGCTTCAGCCAGTCGACCGCGGCGATGATGTCCTTGTCGCCGCCCCAGCCGAGCAGGTTCCCGTTCCCTTCGCTGCGACCCTCGCCGCGTCGGTCGAACAGCAGGACGCCGTAGCCGTGCCGGGCCAGCATCCGGGCATGGGCCTGGGTGCCGAGGCGCCCCGGGAAGTCGACGACAGCGGCGCCGTTGCGCGACGGGATGTACCACCCGTGCAGGCGCAGTCCGTCAGACGTGGTGAAGCTGACGTCCTCGTGCGCGACGCCGAGTGCGTCCGCGGGCACCTCGGCGCGCTGGATGTGCGTGACGGCGTAGGCGTACAGCACGGGCTGCGCGACGGTGACCGCCGCCACGACGCCGGCAGCGCCGAGCAGGGTTCGACGCAGGACTCGCCGGCGCAGGCTCCGGTCCCGCCGCCGCGAGCGCCAGAGCGTCGCCGCACCGACTCCCACCAGCAGGAGGCCCGCGGGGATGGCCAGCAGACCGGTGAAGTCGTCGCCGGTCGGGCCGATCGCCACGGAGTAGTAGCCGGCCTCGATAGCCCCGATGACGGCACCGAAGACGCCAGCAGTCAGCGCGATCAGGCCGCGCCAGCCGGCCCGCGCGCGGCCGTGGCACCATGCCGCCGCTGCCAGCAGGGCGATCGGCACCAGCCCACCGGCCAGGTGGTCGGTCGCGCTCGTGCCCGCCGGGGGCTGCAGGAAGCGGTCGTCCGCGACGTGCAGCGCGACGACCGCCGTGCCCAGCAGGACGAGCGCGCGTTCGTCGAGCCGTCGCCACGTACGCCGTGCTGCGTCAGCAGCCGGCGCTGGTGGCGCGGCAAGGGCCTGATGGGTGCCGGAAGCGCTGGTCGAGGTCGTCATGCTTCGACGCTAGGAATCGGCGGGAGCGAGGGTCAGGTGGCTGCCCGCACCCGGAGAGCGGCCACCCGCCGGCTCGGTGGCGGCTGCCCCCGCGTCGTGCAGTTCCCGCGACGGCCGACCGAACCGCTCCTAGGCTGTCGCCGTGCTGTGGTGGCTCCTCGTCCCCCTGGGTCTGCTGGCGGTCGCCGCCGGGTTGGTGTGGCGGCTGGCGGCAGCGGTCCGCGACGCGCGCGACCGGGAGGACGCGGCGGTGGCGGACATGGCTACTGCGACCACGCCGCAGCAGGCGCTGGCCGTGCAGTCGCGTGCGTCGGCCTGGTCGTGGCGCCGGCGCCTCGCCATCGCCGCACTCTGCTCGCCGGCCGTGCCACTGGTCTTCGGCTTCGGCCGGTACGAACCCCTCGTCTGGATCGCCTCGCTGGCCGCAGCGGCCGTCGCGGTCCTGGCCTTCAGCCGGCTCGCGACCCGGCGCACCCTCAAGGTCGTCGACGACGCCGCAGCCCAGCAGCTGCTCGCCGAGCGCGCGGCGCAGGTCGCGGCGGTCGCGGCGGCGCAGGGCTGGACCTTCCAGGCCATCGACCGCCGCGCCGATCCGAACGGTACGGCGCGCAACTCGATGGTCGGGGTCCACGACGACGTCCCGTTCGTCGCCTACGACCGTGTCCGGGAGGCCAGCCGGACCACCGTCAACGGCCGGGTCACGTCGATCCGGCTGGCGACCGACACCGTCGTCCAAGTGCCCTTCGCCGCGGCGTTCAAGCTGGCCGTCGTCCCCGAGACGTTCGGCGCCGACGTGCGGTGGGGCCAGTTCGGCAGCGTGGTCGACCTCGAGTCGGGCGACTTCAACGACGCCTACCAGGTCTACTGCCTCGACCACTACCGGGCGCGGCTGGTCCTCAACCCGGCGGTGATGCAGGTCCTGGCGAGCAACCCCGGCCACGAGCTGGTGGTCGACCGCGGGCTGCTCCGCCTGACCCGGACCGACGAGCTCGCCCCGCCCGAGCGGCTCGTCACGCTCGTCGACCTGGCCGCACGCGTCGCGCGCTCGGCGCGGGCGGCACACATCACGTAGCGCGAGCCACTCAGCGCAGGTCGCCGCCGGTCACCAGGTCGTTTGCGGTACGCAGCACCGGTGGCCGCATCAGGGCGGCCGGGTCGCCGGTCCAGCCGGACACCGCGAAGGTGTGCGACTCCCCCGGCAGCAGCGTCACGAGCATGTCGTCGACTGTCGCGTCAGGCGCCAGCCGGTCGGCGAAGAGGCACAAGTCGCGCAGCAGGCTCCGGGCACCGACCCGCAGCAGCAGCATCTCGCCCGGCTCGGGCACCGCGTCGTAGTCCGCCGTCGGGTAGTCGAGGTCCTTGTCCGCCGCGAAGAACCAGGTGGCCCGCTCGTCGCCGGCGGTGACCAGCAGGAGCTCGCGCAGCGGCCGGCCGGCCGCTGCGACGGCAGGCGGGACGACCACCGACCCGGCCGACCACGGCGGCACATCGATCACCGCATCGGCCACGACGAGCACCTCACCGTCGAAGTCGCGTCGCTCCAGCCGCAGCGCAGCACGCCACGGCTCCGGGGAGTCGTTGACCGCGACGGCGTGCAGTCCGTCGGTGCGGGGCTGCACGGTGAGCAGCCGCGGACGGTAGGCACGGCGCAGCGCGTACCAGAGCGGCTTGCGTCGCCCGTAGCCGTCGACGGCCGCCCACGACGTCACCGGCCAGCAGTCGTTGAGCTGCCAGACGACCGTCCCCATGCAGGTGCCGCGGTGGGAGCGGAAGTGCTCGACGCCCGTCCTGATCGCGCGCGCCTGGTTGAGCTGGGTCGCGAAGTGCCAGTCCGCCGTCGACCCGGGCTCGGGGAAGTGCGGCAGCAGCCCGCGCAGCAGCTTTCCGTTGCCGTCGATGGCCTTCTGGTGGGCCAGGACACCTGGCGAGTCCGGCGTGATGGGGTCGTCGTGCACCGCGGCCGTCAGCGTCGCCCAGGTGGGCGGCGCCTGCCACCCGAACTCGGAGACGAAGCGCGGGACGTAGTCGCGGTACGTCGCGTAGTCGGCGGTGTTCCACACGTCCCAGATGTGCTTGCAGCCGTAGCCGTCGAGGCCGGACGGCCGGTCGGGGGTGCCGGAGTAGGGACTGCCCGGCCAGTAGGGGCGGGTGCCGTCGAGCTCCGCGACCACCGACGGAAGCAGGTCGAGGTAGTAGCCGAGACCCCAGGCTCGGTCGCCGACCACGTCGGGCCAGCCCCACTCGTGCCAGCCCATGAAGTTCTCGTTGTTGCCGTTCCAGAGCACCAGGCTCGGGTGCGGCATCAGCCGCACGACGTTGTCCGCGGCCTCGGCGGCCACCTCGGCACGGGTCCCGTCGTCCTCGGGGTAGGCAGCACACGCGAAGAGGAAGTCCTGCCACACCAGGACACCGGCCTCGTCGCACGCGTCGTAGAAGTCGTCGCTCTCGTAGATCCCGCCGCCCCAGACGCGCAGCAGGTCGATGTTGGCGTCGGTGGCCTGCCGCACCCGCTCGCGGTAGCGCTCCCTCGTCACCCGGCTCGGGAAGCAGTCGTCCGGGATCCAGTTCGCCCCCCTGGCGAAGAGCGGCTGGCCGTTGACGACGAGGGTGAATGCCGAGCCGATGCCGTCCTCGCCGGAGTCGAGGGCGACGGTACGGAAGCCGATCCGCCGGTGCCACGTCGACAGCGGTCCCGCGACGTCGACGGCACCGACAGCACCGACGGCGTCCGGCCGCCGGAGGTCCACGTCGAGGTCGTAGAGCGGTTGGCCGCCGTGACCGTGCGGCCACCAGACCTCCGGCTCCCTCACCTCGACGTCGACCACCGCGGCTGTCGCCCCGGCTGCGACGGCCGCGTGCGACTCGACGCCGGCCACCCGCGCCGAGAGGACCAGACCGGCCGCTGCGTCGTACCGCTCGATGTCGACGTGCACGCGCACCCGGCCGGTGCCGTCGGCGAGCGACACCGCCGGACGGACCCGCGCGAGCCGGGCCACGTTCCAGGCTTCGAGCGCCACCGGTCGCCAGATGCCGACCGTCGCGAGGTCGGGGCCCCAGTCCCAGCCGAAGCTGCACGCCATCTTGCGGATGAAGTTGATCGGGTGCGCGGAGGCACCCTCCGGCACCGGCAGGTCGCCGAGCCGGTCTCGCTCCGCCCGCGCGTGCCGCACCGGCGAGGCGAACGTGACCACAAGCTCGTTGCCGGTTGCGCGCAGGTGGTCGGTGACGTCGAGGCGGTACGTCCGGTGCATGTTGCGGGTCGACGCGACCGTGGCCCCGTTGAGCTCGATGGTCGCGACGGTGTCCAACCCGTCGAGCACCAGGTCGACGCGGTCGGCAGCCTCGGCCGGGGCGTCGAACGTGGTGGTGTACCGCCAGTCGGCGAGGCCGATCCAGCCGAGCCCGGCCTCGTTGCGGTCGAGGTAGGGGTCCGGGATCACGCCGGCCGCGAGCAGGTCGGTGTGCACCGTGCCGGGCACAGTTGCCGGCAGCGGCGACGCCAGCAGCTCGCCCGGCGCACCCGGTGGCAGGTCGCTCGCCGGTGCGACCGTCCAGCCTTCGGTCAGCTCCACTCGCTGGGCCATCGGCGCAACATACGCTCGCGGCCATGGAGGTCCTCCGCTACGCCGCCTTCACCGACGACCCGAGGGGCGGCAACCCGGCCGGTGTGGTGCTCGACGCCGATGGCCTGGACGAGGCCCGGATGCTCGCCGTCGCGGCTGAGGTCGGCTACTCCGAGACGGCGTTCCTGTCCCCCAGGGGCCAGGGTCGCTTCGGCGTCCGCTACTTCAGCCCGCTGGCCGAGGTGCCCTTCTGCGGCCACGCCACCATCGCCAGCGGGGTCGCCTGGGCCGAGCGGCACGGCGACGGGGAGATGCTGCTCGACACGGCCTCCGGTGAGGTGCGCGTCCGCACGGTCTCCGGTGACGACGGCCCGAGCGCGACCCTGACCAGCGTGCCGCCGCGGGTCGTCGGGATCGATGCCGGTGACACCGAACGGCTGCTCGACGCCTTGCACTGGTCGGCCGACGAGCTGGACACCGCCCTGCCGCTGCGCGTCGCCTACGCCGGTGCCTGGCACCCGGTGCTCGCAGCAGCCACCCGCGAGCGGCTCGCCGACCTGGACTACGACTTCGGCGCCCTGCAGCTGCTGATGGCGGAGCGCGACTGGACCACCGTGCAGCTGGTGCACCGCACCGGCGAGACGAGCTTCGACGTGCGCAACCCCTTCCCGCCCGGCGGGATCGTCGAGGACCCGGCCACCGGCGCGGCGGCGGCGGCGCTCGGCGGCTACCTGCGCGAGCTCGGTCTGGTGCCGGTGCCCGCGACCCTGCAGCTGCGCCAGGGCGACGACCTCGGCCGCCCCAGCCGGCTCACCGTCGACGTGCCGGGCGAACCCGGGACCGGCATCTCGGTGACGGGCGCGGCCGTCGCGATCAGCTGAGCGGCAGCGCGCGGTAGACCAGCGCCGAGCCGTCGAGCACCACGACTCCTTCGTCGTTGGTGATGGTGGTCCGCAGCTTGGTTATCGGCTTGTCGTCGCGGACCTCGAGCACCTCGACCTCCGCCGTGATCCGGTCCCCCGGGCGCACCGGCGCGCGGAACGACCAGTCGACGTGCAGGAAGACGCTACCCGGGCCGGGGAGGTCCTCGGCGACCACGGCGTTGAGCAGCCCCGACGTGACACCGCCCTGCACGACCAGTCCACCCATCCGGGTGCGCGTCGCGAAGTCCTCGTCGTAGTGCAGCGGGTTCCGGTCACCGGTGATCTCGGTGAAGAGCTCGATGTCGCGGGCATGGACGGTGCGCGTCCGCGACGCGGTGGCGCCGACCCTCAGCTCCTCGGCCATGGTTCTCCTCTCGCTCCGGGGGGGCTCGCCGCGTCGCGGTCACGCCTCCGGCAGCAGCTCGGCCCATGTGGACTTGCCGTCACGCGTCACCCGGAAGCCCCAGGTGTGCGCGAAGGCGGCGACGATCGGCAGGCCGCGGCCCGACTCGTCACCGCTGGCAGCGACCCGCTGCCGCGGCCGCATCGCCGACGTGTCGGCGACCTCGACCAGCACCCGCTCCCGGCTGACCGCCGCACGCATCCGGGCCGGCGGCCCGGCGTGCAGCATCGCGTTGGCGAGCAGCTCGGCCGTCACCGCGGTCACCGCGTCCTCCATCTCGGGCGCCGCCGTCCGGACGGCGTCGGCGAGGGCCCGGCGGGCGAGCGGCACGTCCTCGAGCCCCAGCAGCTGGTGCCGCACGCGGATCGCCTGAGCCCCGGTCGACAGGTAGTGCAGCAGGACGAGGGCGGTGTCGTCGGACCGGTCGGCCATGCCGAGCAGCTGGTCGGCCATCTCCTCGAGCGAGGCGCCCTGGTCGAAGTCTGCGAGCGCCGCGGACAGCTCCTCGATGCCGGTCTCGATGTCGCGGGTGTGCGACTCGACCAGCCCGTCGGTGTAGGCCGCGAGGATCGACCCGGCGGGGAAGGGCACGACCAGGTCGTCGTAGCGGCCGCCGCCGAGGCCGAGGGGGGGCCCGGGTGTCGGCGCCACCTGGTCGACCCGCCCCGACGGGTGTCGGACGAGCATCGGCGGGTGCCCTGCGCTGGCGACGCGGAGGGTGTCGTCGAAAGGGTCGATGACGGCGTACGCCGCGGTGGCGAAGCGTGGCGGCAGCCGGTGCGGGTCGGAGTCGTCGATCCGCACCAGCTCGCTCACCTGCGCGTCGAGGACCGTCAGGACGTCCACGGGTGGCAGGTCGGCGTGCGCGGCAGCGCGCATGCCCGCCCTCGCCTGGCCCATGACCACGGCCGCGGGGACCCCGCGTCCGGACACGTCACCTACGCCGATCCCCACCCGGCCCGCACCGAGGTGGTGCACGTCCCACCAGTCGCCGCCGACCTCGACGTCGGCACTGCCCGCGACGTAGCGCGCGGCGACGGTGAGACCCGGGAGCTCCGGGGGCGCCGCCGGCAGCAGCGACTTCTGCAGCTGGAGGACGAGCTCCTGCTGGCCGGCCGTCGTGCGGTGCTGGGCGACAGCGGCGGCCGCCCGCGCTGCCACGTCGCCAAGGAACGGCTCGTCGGAGGCGCGAAAGGGCTCGCGGTCGCCGGCGGCGAGCAGCACGACAGCGCCACTGAGGTCCCCGGCGACGGTCAGCGGGACGACAGCGATGTTGCGGGTCCGGGTGGCGGTGAGCCACTCGGAGGTCGGCGACTCGCGGCCGCCGCGGTCGGCGACCTCGTCCGGTGAGATGAGCACCAGCCGGCCGGCGGCGAGGGCCCCGTCCCACGGGGTCGGGTCGCTGAGCCGGTCGGACGGCGGGGGCGGGCCGGCATCGGCCAGCAGGACGTCCGAGATGGTGATGGCCGCCGGCAGGTTGCCGCCCTGCTCCCGGTCGGGCGCGCCCGACGGCGTGATGAAGACGGCGGCAAGGTCGGCGAGCGCCGGGACCAGCTCGCGGGTGAGCACCGCGAGTGCGGCTTCCGGGTCGTGTGCGGTGCTCATCTGCTGACTGATGCGTGAGAGCAGCTCGGCGCGCTCGGCGGCGCTCTCAGCCTTGACCTGCGCGGTCACGTCCACGGACGTCATGACCAGGCCGTCGTAGGGCGCCGCGGACCCCAGCGGGGCGACCACGTAGTGCAGCAGGATCTCGTCGCCGTCCGGGTTGCGCAGGCCGATGTTGCGCCGCTGCATGGAGACCGGCTCACCGGTCGCGAGCACGGCGTCGAGCACCGACGTCGAGCGGTCGGGAAGCTCCGGGAAGGCATCCATGAGCGGGATCCCGAGGTCACGGACTCCGAAGTGACGGAGCGACGCGGCGTTCTGGTAGATCAGCCGGTGGTCGGGGCCGGCCACGACCGAGACGAGCGCGGGGGAGCTCTCCCACGCCACCCGCAGCGGGCCGAGCATCTCGAGGAAGTCCGCCCCCGGGGTTCCCGGCTCGTCCGACCCGCCGACGGCAAAGTCTCCCGGCGCGTCGTCACTTGCGTCGGCTGTCACGCCGGTGACGCTACCTGCCCGGCCTGCTCAGCCTGGCCAGGCTCCGGTCACCGGAGCGCGTAGAAGCGCCAGAGCCCGAACTCCCCGGTGGGCAGCACCTCCGCCCCGCTGAACCCGGCCCGGCGCGCGTAGCCCTCCAGCGTCGCGCGCCGCATGACCGTGCCGGTTCCCTCGGACGGGTCGCTCGACCGGCCGTCGGGCAGGCAGACGAAGAGGCTGAAGCCGTACATCAGGCGCTCGATCTCGTCGCCGGGCGCGGCGAACTCCTCGGCCACGGCCTCGTCCATCACCACCAGCACCCCGTCCGGGGCGAGCGCCGCGCGGATGGCGCTGAGCACCGGGACCGGTTGCGCCATGTCGTGCACGCACTCGAAGGCGAAGGCCACGTCGTACGGCGCGCCGGCCGGTGCCTCGTCGCTCCGGACGCCGGCGGCATCTGCAGCACGGAAGGTCACCCGGTCGGCGACCCCGGCGTCGTCGGCGTTGAGCCGGGCTGCCGCCATCGACGGCTCGTCGATGTCGACGCCATGCAGCACCGCCTCCGGGTAGGCGCGCGCGAGGGCGATCGTGGACCAGCCGGCGCCGCAGCCGACATCGAGGACCCGGGCACCGGGCCGGGCCAGCCGGCCGTGGATGTCGGGCACGGCTGCCAGCGCGGCCGCGAGCTTCTGCTCGTACCAGGGCCGGTTCATGTCGGCCTGCGACTCGCGGGCGTCGTCGCCGAGCTGGTCCCAGCTGACGCCGCCACCCCGGCGGTAGGCGTCGAGCAGGGAGGGCATCTGCGCGGCCGGTGCGGCGAACATCCGGGCGACCGGTGCGAGGTAGTTGAGGCTGGCCGGGTCGGTCAGTACCTCGGCCGGGCCGGGCGGGAGGGCGTACCGCCGCTCGTCCGCGGGGCCGTCGGCGCCCTCGACGGACAGCACCCCGCTGACCGCCTGCTGCTCGAGCCACTCCCTGGCGTACCGCTCGTCGCACGCCGTGCGCGCGGCGAGCTCGCGCGGTGTCGCGGGACCGTCGGCCGCCAGGCTGCGGTACCAGCCGAGCCGGTCGCCGAGGTAGGCGCTGAGGATGTCGATCGCCCCGAGGGCCGAGCCGAAGAGCCGCTCGGCGAAGGCGTCGGCGGTGGGGCCCTCGGAAGGAACAGCGACGTCCGTGCCCCCCGGGGCGCCATCCGCGTCGGACCTCGGCTCGGGCACAGTCACGTCGGTGGTCATCGTCGTCCTTCCTTCCCCGGGGCCGACGCGCACCGGCTGCGCCCGGTCATCCCCTTGCGACGAACCTGCCGCGCCGCCCGCTCCCCGTCGAGGCCTTCGACGCGATCTCCCGCCAGCGGAGGGGTCACCAGTGGTGATCATTCGTCCCGAACCGGTCGCTTCCCGGCACCGATCTAGGCTGTGGCCATGGCACCGCCACGCCGCCCCGACCCGGAGCCTCTGCGCACCGACGACGTCACCGCGGTGACGGTCGGCACCGTCGCGTGGGCCGTGCTCCTCGTGGTGCTCGTCGCGATGTACGGCCGGCTCGAGGACGACGGCCACGAGTCGTGGGTCTGGATCGCCGCTGCCGGCTTCGGCCTCGGGCTGATCGGCATCCGGCACGTACGTCGCCGCCGGGCCGCCCTGGCCCGCATCGAGGCCGACCACGCCGGCTCCGGGGACCGCTCGGACGCCCCGCCGGCCTGAGCCGGACGGGCGCCCGTCAGGAGTGCCCGAGCTCCTCCGGGTCGGCGGCGTCGTCGACCGAGCCCGGGGTGTGAGCGACCGGGCGGACCGCGATGACGTCGTAGCCGACCTCGTCGATGAGCGGCGCGGTCACCTCGACCTGCGCGGGCAGCACGGCGACCTCCGAGTGCGCGCCGCAGCCGTGGTCGTAGGACACGACGCGGCCGTCGGAGGGCGAGTAGGCGTTGGTGCACACCCCGAAGAGCTGACGCAACGAGCCGGCGAGCGGCGTCAAGAAGCCGCAGGACGCGCAGGGCGCCGGTGCCGCCTCGGCGATCGGCGCGGTCGGGCCGCCCTCGCCGGAGTACCAGCGGTCGACCGCGTCGTCGCGGCCCAGCGGGGACAGCACCCGGGCGCGGCCCAGGCCGAGCTCCCAGACCGCGACCTCGTCGGCGTCCTCGCCCGAGAGGGCGTAGCCCGGCTCGAGCCGGTCGTCATCGGCCTCGGTCGGCAGCAGGTCACCGACACCGAGGTCGCCCGGCTCGAGGCGCTTGCTCCAGGGCACCCACTCCTTGGCGAGCAGCGCGTCGTCGCCGGGCAGCAGGACCGAGTCGCAGACGGTTACCGTCCGGCTGCGCGAGAGCCGGGTGACGGTGACCGCCCAGTGCCAGCCGCGGTATGCCGGGTCCAGGCAGGCGAAGCGATGGGTCACGAGCCGCTCCCCCTCGACGTCGGCGCCCAGGTGCTCGCCGACCTCGGCGACCATCGACGACGCCGCGAGCTCGGCGGCCGCCGCCCGGGCGATGTCGACGGCACCGGTGAGGACGGCGTCGGTCGCGGCCTTGCGGGCGGTTGTCGTGGCTGCCGAAGTGGTCACGACCGCGATTCTCCCCCACCGGGACGCACCTGGCGACACGGGCGCGTGAACCGGGCGCGTGAACCGGGCGCGCGAGCCGGTCGCCCGGACCCGGCAGGATGGAGGCGTGTCGCGCCGTGGCAGGTTCGCCGACCTGGGGCGCGACGCTGCCCGGACCGGGCGCGGCGCCGTCCGGCTGACCAGGTCCGGGGCCATGGGCACCGCACGGCGGGTGCGTCGCGTCACGCACGCCCATGGAGCCGGTGAGTCCGGCCTCGGGCGGCTGATCGAGCTGCACGGCGTCAACACCGCGGGCGACGCGATGGTGGCCGTCGCGCTGGCCAACACGCTGTTCTTCTCGGTACCCATCGGGGAGGCCCGGGGCAGGGTCGCCCTCTACCTGCTGATCACGATGGCGCCGTTCGCCCTCATGGCCCCGGTCGTGGGTCCGCTCCTGGACCGGTTCCGCCACGGCCGCCGCTATGCCATCGCCGCGACGATGCTCGCGCGGTGCTTCGCCACCTGGGTGCTCGCCGGCGCGGTCGCGGGCAACGACCTCTCGCTCTACCCGGCGGCCTTCGCCTGCCTCGTGTCGTCCAAGGCGTACGGCGTCACGCGCTCGGCCACCGTGCCGCGGTTGCTGCCGAAGGGCTACACCCTGGTCGCCGCCAACGCCCGCATCTCGCTGGCGGGCATCGTGTCCGGTGCCTGCGGCGCCGGGCTGGCCGGCCTGCTGTCGCTCGCCGGTCCCGGGTGGTCGCTGCGGCTGGCCTTCGGCGTCTTCCTCGTCGGCATGGTGCTCGCCCTGCGGCTGCCTGCGAAGGTCGACTCGACGGTCGGCGAGACGCCCACGACGCTGTCGCTGGACGACACCGGCCCGATCATCCGCCGGACCAGTGTCGGGCCTGCCGTCGTGGCGGCGCTGCGGGCCAACGGCGCGCTGCGCGCCTTCTCCGGTTTCCTGACGCTCTTCCTCGCCTTCTTGCTGCGCGAGCACCCGGTCGGTGGGCTCGACGACACCGTCGCCTTCGGGCTGGTCGCGGGGTCGGCCGCCATCGGCAGCACCGTCGGCACCACCATCGGGGCCAAGCTGCGCACCCGGGCCCCCGAGATGGTGATCGTCATCGTGCTCACGATCCTCACCGTCGCTGCTGCCGCCGGCGCGTTCGTCTACGGCGTGGTCACGGTGCTGGCCGTGGCGCTCGCGGCCGGCCTCGCGCAGTCCCTGGGCAAGCTGTCGCTGGACGCGATCGTGCAGAGAGACGTCCCGGAGGCGGTCCGCACCTCCGCCTTCGCCCGGTCCGAGACGCTCCTGCAGCTGTCATGGGTGGTCGGCGGCGCGGTGGGCATCGTCCTGCCCTTGAACGGCCGGCTCGGGCTCGGCATCGCCACCGTAGGGCTGACTGTGATGCTGGTCCTGACGATTCGGGCGGTCCGCGCATTGCGACCTGCCCGCCTGCAGCGGCCCGCGAGCACTGACCGCCGAAGCGAGGAGGCAACCTGATGGAGACCCGACGACTCGGCCGGACCGGCCATGTCAGTTCCGTGCTGATCTACGGCGCGGCCGCCCTGGCCGACGTGAGCCAGGAGGTCGCTGACCGCGCGGTGCAGGAGGCGCTCGACGCAGGGATCAACCACTTCGACGTCGCGCGAAGCTACGGCGAGGCCGAGGTCCGCCTGGGCGCCGCCTTCGCCCGGCTGCGCGGTGGCTTCTCCGACGTGTTCCTCGCGACCAAGACCGGCGAGCGCGCGGCGGACGCCGCCTGGCGCCAGATCAACGAGTCGCTGGATCGGTTGCGGGTCGACCGGGTCGATCTGCTGCAGCTGCACGCGGTCGGCGACCTGGCCGACCTCGACCGAGCGACCGGCAAGGGCGGCGCGCTCGAGGCTGCGGTGCGCGCGCAGGAGGAGGGCCTGGTCGGCGCTGTCGGCATCACCGGGCACGGTCACGAGGCCCCGACGACCCACCTCGAGGCCCTGCGGCGCTTCCCCTTCGCGACCGTGCTCACCCCGATCAACCTCGTCCTGAGCCGCGATGCGTCGTACCGCTCGGCCTACGACGCCCTCGTCGAGGAGGTGCAGCGCCAGGACGCCGGGTTGATGGTGATCAAGACCGTGGCGCGCCGGAACTGGACCGACGGCCTGTCTGACGGCCACGACTTCACCACCTGGTACGAGCCGCTCACCGATCCGCGCACCGTGACCGCAGCCGTCTCGTGGGCGCTGTCGCTACCGGTGGTCACCGGGCTGGCGACGCCGGGCGACGTGCGGCTGCTCGGCATGGTGGTCGAGGCCGAGCGCTCCCGGACGAGTGTCGGCGAGGCCGCCGACGTGCTCGAGGCCGAGCCCGCGTACAGCTCGCCGTTCATCGACATGCCGATCTAGGCAGGCATCCTCCGAACGTCGCGATCTGGTCAAAACCGGGACAGGCGGCGAGGGCTCCCGGACAGTGTCCAGGTGCCACCTCGAACCGCCGCCCTCCGTGTCCTCCTGCCCGTCCTCGCCGTGATCTCCGGCCTCGTCGCGCCCGTCCTCGGAGCCTCGCCGGCGTCCGCGGCGACGGCCTGCACCACCACTCCGACCATCGACTACACGGTGCAGGTGTGCGCAGAGGTGCCCGACGGGGTCCTGTCAGGGACCGTCACGCTCGGCGCCACGGTGTCGGTCTGGCCGGCGGCCGGCAAGGTCGCACCCGGGGTCAAGCGGCTCGCCTTCTACTTCGCCGGCCGCTACCTGCTCACCGACAACGAGACCGACGGCAGCGGCCGCTACACGATGACCTGGCGGACCGACCGGCAGCTGGACACCACCGGGACGCTGCGGGTGCGCGCCAAGCTCGTCGACGACGACACCTACGACGCCACGACGACCGCGACGATCGCCAACGGGGTGACCACGCCCTTCACCAGCGGCCGCAGATTCTCGGTGGCGCCCGGCACGACGCCCGAGCCGGGCAAGCCCTTCCGCTGGGTGGCGGTGGGCGACGGCGCCGACGGCTCCGGCCGCGGCGAGGAGGTCGCCTCACTCATCGCCGGCTGGCAGCCGAACATGCTGGCTTACCTCGGCGACGTCTACGAGCGCGGCTCCGCATACGAGTACGACAACTGGTACTCCACGCCCAACGGCTACGGCCGCTTCCGCGACATCACCAACCCGGTCATCGGCAACCACGAGTACAAGACGACGGGCGCCGCCGGGTTCTTCGACTACTGGGGCCGCAACACGCCCCACTACTACAGCTACGACGTGGCGGGCTGGCACATCGTGGCCTTCGACACCAACGGCGCCTACAACCAGCTGAAGCCAGGGACCAGGCAGTACGAGTGGCTCAAGTCCGACCTGGGCGCAAACCGGGCGCGCTGCACGATCGCCTACATGCACCACCCGCGGTGGTCGATCTCCGGGCACAAGGGCAAGGCCGGGCTCGCAGCGGTCTGGGCGCTGCTGGCCGACCGTCGGGTGACGCTCGCGGTCACCGGCCACACCCACGCGTACGAGCGCTGGTTGCCCCTCGACCGCACCGGCGTGCCGGACGACCGCGGGGTCACCCAGCTGATCGCCGGGGCCGGCGGGCACGAGGCTGTCCCGCCGCTCTACGCCGACTCGCGGGCGGTGTCCGCGGTCGCCGAGTCGGGTGCCCTGCGCCTCGACCTCGGGACCGACGGGGCCGACTACGCCTACGTCACCTCGACCGGCGAGGTCCGCGACTCGGGCTTCGTCGGCTGCAAGAGCACCGGCGACACCTTCCCGCCGAGCAAGCCCTCCGGTGTGACGGCCCGCGCGACGTCGGCGACGACCGCCGACCTGAGCTGGCGACCGTCGACCGACGCGTTCGCCGTCGGCGGCTACACGGTCCGCCGAAACGGCCGGGTCGTCGCAACCCTCGGTGCCGGCCAGACGTCGTTCACCGACAGCGGCCTGGTCAGCGGCGCGACGTACATCTGGAGCGTGGACTCGTTCGACCCGTCGGAGAACTACTCGGCGCAGACACCGGTGTCGCTGACGATGCCGTCGCCGGCGCGGCCCAAGGTCTCGAGCCGGACGCTGCTCGGGCAGCTGGCCAAGGCCAAGGAGAAGCCGAGGGGTTACAAGCGGACCAGCTTCGGTGGCTGGGCCGACGCCGACGGCGACCGGTGCAGCACGCGCGCCGAGGTCCTGGTCGCCGAGGCGAGACGGCCACCACTGATGACCGAGTCCTGCGGGCTGACCGGTGGCAAGTGGTACTCCACGTGGAACGGCGTCGCCCGCTCGAAGCTCTCACTCGTCGGCATCGGGTCCGCCGTCCCGCTCGCCGAGGCCTGGCAGTCCGGTGCCCGACGCTGGTCGCTGTCGACACGGCGCGCGCTGACCAACGACCTCGGCTACCGCGAGACGCTGACGGTGGCGACCAACGCCGTGCTGTCGTCGCGCGGCAGTGCTGAGCCGCAGAGCTGGCTGCCCCCACGCAGGGCGGCGCGCTGCGACTACGTCGCCGACTGGGTCGCGGTGAAGTGGCGCTGGCGGCTGTCGGTCGACCCGCGGGAGCGGCGGTTCCTGGTGAGCCGGCTGAAGTCCTGTGGCTGGCCGACGGTGGCCAAGCCCCCGCGGGCATCCATCGCTCTTCGCTGACAGGCCACAGCAACCGCACAGCGTTCGTCCAGGAAGACCCGGCAGGGTCGGGTCACCGACGACGCACCGACGCGAGGAGCGCTGCCATGCCGCACGTACGGACCGGGCACGACGAGCTCGAGGACCACGACAAGGGCCTCTCGCACGACCTGCCGACCCTGGTCAGCCGGCGGCGCGCGCTCGGGATCCTCGGCGGGCTCGGCCTGGCCGCCACGGTCGCCGGGTGCAGCGGCGACGACGCGACGACGACCGGCTCGTCGGGTGGCTCCAGCTCGTCGGCCGCAGCCCCGCCCGACGGCGGGACCGCCCGCGGGTGGGCCCGGTGGTGGCGACTCGGCCGTCGACGTGGGCGAGGGCGAGATCCCCGAGGAGACCGCGGGGCCCTTCCCCGGTGACGGCTCCAACGGGGTCAACGTGCTGACCGAGAGCGGCATCGTGCGCAGCGACATCACCACGAGCTTCGGGTCCTCGACCACGGTCGCCGAGGGCGTACCGCTGACCGTTCGACTGCGCGTCCTCGACGTCTCCGACGGTGGGTCGGCCGGCGGGCTGGCCGGTGCCGCGGTCTACCTGTGGCACTGCGACCGCGAGGGCCGCTACTCGCTCTACTCCGACGGCGTCACGGAAGAGAACTACCTGCGCGGCGTGCAGGAGGCCGACGGCGACGGCTACGTCACCTTCACCAGCATCTACCCGGCCGCCTACTCGGGCCGGTGGCCGCACATCCACTTCGAGGTCTATCCGGGCATCGACGACGCGACGAGCGCGAGCAACAAGCTGCGCACCACCCAGCTCGCCCTGCCCGAGGACGTCAGCCGCAGGGTCTACGCGACCGACGGCTACGGCACGAGCACCGCCAACCTCGACCAGACGTCGCTGGACCGCGACATGGTCTTCAGCGACGGCTACTCGCTGCAGATGGCCAAGGTGACCGGCTCGGTCGACAGCGGCCTGACCGCCACCCTCAACGTCCCCGTCTGACGTCGGCGGTATGACTGTCAGAGGCGATAAGTCGTCTGGCCATGCGCGTCGCCGAAGGCGATCACCTTCGCTGGCTCGACCCGGTATACATGCGCCCCGCCTGTGGTGCTGCCACCGGAGTCGCTGACCTCTACGAACTCCTCCCCGCGGACCTCAAAGTGCCAGTCCTCCCCATACTTGGCAAGCCAGGCGTCCGCCAGCAATTGCAAGGTCTCGGCGTCGGTAACCCGAACCGCCGTGCCCTCAACCACGACGTCCTTACCGCTGTTCCACCCGGTCGCACCCGTGTTGCCGGTGGTCACCGCGACATGCGGGTTCTCGTCGAGGTTGCGGTGCTTCTGCTCCTCCGCACCCGTGCAGAAGGCGAACCCGCCAGCGTGCCAGACGCCGACCAGGGGCACAGCGTGTGGGCGCCCGTCCACCCGGACCGTGACGATCCAGTAGAGCTGCGCTTCCGTGAGGAGCCGCTCGATCTCACCCCACGGTGGTGCGGTGGCCGACGCGTCGCCATACCTCGGATCGATCTGCCCTTCGGTCATGGCTTCATCCCTTCCTGCCGTCATGCCCCCTATCGACTCGACCCGGGACCACTATTCATCGGCTGGGTACATCTTGGCGGTCTACACGTCAGGCTCCTGAGCGTCCCGCCCATCGGAGCACGGGTGAACTTGTCATGTCCTGCGGCGTGCGCCCGCCTGGTAGCGACGTCTCGTCACCGACCAACGCGGGTCGACGTTGGTCGCACCCGCGTTCGCAATGGAAGCAGTACCGGCCGAGCCATCACTCCGGAGTTGGCACTACTCGACAGCTCGAGGTCGGACTGGCCGCCGGCTCCGTCGACCGGTGAGCGGTGCAACTGGGCGGGAGATGACGGCCGATGCCATCACCCTGTGCCTCGCGATAGGTGGATCAGCGCAGAGAAAAGACCAGCGGACGGAACGTGTCGCGCCGGACCGGGGAGGACTGTGGCCCATACCTTGCTTGCATGGCAGACATCCTCCTTGGCCTCCTGGCGATAATCGCCGGCGGCGCCATGCTCTTCGCGGGCCAGTTCGTGCTCCGGCTCGTGATCCCGATCTGGGGCTTCTTTGCCGGGTTCGCCTTCGGCGCCGGACTCGTCGCCGGCCTCGCCGACGAGCGGTTCCTCGGGACCGTGCTCGGCTGGGTGTTGGGCCTGGTCTTCGCTGTGGTGTTTGCGGTCCTCGCCTACCTCTACTACTACGTCGCGATCATCCTCGCGATGGCGGCGTTCGGCTTCGCGATCGGCTCAGGCCTGGTCGTCGCCCTCGGCGTCGACTGGAACTGGGTGGCCGTGCTGGTGGGCACGGTCGTCGGCGCCATCCTCGGCCTTTTGTCGATCTTCGTCGACATGCCGGCGATCGTGCTCGTCGTGTTCAGCTCGTTTGCAGGCGCGGTCGGTGTGGTCGGTGGCCTGATGCTGCTGGTGGGCTCGCTGAACTCCGCCGACTTCACAAGGGGCGACTTCACCGACACCGTCGAGAACGGCTGGGCCTGGTCACTGGTCCTGCTGGTGCTGGCGATCGTCGGGATCCTCATCCAGGCCCTGCAGAGGGCCGTGCTGCGCCGCACCATCCACGAAACCTGGTACGCCGAGAGCCCCTGACGCGGAACCGATCGCGACGAATACTTCGGCACGGGTGGACGAGGCACGCCGGTGATCACGTAGGGGTCATTCGAGCGGGGGGTCGGTGCCTCGGGCGTAGGTCTTGCCCAGCGGGCTGGTCCAGGCCTTGGTGTGGGTGAGGGGGTCGTAGGTCAGCTTCCAGCGACCGTGGGTCTTGGCGTTGTGATGCTGGCGGCACAGCGGGCCGAGATTGATCGTGATGGTCTTGCCGTTGGGCAAGCCGTAGCGGATCACGTGGTCGCAGTCGCACTCCTGAGCTCGGCGGTGGCAGCCGGGGAATCCGCAGGTGCGGTCGCGGGCGGCGAGGAAGGCGAGCATCTTCTCGGACGGCCGGTAGGTGTCGGCGCCGCGGTCGATGACCTGACGGGTGCCGGGGTCGATGGTCCAGCGAACCCAGTCACGGTCGGCAGCCATCGCGCGCGCCATGGGGCCAGGGACAGACCCGTAGCCAGGGATCACCCCCGGGTTGTTCGCCAGGCCCAAGGCGGTGGGCAGGTCCACCACGACTGCGGCAACCTGCTTCCCGCCGCACGAGCACTTCGGCAGGTGGCGTCCCGGCTTGCCAACAGCCTCAGGCGTCGCCGGATCGGCGAGTGCCCAGGATCGCGTCACGGACGACGTCCACCCGCAGCGCGTCGAGGCCGATCTCGTCGAGACCGGCGGCTGCCCTGACCGCCTTCACCGCGGTCGCGCGGGCGGTCGCGGCGGACCACATGTCGTGCTCGACATCGGCCGGCACCGGGAACCACCACGACTGCATCGAGTCCGGCTGAGTCAGCCGCTCGATCCGCCGCTCGCCCTGTGCCTTCTCGGCGCGCGCCGCGGCGACCGCCGGGTCGACCCGCACCACGGCGTCAGCGACCGCCCGGCGCGTCTCGGCCGCGGTCTGCTGCGGCATCCGGTCCAGCACCCGGGCCTCCACCGCCCGCGCCACCCCGTCAGGAAGACCGGCCACCCCGTCGGCGACATTGGCCGCCTGCCGCCAGCCGATCTCACCGGAGCAGAGCTTCCGCAAGGTCCCGGGCAGCCGGTCGCGCAGCTCGACCGCGATCCGGGTCCGCTCGTCGGCGGTCACCGGCGCCAGCCGCAGTGCCGCTGCGACCTCGTGCCGGGCGTCCTCCGGGGCCAACCCCAGGTCTGTCGTGGCATCCACGACCGCGGCCAGCGCGAGCTGCTTGCAACCGGCGACCATCGCCTCCAGCCGCTCCCAGACCCGCAGCAGGTCGACGCGGGCGTCCCCGTCCAGCCCTGCAGCGTCGTACGGAAGGCGGGTGGTCACCGCCTCCGCCAGCTGCACCGCACCGACCAGCGACACCTCACCCTCCAGGGCCCGCTCCAGCAGCGCCGGGCCGAACCCGAACTCCACCGCCTCGACGGCCGTCGCTGTCATGCCTCGAACGTAGAGAGGGGGTTGGACAAAACCCCCTTGAGCCTCAGGCCGAGACCGCGCCCGACCTCAAGGCCGGACGCCGACCTCCTCGAGGCGGGTGAGCATCTCGGCCGGGTCGGCGTAGACGCGGTAGGCGCCGGCGCGTTCGAGCTCCTCGCGGCCGTAGCCACCGGAGAGCAGGCCGATGCCGAGGGCGCCGGCGCGCTGGGCGGCGAGCAGGTCCCACACACTGTCGCCGACCACGAAGGAGTTGCCCGGAGCGACGCCGAGCAGCTTGGCGGCGGCGAGGAACAGGTGCGGGTCCGGCTTGGCCCGCTCCACCAGGTCGCGGGTGACGACCGGCACGTCGGCAGGCAGGCCGAACATCTCGATCGCGGTGGCAGCCGTCCGGCGCGCGCCGCTGGTCGCGATCGCGAAGGGCACGCCTCGGTCGTGCAGGTGGTGCAGCAGCTCGCGGGCGCCGGGCAGCGGGCACGACCGAGTCCGCGCGGGCCAGGTAGGCGCGGGCGTGCCCGTCCTTGAGGCGCTGCAGGGCATCGGCGTCCAGCGGTACGCCCGTCTCGCGCTGCAGCGCGTCGAGGAAGAGCCCGCCGCTCATGCCGATGCGCCGGTGGATGCGCCACACCGACAGGGGGATCCCCAGCTCGGCCAACGCCTCCTGCCACGCCGTCACGTGCTGGTAGACCGAGTCGACCAGCGTGCCGTCCAGGTCGAAGAGCAGCGCCGGCTGCGGCACCTCCAGATCATCGAGGGCCCCTGGGCCGCTCCCGTCAGCCACCGTCATCGCCGCCTCCTCAGCCACCGGCCGCGAGCTCGCGGCCGCGGTCGCGGGCCGCCTCGAGCGCGGCGAGCATCGCGGCCCGCACGCCGTGGTTCTCCATCTCGCGGATCGCGTTGATCGTCGTTCCCGCGGGCGACGTCACCTGCTCGCGCAGCGTCGACGGCCGCTCCCCCGAGTCGCGCAGCATGACCGCCGAGCCGATCGCGGTCTGCACGATCAGGTCGTGCGCCACCTGCCGGGGCAGGCCGAGCAGGATCCCGGCGTCGGTCATCGCCTCGACCAGGTAGAAGAAGTACGCCGGACCGGAGCCCGAGAGGGCAGTCACCGCGTCCTGCTGCGACTCGGGGACCCGGATGGTCCGGCCGACGGGGGCGAAGATGGACTCGGTGCGTGCGAGGTGCGCCTCCTGCGCGTGGCTCCCGGCCGAGATGGCACTCATCGCCTCGTCGACGAGCACCGGGGTGTTGGACATGACGCGCACGACCGGTGTGCCGTCGGCGAGCCGCTCCTCGATGAACGCCGTGGTCGTGCCGGCTGCTGCCGTGACGACCAGCCGGTCGGCAGGGACGTGCGGACCGAGCTCGTCGAGAAGGGCTCCCATGTCCTGCGGCTTCACGGTCAGGATCAGCGTCTCGGCCCAGCGCGCGGCCTCCGCGTTGCCGAGCACCTCGACGGCGTACCGCTCGCGCAGGCTCGCGGCCCGCTCCTCGCGGCGCGCGGTGACGACGACGTCGGCGGGGGCCGTCCCGCTGCGCAACATCCCCGACAGCAGCGCCTCGCCCATCTTGCCGGTGCCGAGCACCGCGACCCGCTGCGCCATGTCGGACCTACCCCTTGGTGGCGACGGCTCTGAGGAAGAAGGACAGGTTGGCCGGCTTCTCGGCCATCCGGCGCACGAGGTAGCCGTACCACTCGTCGCCGTAGGGGACGTAGACGCGCATCCTCTGCCCCTGGCGCGCCAGGCGCTCCTGCTCGTGCGGCCGGATGCCGAAGAGCATCTGGAACTCGAAGCTGTCCTTCGCGCGACCGGTGCGCCGAGCGAGCTCCTCGGTGATGGCCACGAGCCGCGGGTCGTGCGTGGCGACCATCGGGTAGCCAGGACCCTCCATCAGCACGCGCAGTGCGCGGACGTAGGCGCGGTCGACGTCCGACCGGCCCTGGAACGCGACCGACTCTGGCTCCCTGTAGGCGCCCTTGCACAGCCGGACCCGCGAGCCCTCGTAAGCCAGGTCGCGGCAGTCGGCCTCGGTCCGTCGCAGGTAGGCCTGCAGGACAGCGCCGGTCTCCGGGAAGTCGACGCGCAGGTCGCGCAGGATGCCCAGCGTCGAGTCGGTGGTGGTGTGGTCCTCCATGTCCAGCGTCACCGTGGTGCCGGCGGCGCGGGCGGCCTCGCAGATCGCGAAGGCGTTGTCGAGCGCGACCTTCTCGCCGTCACCCGGTAGGGCCTGGCCGACAGCCGACAGCTTGACCGACACCTCGGACGAGCCGGTGAGCCCGCCGTCGGCGAGCAGCTTGAGCAGCCGGAGGTAGGCCTCGCGGGTCGCGTCGGCCTGCTCGCGGAGCAGCGTGTCCTCGCCGAGGTGGTCGAGCGAGGCCAGCAGGTTGCGACCGGCCAGTGCCCGGACCGCGGTGACCGCCTCCTCGGCAGAGGTGCCCGCCACGAACCGGGCGACGACCGAACGGGACACGGGGGCGGTCTCCACCAGGTGGCGGATCCGGCCGCTCCGCGACATCGACAGCAGGACTCGCCGCAGCAACTCAAGACCTCCTCAGGCGGCGGGCGACCTCGTCGTCGCACGCCGGGTCAGGCTAACGCCAGGGCGTGGGCCGCCCGTCACGGCCGTGTCACCTGCAGGTTTCGTGCCAGCCGCGGCGGGCAATTCCCCCTCCGGTTCGTCCACCGGCCGCCCCGACCGGTGCGCATCGACGTAGCGGGAGGCCGCCGTGAGCGGAGTTGAGACCGGCACCATCAAGACCAACATCCCGGCCCGGTTGGACCGGTTGCCCTGGGCGAGGTGGCACTGGCTCGTCGTCATCGGACTCGGCACGGTCTGGATCCTCGACGGCCTCGAGGTCACCATCGTCGGCTCCATCGCCGGCCGGCTGACCGAGAAGGGCAGCGGCCTGGAGCTCACGGAGAGCCAGATCGGCATCGCGGCCGGCGTCTACGTGGCCGGTGCCTGCCTGGGCGCGCTGTTCTTCGGCTACCTGACCGACCGGCTCGGCCGCAAGAAGCTCTTCATGGTCACCCTGGCCGTCTACCTGGCCGCCACGGTGCTCACCGCCTTCTCGATGAACCCGATGTGGTTCTTCGTGTGCCGCTTCTTCACCGGCGCCGGTATCGGCGGTGAGTACGCCGCCATCAACTCGGCCATCGACGAGCTCATCCCCGCGCGGGTCCGGGGCCGCGTCGACCTCATCATCAACGGCTCCTTCTGGCTGGGCACTGCCCTCGGTGCCGCCCTTTCTGTGTTCCTGCTCAACGAGGACTACTTCGCCAAGGACCTCGGCTGGCGCATCGCGTTCGGGCTCGGCGCCGTCCTCGGGATCGGCATCCTCTTCGTCCGCAAGTTCGTCCCGGAGAGCCCGCGCTGGCTGTTCATCCACGGCAAGGAGAAGGGCGCCGAGCGCATCGTCCGCGACATCGAGAGCCAGGTCGAGGACTCCACCGACGAGCGGCTGCCCAGGGCCGAGGACAGCGACGACTACCTCACCGTGCGGCAGCGCAAGACGATCGGCTTCGGCGAGATCGCCAAGACGGCCTGGAAGCTCTACCCGAAGCGCTTCGTGCTGGGGCTCTCGCTCTTCATCGGCCAGGCGTTCCTCTACAACGCGGTGTTCTTCACCTTCGCGCTCGTGCTCACCGACATCGTGAAGGTCGACACCGCGAAGGCACCGTGGTACCTCATCCCGCTCGCCATCGGGAACTTCGCCGGCCCGCTGCTGCTGGGCCACCTGTTCGACACCGTCGGGCGGCGCATCATGATCTCCTCGACGTACATCCTGTCTGGCCTGGTCCTGATCCTGACCGGGGTCCTCTTCCACAACGGCTCGCTGTCGGCGAACACTCTCACCCTCATGTGGTGCATCGTCTTCTTCTTCGCCTCGGCCGGCGCCAGTGCTGCCTACCTCACCGTCTCGGAGATCTTCCCGATGGAGACCCGGGCCATGGCGATCGCGTTCTTCTACGCGGTCGGCACCGGCCTGGGAGGCATCATCGGCCCGATCCTGTTCGGCAAGTTCATCGAGCAGGGCAAGGACCAGGTGATCAACGGCTACTACATCGGCGCCGGCCTCATGATCGCCGCCGGGTTGGTGGCTGTGTTCCTCGCCGTCAACGCCGAGAAGCAGCCGCTGGAGGACATCGCCGAGCCGCTCACCGCCCAGGACGCCGAGCAGGGCGACGCGGGGCACCCGGACGGGGACCGGCAGATCGACCTGCGCGGCCGCGACCGGGACCGCTCCGACGAGGAGTACGCCGGCTCGTCACCCGTGGGCAGCTCGCTGCGGCGCTACCACTGACCGGCGGGCGCAGCTAGGGCGTCCGACGGCGCAGGGTCGCAGCACCGAGACCCAGCGCCAGCAGGATCGCCAGCACGACGACGGAGAGGTCGGCCCAGGCACCCGGGTCGACCTCTTCGCTCGTCGTGAGGGAGCGCATGGCGTCGACCGCGTAGGACAGCGGCAGCACGTTGGAGACCCACCGGAGCGCGGTGTCCATCGTGTCGCGCTGCACCAGCAGCCCGCACAGGAGGAACTGCGGCAGGACGAATGCGGGCATGAACTGCACGGCCTGGAACTCGGTGGACGCGAAGGCGCTGACGAAGAGGCCGAGTGCCATGCCGAGGACAGCGACGAGCACCGCGACGACCAGCAGGAACCACACGGGTCCCTCGATGTCCAGGTCGAGGGCGTACACCGAGAGCGCCGTCGCCACGCTGGCCTGCACGATGGCGACGAGACCGAAGGCCAGCCCGTAGCCGAGCAGCAGGTCGAGCTTGCCGATCGGCATCGTGAGCAGCCGTTCGAGGGTCCCCGACGTGCGCTCCCGCAAGGTGGCGACCGACGTGACGAGGAACATCACGACGAAGGGAAAGACACCGAGCAGGGGGGCACCGATCGAGTCGAAGGTGCTCGTCCCGTTGAAGACCCAGGCGAGCAGCCCGACGAGCACGCTGGGCACCACGACCAGCATCGCGAGGGTGCGGTGGTCGTGGCGCAGCTGCGCCAGGACCCGGCCGGTGGTGGCCAGTGTGATGCGGGCGTTCATGCCGGGCTCCTCTCGGACGGGCGCTCCGCCGACTGTCCGGCAGCCCGGTCCGCGGCGGCCCGGACCAGGTCGAGGAACGCCGCCTCCATGTCGGCCGCGCCGGTCCTGTCGAGCAGCGCCTGCGGGGTGTCGTCGGCGAGCAGTCCGCCCTCGCGCATCAGCAGCAGCCGCTCGCACCGGGTCGCCTCGTCCATGACGTGGCTGCTGACCAGCAAGGTGCGGCCGGCTGCGGCGAGGGAGGTGAAGAGGCCCCACAGGTCCTCGCGCAGCACGGGGTCGAGCCCGACGGTGGGCTCGTCGAGCACCAGCAGCTCGGGCGTGCCCAGCAGCGCGGCGGCGAGCGAGACCCTGGCCTCCTGTCCGCCGGACAGCCGGCCGGTGACGGCATCAGCGTGGGTGCCGAGCCCGACCTCGTCGACGACGCGGTCGACGTCCGTCGACGGCGCGCCGAGGACAGCGGCGAAGTAGCGCAGGTTCTCGCGCACCGTGAGGTCTGCGTAGACGGACGGCGCCTGGGTGACGTAGCCGACCGAGCGGCGCAGCTCCTTCGACCCTGCCGGCCGGCCGAGCACCTCGACCGTGCCGCTCTCGATCACCTGCACGCCGACGACCGAGCGCATCACGGTGCTCTTGCCGCAGCCGCTGGGGCCCAGCAGGCCGGTCACGCTGCCCACCGGCACCTCGAAGGACAGCCCGTCGAGCACCGTGCGCCCGCCGCGCACCACGCGCAGGTCACGGACGGAGACAGCCGACACAGCCGGCGCCGGCAGGTCGTCCGACAGGTTATTCATCACCCAATGAATATGCACCGGCGTCCCGGCCGCCGTCAACCCTGACGTCGGGCGTGAGGTAGCGCTGCAGGGTCGGGGCCACCAGGGCGACCACGTCGTCCTCGGGGGCCGAGGCGAGCGGCTCGATCAGCACCACGTGACGGAGAATCACGACGCCGACCATCTGGGCGGCCGCCACCTGGACCCGCAGCGGGTCGATGGGGCCGATGGCCGCCGCGAGCCGGCCGAGCAGGGCGCTGCCGACGAACTCACGCATCATCGCCGCCCCCTGCTCACCCGTCATCGCGGACCGCAGCATGCCGAGCATCGGGGCCCGGAAGTCCGGATGAGACCAGACGCCGAGGAAGGTCCGGACCAGCCGCTCGCCCAGCTCGTCCCTCGGCCCGTCGAGGATCTGCGGCACGAGCTCGGCCGGCGTGAAGGGCAGCTCCATCGCGGCGACGAAGACCTGCTCCTTGGTGCCGAAGTAGTGGTGGACGAGGGCCGGGTCGACCTCGGCGGACCGGGCTATCCCTCGCACACTGGCCGCGGCGTACCCCTTGCCGGCGAACTCCTCCCTCGCGGCCGCGAGGATCAGCGCCCGCCGGTCGCCGCCGTCGGCCGGTCGCCCCGGACCGCGTCGCGCCGTGTCCGCCATTACTCGCTCACCACGTCGCCATGATGCCTGCCGGTGTCCCTCGGTGCGTCCGTTACGGATCCGTCGCCGACCGGTCCGGGTCGCAACCGGTTGCAGCGGCCTTGTTCCGGAAGGGACCCACCACGACGCCGCGAGGCTAGTTGCGGGCGAAGACGGCGTACGTCACGAAGGGCTCGTCCATGACGCCTGAGGGGTGCACGGGACTGAGCTCGGCGAGCTCGGCCTCCACCACCTCGGCGGCGCCCTCGGGGTCCCAGCGCGAAGACGTAGGACTTCGTCATCAGGTTGCGGCCGTAGTCCGCCATCGTCACCTGGCGCGACCACGGGATCTCGACGGTCGCGACCTTGCGGTTCCACGGCTCACCGGCCAGCAGGTCGGCCGTCCACGAGTCGGCGGCATGCGGAGGAACGCCGCAGGCGGCGAAGACCCGGCGGTCGTGCTCGTGCAGCCACTGGACGCTCTGGTCGTGCTGGTTCCACCACAGCGCGAGCACCGCACCGGGCTTGAGGACGCGGAACGCCTCGGCCACCGACCGGTCGGCGTCGGTCCAGTGGAAGGACTGGGCGTAGGACACCAGGTCGAACTGGCCGTCGGCCAGTGGCAGCGCGTTGCCGTCGCCCACGACGGCCTGCACCCGCGAGGTGGAGCGCGCCCTCAGCACCCGCAGCGCGTCGATCCCCGGCTCGACGGCGGTGACCGTCGCGCCGCGGCCCGCGAGCGCGCGCGACGAGATCCCGGTGCCGGCGCCGACGTCGCACACCGACGACCACAGCAGCGGCTGGCCCATGGCCGACTCGAGGGCGTCGAAGAGCTGGGCAGGGTAGTCCGGCCGGTAGGCGTCGTAGTCCGCCGCGACCGCGTCGAAGAGCCGGCGCTCGGTCACGGCCGCGCCGCAGCGATCGGCGCGTACGCCGTCATGGAGCCGTGCCCGCCTCATGGGCGCTGGCGAGGTTGAGCCGCGCGAAGGCCAGGCCCTCGGCGAGGTCGGCCTCGCGCTCGTCCCGGTTGACCGCTCGACGGGTGTTGATCTCGAGGACCACCGAACCGTCGAAGCCGGTGCGCGCGAGCCGCTCCAGCACGTCGGCGCAGGGCTGGTTGCCCCGGCCGGGCACCAGGTGCTCGTCCTTGTTGGACCCGGATCCGTCAGCGAGGTGGAGGTGCGAGAGCCGGTCCCCCAACGCGTCCAGCACCCGCACCGCGTCCGAGGCGGAGACAGCGGTGTGGGACAGGTCGAGCGTGACGTCGGGGACGTCCATCTCGAGCAGGTCCCAGTGCGGCAGGTAGGCGACCACCTCCCGGTTGCGCGCCTTCCACGGGAACATGTTCTCCACCGCGAAGCGCACGTCGGTCTCGCTCTGCATCCGCGCGATGCCCTCGACGAACCCGCGCGCGTAGTCCCGCTGCCACCGGAAGGGCGGGTGCACGACGACGGTCGGCGCACCGACGCGCTCGGCCGCCTCTCGTGCCCGGACCAGCTTGGTCCACGGGTCGGTCGACCACACCCGCTGCGTGAGCAGCAGGCACGGCGCGTGGATCGCGAGCACCGGCACGCCGTAGCGCTCGGACAGGCCGCGAAGCGCGTCCGGGTCCTGGCTCACCGGGTCGGTCCAGACCATCACCTCCACGCCGTCGAAGCCGAGCGCGGCGGCCATCTCGAACGCGGTGGTGCAGGTCTCCGGGTAGCACGAGGCGGTGGACAGGGCGACCTTCGCGCCGGGCACCCTGACCGTGCGGCTCATGTCGTCAGCCTATGTCCGCCCGACGGGACGTAAGGTGGGCCACGTGCCCGAGGTACCCCTTGACTTCCCCCGCGCGTGGGTCGAGTTCCCGAACCCCGACGACGCCGAGCAGAGCTTCCGCTGCGACCTGACCTGGCTGACGTCCAGCTGGACATGCATCTTCGGCAACGGGTGTCAGGGCATCTACGCCGACCAGCCCGAGGGTGTCGGCTGCTGCACCCTCGGAGCGCACTTCTCGGACAAGGACGACGAGAAGCGGGTCAAAGGCTTCGTCAAGCAGCTCACCCCGGAGACCTGGCAGCACTACGACCCCAAGAAGTGGACCGAGAAGGACGAGGACGGTGCGCGCAAGACCCGGGTCGTCGACGGCGCGTGCATCTTCGCCAACCGTCCCGGCTTCGAGGGCGGCGAGGGCTGCGCGCTGCACGGGCTGGCGCTCCGTACCGGCCGGCACTTCCTCGAGACCAAGCCCGACGTCTGCTGGCAGCTACCGATCCGCCGCACCTACGAGCACGTCGAGCGGGCCGACGGCACCGAGGTGCTGACGACGGTCATCGCGGAGTACGACCGGCGCGGCTGGGGCCCCGGCGGTCACGACCTCGACTGGTACTGCAGCGGCAACACCGAGGCGCACGTCGGCGCCGAGCCGGTCTACGTCTCGATGCGCGCCGAGCTGGTCGAGCTGATGGGGCAGAAGGGCTACGACGAGCTGTCCAGGCTGGCGGAGGAGCACCTCTCGTCGCGCCGCCGCTTCGCGCTGCACCCGGCCGACCCGAAGACCCGCCGCCGCTAGGACGGGACGCGGCGGCCCCGTCGCCCTACGATCCCGCCATGAGCGGCGACAACCCCCTCGGCACCGTCCTGGCCGTCTGGGCCCACCCGGACGACGAGTCCTACCTGTGCGCCGGGCTGATGGCCCGCGCGGTGCGGGCCGGTGACCGCGTCGTCTGCATCACCGCGACACGCGGCGAGCTCGGCTCGCCCGACGAGGAGAAGTGGCCGCCCGGCGCGCCGCTCGCCGCCGTGCGCACCGCCGAGATGGAGGCGGCCCTGGCTGTCCTGGGGATCACCGAGCACCACTGGCTGGACTACCCGGACGGCGGCTGTGCGCAGGTCGACCAGGACGAGGCCGTCCGCCGGGTCGCTGAAGTCATGGCCGAGGTACGGCCCGACACGGTGCTGACCTTCGGCCCCGACGGGATGACCGGCCACGACGACCACCAGGCCGCCTGCCGCTGGGCGACTGCGGCCTTCGGCCAGGTGGGCCGGCCGGGCGCCCTGCTCGCGTACGCCACGAAGACCCCCGACTGGAACGCCCGCTTCGTCGCGTCGCTCGACGAGCAGAACGTCTTCATGGGGTTCACACCGCCGGCCACGCCGGTCGAGGAGCTCGTCATCCACGAGGAGCTGGCCGGGGACCTGTTGGACGCCAAGGTCCGCGCGCTGATGTCGATGCCCAGCCAGGTGATGCCGTTGATCGACGCCGTGGGACCGGACACCTACCGCGAGGCGATGGCCCTGGAGGCGTTCCGCCGGCCCTGAGCGGGAGCCGGCCGGCGCGACGCCCGAGCGGGTCCGCCCGCTCCTGCAGGGTTTCGTCCGTGGTCCGACCTACGCTCGCCGACATGAGCCGCACCGCCGTCCGCGAGCGTCCCGCCTACCGCTGCGCCGAGTGCGGGTGGGCGACCACGAAGTGGGTCGGGCGGTGCGGGGAGTGCCAGGCCTGGGGGACGGTCACCGACATGTCCGCCCCGGTCGTACGCACGACGGCGCCCGGTCCGGTCAGCAACCCCGCCCTCCCGATCGGCGAGGTCAGCGTCGAGGCGGCCAGGGCGGTGCCCACCGGGGTCGACGAGCTCGACCGGGTGCTCGGCGGCGGGCTGGTGCCGGGCTCGGTCGTGCTGCTCGCCGGCGAGCCGGGGGTGGGCAAGTCGACGCTGCTGCTCGACGTGGCCGCGCGGGTCGCCGAGCGCGGCCGGGCGCTCTACGTCACCGGCGAGGAGTCGGCCGCCCAGGTCCGGCTCCGCGCCGACCGGATCGGCGCGGTGCGCGACGACCTGATGCTCGCCGCCGAGACCGACCTGGCCGCCGTGCTCGGCCACATCGACGCCGTGCAACCCACCGTCCTGGTCGTCGACTCGGTGCAGACCATCGCGAGCGCCGAGATCGACGGCTCACCCGGCAACGTCAGCCAGGTCCGGGAGGTGGCGGCCGCGTTGATCCGGGTCGCCAAGGACCGCAACATCGCGACGGTGCTCGTCGGCCACGTCACCAAGGACGGCTCGGTGGCCGGCCCGCGGATCCTCGAGCACCTCGTCGACGTGGTGCTGCAGTTCGAGGGCGAGCGGCACTCCCGGCTGCGGATGGTACGCGGCATCAAGAACCGGCACGGCGCCTCCGACGAGGTGGGCTGCTTCGACCTCTCCGACGAGGGCATCGAGGGACTCGCCGACCCGAGCGGGCTCTTCCTGTCCCAGCGCCGCGAGGCGGTGGCCGGCACCTGCGTGACGGTCACCATCGAGGGGAAGCGACCGTTGGTGGCCGAGGTGCAGGCGCTGCTCGCGCCGTCGCACCTGTCCTCACCACGCCGGACCACCAGCGGTCTCGACAGCGGCCGGCTGGCGATGGTGCTCGCCGTCCTGCAGCGACGCGGCGGCGAGAAGATCCGGATGTCGTCGACCGCCGCAAGTGACGTCTACGCCTCCACCGTCGGCGGGGTCAGGCTCACCGAGCCGGCCACCGACCTGGCGGTCGCGCTGGCGGTCGCGGGTGCCGCGCAGAACGACCCGCTGGCCACCGGCCTGGTCGCCATCGGGGAGGTCGGCCTGGCCGGCGAGATCCGCCGGGTCACCGGCACGGCGCGCCGGCTGGCCGAGGCCGCGCGGCTCGGGTTCACCCACGCGATGGTGCCCCCGGACCCCGGCCGGGTCCCCGACGGCATCGAGGTCATCGAGGTCACCGACCTGGCGATGGCCCTGCGCGTCGCCTTTCCCGGAGCGGACGTGGTCCCGTTCGCGAACCGCCGAGCACGCTGAAGCGTCACCATCTCGTAACCCGCGCGTTGGCTCCGGCCGGGCATCCGGCACGGATAGACTCCCTCGCGATCAGAGCCCACGAGCAGGAGCGGTGAGTGCCAGGCACCGAACGGTCCGACGACCCGCTGCGCACGACGCTCGCAGCGGTCGCCCCCGGCACCACGCTGCGTGACGGCCTGGAGCGGATCCTGCGCGGCGGCACGGGGGCGCTCATCGTCCTCGGCTACGACAAGGTCGTCGAGGAGCTGTGCACCGGCGGCTTCGTGCTCGACGTCGAGTTCAGCGCCACCCGGCTGCGCGAGCTGGCCAAGATGGACGGCGCGATCGTCGTCGACCGCGACTGCACGCGCATCGTGCGCGCGGCCGTCCAGATGGTCCCCGACCCGGCGATCCCCACCGACGAGTCCGGCACCCGGCACCGCACCGCCGACCGGGTCAACAAGCAGACCGACCTGCCGGTCATCTCCGTCAGCCAGTCGATGAGCATCATCGCGATCTACGTCGACGGCCAGCGCTACGTCCTCGAGGCCTCCACGCAGATCCTGTCCCGCGCCAACCAGGCGCTGGCCACCCTGGAGCGCTACAAGCTCCGCCTCGACGAGGTCTCCGGCACGCTGTCCGCCCTCGAGATCGAGGACCTCGTCACCGTCCGCGACGTCGCCGCGGTCGCCCAGCGCCTCGAGATGGTGCGGCGCATCGCCGGCGAGATCGAGTCGTACGTCGTCGAGCTCGGCACCGACGGCCGCCTGCTCACGCTGCAGCTCGACGAGCTGATCGCCGGGGTCGAGCCCGACCGCGAGCTGATCGCCCGCGACTACCTGCCGGCGGCCACCGGACGGAAGTCGCGCACCGTCGCCGACGTGATGGCCGACCTGGACCTGCTCGACTCCCTCGAGCTGCTCGACCACGCGGCTGTCGCGCGGGCCCTGGGCTACGCGGGCGGGGAGGGCCTCGACGCGGCCGTCAGCCCGCGCGGCTACCGGCTGCTCGCCCGGGTGCCGCGACTGCCCGGCACCGTGGTCGACCGGCTGGTCGAGCACTTCGGCAGCCTGCAGAAGCTGCTCGCCGCCAGCATCGACGACCTGCAGACGGTTGACGGCGTCGGCGAGTCGCGCGCCCGGTCGATCCGCGAGGGCCTCTCGCGACTGGCCGAGTCGTCGATCCTCGAGCGCTACGTCTGACCGGCGACCCTTCTGACGAAACGGCTACCGGCCGGCGAGCCAACCGCGAAGCACCGTGACGACCAGGTCGTGGTCCTCGAGCTGGGGCAGCCCAGAGACTGCGACCACTCCGACCGGGCCGACACCACGGACCAGCAGCGGGAACGCACCGCCGTGCGCGGCGTAGTCCGCGCTCGGCACGGCGTACTTGTCCTCGAGGGTGGTCCCCTGGTCCCGGCAGAGCTGCCCGACGTGCAGCGAGCTGCGCCCGAAGCGGCGCACCACGTTGCCCTTGCGCCGGATCCACTCGTCGTTGTCCGCGACCGTGCCGGGCAGGGCCGCGTGGAAGAGCTGCCGCCCGGCCAGCTCGATGTCGATGACCACGCCGGCACCGCGGCGGCGCGCCTCCTCGACCAGCGCGACCCCGAAGGCCCACGCCACGTCCTCGTCGAAGCCGTCGTGCTGCAGCTCGGCCTCCTGGGCCACCAGCTCGGCCACCGTCGGCCAGTCCTCGCTCATGACAGGCAGCGTGCCACGGCGCTCCCCACCACGACGGTCGCGTCGTGCTCCTCCGACGTCACCACCGTGGCGGTCAGACCCGCTGACCGCAGCACGCCGGCCGCCGCCTCGGCCTGGCGGGCGCTCGCCTCGGTGAGCAGGTGGCCACCCGGTGCCAGCCACCGGGACGCTTCCGCGGAAACGCGGCGCAGCACGTCGAGGCCGTCCGGCCCGCCGTCCAGGGTGGCGACCGGCTCGTGCAGCCGGGCCTCGGCGGGCATCAGGTCGAGCTCCGCAGTCGGCACGTAGGGCACGTTGGCCAGCAGCACGTCGACCACGCCTCTCAGCCCTGCGGGCAACGGCTCGAAGAGATCTCCCTCGAGCACCTGACCGCCCAGCGGCTGCACGTTGCGCCGGGCGCACGCCACCGCCACCGGGTCGACGTCGGCGGCGTGCAGCTCGGCGCTGCCCAGCATCGTCGCCAGCGCGACTCCAAGCGCACCGCTGCCGCAGCACAGGTCGACGACCACGGTCCGACGCCGAACCGCGTCGGCGCCGGCACCGGCGGGCCCGCCTGCTGGCGCGGACCGGACGAGCTCGGCAGCGTGCTCGACCAGGAACTCGGTGCGGGGCCGCGGCCGGAAGACGCCCGGGTCGACCTGGATGCGCAGCCCGCAGAACTCGGCCCACCCCAGCACGTGCTCGAGCGGCTCCCCGCCAACCCGGCGGTCGACCATCGTGGTCAGCTCGGCCGGCGAGCCCGCCGTCTCCTCCAGAAGTGCCGCCTCGTCCTCGGCGAACACGCAGCCGGCGGCGCGCAGCCGCGCGACGAGAGCCGAATCGGGCACGCGGCCGAGCATCGCAGGTGAGCCGGGTCGCCACCGGTCAGGACTGCAGATCGACCTCAGTGCGGGCGCGCACGTCAGCCGTCAGGCGGGCACCAGACCGGCGAGGGCCGTCAAGGACACGACGAAGACGGGGGTCTTGGCGGCGTCCCGGCGCACCTCGAGGACGTACGCCGGCAGGCCCAGGCCGCGCTGGCCCTCGGCCGGCACCAGGTCGTTGTCCGCCAGGACGGCGACCACCTTGTCCACGGCCAGTCCCAGGACACCCTCGGCGACCTGCAGGACGAGGACGTCGCCCGGCACCGTCGGGTCGCCGCTGCCGCTGCGCAGGTCGACGACCGGCACCGGCTGACCGCGCAGCACGAGGAGGCCGGTCACCGGAGCACGAGCCCCGGCCAGCGGTTCGATGCCGTTGGCCCGCACGACCTCGCGGACCTCGTCGAGCCGACCGGCCAGGACGCGTCCGTCCATGGCGAAGCTCACGTAGCCGTTCACCGGACACCTCCCGGGGAGGACGAGACCGTCTCGCCGTCGACCCGCTGCTCGGACTGCTCTGCCAGCAGCAGGCACAGCCCTGCGAGCTCGGCCACGTCGCGGCCGTCCAGGACGCCGACGACGGCGCTGCCGGTCTGCTTGGCCAGGGCGGCCGCGGCCGCCCGGTAGGACACGGCCGCGGCACCGTGCTGGCCGAGTCGCGCCAGGGCCCCGGCGAGCAGGAAGTGGGCATGCCCGGCGGTGGGGTCCAGGTAGACGGCCTTGCGCAGCGGGTCGACGGCACCGGCGTCCTGGCCGAGCGTCGACCGGGCCTGACCGAGCACCACGTAGGCGGCCGGCAGCAGCGGATCGGTCTCGAGGGCCGCCTGCGCGTGGCTGGCCGCCGAGGCGTAGTCACCGTCCCGGAGCGCCACCAGCGCGGCGTCCAGCTCGGGGCCGCCGCGCGAGCCGGCGAGCGGCCGGGAGCGGGGCGGGGGCGCCGAGGACGCAGCGATGTCCCGCGGAGCAGTCGACGCGGAGTCGGCCACGCCTGCCCCGGCGGGGGGTCCCAGCCGGCCACCGGACAGCGCCAGGGCAGGCGCTGCGGGACGGCCGCGCCGCACCGCCCGGGAGCCCGGCACGTGCACTCGTCGCGTCTGGTGTGAGCGGCGGTAGACGAACGCCTCGCCGACCGGGACCAGGGTGAAGGCGTCGCTGACCTGCCACAGCGTCTCCGAGTGGCCCAGGAGCAGGTAGCCACCCTCGGCAAGCACGTCGTGGAAGCGGCCCATGAGCAGCCTGGTGGTGTCCCGGCCGAAGTAGATCGTGACGTTGCGGCAGACGACCAGGTCGACCTCTCCCGGCGCGAAGGGCACGGGGTCGGTCACCAAGTTGTGCATCCGCAGCTCGACCAGCTGGCGCACCTCGTCCCGAACCGCCAGCGCGCCGCCGGGCACCGGCTCGAGCCAGCGGTCACGCACCATCGTCGGCAGCGAGTCGACGGTCCGGCCGGCGTAGGTCGCCCGCTCCGCCGCACGCAGCGCGTCGGCGGACACGTCGGTGCCGAGGATCCGCGCCGGCGCCCGGCCGGCGTTGCCACCGGCACCCCCGGGCGAGAGGTCCAGCAGCAGCATGGCAAGGGTGTAGGGCTCCTCGCCGGTCGAGCAGCCCGCGCTCCAGATCGTCAGCGGTCGCTCCCGGCCGGCGGCCCGGCGCAGCAGCTCCGGCAGCACCCGCCGGCGGAGCACCTCCATCTGCGGCGCGTTGCGGAAGAAGTGCGTCTCCTGCACGGTCACGGCGTCGAGCAGCCGCTGCCGCTCGACATCGCCATCGGCCCGCTCGAGGCCGGCCAGATAGGCCTCGACGCTCGACGCGCCACTGGACCGGAGCCGCTCGGCCACGACGGCGGACAGGCCCCCGCGGCGCCCGGCGTCGAACTCCAGGCCGGCGGCGCCGCGCAGGTAGTCACGGACAGCGGCGAACTCGGCATCGCCCAGCACGCCCGGGCCACTCATGTCGCCACCCGCTCGGGCTCGACGGACTCGGCCAGCACGACGCCGATCTGCGACAGCGGCAGCTCGACCTCCACCGCGCCAAGTGCCTGGGCGGCAGCCGGCATGCCCCACACGACGCTGGTCGGCTCGTCCTGGGCGATGGTGAGGGCGCCGGACGCGCGCAGCTGGCGCAGCCCCTCGGCGCCGTCGCGGCCCATCCCGGTCAGCAGGACGCCGACGGTCTGCGGTCCGCACACGGCGGCAGCGCTTGCGAAGGCCGCGTCGACGCCGGGCACGTGGAACTGCCCCACCGGCGGTGTTCGCAGCTCGACCCGCAGCCCGGGACGCAGCAACGTGTTCACCCCGGCGGGGGCGACGTGCACGACGCCGGGACGGAGCCGACGGCCGTGCTGGGCCATCTCGACCGGAAGGGCGGACAGCCCGTTGAGCCAGTCGGCCAGGCCCTCGACGAAGCCGTCGGCCATGTGCTGCACGACGAGCACCGGCACCGACAGGTCCGACGGCAGGTCGGCGAGGATCGTCGCGAGCGCCGGCGGGCCACCGGTCGACGCGCCGACCACGATCAGCCGGCGCGGCCCGGTGAAGACGTCGGCGGCCCGGGTCGCCGGCCGGTCCGCGACGCGGTGGTGCGCGGCTGCCGCGGCGGGATCGGCGGACGCGGCGGGATCGGCGGACGCGGGGGGCAAAGGCGAGTGGCTGGCCACGGGCAGGACGGGCAGCGCGCCGGCGGCGTCCTCCGGCCCGGCCGAGAGGCCGCGGGCGCGCAGCCGGCTGCGTGGGTGGGTGATCACCCGCACCCGGCTGGCCACCTGGAGGTGCCGGCGCAGCGCAGTGGCGTACTGCGGGGAGCTGGGCAGGGCGTCGAGGGCACCGACCACGTCGACGGCACCGGCCGCCAGCGCCGCCTGGGAGTGCTCGACCAGGCTGCCGCACACCACGACCGGTGTCGGCCGGGTGCCCATGATCCGCTCGATCGCCTCGATGCCGCCGTCGGCGGGGTGCAGGTCGACCAGGACCGCGCCGGGCTGGTGCTCGACGACGGCCGCCTCCGCGTCCTCGGCGGTCCAGACCTCGGCCGCGATCGAGAACCCGGGACCGGCGAGCAGGCCGCGCAGGGCACGCGTGCGCGCCCGGCTGTCCCCCACGACCACGACGACCAGGGTGGTGCCGCTGGGTGCCGCCGGCCGGGCTCCGGTCGTCGACATCAGGCGGGCCACCTCTTCCGGGTCTCGGGGCGGGAAACGCCTCGTGCGGAAGGTCGTCAGATCGGGCCACGCACTTGAGCCGCGCGGCCCCACGGGTGAGGATCGCCACCGACATGACCGCCGCCGCGCAGAGCCCCCCGACGCCGCCCGCTGGCGAGCTGCACGGGCCGGTCCTGGGCTGGTACGCCGCCCACGCCCGCACCCTGCCCTGGCGGGTCCCCGGGACCAGCCCGTGGGCGGTCCTGGTCAGCGAGGTGATGCTCCAGCAGACCCCCGTCGGGCGGGTCGAGCCGGTCTACCGGGAGTGGCTGGCGCGCTGGCCCACCCCGGCCGCGCTCGCCGCCGACCCGGCCGGCGAGGCCGTGCGGGCCTGGGGCCGCCTCGGCTACCCCCGGCGTGCCCTGCGGCTGCACGCCGCCGCGACCGAGATCGTGGCCCGCCACGACGGCGAGCTGCCGACGACGTACGGCGAACTGCTCGCTCTCCCGGGCGTCGGCGGCTACACCGCGGCCGCGGTGATGTCCTTCGCCTACGGCAGCCGGCACGCGGTGCTCGACACCAACGTGCGCCGGGTGCTCGCCAGGGCAGTCAGCGGCCGGGCCGAGCCGGCACCCTCGCTGACGGCTGCCGAGCAGCGGCTGGCCGAGTCGCTGCTGCCGGCCGAGCCGTCCGTCGCCGCCCGCTGGGCGGTCGCCGTGATGGAGCTCGGCGCCCTGGTGTGCACCGCGCGGGCGCCGGCGTGCGACCGCTGCCCGCTCGCCGCGCGGTGCGCGTGGCTGGCGGCCGGACGCCCGGCCCACGACGGGCCGCCACGGCGACGGCAGGCCTTCGAGGGCACCGACCGCCAGGCGCGCGGCCGGCTGATGGCCGTGCTGCGCGAGGCACCCGGGCCGGTCCCACCGACCCGCCTCGACGCAGCCTGGCCGGAGCCGGTGCAACGGGACCGCGCGCTGGCCGGTCTGCTCGCCGACGGGCTGGTCGACGAGGTGGCCGGCGGCTACGCGCTGCCCGGCTGAGCGACGGTCCCGCGTACGTGATGGCCTCGCGGGACTCCACCGCGGGCGCGTAGGCTCCCGCGACTGTGCCCACCGCCGCGCTCGCCCCTGCCGCGGCCCTGGCGGGGGCGGGCTTCCGCCGCTGGTCGACCTACCGGCAGGCCGCGGTGGCCGGGGTGTTCGTCAACACGGTCTTCGGCGTCATCAGGCTCTCGATCCTGCTGGGCGTCGCCGAGTCCGCGGGCGGCGAGGTGGCGGGCTACGACGCGGCGTCGCTGTCGACCTACACCTGGGTCGCCCAGGCGATGATCGCGGTGGTGATGATCTTCACCTGGACCGAGCTGGCCGACCGGGTGCGCACGGGTGACGTCGCCGTCGACCTGGCCCGGCCGGTCGACCTGCAGCTCGCCTGGCTGGCCCAGGACCTGGGCCGCGCCGGGTGGGCGCTGATATCGCGCGGCATCCTGCCGATCGCCTTCGGGGCGGCCGTCTACGGCATCTACGTCTCCGGTGACGTCACCGCGCTCCTGCTCTTCCCGGTGTCCATGCTGCTGGCCGTCGTGGTCTCCTTCGCCTGCCGGTTCATCCTCAACCTCAGCGCCTTCTGGCTGATGGAGATCCGCGGCCTGGTGTTGCTCTACGTTCTCGTGTCCGGCCTGCTGGCCGGCCACCTGATCCCGGTGCAGCTGTTCCCCGACTGGCTGCGCCACATCGCCTACGCGACCCCCTTCCCGGCCCTCGTGCAGACCCCGATCGACCTGGTCACCGGGCAGGCCACCGGCGCCCGCGCCGTCGGCCTCGTCGGCGCGCAGGTGGCCTGGGCAGTGGTGATGCTGCTCGTCGGCCGCGTCGTCCTCGCCCGGGCGACCCGCAAGCTGGTGGTGCAGGGTGGCTGACACGACCGTCCCGGCCGCCTACCGGTCCCTCGTTCGCTCCCGGGTGGCCGCGCAGGCGTCCTACCGCACCTCCTTCTCCGTCGAGGTGCTGTCGCAGGTCTTCATCGTCCTGGTGGAGTTCGTCGAGGTGCTCGTCGTCTTCCACCAGGTCGACTCGCTGGGCGGCTTCGACTTCGCCGAGGTCGCCCTGATGTACGGCATCGCGGTGTCGGCCTTCGGAATCGCCGACCTCGTCGTCGGCCACCTCGACGAGCTGCCGAGATACGTCCGCACCGGCACCTTCGACGCCTTCCTCCTGCGGCCGCTGTCGCCCCTCGGCCAGCTGGTCACCAGCGACTTCTCGCTGCGCCGCCTCGGCCGGGTCGGGACCGGGATCGCCGTTCTCGTGGTCGCCCTCGCGGCGGCCGACATCGAGTGGACGCCGGCGCGCGCACTGCTCGTCGTCATCACCCCGCTCGCCGGTGCCGTCATCTTCAGCGCCGTGTTCCTGGCTACTTCAACGATCGGCTTCTACGTCGTCGAGGGCACGGAGTTCGCCAGCGCCTTCACCTACGGCGGCAACTACCTGTCGTCCTTCCCCTTCACGGTCTTCGGCACCGTCGTGCGGCGGTTCTTCACCTTCGCGGTCCCCGTCGCCTTCGTGGCCTACCTGCCGGCGCTCGCGCTCCTCGGACGGCCCGACCCGCTCGGCCTGCCGGGCTGGTTGTCGTGGTCGGCGGCCCCAGTGGCGGCGGTCGCGTGGGTCGCCGCCCTCGCGTTCTGGCGCACCGGTGTCCGGCACTACGTGGGGGCGGGCTCGTGATCGTCGACGTGCAGGACCTTCGTCGGGACTTCGTCGTACGCCGCAAGGCCGGCCGGGTCCGGCGCAGCCGGCACACGGTGTCGGCCGTCGACGGCGTGACGTTCGGCATCCAGCCGGGCGAGTGCGTCGGCTACATCGGCGCCAACGGCGCCGGCAAGTCGACCACCATCAAGATGCTCACCGGCATCCTGGTCCCGACCGCCGGGCACGTCCGGGTCTGCGGGCTCGAGCCGACCCGGGAGCGGGCCAGGCTGGCGCACCGGATCGGTGCGGTCTTCGGCCAGCGCAGCCAGCTGTGGTGGGACCTGCCGCTCCAGGAGTCCTTCCGGCTGCTCGGCTCCATCCACCGGTTGCCGGCCGCCGCATGGCGGCCTCGTTTCGAGGAGTGCGTCGAGCTCCTCGACATGGATCCGTTCCTGGAGACGCCGGTGCGCCAGCTCTCCCTCGGCCAGCGGATGCGGGGCGAGGTGACGGCTGCCCTGCTGCACTCCCCCGACCTGCTCGTGCTCGACGAACCGACCATCGGGCTCGACCTGCTCAGCAAGGAGGCGCTGCGCGCCTTCTTGATCCGGGAACGCCGGGAGCGCGGCACCACCATCCTGCTGACCACCCACGACCTGCCCGACATCGAGCGTCTCTGCGACCGGCTGCTGGTCGTCGACCACGGCCACCTGGTCTTCGACGGCTCCCTGCCCACGCTCGTCAGCCGAGTGGGTGCCGAGCGGGTCCTCGTGGTCGACCTGGTCGAGCCCGGCCCGCCGCTCGACGACGTGCCGGGCACGGTGCTGCGGTCGGTCGAAGCAGAGGGGCTGCGCCAGCACCTGGCCTTCCGACCGGACCGAACGACCGCTGCCGAGGTGGTCGCCGCGGTCAGCGCGCGCGTGCCGCTGCGCGACCTGACCGTGACGGAGCCCGACATCGAGGACGTCGTCCGCCGGATCTACCAGTCCACGACCTGACGCCCTCAGTCCTCCACCGGGTGGTACCTCTCCAGCTGGTCGTCGACCCTCGTGCTCGCCTGCCCGGCGCTGGCCCGGTAGCCGGTCACGACCGGGAGGAAGGCCTCGCGCGCGAGGGACTGCAGCCGGAGGTCGGTCCTGGCGCGGACGGTCGCGGTGCGTGGCACGTCGCGGAGCAGCGCGATCTCACCGAAGAGGTCGCCCCTGCCCAGGGTGGCGATGACCCGGCCGTCCCCCAGGACCTCCGCCTCGCCCTGCTCGACGACGAAGCAGTGCGACCCGCCCTCGCCCTGCCGGAACACCGTCGCCCCGGCCGGCAGCTCGACCGGCACGAGCGCGATCGCCAGCTCCTCGACGGCCGGCAGCGGCAGCGCGGCGAGCATCTCGACCGAGCGAAGCAGCTCGACCTCCTGGTCCCGCACCCCCATCGACAGGTCCAGCCGGCGCAGGCTCATCCAGGTCGCCACCACCAGCGCCGGGCTGACCAGCCCGATCACGACGAGGGCACCCCGGAGCCCCACCAGCGCGATGACGACCGGTGTCAGGGCCGCCCCGGCCCCCAGGAAGAGGGCGCCGACGCCTTCCATGGCGCCGAAGACGCGGCGCAGCCATGCCAGTAGGGGTGAGCCGGGCCACCAGCGTGAAGAGCCCGACGTCGACCAGCGCGTTGCCGACCCCGATGAGGAGCAGGAGGGCGATGGCCACCGCCTGCACCGGGATCAACCCCACCAGAGCCATGGGCAGCCCCCACAGGGCCACGCCGACGCCGAACCAGCGGGCCAGCCGCTGGTTGCCGACGAGCAGCGAGGCCCCCAGCGACCCGACGACCGCGCCGGCGCCGACGGCGGTGTTGAGGGCGCCGACCCCGGACTCGCCCATGTCGAGCAGGTCGATCGCGACCACGACGGAGAACACCGCCAGGGCACCGCGCATCAGGATCTGCACCTGGGCGAGCAGCACCAGCACCGCGAGATGACGGCTCCCGCCGATCGTCCGCAGCCCGGCGACCAGGTCCGCGACGACGCTGGTCGCAGCCGCACCCGACCGCCGGGTCTGCTCCTCGGGTGCGACCCGGGCCATCAGCCCGGCCGACCAGAGGGAGGCCGCCGCACACGCCACGAAGACGGCTGCCGGGCCGCTGGTGGCGAGCAGGAGAGCTGCCAGGGCGGGGCCCAGCAGGGTCGACAGCGAGTCGATCATGCCGCGGACGACGTTGGCTCCGGCCAGCTCCGAGGGCGTACGGCACAGCGAGGGCATCAGCGCCGAGTGCACCGGCCGGAAGACGACGGCCGCAGCCGTCGACACGACCGCGAGGGCATAGACCCAGACGACAGGTGCGTCCGCGGCGGCGAGCAGCGCGATCAGTCCCGCGGAGATCCCGCGGACCGCCGCGACCCAGGCGAGGAGGACCTCCCGGCGCCACCTGTCCGCGTAGACCGTCGCGAGGGGCACCACGACGAGCGCGGGCAGCATCCGCAGCAGCGAGACCAGGCCGACCGCCGTCGCGCCGCCGTGGTCGTAGGCCAGGACGCCCAGCGCGACGGTGAAGGCCCATTCCGCGGTCCACGCGCCCGCGAAGCCCAGCTGCGCCCGGCGCAGGTTGGGGTTGGCCCAGGTCGCGGCGAATGCACCGCCTGCTGCCCGCACGCGCCCGCGGAGCCCGGTGCCGGCCACCGCCGCACCGTACTGCCGGAGGGGGGTACCGCGCCGGGTGACGGCGAAGGGCCCGCCCGGATCTCTCCGGGCGGGCCCGTCTGCGGTCGTACGACCGACCGGCTGGTGTGGCCGGCGACCGGCTAGTCCTGGGTCGTCGCCGTCTCGACCGGTGGGGCATCGGGCAGGGCTGCCTTCTGCTCGCCGGCGAAGGTGAACGCGGCCTCCTCGCCCTCACCCTCGACGCCCACCAGCACGATCTGGCCGGGGCGGACCTCGCCGAAGAGGATCTTCTCGGAGAGGACGTCCTCGATCTCGCGCTGGATCGTGCGACGCAGCGGTCGCGCTCCGAGGACCGGGTCGTAGCCCTTGGTCGCCAGCAGCTCCTTGGCCGCCGGCGTGAGCTCGAGACCCATGTCCTTGTCACGCAGCCGCTCGTCGAGCTTCGCCAGCATCAGGTCGACGATCGTGATGATCTCTTCGGGGGACAGCTGGTGGAACACCACGATGTCGTCGATGCGGTTGAGGAACTCGGGGCGGAAGTGCTGCTTCAGCTCGTCCTGGACCTTGTTCTTCATCCGCTCGTAGCCGGACTTCACGTCGCTGTCCGCCGCGAACCCCAGGTTGAAGCCCCTCGAGATGTCGCGGGTGCCGAGGTTCGTGGTCATGATGATGACGGTGTTCTTGAAGTCGACGACCCGGCCCTGGGAGTCGGTCAGGCGACCGTCCTCCAGGATCTGCAGCAGCGAGTTGAAGATGTCCGGGTGCGCCTTCTCGACCTCGTCGAAGAGCACGACGGAGAACGGCTTGCGGCGCACCTTCTCGGTGAGCTGGCCGCCCTCCTCGTAGCCGACGTAGCCGGGCGGCGAGCCGAACAGCCGCGACACGGTGTGCTTCTCGGAGAACTCCGACATGTCGAGCTGGATCAGCGAGTCCTCGTCGCCGAAGAGGAACTCGGCGAGCGTCTTGGACAGCTCGGTCTTACCGACGCCGGACGGGCCCGCGAAGATGAACGAGCCGCCCGGACGCTTCGGGTCCTTCAGGCCGGCGCGGGTCCGCCGGATCGCCTGGGACAGCGCCTTGATGGCCTGCTCCTGGCCGATGACCCGCTTGTGCAGCTCGTCCTCCATGCGGAGCAGGCGCTGCGACTCCTCCTCGGTCAGCTTGAAGACCGGGATGCCGGTGGCGACGGCGAGGACCTCGGCGATGAGCTCCTCGTCGACCTCGGCCACGACGTCCATGTCGCCGGCCTTCCACTCCTTCTCGCGCTGCGTCTTCTCCTGCAGCAGGGTCTTCTCGCGGTCGCGCAGGGACGCGGCCTTCTCGAAGTCCTGTGCGTCGATCGCCGACTCCTTGTCGCGACGGACGGAGGCGATCCGCTCGTCGAACTCGCGCAGGTCCGGCGGCGCGGTCATCCGGCGGATGCGCATCCGCGAGCCGGCCTCGTCGATGAGGTCGATCGCCTTGTCCGGCAGGAACCGGTCGGAGATGTAGCGGTCGGCGAGGGTCGCGGCGGCCACCAGCGCGCCGTCGGTGATGGACACCCGGTGGTGCGCCTCGTAGCGGTCGCGCAGGCCCTTGAGGATCTCGATGGTGTGCGCCAGGGTCGGCTCGGCCACCTGGATCGGCTGGAAGCGCCGCTCGAGGGCGGCGTCCTTCTCGAGGTGCTTGCGGTACTCGTCCAGCGTCGTCGCGCCGATGGTCTGCAGCTCACCGCGGGCCAGCATCGGCTTGAGGATGGAGGCCGCGTCGATCGCGCCCTCGGCGGCACCCGCGCCGACGAGCGTGTGCAGCTCGTCGATGAACAGGATGATGTCGCCCCGGGTGCGGATCTCCTTGAGGACCTTCTTGAGCCGCTCCTCGAAGTCACCGCGGTAGCGGCTGCCGGCCACCAGCGCGCCGAGGTCGAGGGTGTAGAGCTGCTTGTCCTTGAGCGTCTCGGGGACCTCGCCCTTGACGATCGCCTGGGCGAGGCCCTCGACAGCGGCCGTCTTGCCGACGCCCGGCTCGCCGATCAGCACCGGGTTGTTCTTGGTGCGGCGGGACAGGACCTGCATGACCCGCTCGATCTCCTTCTCACGCCCGATGACCGGGTCGAGCTTGCCTTCGCGGGCCTGCTGCGTGAGGTTGCGGCCGAACTGGTCGAGCACCAGCGACGTCGACGGCGCTCCCTCGGCGGGACCCCCGGCGGTGGCGGTCTCCTTGCCCTGGTAGCCGGAGAGCAGCTGGATGACCTGCTGGCGGACCCGGTTGAGGTCGGCGCCGAGCTTGACCAGCACCTGGGCTGCGACGCCTTCGCCCTCGCGGATCAGGCCGAGCAGGATGTGCTCGGTGCCGATGTAGTTGTGGCCGAGCTGGAGGGCCTCGCGGAGCGAGAGCTCGAGGACCTTCTTGGCCCGGGGGGTGAAGGGGATGTGCCCGGACGGTGCCTGCTGGCCCTGGCCGATGATCTCCTCGACCTGGGACCGGACGGCTTCCAGGGAGATGCCCAGCGACTCGAGCGCCTTGGCGGCGACGCCCTCACCCTCGTGGATGAGTCCGAGCAGGATGTGCTCGGTCCCGATGTAGTTGTGGTTGAGCATCCGGGCCTCTTCTTGGGCCAGGACGACAACCCGCCGCGCGCGGTCGGTGAACCTCTCGAACATTTTCTGCGCTCCTCACGAGAGCGGTCGGGCAGGTGGTGCGACCGACCCCTGTCGAGGGCCGGTCACCTGTCCCTTCGCATGCTAGACCTGCACGCTTACCGATCTGTTGGTAGTTCCGTAGCTGTGGCTCTGTCGTTCCCGTTGCGTAGTACTCGGCTGCAACTCCCCGGGACCTGACGGATGTTCCGTGAGCGGTCCGTGCCCGCTACGCCGCCAGCGAACGCCTCCCAGGGCCGGACGTCACCCGCGTGGGTGCATGATCGGTTCGTGCCCGAGATGCCGCCGGCGGACGTACGCCGCCTGGAGCCCGCAGAGCGCGACGCCGCGCTGACCAGCACCGTCGCGGCCTTTGCGACCGATCCCCTCCTCCGGTGGGTGTGGCCTTCGGACGACCGCTACGCGGCCTGCGCGCCGGGCTTCTTCGGACTGCTGCTGGACCTGCGGCGGGCAGGCGGCGAGGTCTGGGCCGCCCACGGGGGTGCAGCGGTCGCCATGTGGGACCCGCCCGGCGGCCTGTACGCCCGCCCGGAGCCGGACCCCTGGCCGGCGCTCCAGGAGGCTTTCACCCAGCAGGAGCGGGACCGCTGGGCGGTCTACGACCAGCGGGTGGGCGATCGCGCGACCGCGCCGCACTGGTACCTCGGGGTGCTCGCCACCGACCCGGCCCGGCGGGGCCGGGGGCTGGCCGCGGCCGTGGTGGCGCCGGTGCTCGCGGCCTGCGACCGCACCGGGGTCGAGGCCTGGCTGGAGACGGCCGCCGCTGCGAACGTCGCCTACTACCGCCGGTTCGGCTTCGAGGTAGCGCGCGAGGTCGACCTCCCCGACGGCGGGCCGCAGTGCTGGCTGCTCCGCCGCGAGCCCCGGTCGGTGGCCTGATGGCCGGGGAGGTGGGCGCCGGCGCGGTGGGTGCCCGTGAGGTTCTCGTGGTGGTGGCCGCCGGGCCGGGACTAGGACGCTCTGTCGCCCTGCGCTTCGCCCGCGAGGGCGCCGCCGTGGGGCTGGTGGCCCGCTCCACGGACTCCGCCACCGCGCTCGCCGACGAGCTGGCAGCCGCGGGCGCCGCGGCGGTCGCCACGGCTGCAGCAGACGTGGGCGATGAACAGGCGCTGCGGGCCGCGCTGGGCGACCTGGCGCGCGAGCTCGGGCCGGCCACGGCACTGGTCTACAACGGCTCCGCCTACGTCCAGGGCTCCGGACTGACGCTCGCCCCGGCGGACCTGCGCCTGGCCGTCGACGTCGGCGTGACCGGGGCGATGGTCGCCGCGCAGGAGGTAGCGCCCGCGATGCGAGCGGCAGGCCGTGGCACCGTGCTGCTCACCGGCAGCGTCGCCGCCGACCGCGCATCGACCAGCGCCACCGCGGTCGGGGTCGCCAAGGCGGCCCTGCGAAACCTCGCGCTGTCGCTGCACAAGGAGCTCGAGCCCGACGGCGTACGGGCAACGACGGTCACCATCGACGGCGTCCTGCAGGGACCGAAGGCCCTCGACCTCGACGAGATCGCCGACCTCTACTGGCGGCTGCACACCCAGCCGGACGCGCCGCCCGCCGTCGTCGTGCACCCCGGCTGACCGCGGCCGGGCAGCCGGGCGACACCGTCCGAGCGAACCCGCGAGCCGCCAGGGCCGTCGTCCTTCTGTCGGACGTAGTCCTCGCGAGATGAGCGGGGCCCGACACAGGGGCAGGGGGAAGTGATGGACCACCGCATGCTGGTTCGAGGGTGGCGGGTCGCAGTCGTCGGTCTCGTCGCCGTGACACTGCTCATCAGCTGGCCGATGAGTCCGGGCGCGTCTGCCGGGGTGCGGACGCCTAGCGCGACGGCGATCGGCAACACCTACGGCGGACTGTCGGCTCAGCAGCAGCCGCTGATCGTCGACATGACGTCGACCCGACGCAAGGTCGTGCGCACGGTGATGAACCTCGAGATGACCTGCACGTCGGGCGCCTCGTTCTGGTTCACCGACAGCTACAACGACCTTCCGGTGTCGCGACGCGGGACGTTCCGGACGTCTTTCGGCCCGGTCACCGAGCGCAACGACGACGGGACGACGTCCGACTTCCAGGGCCGCATCGCCGGCAGCCTCAACGACGCCAGGACCCGGCTCAACGGCGTCTGGCGGATCGTCATCACCGACCACGACGCAACCGGCGCGTTGACCGACACCTGCGACTCCGGCCTCGTGAGCTGGAAGGCCAAGCAGTAGCCGGCAGACCGCGCCCGCGCGCGGGTGGGTCTCGACCCGCCCGCGCGCAGGTGGGTCTCAACCCCACCCGGCGGCGGCACACCTAGGGTCGACGCCTGGCTGGAGACGGCCGCCGCTGCGAACGTCACCTATTGGCGGCTGCACACCCCGGACGCCCCGCCCGTCGTCGTCGTCCACCCAAGCTCAGTAGCGCAGCTCCGACAGGTAGCGGTAGCCCACGGTTGCGGTCTGCAGGGGCGTGACGTCGGGCTGGTCGTTCTCCACGATGTACTCGGTCACGGTGTTCGCCTCGAAGATCGCACCGAAGTCGATGAAGCCGGTGCCAGGGTCGGCGAACGCGTTGCCCGCGTAGGGGTCCAGGCCGGGTTCGCGGTCCTTGACGTGGTACTGCAGGACCCGCTGAGGCGCCGACGAGATCACCTCGACCGCCCACTGCTCGGCCGTCGCCTCCGTCGCCTGTCCGCTCTGCAGGCCGCCGGTCACCACCCAGAAGAGATCGGCCTCGAGGTGGACCAGTGCCGGGTCGAGACGGCCGGTCAGGATCTCCCAGGGCAGCTGCCCGTTGTCGAGCACCCGGCTGAACTCGTGCGCGTGGTTGTGGTAGCCGTAGCGCAGCCCGGCGGCCCGGGCCACGGCGGCCTCGGCGTTCATCTGGTCGGCCAGCCGCTGCCAGTCGGCGGCAACCGCGGAATCGAAGTACGGCATGACCATGAAGCGCTGACCGAGGGTGACGGCGTTGCCGACCTTCTCCTCCAGAGCGGCCGCCGAATCGCTGACACCGTCGTGGCTCGAGGACGCCGCGATCCCGATGCTGTCGAGGAATTCCCGCAGCTCGGCGGCGGTCCGTCCGTAGTAGCCCGCGAGCTCGACCCGCGGGTAGCCGATGTCCGCCAGCGCCCGCAGGGTGCCGTCGAAGTCGCTCTCCAGGACGGTGCGCAGGGTGTAGAGCTGGATGCTGATCGCCCCGCCCGGCACGCGGTTCCGGCCCGCCGGCCGGGCGACCGCCTGGGCCGGCCCTGCCGCCGCTCCGAGCCCGCCGGCGCCGAGCACGCTCGCCGCCGCGGCCGCCAGTGCACCGCGCAGCACGCTGCGGCGGTCCAGGCCACGCTCCTCGAGCGACCTCTCGAGTGCCGCCTGCCCATCAAACCCGAAGCACATCGTCGGACTCCCGTCTCGTCGAGGACCGCTCCCGGGCCGGATCCCGGTGCGACGGACGCAACGTATGTCTGTGACAGGCCAGCACGGAACCCCCTTTTACCGACAAATATCGAAAGTCCCTAGATTGCCGGACAAAGCCGCCGGTTTACGCTCGCGAGACGGAGGTGTCCTGACATGCGCATCGCGCTGTTCGTCACCTGCCTGGCCGACGGGCTCTTCCCGCAGGTCGGCAAGGCCACGGTGACGCTGCTCGAGCGGCTCGGTCACGAGGTGGTCTTCCCCGAGGCGCAGACCTGCTGCGGGCAGATGCACGTCAACACCGGCTACCAGCGGGAGGCGCTCCCGCTAGTCCGGCACCACGTCGAGGTCTTCGAGCAGTACGACGCCAAAGCCCCGGTCGACGCGATCGTCGCGCCGTCGGGCTCCTGCGTCGGGTCCGTCCGCCACCAGCACGCGATGCTGGCGCGCCGGGCCGGCGACGGCGAGCTCGGCGACCGGGCCGAGGCACTGGCCGGCCGGACGTACGAGCTCTCGGAGCTGCTCGTCGACGTCCTCGGCGTCGACGACGTCGGCGCGCACTTCCCGCACCGGGTCACCTACCACCCCACCTGTCACTCGCTGCGGCTGCTGCGGGTCGACGACAAGCCGCTGCGCCTGCTGCGAAACGTGCGCGGGCTCGACCTGGTCGAGCTGCCCGACGCCGACCAGTGCTGCGGCTTCGGGGGCACCTTCTCGGTCAAGAACGCCGACACCTCGACCGCCATGCTGGCCGACAAGATGCGCAACGTGCTCGGCACCGGCGCGGAGGCGGTCACCGCCGGGGACGCGTCCTGCCTGATGCACATCGGCGGCGGCCTGTCGCGCCTTCGCACCGGTACCCGGACGCTGCATCTCGCCGAGATCCTGGCCTCGACCGAGGAGCACCCGGCGGTGGCGCTGTGACCGAGAGCCGCACCTTCCTCGGGATGCCCTCGGTCCACGCACCGCGGGGGGTCGGCCAGCTGCGCGCCGAGATCCCGTTCCCCACCGCCGCTCGCACCGCGCTCGCCGACACCCAGCTGCGCCGCAACATCGGCCACGCCACCCGGACCATCCGGGCCAAGCGCGCCCGCGTGGTCAGCGAGGTGCCGGACTGGGAGGAGCTGCGGCTCGCCGGCCAGCAGCTCAAGGCCGCCACCATGGCCCGCCTCGACGAGCACCTCGAGCGGCTGGAGCACGAGGTCACCGAGCGCGGCGGCACCGTCCACTGGGCCCGGGACGCCAACGAGGCCAACGCGATCGTCACCCGCCTGGTGCAGGCAACGGGCGAGCGCGAGGTGGTCAAGGTCAAGTCGATGGTCACCCAGGAGATCGGGCTCAACGAGGCGCTCGAGGCGGCCGGCATCGCGGCGTACGAGACCGATCTCGCCGAGCTCATCGTCCAGCTCGGTCACGACAAGCCGTCGCACATCCTGGTGCCCGCGATCCACCGCAACCGCGCGGAGATCCGGGAGATCTTCCGCCGCGAGATGGGCTCGTGGGGCCTGGCCGCGCCGGACGACCTGACCGACGACCCTCGGCGGCTCGCGATGGCAGCCCGGGCGCACCTGCGGCAGAAGTTCCTGACCGCCAAGGTCGGCATCAGCGGCGCCAACTTCGGGGTCGCCGACACCGGCACGCTGGTCGTCGTCGAGTCCGAGGGCAACGGCCGGATGTGCCTGACCCTGCCGGAGACGCTCATAACCGTGATGGGCATCGAGAAGGTGGTGCCGACGTGGCGCGACCTCGAGGTCTTCCTGCAGCTGCTGCCACGGTCGTCGACCGGCGAGCGGATGAACCCCTACACGTCGGCGTGGACGGGGATCTCCGCGTCGAACGGCATCGTCGACGGACCTCGTCAGTTCCACCTCGTGCTGCTGGACAACGGGCGCACGGCGACCCTCGCCGACGACGTCGGTCGCGAGGCGCTGCACTGCATCAAGTGCAGCGCCTGCATGAACGTCTGCCCGGTCTACGAGCGCACCGGCGGGCACGCCTACGGGTCGGTCTATCCCGGCCCGATCGGCGCGGTGCTGTCGCCGCAGCTGACCGGCGTCGAGGACAACGCGTCGCTGCCCTACGCCTCGTCGCTGTGCGGTGCGTGCTTCGACGCCTGTCCGGTGCGCATCGACATCCCGTCGATCCTGGTCCACCTGCGCGGCCAGCACGTCGAGGAGCGGCGAGCGGCGTCGCGGGTCCCGTCGGCCGAGCAGGTCGCCATGGCCGCCGCGTCGTGGGTGATGTCGGACCCGAAGCGCTTCGCCGCGGCGGAGCGGGCCTCCCGGGCGGGCCGCGTGCTCGCCCGCCGCGGGTCCGCGCGGCCGGATCCGTTCGCTCCCGCCGCCGCTGTCGGCCTGGACGTCGTCGCGCGACGCACCGGCACCACCGCAGGAGACCTTCCGCGAGTGGTGGGCACGCACCCGCGCCCCCTCAGGCGGCGGGTCGTGACCGGCTCAGGTGCCGACGGCGCAGCGCGGGCCGAGGTGCTCCGCCGGATCCGCACGGCCAACGCCCGCGCCGGCGTGCGGGAGGTGCCGGCCGTCGAGCGCACCTACCGTGCATCCGGCGAGCACCCGCCCGGCTCCCCCGACGTGCTCGACCTCTTCGAGCACCGGCTGGTCGACTACAAGGCCTCGGTCACCCGCACCACGGGAGCCGACCTGCGCGACGCCGTCATCGCCACACTGGCCGGCCTGTCTCTCGATCCCGGCCCCGTCCTGCTGCCGCCTGGCCTGCCCGCCGAGTGGGCGCCGGAGGGCGTACGCGACTCGGGTGACCTCACTGCCGCCGACCTGGACGGGATGGCGGCGGTCGTGACGGCCTGCACCGTCGGCTGCGCCGAGACCGGCACCATCGTCCTCGACGGGTCGCCGGACCAGGGCCGGCGCGCGATCACGCTGGTCCCTGACGTGCACGTGTGCGTCGTGCGCGGCGACCAGGTCGTGCACTCCGTCCCGGAGATGCTCGCCCGCGTCGACGGCACCCGCGCCGTCACTCTCGTGAGCGGGCCGTCCGCGACCAGCGACATCGAGCTGGACCGGGTGGAGGGTGTCCACGGACCGCGCACCCTCGCCGTGATCCTGGTGACCGGCTGACTCCACAGTCCGGCTGGGTCCCACATCCTGCTGCCGATTGTGTCCAAGGTCAGCCGTACCGTCCCGTCATGGACGACGACCCCGAGCCGACAGGCACCACGACCACCCAGGCACCCACCACCGACGCCGGGGCCACCACCTCGCGCTTCAGTGAGGTTCCGACCGACGCACTGGCGGACCGTCTCTCCCGCTGGGCGTCGAGCCTGGCCGCGGCGGAGTGCGAGTTCCTCGACCTGCTGGCTGAGTTCGACGCGCGCCAGGCGTGGGGCGAGTCCGGGATGCGATCCACGGCTCACTGGCTGTCGTGGCGGCTCGGGCTGCGCCTGGGTGTCGCGCGGGAGAAGGTGCGAGTGGCCCGGGCCCTGCAGCGGCTGCCACTGGTCCACGACGAGTTCGCGGCCGGCACGTTGTCCTACTGCAAGGTGCGCGCGCTGAGCAGGGTCGCCACCGACGCGACCGAGGCGGAGCTGGTCCACATCGCCCGCGGCGCGACCGGGGCGCAGCTCGAGACCGTCGTGCGGCAGTGGCGGCGGACCCTGATCGGCGACACAACGGCGTCCTCGCACATCCGTCGCGGTCTCCGGAAGCGGATCGAGGACGACGGGTCCTACGTCGTCACCGTCCGGCTGTCCCCGGTCGAGGGACCGGTCTTCGCGAAGGCAATCGCCCTCGCCCGCACCTCCGTCCTGGACGAGGCCGGCCAGGTCGTCGAGACCCCGGAGGAGGCCGCGCTGGCTGACGCGCTCGCCGAGGACTCTCCCTGGGAGCGCTCCGAAGCCGACGCCTTCGTGCTGATCGCCTCGTCGTTCCTGGCCCACGGACCATCCGGCGAGGCCGGCGACCGGCACCTCGTCCTGGTCCACGCCGACATCGACACGCTCGCCGAGGCGTGTCGCAGCGCAGCGGACGCTGGTGGCCCGGCGGACGCGGGTGGAGCCGCTGGCGAGCCGTCCAGCAACGGTTCCGCGGAAACGTCGTCGCCAGCGGAAGACTCCCCCGATCGAGACACCGACGAGCGATCCCGAAGCGTCTCCGCGGAAACGTCCGGGCTCACGCAGCCCGGCTTTGCCGCCCACGAGCCGATCGCTGCGAGCGGGTCCGTGCACCAGGAGTCCTACGCCCGCCGGCCGGCTACCTGCGTCACCGAGGACGGTCAGCCGATCTCGGCCAGCACCGTGCTGCGCATGCTGTGCGACTCACCGGCCCAGTTGCTCGTCACCGCGCGCGACGGCCGACCACTCGACCTCGGCCGGACCAGCCGCAACGCCGACCGTCGCCAGCGCCGCGCCATACGTGTTCGCGACGGCGGCTTCTGCCGGTTCCCCGGCTGCTCCCAGCGCCACCGCCTCATCCCGCACCACACCCGGTGGTGGAGCCGCGGCGGGCGGACCGATCTCGACCTCCTGGTCAGCGTGTGTCCCACGCACCACCTGGCGGTCCACGAGCTGGGCTACGACGTCACCGCTCTCGGCGGTGGCCGCTTCGCCTGGTACCGGCCGGACGGCCAGGAGATCAGCGCGGCACCGACGCTCGGCGACGAGGTGGCGACGTCGCCCGGCTCGGTCGTTGGGCCGGCGGCTGCGGCGGGCGACTCGTCGCGGTCCGGCGGGCAGCGGATCGTGCCGATGTGGGGCGGCGAGCGGATCGACCTCGACCACCTGCTCGGCGGGATGGCCGCCAACCTGCTCAACGACGCCGGCCACCGTCTCACCGACATCCCCTACTCCGCACTCGACCAGACCCTGCGGACGGCAGCCGGATGGCCGGCCGCACAGCCCGGCCACCGACCATTCGACGGTCCGCGGGACGCGAACGCCGCCTGACCCCGCTGCTGCCGTGAGACGGCGGCGCACCTAGATGTGTTCGAGAACCCGCTCGTCACGGGCGACAGCTTCGGGTTCGGTCACCGCCCCGACGCCGACCACGCGGCTGCCGTGCTCGACATGGTGACCGCGGTCCACGGCGCACCCGCCCGGGTCATGGACCTCGCGCCGGTTGACGACTTCGCCATCCCGCACCGGGACCAGGTCGAGGCGGCTCTGAACGGTGAGGCCGTCGACGGCGCTGCGGGACCGTACGCCCTCGAGACGGCCCGCCTCGTCACCCGGCACGGCCCCGCGATCCGGGCGGCACTGCACCGCTACGACGAGCTCGTCTCAGCGGCACTGTCGGCGCGCGGCCGCGCCGTCCTCACCCATGGCGAGCCGCACCCCGGCAACACGATGCGCACCGGCGCCGGATGGGTCCTCATCGACTGGGACACCGCCCGCGTCGCACCGCCCGAGCGCGACCTGTGGAGCCTGGACCCGGGGGACGGGTCGGTCCACGCGGCCTACACCGCAGGCACCGGGACGGAGCTGCGGCCCCGGCTGCTGGAGCTCTACCGCAGGCGGTGGGACCTGGCGGACGTCGCGGTGGACGTCGCCAGGTTCCGCCGCCGCCACGTCGGCAGCGCTGAGGACTCGAAGTCCTTCGAGATCCTCGGCGCGCAGCTGGCCGGCCTCGCCGGGCTCGACGACCGCTAGGCGCCGGGCATCGGCAGCAGCTCGAACACCTCGACCTGGAACCGACCCTTGCCCTCGGCCAGGAACGGGTGCTTGTCGGCGAGGGCCGCCGCTGCGTCGAGCGAGTCTGCCTCGACGACCGAGTAGCCGTTCTGGTCGCTGGGCGTGCCCTTGGTGCCGTCGTCGACCACGGCCGTGCCCGCACCGATCGGCTGGCCCGGGTCGACCAGCGCGGCACCGACGCGGTCCATCCACGCGCCCCACGCCGCCAGCTGCTCGGCGCCCTGCTCCGGCGTGAAGTCCTCCATCGGGGTCGCCGGGCCGCGGTAGAGGAACAAGTACTTCGCCATCTCGGTCTCCTTCCACGCGAGCGCGCCGTCCGCGCCCGTCACCCTTCCGACGACCGGCAAGGCGCCGGATCGACAACCTCGCCCCAGACTCTGCGCCACACCTGCGCACCCGGGAAGCCCTCGGAGCGTGCGAGCACGGACATCTCTCGCGGGATCACGGTCAGGACCAGCACGTCGTACGCCCGACCACGGCCCGGCAGGCCAGACTCGGGGTCATGGACCTGCGATGGGACGCCGTGACCGTTGACTGCCGCGACCCCCACGAGCTGGCGAGGTTCTGGTGCGCGCTGCTCGGGGTGGAGGTCCGGGGCACCTGGGAGCAGTACGTCGGACTGACGCCGACTGCACCGGGGCTCCCGAGGCTGGTGTTCCAGAGGACGTCGGATCCTCGCCCGGCGAAGAACACGTTGCACCTGGACCTGCACGTGCCGGCGGACGACCTGCCCGGCGCCGTCGAGCGGGCCATGTCGCTCGGGGCGTCGATGGTGCACCAGCACGACGAGGACGCGGTGAGCTGGCGGACCCTGGCCGACCCGGAGGGCAACGTCTTCTGCCTGGTGGCCGACTGACCGGGTTGGGGCAGCCGGTCCCGGGCCAGCCAGCCGTCGCGCCCCCAGCGGGCTCAGTGCGCCTTGTCGTAGGCCTCGATGATGGTCGCCGGGATGCGGCCGCGCTCGTTGACCTTGTGGCCGTTGGACCGGGCCCACTCGCGGATCTCGGCGGTGCGGTTGTCGCCGCCACGACGCGCCCGGCCTCGACTGCTGCCACGCCCGCCCGAGGAGCGGCCACCGACCCGACGGGCCTGCCCGACGTACTGCCCGAAGGCGTCCCGCATCTTCCCGGCGTTCTTGGCGCTCAGGTCGATCTCGTAGGAGACGCCGTCGAGGGAGAAGGACACGGTCTCGTCGCTGATCCTGTGGTGGCTGTTGCGTAAGGTGTGGGACTGGTGAGACCTTCTAGATCTCGAACGCGGCGCTGCTAGTGTGGCTCGCCCCAGTAGTCGGGCTCGGCAACGTCCCGGCCGCAGTCGGTGGCTCAAGCGCGGCTGCCGCAGTAGTGCGGCAAGTAGGTCTGGACGATATGGCGCCGGTGACCACGAGACTGGCGATCCCGCTGACGCCGGTGATCGTGGCGGCACTCCTCCTGGTGGTCGCCGACACCGTTCGTACGGGGACGCGGATGCGCGCCGACCTCGAAGGCCTGGTGTGAGAGGCCGAGTCTCTGCGCGACCAGGCCCCGGGGGGTCTGATGCCCGTCGAGGATCCGCAGTGCGTCGATTGCCATCTCGACGAGCTGCTCGAGCATCGCGACATGACGCTGATCGAGCTGGCCGACCGCGTCGGCGTCACGGTGGTCAACCTGAGCGTGCTCAAGAACGACCGGGCGAAGGCGGTGCGCTTCTCTACCCTCACGGCGCTGTGCGACGTCCTCAGCTGCCAGCCCGGCGACATCTTCAGCGTGGAGGACTGACGGAGCTCTAGCGCCGGTGCAGCCGCTCAGTGCGCCTTGTCGTAGGCCTCGATGATGGTCGCCGGGATGCGGCCGCGCTCGTTGACCTTGTGGCCGTTGGACCGGGCCCACTCGCGGATCTCGGCGGTGCGGTTGTCGCCGCCACGACGCGCCCGGCCACGACTGCTGCCACGCCCGCCCGAGGAGCGGCCACCGACCCGGCGGGCCTGCCCGACGTACTGCCCGAAGGCGTCCCGCATCTTCCCGGCGTTCTTGGCGCTCAGGTCGATCTCGTAGGAGACGCCGTCGAGGGAGAAGGACACGGTCTCGTCCGCCGTTCCCCCGTCGATGTCGTCGACCAGCAGGACGGTGACTTTCTGCGCCATATCCGTTGTGCTCCATCAGCCGGAGGAATTCGTCGGCGCGACAATATCGCTATTCCGACAAGAAATGCACGTCGGATGGCAGAGCCGCCCGGAATTCCGGTGGCCACGCGGCCTGTCCAGGCTGCTATTCCGCCTCGCGGTGGTCCTCTTCAGAATCCGCCCGCTTCTTCACCGCGATGACGATGGCGACGAATGCGGCACCGACGACTACCGGCGGCAACAGGGCGGCGAGGACGTCCATCAGCCGGATTCCGGACGGAGCAGCGGAAATGCAATCGTCTCGCGGATCGACTTTCCGGTGAGAAGCATGATCAGCCGGTCGATTCCCAGGCCCATTCCGCCCTGGGGCGGCATCCCGAACTCCATGGCCCGCAGGAAGTCCTCGTCCAGCTGCATTGCCTCCTGGTCGCCGCCAGCAGCCTTCAGTGACTGCTCCTCGAGCCGACGGCGCTGCTCGACCGGGTCGTTGAGCTCGGAGTAGGCCGGGGCCAGCTCGACGCCGTTGACGATCAGGTCCCAGGCCTCCACCAGCCCGGGCACCGACCGGTGCGGCTTGGCGAGCGGCTTGACCTCGGCCGGGTAGTCGGTGACGAAGGTCGGCCGCCGCAGGTCGTGCTCCACGAGCTGCTCGTAGAGCTCGACGACGATCTCCGCCGCGTGCCACGACTGCTGCAGCGCGACGTCGTGCCGGTCGGCGATCTTGCGCAGCGCGTCGACCGGGGTCTGCAGGTCGACCTGCTCGCCGACCGCGCGGGACACCGCCTCGAGGATCGGCAGCCGTTCCCAGCCGTCGGCCAGGTCGATCTGACCGCCAGCTCCGTCGGGCACGACCGTCGTCCCGAGCAACGCCTGTGCGGCGTCGAGCACGATCTCGCGGGTGAGCTCGGCCATCGAGTCGTAGTCGCCGTAGGCCTGGTAGACCTCGAGCATCGTGAACTCGGGGCTGTGGGTGCTGTCGACGCCCTCGTTGCGGAAGTTGCGGCCGATCTCGTAGACCCGGTCGAGCCCGCCGACGACCAGCCGCTTGAGGTAGAGCTCGATGGCGATCCGCAGGTACATCTGCTGGTCGAAGGCGTTGAGGTGCGTGGCGAACGGCCGGGCCGCCGCGCCGCCGTGCAGCGGCTGCAGCATCGGCGTCTCCACCTCGAGGAAGCCGTGCCGGTCGAGCGTCGCGCGGACCGAGCGAAGCACCGTCGCCCGGGCCCGGATCATGTCGCGCGACTCGGCGTTGACGGCCAGGTCGACGTAGCGCAGCCGGACGCGCGCCTCCGGGTCCTGCAGTCCCTTGTGCTTGTCAGGCAGCGGCCGTAGCGCCTTGGCGACCATGGTCCAGCTGTCGGCGAGCACCGAGAGCTCACCGCGCTTGCTGGAGATGACCTCGCCCTCGACCCCAACGTGGTCTCCGAGGTCGACGTCACCCTTCCAGTGCGCCAGCTGCTCCTCGCCGACCTTGTCGAGCGAGATCATCACCTGCACCTCGCCGGTGCCGTCGCGCAGCGTGGCGAAGCAGAGCTTGCCCCCGACGCGGGAGAGGACGACCCGGCCGACGACGGCCGCGCGCTCGCCGGAGTGCTGGTCGACCTCGAGGTCGGCGTGCTCCGCGCGCAGGTCCGCGATGGTCGTCGTCCTCGCGACCGTCACCGGGTAGGGCTCGACACCGCGCTCGCGCATCCGGTCGAGCTTCTCCCGGCGGACCCGCATCTGCTCGGGCAGCTCGTCGCTCACCCGGCAAGGCTACCCAGCCCCCTCCCGCCGGTTGACTGGCGCGTTGCGGCTGTCCGTCGCGGCACAGAACCGCCGCAACGCGCCAGTCGACGGCCGGATGCTCTTCCGGTCAGCGGAACGGGTCGCTGACCTCCCGGAGCCTGGCGAGGGCTCGGCGCAGCTGTGACATGCCGCGGACCCCCAGGTGCTCGGTCCACTCCGCCTCGACTGCCTCGACCGCGGCGGCGGCCACCGGCGCCGCCGCCCTGCCCCGGCGCCCGATCCGCACCAGCCGGGCGCGCGCGTCGGTCGGGTCGGGCACCCGTTCGACGTAGCCGGCGCTCTCGAGCTGGTCCACGAGGAAGCCAGCGGTCTGCTTGGTCACCTGCGCTGCCGCGGCCAGCTCCGACAGGCGGGTGCCGCCCGGACCGATCCGCTGGAAGACCCGCGCCTGCGCCAGGGTGATGTCGTCGAAGCCTGCATCGGCCACCGCCTCCAGCACCCGCGACTCCATCGCGCGGTAGGAGACGAAGAGCAGCACCCCGACGTTCGGCTCGTCGTCCGTCGTCGCCATGGCCCTCCTTGACAGCAATCCGGTCGAGCACTATTGATAGTCAGATAATCTTACTACTTTGGTACGAGGTCAGCGTGGGCCGTCCGCAGGCATGGCAGGTCATCAGCCGCGAACGCGCGCGCCTCGCCGACCTGCTCGACAGCCTCACGCCGGCGGAGTGGGAACACCCCTCGCTGTGCGCCGGGTGGACGGTCAAGCACACGGCCGCCCACGTGATCTCCTCGCCGCAGGCCACACCATGGGACGTCGGCGTCGCTCTGCTGCGGGCCCGAGGAAGCTTCGACAGGTGCATCGACGAGCAGGCCCGGAGATGGGCGGACCGGCCGACCGAGCAGATCGTCGCCGACTACCGCCGCCTCGACGGGTCCCAGCGCCACCCGATCGGCACGACGTACTACGAGCCGCTGCTCGACGTGCTGGTGCACAGCCAGGACATCGCGATCCCGCTGCAGCGCGACCACGACATGCCGGTCGACGCCGCGCGCGCCGCGGCCGACCGCGTGTGGCGACGCGCGTTTCCCTTCCGTGCGCGCAGCCGCCTGGCCGGTCTGCGGCTCAGGGCGACCGACACGGACTGGGCGGTGGGCGAGCGAGCGGCAGCGGGCGGACTGGGGGGACCGGTCGTCGAGGGCACCATGGCGGACCTGCTACTGCTGCTGACCGGGCGCCCGGTGGTGCTGCCCCGTCTCACCGGTCCGGGCGTCGAGCTGCTGCGGGAGCGCGTCCGACCCACCCGTTGACTGGCGCGTTGCGGCTGTCCTGTCGCGGTACAGAACCGCCGCAACGCGCCAGTCGACGAACGGGTGGGACGGCGGGTCGGTCGGCCGGACGCTAGGGGCGGTTGCGCTCGAAGACCAGCCGGAGCCCGACCAGCGTCAGCCACGGCTCGTGCAGGTCGATGACGCCGGACTCGTCGAGCACCATCGTGGCCAGCCCGCCGGTGGCGATGACCGTGACGTCCCCCGGGTCACCGTCGGGGCCGACGATCTCGGCGGACATCCGGGTCACGACACCGTCCACCTGACCGGCGAAGCCGTAGAGGATGCCCGCCTGCAGCGCCTCGACCGTGTTGCGCCCGATGACCGACCGGGGCCGGGCGAGCTCCACCCGGCGCAGCTGCGCGCCCCGGGCGCCCAGCGCCTCCACCGAGATCTCGATGCCGGGCGCGATGGCGCCGCCGAGGTACTCCCCCTTCGCCGACACCGCGTCGAAGGTGGTCGCGGTCCCGAAGTCGACCACGATGCACGGGCCGCCGACCAGGTCGACCGCCGCCAGCGCGTTGACGACACGGTCGGTGCCGACCTCCTTCGGGTTGTCGGTGAGAACCGGGACACCGGTGCGCACGCCAGGCTCGACGACGACGGCCGGCACGCCGGCGTAGTAGCGCTGGCACATGTCGCGCATCTCGTGCAGCACCGACGGCACGGTCGAGCACAGCGAGATGCCGTCCACGACCGCGACACCGGGACCGGACGGCGCGTGGTTCTGGGCCAGCAGCCCGTGCAGCACGACCGCGATCTCGTCAGCGGTGCGGTGCGACTCGGTCGCGATCCGCCAGTGCTCGACGAGGTCCGTGCCGTCGAAGAGGCCGAGCACCGTGTGCGTGTTGCCGACGTCGATCGCGAGCAGCATCAGGGCCCCTCCCTCAGGTCGCAGGCGATGTCCAGGATCGGGGCCGAGTGGGTGAGCGCGCCGACCGCGAGGTAGTCGACGCCGGTCTCGGCGACCTCGCGGGCGTTGTCCAGCCGCAGCCCGCCGCTGGCCTCGAGCCGCGCCCGGCCGGCGACCAGCTCGACCGCTCGGCGCATCTGCTCGACCGGCATGTTGTCCAGCAGCACGAGGTCCGCACCGGCCTCGACCGCCTCGATGACGTCCTCGACCGAGTCGCCCTCCACCTCCACCGGCACCTCGGGGAAGGCAGCCCGCACCGCGCGGAACGCCTCGGCGACGCCGCCCGCCGCGACCACGTGGTTGTCCTTGACCATCGCCGCGTCCGAGAGGGACATCCGGTGGTTGACGCCACCGCCGCACCGGACGGCGTACTTCTCCAGCACCCGCAGCCCCGGAGTCGTCTTGCGGGTGTCGCGCACCGCCGCACCGGTGCCGTCGACCGCGTCGACCCACCGCCTGGTCAGGGTGGCGATGCCTGAGAGGCGGCAGAGCAGGTTGAGGGCGGTGCGCTCCCCGGTGAGCAGCCCGCGCGTCGCGCCGGTCAGCGACATCAGCACGTCTCCGCGGCGGACCTGCGCACCGTCCTCGACGAGCCAGCGGGTCAGGACGGCGTCATCGGTCGTCACGTCGAAGACAGCGGCCGCGACCGCGAGCCCGGCTACGACCCCGTCGGCGCGCGCGACGAGGTCCGCGGTCGACTCCTGGTCGAAGGGCACGGTGGCCACGCTGGTCACGTCGACGCCGCCGTCGAGGTCCTCCTCGAGGGCGCGGGTGACGACGTCGAGGACGTACGTCGCGTCAAGCCCGGCAGTCACCAGCCGGGCGGCCGTGTCGTCGGACAGGCTCGCCGGTGTCCCCGGCCCGTTCGCACTGGGTCCAGCCGCAGTCATCAGTCGTGCTCCTCCACACCCATCGAGATCGTGCCGTCGACGAGGCGGGTGACCAGGTGGGCCCGCCAGTGCTCGTCGTCCAGCGTCGGGAAGTCCTGGCGCCAGTGGCTGCCGCGGGTCTCCTCGCGCTCCAGTGCGGTCCCGGCCAGCGCGCTGGCGACCAGGTGCAGGTTGGTCGCCTCCCACGCCTCGGTGCACGGCTCGGCGCTGGTGCGCAGCCGGAGCTCCATCAGCTCGGCCATCGAGGTGCGGACGCTCTCCCGGTCGCGCAGCACACCGACGCCCTGCGACATCGTCCGTGCGACGTCGCCGCGCACCGACGGGTCGAGAAGACCGGGCGTCGGCGCGACGTCCTCGCCGCGCACCTGGACGGTGAGCGGCATGTCGACCGGCTCCGCCTGCGGTGGTAGCTCGGTGCCGAGGTGCTCGGCGATCCGGCGGCCGAAGACCAGACCCTCGAGCAGCGAGTTGGAGGCCAGCCGGTTGGCGCCGTGGACGCCGGTGCAGGCGACCTCACCGCAGGCGTAGAGGCCGGGCACGCTGGTGCGACCCTGCAGGTCGGTACGGACGCCACCGGAGGCGTAGTGACAGGCAGGGGCGACCGGGATCAGGTCGTTGACCGGGTCGATTCCATGCTCCCGGCAGCTCGCGAGGATGGTCGGGAAGCGCACCCGCCAGGTGTCCTCGCCGAAGTCACGCGCGTCGAGCCAGACGTGCTCGGCACCGGTCTCGCGCATCCGCGTCATGATCGCCTTGGCCACGACATCTCGTGGGGCCAGGTCGGCCTGCGGGTGCAGCCCCTGCATGAAGGCGACGCCCGCATCGTCGCGCAGCACGGCGCCTTCGCCACGTACCGCCTCGGACACCAGCGGCTGCTGGCCCTGCGACCCCTCGCCGAGCCACAGCACGGTGGGGTGGAACTGCACGAACTCCAGGTCCGTCACGACCGCGCCCGCGCGCAGCGCGACGGCGACACCGTCGCCGGTCGACACCGACGGGTTGGTGGTCGAGGAGAAGACCTGCCCGAGGCCGCCGGTCGCGAGCACCACGGCTCGCGCCCGCACCGCACCGACGCCGTCGCGCTGTCCCTGGCCGATGACGTGCAGGGTGAGGCCGGCGATCCGGCCGTCGGCGGCGCGCAGCAGGTCGAGCACCAGAGCGTGCTCGAGGACCTCGATGCCCTCCTCGGCGTGCAGCGCGGCGATCAGGGCGCGCTCGATCTCGAGCCCGGTCGCGTCGCCGCCGGCGTGGGCGATCCGGTTGCGGTGGTGTCCGCCCTCGCGGGTCAGCGCGATGTCGCCACCGGACGTTCGGTCGAACTTGGTGCCGATCTCGATGAGCTCCCGCACCCGGGCGGGTCCCTCCTCGACGAGCACCCGCACCGCGGCCTCGTCGCAGAGCCCGACGCCGGCGACGAGGGTGTCCTCGAGGTGCTGCTCCGGGGTGTCGCCGTCGCCGAGGGCCGCCGCGATCCCGCCCTGCGCCCAGCGCGTCGACCCCGCGTCGAGGTAGGTCTTGGTGACGAGCAGCACCGTGCCCCCGGTTGTCGCCCGGGCCGACAGCGCAGTCGTCAGGCCGGCGATGCCTGAGCCGACAACGACGACGTCGACCTGCGTCGACCAGCCGGGCTCGGGCGCGAGCAGCCGGTGCCGCAGCGGCAACCGCCCGCCGATGACCTCGCCGCCCACATCACCGGCGTCGCCCGCATCAGGCATTGCCGGCCGCCGGTCCGCCGAGTGTGACGAGCACGTTGTCGATCAGGCGGGTCGTGCCGACCTTGGCCGCGACCGCGAGCAGCGCCTCCCCCGCGAAGCTGTCGGTGACCTCGCGCAGGTCGTGCGGGTCGACGAGGGCGAGGTAGTCGACGCTGATGCCCGGCTGCTCGGCGAGCACCTTGTCGGCCGCCGCGCGCACGCCGTCCGGGCCGTCGCCGGCGGCCGCGGCGCCGGCGTGCAGCGCGCGCGACAGCGTCAGCGCCGCCTCGCGGTCCTCGTCGGTCAGGTAGGTGTTGCGGCTGGAGATCGCCAGCCCGTCGGGGTCACGCACGGTCGGCACCGCGACCACCTCGACCGGGAAGTCCAGGTCCTGCGCCATCCGCCGGATCAGCTGCAGCTGCTGGGCGTCCTTCTGCCCGAAGTACGCGACGTCGGGCGACGTCAGGTGCAGCAGCTTGGCGACGACGGTCAGCACGCCGTCGAAGTGCCCGGGACGTGAGGCACCTTCGAGTACGTCGCCGAGCGGCCCGGCCTGGACCCGCACCTGGGGCTGGTCGCCCAGCGGGTAGACCTCCGCCACGGACGGGGCGAACACCAGGTCGACGTCCTCGGCAGCACACAGCTCGACGTCGGACTCGAGCGTCTTGGGGTAGCGCGTGAGGTCCTCCCCCGGCGCGAACTGCAGCGGGTTGAGGAAGACGGTGACGACGATGACCGCGCAGCGGCGGCGGGCGACGCGGATGAGCTCGCGGTGACCGTCGTGCAAGGCCCCCATCGTCATCACGACACCGACCTCGCCCGGCCTGTTGGCCAGGGCACCCCGCAGCTCGGCCCTGGTGTGCACCAGTCGGGTGGTCATCGGTCGGCAGCTCCTTCGGCGAGCACGTCGAGCAGGGCCTCGGCCGCGGCGGGTCGCAGCAGGCCGGCGGCCAGCGCCCGGTCGGCGGTGAGTCGAGCCATCGCGAGGTAGGCGCCGGCGGAGTGCGGCGACACCTCGCGAAGCACGGCGAGGTGGGCCGCGACGGTGCCGGCGTCACCGCGGGCGACCGGACCGGTCAGCGCGGAGTCGCCGCTGCGCAGCGCGTTGTCGAGGGCGGCGCCGAGCAAGGGGGCGAGCAGCCGCTCGGGCTCGGCGACGCCGCAGCGACGCAGCTGGTCGACCGACTCGTTGACCAGCGTGCTCAGGTGGTTGGCGCCGCCGGCGAGAGCCGCGTGGTAGAGCACCCGCTGGTCCTCGGCGACCCACTGCGGGTCGCCTCCCATCTCCAGCACCAGCGCGTCGGCGATCGGCCGCAGCGGTTCGGGGGCGGTCACCCCGAAGCAGGCGCCGGCCAGCCGCACCAGGTCCTCCGGCCGGCCGGTGAAGGTCATGGCCGGGTGCAGGGCGAGCGGGAGGCCGCCGGCCCGGGTGGCCGACTCGAGCACCGTGACGCCGTACCGCCCGCTGGTGTGCACCACCAGCTGACCGGGCCGGACCGCACCGGCGGCCACCAATCCCTCCACGAGGTCGGGCAGCGCGTCGTCGGGCACGGTGAGCAGCGCGAGCTCGGCAGCGGCGAGCACCTCTTGCGGCGGCAGCACCTCGGCGGCGGGCAGCAGGTCGGCGGCCCGGCGGCGGGACGCGTCGGAGACGGCCGAGACCGCGACCACCCGGTGGCCCGCCCTCTGCAGCGCAGCGCCCAGCACCGAGCCGACCCGGCCGGCGCCGACGATGCCGACAGCGAGCCGGGCCGGTCGCGACGAGACGTCGGCCGGGTCGGCGGCGGTCACCGGGCAGTCACAGCGCAGGTCACAAGAGGTGTTCCAGTCCTCGCGGGGGTACCGGACGCGGCCCAGGGTACGGCGTAGCGTCCGGACGACAGCCACGAGGGCACGGACGACGAGGAGGTCAGCGGGCATGCTCGAAGCCGGCTTCTGGGGGCTGGTGGGTGGACTCGCCCTGGTCCTCGGCGCCGTGGCGGGCGTGGTGCGCGACGTCCCGGCCAGGGTCATCGGTGCGGTGATGGCCTTCGGGGCCGGGGTGCTGATCAGCGCGCTGGCCTTCGAGCTGACCGCCGAGGCCTTCGACGCGTCGGGGGGGCGCGAGGTCGTGCTCGGTCTGCTCGGCGGGGCGCTGACCTTCTACCTCGGCGACCGGATGCTCGACAGCCGCGGCGGTGCGGACCGCAAGATGTCCGGCGGTCAGCAGGCCGGCTCGGCCGCGCAGGGCCTGGTCCTCGGTGCCCTGCTGGACGGGATACCGGAGTCGGTCGCGATCGGGGTGTCGCTGGTCGACGGGGGCACGGTGGGTATCGCGATCGTTGCCGCCGTCTTCCTGTCCAACGTCCCCGAGGGCATGTCGGCGGCCACCGGCCTGGTGAAGGCCGGCCGGTCCCGCCGGTGGGTGCTGACCCTGTGGGCGGTCGTCGCGGTCGTCTCCGGTCTGGCCTCGCTGCTCGGCTACGTCGTCCTCGGTGACGCCAGCCCGTCGGTCGTAGCGATCATCCAGGCCTTCGCCGCGGGCGCGATCCTCACCATGCTGGCCGACACGATGATGCCGGAGGCCTACGCGAACCGCGGCCGCTCGGTCGGCCTCATCACGACCATCGGCTTCGTGCTGGCCTTCCTGCTGAGCCAGGCATGAGCGGCTGGGCCACCTGGCGGGCGGCCACCGAGCGCGCGCTCTACGGGGCCGACGGGTTCTACCGACGTGAGGGTCCGGGGCCGGCCGGCCACTTCCGCACCTCGGTGAACGCGTCCCCGCTCTTCGCGGCGGCGCTGCAGGAGCTGGCGCGCTCGCGCCGGCTGACGACGGTCGTCGACGTCGGGGCCGGCCGCGGCGAGCTGCTCACTGCCCTGCACGAGATCGACCCGGCGCTGCACCTGCACGGCGTCGAGGTCGCCACCCGGCCCGCCGGCCTGCCCGACGACATCGGCTGGTCGTCGTCGCCGGCCGAGACGCTGTCGGCGGCCTCCGACGTGCTCGTCGTCGCGAACGAGTGGCTCGACAACGTGCCGCTCGACATCGTCGAGCTCACCGCCGAGGGCCTGCGCGTCGTCGAGGTGTCGGTGGAGGGCCGCGAGCGGCTGGGCGGCCCCGCGTCGCCGGAGGACGCCCGGTGGGTGGCCGACTGGTGGCCACTGACCGAGCTCGGGTCGCGCGCCGAGGTGGGTCGCAGCCGCGACGAGGCATGGGCCACGGTCGTCTCGTCGGTACGCCGCGGAGTGGCCGTGGCTGTCGACTACGCGCACGACCGAGCCGAGCGACCGAAGGGCGGCTCGCTGACGGCGTACCGCAACGGGAGAGCGGTCCCACCCGTGCCGGACGGGACGTGCGACCTCACCGCGCACGTCGCCCTGGACGCGTGCGCGGCCGCGGGCGAGGCGGCCGGTGCGACGGCGACGGTGCTGACGACTCAGACCGACGCGCTGCGCGGGCTGGGCGTCGACGGTGCGCGGCCGACCCGGGAGATGGCGGCGGCCGACCCGGCGGGCTACCTGCGGGCGCTGGCCCGGGCCGGGGAGGTGGCCGAGCTCACCGACCCGGCGGGCCTCGGCGGCTTCGGCTGGCTCATCCAGACCGTAGGCCCACCTGCCGTCGGCTAGTGCCGTTCTTCGGTGTTGAGCCTCCGGGCGCCGGCTGCTACCAGGGCAGCCGGCGACCGGAGGGAGTCCTGAGGTCGAGCGCCACCGGTGCCGCCTTCGTCCCGCGGCGCTGCACACGCAGGGTGCGGCGGCTTCGCGGGGCGACGGTGCCGGTCACGGCGCTGATGGCCATGACCCAATCTCGGTGTCTCGCGCGCTGCCCAGTAGGGGTCGAAGCGCCATTTCTTGTGGTCAGTTCGTACCAGTCGGCTGCACCGGCGCTCAGCCGCGGACCGGCACCGCCGAGTAGCCGCGCAGGACGAAGGTCGGTCGGCGCACCGGCTTCCCGGCCTGCTCGATCCGCGGGAAGCGGTCCAGCAGCGTCGGGAGCGCGATCTGCAGCTCCATCCGGGCCAGCGGGGCGCCCAGGCAGTGGTGCAGCCCCGCGCCGAAGGAGATGTGGTGGTTGGGCCGCCGGCCGATGTCGAGCCGGTCGGGGTCGTCGAAGGCGGCCGGGTCGCGGTTGGCCGCGCCGAGCAGCGCCGCGATGCGGGTGCCGGCTGCGACCGGTGCGCCGCCGACGGCCACGTCGTCCTGGGCGGTGCGCTCGAAGAGCTGCAGCGGCGAGTCGAAGCGGAGCAGCTCCTCCACCGCGGAGTCCACCAGCGAGCGGTCGGCCTGCAGCCGCTCGAGCTGGTCGGGATTCGCGAGCAGGGCCACGATGCCGTTGCCGAACCCGTTGACCGACGCCTCGTGGCCGGCGTTGAGCAGCAGGATCGCCGAGGCGACCAGCTCCTCGCCGGTGAGCCGCTCGCCGGCCTCCTCCTCGGCCGCCAGGTGGCTGACCAGGTCGTCGCGCGGGTGCGTCCGGCGCTCGTCGGCGAGCGCGCGCATGTAGTCACCGAAGGCCGCCGCCGCCTCGATGGCGGCACCCTCGGCGTCGGGCGTGCGGCCGTACTCGTACATCGCGACGATCGCCTGTGACCACGGACGCAGCAGGTGGCGGTCCTCCTCCGGTACGCCCAGCAGCTCGGCGACGATGGCGACCGGCAGAGGCTCGGCGTAGTCGGCGATCAGGTCGAAGCCGTCCGGGTCGACCCGGTCGAGCAGCTCGGCAGTCATCCGCTCCACCCGCGGACGGAGCCGCTCGACGTGGCCCCGGCCGAAGGACTTGGCGACCAGCGATCGCAGCCGGGTGTGCACCGGCGGCTCGTTCTCCATCATCTGGTTGCGGTGCAGTGCGTTGAACGTCTCGAAGCGGTCGGTCGGCTGCCGGTCGGTCCACAGCCGGCCGAGGCGCCGGTCGCGCAGCACCTGGTTGGCGTGCTCGTAGGACAGTGCGAGCCACTGCCCGGTCGGCTGGTGCCAGAGCACCGGCGACGCGGCACGCAGCTCGGCCAGCGCCGGGTAGGGGTCCTCGAGGAAGCCCGGGCCGCCGAGGTCGAGGGGCTCCGGCGCGGACGGGAGGCCGTGACCCGTCACGTCGGCAGCGTCGGAGGAGACGCCGTGTCCCACGACCTCGTCGTCGACGTCGCGGTAACCGGTCTCTCCGCGCCGGCGGGCGGGGCGCCGGCTCACAGGGACCTCACAGGGCCACGGTAGGCCCGTCCGGGCTGGTCGGGGGCTGCATCCAGCGATCCGGCCGGGCCGCCGCCCGCGACTCCCGGGCACGGGTCACCTCGGCGTCGAGCAGCTCGCGCGCGCCGCGCTGGTCGCGATGCGCCGCCGTGACCTGGACCGGTCCCGGCGTGGTGTCGACGTGCAGGGTGGCCAGCCCCAGCCGGCGCTGCAGGACAGCCTGGCTGATCCGCACGCTTTGCACCTTTTCGTGCGGCACCAGGTCGGTCTCGCGACGCCACCGGCCGCGACGTACGACCAGGAAGTGCTCGTCGGCGCCGACCGACAGCGACCGCCACTGCCAGGGGTCGAGGAACCGCGCCTGGCGGGGCACGCCGCTCATCGCGATCGCGGGCAGGTCGAGCCCTGGCAGTGCGAGCGCCACCAGCCGGGCGGCCTCGTCCCCGGTGGCGACCGGGGCGAGCAGCGAGGCCTTCTGCTGGCCCTCCCCGACGTAGCCCGCGACGTTGGCCTCCACCCGCACCCAGCCGCGGGACCGCCAGAGCAGCGGCTCGACCACCCGCACGGCCTGGATGCGCCCCGGCGGCACCGTCTGCGCGCGGGTCTCGAGCAGGCCGCGGCGCAGCCGCAGGCCGTCCGGGGAGTCGGCCACCGTGAAGTCGAACTGCCCGGCGACCCCGTTGATGGCAGCGGGCACGGCGACCAGCAGGAAGGGCACCGCCAGCCCGAGCGCGGCCGGCTCGCCGCTGACGGCGGACATGGCCACCAGGGAGGCGCCGACGACGAGCGTCCAGAAGGTGACCGCCGACCGCAGCTGCGACTCGACCAGCCGGCCCAGCGGCACGGTCAGCAGCACCCGCTCGGGGGCGACCGGCGCCTGCGGCTGGTCGTGCTCGAGGCCGGCTGCGCGCGCCAGGAGCTCGGCGCGCAGCTGCTGCGCGGCCGGCTCGGAGAGGTAGGCCAGCGGCGCCTCCGAGGACGACCCGCCCGCCACCTCCAGCCGCAGCTCCGCCAGCCCGAGTGCCCGGGCCACCAGGGGGCGGACGACGTCGACGGCCTGCAGCCGGTCCAGACGCACCTGCCGCGACCGGCGGAAGAACACTCCGGTCTCCAGCCGCAGGTCGTCCTGGCTGATCCGGTAGTGCGTGCGCCGCCAGGACAGGAAGCCGTAGGCGACGCCGATCGGGACGCTCGCCGCGATCACCGAGGCGACCCAGAGGGGTGGTACGCCGCCGTAGGCCTGCTGCAGCGCGATCGCGACCACCGCGGCGAAGACCTTCCAGCCCCGCAGCACCGGCGTGAGGGGGTGCAGGCGCCGGAACTCGGCCGGCGGGCGGGCCGGCGGCCCGGCAGGCGACGTGTCAGCAGCCACTCAGATGCCTGCCGCGGTGGCCTCGCCGCGGGCGGCCAGCCGGTCGCGCAGCCGGGCGGCCTCGGCGGGGACCAGCCCCGGGATCGTGGCGTCGGTGGCGGCCGCGGCGGTGTGCAGCTGCACGGTGGCCAGCCCGAACCGCCGGTCCAGCGGCCCGGCGGTGACGTCGACGAACTGCATCCGTCCGTAGGGCACGACCACCAGCTGGCGGCGCAGCACGCCGCGCGTCACCAGCAGGTCGTCGGCGCGCTCGGCATAGCCCCAGGACCGCACGGTGCGCCCGACCACGAGCCACGACCAGCCGAGGACCGCGATGCCGACCACCGCGGCGAGCAGCCCGGCCCAGACGTGCACCAGCCAGAGCGCGGCCACCGCCAGCCCGGTCAGCGGGACCCAGCCGAGGACCAGGCCGAGCCGGCGAACCGTCGCCAGCCGGGGCGAGACCCGCACCCAGGGCTCGCCGGGCGGGTCGAAGGGCTCGGTCACGCCGCCGACGCTAACCGACCCGGGTCGGCTCCGTACCGCCCCGCCGCCCCGCCGGCGCCATGGTGGCGGGGTGGTGGCGAGGTGGTGGCAGACTCGGCCGGCATGAGCGCGGGTGGGCCGGTCGAGCGGATCGTCGGTGTCGGCGCCGGGGCCGCTGAGGTCGCCGACGTCGAGCGCGGCCGCCTGGCCACCCAGGACATGGTGCTCAACATCGGCCCGCAGCACCCCTCCACGCACGGGGTCCTGCGGCTGCGGCTCACCCTGGACGGCGAGCGCATCCTGGCCGCGGAGCCGATCGTCGGCTACATGCACCGCGGCGCCGAGAAGCTCTTCGAGGTGCGCGACTACCGGCAGATCATCGTGCTGGCCAACCGGCACGACTGGCTCTCGGCCTTCGCCAACGAGCTCGGCGTGGTCCTGGCGGCCGAGCGGCTGCTGGGGATGGAGGTCCCGGTCCGCGCGGTCTGGGCCCGCACCCTGCTCGCCGAGCTGAACCGGGTGCTCAACCACCTGATGTTCCTCGGCTCGTACCCGCTCGAGGTCGGCGCGATCACGCCGATCTTCTACGCCTTCCGGGAGCGGGAGACCATCCAGGCGGTCATGGAGGAGGTGTCCGGCGGCCGGATGCACTTCATGTTCAACCGGGTCGGCGGCCTCAAGGAGGAGCTGCCGGCCGGCTGGACCGGCCGGGCCCGCACCGCGGTGCACGAGGTGCGCCGCCGCCTGCCCGACATCGAGAACCTGATCCTGGGCAACGAGATCTTCCGGGCGCGGACGAGGGGTGTCGGCGTGCTGGACCCGGCCCTCGTCCGGGCGTACGGCGTCAGCGGACCCATCGCGCGCGGCTCCGGCGTGGAGCTGGACCTGCGCCGGGACGAGCCCTACCTGGCCTACGGCGAGCTGGACGTGCCGGTCGTGACCCGCACCGAGGGCGACTGCCTGGCGCGCTTCCAGGTGCTGCACGAGCAGGCGAAGGTGTCGCTCGACCTCGCGGATGCGTGCCTCGACCGGCTGGCCACGCTGCCGCCGGGGCCGGTGACCACCAAGCTGCCCAAGGTGCTCAAGGTGCCGGAGGGCTCGACCTACGCGTGGACCGAGAACCCGCTCGGCATCAACGGCTACTACCTGGTGTCACGCGGTGAGAAGACGCCGTGGCGGCTCAAGCTGCGGTCGGCATCGTTCAACAACATCCAGGTGCTGACCGAGCTGCTGCCCGGGACCCTGGTCGCCGACATGGTGGCGATCCTCGGCTCGATGTTCTTCGTCGTCGGTGACATCGACAAATAGCGTCGTCGGTGACATCGACAAATAGCGTCAGGCGATGCGGCGGGCGCCCTGCTCCGCGGGCACGAAGGCCGGCTGACCGGCGGACGCCGCGGCCGGGTCGACCGGATCCGCGGCCCGGTCGGTGCCCGGGTCGAGCAGCCCGCGCTCGGGCAGGTCGGCCAGGACGATCTCGGTGCGGGCGGTGTCCTGGCTGCGGTCGGGGCTGGCCAGGGCGGCGGCCATCTCGCGGGTCAGCGACCGGCCGGCGCTGCGGGCCAGCGCCAGGCGGACCAGCGGCAGCTCGAGGGTGGCCGGCGGGCCGGCGGGCGGCATGGCTGCCGGTCCCTGGACGGGGGCGGCGGCGAGCTCGCGGGTGACGGCCAGCTCGGCCGCCAGGGACTCGGCACGGGCCTCGGCCCGGGCGACCGCGTCCCGCATCTCGGCCACGGTCACCCGCAGGGCGATGACCTCGGCCGACAGGGCCGCGACCTGCGCGCGGCGGGTGGAGCGGACCAGGCGGGACATGGTGGCGGTCGTCCCGGCAGCGGCCGCCACCAGGGGACGGCGCAGGGCGGTGCGGACCGACCGGCCCCAGACGGCGAGCCGCCGGGGTCTACGGTGCCGTCCGCGGACCCGTGCTGCCTGCCGTTCCGCCTGGTCACGTCCCATGCCAGCGGACGGTACGCGGGCTGGGACCTCAGATGGTGGCAACACGCCCATACGCATCACATGTCACGCCAATAACAGGAGTCACATGAGCCTCACGCTGCTCGACTGGCGGCGCCGGGTCGCCGCGCTCTACGCCGCGGTCCGGGCGGAGCCCGACGCCGCCGCCGGCCACGAGCTCTGGCGGGCGGGCCGGGACGGTCTGCTGGCCCACCACCCGCAGTCGCCGCTCCCGGTCGACGAGCGGGCCGACTTCCCTGGTGCCCGGGTGGCGCCGTACGACCCGGCCCTGCGCTTCGAGCTCGACCTCGACCCCGACGTCGAGCCGCACCGCCTCGAGGTGCCTACCGCCACCGACGGCGTGGTGCCCTTCGAGCGCTTCGCGGTCGTGCACCTGCCGGCCGACGGGCCGGCGCCGGGCGACCTGGACGTCTGGTGGCTGGACTCCTACGGCGGCGGGGTGTTCCTGCCGGTGAAGGACGGGCTGGCCGGGACGGACACCTATGGCGCCGGCCGCTACCTGCTGGACACGGTGAAGGGTGCCGACCTGGGCGGCGACGTCGACCTGGCGACCGGCCGCGGGACGCTTGTCGTGGACCTGAACTTCGCCTACAACCCGTCGTGCGCCTACGACTCGGCGTGGGTCTGCCCGCTGGCCCCGCCCGGGAACAGGCTCGCCGCCCCGGTGAGGGGCGGCGAGCTGTACCCGGTGCGGGTGGGTTGAACGAGGGCCGAGCGGGGCGACTACCCGGCCAGCGCGGCGTCGGAGGAGAAGACCAGTCCGACCGAGATCTTGCCCTGCTGGAGGGCGGTCTTGGTGAGCGGACCCCCGGCGTCCAGCGCCGAGAAGTCGTCGATCGCCAGGCCGTAGGTGTCCTCGAGACCCGGCTGGCAGAACGGGCGCTCCGGGCACTCCGGCGGGCCGCCGAGGACGATGCCCGAGCCGCACGTCTCGGCCAGGTCGGAGAGCGTCTCGACGCCGTGCTCGTCGGCGAAGGCGGTGGTGACGGCGAAGGCGTTCTGGTCCTGCGCCGCGGCCGGCTCACCGAAGACCAGGCCGACCTTCTCGCCCAGCCCCTTGAGACCTTCGACGGTCGCGTCCAGGTCGCTGCTCGCGATCGGCTCGGCCGTGGCGCCGTTCTCGGCCTTGTTGATGAACTCGGTCAGTGTGCCGACGTACTCCGGCACGACGTCGACGTCGCCCTTCTCCAGGGCCGGCTCGATGACCTCGCGGTTGCTCAGCTGGCGGACGCTGGCGTCGAAGCCGGCCGCGTTCAGAACCTCGGCGTAGATGTTGGCGAGCGTCGCGTTCTCGGAGAAGTTGGCGTGGGCGACGGTGACCTTGCCGGACCCTCCGGAGAGGCCGTCGGCCAGGCCCTCGTCCTGCACGAACTGCTTGGCGACGTTGGGCGAGGTCTCGCGGTCGACGTCGGTCGACTTGTTCAGCGCAATCAGCTTGTCGGTGTCGAGCGCGGCCGACACCGCGTCGAGTGCCGCGAGCATCGCGTCGGAGGACGACTCGGCGTTGACCGCCGGGATGATGTTGTCGACGGTCTGCAGGCCCTGGTCGTCGTCGAGCACCACGAGCTCGTCGCCGGCCACGGGGGCGCAGTCCTCGGCACCGGCGGCGCTGTTGGAGGTCGTGGTCTTGGCCTTGGTCCCCGAGGAACCGCTGTCGCCGCAGCCGGCCAGGGCCAGGGCGAGGAAGAGGAGTGCGACGAGCCCAGCCCGTCCGTACGTGCGCGTGCGCATGTGCAGCCCGCCTTCTGTGTCCCGCCGCCGCGGGGGCCGCGCCGGCGCGTGTCTGGCGAGCCGCGATCCCGGCCCGCAGGGACCAGCCTTACCGCCGGGTATGACAGTTGCAACTCCTGGCCCGGTCACGGACGGGTCACGAAACGCGCGGCCGCCTCTCGCCGGTCGCAAACCCGCCGGTTCAGAGGGCATCGACGGCCGCAGTGTCCAGCGCTGCCCGCCGGCGCAGCACGCGCGGCCGCTCCCGCCCGGGCGTCACGCTGCGCTGCACGAGGGCCAGCACACCCTCGGTGACCAGCGCCAGCAAGGCGACCAGGATGCCGCCGGCAAGGATCTGCGGCTGGTCCTGCTGACCGAACCCGTCGGTGATGATCCGCCCGAGCCCGCCACCGCCCACCAGCGCGGCGAGGGTGGCCGTCGCGACGACCTGGACCGTCGCGGTCCGGAAACCCGCTGCGATCAGCGGCACCGCCAGCGGGAGCTCGACCCTCAGCAGCACGGACCGCCCCGACAGGCCCATCCCCCTGGCCGCCTCCACCACGTCGCGGTCGACCTCGCGCACGCCGACGTAGGTGTTGGTGAGCAGCGGCGGGATCGCGAAGACGGCCAGCGCGATGATCGTGGCGCGGTTGCCGAAGCCGATCGAGGTCGCGGCGAAGATCGTCAGCAGCGCGAGGGTCGGGATGGCCCGCGAGACGTTGGACACCACCACGGTCAGACCGCCGCCACGGCCGGTGTGCCCCAGAGCCAGGGCGAGCGGCAGCGCGATCACCGAGGCGATCAGCACCGAGAAGCCCGTGATGTAGAGGTGCTCGTAGGTGAGATAGGGCACACCGGTCGACCCCTGGTAGTTCAGCGGGTCGTTCAGCCAGACGATCGCGTCGCCCAAGGTGTTCATCGGCACCGGCACCGCGCCGACCGACGCGCTCACGAGCGCCCCGCCGACCACGGTGTCATCAGCCGGGTCGCGCCGGCCAGCAGCACGTCGAACGTGAGGCCAAGGGCGACCGTGAGCACCGACGCCGTGAGGATCTCCGCTCGGTAGAAGTTGTTCTGGAAGCCCCGCAGGATCAGCCCGCCAAGGCCCCCGTAGCCGACGACCACGCCGACGGTGACCAGGGCCACCGTGGACACGGTCGCCACCCGGACGCCGGCCATGATCGTGGGCAGCGCGACCGGCACCTCCACCTGCCAGAGCAGCCGGGCTCGGCCGTACCCCATGCCCTTCGCCGCCTCCCGCACGTCCTCCGGCACACCTTCCAGCCCGGTGAGGATGTTGCGCACCAGGACCAGGAGGGCGTACATCACGAGACCGAACAGCACGGTGCGCCGGTTGGGGCCGAAGGCGTCGAGCGGGACGAGGAACGCGAAGAGTGCGAGGGACGGGATCGTGTAGAGCACGCCGCTGAGGCCGAGCACCGGGGCCGCGAGCCGGTGGTAGCGGTGTGCCAGGATCGCCAGCGGGAAGGCCACCAGCAGCCCGATGACAACTGTCTCCACGGACAGCAGGACGTGGTCGACGAAGGCCTTCTGCAGGTCGGCCGAGTTGTCCTGCACGTAGTCCCAAGAGAACCAAGGGTTGGCTGCCTCGCCGGAGGTCGATACTGACGGTGCGGCACGCACTCCGGACAGGAAGGGCACGGGTGGACGCTACCCCGGAACCGATGATCCGACTCGAGGGCGTCGGCAAGCGTTACGACGACGGCACCGTCGCCGTGCACGAGCTCGACCTCGACGTGCCGGAGGGCGAGCTCGTCGTGCTCGTCGGGCCGTCCGGGTGCGGCAAGTCGACGACGCTGAAGATGGTCAACCGGCTCATCGAGCCGACCAGCGGGCGCATCCTGCTCGAGGGCGAGGACGTCACGCACACCGACCCGGTAGCCCTACGACGGCGGATGGGCTACGTCATCCAGCAGACCGGTCTCTTCCCGCACCAGACCGTGGCGACCAACGTCGCGACGGTGCCGCGCCTGCTCGGCTGGGACAAGAAGCGCGTCCAGGAGCGGACCATGGAGCTCCTGGACCTGGTCGGTCTCGAGCCCGCGCGCTTCGCGAAGCGCTACCCCCACCAGCTCTCCGGCGGTCAGAAGCAGCGCGTCGGCGTCGCCCGCGCACTCGCCGCCGACCCGCCCGTCCTGCTGATGGACGAGCCCTTCGGCGCCGTCGACCCGATCGTCCGCGACCGGCTGCAGGCGGAGTTCGTGCGCCTGCAGCGTGCGGTCCGCAAGACCGTCCTCTTCGTCACCCACGACCTCGACGAGGCGGTGCGGGTGGGTGACCGGATCGCCGTCTTCCGCGACGGCGGACACCTCGAGCAGTACGACGCGCCACCGCGGATCCTCGGCAACCCGGCCACCGAGTTCGTCCGGAAGTTCGTCGGCAGCGACCGCGGCCTCAAGCGGCTGTCGGTCACCGCGATCGACGTCTCCGACCTCGACCACCCACCGGTCGTGCACCTGCAGGACCGGGTCGCCGCAGCCATCGGAGAGCTGGAGGCCGCTCGCGCCCGCTGGGCGGTGGTGCTCGACGACCACGACAACCTGCACGGCTGGTTCGCGGCGGACGAGCCCGGCGACGGGACCGTCGCCGACCGCGCGCGCCGGATGGAGGCCTGGGTGCCGGTCGGGTCGTCACTGAAGGCCGCGTTCTCCGAGATGCTGCAGCACGACGCGGGCTGGGTCGCCGTCCTCGACGGCGACCGGTACCTCGGCGTCCTGACGCCGGGGACCCTGCACGAGGCGCTGCGCCGGTCGGTCGAGTCCGACCTCAAGGGCGTGGCGCCCGACGACGTCGACCTGGAGATCGTGCCGTCGGCGTGACGGCGTGGTGAACGGGTGACCGGCACCGTCACCGTCGCGGAGGCGGCGCTGCTGGTGCTTGCCGGCTTTGCCGCCGGGCTCGTCGGGAGCGTCGCCGGCCTCGCGTCGATGGTCAGCTACCCGGCGCTGCTCGCCGTCGGGCTCTCCCCGGTGGCGGCCAACGTCACCAACACGGTGGGCATCACCTTCGCGGGTGTCGGGTCGACGCTCGGATCGCGGCCGGAGCTCGCCGGCCAGGGACGCTCGCTGCGTGTCCTCGGGCCGACCGCTGTCGTCGGCGGCCTCGCCGGGGCCGCATTGCTGCTCGTCACCCCGGCCGAGGCCTTCGAGAAGCTGGTGCCCGTCCTCATCGCCGGCGCGGCGGTCGCAGTGCTGGTGCGGCCGCGCGCGCACCTCGACGTCACACCCGGGCGTCGCGACCAGGTCCTGCAGGTCGCCGGCATCCTGCTGGCCTCGGTCTACGGCGGCTACTTCGGTGCAGCCGCCGGCGTGATGATGCTGGCGGTCCTGACGCTGACCTCGGCGTCGCCCCTGCCGCGCAGCATCGCGCTGAAGAACGTGCTGCTCTTCGCCGCCAACGCCGTCGCCGCGCTCTGGTTCGTCGTCGCCGGCCCGGTCGAGTGGGCAGCGGCGGTGCCCATCGGTGCCGGCTTCTTCCTCGGCGGCCGGCTCGGCCCGGCGGTGGTGCGGCGGGCTCCGGCCCGCCCGCTGCGGCTCTTCATCGCGGCCTCCGGCCTGGTCGTCGCCGCCGTGCTGGCCCGCGACGCCTGGTCCTGACGGCCGGGCACTCGTGACCGGTCGGGGGCGCCGGGTTGAATGAGTGGCGTGGCGACGGCGCGGTGGGTCCTGCACGTCGACCTCGACCAGTTCCTCGCCGCCGCAGAGATGCTCCGCCGCCCCGAGCTGCGGGGGCTGCCGGTCGTCGTCGGCGGCGATGGCGACCCGACCAAGCGTGGCGTCGTGAGCACCGCGTCGTACGAGGCACGTGCCCTCGGCGTGCACTCCGGCGTGCCGCTGCGCACGGCCGCCAAACGTGCACCGGACGCCGTCTTCCTCGCGGTCGACAAGCCCTACTACGACGCGGTGTCGGCCGAGGTGATGACGGCCCTCAAGCAGGTCGAGGCTCAGCGGTACGTCGTCGAGGTGCTCGGCTGGGACGAGGCATTCGTGGCGGCCGACACCGACGACCCCGAGGCACTGGCGCTGCGGATCCAGCGCGCGGTGCTCGACGCGAGCGGGCTGGACTGCAGTGTCGGCATCGGGCAGAACCCCTTGCAGGCCAAGCTCGCGACCGACTTCGGCAAGCCGCACGGCGTCTACCGCCTGACGCACGACACCTGGCAGGACGTGATGGGTGCGCTGCCGACGGACGCGCTGTGGGGCATCGGTCGCAAGACCGCCGCAAAGCTCGCCGCGCTCGGCATCACCACCGTCGACGAGCTCGCGTCCGCCGACACCGAGCGGCTGGCCGGTCACTTCGGCCCGGCCACCGGGCCGTGGCTCGTCAGGCGAGCCACCGGCCGCGACCCGTCGAAGGTCGTCGACACACCGTGGCAGGCGCGCAGCCGCGGGCGCCAGGTCACCTACCAGCAGGACATCGCGGACTGGGACGACGTACGTCGCGAGCTGCTGGCGCTGGTCCCGGTCGTCGTGGCCGACGTCGAGACCGAGGGACGGCCGGCGACCCGCATCGTGGTGACCGTCCGCTACCCGACGTTCCTCACCCGGTCGCACGGTCGCTCCCTCCCCGAGCCCACCGCCGACCCGGCAGTCATCGAGGCGGCAGCGCTGGAGGCGTTGGCGATGTTCGACGACCACCGGCCGGTGCGGCTGCTGGGCCTGCGGGCCGAGCTGGCGGTGGCCGGGTCCTGAGAGCTGGCCGGCGCTAGGACCGGGAAGCGCGGTGCGCCAGCACGACCGCCTGCAGCCGGTCACGGACGCCCAGCTTCATCAGGATCCGCGCGACGTGCGTCTTCACGGTGCCCTCGCCGATCACCAGCTCCGTCGCGATCTCGCCGTTGGACATTCCCTGCGCCATCAGCGCGAGCACCTCCCGCTCGCGCCCGGTCAGTGCCCGCAGCCTGCCCTCGGCCGGCGGCAGTCGCCGGGCTGACAGGTCAGCGGCGACCCGGCGGGCCGCCGCGCCGGAGAGCACGGCGTCCCCGACCGCGGCGGCGCGGACTGCGGCGACCAACCGCTCGGCGGGCACGTCCTTGAGCAGGTAGCCGCTGGCGCCGTCCGCCAGCGCGGCTCGCACGTGCTCGTCGGTGTCGAACGTGGTGAGCACGATGACCCTGGCGCGGGCACCGATCTCGGCAAGCCGGCGGGTCGTCGCGAGCCCGTCCAGCCGCGGCATCCGGATGTCCATCAGCAGCACGTCCGGGTCGAGCTCGGCGACCAGGGCCAGCGCCTCCTCGCCGTCCGCTGCCTCGCCGACGACCTCGAGGTCCGGCTCGGCGGAGAGCAGCATCCGTAGCCCGCCACGCACCAGGTGCTCGTCGTCGACGATGCCGACGGTGATGGTCACCGGCCGCCGCCAGTCGGCAACACGGCGTGGACGAGGTAGCCGCCCTCCGGCGTCGGTCCGGTCTCCAGCCGGCCGCCGAAGAGAGCCACCCGCTCCTGCATGCCGATCAGGCCGTGGCCGACGTGGCCGTTGCGGAGCACCGCGGTTCGCCCCGGTTCGTTGTGCACTCGCAGGTGGAGCGCGCCGGAGGCGTGCCGGACGGTGACCGCGACCGGCACCGGCCCGGCATGCTTGAGCACGTTGGTCAACGACTCCTGCACGATGCGGTACGCGGACAGGTCCAGGCCAGGCGGCAACGCCGTCGGCTGCCCCTCGAGATCGACCTCGACCCGCAACCCGGCCGAGCTCACCTGCTCGACCAGCTCGTCGAGCCGCTGCATCCCCGGACGGCCGGCCAGGTCTGCCTCGGTCTGGTCGACGAGCAGCACCTCGAGCAGTCGGCGCATCTCGGCCAGACCGGCCCGACCGACCGACTCGATCGAGCCCAGCGCACCTGCCACCGCTGCCTGGTCGGTGCCGAGCACCCGACCGGCTGCCTGGGCCTGCAGCACGATGACCGCCATCGAGTGCGCGACCAGGTCGTGCAGCTCGGCGGCGATGCGCGCCCGCTCGTACGCCACGGCCGCCCGGGTCGCCTCGTCCCGATCGCGCTCCAGGGCCGCCGCGTGGTCGACCAGGCGCTCGTGCTCCAGGTGCCGGGAGCGCAGCCAACGCCCGAGCCCCCAGGTGCCGGCGAGCACGAACCACCCGGGTAGCACCTCGTCCAGCGGGTCGCCGTCCTGCAACCGGGGCAGGTCGACGGCCAGCACGCCTGCCGCCACCAGCACGCAGCCCGCCGCCGTCGCCCGCGTCCCCGCGTGCCGACCGAGCGCGAACACGACCAGCAGCAGGGCGAACCACACCTGCCCGAGACCGACGTCGAGGCGGTGCTCGGCGGTCGCCGCGGCGACCACGACGACGAGCACCACGAGCGGGGCCCGCCGCGCCCAGAGCAGCGGAAGGGTGCAGCCCAGCGCGACCGCGGCATGCACGGCGCGCCGTCCGGCGCTGGCGTCCGAGGACCACACCTCCGCCTGAGCGGTCACGACGAGCACCGCCACGACGACCAGGAACCCCACGCGGGCCGCCCGCTGCCAGTCCACGTCCCGAATGTAGTGATCACGGCGCACCGGCACGTCTGTCTTGCGGCATACCCCGGGACCGGTCGACGGGGAGACGACCCGGGCCGCCGGGCCGCCTAGCGTCGGGAGGCGTCGACCCCTACCCGCGAGCACAGGAGCGCACATGACCATCGCCACGAACGCGACCGCCACCCGTCCCACCGCCAGCCCCCGCGCTGCCACGGCCCTCGCCGCCGCGGCCGCGATGCTGCTCGCCGTCCCGGTCGCCGTCGAGGCGTTCTGGTTGCACTCCGGCGACGACCCCGCGGGGGACCTGCTCTTCGCCGCGACCCAGGTGGCCGGCTGGCTGATCGTCCTCACGGTGGTGCGCGACCTGCTGCGGGTCGGCCGCCGGGGCCGGGTCCTGCCGCTGCTGGTCGTCGCCGGCGTCAGTCTGCAGGCGGCGTTCGGCATGGTGTACGGCCTGACCACGCTGGCGTCCGGTGAACCGTTGGAGGCCTCGTTCGTGCTGTTCCTGCTCGGCTTCCTGCTGCTGGGCGTGGGTGCGGTCGGCTGGGGCCTACGGCTGCGGCGGGGCGCCCTGCGCACCGCCGGCTACGGGCTGGTCGGCGTCGGCGCCCTGGGCTTCCTAGCCGTCGCGGTCGGTGACTCGCCATGGCACGACCCGCTGCTGCTCGGGTCGTACGCCGCGTGGGTCGTTGTCGGCGCGGGCCGAGCTGCGGGTCTAGTCGAACGGGTCGATCAGGTCCGGCTCGTCCAGCAGGTCGGGGTCGCCGCCCCGGACTCGGCAGGTGCGCTCCAGCCACAGGCCGGCACCGGTGAGCAGGACGGCGGCGACTAACGCGACGCCGCAGATCACCGCCCGCTCCTGGCGGCTGGTGATCTCCAGGCCCGGCAGCAGGACCAGGAGGTAGCCGAGGTAGCAGCCGCCGACGATCGGGCCGACGTGGGCGCTCGCCTTGCCCAGCACCGCCATCCGGGCGACGCCGAGCGGGTTCGGCGGCCGGTCGCCCCGCAGCCGGGAACGCAGCGCGACGGTCGCCACGACCACGACGACGGCGAGGATCGCGACGCCGGTCGGCGCGGTCCAGGTGAGCACGGGCAACGAGGAACCGCGCGACTCGGCGATCCGCAGCGCGCCCCACGCGAGCGCCGCCACACCGAGGAGCAGGGCCACCAGCGAGCTGATGCGCGTCGGCCTCACGGCGGCACCTCGAGCACCAGGTCGTCGCGACGCCGGACACCGGAGACGTCCAGTCGGGCGAGCAGGTCGGCGACCGGGCCGGCGCCGGGCAGCGTCGCCGACGGGTCGGCCTCGTTCCACGGCACGAGGACGAAGGCGCGCTCGGCGGCGAGGGGGTGCGGGACCAGGAGGTCGGGCTCGTCGACGACCAGCTCGCCGACCGCGACGAGGTCGACGTCGAGGGTCCGCGGTCCCCAGCGGACGTCGCGGGTGCGGTCGAACGCGTCCTCGATGGCCAGCGCGCGCTCGAGCAGCGTCCGCGGCGAGTGCGGGCCTTCGGCAACGACGACGGCGTTGAGGTAGTCGGGCTGCTCCGGTCCGCCGACCGGGTCGGTCTCGTAGACCGGCGAGACGGCCAGCAGGGCGAGGTCGGGGGTGTCGGCGAGGGCGTCGACCGCACCCTGGAGCATCGCCAGCCGCTCCCCCTGGTTGCTGCCCAGGGCGAGCACGACCCGCCGCACGTCGCTCACCGGCTGCTCATCGGGTCCGCTCACCGGGTCCGCTCGATCGTGACGGCCACGTCCTGGAACGGCACCTCGATGGGGGCTTCCGGCTTGTGCACCGTGACCCGCGCCCGGTCGACCCGGTCGTAGGCGAGGCAGGCGCCCGCGATCCGCTCGGCCAGGGTCTCGAGCAGCTGCACGGGCTCACCCTCCACGACGGCGACGACATCCTTCGCGAGCTCCCCGTAGTGCACGGTGTCGGTCACGTCGTCCGAGCGACCCGCGCCGGACAGGTCGAGCCACAAGGTGACGTCGACGAGGAACGGCTGGCCGGCCGCCCGCTCGTCGGCGTAGACGCCGTGGTGACCGTGGCCGCGCAGGCCGCGCAGCACGATCGTGTCGGTCGCCCGCTCCCCGCTCACGCCTCGGTCTCCTCACTGGTGAGCACCGGCGAGGCGTGGTGCACCCACAGCCGCCACCCGGTGGTCGTTCGGCGGAAGACGTTGGTGGCGACGGCCCGGCCCCCGGCCAGTCCCGGCGTCGGGTCGGCAACCGTCGACGGCAGCCCGGTCAGCATGTTCTCGCCGCAGGTGACGACGGCGGTGTCCCCGGACACGGACACCGACACGTCGGTGAGGACGAACTGGATGTAGGACGTGTTCGCCATGATCATCGACCAGGACCGCAAGACCTGCGAGGTGCCGTGCAACGGCGCCCAGCCGGGGTGCACGCAGGTGGCCGTCTCGCCGGCCGACTCGTCGAGCCAGACCGACGTCATCAGGTCGATGTCACCGGTCTCGAAGGCGTCGTAGAGGGCCGTGTTGGCGGCCCGGACGGCGGCCTCGTCATCGGTCGCCCCGTGCGCGGTCACGACCCGACCCTGGCAGACCGCAGGGCTGCCACCACGCGCAGGGCGTCCACGGTCGGCCGGACCGCGTGGACCCGCAGGCACCACACGTCGTGCGCGGCGACGGCCGAGAGCACCGCGGTCGCCACGTCACGGCCCTCCGCGTCGCGCGGCGCCCCGTCGGGGCCGGCCAGCAGCCGGCCGAGGAAGCCCTTGCGCGAGGCGCCGACCAGGAGCGGACGGCCGAGGCCGGCGAGCCGGTCGAGGTTGGCGAGCAGCGCCCAGTTGTGGTCGGCGTCCTTGGCGAACCCGATGCCCGGGTCGAGCACCACGCGCTCGGCGTCGACCCCGGCAGCCACCAGCGCGTCGAGGCGCTGCCGCAGCTCGCGGACCACGTCGGCCACCACGTCGTCGTAGACCGCCCGGTCCGCCATGTCGGCACTGTGCCCACGCCAGTGCATGGCGACGTACGGCACGGTGGAGGACGCGACGACCGCCGCCATGTCCTCGTCGGCCAGCCCACCGCTGACGTCGTTGACCACGGCGGCACCGGCGTCGAGCGCGGCCGATGCGACGCGCGACCGCATGGTGTCGATGCTCACGACGACGCCGGCAGCGGCCAGCGCCTCGACGACGGGTACGACGCGGCGCAGCTCCTCCACCTCGTCGACCCGCTGGGCACCGGGACGGGTGGACTCGCCGCCGACGTCAACCAGGTCGGCGCCCTCGTCGCGCATCTCCAGTCCGTGCGCCACGGCGGCGTCGACGGCCAGGTAGGACCCGCCGTCGGAGAAGGAGTCCGGTGTCACGTTCAGCACGCCCATCACCAGCGGGCGACCGGTGGCGACGGCGGCCGGCAGGCCTCGCGGTGCAGGGTGCGGGGCGCTGCTCGACGGGGAGCTCACCTTGCGACGATGAGGCTCATCGCCTCGGCCCGCGTCGTGGGATCGCGCAGCTGGCCGCGCACCGCCGAGGTCACCGTCGTCGCACCGGGCTTGCGGATGCCGCGCATGGACATGCAGAGGTGCTCGCACTGGAGGACGACGATCGCGCCGCGCGGCTCGAGGATGCGCATCAGCGCATCGGCGATCTGCGTCGTCATCCGCTCCTGCACCTGCGGGCGGCGGGCGTAGACGTCGACCAGTCGCGCCAGCTTGGAGAGGCCGGTGATGCGCCCATCCGGCGACGGGATGTAGCCGACGTGCGCCACCCCGGCGAAGGGCACCAGGTGGTGCTCGCAGACCGACCGCACCTCGATGTCCTTGAGCAGCACCATCTCGTCGTGGCCGAGGTCGAAGGTCGTCGTGAGGACGTCCTCGGGCTCCTGCCAGAGACCCGCGAAGATCTCCCGGTAGGCACGGGCCACCCGCTCCGGGGTGTCCCGCAGCCCGTCGCGGTCGGGGTCCTCCCCGATGGCGACCAGCAGGTCGTAGGTCGCCCGGCGGACGGCATCCTCGTCGTAGGTGCACTCGCGCGAGTCGCGCGGGCCGTCCTGCTGGCTCAACGCCCGGTCAGCTCTCCCGACCCAAGGGCCGGCCCGGGATGTCGTCGGAGGGAAGCGGGGAGTCGGGCACGTCGGTCGGGCCCGTGACGCCCATGCTGTGCTCCTTGTCCTGCCCGTTGACCCCGGTGGGCGAGGCGAGCTCCTTGGGCGTCATGACCGGGCCGGCCTGCGGACTGCGCTTGGCGGAGCCGGTCCACGCCGGCCGGGCCGGCCGCTTGCGGATCTCGGTGAAGATCGCGGCGACCTCGGCCTTGTCCAGCGTCTCCTTCTCGAGCAGCTCGAGCACCAGCTCGTCGAGGATGTCGCGGTTGTCGACCAGGATCTGCCAGGCCTCGTCGTGCGCGGTCTCGATGAGGCGCTTGACCTCCTCGTCGACCACGCCGGCGACCTCCTCGGAGTAGTCACGCTGGTGACCCATGTCGCGGCCGAGGAAGGGCTCGGCGTTCTCCGACCCGAGCTTGATGGCACCGATCCGCTCGGTCATGCCGTACTGCGTGACCATCGCGCGAGCGACGCTCGTCGCCTTCTCGATGTCGTTGGCGGCACCCGTGGTCGGGTCGTGGAAGACGATCTCCTCGGCCGCCCGGCCGCCCAGCATGTAGGCCAGCTGGTCGAGCATCTCGTTGCGCGTGGTGGAGTACTTGTCCTCGTCCGGCAGCACCATCGTGTAGCCCAGCGCGCGGCCCCGCGACAGGATCGTGATCTTGTGCACCGGGTCGGTGTTGGGCAGCGCCGCGGCCACCAGGGCGTGCCCGCCCTCGTGGTACGCCGTGATCTTCTTCTCCTTGTCGCTCATGATCCGCGTGCGCTTCTGCGGGCCGGCGACCACACGGTCGATCGCCTCGTCGAGAGCGCGCGCGTCGATGAGCCGCATGTCGGAGCGGGCGGTCAGCAGCGCCGCCTCGTTGAGCACGTTGGCCAGGTCGGCGCCGGTGAACCCGGGGGTGCGTCGCGCGAACGCCTTCAGGTCGATGCTCTCGTCGATCGGCTTGCCCTTGGCGTGCACCTGCAGGATCTGGAACCGACCCAGCAGGTCCGGCCGCTCCACGGCGATCTGCCGGTCGAAGCGACCCGGGCGCAGCAGTGCCGGGTCGAGGATGTCGGGCCGGTTGGTGGCCGCGATCAGGATCACGCCGCCCTTGACGTCGAAGCCGTCCATCTCGACGAGCAGCTGGTTCAGCGTCTGCTCGCGCTCGTCGTGGCCGCCGCCCATGCCGGCGCCGCGGTGACGGCCGACGGCGTCGATCTCGTCGACGAAGACGATGGCCGGGGCGTTGGCCTTGGCCTGCTCGAAGAGGTCACGGACCCGGGAGGCACCGACGCCGACGAACATCTCGACGAAGTCCGAACCCGAGATCGAGTAGAACGGCACGCCGGCCTCGCCCGCGACGGCACGCGCCAGCAGCGTCTTGCCGGTGCCGGGGGGACCGTACAGCAGGACGCCCTTGGGGATCTTGGCGCCGATCGCCTGGAACTTCGCGGGGTTCTCGAGGAACTCCTTGATCTCCTCGAGCTCCTCCACGGCCTCGTCGGCACCCGCGACGTCCTTGAAGGTCGTCTTCGGGGTGTCCTTGCTGATCAGCTTTGCCTTCGACTTCCCGAACTGCATGACGCGGGAGCCGCCGCCCTGCATCTGGTTGAAGAAGAACAGGAAGAGCAGGACCAGGATCAGGACCGGCAGGAAGTTGATGAACAGCGACACCAGCAGGTTGGTCCGCGGCACCTCGTCGGTGTAGCCGCCGGGCGGTGCGTAGGTCTTCAGCATGCTGACGATCTCGCGCTGGCGGGCCTGGACGTAGTCGGTCTGGATCTTGCCGCTTTCCTCGACCTCGGTGCCGTCCTTCAGCGTGAGCTCGAGGCGCTGGTCGCGGTCGACCAGCTTGGCCTCCGCGACCTTGCCGTCCTCGAGCGCCTTGAGAGCCACGGAGGTGTCGACCTGCTTGAAGCCGCCGGTGACCGACGACAGCGAGGTCACCACCAGGACAGCGAGGATGACGATGACGACCCAGAAGAACGGGCCTCGGAAGTAGCGTTTGACGTCCATCGAACCGGGGCGGGTCGCCCCGTCCCTCCTGCCGGCTACGGAATGCGCTTATGTGGTGGTGCACAGACGGTTTGTCGGACTCTGACGGTACACCGGGCGTGGCGAGCACGCGGTGGCGTCCACCGAACGCGGTCACCCCGCCCTGTCCACCTGCCCCAACGCCGGTCGGCGCGGGAGGGTTCCTTGGGCCCCCTCAGGAGGAGTAGACGTGCGGCGCGAGCGTGCCCACGAACGGCAGGTTCCGGTAGCGCTCGGCGTAGTCCAGCCCGTAGCCGATGACGAACTCGTTGGGGATGTCGAAGCCGACGTAGCGCACCGGGACGTCGACCTGGGCGGCGTCCGGCTTGCGCAGCAGCGTGCACACCTCGACCGAGGCCGGGCCGCGTGAGGACAGGTTCGACATCAGCCAGGACAGCGTGAGCCCGGAGTCGATGATGTCCTCGACGATCAGCACGTTGCGGCCGGAGATGTCCTTGTCGAGGTCCTTGAGGATGCGGACCACGCCCGAGGACTTGGTGCCCGACCCGTAGGACGACACCGCCATCCAGTCCATCTCGACCGGGGTGTGCAGGGTCCGCGCCAGGTCGGCCATCACCATCACGGCCCCCTTGAGCACCCCCACCAGCAGCAGGTCACGGCCGTCGTAGTCGGTGTCGATCTCGCCGGCCATCTCCGACAGCCGGCGCTGGATCTGCTCCTCGCTGATGAGGACCTTCTCCAGCTGGTCGCCCAAGTCCTTCTCGTCCACGCCCTCGTGCTCCTCTGACCCGTCAGCCGGGTCGTTCGTCGGGAAGGTGAAGCATCGCACGGTCGCGACCCACTCGTACCCCTCCGGGCAGGTGCAGGGGGCCCTGGCCGTGCCAGCCGGTCACCAGCCGGTCGACCTCGGCGACGTGGGCGGCGGTCAGGTCCGTGCCCGGCGCACCGGCGTCGAGGAGTGCCCGTCGGAGCGCTCTGCGGCGTACGCCCTCAGGGAGCCGCGCCAGGACCCCCACGTCCAGCCGCCCTGGGGCCGGAGCCGCCTCGGCGAGGGCGGTTGCCGCCCACGCGTCGAGGGCGTCGGCGTCGGCGCGCAGCAGGTCGGCGGTGCGCGCCAGGGCCTGGCCGACGCCGGGACCGAGGGCCTTCTCCATGGCGGGCAGCAGGTCGTCGCGGACCCGGCTGCGGGCGTAGGCGGGGTCGGCGTTGTGCGGGTCCTCCCAGACGGCCACGCCGGACTCGCGGGCCGCGGCGCGAACCGTCGCCCGCTCGAGGCCGAGGAGGGGGCGCCGGTAGCGGCCACGGGTCGCGGGCATGCCGGCCAGGGACCGCGCGCCAGAGCCTCGGGCGAGGCCCAGCAGAACGGTCTCGGCCTGGTCGTCGAGGGTGTGGCCGAGCAGGACGGCGGCTGCGCCGAGGCGCTCCGCGACCTCGTCGAGCGCGGCGTAGCGGGCGTCGCGGGCCGCCGCCTCGGGCCCACCGGTGGTGCCCACCTCGACCCGGGCGACCTCGACGGGGTCGAGGCCGAGAACGGTCAGCGCAGCGGCCAGGTCTGCCGCCCGGCTCGCTGAGCCGTCCTGCAGGCCGTGGTCGACGGTGACCGCGCCGGCCGGTCTGGCGGGCTGGCCCGGGCGCGACGCCTCGAAGGCCAGGGCAGCGGCCAGTGCGACCGAGTCGGCCCCCCCGCTGCACGCCACCAGCACCGGCCCGGCGGTGTGACTGCTGTCGAGGTCCCGCAGCACGCGCCGGACCGCGCTGCGGACGGCGGCCACCTGCGGACTCGGCCCCACCCCCCGACCCTAGGGGAGTCCGACGGTCAGGCGCGGAGCTCGCGCGGGGTGACGACGCGCTCGACCCAGGCGGTCGGGTCGGAGATCTCGGCCTTGGTGGGCAGGTTCTCCGCCCGCTCCCAGACCTGGTTGAAGCCGTGCATGCCGGCCCGGTCGACAGCGCCGCGCACGAAGCGCTCGCCGTCGCGGTACTGCCGCAGCTTGGCGTCGATGCCGAGCAGCCGGCGCACCACCTGCTCGACGCGGCCCGACTCCTTGCGCCGCGCCTGGAACTTCGACCGGATGATCGCCACCGACGGGATGACCGAGGGGCCGACGCCGTCCATCACGAAGTCCGCGTGTCCCTCGAGCAGCGACATCAGCGCCGTGATGCGGTCGAGGATCTCGCGCTGCGCCGGGGTCTGCACCGCCTCGACCAGCGACGGGCCGGAGCCCTCGCCGTCGGAGTCCACGCCCTCCCGGATCGCGCCGTACGCCGCCATGGCAGCTGCCTTGACGCGGTCGGCCAGCGCCGCCGGGTCGACGTCCGTCGCCTCGACGAAGGCGCGCAGCTCGCTCATCATGTGCTCGCGCAGCCACGGCACCGCGCCGAACTGCACGCGGTGGGTCTCCTCGTGCAGGCACACCCACAGCCGGAAGTCGTGTGGGTCGACACCCATCTCGCGTTCCGCCGACACGATGTTGGGCGCGACGAGCAGCAGCCGCCCCGGCCTGTCGGTGACGTCGACGCCGTACGGCGGGAAGAGCTCGTACTGGCCGAGGACCTTGGTGGCGAGGAAGGCGAGCAACGACCCGGTCTGCACGCCGGTCACCTTCGAGCCCACCGCGTCGCCGACCGGGGACGAGGTCGTGCGCCGCTCCTGCAGCTTTTCGATCAGCGGCTCCAGGACGGTGCGGAAGCCGGCCGCGTTTGCCTTGATCCACCCGGGGCGGTCGATGACGACGACGGACCGGCCGGGTCGGTCGTCGGTCGGTGCGTCCAGCCCGGTGAAGGCGGCGACGTGACCGTGCGCCTGTGCGGCGTACGTCCGCAGGTCGGCCACCGCCTCCCGGGCCTCGTCGTGGCTCACGACAGGTCCAGGCTTCACGAGCCGAATGCCGGTCGACACAGCCAGGTCCCAGTCGACCATCGCGGAGGAATTCATCGCCTCACCGTACGTTCTCGAGAGCGGGCCGGCAGCGGTGCCCACGAGCGGATGCCTGTGGTCCGGCCGGTGTCCGGACACGTCGACGGCCGGGTGCGTCCGTGATGGACGCGCCCGGCCGACGACGGAGAGCAGGTGCTTGTCTACTTCATGCTGGGTCTCCGGCAGGCGAGCGTCAGGTGAAGATGCTCACGCCGCCGGGGCCGACGAGGAACGCCACGATGATCAGGACGATGCCGAGCAGCACCTGACCGCGAATGAGTGTGACGACCCCCCAGATGCCGATCAGAACGGCAAGGATCCAGAGCAAGAGTGCCATGGTTGGTACCTCCTTCGACGGCGGTTGTTCCCGCCGCTCGTGGGCTCAACCTCGCAACGTCCTGCCAGTTTGTTGCGTGCCCGGAGGTTTGACCTGCCGCAGAGCGCTCCGCAGGTGTACGTCCGGGCCGGCGTGACGCGTCCGCTCAGCCGTCGGCGACGAGTGCGGCGAACCGGTCGAGGGCCGCCCTGGCCGCGATCGTGTCGGTGACGTCGTTCGCCATCACGACGAAGGCGACCGGCCGGCCGTCCACGGTCGCGGTGCCCGCCAGGGTGCTGACGCCGGTCAGCGTCCCGGTCTTGGCGCGCACCTCGCCCGCGCCCTCGCCGCCGGCCACCACGTTCGTCAGGAACCGCGCGGCCAGGGTGCCGGTGAAGCCGGCCACCGGCAGGCCGGTGAGCAGGTGCCACAGCTCCGGTCGGTCGGTTCCGTCACCCGCGACCGCCAGCAGTCGCACCAGGGTCTCCGGCGCGACGACCGAACCGCGGGCCAGCCCGCTGCCGTCGAGCAGCGATGTCGTGGGACCGGACACACCGAGCTCGTCGAGCACCTCGCCGACGACGGCGCGGCCGTCGACGAAGGTGCCGGGGCGGTCGCTGCCGACCGCGACCAGTCGCAGCAGCGCCTCGGCCAGGTCGTTGTCGCTGGTCTGCAGCATCAGCTCGACGAGCTCGGCGACCGTCGGTGACTCGACGGCGCCGACCTCGGCGGCGCCCGCGGGCGCCGTCGCCCGTGCCACCTCGCCGCTGACGGTGACACCTCGGCGGGTGAGCAGCCTCGCCAGGTCGCGGCCAGCGGCCAGTGCCGGGTCGGGTTCGCGAACGTCAGACTCCGGCGACACGCGGCCGGCGTCGACGGACAGCGCACTGACCGGTGACACGACGCCGGACCCCACATAGCTGGCCGGCCAGTCCGGCGACACCGCGGGGCCGGTGAAGATCGAGTCGTCGACGGCGAGGCTCACGCTGGCGAGCCCCTGCTCGCGCAGACCGTCGGCGACCGCGTCGGCCAGGCCGGGCAGGGACGCGCGGAGCGGGAAGTGGCGCCCCGACGGCCGTCGACCGGACAGCGACGCGTCACCGGCGCCGACGAGCACCAGCTCCCCCGGCGTGGCCCCCTCGACGACCCGGGTGCGCAGCCGCGACTCCGGGTCGAGCCGCATCAGCGCCGCGACGCCGGTGGCCAGCTTGGCCACCGACGCCGGGGTCCGGGCCGTCGACGCGTCCCGGGAGAGCAGGTCGGTGCCGGTGCCGATGTCCACGACGACCGCGCCCGGGTCGGGCCCGAGAGAGCCGTCGGTCAGCAGCCGGTCGAGGTCCTCCTCGGGCAGCGTCGGCAGCCCGGGCGTCGCGCCGCCCGTCGGCGCCGGTGCCGGCTCGCCGGCGAGCACCTCACCGGCTGCGACCGGGTCGGGGTCCAGCGGCCGGGTCGGCGTCGGCGTGGGGGTCGGGTCCGCGACGATGCCGCCGGGCAGGTTGCCCGACAGGTCGAGGGCGGCCAGCGAGACTGCCGCGACGACCAGCAGCGCCACGAGTGGCAGGACGATTCGCGGCCAGAGTCGGCGCACGCGAACCTCGTTTCGACCAGCTTCCGGACGTACGCGAGACTATCGATTGCGGGGACGGCCGACGTACAGCGTCCGTGATCACGAGCGAGGAGGCTCAGGGTGGACTTCGACGTCCTCATCGAGATCCCCAAGGGGCAGCGCAACAAGTACGAGGTCGACCACGCGACCGGTCGGATGCGCCTGGACCGGATGCTCTTCACGTCGACGCGCTACCCGGCGGACTACGGGTTCATCGAGCACACCCTCGGCGAGGACGGCGACCCGCTGGACGCGCTGGTGCTGCTGGAGGAGCCGACCTTCCCGGGATGCCTGATCAAGGCTCGCGCGCTGGGGATGTTCCGGATGACCGACGAGGCGGGCGGCGACGACAAGGTCCTCTGCGTGCCGGCGACCGACCCGCGCCAGGAGCACCTGCGCGACATCCACCACGTCCCGGAGTTCGACCGGCTGGAGATCCAGCACTTCTTCGAGGTCTACAAGGACCTCGAGCCCGGCAAGTCCGTCGAGGGCGCCACCTGGGTGGGGCGCGTCGAGGCCGAGGCCGAGATCGTCGCCTCGAGGCAGCGGCTGGCCGACGCTCGCGAGGCCGGCGAGACCGACCTGCACTGACGGCACCGTCGCCTGGTGCGGGACGAGCTCCGGCTCAGATCCAGCCGAGCTCGCTGAACTCCGGGAAGCCGCCCTGCCAGATGCCGAAACCGGCGAACAGCAGCAGCGAGAGGCCGAACGCGGTCACCAGGTAGCGGCCCATGCCGTCGCGGGTGAAGACGCCCCAGACGAGGAACACCACCGACGTACCGATGCCGAACCACGCGGTCTGGCCCTCGACCGAGTTGGTGAACTGCGTGAAGCCGACCAGCAGGGCGACCAGGTGCCCGCCGATCCCACCGCGCGGCCGCCGGTCCGCCAGGGCGACGGCCAGGACCGCGACCAGCAGCGCGAAGCCCGCGAACCACAGGTAGTGCCCGACGTGCTCGTCCCAGAGGTAGACGACGTCGGGGTCCTCGCCGGGAAGTGCGTTCCCCACCGAGTTGGCCGCGATGTGCAACCCCTTGCCGAGCGTGTACGTCGTCGCCGCGAACCAGAAGGCCGTCCAGGTGCCGCGCGTCGTGCCGGCACCGCGCAGCGCGCCGGCCGCGGCTCCCGTGACGACGTACGGCGTCAGCAGGTCGATCCAGTCCGCCCACCGGGTGTCGGTGTCACCGACGTCACCGAGGCCGGCGAAGATCGTGCCGGTGTGGTGGAAGACCACGTAGCCGAGCCCGAAGGCGACCAGCCAGCCGCCGAAGGTGCGCGCGTGCCGCTCGGTGTAGGCGCTCATCGGCTGCTTCCGTCGGGTCCGGGCGTCGTCACGGGCGTGCGGCGCCGAACAGGCTGGACCGCCAGATGCTCGAGATGCGTACGTCCTCGCCGGTGTAGGGCGCCTCGATCATCTGGCCGTCGCCGATGTAGAGGCCGACGTGGTAGATCGTCTCGTGGTCGTCGGGGTTGCTGGCGAAGAACACCAGGTCGCCGCGGCGCAGCTCGGTGAGGGACACCTTCGCCGACTGCTCGTACTGCGCGACGCTGTAGTGCGGCAGGTAGACACCGCCCTGCTCCCACGCGCGCATCGTCAGCCCGGAGCAGTCGTAGCTCGACGGTCCGTCGGCCGCCCACTGGTAGGGCTTGCCGATCTGCCCGTGGGCGAACTCGATGGCCCGCTCGGCGCCGCTCGACGTGCCCGACGACGAGCCGGCGGGCGGGGGCGGCGGGGGGTCGGGCTGCGGCGCGGGAGGCTGCTGCCGCCGCCACCACTGCTGTCGCCGCCGGAGCCACCGCCGCCGGAGCCACTGCCGCCGCCGCCGGAGCCACTGCCACCGGAACCCTGGGCCCGGTCCGCCTCGTCCTTGCGACGCTGGTCGTCGGCCTGCCGCTGCTGCTCGGCCTGCCGGGCCACCTCGGCGGCGTCCTGGCGGCGCTGCTCGGCCGCCGCCTGCGCCGCGGCCTCGGCACGCGCCTTGGCCTCGGCACGCGCCTTGGCCTCGGCGGCCTTGCGCGCAGCCTCCTCGCGGGCCCGCTCCAGCCCGTCCTGGCGCTCGCGCTCCAGGGCGACGGTCGTGTTGCGCGCGGCGGCCAGTGCGCGGACCAGGGTCTCGCGCTGACCGGCGATCTGGGTCACCGCGGTCCGCTGCGCCGCCAGCCGGGACTGCGCCTCCTCCTTCGCCTGCCGCACCCGCTGCGCGTCCCGCTTGCGCGCGGCCAGCAGCCGGTCGGCGCGCTGCTGCAGCAGGTCGGCGTGCACCTGCGCGGCGCGGACGTCGTCGAGCGCGCGGCGCCGGCTGTCGCCGATCGACTGGAGCGCCGCCACCCTGCTGATCAGGTCGCGCGGGCCGTCGGCGACCAGGAAGGCCGAGAGCCCGCTGACGTCGCCGCCGGAGCGGTAGGCAGCCGCGGCGAACCGGCCGAGCGTGTCCTGGGAGGTGCTCACGGCGACCAGGGACTCGTCCGCGCGCTGCTGCGCGGCCTGGGCCCGCTGCACCGACTGGGCGAGCCGCACCCGGGCGCCGTTGTAGGCCTCGACCGCCCGGCCGGCGTCGGCGGCGAGCCGGTCGGCGCGGGCTGCGGCGGCGGCGAGGCGGGCCTCGATCCGGCCGACGTCCAGCCGAGCGGTGGCCACGTGGTCCTTGCTGCGCTGCACGTCCTGCGCGCTGGGGTACCCGGGGTCCGCGGCAGCCGGCCCGGTCACCAGGCCGAGGAGCACGGCCGCCGAGGCCAGCCCAGCCAGAGCGACGCGGGCAGCACGCGGCGTCGGCCGGCGGGGGTGCCCGCGCCGGACCCGCAGCGGGCCTTGCGCCATGCGCGCTCTCCTCTCGCACCCCGACTGGCAGGCGGTGCGTGCGCTGTCATGGCGTCACAACAGCCCCGATAGTTGACACCTGTCACATGGGTGGCGTCAAGGGCCGCCCACCGCGGGCGTCCCGCGGATCCCGCCGGCTGGCCGGTGGTGGTGGGGTGGGCTCAGCCCCCGAAGCCGCCGTCGTGCCGGCCCGACCCCTCGTCACGGCCCACGTGCTGCTCGAGGGCCGCCTGCAGCCGCTCGACGAGCTGGCGCGCCGCGGCGGTGGCCTGGTCCTGCTGGCTGCGCAGACCCGCGATGGAGCCCTCGAGGCTGCTGACCTGCGTGCGGGCGTCCGCGACGATCCGCTCCGCCTCGCCGAAGGCCTCGTGGCGGACCTGGGCGGCCTCACGCTCGGCTTCGCCGCGGAGCCGCTGACCGAGCTCCTTGGCGTCCCGCTGCACCTGGGCCGCCCGCTCGCGCGCCGCGCCCAGCAGGCGCTCGGCCTCGGCCCGAGCCTCGGCCACGGTGGCGTCCGCCACCCGACGGGCGTTCTCGAGCAGCCCGAGGGCCTGCTCCGGGGCCGGAGCCGACGAGGCGGGTTCGTCGTGCACGACGCGCAGGTCACTGCGCTGGTCGCTGCCCGGGACGTGCCCTGGAACCTGCGTCGTCATGCTGCCTCCTCGAGCGGTCCTGCACCCGGCACTGATCGTTCGCGCACTCGTCGGAACCCCTCGGCCTGGGCCCCGTGCGCGCCCACGCTACGCCGTCGGCGTTCCGCGGTCACCCCACCCGCCCGGCCGGTTGTCATCGGGGCACCGATGAGTTCTCCGCGACGCGGTCGTTCTACCCAGCACGAGGCTGACACAGTGGGCCGGCCGGCCCACCCGACGCAGCCACCGACGTGAGAGGAAGAAGCAGTCATGGACTGGAAGCTCGAGGTCGTCGTGGTCCCGGTGGCCGACGTGGACCGCGCGAAGGAGTTCTACGCCGACAAGCTCGGGTTCGTGGTGGACACCGACTTCCGCCCCAACGACGACTTCCGGGTCGTGCAGGTGACCCCGCCGGGCTCGGCCTGCTCGATCGTCTTCGGCAAGGGGATGGGCGACGGCGAGCCCGGCACCGTCAAGGGCAACCACCTTGTGGTGACCGACATCCAGGAGGCGCACACGCACCTGGAGAAGGCGGGCATCGCCAACGGTGGTGTGCAGCACTTCGGTCCCGAGGGCCTGACCGACGGTGCGCACCCCGAGGACCTCGACTACGGCTCGTACATCTTCTTCGACGACCCGGACGGCAACACCTGGGCAGTGCAGCAGGTCCGGAAGCCCGCTCGCTGATGCCCGGACTGGCCACCGAGGACCTCGAAGAGGCGACCACCCGTCATCGGCGCGAGCTGCACGTCCACTGCTACCGGATGCTCGCGTCCTACGACGAGGCGGAGGACGCCGTGCAGGAGACCTTCCTGCGGGCGTGGCGGAGCAGGGAGACCTTCGAGGGCCAGCATCTTCGGGGCTGGCTCTACCGGATCGCGACCAACGTGTGCGTCGACGCCGTGCGTGCGAAGTCGCGCCGGGTGCCGGAGATGCGGTCGTACGCCGAGGTCAGCTGGCTGACGCCGTACCCGGACACGTGGCTGGACGAGGTCCCCGCCCCGGATGACGAGCCGGACGCCGTGGCCATCGACCGGGAGACGATCGAGCTGGCCTTCCTGGCGGCCCTGCAGGTGCTGCCGCCACGGCAGCGCGCCGCGCTGATCGCCCGCGAGGTCCTCGGCCTGCCGGCCGCCGAGACCGCCGCGATGCTGGACACCAGCGTGGCGGCGACCAACAGCGCACTGCAGCGCGCACGCGCGACGATGCGCGAGCACCTGCCGTCGCACCGCTCCGACTGGACCGCGCAGGCACCGAGCCCGGCCGAGCGCGAGCTGCTCGCTCGCTTCATCGACGCGCACGAGCGGTGCGACGCGGCGGCGGCCATCGAGATCGCGGCCGAGGACCTGCGCATCACGATGCCGCCGGCACCGATGTGCTTCGACGGCCGGGCCGAGATCGCCGTGCTGCTGGAGCGTGCCTTCGGCCCGGACCGCGAGGGCGACTGGCGGCTGCTGCCCACCAGCCTGAACCGGATGCCCGCCGCGGCGAGCTACCTGCGCCGCCCCGGCGACACCGCGTTCCGCCCGTTCAAGCTCGACGTCCTGCGAGTCGAGGACGACACGATCGCCGAGATCACCACATTTGGCTATCTCCTCTTCCCCGCCCTCGGGCTGCCCGAGATCCTGCCCGGCTGACGACCGCTGCCGGCTGCTGCCCCTCATCCTTGCCGGATGACGACTCGCTCGCGATCCGGCGGGAGCCTTTGGCTGGCACTCCGCCGCTGACGAGAGGTCGAGGAATGGGCTGTCTGCTCCTGCTGCTGGCGAGTGTGGCTCCGAGACTCGTGCTCGTGCTGATGTGGATTTTCGGCGACCTGGTCGACCGGGCGTTCTCCGGCTTCGTCATCCCCTTGCTGGGGTTGCTGATCCTGCCGTACACGACCTTGTTCTACGTCCTGGCATGGAGCCCCGTCGGCGGCGTCAGCGGGTGGGGTTGGTTCGTCGTGGGGAGCGGATTCCTCCTGGACGTCGGGCACCTTGCCGCGGGTGGTGTCAACGGCCGTCGCCGGATGTGAACCGGGGGCCACAAGGGCCACCCAACCGATGGTGCTGCCGACCTTGGTCTCGCGTCACCCTTCCGGGTCGTTTCCGGCCACCGACTCCACCGCCGACGTCACCGTTCCGTAGAAGTGGTCCGGCCCGATGAGCTCGACCAGGCCGAGCCGGTCCATCGCGGCTTCCAGGGGATCAGTGGCCCGCGCGATCTCCAGACTCACGTTGCGTGCCAGCAGACCGTTGTGCAGCTCCCGCAGGCCGGCCGCCGCGCTGGAGTCCAGGCCGGGCACTCCGGCCATGTCCAGCACGAAGTGCCGGGTCGGTTTGGGTGCGGCATCCACGGCGGCCCACACCCGTCGTTTGAAGAAGTGGACGTTGGCGAAGAAGAGCCGGTCGGAGAACCGGTACACCACCACACCCGGGGTGACCTCGACGTCGGGGCCGCTCCTGACATCGGCGTACCGGACTTCGGCGGGCGACCATCCGAGCACCGCGTCGTTCGGCCGGGCGATCCGCCGGATCACGTCGAGCAGTGACAACCCCACGGCGACGACCAGAGCGACGAGCACCCCCAGGTTGATCACGGCGGCGGCCGTGACCGCCGCGATCACCAGCTCAGCACGATCGCTGCGGCCGAGCGCCCGCCACTGGTTCGGGTCGATGAGGCGCACTGCGCCGGTCACGATGACCGCGGCAAGGGTGGCGGCCGGCAGGTACTGGATGGGTTCGGTCAGCAGCACGAGGACGACGAGGATGAAGCCTGCCGCGACGAGCCCGCTGACCTGGCTGGTGGCGCCCATGCTGAGGTTCACCCCGGTGCGCGAACCCGTCGTGCCCACTGGCATTCCCTGGGTCAGGCCCGCGGCCGCGTTCGCCCCGCTGAACGCGAGCAGCTCCTGGTCCCCGTCGATCCGTTCACCGCGCTGAGCCGCGAACGACCGGGCGGTCAGGATCGAGTCGGAGAAGCCGACCAGGAAGATGCCGCCCGCCACCCCGACCAGCTGGGCCAGCACGTGGCCGCTGACCCGCGGAAACGCGAAGTCCGGCAGGCCGGACGGGACCGCGCCGGCGACGGCTACGCCGTGTGCGGCGAGGTCGAGCCACCAGGACGCGAAGATCCCGAGCACCACGACCAGCAGCGCTGCGGGGAACCGAGGCTGGACCAGCCGCAAGCCGACCAGCAGCAGCAAGGAGGCGCCGGCCAACGCCACGGTGGCGGCGTTCGCCCGGCTCAGGTGCGCCACGATGTCGCCCACTTCGAGGACCGCGTTGTCGTGGTCGCTGGACAGCCCCACCAGCTTTCCGAGCTGTCCGAGGATGATGAGGATCGCGACGCCGGTGATGTAGCCGACGAGGACCGCTTGGGAGAAGTAGTCGGCGATCCAGCCCAACCGCAGCAACGCAGCCGCCAGGTAGACCGCACCGACCGTCAGCGCCAGCGCCGCCGCCAACGTCGTGTACTCCGCGGTTCCCGCCACCGCCAGCGGGGCCAGCCCGGCGGCGACCAGCAGGGCGATGGTGCTCTCTGGCCCCACGACCAACCACGGTGCCGACCCCAGCAGCGCGTAGACCACCAGCGGCAGGAGCAGCGAGTACAGCCCTGCGGTCACGGGCAGTCCGGCGATGTCTGCGTAGGCCATCGAGGCCGGCAGCGCCAGCGATGCGACTGTCACGCCCGCCAGCGCGTCCGTCCGCAGCCGCGACCGGCTGTACCCGCGCAGCGAGGCGACGAGAGGCAGGTACCGCGTGCTCAACGGCGGCTTGTGCGCCGAGCGGAACGGCTTCCGGCCGTCGTACGCCACCGGGAACGGCTCCAGCGGCACAACGGGGGCGCGCCGGGCGTCCGGCGCGCTCACAGGTCGCGGGGGCGCGGCTCTACGGGCTGGATCGGCGGCCCTGCGACCGATCTCACGTGCCGGCAGCCTCTCGGGAGAAGAACTCGAGGGCAGTCTTGGTCTTCGTCTGCTGCTCGCCGGTCAGGTCGATGCCGCGGCCGGCGAGAAAGGCCCGGGTCCTCGCGGCGACCTCGAACGCTTCGGACGGCGCGCACTTGGTCGAGAGCTCCAGGATCCGGGAGCCGTCCGGGTAGCTCCACAGCTCGGCGACGAGCCGCCGGCGGTACTCGCCCGGCACGAACTTGAGCTTGAGAACGGTGATCGGTCCGAGGACAGCCAGGTCCTCGATCTGGGTGCCGGCGGGGGCGTGCTCGGCCAGGAACGCTCGCTGCTGCTTGGTGAACAATGATCGAATCGGCCGCTCGCCGCCGACCGCCTCCTTGACCTTCCCCGTCCGGACCGACGCCTTCAGCCGACCGGAGCAGACGAAGCCGCCTGGCATCGCGTCGACCTCCACGCCGAAGCCAGGCAGCTTGCGGAGCTTGGCCGGCAGCTCGTCCGGGACGACCGGGCGGAGCTTCACCACCGAGTCTTCCTCGCCGCCCTGCGCCCGTCGCGCTCTGACAATGACGCCGTGCCGGTTGAGCAGCAGGTCCTGGGTGTCGAAGAAGAACACCTGGCGCAGGTTGGCGTCCAGCGGGTCCATCCCGAGGGCGACGACCGCTGATCGGTGGCTCCCATCGGGGACGGTCAGCTTCAGCTCGACGGTGTCGGCGCCCTCGAGGAGGGCTAGCAGGCGCGGCAGCTCCTCGTCCGGGATGCCACGCGCATCGCTCTTCGTGTCCGTCATCGACTGCTCCGTCCTGCCGCCTCGCAAGACGACCGTGGTGCCCCGCGACAGTCAGCGCATCACCCTCGCGGGGTGAGGCCGGGGCGCTCCTCCTCACGGTCCCTTGGCGTGCGGGCGGACGGCGGCGTGGTTGCTGGCGAAGAGCTGGATGATGGCTGCGACCACGCCCGTCCAGCCGGTCTGGTGGGAGGCGCCGATCCCGGCGCCGTTGTCGCCGTGGAAGTACTCGTAGAACAGCAGGTTGTCCCCCCAGGCCGGGTCGTGCTGGAAGAGCTCGGCGCCGCCGAAGACCGGACGTCGTCCCTGCTCGTCGCGGGTGAACGTCGCGGCCAGCCTGCGACCCAGCTCCTCGGCGACCTCGTACAGGTTCATCTCGTGGCCGGAGCCGGTAGGGCACTCGACCCGGAAGTCGTCGCCGTAGTACCGATGGAACTGCAGCAGGGCCCGGATGAGCAGCAGGTTGATCGGGAACCACACCGGGCCACGCCAGTTGGAGTTGCCGCCGAACATGCCGTTGCGCGACTCGGCCGGTTCGTACCCGACGACGTAGGTCTGACCTTCGACGTCGATCATGTACGGCTGGGCCTCGTGCAACTTGGACACGGACCGGATGCCGTGCGGTCCCAGGAACCAGTCCTCGTCCAGCATCCGTTCCAGGATGCGGCGCAGCTTGCGCTCGTCGACGAGGGCGAGCAGGCGGCATCCGTCTACCCCGGGCACCGTGGGATCGGCGGCGCCACCGAGCAGGTCAGCGTTGCGCGCGTAGTAGTCGCGGAGCCGCTCGGTGATGCGGGGGAACCGCTGCAGCAAGTGCTCCGGCAGCACCGCGGTGGCGCAGAGGGGCAGCAGCCCGACGAGTGACCGCACCTTGATCCGCCGGCCGGTGCCGTCGGGCATCCGGAGCACGTCGTAGAAGAACCCGTCCTCCTCGTCCCACATCTCGTCCGCGTTGTCGCCGAGTGGGTCCATGGCGGACGCGATCTGGAACCAGTGCATGCAGGAACTTGACGATGAAGTCCTCGTAGGCGGGGTCGTGCTCGGCCAGGGCCAGGGCGAGCTCGAGCATGCTCTGGCTGAAGAACGCCATCCAGGCGGTGCCGTCGGACTGCTCGAGCGTGCCCCCGCCGGGTAGCTGGGCGCTGCGGTCGAACACCCCGATGTTGTCCAGCCCCAGGAAGCCGCCCTGGAACAGGTTCTTCCCGCTGGGATCCTTCCGGTTGACCCACCAGGTGAAGTTCACCAGCAGCATGTTGAAGGCCTCGGCGAGGAAGGCGAGCTCGCCGGCTCCCAACCGCGGCTCCGGAGGCGCCTCCGGCCCATCGGGAGTACGTAGCCCGAGCCCGTAGACGAGAGCCAAGGCGGCAGCGTGGACCGGGGGGTTCACGTCACCGAAGTTCCACTCGTAGGCAGGGATCTGACCCGAGGGGTGCAGGTAGGTGCTGGACAACATCAACGCGAGCTGCTCCCGAGCGAACTCGGGGTCGATCATCGCGAGCGGCACCGTGTGGAACGCAAGGTCCCACGCGGCGTACCAGGGGTACTCCCACTTGTCCGGCATCGAGATGACGTCGTCGTTGACCATGTGGGACCACTGCTGGTTCCGGACTCCGAACCTGGTCGGCGACCGGAAGGGGTGCGCGGAGTGCTCGCGCAGCCACGTGTCGAGATCGAAGTAGTAGTGCTGCTTGGTCCACAGCATCCCCGCCAGGGCCTGCCGCATGACCATCGTGCGGTCCTCGTCCAGGGATGCCGGGATGATCGACGCGTAGAACTCGTCGGCCTCCGCCTGGCGCAGCGCCAGCACCTCGTCGAAGTCCGCGAACGGGTCGAGGTCGCCGGGCACCGTCGTGGTCAGGCGCAGATCGAGCACGACCTCACCGCCGCCGGGCACGAGGGCCTGCCAGTGGGCGGCGACCTTGGTGCCACTCACCGCATTGACGGCCTCGGCGTCGCCATGCACGACGGCACGGTCGACGCCGTCCTTGACATGACGCGGAGGCGTTGGGCTGGCCCCACAGCCGTTCGGTGTTCGTCTCGTTCTCGCAGAACAGCAGGTCGACGTCCTCGCGGACGTGCAGCCAGTACTCGCCGACCTGGTCGTGGCGGGCCTCCACACAGGGGGTCGGGCCGTCCACCGCTCGTAGCGTCGGCCTCACGGACGGCAGCGCCGGCCGACCAGGTGTTGCGGAACCACAGCGTGGGGAGCAGGTGGATCGGCGCCGCGTCGACGCCGCGGTTGCGCACGGTGATGCGGGCCAACAGGTCCGTCGGCCCGGCCTTGGCGTAGTCGACCTGGACGTCGAAGTACCGTCCGTCGTCGAACACGCCGGTGTCCAGCAGCTCGTACTCGCGGTCACCGAAGCCGCGGGCCCGATTGGTTGCCAGCAGATCGTCGTACGGAAAGGCCGCCTGCGGGTACTTGTAGCGCCAGCGCATCCACGAGTGGGTGGGCACGTTGTCGACGTAGAAGTAGTACTCCTTCACGTCCTCCCCGTGGTTGCCCTCGGAGTTGGTGAGACCGAACAGGCGTTCTTTGAGGATCGCGTCCTGACCGTTCCACAAGGCGAGAGCCAGGCACATGAGTCCCTTGTCGTCGCTGACGCCGGCCATGCCGTCCTCACCCCAGCGGTAGGCACGGGACCGGGCCTGGTCGTGGGTGAAGTAGTTCCACGCGTCACCGTTGTCGCTGTAGTCCTCCCGGACGGTTCCCCACTGTCGCTCGCTGAGATAGGGACCCCACTGGCGCCAGCCACCCGACCGCGCGGCGCTGAGTCGGTCCCCTTCAGCTGTCGAGGTCATGCGCTGCCTCCGATGTGAGCGTCGTCAAGGTCCGCGCCCTCGGGGATCGGGTCGGCTACGAAGACGTGCGCGCCCCAGGCGGCCAGGGCCACGTACAACCCGCCGTCGGCCAGGTCGTCGCCGCTGCGCACGTATCTGGCTCCGGTCGAGCAGGTCGTTGAGCAGCCATCGGCTACCGGCTGCCGTGGCATGGCCGACGTGGACGACACCGTCCGCGTCATGCCCGGACAGGTTCACGACCACGAGACTCACCACGTCACCCGCGGTCCAGGTCCAGGCCACCAGCGCCTCGGCACTGGTGTTGTCGGGCCAGCCCGTCACCTCGCAGCGGGCCCAATCGCCGGCCCGGACGCGCGGTGCCGCCGCCCACAGGTCGCGGTACCAGCGGCCAGGGCGGCGTCGCGCGGTTCGTCGGCGCGCGGCCGAGGAACACCGGGACGAAGACCTCCCGGCCGTCTGCCTGGCCGTCGTGCCAGAGCGTCAGACCCGGCAGGGTCGCGATGGTGACCGCTGCGGCCTTGACCCGCGCCGGCGGGCCGAAGGTGCGAGCGGCACGCGGTTCGTCGTGGTTCTCCAGGAACCGGACGAGACGCTGCTGGTACGCCGGGTCGGCGCCGAGGTGCCCGCGGACCGGGGCGACGTCGCCGTGCGCCAACCGGTCGTAGAGCCGCTTGTCGTAGCAGTAGTCGAAGCCCAGCAGCTGCAGGTCCCACTCGCGATCCCAGTACGCCTCCGCGACGAACCGGAACGCCGGGTTCACCGCCCGCGCCGCGGCGATCATCTCGGTCCAGTAGGTCACGGCCGGTGGCGGGCCGACCCGCTCGCCCCAGGTCGCCGTCACCACGTCGTCGAGCATCAGCATGGCCATGTCGCAGCGCACCGCGTCCGCGTGCTCGGCGATACGGCTCAGCGCCCGAGCCGCCAGGCTTCGCAGGCTGGGTGCGAAGGCGTTCACCTGCACCACGTCGGGCCAGGGCGCGAAGTAGGGGTCCTTGCCCTTGGCGAAAACCGTGCCGTGGACCTCGACGAAGGCGTCAGGACTGCGGGAGAGATCCTCGGCCGTCCCACGCACGAACGCCTCGGGGGCGCTCCGCAGCCACGGCGAGTCCGGCCCGACATGGTTGGGTACCCAGTCGACCATGAGCAGCGCCCCCCGAGCCCGGAGCTCCGCACGGGCACTGTCGAGGCCGGCCCAACCACCGAAGGCAGCCGCCGGCGCATAGTCGGTGATGCAGTACGGGCGATCCGACGACGTCGACGTCGGTCCAGTCCGGCAGTGCCGACGACCAGCCGGCCCGCAGGTCCGGGTTCGACAGGGCGATCTCACGACCCGACGGGCTACGTGCCCAGACACCCATCAGCCAGACGACGGAAATGCCCTCGGGAACCACCAGGTCCCACTCCGAGGCAGGGACGGAATCCAAGGTCGCGTCGGCACCGAGTCGGCCTGACACCTCACCGAGCCAGACCGCCGTGTTGACCTCGTACACGACCGGATTGACCGGCCACTCCGGTGCATTCGGCAGATCGGGGCTAGAACTCACCTGAACACCTTTGGACGACTTCGCCGTGGATCGCGCCCCGATGCCTCAGGTGAGCAGCGCACCCGCGCCCAGCGCGACCGTGCTGAGCGCCGCAAGCATCGCCAGCAATGGCCACACCCATTTCAGATATGCGCCGTACGGGACCCGGGCGATCGCGAGCCCACCCATCACGACCGCCGACGTCGGGATGAAGAGGTTCATGATTCCGGAGGCGCTCTGGTACGCCGTGACCACCAGCTCCGCGGGGACGCCCGCGAAGTCCGCCAACGGGCTCATGATCGGCATCGCGACGGTGGCGAGGCCGGACGATGACGGGATCAAGAGCGACAGCGGCAGGAACAGCGCGAACATCACGACTGCGAAGCCGGCCTCGCCGACGTCGCCGAGCGCCTGCTCGGCCCAGTGCAGGACCGTGTCGGTGATCTCGCCGTTGTTCATGACCACGGTGATGCCGCGTGCGATGCCGATGATGAGCGCGACCCCGAGGAGGTCGCGCGCGCCGTCGACGAACGAAGAGGTGAGAGTCTCCTCCGACATCTGGCCGATGATGCCGATGATGACGCTGAACAAGATGAACGACGCGGTCATCTCGGGGAACCACCACCAGAGCGTGGGCACTCCGACGTTCAGGTCCTCCCAGGGGATGACGCCGTAGATCATCACCAGGAAGGCCGCAGCGAACGTCAGGAGTATCACCTTCTGGCGGCCGGTCAGGACTGCCTCTCCCTCGCCGGCGTCGACGCTGAAGTGCCGTGCGTTCTCCTCCCGCATGTTGGCGACCACCGACCGGGACGGGTCGGCCTTGACCCGGTCCGCGTACCGGAGCACGAAGAAGATGCCCAGCGCGAGGCCGACGACGAGCATGATCAGGCGCAGCACCAGGCCGTCGCTGATCGAGACACCGGCGAACCCCGAGGCGATGCCGGTGGCGAACGGGTTGATCGTCGAGCCGAACGTGCCGATGCCGCAGCCGAGCAAGACGATCGCGGCGCCGGTGAGAGCGTCGTAGCCGGCAGCGATCATCACTGCAATGACGAGCGGGTAGAACGCGAGGCTCTCCTCGGCCATGCCGTACGTCGTGCCGCCGAGCGCGAAGACCGACATCAGGATCGGGATCATCCACCGCTCGCGGCCCCGTAGGCGCGTCACCAGTCGGGCGATCCCGGTCTGGATCGCGCCGGTCCGCATGGTCACGCCGAGGAACCCGCCGATCACGATGATGAACAGGGCCACGTCGATCGCGCCGAACAGCGTCCCCGAGTTGTAGTAGTTGATGTTTCCCTTGGCATCCTCGATCCCGTAGAGGCCGTTGATCGGCGCGGTCAGGGAGTCCACCAGGACCCGGGCAGGGTGCGAGTCGACCCCGTGGTAGGTGCCCGGGATGGGGCTGCCGTCCTTGTCGAGGTCGTACGAGCCCGCAGGGACGAGCCAAGTAGCGATCGCCGTGAGCACGATCAGCGCGAACAGGATCGTGTAGGCCGACGGGAGCCGGAACCCCTTGCGCGGCTCGGCCGGCGCGGTCATGGACGTGTCAGCCATTGCTGTCTCCTCGTGGTACGGCCGGCATCGTGGCGGTGGTGGCCTCGTCCTCCCACGGCGACTCGGCGCGAGGCACCTTGAAGCCGAGGAAGCCGAACACGACGTCGAGCAGGGGGCTGAGCAGGTTGAAGAAGCAGAACGGGAAGTAGGCGGCGGTCGAGACGCCGAGGACTCCCGAGATATAGGCACCGCACGTGTTCCACGGCACCAGGACGGACGTGACGGTGCCGGAGTCCTCGACCGCCCGGGACAGCACCTGGGGCGCCAGGCCCCGGCGGGCGAACTCCTTGCGGAACATCCGCGCCGGCAGGACGTCAGCGACGTACTGGTCGCCGGCGATCACGTTGAGGCCGATGCCGCTCGCGTTCACTGCGGCGATGAGCGATCCCCGCCGACGGGCGAGGGACACGATCGGCTCCAGGAGGCGCTGGAGGAAGCCGGCGTGCTCCATCACGGCGGCGAACGAGAGTGCCCCCAGGACCAGCCAGATGGTGGTGAGCATGCTGGCCATGCCGCCTCGTGAGAACAGGTCGTCGATCTGGGGCACGCCGGAGTCGCTGACGAAGCCCGTGGCCATCGCGGCGTACCCCGCCTTGATGCCGGTCGCCACGTTTCCGAGGCTCGGGTCGTCGACGAATGCCACCACCGCGTCCCACTGGAGGAACGGTGCGAGCACAGCAGCGAAAACCGCGGAGCCGAGGATCGACAGGAACGGCGGCATCCGCAGGACCGCCAGCACGACCAGGAGGACGAGGGGCAGCAGGTTGAGCGCGGAGATGTCGAATGCCGAGGCGAGTGCAGCCCGCACTTCGTCGGTGCTGACCTCTGCGTCGGGGTCGGCGGCCAGCCCGAGCATGGCGAAGAGGACGAGGCTGATCGCAAGCGCCGGTCCAGCCGTCCAGACCATGTTCCGTACGTGCTGCCCGACAGTGAGGCCGCCGCCCACGAGCCGCGGCACCAGGATGGTGGTCTCCGACAACGGCGTCATCTTGTCGCCGAAGTACGCCCCGCAGATGACCGCGCCGGCCGCGACGGCGTCGTCGAGACCGAGGACGTTGCTCATGCCGACGAAAGCGACACCCAGCGTACCCACGGTCGTCCACGAGCTGCCGGTCACCATGCCGACGAGCGCGCAGACCGCGGCGGCGGTGAAGTAGAACCAGGTCGGGCTGACGAGCCGGACGCCGTAGTCGACGACGGTCGGGATGGTTCCCGCCATGTTCCAGGTGCCGATCAGCGAGCCGACCGCGAGCAGGATGAACACCGCCCCCATCGCGGCAGTCACTCCCCCCACGGCCGCCTCGGCGACCGCAGTGACCGTGTAACCGTTCTTGAAGGCGACCAGGCTTGCGAACGCCGCGCTCAGCAGCAGCGCCACCTGGAGCGGCCCGTCGGTGGCGCTCACCCCGAACAGGCCGATCGTCAGCGCGAGCAGACCGATCAGCACGACCACCGGCAGGAGGGCGTCGAGGAGACTGGGCGGTCTCGGGCCGGTGGGTCGGCCGCGCGCGCTCGCCACGGCGGCCTCAGCGAGCCGCGAGGACGGTTGGCGTAGTCCCGAGCGAGCCGACGTCGTCGCCGCGGTGGTGCGCATCGCCGCGTGCCCAGCCGAGCAGGCCGACCACGAGCACCGCCGCCACGACGGCGACGATCCAGCGGACCGTGGTGCTCATCGTCCTGCGCCCATCACAGCGGGTCCCGGAGCAGCGGGCAGGTCATGCAGTGCCCTCCACCGCGACCCTTGCCGAGCTCGAAGCCCTCGATGGTGATCACCTCGATGCCGGCCTCCCGCATCTTCGCGATGGTGTAGGTGTTGCGCTCGTAGGCGATGACGACGCCGGGCTCCAGGGCGACCACGTTGTTGCCGTCGTCCCACTGCTCCCGCTCCTGCTGGTACGCGTCGCCGCCCGTCTCGATCACCCGCAGGTCGGGGACACCCAGGGCGTCGGCGACCGTCGAGAGGAAGCCCTTCTCCTCGGTGATGTGGAACTCGGCGCCGTTCAGGCCGGGGCGGAGGCTGATCGCCCGGACCTTGTCCATGACCCGCGGGTAGACCGTCACCGCGTCCCGGTCGAGCATCGTGAACACGGTATCGAGATGCATGTGCGCCCGGTCCTTGGTCATCACCACGGCCACGACGCGCTCCGCCGCGCCCTTGGCGAACAAGGCCCGGGCCACCTGCTCGATCATGCGTGCCTGGGAACGCTCGCTCATGCCGATCAGGACCGTCCCGTTGCCGATCGGCTGCACGTCGCCGCCCTCCAGTGAGGAGCGGCCGAAGTCGACGGCGTTGAAGGCGCCGTCGTCACCGAGCTCGGGGTACCAGTAGTCGAAGTCGGCCTCGGCGAACATGGGGTGGTAGCGGTAGATGGCGGCGACGTTGTAGGCCTCTAGCCGCCGGGCCGGCCAGTACATCGGGTTGATCGACACCCCGCCGTAGATCCAGCACGACGAGTCACGGGTGAACAGCGAGTTCGGCAACGGCGGCAGCACGAACAGGCTCTCGTCGTCGACGGCGGCCGCGATGACCGACCGTGAGCGGAGCTTGCCGAGGTCGAGCCCCGACTCCGCGACCGTCAGGCCGCCAACCACGTGCCGGGCGAGGGTCTCAGGGGGCATCGCTGCCAGCACGGAGCGCACCTCGTCGACCAGCGAGATGCCGACGGTGAACTCCGACGCGACCAGCTCGACCAGCTTGCGCCGGCCCTCGTCGCTGGCGGCGAGCGCCTCCCCGAGCAGGTCCCTGAGCACAAACACCTCGACGCCACGGTCGCGCATCTTCGCCACGAACTGGTCGTGCTCGTACTGCGCGCGTTCGACCCACAGCACGTCGTCGAAGAGCAGGTCGTCATGGTTCGTCGGGGTCAGTCGCTGCAGGCTGAGCTCGGGTCGGTGCACCATCACCTTGCGGAGCCGGCCCACCTCCGAGTGGACGCCGAATGCCGTCATGTCTCCTCCGTTCCGGACGTCCGTGTGTTCACTGCGCCACCACCTGGGTGCCCGCGTCGCCGTCGACGATCTGCTGGATCTGTGTGAGCGCACCGATCGCGGCGCGCCCTCCGGTCGCCTCCACGAAACGGCAGGCCGCCTCGACCTTGGGCCCCATCGAGCCCGCCGGGAAGGTCTGCTGTCGCAGCTCGCCGACCGGCACCCGCCCCAAGGCCTGCTGCTCGGGTGTCCCCCAGCCGACGTACACCGCGTCGACGTCGGTCGCCATGACGAACAGGTCAGCGGCTACCTCGCGGGCGAGCAGCTCGCTGGCGAAGTCCTTGTCGATGACCGCCTCGACGCCGACCAGGGTCTTCTCCGCGTCGGGCAGGAAGGTCGTCGGTACGCCGCCACCGCCCGCACAGATGAGCACGACGTTGTGCTCGAGCAGCCACCGGATCGGACGGATCTCAAAGATGTGCCGCGGCTCCGGCGACGCCACGACCCGCCGCCAGCTGTCGCCGTCCGGCTTGAACACCCAGCCCTTCGCCGCCCTCAGCGCGTCCGCCTGGTCCCGTGTGTACACCGGCCCGACGAACTTGGTCGGGTCGTCGAACGCCGGGTCGTCCACGTCTACCTGCACCATGGTCAGCATCGTCGCCAGTGGTGCGTCGGGAGGCATCGCGTTGCCCAGCTCCTGCTCGAGGACGTAGCCGATCATCCCTTCGGTCTGCGCGCCGAGGATGTCGAGTGGGTACGCCTCGACCTCCGTGTACGCCGCCGCCTGCAGTGCCAGCAGGCCGACCTGGGGACCGTTCCCGTGGGAGAGAACCAGTTGGTGCTCCTTGGCCACCGCGGCCAGTGCGGGCGCGGCCGACCGCACGTTGGTCCGCTGGTTCTCCGAGGTCATCGGCTCGCCGCGCTTCAGGAGCGCGTTCCCGCCCAGCGCCACGACTACGCGCATCGGTCTCTCCTGCCGTCCGGCTCAGTCGCCGAGCGTTGCGACCATGACGGCCTTGATCGTGTGGAGCCGGTTCTCGGCCTGGTCGAAGACGATCGAGTGCTCAGACTCGAAGACGTCGTCGGTGACCTCGAGGCCGTCCATCCCGTACTGCTCGTAGATCCCTTCGCCTACCTTCGTGTCGCGGTTGTGGAACGCCGGCAGGCAGTGCATGAACTTCACCTTCGGGTTGCCAGTCCGCGCCACCACGTCCTTGTTCACCTGGTACGGCGTGAGCTGCTTGATCCGCTCGGCCCATGCGCTCTTCTCCTCGCCCATCGAGACCCAGACGTCCGTGTAGAGGAAGTCGACGCCGGCGACGCCCTCGTCGACGTCATCGGTCAGCGTGAGCCGGGCACCGGTCTCGGCGGCGATCTCGCGGCAGGTCTTCACGAGGTCGTCCTGCGGCCACAGGGCCTGGGGAGCGCAGAGCCGGACGTCCATGCCGTACTTGCAGCCCCCGACCATGAGCGAGTTGCCCATGTTGTTGCGGGCATCTCCCAAGTAGCAGTAAGAGATGTCGCGCAGGTGCTTGTCACTGTGCTCTGTCATCGTGAGGACGTCGGCGAGGATCTGCGTGGGGTGGAACTCGTCGGTGAGCCCGTTCCAGACCGGCACGCCGGCGTAGGTGCCGAGCGTCTCGACCGTCTCCTGCGAGAAGCCGCGGTACTCGATCCCGTCGAAGGTCCGCCCGAGCACGCGCGCGGTGTCCTTCATCGACTCCTTGTGACCGATCTGCGAGCCACTCGGCTCCAGGTAGGTGATGTGCGCACCTTGGTCCTTCGCCGCAACCTCGAACGCGGTGCGGGTCCGCGTCGACGTCTTCTCGAAGATCAGCGCGATGTTCTTCCCGGTGAGGCGGGGCAGTTCGTAGCCGGCGTACTTGGCCGCCTTGAGATCGGCGGAAAGCTTCAGCAGGAACTGCAGCTCTTGGGGCGTGAAGTCGAGCTCCTTGAGGAAGTTTCGGTGACGGAGGTTGAACGACATCGGGAGGTTCCTTTGCTCAGGTAGCGGGGACGACGGGAGTCTGCCGGGGGACGATGGCCTCGGGCGCCAACCTGCCGCGGTGCCGGAGAACCAGCTTGATCAGCTCGTCCACGACCACGAGAGATGCGGCGATGCCGACGCAGGTGCACCACTGGGCGAAGCTGAGCCCCGCGGTGTCGAAGATGCGCTGGAGGAAGTCGAGCGCGGTGACGAGAATGATCGCCAGCACAGCCAGCGCGTACCGCCTGAGCTGCAGGACTCCGGGCACAGCGGACCGGTCGAAGATCGTGTTCCGCTGGTCGCGGCAGAGGAGTGCCCCAGCCACGTGGAACACCGAGAGCGTGGTGAGCAGCATCGTGGCCGCGATCACTGCGCCGTCCTGGTCGTCGCCGATCTGGTAGGCCGCCAGCGACCCGATGGTCATCACCGCGCCCTGGACGCAGAGCCGGACCCAGTTGTTGCGGGACAGCACCGGCGCGCCCACGGGACGCGGTGGACGCGCCATCAGGCCGCGGGCGGGCTCGTCGAAGCCGAGCGCGATCGCGAGCGGGATGTCGACGACCATGTTCAGCCACAGGATCTGCAGCGGGTTCAGCGGTGCCCCGTCGGCGATGCCGAAGATGCCGGCCCCGATGAAGATCGCGATGTACGCGACCAGGGTCGACATCTGGAAGCGGAGGTACTTCAGCAGGTTGTCGTAGAGGGTGCGCCCGTAGGAGACGGCCCCGACGATCGTGGCGAAGTTGTCGTCGGTGAGGATCATCACCGCGGCCTCCTTGGAGACCTCGGTTCCTGTGATGCCCATCGCCACGCCGATGTCCGAAGTCTTGAGCGCGGGCGCGTCGTTCACGCCGTCGCCCGTCATCGCAACGACGTTGCCCTTCCGTTGGAGCAGCTTGACGAGGCGAACCTTGTCCTGGGGTGCCACTCGGGCGACGACGCCGATGTCGTCGAGCTCGGCAACAAGCTGCTCGTCGCTCATCGCCGCGAACTGAGCACCCGTCAGCGCCCGGCCCTGGATGCCCAGCTCTCCGGCGATCGCGGCCGCGGTTGTCGCGTGGTCGCCCGTGATCATCCGGACCTGGATCCCGGCGTCATGGCACTCGGCGATCGCGACCCTGGCCTCCGGGCGGGGCGGGTCCACGATGCCGACCATCGCGAGCAGGGTGAGCTCGTGGACCTGCTCGATGAGGTCGCCGCCCGACCGCAGCACGCCAGGGTCGAGGTCCCGCTGGGCCACCACCATCACCCGCTCGCCCGCCTCGGCGATCCGGTCGTTGGCGTCGAGGGCGAGGTGCTGGTTCTCGTCGGTGATCGGGAGCAGGGTGCCGTCCGGGTGCCGGATCGTCGTGGCGCGGGAGATGAGGACGTCCGGGGCGCCCTTGACGTAACAGCGCACGACCGGGCGGCCGTCGTCCCCGGTCATCTCGTGGAACGTCGCCATGAACTTGTAGTCGGAGTCGAACGGGACCTCGGCGACACGTGGCAGTGCGGCGCGGGTCTCCGCGATGTCCAGGCCACCCTTCGCCCCCAGCACGATGAGCGCTCCCTCGGTCGGGTCGCCGATCAGGCTCTCCCCGTCGAGCACGGCATCTGCGCACAGCACCATCGGAAGCAGGTAGGGGTCGAGGTCGTAGGCCTGGCCGCCGACGTGGCTGATCTCGCCCACCGTGCTGTAGCCCTCGCCGGAGACCGTGTAGCGATTCTTGCCCGGGATGACCAGCTCACGCGCGGTCATCTTGTTGAGCGTGAGGGTGCCGGTCTTGTCCGAGCAGATCGCTGACGTCGAGCCCAGCGTCTCCACGGCGGGTAGTCGCTTGACGATGGCACCGCGGCGGGCGATCTCGCGGGTTCCCATCGAGAGCAGCGCGGTGACCACGGCCGGCAGGCCGGTCGGGATCGCCGCCACAGCCAGAGCGACCCCGGTGATGAACAGCGTGTCGAACGACTCGCCGCGCGCCAGGCCCAGCAGCACGACCAGGACGAGCGCCACGGCGGCGATGGACGCGATGATCTTCGAGAGGGCGTCCAGCTGCTTCTGCAGGGGGGTCTTGCCGGTCTCGGTGTTGGCGAGCATGTCGGCGATGTGGCCGATCTCGGTATCCATGCCGGTGGCCGTGACGATCAGCTCGCCGCGGCCGCGAGTGACCGACGTGTTCATGTACACCATGCAGGTCCGGTCGCCGAGGGGAATGTCCTGTCCCATCACGGGCTCAATGGACTTGCCGACCGGCAGGCTCTCGCCGGTGAGCGCGGCCTCCTCGATCTCCAGGGTCGCGGCCAGACTCACCCGCCCGTCCGCGGGTATGCGGTTCCCGGCCTCGACGAGGACGACGTCCCCGGGGACCAGCTCCTCGGCGTCGATCTCGATCGCCTGGCCGTCCCGGCGCACGCGGGCGATCGTCTTCATCATCTGGGCGAGAGCCTTGACGCTCTCCTCGGCCTTGGACTCCTGACGAAGGCCGATCACGGCGTTGAAGACCGTCAGCCCGGCCAGTACGACGGTCGTGCCGGTCTCTCCGGTCACGACCTGGTTGACGGCGGCCGCCGCCAGGAGAATGACCTGCATGAAGTCCTCGTACTGACGGAGGAAGGCCCGCCAGCCAGGCTCCTTCTTTCCGGCGGTCAGCCGGTTCGGACCGTGTGACGCCAGCCGAGCGCGTGCCTCCTCGGCGGAGAGCCCGGAAGCTGGATCGACCCCGAGCCCGCTGGCGACCTGGTCAACCTCGGCGGCGACGGGATCGGGCACGCTGCGGTCCGCGGCCGGCGCGAGGTCCCGGCTTGTCATCGAACGCCTCCACGAGTCGGCGGGTCTGCAGTCTGATCTTGGGACTAGGCCACCGACGCTGGCACCACGCGGCGACCGGCGCCTCATCTCCTTCGGATGAGCTACGCGGATCGGCCGCATGCCTCAGGGCCCACCCCCTCGAGGGTGTCGCCTTCGCCGCGTCGGTCTGGACGCCGACTCGCCCCGAACCCGGATCGCCACAAACGGGCAGACGTAGACGGAGGGCCGGGCGCCAGCCGCCCGTCCTTCCGTCTACGTCGGTCTTGCGAGCTGCCTGCTACTGCTTCGCGTGCCCGTGGATGTCACGGTTGCCCTTGCCGGCGGCCGTTGCCGAGGCCTGGGCGCTGGGGCCGGGGTCCCCGTTGACCGTGGATGTGTCGTAGGCGAACGTGAGTACCGCGGTGGCAACCGCGTCGGCGTTCACGTCGAACGCATAGGTGTTCAGGTTGCCGTACAGGTCGTATCCCGTCGCCGCGAGTTCGTCGTGCACACCCTCCGGAGCGTTGTCCTGCTCCGGGGTGAGGCTGTCGCACGGGTCGTGGTAGCAGACGTCCATCTGCTCCCCGGCCAGCCCGCCCCAAAGCGCCACATCGGCGGCAGTCTTGATGGTCTCCGCGCCTGTGAACAAGCCGCCGGCGGGGATGCCGACCGCGATGAACGGTCCGTAGTCGGAGCGGCCGGTGAAGTCCGAGGCCTTCGTCGCCTCGTCGCGGGCAGCGAAGAAGTCCTGGAAGACGTCCTCGATCGCGGCCGACCCGGCGGGGCCGGGCCCCGAGCCCTCCTGCGCGGAGTCGTCTCCGTCATACACGCCGAACGTGTAGTTGGGCGAGGCGATCATGTCGAAGTTCAGGTACAGCGCGATGTCGTTGCGCTGGGCCGGCGTGAGGCTGTTGACGTAGAAGTTCGAGCCCTGCAGCCCGGCCTCCTCGGCGCCCCACCAGGCAAACCGGACCGCGTTCGGGGTCTCCCGGCCGGCCATCTTGCGGGCGATCTCGAGAAGGGCCGCGGAGCCGGACCCGTTGTCGTTGATGCCCGTCGTGTCGGGCTCGGAGTCCAGGTGGGCACCGGCCATCACGACGTTGTCGGTGCGTCCGGTCGGCGTCTGCGCGAACACGTTGGACGTGGACCTGATCGTGGAGATGGTGTCGGCCTGGATCCGCAGCGCGAGCCCGGCAGTGTTGGCGAACGCCTCGCCCTGGAAGTAGGACACGGACACGGCGGGGATGCCGACCGGCCCGCTGAGGGTGCCGGCGAACAGCTCGTACCGGTCGGCGTTGGCGACCGGGTCGCCGTTGCCCTGGTTCATCACGACCGCCCCGATCGCTCCAGCGGCTTCGGCGTTGGCGACCTTGACGCCGAACCCGCAGGTGCCGCGCTGCACGAGCGCGATCTTGCCGGTCACCGTGCTCGCGCCGGACGCGTCCTGGAAGTCTGCGGCCTCGCAGCCGGACGTGGAGGCGCGCGGGGGTGTGAGGTTGAGGTCGACGTTGACGACCGGTGCCGTGACGTCGCCGGCGCCGGAGAAGTCCATCAGGTCGTAGTCCTCGCCGTCGACGTACGTCGTCGGCGTCGGGCGCGGTCTGCTGGAAGGCGGAGCCGAACTCCTCGAAGAACGGGAAGTCGAAGGGCTGCACGGTCACCTGGTAGCCGGCGCCGCGCATCTTGTCCGCGACGTACTCGGCGCTTGCGTCGTAACCGGGCAGCCCGGACGCGCGGTTGTCACCGTTGGCGTCGGCGATGGCCTGCAGCCGGTCGGAGTGCTTGAGCAGGCCCTTTAACGTGACCGTCTTGGTGACGGTGGCTATCGCGTTGTCGACCGGCGCGGCCGCGGCCGGGGTGGCGACCGCGACCGACGCCACGAGCGAAGACGCCGCGAGCACGGTCAGTGCTCCGCGACGGCGGGTCAGGAATGTCACAACGACCTCCGTGAGAAGGCCGGGCATCAGGGCCCCGTGCGCCCGGAACGGTTGTGACAAAACCTAGCGTCGGCGGTCAAAGATCGGTAGACCCGCACAAATGGGACTCCGCGGTCAGATGAGCCTCAGGCCGGCGTCCGCGGCGCAGGACCGACTGAGACTGGAACCGAGACCAAGGTCGTCGGCGCCGAGCGCACAAGGCCTCCGACCCGGAAAGCCAGGTCAGAGGCCTCGACGTGGAGCCGCCTGTCGGAGTCGAACCGACGACCTACGCATTACGAGGTGGAGGACCGTAGGTCCGGACTGGACCAGTGACGTACGTTTCTGCAGGTCAGCGAGTTTCTTGGGCAGCTAGCGAACCGGCCCGAACGAAGGCGAACTGAGACTAGAACTGAGACTAAAGATCATCATCTTGCTCAGTACGTCGTCGGCGGCCGCGGCGACCAGCCCGACTTGTCGGACGTTGCTATTAGCGCGGCGCCGAGGGGCGTCACCTCCGCGACGGGAGCGACCGTCACCTCGGTCGCCTTTGGTCGGGTTCAGCCGGCCGAGGTCGCGTCGGCCGGGCTGCGGCCGCGAACCGTCACCGTGCCGGCGGGCCGGTAGTCGGACACCGCGCCGGCCCGGTCGAGGTCGACCTGGCAGCAGCCGGTGAGCAGGTCCCGCAGCTGCCGGCGGGCCCGCTGCACCCGTGACTTCATCCCGGACACGGAGATGCCGAGCTGGTCGGCGGCCTGCTGATGGGTCTGCCCGTCCAGGTCGACCCGGGTCAGGGCGTCCCGGGCGGTCGGCGGCAGGTCGTTCAGCAGTGGCTGCAGGCAGCGGGCGAGCTCGCGGGTCGCCGCGTTCGGCAGGTCACCGGACGTGTCCGGGTCCGGCCAGCCGTCCAGCACCGCGACCGGGGCGTGGACGCGGCGGGTCCGGTAGTGGTCGATGACGGCGTTGCGCGCCGACCGGTACAGCCACGCGGTCGGGTCGTCCACGCGGTCCAGCGCCCCGGAGGCGATGCTGCGCACCACGACGTCCTGGGTGATGTCGGCCGCCAGCTCCGGGTCCCCGACGCGGGACGCGACGAAGGAGCGCAGCCGGTCGAGGACCTCGGCCCAGTGCGCGTCGCGGCGCTCCAGCGGTGCTGCTGCTGGTGGTGACCTGCGACTGGCTCATCGGCATCCTCCGGGCCCTCCCACCCTAGAAGACGAACCCGGTGCCCGGGGGACGCAAATCCGGGCTCGTGCCAGGCGGCCGCGGTGCGTCCCTGCCGCGGGTCGTTCGTCATCAAGGTCGACCCCCGCAGCACGCGGAGCAGACCTCCAGGAGCCACCGATGACCAGCCGCGTCCAGCTCGCCCTCAACGTCACCGACCTGGAGGCTGCGACCCGCCGGTACAGCGACCTGTTCGGCGTCGAACCGGCCAAGACCCGACCCGGGTACGTCAACTTCGCCATCGACGACCCGCCGCTCAAGCTGGTCCTGTTCGAGAACCCCGGGGCAGCCACGCCGCTGAACCACCTCGGCGTCGAGCTCGCCTCCACCGACGACGTCCTCGCGGCCGGTGACCGGTTCGCCGCCAGCGGGCTGCCGCACACCGTCGCGCGCGACGACCGCTGCTGCCACGCCGTGCAGGACAAGGTGTGGGTCGACGTGCCCGACGTCCCGCTCGGCGCCTGGGAGTTCTACACCGTCCTCGCCGACGACGACCGCCGCGAGCGAGGTCGACGACAGCACCGACAGCGCGTGCTGCGCCGGCGACTCGGCCGCCGGCGTCCCGTGCTGCGGCGCGCCGTCGGCCGCCGGGGACGCGTGATGGCGGCCGACGACGCGGTCGCTCGTCGAGGGCCTGCGGGTCACCTACGGGCGGACCCGGGCCCTCGACGACGTCAGCCTGACGGTGGCGCCCGGACAGATCCTCGGAGTGCTCGGCCACAACGGAGCCGGCAAGACCACCTTGGTGCGGGTGCTGACCACCCAGGTCCGCCCCGACGCCGGCCGGGTCCTCGTCGACAACATCGACGTCATCGCCCACCCCGCCCGGGTGCGACCCCGCATCGGGGTCACCGGGCAGTACGCCGGGCTCGACGACTTCCTCACCACCGTCGAGAACCTCGAGCTGGTCGGGCGCCTCGCCGGCCTGCGCGGCGCCGCCCGCAGCCGGGCCCGCGACCTCGTCGACCGGTTCGACCTGCATGAGGCCGCGGCGCCGACGGGTCGGCGAGCTCTCCGGCGGGACCCGCCGCCGCGTCGACCTGGCCGCCAGCCTGGTCGCCGCCCCGCGCGTGCTGTTCCTCGACGAGCCGACGACCGGGCTCGACCCGACCGCCCGCCAGGCCGTGTGGGAGGTGGTCCGCGACCTGACCGCCGCCGGCACCACCGTCGTCCTCACCACCCAGTACCTCGAGGAGGCCGACCGGCTCGCCGACCACGTCGTCGTCCTGGACCACGGCCGCATCGCCGCCCACGGCACACCTGCCGAGCTGAAGCGGCTCGTCGGCGGCAAGGTGCTGCGCGCCACCGTCCCCAGCACGCCGCGTCGCCGCCCTCGGCCACGACCCGGACGCCAGCACCCCGGCGGGGCTGGGACGCACCACCGTCTCGTTCACGCTGCCCGACGACACCGCCGCGGCGGACCTGCTCGCCGAGCTCACCGACCTCGCCGGGGACGCCGGCGGCCTCACCGACCTCGAGGTCGCCGCGCCCAGCCTCGACGACGTCTTCTTCCACCTCGCGACCAGCGGCTTGTCGGCCGCGGCGACAGCACCGGCAGGAGCCCCCGCATGAGCAGCGCCATGACAGTCGCCAGCGCGCCGACCGGTGCGCCGCTCGCCCTGGACCAGCTCGCCGTGCTGGTGCGGCGCAGCCTGCGCACCAGCGCGCGCGTCCCGCAGCTGCTGATGTTCTCGCTGACGATGCCGATGGCGATGCTGGTGCTGTTCAGCCAGGTGTTCCGCAGCGTCGCCGACAGCCCCGGCTTCCCCGCCGGCGTCAGCTACATCGACTTCCTCACCCCGGCGATGCTCGCGGTGTCCACCGTGATGGCCGGCACCAACGCCGGAGTCGCCGCGGCCATCGACCACGTCAACGGCCTGCACGACCGGTTCGCCACGCTGCCGATGTCGGCCCGGCTGCCGGCCGTGGCCCGGACGCTGAACGAGGCGCTGTTCACCATGGCTCGCGGCGCACTGCTCATCGCCGCCGCGACCGCGCTCGGGTTCCGCTTCCACGGCGACGCCCTGGACGCGGCGGCCGGGCTGCTCGTCGTGATCAGCCCTGGCGGCCGCGATGAGCGCCCTGTTCGGCCGCATCGGCGACCAGCTCCGACGCCCGGACGTCGTCCAGTTCGCCGGGATGATGATCATGATGCCGCTCATGTTCATCTCGGCGCGCGTTCGCGCCGCTGGACACGATGCCGGACTGGATGGCGCACCCTGGCCGCCGCCAACCCGGTGTCCTACGCCATCGACGCGCTCCGCGGCAGCGTCCTGGGGACCGCCACCCTCGGCGACACGGTCGCAGCCGTCGCCGCCGCGGCCGGACTGTGGGCGCTGGCCACGTTGTGGCCGCGCAGCCTGCGCCGCAGCCGCTAGGCCGCCGTCCGCGGGCGCAATCAGCGGCCTGGCGCTGGTGGACCACCGCTGTGCGACCATCAACCGCTGCCGGCCGTCCTCCGCGCTCACGCGTGCCGCCGCGTCGCGCGCGTCGTGCCATGGTGACCGGGTGAGCAACAAGCCCGGTGAGAAACGACCGGCGCCGCTCGCTGCCGCGCGTCCGGTGGACCGCAACGCCATTCACGCCGAGCTCGAGGCCGGCCGGCACGCGCTACATGACCTGCTCGCCCATGCCTCGGCGGCCGACCTGCGCCGCGGCAGCGACGGCACCCGCTGGACCAACGAGCAGCTGCTGTTCCACATGGTCTTCGGCTACCTGGTCGTGCGTCGCCTGCTGCCTCTCGTGCGGCTGGTCTCCCGGCTCCCGGCGCCGGCCGGTCGCGGCTTCGCCGCCCTCCTGGACGCGGGCCGGCGGCCGTTCCACGTCGTGAACTACCTGGGGTCCTGCGGCGGCGCTCTGGTGTTCAACCACACGCGGCTGCCGCGGCTGTGCGACCGCACCATCGCCGGCGCTGCACCGGTCGCTGGAGCGCGAGACGGAGCCGCCCTCGCGCGTGGGATGCCGTTCCCGACCAGCTGGGACCCGTACTTCACGCCGTACATGACGCTCGCCGACGTGTACCG
>CAVXNC010000019.1:0-113128 GCA_963762865.1 uncultured Actinomycetota bacterium
CCCTGAGCCGTCATTCGCGAGCTTTGGGGTCCCACCACGTCGCCGCGGTGACCGCCGCGGTCCGCGAATGGACCCCGAGCTTTGTGAAGGTGTGTTCGAGGTGCGTGCGGACCGTGGCCGGTGAGACGCAGAGCTTCCGTGCGATCTGTGCGTTGGTGTCACCTTGACGTACGTAGTCGAGGATCACGCGCTCTTTGGCGGTGAGCCCGGGGCCGGGAGTGAGTCTTCGCACGGCCGCGTCGAGATGCGGGCGCAGGAGCGCCAGCACGAGGTGATCACGATCCCCGAAGTCGCGCCCGGGTGATCGCGTACAGATGAGCACATGGGTCTGGTTGGCCGGGTGGCGGAGCTCAACTTCGATCTCGTGCTCCATGCCGGAGGGCCGGAAGTAGTCGCGGTACAACGGGTTCTGGTGCCACTCCAGGGGCGGCGACAGGTCACCGATCGACACCACTGCGGGCCTCGGTGCGTTGCCGGTGGGCCACTGATCGAAGTTCGCCCAGAAGGCTTCGTGGAGATCTTTGGTGTCCGGGCCGGTCGTGCAGGCCAGCGCGATGTCTGCCGCTGGCCCCTGCTCGACAGCGTCGAGGTCCAGCCGAGACCAGGACTGTGAGTCGCTGGGCACCAGTTGGCCGAGCAGATCCAGCAGCCAGAAGATGTCCACCTGGTCGGGTGTCGCCTCGTCGAGTGCTCCGGCCGCGGCCAGCACGGACCGCAGCGCCGCATCGTCCATCGTCAGCATGGGGCGATCCCTCCCCCACGAACATACGACGAACATCCGATGGTCGTCGCCCGCTGCTGGCGCCCACGTTGAGATCGAGTGCGCGGCACCAGCCGCCGCGGAGCCCCTGCTGGAAGGTGCAAGCCATGACTCGTTCCCGTGGCGTCAGGTGCTCGGCCGCGGTGGCCGCCCTTGCTCTGGTCATCACGGTGGGCGGCTCCTCGCCGCCGGCAATCGGTCAGAGCGGCGGTAACGCCGTCAGCAACTGGAATGCGATCGCTGTGAGCACCCTGATAGCGCTCCCCGGGCCAGGCGGCGGAGCGCCACCCGCCGCGCAGGTCAACATGGGCATGGTGCAAGGCGCCGTCTACGACGCGGTGAACGCGACCGAGCCGAAGCATCACCGGCCCTACCTCCTCAAGAGGCGCTTCTCGGCGAGGGCCTCGCAGGAGGCTGCGGTCGCGACCGCGGCGTACCGCGTCCTGAGCGATCTCGTGTCCGCGGTGCCGTCGACTGTGCCCTTCCCCGCCAGGACGGGCGTGCTCCAGACGCTTGCCTCCCAGTACGCCGCTTCGCTGGCCGAGATCCCCGACAGTCCGTTCAAGGACCAGGGCATCGGCGCTGGGCAGGCGGCGGCAGACGTGATGATCGCGGCTCGTCGCAACGACGGACGCTTCGGCCCCTCGCAGTGGGAGCCGAACTCCGCACCGGGCCACTGGCAGCCGCTGGTGAACCCGGAAGGAAACCCGATCCTCGACCCGACTCCCTGGGTCGGCGGGGTGGAGCCGTTCCTCATGACGAGCTCCTCGCAGTTCCGAAGCGCAGGTCCGCTGGCCCTGAACAGCGCCGCGTGGGCGGCGGACTTCAACGAGGTCAAGACGCTTGGCTCGGCCACCAGCACAGCGCGCACGCCGACACAGACGCACATCGCGCTCTTCTGGCAGAGCACCCCCGTCCACACGTGGAACACAGTCGCCCGGGATCTCGTCGCCCGGTCAGACCTCGACCTCGCTGACAGCGCCCGACTGTTCGCGATGGAGAACCTCAGCGCAGCCGACGCGGCCATCAACTGCTGGAACGACAAGTACCACTGGGACTTCTGGCGACCGTGGAACGCGATCACGCGGGCGGCCGAGGACGGCAACCCGGCCACCGCGGCCGACCCCACCTGGAAGGCCCTCATCACCGCGCCGTACCCGGATCACCCGTCCGGGCACCTGTGCCTCGACAGCGCGCACCTTCGGGTGATGGAGACATTCTTCGGTACTGACCGGATCGCCTTCGACGCAGTCAGCATCCCCTTCCCAGGGGAGACCCGACCGTTCGCGTCGTTCTCGCAGGCGCTCGCGGAGATCCGCGAGGCGCGCATCTGGGCGGGTCTGCACTACCGCACCGCCGATGTGCAGGCCGAGATCCTGGGCAGGAACATCGCCGACTACATGGCCGACCACTACTTCCAGCCGGTGGGGTGACTCGGCGGCGGCCGAAGCAGGAGGACGGCGACGGCGAGCAGCCATACCAGCCAGAGGACCACCGGGAAGAGGGCAAGACCCGCAACGCTGAGCACAGCGACGACGACGCCGGCCAGAGCCAGCGGCCGCGGTAGCCGTCCGCCGCGCGCGCAGCACCACGCCACGAGACCTGCCGTCAGCATCCCTGGCAGCAGCAGCGTCGCGAACATCAGCGCGTCCGACATCCTGAGCAGATCCGGGTCGCGGGGCATGGGCATACCGGCCAGATCGGTGACCACGGCTATCGAGCTGCCGATCATCCCGGCGAGGATGACCAGAATCCCGTGAGCCGTTCCGGCGCTGGCAAGGAGGATCGCTCGAGTCCCTGTCGCGAACCTGCCGGCGATGCCGGCTACCGCAACGACGAAGGCCAGTCCGGCCGCGACCAGGAGCAGACCGGCGGCGAGCACCTGCTGCCTGGAACCCTTGTCGGAGAAGAAGGCCACCCACGTCGCGTCGTCCGCGTCCCCCTCGGGGGTGCCGAGCACCGCGACCCCGGTCACCAGCAGGACGACGTACAGAACGGCCGCGACGCCCGCCGAGCGAGTGGACGAGGTGGTGGGCTCGACCGCGGCAGCCAGCGCAGGATCGGCGGCGGTCACGTCTACTCCAGCCTTGCAGTGGAAAGGTTAGGCATCAGCCGATCTTGCACCCGAGCGCTCTATCCGGATCGGGCAGACCGGATTACGTTCAGAGCGTCGGCCGACCTGGTCTGCCGCCCTTTGACGGGAGATGACCTGTCGTGTCCGTTACGCAGCGTCTGGCTCGGTCCTCTGCGGCGCACCCGTGGCGGATGATCGCCTCCTGGGTGCTCGTGCTGGTGGCCTCGGTGGTGACCATCGGCGCCCTGCTCGGATCGGCTCTGACGACCGACCAGGCGATCACGTCGAACCCTGACTCCAAGCAGGCGGCCGACCTGATGATGGCGAGCTTCCCGCACCAGGACGGCGCCGACGAGTTCGTCGTGGTGCACTCCAGCTCCCTGACGGCGGAGGACCCAGGGTTCGAAGAGTTCGTCACGGATGTCCGGTCCGCCATCGAAGGCACCGGCGCAACGCTCGCGGTCAGCGAGCCCTATGCGGCCGACAACCCGACCGCGATCTCGCAGGACCAGCACGCCGTCCTCCTCGCCGTGTCGATGGGACCGGACGCCGAGACGGGCATCGTGGACGTTCTCGACGAGGTGAAGACTGCCGACGGCGACCCCGCGTTCGATGTCGCAGTCACGGGTGAGTTCACCATCGACCACGACTTCAACGAGCTCGCCTCGCACGACCTGGAGAAGGGCGAGCTGCAGATCGGCCTGCCGGCTGCGCTGCTGGTGCTGTTGCTCGTCTTCGGGGCAGTCGTTGCTGCTCTGGTCCCGATCGGCATCGCCATCGTCTCGATCATCGTCTCGGTCGCACTGACCGCTCTGGTCGGGCAGGCCGTCACGCTGTCGTTCTTCATCGTCAACATGATCACCGCGATGGGCCTGGCCCTGGGCATCGACTACAGCCTGTTCGTGCTCTCGCGCTACCGCGAGGAGCGTCACCGCGGCCTGGAGAAGACCGACGCGATCGTGGCGTCCGGTGCGACTGCCAGCAAGGCGGTGCTCTTCAGCGGCAGCTCGTTCGTCGTCGCTCTGTGCGGACTCCTCCTGGTGCCGGACACCATCCTGCGCAGCCTGGCCTTCGGGGCGATCCTGGTCGGCATCGTGACGGTTGTCGCCGCGCTGACTGTGCTCCCGGCGATGCTGGCTCTGCTCGGCGACCGCATCAACGCGCTGCGGCTGCCCTTCTTCGGCCGTGAGCAGCCTGGCGAGAGCCGGCTCTGGGCCCGCGCCGTCAGTGTCGTCGTTCGCCGACCGGCGGCCGCGTTTGCCGCCAGCGTGCTGCTCCTGCTGCTGCTGGCACTGCCCGTGCTCGACCTCCGCACCGGCAATGCCGGGCGTCAGCTCGCTGCCGGACCGGACGTTCTCCAAGGCGGGGTTCCAAGCCCTCGAACGAAGCTTCCCGGGGAGCGCCAGCTCCGACCCGGCCGAGGTCGTGGTGTCGGGCGACGTCCGCTCACCGGCGGCAGCGGCCGCGCTGGTCCGGTTGGAGAAGGGGCTGGCAGAGGACTCCGCGTTCGGGCCTCCAGAGACCAGTGTCGCCCCCGGCGGTGACGTGGCGGTCGTGAGCGTTCCGGTGCGCGGTGACCCGAACAGTGACCAGGCGCGAGCGGCGGTCGAGCGGTTGCGCGCCGATCTGCTGCCCGCCGCGCTGGCGGGAACTGATCTCACCGGCCTGGTCGGGGGCGTGACCGCGGAGAACATCGACTACACCGATCTGATCAACAAGTGGTTGCCGATCGTGCTGGCGTTCGTCCTCGGCGTGAGCCTCCTGCTGCTCACCGTGCTGTTCCGCTCCGTCGTCCTGGCTGGCACTGCGGTGCTGCTCAACCTGCTCTCCGTCGGCGCCGCCTACGGGCTGCTCGTCCTGGTGTTCCAGAAGGGCTATGGGACGGACATGCTGGGCTTCCAGCAGGTCGAGCGCGTCGAGGCGTGGGTCCCCGTCTTCCTCTTCTCGGTGCTCTTCGCGCTGTCCATGGACTACCACGTCTTCCTGATCACCCGAATCCGTGAGCGCTACGCGCAGACCGGCGACACGATCGACGCCGTCGTGCACGGCATCGCGGCGACCGGTCGCATCATCACCGGCGCCGCACTGATCATCGTCGCCGTGTTCGCCGGGTTCGCCGCCGGCGATCTGGTCATGTTCCAGCAGATGGGCTTCGGTGTCGGTGTCGCGCTGCTGCTCGACGCCACGATCATCAGGATGATCGTCGTTCCGGCCACCATGACGCTTCTCGGCTCGTGGAACTGGTATCTGCCCAGCTGGCTCGACTGGCTGCCCGAGATGCACGTCGAGGGCGACCCCGTCCCCGCCTCAGACGACGCGCCCGTGCCGGGGCCAGTCATCCAGCTCCCGGAACAGACGGTCCCTGTCGACTCCAACCCAGGCCTTGACGCTCGCACGACTCCGCGCGAGTAGGGGGTCAGAGCCGCTTGTCGTCGGCTCAGGACATGTCGGCGATCGAGGTCGTCCAGATGCTCCGGCCGTACGTGGCGGCATAGAGGGTCTCGCTGCCCACGGGCAGGTCGATGTCGTTGATGGGGACGAGGGGAAGGTTCGCCCCGACCTTGAGCCAGGTCTTGCCGAGGTTGGTCGTCCGGAACACGCCGACATCGGTGGCTACGAACAGCCAGCTCGGCCGGGTCGGGTGGCGGATCACGTCGTTGACCGGTGCCTGCGGCAGCCGGGAACCGACGATGTCGACCCACGTCCGGCCCCCGTCCCTCGTCATGACGACGTGCGGGTAGGACTCACCTGAGCGCCAGCCCGAGAAGGTCGCCCACGCGATCTCCGGGTTGGCGGGGTCGACCGTGATGCGTGTGACCCACCGGCCAGGGAAGACCGGGCTCTCGACCTCGGTCCAGGTCACCTCGCTGGGCGCGGCCATCGCGTTGCGGCTCACCCACACCAGCCCGCTGTCGGTGCCGGCGTAGACGAGGTTGGGGTCAGCCTGGGTGGTGCCGATCGCGGTGGTGGTCCCGAAGCCGGGGGCCCGGGGCTCGGTCCCCTCGGTCAGATCAGGGCTGATCTGCTGCCAGGCACGCTGACCGGGGTCGGTGTTGAACCGGCTGACGAACTCGCTGCCGCCGAACATGATCCGGGGGTCGGCCGCGAACTCGAGCGGGGCAACCCAGTTCTTGCGCAGGCCAGGGATGGCCATGTTGTAGCCGACTCCGTCGACGAATCCGATGCAGGCGCCGTTCTGGGCGCAGCCGTAGTACTTCCGGTCGTTCGTCGGGTCGATGCGGTTCATCATCCCGTCGCCACCACGGAAGTTGAACCAGTCGCCGGTGACCTGGTTCTGGTTGTCCCAGGACTTGAGGGAGCCGTTGTCCTGCGAGCCGGCGTTGACGCGTCGGCCGTCCTGCACGGACACGTCCATGGCGTAGAACTGCGTGACCGGCAGCTGGGGAGTCTTGGCCCAGAGGCCGCGCGCCCGGCCGTTCTCCGTCGACCAGTAGAAGCCGCCGTCGTTGCCCAGCAGGACCTTGCCGGGCGTGTGCGGATCCCACTCCAGCCCGTGCTGGTCGGCGTGCGGGGTCTGCGAAGTCGTCCAGGTGAGGCCGCCGTCGAGGCTCTCGGCGAGGTTGACGCCCGCGACGAACACGTGCTGGGGGTCGGCGGGGTCGACGTAGACCCGGCCGAACCACCAGGCGAAGCCGCCGCTGATGGTCTGCAGCGGGCCGCCGCTGGTGGCCCCGACGGCACTCCACGTAGCGCCCGCGTCGGCACTGGTGAAGAAGCCGTTGAAGTTGCCGCCGGCCGTGCTCGAGATGAGGTACGCCCGGTTGGGGTCGGAGTCGCTGAAGTCGACGCCCATCCGTCCGACGTAGGTCGCGGTGTTGGGCTGCCCCGGCACGTCACTGCTCTGCGGGAGAGGCGGCTGGTGGATGTTGCTCCACGTGCGGCCGCTGTCGGTGGACCGGTAGAGGTAGGAGTTCTTGCCGTAGATCCGAGACTTCTCGTCGCGGATCTTGTCCCAGGTCGTCGCCAGCATGATGTCCGGGTTCGACGCGTTGATGCTCACGTCGATGGCACCCGTGGAGTCGCTGTCGGGCACGATGACCCGATCCCACGTCGCGCCACCGTCCTCCGTCATGAACAGCCCACGAGTGGGTTCGCGGTCGTGCAGGGCTCCCATCACGGCGGCGAACACGCGGTCGTCGTCCCGGGGGTCGATGACGATCTGCCCGATGGTGTCGCCGTCCGTGAGCCCCATGTGCGACCAGGTCGCGCCGCCGTCTGCCGACCGGTAGATGCCGTTGCCGTAGTACGCGGAACCACCGCCGTGGTCCGGCTCGCCGGTGCCGGCCCAGACCACCCCTGTCGAGTCGACCGCGACCGCACCCATCGACTGGGGCAGCTGGTCGTCCCACGAGGCGGAGAAGCTCTGGCCGCCGTCGGCCGTGCGCCACAGACCCCCGGTGCCGGTGGCGATGTACGCCACGTCCTTCGTCGTCGGGTCGGCGGCGACGTCGCGGATGCGGCCGCCGATGTTGCTCGGCCCGAGGGCCGCCCATACCTGGTCGGAGCTCGGGGAGCCGGCGCTCGCGGCGCCCATCGTCTGGGACTTCGCGATCGCCTGCGTGACCGCGGCGTCGGGGATCGTGCCATCCGCGTTGGCCCGTTGCAGGTACATCCACTCCTCGGCCCCGACCGGGCCGGTCCCGACCGAGTGGGTGCTCCGGTCGGCCGCCCGCTTGCTGCGGTCCGTCGCGGACTCCGCGACCGTGACGGCGCCGGTCCCGAGCACCGCTGTCGCGGCGAGCATGGGCACCAGGTTCTTCCTGCTGCGGACTGTCATTGGCCGACTCCTGTCCGGTCGCGGCTGGGTCCGACGACCCGGTCGCGACGTCGGCGCCGGAGCTCCTGGACCGCCCTGCTTGTCGGCAACGTACACCTTTCGTCGGAATTGCAGGCTTACGGTTGGGTCAAGGACGATCGGTCCCTCTACTGTGACCGCATGTCTGGCCGAGCCTCCAGTCGCCGGTCGACCGCGCGGGGCCTGCTGCTGGTCGCGGCCGTAATGGCCATGGCGGCGGGCTGTGGGGGCGGCTCCGCGGGCGACGGCGAGTGCTCGCCACCACGCGCGGCGCCGAGGAGCGAGACGACGCTGCTGCCTGACGGGCTGACCTTCCGCCACATCGGCCCGATCACGCACGTGGTCGCCACCGAGGGCCACATCACCGTCCATGCCGTGTCCGGCAAGCCGCTCGACCAGCTGACGGTCCAGATCCAGGACGCCGTGACCGAGGCGGGCTACCAGCCCGCCGGGATGGACAACGAGGGCTTCGAGGCTGAGGTCTTCTTCACCTCAGGCATGTACGCCGCGGGACAGGCCCTGGTCCGGCAGGGCTCGTGCGAGGGACGGTGGGACATCGACCTGGTCCTCGTCGATCCCGAGCTCGTCCCGTCCCCGTCGAGCACTGCCAGCCCGTCCGCGCAGGGCACCTGAGCCCCATAAGGTCAGGCGTCCGCTCGCCGGCCACCGAGCCGGCTCAGCGACTCGCGCAGCGCGGCAGGATCCTCCTGCTGCACGAGGTGGTCCTGCTTCACCGAGACGGGACGGACGCCGGCGAGCCCGCGGAGCACCAGGTCGACCCCGCGGGTGCGAAGGGAGCCGGAGAGGTTGCTCAGCCGCGTGACGCGGTCCGCCGCGTCCTGGACCCTGCGGACGGGTGCGCGTCGTCGTCGCTCGTACGCCTGGAGGGCTCCGGCCGGGGATTCGGCGGCGTCCAGCTCGAGCGCGAGGACCGCCGCGTCGACCAGGGCCGAGTTCGCGCCCTGCCCGAGTGTCGGTGCCATGGCGTGCGCGGCATCACCGAGCAGAACCAGGGCGCCGTCCGACCAGCGGGCTGCGTCGACCCGCGTCACGTCGTTCACGAGCAGGTCGTCGTACGTCGCCACAGCACCCAGGAGCGGCGCCGTCAGTGGCAGCGCGTCGGCCCACAGGGCCCGCAGGGCGGGCAGGTCGCGTCGGGCCATCGCGGCAGCGACCGGTCCGCTCTGCGCCGAGGCGTAGAAGTAGGTGGACCCGTCGCCGAGCGGCGCACCACCGAAGAGTCCGAGCGAGGTCCAGTACTCACCGTGGAGCACGTCGTCGTGCCCCTCGACGGTTGCGCGCAGGTACGTCGCGCCGGTTTCCGTGACGACGGCGTCGAAGTCCCCGGAGGCTCGGACGACGGATCGGACCCCGTCAGCCCCGACGACGAGAGCTGCTTCGAGGGTCTGTGTCGTACCAGCGACGTGGACCGATCCGCTCGGCCTGACCGAGTCCACCTCGGCGCCGAGCAGGGTCGTGACGAGGTCGCAGCGAGTGACCTCGTCGTGCAGCAGGCTGTGCAGGACGCTCCGTCGCACGGCTAGTGCGTGGTCGAGGCCTGGACCGTGGTCGGCGATAGGCGCGTGCATGACCAGCCGCCCGTCCGGCCTCCGGACGTCCGCCGCCGGGATGGCGTGACCGGCCGCACGCAGAGCAGGTGCGATGCCGATCCCGTCGAGGACGGCCAGGCCGTTGGGCTGCAGGAGCAGCCCGGCACCGACGTTGCCCGGCTCGGCGACGCGCTCCAGCAGGGTGACGCGCCGACCGGTGCGCGCGATCAGCAGCGCTGCGGCCAGGCCGCCGATCCCGGCGCCAACCACGATGACGTCCTGGTGCCTGGTCATCAAGACGCCTCAGAGCCTGACGGCGACGTACGGCGACGTGGTCTCAACCGGCACGACGGGTGGTCTGGCGCGCAGGCCGATCACGACGAGGGCGACGCCGACCGGCACAAGGAAGAGGCCTCCGGCGAGCAGTCCCGCGCCGATGTCGACGACCCGCGGGACGTGCAGCCCGAACTCTCCCTCGACCTGGATGCCCGGCGAGCCGTCCGCGTTCATGATGACGACTCGGTAGTGGCCGTCCTGGACGTCCCAGGTTGTTTCGGCGGATGCCGCGCCGGTGGACTGTGCGACCCAGAACGTCTCGTCGAGCGGTGAGCCGGGATGCTCCGCGCCGTTGCGGACGTCGGTGGTCATCGCGAACGGGTTGACCTCGAAGTCGGTGACCTTCTCGATCGACGCCCCGGCAAGGTAGCGATCCACCTCGTCGGCGGGTCCTACGCCGACGAAGACAGGCTTCTCCGAGGACTCGACGGTGAGCTCGAGTGAGGGGTCGGTGAGGATCTCCGCTCCGCGGGCGTCGACGTCACCCTGGCTCGTCACGAGGGCGCTGGTGGTGGACGTGAGGGTGGTGTCGCCTGACGAGAGGGTGCCGTCGGTCCCGACCACCGCGACGAGCGCGCCGCCTCCGGCGACCAGCACTCCTCCGCTGACGATCAGGGCCGCTCCGGTGGCGACGAGGGCGGCGCGCTTGCTCATGGTGTCCTCCAGGACGGGTACGCAGCTCGGGTGATGGGCCGGCTCTCGGCCCCACCACGAAGTTCGCAGCCATGCCCGGCAGCACCCATGGGGTTGGCCCGTCGAGGACGGGGTGATCACCGCCGACCTGTGGGGGGCTACCCGGCGGCACGGTGAAGGCGTCCCGAGATGTCCGATCTGTCCATGGACCGCTCGGGCTCCGGTGGTTACGTTCGTTGCAGGACGGAGGCGCACCCTTGGTGGATCCTCGTCCCAGCCCGCTCGACGGCGCCGGCCGAACGCGACCGCCCCGCCCGGCTCTCCTCGGCGCGGTCGCTCTCGCAGCAGTCGGCGCGGCCACGACGACCGTGCTGCTCATGCTGGCGGTCGACGCAGATCCCTTGCCGGTGGCGCAGGGCCTCCTGTTCGCCTGGATCATCCTGAGCTACACGACCGCCGGGCTGATCGCGTGGTGGCGCCGGCCGGAGAGCCGGTTCGGTCCGTTGATGGTCGCGACGGGGTTCGCCGCCTTCCTCGCGTCGCTGTCCTTCGCCACGTACCAACCGGTCTTCACCGTCGGACAGCTGCTCGACCTGATCCTGGCGCCGCTGATCCTGCACGTCCTGCTCGCCTTCCCGACGGGCAGGCTCGAGGGATCGTTCGAGCGCCGTCTGGTGGTGGCGACGTACGCCACCGCGATCGGCTTCCAGGTGGTGCGGATGGTCTTCGGTGAGCCGCCGAGCTCGTTGATGATCACGGATGCGCCGGAGATCGCACTGCTGGCGTTCCGCATCCAGCTCACCGCCATCAGCGCGCTGGCCCTGACCGGGGTGGGCCTCATCGTCGCCCGACGCCGAGGCGATGGCCACTCGCTGCGGCGCCCGCTGGCCCTGCTGGTCTACTCGTTCTCGTTGTCGCTGGTGATGATGGCCTTCCTGCTGATGACAGCCGTGCTCGGCAAGTACGGCTTCGTCACCATCCAGCGGCTCACCCTGTTCACCATCGGGCTGGCCCCGGCGGCCTTCCTCGTCGGCCTGCTCGACGCGCGACTGACCCGGTCGTCGGTGGCCGACCTGTTCATCGACCTGCGGGCTCGACCGGCCCCGACGGACCTGCGGGACTCCCTGTCCAAGGCGCTGCGCGACCCGACGCTGTCGCTCGTCTACTGGCTGCCCGAGTTCGACAGCTGGGCCGATCTCGACGGCCGGCGGGTCGCCCTCCCGGAGCAGGGCCGACGACGGGCCACCATGATCGAGCGCGACGGGGAACCGATCGCCGCCCTCCTGCACGACGCCGGGCTCAACGACGAGCCGGAGCTCCTCGCCGCCGTCGGCGCGGCGGCCGGGATGGCTCTCGAGAACGGCCAGCTGCACGCCGAGCTGCGGGCTCGGGTGGAGGAGCTGGAGGGCTCACGAGCACGGGTCATCGAGGCCGGGAACAGCGAGCGGCAGCGCCTGGAGCGAGACCTGCACGACGGTGCGCAGCAGCGGCTGGTCGCGCTGTCGATCGAGCTCGCCCTCATCGAACGTCGACTGGGCTCGGACCCGGAGGTCGCGGCTCGCGTCGACCACGCTCGACAGGAGATCGGAGCGTCTATCGACGAGCTGCGCGACCTTGCCCACGGTCTTCGGCCGGCACTTCTCTCCGCCCGCGGCCTCACCGCGTCGTTGGAGTCGATGGCTGCTCGGTCACCCGTGCCCGTCGACCTCCGGATCGGCCTCACCGACCGGCTGCCGGAGCCACTCGAGGTTGCCGTCTACTACGTGGTCTCGGAGAGCCTGGCCAACATCGGCAAGCATGCCCAGGCCTCGAGGGTCAGCGTCGACGTGACGCGGTCGTCGAGCGGGGTCGTCGTGGAGGTCGTGGACGACGGTGTCGGCGGCGCGGCCTTCGACGCCGGCTCTGGGCTGAGCGGACTGGCGGACCGGGTCAATGCCCTCGGTGGCCGGCTGCAGGTCTGGGCGCCGGACGGCGGTGGGACAGGGGTCCGCGCCGAGCTCCCCTGCGGTTGACGCACCCAGACCGCGCGTCGAGGGACGTGCGGTGAACCTCCGACCGACCGTCCACGTCCTTGGTGAACGCGTCGCGCTCAGCGAAAGATCTACCTCGCCTTGAGCCCGCAACCCCTGACACGGGGTGATGGTGGCGAGGATGCGATCGGGCCTCGGCCTGGGGGGAACCATGTCTCGTCGTCGTACTGCTGTCATGTTGTCCGCACTCGCACTCGTCCTCACGGGAGTGCCCGCAGCTTCGCTCACCGGCGGGCATCTCGACGCCGCCGTGGCGGACACCGGACCGGATGTGCGGGTCTTCGTCAACGAGGTCCACTACGCGAACGAAGGCGTGGACGCCGGGGAGTTCGTCGAGCTCGCCGGCCCGGCCGGTGCGGACCTGACCGGCTTCGATGTGGTGCTCTACGACGGGGAGAGCGGCGCGCCATATGCCAGCACACCGCTGACAACGGCCATCGGCGCCAACGGGGTCGCTGTCGTCGACTACCCGCATCGAAGGGCATCCAGGACGGTCCGGGCGGGCGTGGCACTCGTCAACGCCGGTGAGGTGACGCAGTTCCTGTCCTGGGGCGGTGCGGTGACGGCTACCGGACGGCCCGGCCGCTGGGCACGACCAGCGACGACATCGGCCTGCACCGAGGATCGATGCGACAGCTCGCCGGACGCGTCGCTTGCAGCTCACCGGCACCGGGGACGCGGCCGTTGACTTCTCAGTGGTCCGGTCCCGGCACCCGGCTCGCGCGGAGCCCCCAACGACGGGCAGTACGCTGACGGCCGAAGCGGTCGAGAAGGATCGCTTCGTCCGGGGTTCCTCACCGACGCGGAGGAGCCCGGAGACGTGATCGACACATTGGTCCGGCCCGAGCGATCCGGCCAACGAGCTGCTACATCGAGGGCGAGTCCCTCGTTCCGACGGCCGTCGGCACCGTCGGTCGATCTCTCAAGCCAGCAGCGGCAACTTGGTCTGGTCCGGACGACCGGCAGCTGCGGGTCAACGCGGCCGAGCCCTTCGACGCCGCTACGGTCACCTTCCAGGTACCGCAGGCCGGCCGCTACGACATGTCCGCCGACATGACCGCCGGGCCGAACTTCGGCGTCGCCGAGATTGCCCTCGACGGAGCAGGTCATCAGCCAGTTCGACGGCCGCCCTGCGGTCAACCGCGCAACGTCCTGACAGCGTCGCCACCCGCTGGGGCGAGCACGATCTGGCGGCAGGGGCGCACACCCTGACGCTCACCGCGGTGCAGGCCGAACGTCAACGGTCAGGTCCGCATCGGGCTGGACGTGCTGCGGCTGCGCCTCCAGCCCGATCCGACGGGCCGACTTGGTGCATCACGCCGTGGCGGGACGACGCCGTGGCCGGCGAAGGTCCCGCTCTACGCGCTGGAGCACCGACCCCGCCGACCAGCTGACCGCTCGAGATCGACCGTGAGGGCGTCTCCGACTGGGACGCGATCGCCGACACAGCCACCCTGGTCTACGAGGCGTAGCTGGGCGATCGATGCCGGTCCGACCGGTGACGACTTCGCTGGATGGCATCTCGGCTCGCGGACACAAGATCGCCCATCGACGTACGACGTCAGCAACGGCGGCTCAGCTTCGTCACCAACGGCATCCAGATCTCCGGCGAGCTGTTGAAGCCAGGGCGCCAACACCATCACCTTCTTCGCCGGGCCGGACCAACGGCCGTCGGGCCGAACCTCGACGACTTCACGCTTGCGCAACGTCGTAGCTGCATCATGGCGGACGGGACAGTCCTGCAAGGACCCGTCGAAGCCGGACGGGAGCCACCGTACCGGTTCGGCGACAACCTGGCCGGCGGCGGTCCGAGCCGTCCAGGTACTGGACGTACTCGATCCCGCAGTCCTCGGAGGCCGGCCCGCGGTACACGCCGGCGCGTGCCTTCACGCTCGACACCCGCCCGCTCACGGACGGCGACCACGTGGTCGACCGCTGATCAGCCGAGGGAGCCGCACGGAGACGCAGCAGCTGCACCACCGCTTCACCGTGGACAACAACGCGCCAGTCGTCAGCGACCTGTCCCCGCGAACGGCGCGACGGTCAAGGGCACGCTTCCTGCTCGACGCCACGGTGACCGATGTCGGCCCGACGGCGCCCGGAGGTCGTGGCGACGCTCGACGGGTCCCGAGTCGAGCTCGGGACGACTCTGAACACCGATGACCTAGCCGACGGCAAGCACACCTTCACCGTGGTCGCCACCGACGCCGCCGGCGCCTCCGACGAGGCGATCGTCGACCTTCACCACGATCGGCGAGACCCCGGACGCGCCGCAGCTGGTCGGGCCTGCGGACGGCGCGACCGGCGTGGCCACGAGCCCCAGGCTCGAGGTCACCGCGAGCGACCCGCCGGCGGAGCCGCTCCAGGTGACCTTCCTGCAGCGCGACGCCCGCCGGCCCGCCCGTCCTGGGGCGCGCGGGCACCACCGACGGCGAGGTGCCCGGCGCCGGCGACCGGCGCGGGGAGCACCGGTCGACCTGTCAGGCGGTCGCGGCGTCCGACGACGTCAGTACGTCGAGTCCGCGCCGACGTCGGACGCGCCGTTCCAGCGCTACGACGTCCGGGTGAGCACGCGTGCGCGGTGCGAAGACCGTCGACCTCAGCTGGGAGGGTCAGGGTGGCGGCCGACCGGGTGGCCGTCCTGTCGGTCTGGAACGTGGAGACGCAGCAATGGACCGAGGTCGCCTCCGGCGCGAGGCACCGACGGCGCCGACACCACGCTCGTAGGCCGCACCCGCCTCGGCCCGACGATCGACGGCGACGTCGTGCACGTCGCTCGTCGAGGCCCGCGACCCGTTCGACGAGGTGCCGAGCACGCCGGACGAGGCGTTCGAGGACCCGGACGACTACGACTTCTCGGTCGCCTGGATCACGGACACGCAGTACCTGTCCCAGGGCGGCGCGGCCGGTGAAGCACCGAGTACGGCGACACCTACGCAGCCATGACCCAGTGGGTTGCAGGCGAACGCTGCCGAGCGGAAGATCGTCTACTCGGCGCACACCGGCGACGTCATCAACAACTGGCAGGTCACCAGCCGGGACGAGCCCCTGGCTCGCACCGAGTACGCAGTTCGCGAGCGACAAGATGGCGAGTGCTCGACGACGGCTCGTGCCCGAACGGCGTCACACCGGGCAACCACGACAACAAGACCGGGTCGAACAACGACCTGTTCAACGAGTACTTCGGACCGTCGCGCTACGACGCCGCCGAGGACAGTGCGTCTCGACCGGTGAGGACGGCGAGGGCTACTACGGCGGCCCGTGGCAGACCGGTGGACAACCAGAACCACTACGACCTGGTCGAGGCCGGCGGCGCAGAAGCTGCTCTTCCTCTACCTGGGCTACGGCGTGAAGCCGGAGGAGGTCGCGTGGGCCAACCAGGTGCTGGCCGAGCACCGCGACCGCAAGGCCGTCGTCCTCACGCACTCCTACCTGCAGCCGAGCATGACGCTCCGACGGCCGCGGAGGCGAACTGACGCTCGACGACGGCGACGACCATCTTCGAACGAGGTCGTGCTGCCGAACGCGAACGTCTTCCTGACCCTGAGCGGCCACACCCACGGCGTCGGCCTCAACATCAAGCGCGACGTGGGGGTCAAGGGCCACATGGTGGTCGAGATGCTCGCGAACCACCAGTTCTTCGAGCTGCCGAACGGTCAGCGACGGGTCGGCCACCTGCGGCTGCTGCAGGTCGACCTGACCAAGGGCCAGGTCGTCGGTGGACACCTATTCGCCGTACCAGGACGACTTCAACGCCAACGAGTTCGATACCCGACCGGGGCGGGACTACCTTCCCACGGCGGACGAGTTCACAATCCCGGTCGACCTGCCCGGCCGCACGACCGCGCTGCGCACGGACACGGTCGGGCGTGGCCTCCGGACCGAACACGGTGATCGGCACGTCCGACGTCGCCTCCGGCGGCGACGGCGGCGGTCACCTGGAGCGGGCTGGCGGCCGGCACGAAGTACGGCTGGTACGCGCGGGCGACCGACCCGCAGGGCTACCTGGCGGAGTCGAGCGTCTTCACCTTCACCACCGGCAGCGGCTCGTGACGACGCGGCGCCCGGGCGACGACGCCCGGGCGCCGCGCGCCGCGCAGCTAGAGGTGCTCGCGGAAGACCCGGTCGACGAGCCGCTGCGCGGCGTGCCCGTCGTCCCAGGGCGTGAAGTCGGCCCGGAACGCGGCGTACTTCTCTGCGCTCTCGGCATGCAGCCGGTCCACGTCCCGGATCGCGGCGATGAGCTCCTCGGACGTCGACACGTGCGGACCAGGTAGCCGGTCCGGGTCGAAGTAGAAGCCGCGCAGCCGGTCGCGGTAGTCGGCGAGGTCGTAGGTGAAGAACAGCGTCGGTCGGCCGGTCACGGCGAAGTCGAAGGTCAGCGACGAGTAGTCCGAGATCAGGATGTCGACCGCGAGCAGCAGCTCGTTGACGTCGGGCCACGCGGACACGTCGATGGCGAAGGAGCCGTCCACACCGGGCACGGTGTCGACGACCTTCGCGTGCCGGCGGACGAGTAGCACGTGGTCGTCGGCCAGCGCGCGCCGTGCGGCAGGCAGGTCGAGGCGCATCTCCAGGCTGTAGCGGTTGCCGGAGTAGCGGTGGTCGTCGCGCATCGTCGGGGCGTAGAGCACGACGCGCTTGGTCGGGTCGATGCCGAGGCGCTCCTTGACCGCGGCGGCGCGCTGCTCGCGGTCGGGGGCGTAGAAGACGTCCGTCCGCGGGTAGCCGGTCTCGAGCATCTCGCCGCTGAAGTCGAATGCGCCGCGCAGGATGGGTGTGCTCGGCGGGTTCGGCGAGACCAGGTAGTCCCAACGCGACGACTCGGCGCGGATCCGATCGACGTTGTCCCTGGCGCTCATCGTCTCCCAGCGCGGGTTGTCGAGAGCGATCCGCTTGAACGGTGCGCCGTGCCAGGTCTGCACCACCACCTGGTCCGCGGGCGTCTCGAACCACGTCTCCATCGGCCGGTAGTTGGGGATCACGACGTAGCGGGCGCGGGCGAGCGCCTCGAAGTGGTCGCGACTGAAACGGCGCAGCGGCTCGAGGCCCTCGGGCAACGCTGTCTGCCCGTCGACGACCATCCACCGGCAGCGCAGGTCCGGGACCCGGCGGCGAAGCTCCTCGTAGATGGCGCGGGCGTTGTCCCCGTATGCGCGGCTCTCGTAGCTCTCGAAGAGCACCTCGTCGACGAGTCCCTGTCGCAGGAAGGCGGGGAAGTCCTGCCGACGAAGCCGTTGCTGGTTGACCGGGCCCCGCTCGTCGTCGAGCAGGTCCTGGGTCACCTCTAGGTCCAGCTCCCCGGAGTCCTCCGTCAGGGTGTAGGTCTTGGCGCCGACCTGGCGTTCCTGGGGGAGGGATGCGAGCACCTCACGGTCCGCGGTCAGGGGCACGTCGTCCAGGGGGTCGTCACTGCGCCTGACGGCCGGCAGCCACTTGCCGAAGGGGAGCGGTACGTCGCCTGCCAGGGTCGGCATGGACGTGGGGTTCCACCGCAGCACGAAGCGATCGCCGGTCAGCTCGTGGTCGAGGGGCCGGTCGCGGGAGGTCCGGCGGGCAGCGAGGACGAACGACGCCTCCAGCCCGGCCGGCCAGCGACCGCCGAGCTCGACACAGTTGCCGTCCCACCGGGCCTGGTCCACGACCGGCCGTGGGCGGTGCGTCCGCAGCTGCGCCCGCCCGTTCGCGGTGCCGCCCAGCTCGACCTGCAGGTCGCCGGCTGTCAGTCGTACGTCGCCGAGGTCGCTGCTCACGCGCACCGGGACCGGCCGCGCGGCGCCGGGCATCGCCAGCCGGAGCGCCCAGACGACCTCCCCGTCGAGCTCGTGGGCCGCGAGCCGCAGCACCTCTGCGACGGGCACCCGGGCCTCGAACTGCCGACCGACCAGACCTGCCAGCCGCACCGGGACCTCGAGCACGACGGTCCCGGACAGCCGCTGCAGCAGCAGGGTCGCGGTGCGTCGGCGGGTGCGTCGGCGCAGGCGCCCGGCCAGCCGGAGCTCGCCGTCGACCTCCGTCACCGACGTGAGGACGGCCGGCAGGAGGTCGACCTCGACCGCGAAGGTGCCCCGGCCGGTCACCGGCACGATCCGGACCTCGTCGACGTCGCGAAGAGCCGGGTTGCGTGCCCCGCCCGGTGCCGTGGCACCCAGGAAGCGCTGGCGCCGGACGCCCTGCGCCTCGAGCGTCACCTCGAGCCGCCAGCTCCCCGCGCTCCACGCTCCGCCGACGCGTAGGTCGTCGGTGTCGACGGACGTCCGGAAGCCCGCCCAGTCGTAGCAGTAGGCGTCCCGCGAACGGACGGTGACGTCGTGCCGTGCCACGCGTTCGGCGGGCAGCTCGATGCGCCGGCCGTCGGTGCCGCGGACGAGCGCGAGGGAGAGCTTGTCGTTGTCCGGCTCCGCGATGTCGATGAGCTGAAGGTGCGCGAAGCCCTCGACCAGCAGCCGGCTGCCCTCCCAGCGCAGCGACTCCACCCGGCCGCGCATGTCCAGCTCGTCGTCGACGCGGTAGACGTCGCGCGGGACGCCGAGCCGTTCATCTGTGCGGAACGGGAGGTCGCCGAGGTGGTCGTCGCCGTCGCGCACCCAGTGCCCGAGCCGGAGGGCGCCGGACCGTTCCGCGGTGACGACCTCGAGCATCTCGGCCTGCAGCCCGCGGCCGGCGAGGTGGTAGGTGAGCCGGGAGACCGCAGGGAGCCCGTCGACCAGCTCGGGCCCGCCCTCCGTCACGATCGCGCCGATCCGGGTGGTCAACCGGGCCTGGGTCTCTGCGTCGGCCTCGGGCAGCCCGCTGAGCAGCTCCGAGATGGTCGGCTCGAGCACGGCGCGGAACCAGTGCCCCCGGGCCTCGTCCGGGAGGACGCCGGCGACCGCGTGCAGGTCGTCGAGCCGGCGGGCCTCGCCGGTCATGTCCTCCGCCCGCAGGTGCAGGTCGGTGCGCCGCATCCTCGGGGACCTGGCCTGTGACTCGGTGACGGGCTCGGGCACGACGTCCACGGCCGAGGCGGCTGCCAGCGCCCTGGCCAGCGCGCCGGGCTGCAGCTCCGGGTCGGACGGCATCCGGACGCCCTGCCCGGACCACCAGTCCCGTCGCCACAGGGCGGCACTCACGGTCCCGTGCTGCAGCAGCGCGGGGGTTGCGGCCACCGTGGTCCCCGTGGCGGGCGTGAGCAGGGCCGCCGGCGCGCCGTCCGCGTCGGCCGTCCCGACCGCGACGTCGGAGCCGCTGCGGTCGAGGGACTCCAGCAGGGCCAGCACGCCGCTGGCCACGAGAGAGTCCCCGTCGGCCAGGAAGAGGACGTACGTCCCGGAGCCCTCGTCGGCACGAGCCTGCTCTCCTGGCCCGGCGAGCTCGACGTCGAGCGGCAGCCGCTCGACGGAGGCCCGGGAACGGCGGCCAGGGGCCGCGCCGGTCGGCACGATGGTGATGCGGGGCACGGGTGAGCTTCTTCTCCTCGGTCGGGGCGCGGCGAAGTTTAGGTGTCGGCCGGTTACGACCAGGTCTGCCGAGTGTCAGGTGGTGCCGCTGTCGCGCCCTCCGCCGGAGAGCGCCTGGTCGATCCGTCCTGCGAGCTCGACGTCCTTGCTGGTGACCCCGCCCGCGCTGTGCGTCCACAGCCGAAAGACCACCAGGTCGCCCTCGCGGCTGACGTCGGGGTGGTGGTCCATCGCATCTGCGACGTGGGCCACGGTCTCGGCCAGTGCGTCCTGGCTCTCCACAGGGACCGGGACGCTCTTGACCAGCTTTCCGTCCTCGTGCGTCCAGCCGGGCAGAGCAGCCAGGGCGTCGTCGATCGTGGCGCTGTCCAGGACGTCGGCCATCTCGGGTCCTTTCGGTAGGAGGGTGGCCCCTACCGCCAGGACGGTCGGCCTGGACCAATCGGTTCCCTGACCGTCCCGGCCACGAGGGCCGGCGAGGTCAGCTGCTGTGGACGTTCATGTCCTCCAGGTTCGCCCGCGCCCCCGCCAGACGCGGGTTGTCAGGCCACAGCGCACGGGCCTCGGTGATCGCGTCGGTCGCCTCGTCCGACTCGCCCAGGGCGGCCAGCGCCTCGGAGAGGGTGATGAGGTCGTCCGCGCGCGCTGCCCGGTCCTGGTCCCAGGCGATCGCCTCGCGGGCGTGCTCGAGCGCCTCGGCCAGCCGGCCGTGCACGAGCTCGTGCAGCGCGTGGGTGCCGGCGAGAGTGGTGCCGGTGCTCGCATGCCGCTGCGCAGCCACGATCGAGGCCGAGATCTCGTCCTCGACCGCGTCGAGCTCGAGCTGGCCCGCCTCGACCGCGCAGAGCAGCTCCCAGGCGTGCCCGCCCAGCGCGTCCAGCCGGGCAGTGCTGCCGCGGCCGGCGTGCTCGACCTTGGTCCGGGTGGCCTCGGCGGCATCTGCGAAGCGGCCCTGGGCGTGCAGCGACCGCTGCAGGGTCGTCAGCGCGGGCCGGTCCGACGGCTTGGTGCGCAGCCGGTCGCGTGCCTGCGCCTCGGCCTTGACGGTGTCGCCGGAGTAGAGCGTGCGGTTCGCCGCGACGGTCGACCGGCGCGGGATCTTGTTGCCGAGCCAGACCAGTGGGTCGTACATCGTGTCGACCACGCGCTCCTTCATCGGGATGATCGCGTTGTCGGTGATCTTGATGTGCTCCGGGCACACCTCGGTGCAGCACTTGGTGATGTTGCACATGCCGAGCCCGTGCGTGTCCTGCGACTGTCGCTTGCGGTCCTTGCTGTCCAGGGGGTGCATGTCGAGCTCGGCGAGCCGGATGAAGAAGCGGGGCCCGGCGAAGGCCGGCTTGTTGTCCTCGTGGTCACGGATGACGTGGCAGGTGTCCTGGCAGAGGAAGCACTCGATGCACTTGCGGAACTCCTGGCTGCGCTCCACGTCGAGCTGGTCCATCCGGTACTCACCCGGGGCCAGGTCCCGCGGCGGAGCGAAGGCCGGCACGCTGCGCGCCTTCTCGTAGTTGTAGGACACGTCGGTGACCAGGTCCTTCACCACGGGGAAGGCTCGCAGCGGTGTCACGGTCACGACCTCGTCCTCGGCGAACGTGCTCATGCGTGTCATGCACAGGAGCCGCGGCCGGCCGTTGATCTCGGCACTGCACGACCCGCACTTGCCGGCCTTGCAGTTCCACCGGACCGCGAGGTCCGGGGTCTGGGTCGCCTGCAGCCGGTGGATGATGTCGAGGACGACCTCACCCTCGTTGACCTCGACGGTGAAGTCCTCGAGCTCTCCGTCGGTGTCGTCGCCGCGCCAGACCTTGAACCGCGCGTTGTAACCCATCAGGCCTTCTTCTCCTCGGGCAGGATCGAGAGCTCCGCTTCCGTCATGTACTTGCTCAGCTCCTCGCGGTCGAAGAGGGACAGCAGCTCCGGAGGCATCGTCGGGAGTGCCTGCCGGGTGACCTCCACGCCCTCGCCGGCCGGCCGGCAGACCAGGTTGACCTTGCGCCACTCGTCGCTCATCGCGGGGAAGTCGTCGCGGGTGTGACCGCCCCGCGACTCCTCGCGGATCAGGGCGGAGCGTGCGATGCACTCCGACACGATCAGCATGTTGGGCAGGTCGAGCGCGAGGTGCCAGCCCGGGTTGAAGATCTTGTCGCCCTTGACGGTGATCTTCTTGGCCCGTGCCTTGAGGTCCTCGAGCTTCTTCAGCGCCGTCTCGACCTCGTCCGCGGTGCGGATGATGCCGACCAGGTCGTTCATCGTCTGCTGCAGGTCGGCGTGGATGGCGTAGGGGTTCTCGCCGCCCTTGCCGGCGAAGGGCGCCTCCGCCTCGGCCCGTGCGGCATCGACGTCCTCGTCGGTCAGCCCCGGCCGCGAGCGGCCCAGGGAGTCGACGTACTGCGCCGCCCCCAGTCCGGCCCGGCGGCCGAAGACCAGGAGGTCGGAGAGGGAGTTGCCACCGAGCCGGTTCGACCCGTGCATCCCGCCGGAGACCTCGCCGGCGGCGAAGAGGCCGGGTACGACGGCAGCAGCCGTGTCCGGGTCGACCTCGACGCCACCCATGACGTAGTGGCAGGTCGGGCCGACCTCCATCGGCTGGGCCGTGATGTCGACGTCGGCCAGCTCCTTGAACTGGTGGTACATCGAGGGCAGCTTCTTGCGGATCGCGTCGGCCGGCAGCCGGGAGGCGATGTCGAGGAAGACACCGCCGGCCGGGGAGCCGCGGCCGGCCTTGACCTCGGAGTTGATGGCCCGCGCCACCTCGTCGCGCGGCAGCAGCTCCGGTGGCCGACGGTTGTTGTCGGCATCGGTGTACCAGCGGTCGGCCTCGTCCTCGGTCTCCGCGTACTGCTTCCGGAAGACGGCGGGGACGTAGTCGAACATGAAGCGATTGCCGTCGGAGTTCTTGAGGACGCCGCCGTCGCCCCGCACCGACTCGGTGACCAGGATCCCCTTGACGCTCGGGGGCCAGACCATGCCGGTCGGGTGGAACTGGACGAACTCCATGTTCAGCAGGGTCGCGCCGGCCTTCATGGCCAGGGCGTGCCCGTCGCCCGTGTACTCCCACGAGTTGGAGGTCACCTTGAAGGACTTGCCGATGCCGCCGGTCGCCAGGATGACTGCCGGTGCCTCGAAGACGACGAGGGTGCCGTCCTCGCGGGTGTAGCCGACCGCGCCGGAGATCCGCTCGCCGTCCTTGAGCAGGGCAGTGATGGTGGTCTCGGCGAAGACCTTGACCATGGCCTCGGCGTCGCGGTGGTCACGCTGGTCGTCCTGCTGGAGCGAAACGATCTTCTGCTGGAGGGTGCGGATCATCTCCAGGCCGGTGCGGTCACCGACGTGCGCCAGGCGGGGGTATTCGTGGCCGCCGAAGTTGCGCTGGCTGATCTTCCCGTCCTTGGTGCGGTCGAAGAGGGCGCCGTAGGTCTCGAGCTCCCAGACGCGGTCGGGCGCCTCCTTGGCGTGCAGCTCGGCCATCCGCCAGTGGTTCATGAACTTGCCGCCGCGCATGGTGTCGCGGAAGTGCACCTGCCAGTTGTCGTTCGGGTTCACGTTGGCCATGGCCGCGGCGGCGCCGCCCTCGGCCATGACCGTGTGGGCCTTGCCGAACAGCGACTTGCAGACGATGGCCGTCCGCTTGCCCTGCATCCGTGCCTCGATGGCCGCCCGCAGGCCGGCGCCGCCCGCGCCGATCACGACGACGTCGTAGCGGTGGCGTTCGACTGCCCCGCCAGATCGCTCGCTGCGCTCGCGATCTCGCGGGGACCCCTGCATCTCGGTCATCGGTCGGTCATCCTCGGTGTCGGTGTCGTCGGGGTCGTCGCCCGCGGGCTCAGTTGTAGAAGCGCAGGTCGTCGATCGTGCCGCTGGCGACCAGCAGGACGTAGAAGTCGGCTGCGAGCACCGAGAAGAGCGAGTACCAGGCGAGCTGCTGGTGCCTGGCGTTCAGCTTGGACACCTGCCCCCAGACCCAGTAGCGGACCGGGTGCCGGGAGAAGTGGTTGAGCCGTCCGCCGGTGATGCTCCGGCAGGAGTGGCAGCCCAGCGTGTAGCCCCAGATGAGGACGACGTTGACCCAGAGGACCACGGTGCCGAGCCCGATGCCGAAGCCGCCGTCCTCCCCGTGGAAGGCGAGGAATGCGTCGTAGGTCAGGACGCCGGCGACCAACAGTGCGAAGTAGAAGAAGTAGCGGTGGATGTTCTGGATGATCAGCGGGAACCGGGTCTCGCCGGTGTATGCCTTGTGCGGCTCGGCGACGGCGCAGGCCGGTGGCGAGAACCAGAAAGCCCGGTAGTAGGTCTTGCGGTAGTAGTAGCAGGTGGCCCGGAAGCCACCCGGCAGCACGAGGATGAACATCGCGGGGGACAGCCACGGCGGCAGGCTCGGCAGGGGCTGCCCGAGGAAGTGGCTGGAACCCTCGACGCAGCTCGCCGCCAGGCAGGGCGAGTAGAACGGCGCCAGGTAGTGGAACTCCTCGACCCAGTAGTTCTGGTCGTAGAAGATCCGGAAGGTGCCGTAGACCAGGAAGAAGGCCAGCCCGGCGGCGTTGAGCAGCGGGGGGAACCACCACCGGTCTGTGCGCAGGGTGCGGGCGGAGATCTTCGCCCGTCGCTCGCTCATCGTGCCTGTGCTCATCGCCGTCCCACGGTTCGCTCGGACCATCGGCAGCGGCGGGATGACCGCGCGCTCGGTTCGTGGCCGGGCCCGGCCCGCCGCTGCGCCGGTCAGTTTGTCACCTCGACGGGTGTGGCCCGACGGCACCTCCGGCGCCGACGGGTGGCGGTGGTCGCCGTGGTTGGTCCGGAGTGCCGGCGTGGGTAAGGATGGGGCCCGTGCACGGGGCACCGGTCGGGGAGCTCTCGCCTCAGGGCCGGTTGGCCCTGCTGGCCGACGCAAGCGCGCACCTGGCGGACTCCCTCGACCTGCGGGCTGTCGCCCGCGGGCTCGCGCACATCGTGGTGCCGCGGCTGGCCGAGCAGGTCGAGGTCGACCTCGTCGAGGCCCTCTTCCACCCGGACATGACGGCGGACACGGGCACCGCCGTCCTGTGCCGGGTGGCCACCGCGAGCGTCGCCGGCGACACCGCAGTCAACGCCGAGGACGAGTGGGTGGGCCACCCGGCGGGGAGCGCTGCCGCGGTCGCCCTCTCCACCGGGCGCACCCAGGCCTGCGACGGGACCCCCGAGCACGGCGCGGAGGTCTTCGCGCCGCTCCTCGCCCGCGGCCGGGTGCTGGGCGTCGTCGGGCTGCGCCGCGGCACCGGCGCGCCGGGCTACTCCACGGCCGACGTCGCCCTCGCCGAGGAGATCGCCGGCCGGGCCGCGATGGCACTGGACAACGTCCGCCTCTACGACGAGGCGCGGGCGACGTCGGTCGCGCTCCAGCGGTCCCTGCTCCCCACGGCCCAGCCACAGATCACCGGGGTCGACACGGCACAGCGCTATCTCCCCGGCAGTCGCGAGGTGGGTGTCGGGGGCGACTGGTTCGACGTCATCCCGCTGTCGTGCGGGCGGGCGGCCTTCGTGATCGGCGACGTCATGGGCCGCGGCCTGCGCGCGGCCGCGGCGATGGGGCAGCTGCGGACCGCCGTCCGCACCCTGGCGGTGCTCGACCACCTCCCGGAGGACGTGCTCCGCCATCTCGACGACCTCGCGCAGGGCACCGACCAGGTCCAGCTCGCGACGTGCGTGTACGCCGTCTACGACCCGGTCGCGCGAGAGCTGTCCTTCGCCACGGCCGGTCATCCGCCGCCGGTCCTCCGCGAGCCGGACGGGTCGACCAGGCTGCTGCCGCAGCCGTCCGGTGCGCCGCTGGGGGTGGGCGGCGTCGCCTTCGAGAGCGTCACGATGCCGGTGGCCGACGGCTCCCGGCTGCTGCTCTACACCGACGGACTGGTCGAGTCCCGGGAGGTCGACCTCGACGACGGGCTCTCGTTGCTCGCGGGCTGCTTCGGCCGGGAAGCCATCGCGCTCGAGCCGTTGTGCGACCTGCTGCTGGCCGCCACCGGTCGGGACACCGGTCACGACGACGACGTGGCGCTGATCGTGGCCGAGATCTCCGGCCTGGATGCGGAGCGGGTGGCGAGCTGGCAGCTCATGGGCGGCGTCGAGTCGGTGGGCACCGCTCGCTCGTGGGCAGTGGCGCGGTTCTCCGAGTGGGGCCTGGAGTCGCTGGCCGACCTGGCCGAGCTGCTCGTCAGCGAGATGGTCACCAACGCTCTCCGGCACGCTGCCGGCCCGATCGAGCTCACGATCCTGCTGCTCGACGAGATCATCACGATCGCCGTGGAGGACGCGGCAGCACCACTTCCGCGTCTGCGGCGGGTGACCGACGCCGATGAGGGCGGCCGCGGCCTGCAGCTCGTCTCCACCCTGTCGGCACGGTGGGGCGCCCGGCCGACGACTGGGGGCAAGGTCGTGTGGTGCGACCTGCCCCGCCCGCGCCCGTAGACTGAAGGACCCCCTCAAGATCAACTGTGCGCTGCTGCACCAGACACGCCGCACAGGTGGTGTGTCAACGCACAGTGGAGATCCTGCATGCCTGCACAGACCCGGTCCGACCTGCGCAACGTCGCGATCGTCGCGCACGTCGACCACGGGAAGACCACCCTTGTCGACGCCATGCTCTGGCAGAGCGGCGCCTTCTCGCAGCACCAGGCCGACACGGGTGACGTCAACGAGCGCGTCATGGACTCGATGGACCTGGAGCGCGAGAAGGGGATCACGATCCTCGCCAAGAACACCGCGGTCCGGCACCGGATCGACGACCGTGAGGTCGTCATCAACATCATCGACACCCCGGGCCACGCCGACTTCGGCGGTGAGGTGGAGCGCGGCCTGTCCATGGTCGACGGCGTCGTCCTGCTGGTCGACGCGAGCGAGGGTCCGCTGCCGCAGACCCGCTTCGTGCTGCGCAAGGCGTTGCAGGCCAAGCTGCCGGTGGTCCTGGTCGTCAACAAGGTCGACCGGCCGGACGCCCGGATCGCCGAGGTGGTGGACGAGACCTACGAGCTCTTCCTCGACCTGCTCGATGACAACGCTGCGTCGGCTGCCAAGGCTCTGGACTTCCCCATCCTCTACTGCTCGGCCAAGGCCGGCCGCGCGTCGCTCGAGCGGCCGGACGACGGCGACATGCCGGACAGCAAGGACCTCGAGCCCCTGTTCGAGACGATCCTCTCGGCCGTGCCGGCCCCGACGTACGACGACGGGGCGCCTCTGCAGGCGCACGTGACGAACCTCGACGCGTCCCCCTATCTCGGCCGACTCGCACTGTGCCGGGTCCACCAGGGAGAGATCCGCAAGGGCCAGACCGTCGCGTGGTGCCGCACGGACGGCACGGTCGAGCGGGTCAAGATCACCGAGCTGCTGATGACCGAGGCGCTGGACCGGGTGGCCGCCGAGTCGGCCGGACCAGGCGACATCATCGCGATCGCCGGCATCCCCGAGATCACGATCGGCGAGACCCTCGCGGACATCGAGGACCCCCGGCCGCTGCCGGTCATCACCATCGACGAGCCCAGCATCTCGATGACCATCGGCATCAACACCTCGCCGCTTGCCGGGGAGAGCGGCAAGAAGCTCACCGCCCGGCTGGTGAAGGGACGCCTCGACGCCGAGCTGGTCGGCAACGTCTCGATCCGCGTGCTGCCGACCGAGCGCCCCGACACCTGGGAGGTGCAGGGCCGTGGCGAGCTGCAGCTGGCGATCCTCGTCGAGATCATGCGGCGCGAGGGCTTCGAGCTCACGGTCGGCAAGCCGCAGGTCGTCACCCGGCTCGTGGACGGCAAGCTGCACGAGCCGATGGAGCGGCTGACGATCGACGCGCCCAGCGACTACCAGGGCGTGCTGATCCAGCTCCTCGCACTGCGCAAGGGCCGCCTGGAGCAGATGGTCGACCACGGCACCGGCTGGATCCGGATGGAGTACATCGTCCCGGCCCGCGGCCTGATCGGCTTCCGCACCGAGTTCCTCACCGAGACGCGGGGCACGGGGCTGCTGCACCACGTCCACGAGCGCTACGAGGCCTGGCACGGCGAGCTGCGGACCCGGCCGACCGGCTCGCTGGTCGCGGACCGGCGGGGCGCGACGACCGGCTTCGCGCTGGCCAACCTGCAGGAGCGCGGCACGATGTTCGTCGGCCCGGGCACCCAGGTGTTCGAGGGCATGATCGTGGGGGAGAACTCGCGGTCGGACGACATGGACGTCAACCCGACCAAGGAGAAGAAGCTCACCAACATGCGCCAGTCCTCCGGCGACATCCTGGTGCCGCTCATCCCGCACCGGGTGCTGTCCCTCGAGCAGGCCCTGGAGTTCTGCCGCGAGGACGAGTGCGTCGAGGTGACGCCGGCGGCGGTTCGGATGCGCAAGGTGGAGCTCGACGCGGCGACCCGGGGCCGGTCCGCCGCCCGCCGCAAGCGCGACTGACGCCGCCGGCCCTCGGGGCTGGCGCCGGAATCGGGGTCACCGCAGGTCAGCGCTGCGTGCCGCCCTCACGCGCTGGCCCGGTGTGACGGCTTGTCTCGGCGCGGTCACGATTGTGCAACAGAGCCCCTGCGGCATAGGTGGATTGGGGGTTGTGTCCTAGAGTCCCGTCCCGGATACGGCAGCGCCGGGCGGGGGCCTTGGCGTTCCGCCAGGGGAGGCCAGCCGGACCGCCAGGGTCCACCGACGAGGTCAACCGAGGAGAGGTAGCGCCAGGTCCATGTCGCTTGCATCCGATCACTCGGTCGAGACCCCCACCGGAGCGAGCACCGAGTCCAGCGAGATCGCCGGTCGGTCACTCACCCAGATCGCCTGGACCCGCCTGAGGCGGGACAAGGTCGCGATGGTCAGCTTCGGGATCGTCGTCTTCGTGCTCCTCCTCGCGGTGTTCGCGCCTCTTGTGACCAAGCTCTTCGGCGTCGACCCCTACACGTTCGACCCCGACGCCGTGAGCGACTCCGGAGGCCTGCCGCTCGGCCGCTGGGGCGGCATCAGCATGGAGCACCCGCTGGGCGTCGAGCCGGGCACCGGCCGTGACCTCTTCGCCCGGCTGCTCTACGGGTCGCGAGTCTCTCTCCTGATCTCGTTCGTCGGCACCTTCATCACGATCGTCGTCGGTACCACGGTGGGCGTGATCGCCGGCTTCTCGCGCGGGTGGCTCGACACCGGCCTCGGCCGCCTGATGGACCTGATCCTCGCCTTCCCGCAGCTGCTGATCCTGCTGGCCCTCTCCGGGGTCCTCACCCAGCGCCTCGAGCAGACCTTCGGCCTCCCCGGCAACTCGGCGAGGGTGCTCTACATCATCCTGGTGCTGAGCCTCTTCGGCTGGCCGTACCTCGCGCGCATCATCCGCGGCCAGGTGCTCAGCCTGCGCGAACGCGAGTTCGTCGAGTCCGCGATCTCGATGGGCGCGGGCACCCGCCGGATCCTCTTCAAGGAGATCCTGCCGAACCTCTGGGCGCCGATCCTGGTCTACGCCACGATCCTGCTGCCCACCTACGTCGCGGCCGAGGCGGCCCTGTCCTTCCTGGGCGTCGGTCTCGTCCCGCCGACCCCGTCGTGGGGCGCGATGCTCGCGGAGTCGGTCACCTACTTCACCGTCCTCCCGGGCTACCTGTTCATCCCGGGGACCTACCTGTTCGTGGTCGTCCTGAGCTTCAACCTGCTCGGTGACGCCGTGCGTGACGCACTCGACCCGCGCGCCGGGCGGGTGTGACACCTCACAACCCAACAAGCTTCCCCGGCATGCGCCGGGGAGAAGCCACCGGACCAGTCCCGGAGGCGACGACGGACCGGGATCCATCCCGGCCCAGACCCAGAAGGAGTGACATGGGCAAGGCCAGCATCGGCCTCCGTGCCGCGGCCCTCGCAGCCGCAGCGGCGATGGTGCTCGCCGCTTGCGGCGGGGGCGGCGACGACGGCGGCAGCGGAGACGGCGGAAGCGGCAGTGACAGCGGAGAGCCCACCAAGGGCGGCACGCTGACCTTCCTCACGCTCGCCGAGCAGATCCAGCACCTGGACCCGCAGCGCAACTACACGGGTGAGGACCTGGCCTTCGCCAGCGCGTACCTCAACCGGACGCTGACGTCCTACAAGATGAGCACGGACGACACGACGGCCAACGAGCTCACGCCGGACCTCGCGACCGACACCGGCACACCGAACGAGGACGCCACCTCGTGGCAGTTCACGGTCCGTGACGGCGTCAAGTGGGAGGACGGCTCGCCGGTCACCTGCGAGGACGTGAAGTACGGCGTGTCCCGCACGTTCGCCACCGACCTGATCGTGGACGGCCCGCAGTACGCCGTGGCCTACCTCGACATCCCGAAGGCCAAGGACGGCTCGTCGGTCTACAAGGGCCCCTACGTCACCAAGGGCAACGACACCGCCGCCTACGACCAGGCGGTCACCTGTGACGGCCAGACGATCACGTTCAACCTGGCCAACCCGGTCCCGGACTTCAACTTCACCGTGACGCTGTCGGCGTTCGCCCCGGTCCCCAAGGCCGCGGACACCGGTGAGAAGTACGACCAGAAGCCGGTCTCCTCGGGTCCGTACAAGATCCAGGAGTACACCGTCGGCAACCAGCTCGTGCTGGTGCGCAACGAGAACTGGGACCCGGCGACGGACGAGTACCGTCCGGCCCTGCCGGACAAGGTCGTCATGAAGTTCGGCGTGGACTCGTCGGTCATCGACCAGCGCATCATCCGCGACTCGGGCGAGGACCAGCAGGCGGCCAGCCGCGACGCGATCCAGCCGGCGAACCTCGCTGCGGTCTTCAACGACGACCGGCTCAAGGACCGTCGTGCCGACGTCCTGGACGCCTACTCGTACTACTACGCGGTCAACATGAACAAGCTCCCGAACCTCAAGCACCGTCAGGCAATCGCCGCGGCGCTCGACCGGGCGCAGCTCATCCAGGTCGCTGGTGGCGAGTTCGCGGGTGAGACCGCCGACGGCGTGATCAAGCCGAACCTGCCGGCCGACTACGCCGAGTCGGGCATGTGGACCGGCCTGCTCGGCCAGGAGATCCCGGATGCGGGTGACCCGGAGTACGCCAAGCAGCTCATCGAGGAGTCGGGCGAGCCGATGCCGACCGTCCAGTTCGACTACGGCATCACGCCGGTCCGCGAGAAGGAGGCGGCCGTGGTCGTCTCGTCGCTGGAGAAGGCGGGCATCAAGGTCAAGCCGAACGGCATCGAGGTCGGTCAGTACTACTCGATCGTCTTCGACCCGGAGAAGGCCGGCGAGCTCATGTGGGCCGGTTGGGGTCCGGACTGGCCGAACGCCTCGACCGTCATCCCGGAGCTCTTCACCCCGGCTGGCGGCTTCAACCTCTCGCAGGCGGACGACAAGGACTTCAACACCCGCGTGCAGGAGGCCAAGGAGAACCCGGACCGCGACGCTCAGTCCGAGCAGTGGAAGGAGCTCAACAAGTACGCGATGGAGCAGGTCATGGCCATCCCGACCCGCTTCGGCAGGTCGCAGGCCATCGCGGGCTCCAAGGTGAAGTCGGCCTCCGGTGACGGCGGCAACGTCTACCTGTGGGCTCCGTACACCTCGTGGCCCTACGTCGACATGTACGTGGAGCAGTAAACCCAGCAACAGCCACGTATAACGTCACACGACAGCAGTAAACGGTCACAATCGGCGCACCGGGGGCGGGATCACCCGCCCCCGGTGCGCCGGACCGTGCAGAGAGTTCTATCGTCGGGACACCGGGTCGGCGTCGGGTCCAGCTTCGGGTGGGCGGACATTGACGGTGACAGTCCGTTCGGGGCACTGAGCCAGGCACAGGGAGACGAACATGGGCGCCTACATCATCCGCCGGCTGGTCGCGATGGTCTTGATGCTCATCGCACTGAGCATGATCACGTTCTTGCTGTTCAACGCCCTGCCCGCCGACCCGGCGAGGCTGACCTGCGGCAAGGCCTGCACCCCGCAGGTGATCGAGGCCAACCGGCACCGCCTCGGCCTCGACAAGCCGCTGTACGAGCAGTACACCGCGTTCGTGAAGGGCATCTTCGCCGGCCGGACCTACGGCTCGGGCACCCAGACCTTCGAGTGCGACGCCCCGTGCCTGGGCTACTCCTTCCGCAAGCAGGCCGAGGTCACCGACCTGATCGTGGACCGGCTGCCGGTGACCGCTCAGCTCGCGCTCGGGGCCTTCATCCTGTGGATCGTGGTCGGGGTCTCCGTCGGGATCGTCGCCGCACTCAAACGGGGCAAGTGGCAGGACCGCACCATCATGGGCGTCACGTTGATCGGCTACTCGTTCCCGTCGTTCTTCATCGCCCTGCTGCTCATCTTCTTCGTCCAGCTGCAGCTGGGCTGGGTGCCCTTCGTCAACTATGAACCGGGGATGATCTACACAGATCCCATCGGCTGGTTCCAAGTGTTCATCCTGCCGTGGACGCGCGCTGGCGATGCTCTACGCCGCGTTCTACGCGCGGCTGACCCGCAACCAGATGCTGGAGACCCTGGGCGAGGACTACATCCGCACGGCGCGGGCCAAGGGCCTTCGCGAGCGGACCGTGATCGGCAAGCACGGGCTGCGGGCCGGGCTGACCCCGATCGTCACCGCCGCCGGCCTCGACCTGGCCGGCCTGCTCGGCGGTGCCGTGATCACCGAGTCGGTCTTCAACCTGCCCGGGTTGGGCAAGCTCTCGATCGAGTCGGTCCTGGACGCCGACCTCCCCGTCATCACCGCAGTCGTCCTGGTCGCGGCGGCGTTCGTCATCGTGGCGAACCTCGTCGTCGACATCCTGTACGCCGTCATCGACCCGAGGGTGAGGCTGGCTTGAGCACGGCCGCTGTGACCAACGACCGCACCAGCCAGGGCCCAGCCACCAGCGCGTTCCTCGACGTCAAGGACCTGCGTGTGGCGTTCCCGACGGAGGACGGCGTCGTCAGCGCCGTCGACGGCGTGAGCTTCTCGGTCCAGAAGGGCAAGACCCTCGCGATCGTCGGCGAGTCCGGCTCCGGGAAGTCCGTGACGTCGCAGGCGATCATGGGACTGATCAACCGCAAGTCCGCGACGATGACCGGCGAGGTCCGCCTCGACGGTGAGGAGCTCGTCTCGGCGCGGCCCGAGCAGGTGCGCTCGCTGCGCGGCAAGCGGATGGCGATGATCTTCCAGGACCCGCTGTCGTCGCTGCACCCCTTCTACGCGATCGGCAAGCAGCTGGCCGAGGCGGTCCGCGTCCACCAGGACGTGTCGAAGAGCGCCGCGCTCAATCAGGCGACCGAGATGCTGGCCAGGGTGGGAATCCCCAGCCCCGAGCGCCGGATCAAGGACTACCCGCACAACCTCTCCGGCGGAATGCGGCAGCGCGTCATGATCGCGATGGCGCTGCTGAACGACCCGGAGCTGCTGATCGCCGACGAGCCCACGACGGCGCTGGACGTGACCGTCCAGGCCCAGATCATCGAGCTGCTGCGTGACCTGCAGAAGGAGTTCGGCACCGCGATCGTGCTGATCACCCACGACCTCGGCGTCGTCGCCGACATGGCCGACGACGTGGTCGTGATGTACGGCGGTCGGATCGTGGAGCGCGGCGGCATCGACGACATCTACTACCGGCCCGAGATGCCCTACACGTGGGGACTGCTCGGCTCGGTGCCGCGCATGGACGTCAACCGGGCCGAGCGGCTCGAGCCGATCCCCGGCCAGCCGCCGTCGCTGATCCGGCTGCCGAAGGGCTGCGTCTTCCGCCCGCGCTGCCCGTACCACGAGCTCGTCCCGGGCAACCGGTGCGACACCGACCGACCGGACCTGCTGCCGGTCAGCCCTGACCATGCGGTGCGCTGCCACCTCGAGCCCGCGCAGCGTCGCGAGATCGCCATCGAGCGCCTGGGCAGCCAGGTCTCCGGCCACGACGATGACACCACTCGGGCCGCCACCCGGACGGAGGACAAGTGACCGCCGTGGACGAGAAGGGTGGCGCCACCCCGTCGCTGCGCCGCGAGGACGCCCTGCTGCGGGTCTCCAACGTGCAGAAGTACTTCCCGATCACCGGCGGTGGCGTCCTCAAGCGCAAGGTCGGCGACGTCAAGGCCGTCGAGGACATCTCCTTCGACATCGTCCCCGGTGAGACGCTCGGCATCGTCGGCGAGTCCGGCTGCGGCAAGTCCACCGCCGGCCGGACGGTCATGAAGCTGCTCGACCCCACGGGAGGCAAGATCGAGTTCGAGGGCCGGGACATCACCAACCTGGACCGCAAGGAGATGGTCCCGCTGCGTCGCGAGATGCAGATGATCTTCCAGGACCCGTACTCCTCGCTGAACCCGCGGCACACCGTCGGTGGCATCATCTCGGCCCCCTTCAAGGTGCAAGGCGTCAAGCCGGCCCGCGGCGTGCAGGCCGAGGTGCAGGACCTGATGGCCCGCGTCGGCCTCAACCCCGAGCACTTCAACCGCTACCCGAACGAGTTCTCCGGCGGCCAGCGGCAGCGCATCGGCATCGCGCGCGCGATCGCCCTGCGGCCCAAGCTGATCGTCTGCGACGAGCCGGTCTCGGCGCTCGATGTGTCCATCCAGGCGCAGGTGGTCAACCTGCTCGAGGACCTGCAGGACGAGTTCCAGCTCGCCTACGTGTTCATCGCGCACGACCTGTCGGTCGTCCGGCACATCTCCGACCGGATCGCGGTGATGTACCTCGGCCGCATCATGGAGATCGCCGACGCCGAGAAGATCTACCAGTCGCCTCGGCACCCCTACACGCACGCGCTGACCGCGGCGGTCCCGCTGCCGGACCCCAAGACCGAGCGCCTGCGCGAGCGGATCCTGCTCAAGGGCGACCTGCCGAGCCCGATCAACCCGCCGTCCGGCTGCGTGTTCCGCACCCGGTGTCCCAAGGCCCAGCAGCGCTGCGCCGACGAGCTGCCGCTGCTGCGTGAGCTCGCACCCGGCCACTGGGGCGCCTGTCACTTCCCGGAGGAGAAGCACCTCATCCCGACGTGACCCGGAAGCCGGTCAACCCCCCGGGCGGACGGTACGGCCGGCCACCGCCCCGAGGGAGGTGCCCACGACAAGGCCGATGAGCACGCAGAGGGCGCAGGTCGCCACCTGCGCCTCGGTCGTCGTGTCCCTCGTGAATGGAAGGACTGCCGCGGTTGCCGTGACCAGAAAGACGATCCAGCCGAAGAACACCCGCGGCCGCGGGGTGGTCATCACCAGCAGCAGCAGGATCACCCCGCCGAGCACAGCGGCGACCAGCGCGGCCCCGGCCCACCCGAGCCCTCTCGAACCTCCGATCGGAGGATCGAGCAGGTTGACGTCGAAGACGTCGAGAACGACGACGCCTAACGCGGCGGCCAGGGCCGCGACGACTGCCGTGGCCGCCACCCCCGCCCAGAAGCGTCCTTGATCGACCGACGGCCCGCGTCGCTGTTCGGCGGTCATCCGTCCACCTCCCGATATCGGCCAGCGACGCTACGCCCATCCAGGCGGACGGTGCTCACCCGGCGCAGGTGAAGCGGTCCCCGCGGACGTCAGCCCGACGGGAGTGCCCGGCGCAGCCAGTCGAGCTGCAGCAGCAGCAGGTTCTCGGCGACCACCGGCTGCGGCGTCATGTGGGTCACGCCCGACAGCGGCAGCATGTCGTGCGGCCGCCCGGCGGCCAGCAGCGCGCTGGAGAGCTGCAGGCTGTGCGCGGCAACCACGTTGTCGTCAGCCAGACCGTGGATGAGCAGCAGCGGGCGGCGCAGGTTGGGTGCGTCGGGGAGCAGCGACGTCCTCTCGTAGACCTCGGGCGCCTCGTCGGGCATCCCGAGGTAGCGCTCGGAGTAGAAGGTGTCGTAGAGCGCCCAGTCGGTGACCGGTGCGCCCGCGATCGCGGCGTGGAAGACGTCCGGCCGGCGCAGCACGGCCATGGCGGCCAGGTAGCCGCCGAACGACCAGCCGCGGACCGCCACCCGCCCCAGGTCGAGGTCGGGCTCCTTGGCGGCCACCTCGTGCAGCGCGGTCACCTGGTCCTCCAGCGTCACGGCCGCGATGTCGTCCCGGACCGCGCGGTCCCACGACCGCCCTCGGCTGCCGGTGCCCCGGCCGTCGGCCACCACGACGGCGAAGCCCTGGTCGGCCCACCACTGCGGCTCCAGCCACATGTCATGGACCGCTATCACCTCTTGGTGGTGCGGACCCCCGTAGGGGTCCAGCAGCACCGGCAGCGACGTACCCGCGACGTGGTCACGGGGGAGCAGAAGGCCGACCCGCAGGTCGTGCTCGCCGACCGTCAGGAGTGTCACGTCGGCGGTGAGCGGGGGCTTCTCGGCGTACGTCGCCACCGCGCGCGCCTCGGCGCCGTCGCGGTGGACCGTGACGACGGAGCCCGGCCGATCAAGGCGCCGGGACGCCACGACCTGCGTGCCGCCGGCCAGCAGACCGGTGTGGAAGCCACCCGGCTCCGTCAGCCGGCGCACCGCGAGGTCGGGTGCGACCAGCCAGAGGTGCGACTCGACCGGGTCGTCGGTCCCGGACACCAGGACCCCGTGCTCCCCGACGGACACGACGCCGGTCACCTGGACGTCGGGCGGCGTCACGGCGACTCCGTCCACCGTGAGCCGTCGCCGGTCGTCCTCGTCGCGGGTATCGACGAGCCGGCCGTCGGGCAGCAGCGCCGGCACACCGCCGACGACGTCCAGCCAGACGTCGTCGTGCTCCTCGGCCCGCACCGACGTCGCGCCGGAGGCCGGGTCGACGTCGAGCACGGCCGCGTCCCGCTGGTCGCGGGACATCACGTGCAGCAGCGCGCCCGGACCCGACCAGTGGGCGTCCACCAGGTAGGGGAAGGCGTCGCGGTCCCACGGCACCGCGACGCTCCCTGAGCCGTCGACGGCAAGCAGGTGCACGGTCACGTCGGCGTTCTCGGTGCCCGCGGCCGGGTAGGCGAGCTCGGTCGACGGCCGCTCCGGGTGCGCCGGGTCGGCCACGTGCCACCGCTGGACCGGCGCGTCGTCGACGCGGGCCGTCAGGAGGGTGGCACCGTCCGGGGACCACCAGTAGCCGCGGAAGCGGTTCATCTCCTCCGCTGCCACGAACTCGGCGACGCCCCAGTGCACAGTCGGTGCGTCCGGCGCGGCCACGGTGCGGTGGCCCTCGCCGTCGACGCCCACGACGTGCAGCCCACCGCTCGCCGCGTAGGCGACCAGCCGACCTGCGGGGTCGGGCCGTGGATCGACGACCGGGCCGGCCGACGTGATCTCGCGGACCGCCGGCGGCGACGCGGTGAGGTCAGCCACCCACAGCCGGCTCGACAGCGCGAAGGCGGCCACCGTGGCGGCGTCGTCGGTGGCGAAGCCGACGATCCCCGCGCCGCTCTCGCGCGACCGCTCCCGCCGCGCCCGCTCCTCGTCGGAGAGCTCCTCCTCGCCGGCGCCCAGCAGCTGCCGCGGGTCGGCGACCAGCGTCTCCGCGCCGGTGACGGTGTCCATCGACCACAGCGAGCCGACGGGGTCGTCGCCGGAGGACGACCGGATGAAGAGCAGCCGGTCGCCGTCGGGGCTCAGGCGGAGGGATCGCGGCGCGCCATGCGTGAACTTCTGGGTGCGCGCGCTGGCGTGCGGGAACGACTCGGTGGCGGCAGCCTGCCCGGTCGGCGACGCGGGCACGGGGGAGGAGGCAGTGTGGGGCACCGGACGACGGTACCGACCCTGGGTAGTCTCGCCGTTCGTGACCACCACCCCCGATGGCCCCCCACCCGCCGACGAGCCCGGCACCGCGGGCCGCTCGGCCTCGCCCGAGGCCGCGGTGCTGCAGGCGGCCGAGTCGGTCCTCGAGCGGACCGAGCCGGAGGCGGAGGCCCAGATGCGCTCCCTCGACTCCGACCGGCGGCTGCTGCTCGTCCACGCGCACCCCGACGACGAGACGATCGGCAACGGCGCGACCATGGCGCAGTACGTCGCGGCCGGCGTCCAGGTCACCCTCGTCACCTGCACGCTCGGCGAGGAGGGCGAGGTCCTCGTCCCCGAGCTCGCGCACCTCGCGGCCGACCAGGACGACCAGCTCGGCCAGCACCGGATCGGCGAGCTGGCGACCGCGATGGAGGCCCTCGGCGTCCGCGACCACCGGTTCCTCGGCGGCCCCGGGCGCTACCGCGACTCCGGGATGATGGGCCTGCCTACCAACGACCGGCCCGACGCGTTCTGGCAGGCGGACCTCGACGAGGCTGCAGGACAGCTTGTCGAGGTCGTCCGGGAGGTACGCCCTCAGGTGCTCGTGACGTACGACGAGAACGGCGGGTACGGGCACCCGGACCACATCCAGGCCCATCGGGTGGCGATGCGCGCGGCGGAGCTGGCGGCCGACCCCGGCTTCGCGCCCGACGGCGCGGAGCCGTGGGAGATCGCGAAGATCTACTGGAACGCGGTCCCGGAGTCCTGGCTCCGCGAGGGCATGCGGCGGATGCGCGACGCCGGCGACGACACGTTCTTCGACGGTGCCGACCCGGACGGCGACCTGCCGCTGGGGACGCCGGACGACCAGGTGACCACGGCGGTCGACGGCCGGTCGCACGTCGACGCCAAGCTGGCCGCCATGCGGGCGCACCCGACGCAGATCACCGTCGACGGGCCGTTCTTCGCCCTGTCCAACAACCTTGGCAACGAGGTGTGGGGCATCGAGTTCTACCAGCTGGTCCAAGGCACCCTGGGCACCGAGCGTGACGAGAACGACCGCGAGACCGACCTCTTCTCCGGTCTGGACTGAGATTTCGCCACGCTGAGTCACCGTCGATAGCCTGCGTTGGGCCGATCGGGTGACGGCGTCGTCGCATACGGGTGAATGCCGGACCCGGCAGGATCGAAGCCCCGGGCACCGGGTGAGACTGCCCGCAGATGCTCGTCCGCCTCGAGAGGAGTCGGTCGACCGGCCCCCGGGCTTGATGCTCCGTCCGGGTGAACGGTCACCCTCCATCGCAGGGTCGGCGAGCCCGTAGCGGTTCTCGACGGGTGGAGGGGCAGTGAGCGACAAGAACGCCAGTGCGGTGGTCGAGCACGAGGCACCAGTGGAGGACCTCCACTCGGCATCGCTGGTGCGCCATGCCACCGCCGACGTCGGGCGCAGCCGAGAGTTCCTGCGTCGCAAGCGGCTGCTGACCCTCGTGCTCGTCGTGGGCGTGCCGACGGCGTACCTCTGGTTCCGGATCCTCACCGGTGACCCGCTCAACTTCTTCAACCTGCCGACCATCGACCCGCTCCTGCTGATCCCGTCGCTGTTCTTCCTGCTGCTGATCGGCGTGATCCTCGGGCAGTTCGTCTTCACCGGCCGGTCGCCGCACGTGATGTACCGCCCGGAGCAGATCGAGATCCGCCTCGACGACGTGGTCGGCATCGACCCGGTCAAGGAGGACGTGGTCCGCTCGCTGAACCTCTTCCTCGCCCACAAGACCTTTGCCAGCGAGATGGGCGGCACGCCGCGGCGCGGCCTGCTCTTCGAGGGCAACCCCGGCACGGGCAAGACCTACCTCGCCAAGGCGATGGCAGCAGAGGCCGGCGTCCCCTTCCTGTTCGTCAGCGCCACGTCCTTCCAGTCGATGTTCTACGGCGCCACGGCGAAGAAGATCCGCTCCTACTTCAAGGCGCTGCGCAAGGCGGCCCGCCAGGAGGGCGGCGCGATCGGCTTCATCGAGGAGATCGACGCGATCGCGATGGCGCGCGGCGGTCTCAGTGCCACACCGATGCCTGACGCGGCGCGCGCGACGAGCCACCTCGACTGCGGCGGCATGACCGGGCTGCCCTCGGTCTACTCGGCGGCCGCCGGCGGCTCGTCGGGGTCGTCGGGGTCGTCGGGAATGGTCGTCAACCAGGTCATGAGCGAGGGCGTGGGCGGTGTCGTCAACGAGCTGCTGGTGCAGCTGCAGTCCTTCGACGAGCCGACCGGCTGGCAGAAGGCGCGCACCAAGTTCGCCGACCGGCTCAACCTCTACCTCCCGCTGCACCGCCAGCTCAAGAGGCCGCAGCCGCCGTCGACCAACCTGCTGCTGATCGCGGCCACCAACAGGGCCGACAACCTCGACCCCGCCCTCCTGCGACCGGGTCGCTTCGACCGCCGGCTCACCTTCGAGCTGCCGAGCAAGAGCGGCCGCCGGGCGCTCATCGACCACTTCCTCACCACCAAGGCCCACGACCCCGAGCTCGACGACGACGAGCGGCGCAACGCGCTCGCCGGGGTCACGCAGGGCTACTCGCCGGTGATGATCGAGCACCTCTTCGACGAGGCGCTGGTCAACGCGGTCCGCCGCGGCGAGAAGACGATGAGCTGGCACGACGTCGACAAGGCGCGCCTCGTCGAGGAGGTGGGGATGGGGCAGCCCGTCGCCTACACCGACCACGAGAAGCGGCTGATCGCCACCCACGAGGCCGGGCACGCGACCGTTGCCTGGCTGGTGGCTCCCGAGCGCCGGCTCGAGGTCCTCACGATCATCAAGCGCCGCTCGGCCCTCGGCATGCTGGCCCACGGCGACAAGGACGAGGTCTACACCCGGTCGCGCAAGGAGATGACCGCCCTGATCCAGATCGCGATGGGCGGCCAGGTCGCGGAGGAGCTGTTCTTCGGAGACGTCTCCACCGGTCCGGGCGGGGACCTGCTGTACGCCACCAACGTGGCCGCCGAGATGACCGGCTCGTGCGGCATGGGCGAGACGCTGATCTCCTACGCGGCGATCCAGAACAGTGCGTTCTCGGACACCAACATCGTCGGTCGCGTGCTCGGCGACGCCGAGGGCCGTGGCCGGGTCGAGGAGCTTCTGCAGCGCCAGAAGGTCGTGGTGCGCGGGCTGCTCGAGAGCAACATGCACCTGGTGGGCGCACTTCGTGACGCGTTGGTGGAGCGCCACGAGCTGATCGGCACGGAGATCACCGATGTCCTGGAGGCGGCCGCCGAGGCCGGTCCGGACGGGAGCGGTGACGGCGGCAGCGGGGACGACGGCCGCACCATCGACCTGCGCGCCGGCCGGCGCGCGGGCCGGTCGGCGCGGATCGACCCGCCTGCATAGTCTGCGCGGGTGACCCACCCGCCGACCGTCTCCCGGCCGGCCGGGGGCGGGCCATCGGTCGGGTGGATAGGCGTCGTCGCGGCGCACCTCGGCCTGCTCGTCCTCGGGTTCGCGGTCGGCGTGCTCGGCTCCTTCGTCCACGCGGTCGGCCCCACTGAGCCGGTCCGGGTCCCGCTCGGGCTGCTGTGGGCGTACGCCCTCACGGCGGCGCTGCTCGCGGTGGGGCGGCTGGCCACCGGGGGACGGTCCGGTGCCGCGGCGGTGTCCGTGGGGTGGGTCGTGGCCCTGCTGCTCCTGTCGGCGCCGCGGCCCGAGGGCGACCTGGTGGTCACCGGAAGCCTCGTCGGCTACGCCTGGCTGCTCGGTGGGCTGGTTGTCTGCGCCGCCGGAGTCGGCTGGCCTACAGCGACCCCTGCACCTGGCCGATGACCCCAGGGTGAGCCACCCGTCCCCGCCCGCTGTCGACGTGCCCTCCGGGGACCACGCCGCTGCCGAGCTGGACGAGGGGGCAGCCGCCGGGGCCGTCGTCCTGCGGCTCGGAGCGTCGCGCTACGCGGTCGACATGGCCGACGTCGCCGAGGTGGCGCAGCTGCCGCAGGTGACCCGGGTGCCGCGCTCGGGCGCCTGGCTGCTCGGCGTCGCCAACTGGCGCGGCCGCGTCCTCCCGGTGCTCGACCTCCGGCCGCTGCTGGCGACCGACACCGTGCCTCTGGCGAGCAGCGCCCGACTCGTGGTCCTCACCCACGACGACGTAGTGGTCGGCGTCGTCGCCGAGGCCGTCCCCGGCGTGTACTCCGGCGACCTGACCGACCACGCACCCGCACCTCCGACCCTCACCGGCGAGGCCGCCGCGCTCGTCGTCGGCCAGGTCAGCGACCGGAGCGGTCCGCTCGCGGTGCTCGACGCCGCCGCCGTCCTCGCCCTGCGCGAGCGGGTCGACCGGCGCCGCGGGGTCAGCGGACCCGCCTGACCACTGACCGGTCGAGGGCTTCACCGGCCGCGAGAACTACCCGTTCGGCCTACAGCCGACGCCCCCGCGACCCGATGCCTCAGGTGACGAGCACGTCCCTGTCCGTGGAGGTCCGGTGGAGTACTGGAAGAAGCTCAACGGCGCGTCGGCGGCCATCCTGGCCGTCACCGTGCTGGTGGCGGCCGTCGCCGTCGGTCTCGACCACGCCTTCGGCGGTGACTTCTCGCTCGCCTACGCGTCGATGTGGCTCGCCGTCGGTGTGGTGAGCGCCTCCGGCCTCGCCGGCCTGACGCTCTTCGGTGAGCGGCTCGTGACGAGCGTCGACCACATCGAGCGCTACCGCACCGGACTGGTCCTCGCCAACGTCATCTGGATCGGTGGCCTGGTCGCGGTCACCGGCGGCGTCGAGCGCCCCTACTGGGTGCTGATGTCCACCCCGCTGCTGATCGCCGCCGTCACCATGCCCCGGCTGCGCAGCCTGACCATCGGCTTCTTCTCGACCGCCGTGCTGGCCGCGGCGGTGCTCAGCACCGGCCCGGTCGGCGCGAGCGACGTCGCCTCCCTCGTCCTCGTCCTGCCGCTCGGCCCGGGCATCGCCTGGTTCGTCGGGATGCTGTGCTCGACCGTCTGGGACGAGCGCCGGCTCGCCCAGGAGGAGCGCGACCAGCTCGCCCGCCGGGTGGACCACCTCTCGGCCGTGCTGTCGCAGGCCGCCGAGGGCGACCTCGCGGTGGTGGCTGACGGCGAGGAGTCCGAGGTCAGCGCCTCCGTCACTGCCCTCACCCATTCCTTCAACAACACGCTGCTGAACCTGCGCCAGCTCGTGGAGCAGATCCGGGTCGGCGGAGAGCAGATCACCTCCAGTGCCGGCGAGCTGCTCGCGACCGCGGAGGAGCACGCGGCCAGCGCGACCCAGCAGTCGTCCGCGGTGGCCGAGACCACCTCGACGATCGAGGAGCTCGCCGCGACGGCGGCCCAGATCGCCGACACCGCCGAGTCCGTGGCTCGCTACGCCGCCGAGACGCTGCGGCACGCCGAGGACGGCCGGACCGCGGTCGCCACCTCCGTCGCGGCGATGGACGCCATCGCCGACCGGGTCAACTCGATCGCCACCCGCGCCCTCTCGCTGGGCGAGAAGGGCCAGGAGATCGGGCGGATCCTCGTCGTGATCGACGACCTGGCCGACCAGACCAACCTGCTCGCCCTCAACGCCGCCATCGAGGCGGCGCGCGCCGGCGAGCACGGCCGGGGCTTCGCGGTCGTCGCCTCCGAGGTGCGCAAGCTCGCCGAGCGCTCCCAGGAGTCGGCGGGGCAGATCCAGGCCATCGTGACCCAGATCCAGGCCGAGACCAGTGCCACCATCCTCGCCAGCGAGGAGGGTGCCAAGGAGGTCCACACCGGCTCCGCCCTGGCCCGCGAGGTGGTGGACGCCCTGGAGCGGATCTCCGGGATGGTCGACGAGACCACGACGGCCGCCAAGGAGATCTCGATCGCGACCCAGCAGCAGCGGTCGGCCTCCGACCAGGTCGTGTCGGCGATGACCCAGGTGTCCGACGTGTCGCGGCAGTACGCCGTCGGCTCGAAGCAGGCGGCCGCGGCCGCCGCGCAGCTCAACGTGCTCGCCGCCGAGCTGCGCTCCTCCATCGAGCAGTTCCGGGTCCACTGAGGACATGAGCTGGGCCGACGACCCGGAGCTGGTCGCCACCTTCCGCGCCGAGGTCGAGGACCGGCTGGCGTCGCTGTGCGACGGCCTGCTGCGGCTGGAGAAGCACCCGTCGCCCCGCCAGCTGGTCACGGGGCTCTTCCGGGACGCGCACACCGTCAAGGGTTCCGCGCGGATGCTCGGGCTGGACGGCGTCGTCGAGGTCGCCCACCGCTCGGAGGACCTGCTCGGCGCCCTCAAGGAGGGCCGGCTGACGGTCCGCAAGGACCTCGTCGACGTGCTCCTGGTGGCCGCCGAGAGCATCAGCCGGTCGCTCCCGGGCGCTGCCCGGCCGGTCGGGCCGGACGAGCTGGCACTCGTGGTGGGCGCTCTCGAGAGCGCGGCCGCGGGTGACGACCCGGTCTCCGTGCCGCGGCTGGAGGCGCTGGCGGATGCCACGCTCGACGACACCGGCGACCGGCCGCGGACCGGGGACTCGATCCGCGTCCCAACCCGCCGGGTCCACGACCTCCTCGACGTGGTCGGCGAGGCCGAGCTCGAGGTCCGCCGGATCGCCCGGCACGGACGCGGGCTGGCCGCTCTCGTCGTCGAGCAGGCCCGCAGTGTCCGGGCCCTGCGCGAGGCGCTCGCCGGGGCGGAGCTGCCCTCGGCCGTGCTGACCGGCCTGCACGCCGTGGTGGCGGTCGGCGACCAGCAGGGTGCAGCGGTGCGTGACCTGCTGGCCCTCTCCGACGACGCCCAGGCTCGGGTCGCAGCCGTCCGCGACGGCGCGATGGGGCTTGCCATGGTGCCGCTCCGCCGTGTGGCGGCGGGCTTCCCCCAGCTCGTGCGCGAGATGGCCGGCAACGCCGCCGAGGCGACCGACGTGCAGCTGGTGCTCTCCGGCCAGGACGTGGAGCTGGACTCCCGCGTCCTCGACGCGGTGGCCGACTCGCTGCGCCACCTCGTGACCAATGCGATCGACCACGGCTGCGAGCCGTCCGCGGCTCGGCAGGCCGCGGGCAAGCCCGGCCGGGCGACCGTGACGGTCGCCGCCCGCGCGGCCGGCTCGACGGTCGTCATCGAGGTCTCCGACGACGGCCGTGGTGTGGACGAGGACGCCCTGCGGGCTGCCGCCGTCCAGCGCGGCCTGCTCCCTGAGGACTCCACCGCGAGCGGCCCGGCGCTGCTCCAGGTGATGTTCGCTCCCGGGTTCTCGACGGCCGGTGAGGTGACGCGCAGCTCCGGTCGCGGGGTCGGGCTCGACGTCGTACGCACGGTCGTCGAGGACCTCAGCGGTGCGCTCGAGGTGCGCTCCGACCCTGGCAACGGCACCACCTTCGTCATCACCCTCCCGGTCACCCTGGGCGTGCTGCGATGCCTGCTCGCCCGGGTCGGCGACGAGCGCTACGCGCTGCCGGTCGCCGGCGTCGTCGAGACCATCGGGCTGGCTGCCGCCGAGCGGCACGAGGTCGCCGGCGTGCCGGTCATCATCCGCGAGGGGCGGACCATGCCGGTGGTCGACCTGGGCACCGCACTGGGAGTGACCGGGGACCGTGACCCCCGGGCGGCCGTCGTGGTCCACCACGGGCCAGGTGGCGAGCTGCTCGCCCTCGCCGTCGACGACCTGGAGGGCGAGCGCGAGATGGTCGTCAAGGAGCTCGGCACCTTCCTCGGCCGCCTGCCTGCGGTCGCCGGCGCGACGATCGACGGTGACGGGAGCATCCTGCTGGTGCTCGACATCCGCGAGCTGGCCGCCCGGCAGCTGGCGACCGGTGCCCCGGCCGTCCCGACCCCGAGCGTCGCCGCCCTCGCCGCGCGCCAGGCCGCCCAGCTGCCCGGCCAGCGGGCCGGCGCCCGGCCGCGGGTCCTGGTCGTCGAGGACTCGGTGGGGGTGCGTGAGCTGCAGCGGGTGATCCTCGAGGGGGCCGGCTACGAGGTCCTCACCGCCGTCGACGGCACCGACGGGGCCGCCCGGCTCACCGACGACCCGGTCGACCTGGTCCTCTCCGACGTCGAGATGCCCGGCATGGACGGGTTCACCCTGACCCGCACCCTGCGCCGGACGCGGGGCTGGGAGGACGTCCCGGTCGTGATCATGACTTCCCGTGGCGACGCGGCCGACCAGCGGGCCGGCCTGGACGCAGGTGCCAGCGCGTATCTGCTCAAGAGCGAGTTCGACCAGGCCGAACTCATCGATACGGTCCGGCGTCTGCTGGGCCGTTGAGAAGGAGCCCCTCATGCCTACCGTGCTGATCGCGGACGACAGCCCCACGCTGCGTCGCATCGTGTCCACCGTGCTGGAGCGCGCCGGGTTCACCATCGTCGTCGCCGAGGACGGCGTCGAAGCGGTGCAGGGGGCCTTCAGCAGCCAGCCGGACGCGATCATCCTCGACGTCCAGATGCCGCGGCTGTCCGGCTACGTCGCCGCGCGGCTGCTCAAGGACGACTGGCAGACGGCAGAGATCCCGATCGTCCTGCTCACCTCGCTGGACGCCGCCTCGGACCGCTACTGGGGCAAGCAGACCGGCGCGGACCGCTTCCTCACCAAGGACTTCGAGGCCCCCCAGCTCGTCGACGCCGTGCACGAGGTCATCGCTGCCGCTGATGCCGCCCGTGGTGGCCGCCCGCCCCTGCGGCCGGACCCCGTCGAGCTCGCCGACGACGAGGTGCTGGCCCGGGTCTCCGAGCTGCTCGACCGCAAGCTCTTCGAGGCCTCGGTGACCACCGAGGTCACCCAGATCGCCGCCGACGTCCACGGCTTCGAGGAGACGGTCGCCGCGGTGCTCGGCGTGCTCGGCCGGATCGTCGACTACGACCTGGCCGCGGTCTGCATGCTCGACGACCGGGTCACCTACCTGACGGTGGCCCGCGAGTCCTCGCAGATGCAGTACACCGAGTTCTTCGGTGCCGTCGCGGACGCCGCCACCCAGGCCACCGGGACCCCGGTCAACGTGCAGGACCTCACCCCCCGGGTGGCCGACCCGCGGGGGCTGCTCGGCCAGGACGACGAGGGCCGGATGGCGACCTTCCTGTCGATGCCGCTTCGCGCGGCCGGTCGCGTCGTCGGCGCGATCGCGATGTCCAGCGCCACCAAGAACGCCTTCGGCGAGGCCTCCCTCAACACCTTGCGCCTGATCGAGGGACCGGCGGCGGTCGTCATCAGCAACGCCAAGCTGACGACCAGCCCGCAGCCTGCCTGAAGGACCCTGCAGCCGCTCGGTCCGCGGTCCGCGAGGGCGGGAAGCCCCTCCGTCCACGGGTACTGTCGAGGGTGATGTCCGTGCCTGCCGCGGCCCTGCCGCCCGACCCGACCGTCGACGTCGCCGCGTTCCGCCGCGCCGCCGGCCACTTCGCGTCGGGCGTCACCGTCGTCACCACCCGAGTCGGGAACACCGACCACGCGATGACGGCGAGCGCCTTCACCTCGGTGTCCCTGGAACCGGTCCTGGTCCTGGTGTGCGTCGACAAGGAGGCCCGGTTCCGCGACGCCGTCCTCGAGTCCGGCTGGTGGGGCGTCTCGATCCTGCCGGCCGGTGACAAGCGGGCAGCCGACTGGTTCTCGATGAAGGGCCGCCCGCTGATCGGCCAGCTCGACCGGTATCCCCACCACCGGTCGGTGACCGGCGCCGCCCTGCTCGACAGTGCGGTGGCCTGGCTGGAGTGCCGGACGCACGCGGTCTACGACGGCGGCGACCACGACATCGTGGTCGGTGCGGTCGTGGCGGCCCTCGAGGGCGACCGCGACGGCGCCCCTCTCGTGCACCACCGCGGGCGATACGGCCGGTTCAGCTGACGTGCTGCGGGACCGATCCGCCGGTGCGCCGGCCATGCCTCGGCGTGCAGTCCTCGTCGTCGGTGGGGTCGCCGCGGTGCTCGTCGTGGGCTACCTGACGGCGTACGCCGCAGCAGGCTCGGGCATCGCCCGGGGCACGACCGTGCTGGGTGTCGCGATCGGCGGGCTCAGCCGCGAGGAGGCGGCCCGCGTCCTGACCCGCGAGCTCCGCGACGAGGCATCGGCCCGGGTCCCGGTGACGGCCGGCTCGGTGCGGCGCACCGTCGATCCCGGCCGCGCGGGGCTGTCCTTCGACGTCGACGCGACGGTCGAGTCGGCCGCAGCGCGGACCTGGAACCCGGTCGACCTGCTCGACGCCCTCGCGGGCGGCGACGACGTGGCGCCCGTCGTCGACGTCGACCGTCCCGCCCTCCGAGCGGCCGTCGACCGGGTCGGCGACCGGGTCGACCGTGCGCCGGTGGAGGGCAGCGTCGCCGTCAAGGGCACGACGGCGCGGGCGGTCCGGCCGAAGGACGGCCTGCGCCTCCAGCGGCCGGCGGCCGCGGACGCGCTCGCCGACGGCTACCTGGACCCCGGCCGGGGCTCGGAGCCGGTCGAGCTGCCCACGACGGTCACCGAGCCGGCGGTCGGGCAGGATGCCGTCGACCGGGCCATGGCCGAAGTCGCGAAGCCCGCGCTGTCCGGCCCCGTCGCGCTGACCGTCGAGGGGACCAGCGTGACAACGGTGCAGGTGCCGCCCGAGGCCGTCGGCAGCGCGCTGACCTTCGAGCCCACCGGCGACGGGGACCTGCGCGCCGCGCTCGACGGTGAGCGCCTGCACGCCGCGGTCGCCGGCGAGCTCGCCCCTGTCGAGGAGCCGGCCAGGGACGCGACCTTCGACATCGTCGACGGCAAGCCGCGCGTGGTCCCGTCGCAGCAGGGCCGTGAGGTGCTGCCGGACTCGCTGGCCGCAGCCGTCCTGCCGGCACTGACCGAGGAGGGCGCGGCGCGCGCCGCCACCGTCGCGATCGAGGTCAGCGAGCCCGAGGTGGACACGGCCCTCGCCGAGTCGCTGGGCGTACGCCGCCAGGTCGCGGAGTTCACCACCTACTACCCGTCGGACTTCCCGGGGCGGCTGACCAACATCCACCGGGCGGCCGACCTGATGGACGGCACGCTGGTGCTGCCGGGCGACGTCTTCAGCTTCAACGAGACGGTCGGCGAGCGCACCGAGGAGCGCGGCTTCGCGGCCGGCTTCATCATCGACGACGGCCGGCTCGAGGTGGACTTCGGCGGCGGCGTCTCGCAGCTCGCGACGACGACCTTCAACGCGGCGTTCTTCGCGGGGCTGGAGATCGTCGAGCACAACCCGCACAGCTTCTACATCTCGCGCTACCCCGAGGGCCGGGAGTCGACGATCGCCTGGGGCGTCAAGGACCTGCGCTTCCGCAACGACTCCGAGCACGGCATCTTCGTCACGACCAGCTACACCGACTCGTCGGTGACCGTACGGGTGTACGGCACCCGGCGCTACCGCATCGAGGCGACCCAGACGCCTCGTTTCGACGTCAAGCCCTTCGAGGTCGTGCACGACCCCCGACCCGAGGGCGTCGAGCCCGGGAGCTGCGTCGCGACCGAGGGCGTGCCGGGCTTCCGGGTCGTCGTGACCCGGCACTTCTACGACATTCGCGCCGGCGGCGAGGAGGTGCGGAGCGAGCGCTTCCGCACCAAGTACGACCCCGAGGACGAGGTCGTCTGCGACAGCTCCGGCTGACGCCGCGTCCCGCCCCCGCGCCGCCCCCTCGACATTGATCACGCGAGCGTGGTCAATGCAGGCAGACACAGGCAAATCTGCCTAGGTCAGCAGCCATTTGCCGCGTGCAGGCCGTCGTCAGGCGGTCGGCGCGCGGTAGTTGTAGGGGTGGTGGGTGACGTAGCCGAGGGCGGCGTAGAGGCGCAGTGCGGCGTCGTTGGCGGCGCGGACCTGGAGGTACGACGCCACAGCGCCCTGGCCGGCGGCCCAGGACAGCAGCACCCGCATCACGGCTGACCCGATGCCCTCGCGGCGCGCTGAGGGGGCCACGTCGACGGACGTGACTCCGGCCCACTCGCCCTCGACCGAGACCCGGCCGATGCCGACCGGCTCGTCGCCCCGGTAGAGCGTGGCGAAGCCGACCCGGGCCGGCCCGGTGAGGATCGCGACGTGGTTGTCGACGTCGTCGTCGAGGTCGTGCATCAGCCCGAGCCAGTCGACCGACGGCGTCGGCTCCATGACCGCTCGCAGGTCGTCGCGGCGGGGCACCGTGTCGAGCAGCCGCCCGACCGGCGCCACCTGCACGATCGTGACGTGCAGCCGGGACCACCTGGCGTCGGCCATCTCGAGGTTGCGCGGGTCGGCCAGCGGCAGCTGCAGGAGCGGGGCGAGCCCCTTGGCGACGTACCACTGCTGGACGGCATCGAGTGCCGCGCGCGTCGGCACTCCCGGGTCACCCACGGCCATCGCCGAGTTGGCCCGGCCGGTGATCCCGTCGTGCGCGCGCAACGCCCACTGGCCGAGCGTCTCGACCTCGCGGGCCGGCCATCCCGCCCAGCAGATCCGCTGCATGTCGTCGGGGGAGACCTCGGGCACCGCCCAGCCGGGGCGGACGGGCGCGGGCGGCACGACCTTGGCGGCAGTCACCGCCGAACGGTCGAGCTCGACGATCTCGCCGGACGGCCGCAGCACCGTCAGAGACGTGTCCGTGACGCCCACGAGGTGGCCGACGACGTCGGTGAACCGGCCGCCGGGGTCGTCGACACGTCGCCGCACGCTGACGCGATGACCGACCGACCGCTCGTCCGGCTGCACGGCACGATTGTGCACGGGCTCGTCCCAGGGAGTAGACCTGACGGCGGGGAGGTGCCCACATTCGCCGGCTGGCAGGTAAACCCCGGACCGGCCCGGGTGTCTCTCCGGTTGTGAACACCACGGCACGGGAGCAGGACGGGCGCGGAGCGCTCGCCGACGCCCTGCCACCCGGTCGCGACGACGCGGTGACCGTCCTGTTCCACGCGCACTGGGCGTCCCTTGTTCGGCTGTCCCGGCTGCTCGTCGACGACACGGAGACGGCCGAGGACGTCGTCCAGGACGCGTTCGCCCAGCTGCACCGGAGGTGGGGCTCGCTCCGCGACCCCGACCGGGCGTTGTTCTACCTCCGGGCGGCGGTCGCCAACGGCTCGCGCAACCAGCTGCGGGGCCGCCGGGTGCGGCGGTTGCACATCGAGCCGCACCCGTCACCGAGCGCGTCTGCGGAGTCGGTGGTCATCGACCGCGAGGAGCACCGCGCCGTGCTCGTCCACCTGCGAGGCCTGCCCTGGCGGCAGCGGCAGGTGCTCGTGCTGCGGTACTACCTCGACCTGTCGGAGGCCCAGATCGCGGAGACGCTCGGGATCAGTGCCGGTGCGGTCAAGTCGCACGCGTCGCGCGCAGTAACCACCCTTGGCCGCCTGATGGAGGCCACGTCATGACCAACCACGACATCGCCGCCCTCCTGTCCGAGGCCTTGCACGAGGAGACCGGGACCATGACCGTCACAGACTCACGCCAGGCAGCGGTGCGGCTCGACGGTGCGATGCGCGCGAACCGCCGCCGGCGGACGGCCCTCGTGCTCGCGACGGCAGCTGCCGCGGTGGCCGTGACGGTCGTCGGGGTCGGTGTGCTGGTGGCCGACGACGACCGTGGGGCCGCGCCGGCGCCCGTGTCGCCCGGACCGTCGCTCCCTGCCCCGGGGCACCGCATCGTCTTCGACTCCGAGTCCGAATCGAAGATCTTCGTTGCGTCCGACCGCGGTGGCGCTCCCGCGCCGGTGCTGGAGGGGTCGCGGCCACGGTTCTCGCCCGATGGCGAGCGGTTGGTGTTCGCCGACAAGGACGGGGTGCCGTCCGTGGCCACCGTGGGGGAGTGGCGGGGCCAGCCCCTGGACGACCGACCCCTGGCCGCCGGCTTCGAGCGGGTGGGGCTGGTCTGGTCCCCGGACGGCACCCAGGTCGCCTACGTCGAGATGCTCGACAGCGACTTCCCGGAGGGTGGCGACCTGTTCGTCGTCGACGTGGCCAGCGGAACGGCCGAGAAGGTCCGCCACTTCGCCGGGCCGTACGTGACGCCACTGGAGTGGAGCCCCGACGGGTCGTCGCTCCTTCTCGGGTTCGACCGGTCCGGCGAGGGCGGCCGGATGGTCGTGGACTCGTTCGACCTGTCGACCGGCGAGCTGACCCCGCTGCTGCGCGGCTGGGGCGAGACGCTCGGTGTCCGGTACTCCCCGGACGGCACCCAGATCGCCTTCTACAGCGACTCGAGGGCCTGCATCTGCGTCGCGGCACCCGACGGGACCGGCGTCCGCGAGGTGCTGAAGTTCTCCGGCGCGGAGCCGGACAGCGCCCGGCTCGCCTGGTCCCCCGACGGCACCCAGCTGGTCTGGGACGAGCGCTTCGGCGGGCAGATCAACCTGCTCGACGTGACCACAGGCGTCAGCACCAAGCTCACCACCGGCGGCGGCCGCGCCCCGGCGATCGACTGGGACCGGCCCTAGACCGTCCGGCAGCACCCGCGTCGCGACTTCCAGCACGACACGACTCGAGACAACCACGACTCGACACAAGGAGCTCCGCCATGCCCGGAATGCGTTCCGCCGCCACCACCGCACTGCTCGCACTGCCGCTCGTGCTCGCCCCGGCGGCCTCGGCCGTCGCGGCGCAGCCCGAGCACTACACCTTCGCTGTCGACGAGACATCGCTCAGCCGCACGAGTGAGGACTGCGGCTTCGAGATCCTCGTCCACGTCGAGGGATTCATCCGGGTCGTCGACTTCCTCGACGGAGACGGTGGGCAGCTGCGGACCCTCGTGACCTACCCCTCGCTGACCTACACGTTCACCAATGCCGCTACGGGGGAGTCGGTCACCTCGCGGAGCCCGGACCCGGAGCACATCACCTGGCACCCGGACGGTTCACTGACGATCTCGGTGACCGGTCTGGTCATGCACTGGACGGTCCCGGGCGAGGGCGTCCTCGCAGCGCAGAGCGGGCGGTTCACCATCGAGGTGGACGCGGACGGCGACGGGGCGGAGACCGAGCCCGTCGGCCGCCACGACGACTACCACGCCGCGATGTGCGAGATCCTTGCCCCGTAGTCGCACCCGCGGGCCGGGAGAGGGATACTGGAGGCCGCAGCCCCAGAACGGCAGCCGATCCCTCTCCAGGAGGAACCGACCGTGACCTACGTCATCGCACAGCCGTGCGTCGACCTGCTCGACAAGGCATGCATCGAGGAGTGCCCCGTCGACTGCATCTACGAGGGCAACCGGATGCTCTACATCCACCCGGACGAGTGCGTCGACTGCGGCGCCTGCGAGCCGGTCTGCCCGGTCGAGGCGATCTTCTACGAGGACGACACCCCCGAGCAGTGGAAGGACTACTACAAGGCCAACGTCGAGTTCTTCGACGACCTCGGCTCGCCCGGTGGCGCCTCCAAGATGGGCAAGATCGACAAGGACCACCCGCTGATCGAGGCACTGCCGCCGCAGGCCCAGGACGCCAGCCACTGAGCAGCGTGTCCGGTCGGCTGCCGGACTTCCCCTGGGACACCCTCGCGCCGCACGCCGCGGTCGCGCGGGCGCACCCCGGCGGCATCGTCGACCTGTCGGTCGGCACCCCTGTCGACCCGACGCCGGCGGTCGTGCAGGAGGCGCTGGCCGCAGCGGCGGACGCGCCCGGCTACCCGCTGACCTACGGAACGCCGCCGCTGCGCGACGCTGTCGCGGCATGGTTCGCCCGGCGCCGGGACGTGACCGGTCTCGATCCGGACGGTGTGCTGCCCACCATCGGCTCGAAGGAGCTGGTGGCCTGGCTGCCGACACTGCTCGGCCTCGGTGCCGGCGACGTCGTCGTCCACCCCGAGGTCGCCTACCCGACCTACGACGTCGGTGCCCGGCTGGCCGGCGCGACCCCGGTGGCGTCCGACGGCCTCACCCCGCTCGGTCCGCAGCGGGTAAGGCTGGTCTGGCTGAACTCACCCTCCAACCCGACCGGCCGCGTCCTGCCGGTCGCGCACCTGCGCAAGGTCGTCGACTGGGCCCGGGAGCGCGGTGCGGTGGTGGCCTCCGACGAGTGCTACGCCGAGCTGGGCTGGTCCGAGCCGGCGCCGGTCTCGCTGCTGCACCCGGACGTCTGCGGCGGCGACCACCGCGGCCTGCTCGTCCTCTACTCGCTGTCCAAGCAGTCGAGCATGGCCGGCTACCGCGCCGCCTTCGCCGCCGGAGACCCGGCCCTGGTGCGCGAGCTGCTCGAGGTGCGCAAGCACGCCGGGATGATGGTGCCGACCCCCGTGCAGGCCGCGATGGTGGCCGCGCTCGGTGACGACGCGCACGTCGTGGAGCAGAAGAAGCGCTATGCCGTACGCCGCGAGGCGCTCCTTCCGGCCCTGACCCGGGCCGGCTTCCGGGTCGACCACTCGGACGCCGGCCTCTACCTGTGGGCCACCCGCGACGAGGACTGCTGGGCCACCGTCGAGCAGCTGGCCACCCTGGGCATCCTGGTCGCGCCAGGCTCCTTCTACGGCCCGGCCGGCGCCCGCCACGTGCGCGTCGCCCTGACCGCGACCGACGAGCGGATCACCGCCGCCGTGGCACGCCTCGCTGCCGCCTAGCGGCCCTGCGACGTACGGCCCTCCTCAGCCGCGGAAGGGCTCGCCGCTCTCGACGGCGACGTGCACGTGGTCGAGGTGGCGGAGCACCGGGTTGCGGGTCGGGCCGCTCGGGTGGATGTAGTCGCGCCAGCCGAAGGACGCCGCCCACGACGTCCAGATCCGGTCGGCGTAGATGACCGAGAGCACGTGGTACCGCTCGGCGTGCGCCACCAGCCACTGCGCGAAGATGTGCCCGCGCCGGCGCTGCTCGTCGTCGCCGAGCGGCCGGAAGAAGACGTCGATCGCCCGGCCGTCGTAGTGCGAGGAGCCGTCGATGTGGCCGGAGCTGATGCCGCCGCCGGCGAAGCCACCGCTGATGATCGGGCCGAAGACCCGTGTCCATGCCCGGCGCAGCTTCTGTGCGCGGGGCGTCAGGCCGTCGCGCCCCATCTTCTCGGGCTCCACACCGAGCCGCGGGTGCGCGCAGGTGAGCCGGTTGGCAGGCCGCAGCCCGAGCAGGGCGTTCGCCGCGACCGCGACCTGCTCCGGAGTGATGTCGTCGGCCACCACGCGGGCCAGCGCCGCCTCGACGCGTTCCCGCCCTCGGGCGACGTCGCGCACCCCGGCCGCCAGGGACGTCAGCGCCATCGCGTCCTCGGTGTTCATCGACACGTTGGTCGGCGTCGACGGGACGTAGCAGCTCGACAGGATCACGGGCAGCGTCGCGCTCGGCGACGGGGTCGACGACTGTCGTGGCGCCGACCGGTCGGGGGAGCCGCCGGCAGGTGACGTCGCCGCGACCACACCCACCGTCGCCGCGACCAGGGCGAGCGTCAGCGATCCTGCGACCACCAGCCGACGTCCCCGCACGTCCCGAGCCTCACCCGGCGCGGCGCCCGCCGCCAGCCCTGGCGGCGTCCGTGTCCGGATCGTTGCGGTCGGGTCAGCCACCCTCGGCGACGTCGACGTGCACGTGATCCTCGTGGAGCAGCACCGGGTTGTCGGTGGCACCGCCGGGATAGCGGTACGTCCGCCAGCCCTGCACCGACCGCCCGGCAGTCCAGATCTCGCGGTCGAAGATGACCGTGGCGACGGCCAGGTCGTCGGCGTGCGCGACCGCCCACAACGCCTGCTGCCAGCCGAGACGCTGGTTTGCCTCGCTGATTGGCCGGAAGAAGACGTCGATCGCCCGGCCCTCGTAGTGCGCCGACCCCTCGACGTGCCCGCTGTCGACCCCTGCCGGCTCGTAGCCGCCAAGGATCTGCTTGCCGAAGACTTCGCGCATGGCGACCCGCACCGCGTCGGCGCGCGGCGTCAGCCCGATCTCGCCAGCGTCCTCGCGGGCCAGCCCGACCTCGTCGGTCAAGGGAACCGTGCACGACAGCACCCCGCCGCGGTGCCCGAGCAGCAGCTCGGCCAGCTGCACCGCCTCCGCCCCTGGCCGGGCGACGTCCGGCAGCCGCCGGTAGACCTCGCGCGCCGCCTCGGGACCGAGCGCGGCGTCCTGCTCGCGCGCCATCGCCTGTGACACGGCGGCCGCGACGCCGTTGACCGTCGCGCCGATCCGGGTGCCGACACCTGCCACGGTCGTCGCCGTCATGGCCTCGTCGGTGCTCCACTCCTGGCGGGTCTCACCCGACTCGAGCACGCAGTCCGGCCCGCCGCCGAGCCCCAGGGCGTTGCCGAGGGACGAGGTCCTGACGGCGTACGTCGCGAGGGCGCCCGCCAGCAGCACGAGGCTCAGCGTGACGGCGAGGCGACCCCGTCGCGTCAGCCGCACCCGCGCTCCTCCCGTGATCCGTCGGTCAGCCGGTCAGTTCGGACGATCAGTTGTGCGCGTGCAACGCGTCGTTGAGAGCGCCCCACGATCCCTCGCGGGCGGTGACCTCGATCGCGCCGGTGACGCTGTTGCGCCACAGCAGCAGGTGGTCGCGCCCCGAGAGGTCGCGGGCCTTGACCACCTGGCCGTCCGAGTCGCCGCCGCGGACCGTCACCTTGGTCCCCGCCGTGACGTAGCAGCCGGCCTCGACGACGCAGTCGTCGCCGAGCGAGATGCCGATGCCGGCGTTGGCGCCGATCAGGCAGCGTTCGCCGACCGAGATGACGGCGGTGCCGCCGCCCGACAGCGTGCCCATGATGGACGCGCCGCCGCCGACGTCGGAGCCGTCGCCGACGACGACGCCGGCGCTGATCCGGCCCTCGACCATCGACGTGCCGAGGGTGCCGGCGTCGTAGTTGACGAAGCCCTCGTGCATCACCGTCGTCCCGGGCGCCAGGTGCGCGCCGAGGCGGACGCGGTCGGCGTCACCGATGCGTACGCCCGACGGCACGACGTAGTCGACCATCCGCGGGAACTTGTCGACGCCCAGCACCGTGACCGGTCCGCGGCGCTGCAGCCGCGACCGGGTGAGCTCGAAGCCGTCCACCGCGCACGGCCCGTGGTTGGTCCACACGACGTTGGTGAGCAGCCCGAAGACTCCGGTCAGGTCGGCCTCGCGCGGCTTGACCAGCCGGTGCGACAGCAGGTGCAGGCGCAGGTAGACGTCGGCCGCGTCGGCGGGTGCCGCGTCCAGGTCGACCGTCGTGGTCACCAGCTCGCGGACCGTCTGGCGGGCGTCGTCGTCGCCGACCAGGTGCTGCAGCTCGGGGCCGTCGCCGGGCGGTGGGTCGGCCGCAGGCTCGCCGAGCTGCGGGTCGGGGTACCAGACGTCGAGGACCTGGCCGGACGCGTGCCGCGTCAGGACGCCGGTGCCGTGCGCGGGGGAAGTCATGCGCGAAAGCCTGCCAGAGCCGGATAGGTTCCCGACCCATGGCACTCGCGCGATGGAAGGACCTGTGCCCGGACGCCGTCCGGCCCGCCGACGTCGCGCCCTTCTGGGCCTCGGTCCTGGCGCTGCCGGCCGAGACCCAGGACTCGGGCGACGTCGTGCTCCGAGGGACCCGTCCGGAGCAGACCGTGTGGTTCAACACGGTCCCCGAGCCCAAGTCGGTCAAGAACCGGGTGCACCTCGACCTGGTGCTGCCGTCCTACGGGCCGTTGATCGACAGCGGCGGGCGGGTGCTCGACGACCACCGGACCGCGCGCTTCCGATGGACCGTGCTCGCCGACCCGGAGGGCAACGAGCTCTGCGTCTTCCCGACCGGGCAGGACGCGCCCAGCGCCCTCGTCATCGACTCGCTCGACCCGGTCACCGACACGGCGTGGTGGGCCGACGTCCTCGGCGCGCGCCCGACCGAGGCACCCGACGGCACGCTGCGGTGGCTTGCCGACGTGCCCGGACTGCCATGGGACGTGTGGAAGTTCGTGGGCGTCGAGGACGAGAAGACCGTCAAGAACCGGTGGCACTGGGACGTCGTCTGCGAGGACGTCGACGAGCTGGTACGTCGCGGCGCGACCCTGCTTCGTGGACCCGACGACGACATCGACTGGCACGTGCTGGCCGACCCTGCCGGCAACGAGTTCTGCGCCTTCGGGCCGTAGGGTTCCAGCCCGTGGACTCTCTCGACCTGTCGCTGCCCGCGCCCGAGCTGACTGTCGTCCTGTGCGACGTCGAGTCGGTCAGCGGCTCAGAGACGGCACTGGCCGACCTGGTGGAGTCGGCGCTCAGCGACGTACCGCACCTGTCCGTCGACCGCGACGGCGACACGGTGGTCGCGCGCACCTCGCTCGCCCGGGCGGAGCGCGTCGTCGTCGCCGGGCACATCGACACGGTGCCGCTCGGCGACAACCTGCCGTGCCGTGTCGAGGACGGCCGGATCCACGGCTGCGGCACCACCGACATGAAGAGCGGTGTGGCGGTCGCGCTGCGGCTCGCCGCGCACCTGCCGGCGCCGAACCGGGACGTGACCTACGTCTTCTACGACCACGAGGAGGTCGAGGCGGAGAAGAACGGCCTCGGCCGGGTCGCGAGCAGCAACCCCGACTGGCTCGCCGGCGACTTCGCGGTGCTCATGGAGCCGACCAACGCGACCGTCGAGGGCGGCTGCCAGGGCACGCTGCGCGCCGACGTCGTGCTGCGCGGTCATCGGTCGCACTCGGCGCGGTCGTGGATGGGGGACAACGCGGTGCATGCGGCGGGGGAGGTGCTGCGGCGGCTCGCGGCGTACGAGGCCGAGCAGGTGGAGATCGACGGCCTGGTCTACCGCGAGGGGCTCAACGCCGTCGGCATCAGCGGGGGAGTGGCCGGCAACGTCATCCCGGACGAGTGCGTCGTTTCGGTCAACTACCGGTTCGCGCCGTCGAGGTCGGAGGACGAAGCAGCGGCCGTCGTGCGTGATGTGCTGGACGGCTTCGACGTGACGGTCGCGGACTCGGCACCGGGCGCGCTGCCCGGGCTGTCGCACCCGGCGGCCGCAGCCTTCGTCGAGATGGTCGGGCGGGAGCCGCTGCCGAAGTTCGGCTGGACCGACGTCGCGCGCTTCTCGGCGCTCGGAGTGCCGGCGGTCAACTACGGGCCGGGCGAGCCGAGCGTCGCGCACCAGCGCGAGGAGTACTGCGACATCGCGCCCATCCTCGAGTGCGAGGAGAAGATGACCGCCTGGCTCAGATGATCCACTTGACCGGCAACCGCTGCAGCACCGCACCAGACTCGTCCAGGAACTCCAGGGTGTCCTCGGCCCCGAGTCCCTGCACCTGACGGAGGGTCGCCCGCCACACCGTGGTGCCGACCGGCTGAACCGGCCCGGACGGGCCGAGCCGTCCTCGGCCGTCGAGCCGGATCGCGGCCACCTCGGGCGCCATGACGATCACCAGCTCGTCACCGGTCCGGACCACGGCGACAGGCGCCTCGGTCATGGGCCGGCAGACCTCGCGCGTTCCTCCGCCGGATCCGGTGTACGAGATCTCGGCGTCGGTGTACGAGGCCCTGACCCGCACGGCCGGCCGATCGCCCGTGGCAGGGAACCGGACGTCGGGCACCTGGTGGACGCTCCCGCAGCCGCGTTCCTGCCCCGGCAGCCACTGCAGGTCGAACTGACGCACGACGTCGACCGACTCGACCACCTCGGTCCCGGCATCGTCGGCCCAGGCAACCAGGCGCACCGGCCGGATCGACGTGACGTTGTTGCCGAGGAACCCGAAGGCGCGAAGGTCACTCCCGACGAGGTCGTGGAGCTCGAGGTCGGTGGCTGTGCCGTCGGCCTGCCACATGGTCAGCCTCGCGGCACGCCGGTCCACGGCACCGGTCATGGTCGTCCACAGCCCTGCGGTGCCGCCGGTCAGGTAGTCGACCGTCACGCCGGGCAGGTCGGCGCGATCGACCTTGCTCGTGCACCCCCCTCCACCGCTCGCACTGGCGCCGTCGGAGCTGGTTGAGCTCAGGCGGTAGCACAGGCTCGGCTCGTCGCCCTTCTCCTGGCGCTGCTCAACGCCGACCTCGAGGGCGACCGTCCCGTTGGGGAGGTCGACCCGGGCCACCGTGACCGGGTCAGTGAGCTCTCCCGACGCCCAGTCGGAACGGCTCGGAGCCGCCGCTGCCGGGTACATCAGCTCGCCCGGTCGCGACCGCCGAGCGCCAGCCAGCCGGCGGCGACGACGAGCAGCACCACGACACCGGCGGCCACCGCCGTGAGCGTGCTGCGGCGGCCGTCGGACGCCGCCCCGGCGACGAGGTCCTGGTTGCGCTGCCAGGCGTCGGGCGAGACGTCGACGTCGTCGTAGGCGGTCCGGGCGGCGCGCAGGTCGCGCTCCAGCTGCTCGATCTGCTGCCTGTCGACGGGGCTCATCGGTGGTCCTCCATCAGCGCGGCCAGCGCGTCGAGACCGCGGGACACGTGCGCCTTGACGGTCCCGCGGCTGACCCCCATGGCGTCGGCCATCTCGGCCTCGGACAGGTCCAGCCAGTAGCGCAGGACGAGCGCCTCGCGGTGCCGTGGGGAGAGGCGGCCGATCGCGGCCACCAGGTCACGGCCGGCTTCGCGACGTACGACGTCGTGCTCGGCGGAGGCCACATCTGGCGGTGAGTCCTCCGGGTGCCGCCGGACCACCGAGAGGTGGCGTTGCCGGGAGCGGGTCAGGTTGACGACGGTGGTGCGCAGGTAGCCGACGGCCGCGTGCGGGTCGCGCAGCGCCCTGGCGCGACCGTGGAGGCGGACGAATGCCTCCTGGGCGACGTCCTCGGGGTCGTCCGCACCGAGCATCGCGGCCAGCCGCACCATCGCGCGGAAGTGAGTGTGGAACAGCTGCTCGTAGGTCAGGGCCTGGTCGACCGGGACGCCGCCCGCCCGGTCGTCCGCCACCGGCTCATCCTGGCCGAGGGCGGCTGCGCGTCCCGTCATGCCCTCAAGACGCGCGAGTCGCCGAGCGGTTGAGAGACCTACCACAGTGCGAGCGGCGTCGCCGTGCGGTGCGGGTGCGGACCCGCTCACTCGGCCACCGTGAGGGCGACCGGGTTCGGCCGACTGCGGTAGGTCTCGGCAGCGAGCCGTTACGTCAGCGCCGGCACCGAGACGCCGAGCCCGCCGACGGTGTCGGCACCGAAGCGCTCGACCTCGGCCGGCAGGTCCAGCGGCTTGAGCTTGTCGCGCTCGGCGAGGATCTCCGGCGTCAGCAGGTCGGCCGGCACGAGCCAGCTCACCTCGAGCTCGATGCCGTCGGGGTCGCGGGCGTAGAGCGCCTTGGTGGTGGCGTGGTCGGTCGCGCCGACGAGGGCGTTGCGCTCCTGAAGGCGCTGCGAGACCTCCACCAGGTCGGCGAGGGTCTCGACCTCCCAGGCCAGGTGGTAGAGCCCCACGGTCGACTGGCCGGCGCCGCTCGGCCCGGCCTGGGCGCCGATCTCGAAGAGGCCGAGGTCGTGGTCGTTGGTCGAGGCGGGCGCGCGCAGGAAGGCGGCGCCGCGCAGGCCGTCCATCCCGTCGATCGGCGCGAAGCCGAGGACCTCGCGGTAGAAGGTGACGCTGCGCTCGACGTCGCGGACGAAGAGGACGGCGTGGTTGAGGCGGCGGACCGGCATGTCGGGCTCCTGAGGGTCGTTGAGCGTTCAACGTCACCATAGTCCAATAAACTTGAGTGTTCAAGTATTTCCGGCGTACGGTGTCGACGTGCCCCCTCCGGACGATGATGCGGCCGGTCCCGCCACGCCGTCGAGCCCCGGCGCGTCGACCACAGGCTCGTCGGACCCCGAGCCGCGCTGGCTCAGCGCCGACGAGCAGCGCGCCTGGCGGGCGTTCCTCGCGTTCGGCGCCCAGCTCGACGAGGCCCTGGACCGCCAGCTGCAGCGGGACGCGGGCATGCCGCACGCCTACTACCAGGTGCTGGCGATGCTCTCCGAGGCCCCGGGCCGGTCGCTGCGGATGAGCGAGCTGGCCCGCACGACGAGCTCGTCGCCGAGCCGGCTCTCGCACGCCGTCGCCCGGCTGGAGGAGCGGGGCTGGGTGCGCCGCGACAAGCACCCCACCGACCGGCGGGGCGCGGTCGCGGTGCTGACGGACGACGGCTACGCCGCGGTCGCCGCCGCCGCTCCGGGCCACGTCGCTGCCGTGCGCGAGGCGCTGTTCGACCGGCTCGACGAGGATCGGCTCGCCGTGCTGGCCGAGGTGTTCGAGGACCTGGCCCAGGAGGGCGGCGTCGGCCCGGACGTCGGCTGACCCTGCCCAGGCGGGCGGTCCGGATAGCCTTCGCGGCATGGCACTCGAGTTCACCCCACCGGGGGACGGGGACGGCCCGTCGGACGGCGGGGACCGCCGCGCCGAGGTGCACAAGGGCCCGGTCACCCTGCGCCGCCAGCAGGTCGAGTCCAGCACGACCGACCAGCGCCTGCTCGACACCCGCGGCCCCACCGACTGGGTCCACACCGACCCCTGGCGAGTCCTGCGGATCCAGTCCGAGTTCGTCGAGGGCTTCGGGGCGCTGGCCGAGCTCGGCCGGGCGGTCAGCGTCTTCGGCTCGGCCCGGGTGGCCCGTGACAGCCCGGAGTACGCCCTGGGCGTCCAGGTCGGCCGGCTGCTCGCCGAGGCGGGCTATGCCGTCATCACCGGCGGCGGGCCCGGTGCGATGGAGGCGGCCAACAAGGGCGCCCTGCAGGCGGGCGGCATCTCGGTGGGGCTCGGCATCGAGCTGCCCTTCGAGCAGGGCATGAACGAGTGGGTCGACATCGGCGTCGACTTCCGCTACTTCTTCGCCCGCAAGACGATGTTCGTCAAGTACGCGCAGGGCTTCATCGTGCTGCCCGGCGGCTTCGGCACCTTCGACGAGCTCTTCGAGGCGCTCTGCCTCGTGCAGACCCGCAAGGTCACGTCCTTCCCCGTCGTGCTGCTCGGCACGGCCTACTGGGGCGGCCTGGTCGACTGGCTGCGATCCACGGTCCTGACCGAGGGCAAGATCAAGGAGGCCGACCTGGCGCTCTTCCGGGTCACCGACGACCCGGAAGAGGCCGTGCGGCTGGTGCACGAGGCCGAGGCGGAGTGGCAGCTCACGGCCGAGCACGAGGCCGCGCAGGCCGCGGCCGACGACCTGGCGCGCGCCGACGCCTCCGGCGGCCCCGAGCACCGGCGGCACCCCGAGCGGTGAGCACCCGGTGAGCAGCATCTGCGTCTTCTGCTCCTCGAGCGGCCGCATCGACCCGGCGCACGTCGAGCTCGCCGCCGCCGTCGGCACCGAGCTGGCGCGGCGCGGCCACACCTTGGTCAGCGGCGGCGGGAGCGTCTCGTGCATGGGCGCGGTCGCTCGCGCTGCCCGGGCCGGCGGCGCACGGACCGTGGGCGTCGTACCGCGCGCTCTCGTCGACCTCGAGGTCGCCGACCACGACGCGGACGAGCTCGTCGTCACCGACGACATGCGCACCCGCAAGGCCGGCATGGACGCGCGCGCCGACGCCTTCCTGACCCTCCCCGGCGGGCTCGGCACCCTCGAGGAGCTCCTCGAGATCTGGGTGGCGCGGACCCTCGCGATGCACGGCAAGCCCGTGGTGGTCCTCGACCCGAGCGGCCTCTTCGACCCGTTGCGCGCCCAGGTGGACCTGCTGGTCGAGCAGGGCTTCGTACGCCCTCAGGCCAGAGAAGCCGTGACCTGGGTGCGTGACGTGATGAGCGCGTTCGACGCCCTCGAGGCCGGGCAGCAGACCCCCACCCGCACCGCAGCGCCCGACGAGCTGCTCGAGGCCGAGCCCTGACCAGGCCGAGCCCTGAGGGAGGAGCTCAGGCCGCGCCGCCGGTCGGCTCGGCTGCCGGCCGCCAGCGCGACGTGGGTGATCCGCCGGTCGGTCGCGCACGCCGAGCGGGCCACCAGCCCGCGAGAGACCAGCCGGTCGACGACCCGCGTGGCGCCGCTCGGGGTCAGGCCGGTCCCGGCGGCCAGGTCGCTCATCGTCGGCTGCAGCGCACTTGCACGGAGGTTGCAGGGGCAACTACGCCAGCGCGCGGCGGGCGACCGACGGCGGCCGAGTGCCCCGGATGCTCGCGACCGTGTCGAGCACCCGGCGGGTCTCGCGCACCTGGTGGGCGCGGAAGACCCGCCCGCCGAGCCAGGCCGCGACCGCCGTGGCCGCGAGGCTGGCCTCCAGGCGGTTGTCCTTGTCGACGTCGAGGGTCTCGCCGAGGAACTTCTTGTTCGACACCGCGACCAGCACCGGCCAGCCGGTCGCCACCAGCTCGTCGAGCCGCCGGGTCACCTCGAGCGAGTGGTAGGTGTTCTTGCCGAAGTCGTGCGCGGGGTCGACCAGGATCCCGTCGCGGCGGACGCCGGCCGCCACGGCGCGCTCCGCCAGCCCGGTCACCGTGGCGACCACGTCCGCGACCACGTCGTCGTAGGCCACCCGGTGCGGGTCGGTCCGTGGCGGCAGCCCGCCGGCGTGGCTGCACACCAGGCCGGCGCCGTGCTCCGCGGCCACGACCGCGAGGCCAGGGTCCGCCCCCTGCCACGGGTCGTTGAGCAGGTCGGCGCCCGCCGCGCACACCGCGCGGCCGACCTCTGCGCGCCAGGTGTCGACGCTGATGACCAGGTCGGGGTGCCGCCGCCGCACGGCAGCCACCAGGCCCGCGGTGCGCCGGATCTCCTCGGTGGTGTCGACCGGGTCGCCCGGCCCGGCCTTCACCCCGCCCAGGTCGACGATCTCGGCGCCCTGCTCGACCGCCAGGTCCACCGCGGCCATCGCTGCCTCGTCCGCCACGAAGGCGCCCTGGTCGAAGAACGAGTCCGGCGTGCGGTTCACGACCGCCATCACCGCGTGGTCCTCCGGCGCGAACTCCCGAGCGCCCAGCCGCAACGTCACCGCCCCAGCGTGGCACGATCGGCCTCGTGTCCATCGTGCTGCTCCTGGTCCTGCTCGGGGTGATCGCCGCCATCGCGGTGGTCGCCGGCGGCCGCGGCGGGTCGCTGGCCGATGCCCCGCCGGACCGCTCGCCGCGCGGCGTCCTGCCCAGCGGGCCGGTCGACCGCACGGCCGTCGACGGGCTGCGCTTCAGCCTGGCCTTCCGTGGCTACCGGATGACCGAGGTCGACGACGTCCTGGACCGGCTGGTCCTCGAGATCGACGAGCGCGACCGCAGGATCGCCGAGCTGGAAGGACGCACGTGGCCGAGCTCGTCCTGACCCAGGTGGTGGACGCGCCAGCCGCCCGGGTCTTCGACGTGCTGACCGACTGGGCGGCCCACGACCGCTGGATGCTCTTCACCCGCGCCGAGGGCGACAACGTCGTGGGCGGCGAGATCCGCGCGTTCACCGGCGTCGGCCGCCTCGGCTTCCTCGACACGATGACCATCACCGTCTGGGAACCGCCGCGCCGCGCGGTCGTCCGCCACACCGGCAAGGTCGTCCGCGGGTCCGGCGCCTTCGAGGTCGAGGACCTCGGGGCGGGGCGCTCGCGCGTCGTGTGGTCGGAGTGGGTGCTGCTCCCGCTCGGTGCCCTCGGTCAGCTCGCCTGGCCGGTCGTGCGCATCCCGCTCCGCCTGCTCCTGCAGGTGTCGTTGCGCCGTCTCGCGCGGTACGTCGTCAGCAACCCGTGACCGGCGGTCCGGTCGTCGGTGCCGACGGCCTCCCACGCTGCCCCTGGGGCGCCGGCTCGTCGCCGGACTACCTGGCCTACCACGACGAGGAGTGGGGCCGACCGCTGCGCGGCGACGTCGAGCTCTTCGAGCGGGTCAGCCTGGAGGCCTTCCAGTCCGGGCTGTCGTGGCTGACCATCCTGCGCAAGAGGCCGGCGTTCCGCGCGGCGTTCGCCGGCTTCGACCCGGCTGTCGTCGCGACCTTCGACGCCGACGACGAGGCCCGGCTGCTCGCCGACGCCGGCATCGTGCGCAACAGGGCGAAGGTCGCGGCGACCATCGCCAACGCCCGTGCGGTCCTCGACCTCGACGAGCCGCTGACCGACCTGCTGTGGTCGTTCGCCCCCGACCCGCCCGGTCCGGCACCGCACTCGACAGGAGACGTGCCCGCGGTCACTCCCGAGTCGACCGCCATGGCAAAGGCCTTGAAGCGCAAGGGATTCCGGTTCGTCGGACCGACCACGGCGTACGCCCTCATGCAAGCCACCGGGATGGTCAACGACCACCTCGCCGACTGCGCCTTCCGCTAGCGGCAACGCCGGAGGGTCAGCGGTTGCGGAACGCCTCCAGGCCGGCCATGGCGCGGTCCCGGACGCCGTGCTGCAGCACCGGGGTCCAGCCGAGCAGCAGCCCCTGGCGGCCCAGCGCCTGCCGCGCCCACCGCCAGAAGTCGAAGTCGTCCTGCTGGTCGACGATCAGCCCGGCGGTGTCGAAGCGGAAGATCGACCGCACGTCGTTGACGACCGGCCGGCCGGTCTGGGCGAACGTGTAGCGCGCCACCCAGTGCGCCGACCCGCGGTCGTCGTCCTCGGTGTCGCTGTCGACGAGCTCGACGGTCATGTCCTGAGCGCGACTCGTCAGCATCCGCCACATGTCGCCCGGCTCGCCGTCGGAGAGCCCCACGAACACCGGGTCGGTGAAGGTGGCTGACGGCGCGTAGCAGGCGGCCATCGTCTCGCCGTCGGCCCGGCCCAGAGCGTCGTAGAGCCGCTCGATCGTCGCAAGGTTCTCGGCGGCGCCCACGTCAGCGCCCCTCGAAGGTCGGCCGCTGCTTGGCCAGGAACGCCGCGACCGCGCCGCGGTGGTCCTCCGACGACCCGGTCAGCTCCATCATCTGCTGCTCGAACTCCAGCGACGCGGCGAGGTCGTGCCCCGCGGAGTGCGCCAGCGACCGGCGGATCGCCCCGAAGGAGACCGTCGGCCCGGCCGCGAGCCGCACCGCCAGCTCGCGGGCCCGCTCTGCCACCGACTCGGCCGGCACCACCTCGGTGAGCAGGCCGAGCTCCAGCGCCTCCGCGGCCGTCAGCGTCGGCCCGAGCATCAGCAGCTCCTTCGCCTTGGCCAGCCCGACCAGCCGCGGCAGCGACCACGACGAACCCGAGTCGGCGGAGAGCCCAACGGCGGAGAACGCCATCGTCAGCTTCGCCGTGTCCGCGGCCACCCGGAAGTCGCACGCGAAGGCGAAGGCCGCACCCGCGCCGGCCGCCGTGCCGTTGATCGCCGCGACGACCGGCTTCGGCATCGTCGCCAGCAGCGACGCGATCGGCGTGTAGTGCTCCGGCACCGTCGACCACACCGCGTCGCTGTCGGTCTCCAGGTTGTGCGCGTGCTCGGCGAGGTCCTGACCGACGCAGAACGCCCGGCCCGCTCCGGTCAGGACCACGGCGCGCACCTCGCCGTCCTCCGCCACCTGGGCGAGGGTGTCGCGCAGCGCGACCTTGAGCTCGGTGTCGAGCGCGTTCATCGCGTCCGGCCGGTTGAGGGTCACCGTCGCGACGGCGCCGGCGAGGTCGAGGTGCAGGACGTCGGACACGGCTCTCCTGGGTGCGGGTCGAGGTCGGTCGGGTCGATGCGGTCGTACGTCCGGACAGCGCCGCTGAGGCTGGTCAGGGCTGCGGGCCGAGGCAGCTGTCCACGAAGCGGTCAGCGCCGGCCCTCAGTCTCTCGCTCTCGCCGTCGAAGAACTCGGCCGCCTTGTCGCCGGGCCAGTCCTCGGGCAGCAGCGGGCGCGGCAGGCCGGGGTCCAGGAAGAGGAACTTCCGCCACTCGTGCACCAGCCGGGAGCGAGCGGCGAACGCCGCCTCGTCGTCGGGCTCGGCGCCCGCCTGGCTGACGAGCTGCTCGGCGTCGGCGAGCCAGCGGCCGTACGCCCGGCCCAGCCCCTCGACGTCCCAGGCCCGCCGGACCAGCCCGACCGAGTCGCCGTCGTGGCGGGCGACGAAGCGCTCGGCGCGGACTCCCTCGACCTCGAGGAGCGAGTCGACCTCGTCCGACCAGCGCGGGCCGATCCAGGTGGCGTCGTCGAGCTGGGCGAACCCGAAGAACGTCAGCCCGGCCCGCAGCCGGTCCCGGCGGCTGCGCTCGGTCGGCAGGCCCGTCACGGCGAGGTGCCAGGTGCCGTCCCACCCGGTGCCCTGGGTCCGGTAGATCCGCGCGGCCGAGTCGTCGAGCCGGCGGGCAGCGCGCGGGGTCAGTGCGTAGCCCGGACCGCCGTCCAGCCGGACCGGCTGCAGCCAGCCCTGGCGCACCATGCGGGACACGGCGGTGCGCACCGCGGGCGCCGCGACACCGAGCGGTGCCAGCAGCCGCACCAGCGCGGCGACCGGTGCCCGGCCGCCGCGCGAGCGCAGGTGGTCGCCGTAGAGGTCGAACAGTGCCGAGCGTGCGTTCACGGCTGTCAGTCCTCTGGTCGTCGACTGGTCGTCGAGCGGTCGTCGGGTGGTCGCTACAGGTGCTGTTGCGGAGGGCGTCGGGAGCGTCGTGGGCGGCGGTCGGGAGGGTCCATGCCGGTGGTCGTGTTTCGCGAGGCGAGGGTTTCGCGGGATAATGCCCCAACACACACGCCGTGTCGACGTCTCGCGGGCTGCACGAGTCTTGCCGTCAGCTGGCGTGCACAAGCGAAGGGAGCCAGCATGGCGGCCATGAAGCCGCGAACGGGCGACGGTCCGCTCGAGGTCACCAAGGAGGGGCGGGGCATCGTCATGCGCGTCCCGCTGGAGGGTGGCGGGCGACTCGTCGTCGAGCTCTCGGCCGACGAGGCCGGTGCGCTCGGAGACGCGCTGAAGACCGCGGTCGGCTGACCGACCGGTTGATCCCGGCGAAACGACAGGCCCGGCCCCGGCCCGCGACGAGCGGGCCGGGGCCGGCGGTCGTTCCCGCCCCCGAACCCGTCGAGAACCGACCCGAGGAGCTGCCGTGCCGCCCACGGTGACCGTCCATGACGCGCCGCTGGCAGGCTCCGCCGCCGAGGTGCTCGCGGTCGCGGTGCGCCCGGTGGAGGGCCGGCCCCGGGCTGGGGAGGCCGCTACGGAGCTCGGCCGCAGCATGGGCCTCGACGTCGGCACCGCGCTCAGCCGGGCCAGCGCCAAGGCCGAGGCCGGCGAGATCGTCGACCTCCCGGTCACCGACCCGGCCGTCGGCACCCGCCGGCTGCTGCTCGTCGGCCTCGGGGACGAGACCCCGCTCGCCGCCCGCCGGGCCGGCGCCGCCATGGCCCGCAGCTGCGTCGGGGTCGCGTCGGTCGCCACCGACGCCCTGGTCGGGCTCGAGCCCGAGTCAGCCCGGGCCTTCGTCGAGGGCGGGCTGCTGGCGGCGTACCGCTTCCGGGCCGACGGCGCGCGCGACGAGCCGCGGAAGGCCCCGCTCCGGGCGCTCCACCTGCACGTCGGTGGCCGCCGGGCCGCCGCGCTGCGCCGTGCCGTCGACCTGGCGGAGCTCAGCGCGCGGGCGACGCACCTCGCTCGCGACCTGGCCAACACCCCCTCGCAGCTCAAGGACCCGGCCTGGCTCGCCAAGCGCGCTCGCGACCTCGGTCGAAAGGGCGGATTCGCTGTTGCGGTGCGCGACGAGAAGGCGCTCGCCGCGGAGGGCTTCGGCGGGCTGCTCGCCGTCGGCGGCGGGTCGTCGCGCCCGCCGCGGCTGGTCGAGATGTCCTACCAGCCCGGTCGGCTGCGCCGCTCGGGCCCGCACGTCGTGCTGGTCGGCAAGGGCATCACCTTCGACTCCGGAGGGCTCTCGCTCAAGCCGCGCGAGGCCATGGTCCCGATGAAGACCGACATGAGCGGCGGCGGGGCAGTCATCGCGGTGCTGGCGGCGCTGCGCGACGCCGGCGTCCGGGTGCGGGTGACCGGCCTGGTGGCCGCGGCGGAGAACATGCCGGGGGCGTCCGCGGTGCGCCCGCAGGACGTCATCACCCACTACGGCGGCCGGACCGTCGAGGTGTTCAACACCGACGCCGAGGGCCGGCTGGTGCTGGCCGACGCCCTGGCCTACGCGGACGCGCAGCTCGCCCCCGACATCGTGATCGACGTCGCCACCCTCACCGGCGCCGCGTCGCAGGGCCTCGGCCGGCGGCACGCCGCCCTCTACAGCGCCGACGAGCCGCTGGCCGAGGGCCTGCTGGCCGCCGGGGAGGCCAGCGGGGAGCGGCTGTGGCGGATGCCGCTGGTCGAGGAGTACCGCGAGGCCATGGACTCCGAGGTGGCCGACCTGCGCAACACCTCCGGTGACCCGCTGATCTCGGGCGGGTCGATCACGGCGGCGCTGTTCCTGCGGGAGTTCGCCGGGTCACGCCGCTGGGCGCATCTCGACATCGCCGGCCCGGCGCGGGCCGACCGCGACGAGCACGAGGTCAGCCGCGGCGGCACCGGATTCGGGGCACGCCTCCTGCTGCGCTGGCTGCAGGACCTGCGCTGAGCCCGCGCTACTCTCCGCCGCATTCACCGGGTCAAGGACCGGGTTCACATCTCGTCACGGGACTCGTGCCGGCGCCGTCGACGTCCATACACAGCGCCGGCAGCGAACCCTGACGGGACAGCCACGAGGAGGGCTCCCCCGCTCAGCAGCAGCTGTAGCGCGAATGCAAGAGCGAGGAAGACGGCGAGCCCCACCACCCACGGCGGCAGGAACCCCTCGCGGATCGGTGGCACAGCGCCATCATGCGGGTTCCCGGGCGCTGCGTCCCCCGCCGAGCCCGGAGTCGTGCGGAGCGGTCACGGCGTCCGGGAAGGGCGGCGTCAGGCGGTCTTGACCCCGACCAGCAGGCCGTCGCCGACAGCGAGCAGTGCGCTGGTCAGCCGCTCGTCCTCGCGGACCGCCTTGCCGAGCTCGCGCACCGAGGTGGTGTCCTCGTCACGCTGGGTCGGGTCGGCCACCCGGTCGTGCCACAGCGCGTTGTCGAACGCCACGACCCCGCCCGGGCGGAGCAGTCGCATGGCCTGCTCGAAGTAGCCGGCGTACTCCTGCTTGTCGGCGTCGCAGAAGACCAGGTCGTAGGCGCCGTCGGTCAGGCGGGGCAGCACGTCGAGCCCCCGACCGGAGATGAGGCGGACCCGGTTGGACGCGACCCCGGCCTCGGCGAAGGTCTCGCGGGCCGCCCGGTGGTGCTCAGGCTCGACGTCGATCGTGGTGAGCACCCCGTCAGGACGCATCCCGCGCAGCAGCCAGACCGACCCGACCCCCGCCCCGGTGCCGATCTCGACCACCGACTTCGCGCCGATGGCGGCGGCCAGCACGGCGAGCGCGGCCCCGCCGCCGGGCTGGATCGGGACGCAGCCCAGCTCGGTGCCCTTCGCGCGGGCGGTCGTGAGCACCTCGTCCTCGGCGATGAACTCCTCGGCGTAGGTGCGGCTGGACTGCAGGTTCCCGCTGATGGCGGCCTCCTGGTGCGGCGGTGGTGGGCTGGTCGGGTGGTCGGGTCCGGTGCCGAGCGGCGCGTGGCGCCTCTCGGACGGCGGGAGCCTAGCGGAGGGAACCTGCACGATCCGGGTGTCGTTGTCACGTGACCTGGGCAGCGCGCCGAGCGCCCCGCCCGCTGGGCAGCAGAGAGGATGACGAGGCACCATGGGTGCAGTGGCCACCGCGGCCATCACGGGTCTGCCGGTCCGCCGGCAGCTCCGGCCGGTCAGACCGCCACAGGCGGGAGGTGCGCGCGTGAGCGAGCCGACCGCTGCCGAGCGCCCCGAGGAGGCCGACGGCCCCGCAGCGGCGGCGGCCGACTGGAGCCCGCCCAGCTGGGACGAGATCGTCCGGACGCACTCGGCCCGCGTCTACCGGCTCGCCTACCGCCTGACCGGCAACCCGCACGACGCCGCTGACCTCACCCAGGACGTCTTCGTCCGGGTCTTCCGATCGCTCTCGACCTACACGCCGGGCACCTTCGAGGGCTGGCTGCACCGGATCACGACCAACCTCTTCCTCGACCAGGTGCGCCGCAAGCAACGGATCCGCTTCGACGCGCTCGGCGAGGACGCCGGGGAGCGGCTGGCCTCCCGCGAGCCCGGCCCGGCCCAGGTCTACGACGACAACCACTTCGACGACGACGTGCAGCGCGCCCTCGACGCGCTCCCGCCCGACTTCCGCGCGGCGGTGGTCCTCTGCGACGTGGAGGGCCTGTCCTACGAGGAGATCGCCGCCACCCTGGGGATCAAGCTGGGTACGGTGCGCAGCCGCATCCACCGCGGCCGGTCACAGCTGCGCGCCGCGCTCGAGCACCGGGCCCCCGTCGACGGGCGTCGCCGGCCGGCCGAAGGGCTTCCCGAGTGACCCACCTGGGAGATCGCATCGCCGCCCTCGCGGACGGCGAGCTCAGTCACGCCGAGCGCGACCGCGCGCTGGCGCACGTCGCCGGCTGCCCCTCCTGCCATGCGGCCCTGGAGGAGCAGCGCGCCGTCCGCGCCCTGCTGTTCTCGGCCGCCGCGCCGGGGCCCACGCCCGAGACGATGGCCGCGCTGCTGTCGCTCGCCGCTCCCGGCGGTCCGCTCCCGCCGCGCTCCCGCCGGATGCCGCAGGGCCCGGTCGTCCCCGAGCTGCCCCCACCCCGGCGCCTCGCGCGCCCGTGGGGCGCCCGTGCCGATGGCCGGCGCCCGACCCGCCAGGACTCGCGCCGCCCGGGAGAACGGGCGGCGCGGCGGGTCCGGGTCGCCACGGCCGGCGCGCTCTCGGTGGCCGGGCTGGTCCTGGGCACCGCATTCGTCGCCGGCGGCGCCGGGGCGCCGGCCCCGGTCGTCGCACCGGTCTCCCAGCTCTCGGTCGAGCACGGCCGCACGGCGACCGCGGTGACGGTCGGTGACCCAGGACTCGGGCTGATGACCGGTCTGACCGGTTCGCCGGCCGGCTCGTCCGGCGGCCCGACCAGCCAGCCGCGGCGGTGAGGCGGCTCGCGCCCGTCGCGGGGGTCGCCGCCGTGGTCGGCGCGCTGGCACTGATTCTGCTCCTGGTGGTGCCGCTGGGTGAGCCGGACCAGCAGGCCGGTGAGGTGACTGGCCCGCGCGACCGCGCTCGCCCTGCGCCGGAGGTCGACCCCGCGGCGCGCACCGCGATGGAGCGGGCCACCCAGGCGCTGGCCACCTGGTCCTACGAGGGGACCCAGATCGTCGCGGCCCAGGACGGCAAGGAGGTCTCGCAGGTCGTCGAGGTCACCCACACCCCGGCCGACGGCACCTCGGTGCGGTCGTCGACCGGGGGTCCGGCCGTGACCGCGGCCCTCCACGGCGCCGATCCGTCGCTCGTCGGCGGGGGTGCTGTGGCCCTGCTGACCCGCTACTACTCCCTCCGGATGGGGACAGCGGACCGCGTCGCCGGCCGGGAGACCGACGTCGTCGAGGCCGTCCGCCCTGGCGCCGAAGGCCGCGTCGTCGCGCGCTTCTGGCTCGACCGGGAGTCCGGCGTGGTCCTGCGACGCGAGGTCTACGACGCCGCGGGCCGGGCGGTCCGGGTCAGCGCGTTCACCGACCTCCGGCTGTGGCAGGCGCCGAGCGACACTGCGACGACGGACCCCGTAGACGGCCGGGCCTGGCGCTCGACGCTGGACGCCACGGCCCTTGCCCGGATGAAGCGCCACGGGTGGTGGGACTGCCCCGACGCCCTGCCCGGTCCGCTGCCCCTGGTCGACGCCCGGCGGGGTGGCAAGGGCGGGTCCGTCGTCCACCTGAGCTATGCCGACGGGATCTCGAGCATCTCGGTCTTCCAGATGCGCGGCTCGCTCGACGAGAGCGATGTGCGCGACTACCGCCGGATCGAGGTCGCGGGCGATCCTGTCTGGGTGCGCGACGCCGTGCCCCGGAAGGCGGTGTGGGCCAGCGGCGAGACGGTCTACGTCGTCCTGGGTGACGCGCCCCGGCGTACGGTGGACCGTGCTGTCGTGCTGCTGCATGCCGGCGCAAGCAAGGGGGAGAAGGGCACTGTGGACCGCCTCGGGCGGGGACTGGATCGGGTCGCCTCCTGGTTCAACCCCTTCGAGTAGCCCCGCCCGCAGCACGCCGCACGCCCCTCGAGACCGTCCTTTGAGCACGGGAGCCCTGCACGATGACCGACGACCAGCGACCCGACGACGGGCAGTCCTCGGGCGGCTCGCCCTGGTGGGCCCGGTCGCCGCAGGAGACCTGGGACGCCGAGCCGCCGGCTCCCCAGCCAGCCTCGGCCCAGCAGTCGTCGGCCCCGGCCCAGCCCGGCCCGGAGGAGCAGCCGGTTGCCCAGTCGGCTCCGGCCGTGGCGTGGCCGGAGGCGCCGGCCGCGGCGGCGTACGGCGGCTACGACCCGCACGGCGGATACGACCCCTACGGCCGCAGTGCGACGGCCGACACCGAGGTCATCGACGGGCCGCGCGACCCGTGGGCAGTGACCGATTCGATCGGCCGCGGTGACGACGACCGCCGCCGCCCGCATGCGCCCGTGCTGCTGGCGCTGGCCGCGGTGATCGCCCTGGTGGCGGGCGTGGCAGGCGGCGCCGTCGGCTACCTGCTCGCCGAGCGCGACGACGGCGGCGTCACCCTTGACGGCAGCAACCTCGGCAGCGCGCCGGCCCGCAGCGTCGACCGACCGGCGCGGAGCATCCCCGGCGTCGCCGCACAGGTGCTGCCCAGCGTCGTGCAGATCAAGGTCGAGACCGCCGAGGGGGAGGCGACCGGGTCCGGATTCGTGCTGGACGACGAGGGCCTGCTGGTCACCAACAACCACGTCGTCGAAGGGGCCCAGGGCGACGTCGCGGTGTCCTTCAGCGACGGCAAGTCGGCGACGGCCGACGTCGTCGGCACCTCGGCGAGCTACGACATCGCGGTGCTCCGGATCGACGCCCGGAACCTGCCAGCGCTCGATCTCGGCAACTCCGACTCGGTGGTCGTCGGCGACCCGGTCGTCGCGATCGGCTCGCCGCTCGGTCTCTCCGGGACGGTCACCAGCGGCATCGTGAGCGCGAAGAACCGGCCGGTCACCGCGGGTAGCCAGGGCGGCAGCAGTGACAGTGCCTACATCAACGCCATCCAGACCGATGCGGCCATCAACCCCGGCAACTCCGGCGGCCCGCTGGTGAACCTCGAGGGCGAGGTCGTCGGCGTCAACTCCGCGATCGCCACGGTCGGCGGCAGCCTCACCGGCGAGGGCGGCAACATCGGTGTCGGCTTCGCGATCCCGATCAACCAGGTGCGACGTACCGTCGAGCAGATCATCGACACCGGCAAGGCCGAGTTCCCGATCATCGGTGCCAGCCTGGACGGACGGTACGACGGCGACGGCGCGCGCATCGCGACGACCCCCGCCGCCAACGGCACACCGCCGATCGTGCCGGGCGGGCCGGCCGAGGCTGCGGGGCTCGAGCCGGGTGACCTGATCGTCGCGATCGACGGCAAGGCCGTGACCGACAGCTCGGAGCTGATCGTCGCGATCCGCAGCCGCCAGCCGGGCGACGACGTGCGGCTCACCGTGCGACGCGACGGTGACGAGCGCGAGTACACGGTCACTCTGGGCGCCACCGAAGGGTGAGAGGATCGCGCGATGTTCGACATCGGTCCGGGTGAGTTCGTCGCCCTGGCCGTGATCGCCATCATCGTGCTGGGGCCGGAGAAGCTGCCGCGCTACGCCGCCGACGCGGCCCGGATGCTGCGCAACCTGCGCCGGATGGCCAACGACGCGCGCGAGGAGGTCACCCGCGAGCTGGGTCCGGAGCTCGGTGACCTCTCGGTGCGCGACCTGGACCCGCGCACGATGGTCCGCAAGCACCTGCTGGACCCGCTCGAGCTGGACGATGACGACGAGCCCAAGGCTCGCGGGCGCGGGCCCGGTGAGGTGCCTCGAGCCGAGTCCGGCCGTACGTCGCCGGCGACGCCCCCGCCCTACGACCCGGACGCGACCTAGAGCAGCGGGCGGTCAGCGGCCGGCGGGGCTCAGTCCGAGCGACCGGCCGACCAGCCCGCGGGCCCGGTGGCCGAGCCGGTCGGCGACGGTCTGCAGCTCCTTGGCCGCTGGTGCGTCGGGGTCGGCGAGCACGAGCGGCACGCCGTTGTCGCCGCCCTCGCGCAACCGGGTGTCGATCGGTATCTGGCCGAGCAGCGGCACCGGCGCGCCGACAGACCGGCTGAGCCCCTCGGCCACGGCCTGGCCGCCGCCGCTGCCGAAGATGTCGATCCGGTCCCCGCAGTGCGGGCACGGCAGGTAGCTCATGTTCTCGACGACGCCGGCGATCTGCTGGTGCGTCTGCAACGCGATGGTGCCGGCGCGCTCGGCGACCTCCGCCGCGGCCTGCTGCGGTGTGGTGACGACGAGCAGCTCGGCCGGCGGCACCAGCTGGGCCACCGAGATGGCGATGTCACCGGTGCCGGGAGGCAGGTCCATCAGCAGCACGTCCAGGTCGCCCCAGAACACGTCGCTGAGGAACTGCTGCAACGCACGGTGGAGCATCGGGCCGCGCCAGACCACCGGCGCGTTGTTGGCCACGAACATGCCGATCGAGATGACCTTCACGTCGTGTGCCGAGGGCGGCATGATCATGTCCTCGACCTGCGTGGGCCGGCCGGTGACACCGAGCATGCGTGGCACCGAGTGCCCGTAGATGTCGGCGTCGACCACGCCCACCGACAGACCCGACCGGGCCATCGCCGCAGCCAGGTTGACCGTCACCGAGGACTTGCCGACGCCGCCCTTGCCCGAGGCGACGGCGTAGACCCGGGTGAGGGACCCCGGCTTGGCGAAGGGGATCTCGCGCTCGGCCACCCCGGACTCGGCGCGCAGCCTCGCCTGCATCTCCTGGCGCTGCTCGGCGGACATGACGTCCAGCTCGACGCGGACGCCGGTGACGCCCTCGAGCGCCGACACCGCCGCCGTCACCCGGTTGGTGATCGTGTCCTTCATCGGGCAACCCGCGACCGTGAGGAAGACGCCGACGGCGACCTCGCCGGACGCGTCGATCTCGACGGACTTCACCATCCCGAGGTCGGTGATGGGCTTGCGGATCTCGGGGTCGTCGACGGTGGCGAGGGCGGCGTGGACCGCCTCGACGGTGGGAGCGGACATGAGGTCGATGCTACGTCCCGTCACCGGTCGTGCAGGAGTCGCCCGCTACCCGCAGATGCGTGACTACTATCCGTGACATGACGTCGGGGGTGCTCAGCGACCAGCAGCTGCTCGCGTGGCGCCGGTTCCTGCGCGCCCACGCGCTGGTCACCCGTCGGCTGGAGAGCGACCTGGTGTCCGAGCAGCAGCTGCCGCTGGCGTCCTACGACGTCCTCGTGCAGCTGGTCGAGGCGCCGCGGCAACGGCTGCGGATGTCCGAGCTGGCCGAGCGGGTGCTGCTCTCCCGCAGCGGCCTGACCCGGCTCGTCGACCGGCTCGAGCGCGAGGGCCTGGTCGGGCGGGAGCCTTGCGAGGACGACGCCCGCGGGCTCTACACCGTGCTGACCGACGCCGGCTACCAGCGGCTGCGCGGCGCGACCGGCACCCACCTGCGCGGTGTCGCCGAGCACGCGATGGGCCGTCTCGACGACACCGAGGCCGAGCAGCTCTCCGTGCTGATGGGGCGGATCCTCGACGAGCCCTGAGGTCGCCTGCGGGCGACCGGCAGGAGCAGGATGGGCGCATGGACGCAGAGCACGAGGTCGGGCCGGCCGCCGACCTGCCGCCCGGCACGGTGACGGGCGCCGGCCCCTACGCCGTCGGCAACGTCGACGGGACCTACTTCGCCGTGTCCCGGCGCTGCCGCCACCTGCGCGCCGACCTCGCGGGCGGGTCCCTCGACGAGAACGGCTGCCTGGTGTGCCCGTGGCACCAGTCGGCCTACGACGTGCGCACCGGCCGGATGGTCCGCGGACCCCAGGGGGTGTTCGCGAAGGTGCCCGGGCTGGGCGTGGCGTACAAGGTCCTGACTCGCGTCCTGCCGCTCCACAGAGGGACGGTCGAGGCGCGCCACGGGAAGCTCTACGTCCGCTAGCCCTCAGCCCAGCCGCGATGCGGCTCGGTGCGGCTCAGTCCCGCGGGCTGACCCGCGCGACCTCCTCGAAGGTCGTCTCGCCGGCGAGTGCCTTGGCCGTCGCTGCGTCCCGCAGCGTGCGCATCCCGCTGGCCGCGGCCACGATGGCCCGCTCGGTCGGGTCGTGGCCGAGCACGCGGCGCAGGTGCTGGTCGATGAGGAGCACCTCGTAGACGCCACTGCGTCCGCGGTAGCCGGACTGGCCGCACTCCGCGCAGCCCTCGCCGCGGACCGGGTTTGCCGCGGCGACCACCGACGGGTCGAGGCCGAGCGACGCGAGCAGGGCGGGGCTGGGCTCGTCGGGCACGACGCAGCCCTGGCAGGGCCGGCGCACCAGTCGCTGCGCGACGACGGCGCTCAGCGAGGACGCCACCATGAAGGGCTCGACGCCCATGTCGACCAGGCGGGTCATCGCGGAGACGGCGGTGTTGGTGTGCAGGGTCGTGAGCACCAGGTGGCCGGTGAGAGACGCCCGGACCGCGAGGCCGGCCGTCTCGCTGTCGCGGATCTCCCCCAGCAGGATGACGTCGGGGTCCTGGCGCAGCACGGCACGCAGCCCCCGGCTGAATGTGAGTCCGCTGCGCTCGTGCACCTGGATCTGGGTGATCCCGGCCATCTGCACCTCGACCGGGTCCTCCAGCGCGACGATGTTGCGCTCGGGGGAGTTGACGTCGGCCAGGGCGGAGTAGAGCGTGCTGGTCTTGCCGGCGCCGGTCGGGCCGGTGATCAGCACCAGCCCCTGCGGCGACGTCAGAGCGTGGCGCAGGACGAGGAGCTGGTCGGCCTCGAGTCCCAGCCCGTCCAGCGGCGGCACCTGGTCGGCGCGGGCCAGCAGCCGGATGACGACCTTCTCGCCGTGGATGGACGGGATGGTCGCGACCCGGGCGTCGACGTGCTGGCCGTCGACCGAGATCCGGGTCCGCCCGTCCTGCGGCAGCCGGCGCTCGGCGATGTCCAGGCCGGACACGATCTTGAGCCGGCTGACGACAGATGCCATCGCGCTGCGGGGGACGGACATGACGTCGCGCAGGATGCCGTCGACCCGGTAGCGGACCCGCAGCGTCTCGCGCTGCGGCTCGAGGTGGATGTCGCTCGCGCCCGAACGAACAGCGTCCGCGAGGACCATGCTCACCAGTCGCACGGTCGGCGCGTCGTCGGCGCCCGTGCCGTCGTCCTGCTCCGGCGAGGCCACGTCGATGTCGTCGAAGTAGGTCGTCACGTCGCCCGAGTCCTCGGACAGCGACCAGATGCGGGTCAGGTGCTCGCGTACCTGGGTCTCGGTAGCGACCAGCAGGGTCAGCTCGCTCGCCCCGGTGTGCAGCCGGAGGTCGTCCAGTGCGACCACGTCCGTCGGGTCCGTCACGGCCACGGTCATCCGCTCGGCCGTCCGCTCCATCACGACCATGCCCAGCCGCTGGGCGACCCCGCGGGGCAGCAGCCGCACCACCTCAGGAGCGATGGCGACCCGTGTGAGGTCGGCGACCTCCAGCCCGAGCTGGTCGGCGAGGGCGTCGGCGATCTGTCGCTCGGTGGCCACGCCCAGGTCGACGAGGACGTGACCGAGTCGGCGTCGCGAGCCGATGATCGACCGCTGCGCTGCCAGCGACTCCTCGAGCTCCTCGGGAGTCAGGACCCCGGCCGCGACAAGGACGTCGCCGAGCCGAAGGCGCTCGGGCAGGGGGGAGCTCACGGTTCAAACATCGGGAGGCGGCTGCCCGAACTTCAGCGCGAGTCGGCCACCGTCTCCGTGCCGTCGTCGCTTGCCCGGCGCTCGTCGAGCTCCTCCAGCAGCTGGCGCAGCTCGGAGCGCAGGAAGTCGCGGGTGGCCATGTCGCCCACCGCGATCCGCAAGGACGCCAGCTCACGGGTGAGGTAGTCGGTGTCGGCGATGGTGCGCTCGGTCATGGCGCGGTCCTGCTCGTACTGCACCCGGTCGCGGTCGGCCTGCCTGTTCTGCGCGAGCAGGATCAGCGGAGCGGCGTACGACGCCTGCAGGGAGAGGATCAGGGTGAGAAAGACGAAGGGGTAGTCGTCGAAGATGAGGGTCTCGGCGACGACGTTCCAGATGACCCAGACCACCACGAAGACGGTCATGTAGACCAGGAAGCGGCCGGTGCCGATGAAGCGGGCGATCCGCTCGCTCAGCCGGCCGAAGGCCTCCGGGTCGTAGGTCGGCGTCGGCACCAGGCTGCGGCGCACCTCACGCGGCTGGTCGAGGCGGGTGGCCGAGCTGCGCCGGGTCTCACGCGCCATGCTCCACCTCCGGCTCCGCGCCGGCGGCCAGCGCTGCCCGGTCCCGGGCCCGCCAGTCGTCGGGGAGCAGGTGGTCGAGGACGTCGTCGACGGTGACTGCCCCCAGCAGGTGGTCGTCCGCGTCGACCACCGGGACAGCCACCAGGTTGTACGTCGCCAGGTGGTGCGTGATCTCGCCGAGCGGCACGTCGGGCCGGAGCGGCTCGATGCCGGAGTCGACCACGCCGCTGACGAGTGCCGACGGGGGCTCGCGCAGCAGCCGCTGGATGTGCGCGATGCCGATGTAGCGACCGGTCGGCGTCTCGAGCGGGGGCCGGCAGACGTAGACCTGCGCGGCGAGCGCCGGGGAGAGCTCGGGCTGGCGGACCCGCGCGAGCGCGTCCGCGACGGTGGCGTCCGGCGGCAGGACGACCGGGTCGGTGGTCATCATGCCGCCGGCCGAGTCGTCGGAGTAGGACAGCAGGCGCCGCAGCGGAGCGGCCTCGTCGGGCTCCATGAGCTCGAGGAGCTTCTCGGCGTCGTCGTGCGGGAGCTCGGAGAGCAGGTCGGCGGCGTCGTCGGGCTGCATCGCCTCGAGGACGTCGGCGGCGCGCTCCTCCTCGAGCTTGCCGAGGATCTCCACCTGGTCGTCCTCGGGGAGCTCCTCGAGGACGTCTGCGAGCGTCTCGTCGTCCAGCGCGGCCGCCACCTCGGCCCGTCGCTTGGGCGACAGCCCGTGCAGCACGGTCGCCAGGTCGGCGGCGTTGAGCTTCTCGAAGGTCGCGAGAAGGTTGGCCGCCCCCTGGCCCTCCTCGTCGACGCTGAAGCCGCTGACGTCGCGCCACTCGAGCGTGATGGCCTCGCCGCGCCGGCGCAGCCCCTTGCCGGGACGGCGGACGAAGACCCGCGTCACCTCCCAGTCGCGGGTGCGCTGCTGCTCCATGCCGACGTCCTCGACGACCGCAGTGGTCGAGTCCTCGAGGATCGTGACGGTCCGGTCCAGCATCTCGCCGAGGACCAGGGTCTCGGTGGGACGCTGCTGGAAGCGGCGCATGTTGACCAGGCCGGTCGTGATGACCTGCCCGGCGTCGATCGAGGTCACCCGGGTCATCGGCAGGAAGATGCGCCGCCGGCCGGGCACCTCGACGACGAGACCCAGGACACGGGGCTCCTCACCGCTGGCGCGGAGCGCGACGACGACGTCGCGCACCCGGCCGACCTGGTCGCCCATCGGGTCGAAGAGCGGACGGCCGGCGAGCCGCGCGACGAAGACCCGGGTCGGGGCGCCAGTCACGAGAAGCCAGGTTAGCGCCGCGCGGTCGTCCTACGACCTAGCATGCGATCTACCGCGCGGCGAGCCGTTCGGCGCACTCTGGGGGCGGGGTCGTGGAAGTGGGGAGGTCCGACCCGGCATGTCCACGCAGACGGAGTCATCACGGGTCCTGACCTGGCCCCTGACCGGCCGGCGCGGCGACCTCGACGACATCCTCGAGTCGCTGTCCGCGGGATCGGTGAAAGCCGTGGTCATCACCGGCGAACCGGGTGTCGGCAAGTCGCGGCTGGCGCGCGAGACCCTCGACCGGCTCGCGGGCGAGGGCTGGCCGACGTTGTGGACGACCGCGACCGCGGCCACCCGCGACACACCGCTCGGGGCGGTCGCCCACCTCGTGCCCCGGGGGGTTCTCGGGGATCCTGCGGCGCTGGTGGCGCACGCCCGGTCGGAGCTCGAGCGCAGTGAGCGGCTCGTGGTGTGCGTCGACGACGCGCAGCTGCTCGACCAGACGACGGTGTCCCTGCTCGGTCCGCTGCTCGATCACGCGCCGGTGCGCCTCGTCGTGACGGTGCCCGACCTGGCCGATGCGCCGGAGCCGGTCGCCACGATGTGGCGTCAGGGGCGCGCACATGTCGTCGAGCTGGGCCGGCTGGACGACCTGGCGGTCGACACCCTGGTGCACCGGGTGCTCGGTGGCCCGGTGGCCGGCGGCACCACCCTCGCGCTGCTGGACGCGAGCGACGGGAACCCGCTCTTCCTCCGCGAGCTGGTCCTGGGCTCGCTCACCGCGGGGACACTGCACGAGGAGGACGGGGTCTGGCGGCTCGACGGGATGCCGCAGGCTTCCGGTGTCCTGCAGTCACTGGTGCGGGCTCGCGTCGAGAGCCTGGGACCGGCAGTGCACGCCCTCCTCGAGGACGTCGCCGTGGGGCCGGCCGCCGCTCTGGGCGACATGTTCGCCGACCACGGTGACCAGTCCGTCGAGCGGGCCGAGAGGGCCGGGCTGCTCCGGGTGGTGGAGTCCGGTCGCCGCCGCACCGTCCGGGTGGCGCACGGGTTGCATCGAGAGGTCCTGCGCGCCGGGCTGGGACGGGTCGCCGCCGCCCGGCTCGCCCGACGGCACGCCGAGCGGCTGGAGGCGCACGGGCTGCGCCGGGCGGACGACCACTACCGGGTGGCGCTGCTGCGGCTGGACGCCGACGGACAGGCTCCGCCGGAGGTGCTGGACGCAGCCGTGGAGCTTGCCAGGGCCGGCCGCGACCTCGACTCCATCGAGCGCCTGACCCGGGCGGGCCTGGTCGCCAGCGGCAGCCCCACCGCCGCCCGACTGCTCGCCGAGGTGCTCTACGAGCGCGGACGCTTCGACGAGGCGGACCGTGTTCTCGCCGATGCGCTCGCCGCCCTCGGCGACGAAGACCCCGCAGACCGCGCAGGCGGTCCGGATGACGTGGACACGGTGGCCACACTGCGTGCGGTGCGGGCCGCAGTGCTCGCGTACGGCTTGGGTCGCTTCGACGACGCCTTGGACCTGCTCGCGGAGACCCCGCGGGACGGCCTGTCGGCGACGGCCGCGACCGTCGTCCGGCTGCGCCGGGCGCAGTTCACCCTCTGGCACCGGGGTCCGGCGGCTGCCCGAACCGTGCTCGCCGAGACCGGTCCCTACGACCCCAGCGCCCGCCACCACGCCGGCGCCGGCGCCGGCGCCGAGGTCAGTGCGCTGGCGCTGACGGGCCGGGCCGCCGAGGCCGTCCGGCGCTGGGACGAGCCCCTCCCGGAGTGGCCGGGTGGCGGCGAGGTCGCCGTGGTCCTGGCGCTGACCGAGGCCGGGGACCTGTCGGCCGCGGAGGAGCTGGCCGAGAAGTGCTACGCCCTCGCCGCGCGGGGCCGCCTGCCGCTCGCGCAGCTGTGGTTCGCCGGTGGGCTCGGGCGCACCAGCCTGCTGCGTGGCCGCCCCCGCCTGGCGCTTCGGTGGTACCGCGAGCAGCTCGGCCTGTCCCGCCGGCTCGGCCAGCGGCTGCCCCTGGCGCTGGCTGCCAGCGGCATGATGACCGCGGCCGCGCTCGTCGCGGACCGCCCGGCGCTCGCCGATGCCGCGGCGGTCTGGGACGACCTCGGCGCCGACGTCTCGGACCCGGCGATGTTCCCGGGCGACCTGGCCCGCGGGCCGGCCTGGCGCCTGATGGCCGCCGGCGACCTGGAGGGCGCCCACGCGGTCCTGGAGGCGGCCACGGTCCGGGCGATCGAGGAGGGCCACGTCGCCCAGGCTGCGCACGCGGCCTACGACCGGGTGCGGCTCGGGCGTCCCCGCGCCGTGGCCGAGGACCTGGCCGCGCTGGCCACGCAGGACGACGGCCGGCTGCTCGACGCGCTCGCGGCCCACGCCACCGCGTCGGCCACCGGCGACGTCGACGGTCTCGCCGCGACCGCGGACGTCTGCAGCGCACTCGGCCTGGTCCTCAGCGCCGCCGAGGCGGCCAGCGAGGCGGCCGACCTCGCGCGCCGTCGCGGTGACCCGCGCCGGGCGACCGCGCTCGCCCGGCAGGTGACCGGCTGGGTGGCCGAGGTCGAGGGCGCGCGCACGCCGGCACTGCTCTCGGCCGACGCCGGCCAGGTCGAACGCCTGACGGCCCGTGAGCGCGAGATCGCGGTGCTGGTCGCCCAGGGACGCAGCTCCAAGGACATCGCCGCGGCGCTCGTCCTGTCGGTACGTACGGTGGACAACCACCTCCAGCGGATCTTCGGCAAGCTGGGGATCAGCAGCCGGGCCGAGGTCGCGGCCGCGCTGGGAGAGGAGCAGGCATGACGCCCGAGGACGTCGCCCGGGTGGTCGACACCGCGGAGATGGTGCACGAGGACACCGTGCTGGTCGCTCGCTTCTACGAGCTGCTCTTCCAGCGGCATCCCGAGCTGCGCGCGATGTTCCCCGCCGACATGACCGAGCAGCATCACCGCTTCGTCACCGAGATCGAGGCGTTCGCGCGCGCCATGCCGGCTCTCACCGAGGTCGAGAGCCGCGCGACGCTGCTCGGCGCCCGGCACGCCGGGTACGGCGTGCGCGTCGCGCACTACCCCTTCGTGCGCGACGCGCTGCTCGACGCCCTCGAGGAGCAGCTGGGCGCCCGGTTCACCCCGGAGCACCGGCAGTCATGGACACGCGCCTACAACCTGCTCGCCGAGATCATGATGGAGAGCCGCCCGCCCGTGCGGGCCGAGTAGTCGTTGCGGTCACCGCCGCGTTGGTTCAGCGGCGCCGCGCCCGGCGTCCCAGCACGAACGGCAGCGGTCCGCGCGTCGTCGCCGGCGACGACGGCGGTTCGGCGGCGTGCGACCTGGTCGGCAGGTGGCCCGGCTGCTCGAGCACCCGACCCGTCGGCTCGAGCCGCAGGACGCGCGACTCCCGGGCCCAGCGCGCCGGCTGCTCCTCGCCGTCGGGCGGGTTGAGCCGTTTGGCGTGCAGGAGGGGGACCACCGTGTCCCACCGGTCGTCATCGGGACGTACGTCCGACACGACGGTCCGGAAGGCAACCAGGCGGGAACCGTCGTCCTTGCTGCGGACCAGCACGTCGACCTCTGCGCCGTCGACCAGGCCGGGCAGGTCGGTCAGCGGCTGCTCGGCGCCACCGGTCACGAGATGCACCGCGCCGTCGGTCCACACGTGCCACGCGGCGTGCGACCGCTGGTCGCCGGGCATCCGGAGCCACACCATGGCCGACTTGCCGCACGCCTCCTCGACGAGCGCCAGCGAGAGCGGGTCGGCCACAGCCGGAGCCTGCCACAGACCGCCGGGGTCCGGGGGGCGCCGATGCCGGAGGATGGGCCGGTGACCCGCCAGCCCGCCCCTCCTCCGGGCGTGGTGGACCTGCCGCCGCGCACCGACCTGGCGCTGATGACAGTCGGGCTGGTGGCGGTCTCGACCTCCGGTCCGCTGATGGCCGCCATCGCGGCACCCGCGCTCGCGGTGGCGATGTGGCGCAACGTCTTCGCCCTGGCAGCGATCGCCCCGGTGGCCGTGGCGACGAGGCTTGGCGAGCTGCGCGGGCTGACGAGTCGTGAGCGCCGCTGGGCGCTGGGTGCCGGCGTCCTGCTGGCGGCGCACTTCGCCACCTGGGTGCCGAGCCTGCGCTACACCTCGGTCGCGTCGGCGACCGCGATCGTGTGCACCCAGCCGGTGTTCGTCGCCCTCATCGCCCGTGCGACCGGTCACGTCGTGCCGCGGCGCACCTGGCTGGGCATCGCGATCGCTCTGGTAGCCGTGGTGATCCTCACCGGCGTGGACTTCTCGCTGGAGCCGCAGGCGCTGTGGGGCGACCTGCTGGCGCTGCTCGGGGGCGTCTTCGCGGCCTTCTACACCGTGGCCGGTGGCGAGGTCCGTCGCTCGGTGAGCACGACGACGTACACGCTCATCTGCTACTCGACGGCGGGCGCGGTGCTGCTCGCCGTCTGCCTGGTGGCGGGTGTCGAGCTGGTGGGCTACGACGGCCGCACCTGGCTGCAGCTGCTCGCCCTGACGGCCGGCGCGCAGCTGCTCGGGCACTCGCTCTTCAACCTGGTGCTGCGCACCACCAGCCCGACGGTGGTGTCGCTCGTGCTGCTGCTCGAGGTGCCCGGCGCCGCGGTGATCGCGGCCGTCTTCCTCGGGCAGGTGCCACCGCTGGCCGCGCTGCCGGCGGCGCTGCTGCTCCTCGTCGGGCTCGGCATCGTCGTGTCCGCGCGGCCCGCGGACGTGGAGCCCGCGATCCCGTCCGAGTAGCCGGTCGCCTAGCCTGCCCGCCATGACGGCGAGCGACTCCGTGCCAGCAGCTCCGACCGACCCCCGGCAGCCTCCGGCCCTGCGGCCTCGCCGGTCGTGCCTGGCGGTGCCCGGCTCGAACCCCAAGATGCTGGGCAAGGCGCAGGGGCTGCCGGCCGACCAGGTCTTCCTCGACCTGGAGGACTCGGTGTCGCCGTTGGCAAAGGTCGACGCGCGGGCGAACATCGTGGCGGCGCTCACCGATGGCGACTGGGCCGGCAAGACGCGCGTGGTGCGGGTCAACGACTGGACGACGCAGTGGACCTACGGCGACGTGATCGCTGTCGTGGAAGGGGCCGGGGCGAGCCTGGACTGCGTGATGCTGCCCAAGGTGCAGACCGCGTCGCAGGTGCAGGCGCTGGACCTGCTGCTCACCCAGCTGGAGAAGACGCTCGGGCTCGAGGTCGGCCGCATCGGCATCGAGGCGCAGATCGAGAACGCCAAGGGGCTCGTCGAGGTCGACGCGATCGCCGGCGCCTCGCCGCGAGTCGAGACCATCATCTTCGGCCCGGCCGACTTCATGGCGTCGATCAACATGAAGTCGCTCGTCGTGGGGGAGCAGCCGCCGGGCTACGACGTCGGCGACGCCTACCACTACATCCTGATGCGCATCCTGATGGCTGCCCGGACGTACGGCCTGCAGGCGATCGACGGCCCCTACCTGCAGATCAAGGACGTCGACGGCTTCCGCCGGGTCGCCGGCCGGTCGGCCGCGCTGGGCTTCGACGGCAAGTGGGTGCTGCACCCCGGCCAGATCGACGCGGCCAACGAGGTCTACTCGCCGGCCCAGGAGGACTACGACCACGCCGAGCTGATCCTGGACGCCTACGACTGGCACACGTCCGAGGCCGGCGGCATGCGCGGCGCCGTCATGCTCGGCGACGAGATGATCGACGAGGCCTCGCGCAAGATGGCGGTCGTGATCGCCGCCAAGGGACGAGCCGCCGGGATGGCGCGGACGTCCTCCTTCGAGCCGCCGCAGGACTGAGCGCTAGCGGCGAGCCCGGAACCGTCGTGGGGACGGCTCCGGGCTCGCTGGTCGGTGCGGCGGGACAGCCCGTCGTCACCGGGTCGTGAACGTCCACACCGCCTTCTGCAGGCCGGTCTTGGCCGGCTTCTGGTCCAGGGCGTTGCCGGCCAGGTCGGTGATGCGCGGTGGTCAGCGACGACGCGTGTAGCGTGGTGCCGGCCTTGAGCCGCGCAGCCGGGTCGATGCTGATCGGTGCGGGTCGTCCGGTGGTAGCGGACGGCGGCGGCGACAGCCTTGGTGCTGCCCTTGCGGCTGAGCCGGACGGTGGAGCCGGTGACGGTGCCGTTCGGGCCTTCTCGGACAGGCTGCCTTGACGGTGACGCCGCGCTTGACGCCGTCCGCTCCGGCCTTCGGGCTGAGGACGCAGTCGACCTGCGGGTGGGCTGGTGTCGCCCGCAGCGGGAGTCGTCGAGGGGGTCCGGGCCGGAGCTCCGCCCGGCTTCCGGTGCCAGGCCTGGTCGCGTGCGACGTCGGTCGTCGTGATGCGCAGCGCTCCACCCGCCCTCGAGTGCTCCCTGGTCGACGTGATGCGTCATCAACGACGAAGAGCTGCCAGGCTCCGTTCGGGTCTGCCGCCGTCGAAGACGGAGAGCGAGGTCCCGATGCCGGCGAGGCTCGGTGCGGGCGCGGGGAACGGGTCGTCCGCCTCGAAGTCGCCGGGCCGGTAGCTGCCGTCCGTGAACTCGACGCCGTCGGGGAGCTGCACGGTCGGCCTCGTCGTCGAAGACGAGCTCGAGGTTGGCATCACGTCGCCATCGTTCACCGCCCGCGTCGCTCATGAGCATCGCGCGCTGACCGGCGGGACCGACGAGCATGACGTCCAGGTCGTCGGGGAAGGTGTGGGCGAAGCCGTGCAGCGGCGACGTCGACATCGGTGACGGTTCCGGTCGTACCGGAGACGTTGACGGTGGACGGGTACGGCTGGTGTGCCGTCCGTGGTCGTCAGGTCGAGCGTCCAGCCGGAGATCAGAGCCGGCAGATCGCCCGCGTGCGTCGTCCACGACGAACAGGTTCCAGGTGCCGTTGGGGTCCGTTCCGTCGAAGGCCGAGAGAGCAGTGACCCGGCCCCCGACGACAGCGGTGCGGGCGCGGGGCTACGAACGTGTCGGGGTCAGGCGCTGGTCGCCAGAGTTGTCGTTCGTCGGGCTGTGAAGGTGCCGGCCTGAGATCTGGGAGCCTGTCGGCAGCCCGGACGGCGGCCTCGTCGTCGAGCATCAGCGTCGATGTTGGACGACCGACGTGGCTGCCGCCAGCGTCGCTCATCAGGACGACGCTGCTGCCCGAGGGGGCCGACGAGCATGACGTCCAGGTCGTCAGGGAAGGTGTGGGTGACGTCCTTGAGCATGCACGTCGACGTCGGTCACCGATGCCGTGGACGTCGGAGAACGGTCACGGGTCGACGGATATGAGCGAGGCGGCGTGCGTTGTCGGTGATCGTGATGTCGGCGTTGGTGTACGTGTGTGTAGAACTGGTTGTAGCAGCGTGAATGCCGTTCGGGGTTCGTCGCGGTCGCCGGTGGCGCGCCGACGCGGCCGGTGCGAGGGCGACCGTCGCCCCCGCACCGATCACAGCCGCTGCCGCCCAGGCTCCATGGACTCGCGGAAGCGTCGGCGGTCGGCGAGACGTGAGAGGTCTGGCTTCGGGTACGTGGTCGATGAGGTCATGACCCGAGGGTCGGCTGTCGGCGCGCTCGGATCGTGAGTAGTCGTTGCTCAACTGCGCACCAAGCCCGCGTCCAGGGCTCCCGGACGCGGGCTGGGTGCTCCGCTGATGCCGCGTCAGCGGGTGGTGAACCGCCAGGTCTTGGGCTGGAGGCCGGTGCGCGGCTTCTGGTCGAGCCGGTTGCCGGCCACGTCCTTGACGCCGGTGCCGATGACGACGCGGTAGCGCGTGTCCGGGGCGAGGTCGCGCCGCGGGTTGATGACCACCGTGTGCGTCGTGGCGTTGTAGGTGCGGCGGGCCCGGACCGCGTTGCCGGTCTCGGTGTTGACCAGCCGGACGTTGGCCTTGGTCAGCGTGCCGGGCCGCATCGCTTCGCTGAAGGTGGCACGGATGTTGCGACCTCTTCGCACGTCGTCAGCGCCGGAGGCCGGTCGGGTGCGGGTGACGTGCGGGTGGACGGTGTCGACCGTGACGGTGCGGGACGCCGACGGCGTCGAGGTGTTGCCGAAGCCATCGGTCGCCGTCGCGGTGTAGGTGTGCGAGCCGTCCGCCACGTCGACCAGGGCGAGCGCCCACGAGCCGCTCGTGGCCGGCACGCTGCCGACCTGGGTCGCGCCATCGAAGACCTTGACGGTCGACCCGGCCGGCGCGGTCCCGGCCAGGCTGAAGTCACCGTCGGTGTCCGTGCTGGGATCGCTGAGGGGTGCGGTGAACACCGGGGCTGCCGGCAGGTCGACGGTCGTGATCCGCACGCTCCACCCGCCGAAGTCGCCGCCGTCCTCCGAGCCGTAGTCGTCGGCGACGTAGAGCGACCACGTCCCATTCGGGTCTGTCCCGTTGAACGTGTTCAGCAGGTCCACCGATGTGTCCGTATCGGGGGCGGCTGGCCCGAATTCATCGTCAGCCTCGAAGTTCGTCGGCTGGTAGGTCCCGCTGACGATCTGGTCCGCTTGGGGCAGTTGAGCAGCCGCCTGGTCATCGATCGTGAGGTTGACGCCATTCACGTTCCAGTCTCCGCCTGCGTCACTGACGAGCACGGCAAACTTTCCTGTCGGGCCGACGAGCAGGACGTCGACGTCGTTGGGGTAGGTGTGATCGAAACTGGTGAGAGTCACATTCACGTCGGTGATGCCCCTGGGGAGTCCGGACACCACGATGGTCGACGGATACGGCGAGACCGTCCCGTCGAGGTCTGTCGATCGTGATCGGCGTCAGCTGCTGAAAGCTTCCTCCGGCGGCCAGGCCTGGTTGCGCCGTGACCAGTCCGGTCAGCGCGAGCGCTGCGGCCGACGATCCGGCGAGCACCGAGCGTCGAAGCCGTGGTTGCACGAGACATGGGGGTCCCTCCGCAAGATCCGCTCGAACCGGCTCGAACCGGGTCGGACGATGCCGGATGTTTGCTCAGCGGGTGGTGAACCGCCAGGTCTTGGGCTGGAGACCGGTGCGCGGCTTCTGGTCGAGCCGGTTGCCGGCCACGTCCTTGACGCCGGTGCCGATGACGACGCGGTAGCGCGTGTCCGGCGGCGAGGTCGCGCCGCGGGTTGATGACCACCGTGTGCGTCGTGGCGTTGTAGGTGCGGCGGGCCCGGACCGCGTCGCCGGTCTCGGTGTTGACCAGCCGGACGTTGGCCTTGGTCAGCGTGCCGGGCCGCACCGCCTCGCTGAAGGTGGCACGGATGTTGCGACCCCGCCGCACGTCGTCAGCGCCGGACGCCGGTCGGGTGCGGGTGACGTGCGGGTGGACGGTGTCGACGACCACCGTGCGCGACGCCGACGGGCCAGAGACGTTGCCGAAGCCGTCGGTCGCGGTCGCGGTATAGGTGTGCGATGCCGTCCGGCACGTCGACCAGGGCAAGCGCCCACGAGCCGCTCGTGGCCGGCACGCTGCCGACCTGGGTTGCGCCCTCGAAGACCTTCACGGTCGAGCCGGCCTGGCGCGGTCCCGGCGAGGATGAAGTCACCGTCGGTGTCCGTGACTGCGGGTTGCTCGCGGGTGTCGGTGAACACCGGTGCCGCAGGCACGTCGACGGTGGTGATCTGCAGGCTCCAGCTGTCGAGAAGTCGCCGTCGTCGCCGACGCCGTCGTCGTCGACGACGTAGAGCGACCAGGTCCCGTTCGGGTCCGTCCCGTTGAAGGTGGCCAGCGTGGTCCCCGCCAGGCGTCGGCGTCGGGGGCCGGCGCCGGGAAGCGTCGTCGCCGGCCCCCGCAGTTGGTCGGCTTGTAGGTCCCGCTGGTCGACGTCGTCGCGTCTGGGGCAGCTGGCCGTCGCCTGGTCGTCGAGGGTCAGGTTGACGCCGCTGACGTTGTCGTCCGCCGCCCGACGTCGCTGAGCACGATGACCGACTGGCCTGCCCGGGCCGACGAGCAGGACGTCGACGTCATCTGGCGAACGTGTGGTCGAAGCTCGATGAGGGACACGTTGACGTCAGTGATGCCCTTGGGCAGGCCCGGAGACCGCGATGTTGGACGGGTACGGCGAGTCGCGCGTCGTGTCGTCGTCGATCGTGATCGGGTGTCGTCTGCGTGAACGTCCTCCGGCGGCGTGGCCGGGTGGTGCGCTCAGCATCCCGGCGAGCGATGACCGCGCCAGCTGTGGACGCGGCGAGCGCGGATCGCCGGACGACGGCGTGACGAGTCATCGGGTTCCCCCAGAATCATGACGATCTGCTGGTCCCCCCGGCACATGATCCGGACGCTAGTCCCGGCTGCGACGAGGTGGACAGGTGGCTGCGGGCAGCGTTTGGTCAAGATCCACCGAGCAAGTGCCGCGAAGCGGGAGATACGTCGCACACCGCTCAGAGGCCGGAAGGCACCTCGCATGCCCGCGGTCCGGTCGTCGGCGGCGTGGCCGAGCAGGCTGAGCCCGAGCATCCGCTCGGTCGTCCTCAGCAGGCTGTAGAGGTCGTACCGCGTCGCGGACCGCGTGCCAGGAACCACGCTCGGAGCGACCGCCACCGTCACGATGTGGCACGACTCGTCGAAGTCGCGGCGGCAGCTCTGCCCGGCCGTCCCGCCGGCACCTTCGTCGTAGGTGACGAACAGCGCAGTCCGTCCCGCGGCGTAGTCGGGCCCGTCCAGGATCTGCGGCACCAGCTCCGACAGCCACGCGTCGCCGACCGGGATGTCGCAGTCGTGCGTGTTGTGGCACTGGTTCGGGATGACGACGGTGAGCGCGGGGAGCCGGCCGTCCGCGAGCATGTTCACGAGTCGCCCGCCCGACGTCGTGCCCATCGGCAGGTCGTGCGTGCGGCAGCCGCGCAGGTCCGGGAAGTACGTCGGCGGGTTGTGCCGCACGACGTAGGGCTCGGCGTCGGTGCGCCGGCAGGCGCTGGGCATCGACTCCGCGAAGACCCGCCACGACCGACCGCTGCGACGTACCTGGTCGAAGACCGTGCGCCGGTGCTGCGGGCACTGCGCCGGCGTGCACGACGTCGTGACGCCACCGGTCCGGCCACTGACCATCGCGAGGTAGTTGGGCAGCGACGGGTGGGTGACGGCGCGGAAGCGGGTCGCCAGCCCGCACGCCCGCGCGAGCGAGTTGAGGTAGGGCGCCTGCTGGTCGGCGGCGCTGCCGGGCGGGCCGACCAGCTGTCCGTAGGAGTGGTTCTCCAGGACGATCCACACCACGTGGTCGTACGTCCGGGGCGGTGCAGCACGCCAGCCGCACGGCTGGTCGGACCGCCCCACGACCGCAACGGCGGGGTCCGACGGACGAGGGACGGCGGCGGTCGCGGGCACCACCGCAGCGGCACTCGCGAGCACGAGGGTCAGGACGGCTCGGCCCAGCATCCTGGCCAGTCTGCCGCAGGTGGACCAGGATGCCGATGTGGCGACGACGCACGCTCCTCAGGTCCCCCTGCCTCGGACGCACGGGCCGGTGACGGTCCGGCCGGGCGGGTTGGACGAGGACCTGGACGCACTCAACGCCGGCAACCCCTTCTGGTGGGGCAAGGACTTCATGGTCGAGCGGATCGAGAGCAGCCCGCCCGAGGACGCGTGGTTCATCCTCGTCGGAGAGCTCGACGGACTGCCGGTGGCCTACGGCTTCCTGCTGGCCAAGGGTGTCGAGGCTGGGGGCAGGGCGATGGCGGACCTGTGGGTGCTGCCGGAGGCCCGGGGGCACGGCGTCGGGCGGGCGCTGCTCGACGTCATGTCGGCGGAGGCCGGCACGCGGGGCCTGCCCGGCCTGCTCAGCAGCGTGCGGGACGTGGACGAGAGCAGCATCGCCGCGGTCCGGGCCCTGGGTTGCAGCGAGATCGGGCATCACCGCGAGTCGGTGCTCGATCTCGACACGGTCGACGACGCTGCGGTCGCGGGCCTCGTCCACCGGGTGGAGCAGGCGGGTGTGGTCCTGGAGCCACTCGGCCCCGACACGAGCGAGGACGAGTGGCGACGCGTCTACGAGCTCGTCGACACGCTGTGGGCCGATACGCCGGACGCAGACGGAGCGACCGACTCGATGCCGTACGAGGTGTGGCGGCCGTTCTTCACCTCCCCGGACTACGTCCTTGTCGCCCGTCGCGACGGGGTCCCGGTCGCAGCTGACATGTTGATGGACCGCACGAAGGACGACGCGCTGAACATCATGCTGATCGCCGTCGCACCCGAGGCGCGCGGCCTCGGGCTGGCGGCCGCGCTGATGGGCCGGCACGCGCAGCTGATGCGCGACGCCGGGCACCGTCGCCTCTACACGCAGAACATGGACCAGAACACCCGGATCCTGGCCGCGAACGACCGCGTCGGCTTCCGGGTCGAGAGCGGCTTCTACGACTACGCCTACGACCTGGCCTAGCCGTCGGAGCCGGTGTCGCCGTCGTCGCCCTCGTGGTCGCCCTCGATGACGACGACTTGCAGGTCACCGTCGAGCCGGACGTCGACGGTGCTCCCGTCGCGCCTGGTCACCTCCACCTCCCACACCGCGCCGTTCTCCGAGTCGCGCTCGACGCTGTTGGCGCGGCCGCCGTCGGTCGCGGACAGCGCGGCGGCGATCGCCCGGTCCGCTGCTGGACCGGTGACTGTCCCCTCGCCGTCGCCGCCGGCAGCAACGGCGACACCTGTGCCGGCTGCGCCGGCGACGAGCAGACCCGTCAGGCCGATGACCAGGTTGCGCTTCATCATGGGGCTCCTTGCTCGTGGTTACGGCCGCACGACACGGACGAGGACGACTCTCTCCCGCGGACCCTTGACCGTCTTCTCCAGCACCGAGCCGATGCCGGCCGCGTAGAACTTGCGCTCGACGACGGACGGCTCGAGGGGGCTGAAGTCGCGCGTCTTGAGCAGGTTGTCGAAGGTGCCGTAGGGAACCGTCCGGCTCGCGTCCAGGCTCAGGACGGTGGCCATGTCCTCCGCGACTCCTGGCGCGTCCTCCTGGCTGTAGGTGTCACCCACCTTCGGGTGCGCCTCCATGACGATGCCCGCCTGCGCCCCGTCCACTCCAGCCTTCCAGGAGCCCTCGGTGCTGACGACCTTGCCGTTCTCGTACTCCTTGGTGTTCTCGCCGAAGTACCAGACGTTGCCCTGCCGGTCCTGCGCGTACCAGTCGCGGGTGTCCTCGGCGAGCTCGCCACCGCTGTAGGCGCGGTCGCGCACGACGACGGTCTCGACGCCCTGGATCGTCTTCGTCCGGTGCGTGACCTTCACGACCTCGCGACCGCGTCCGTCGGCACCACGCTCCCGATAGACCATCCGCGTCCCCGGGACGAACGGCAGGTACGGGTTGTCGATCGTGGTGCTGAACTGCGCCGGGTTCGGCGGGCCGCTGGGTGCCGACGGCCGGGCGGCGGCGGAGGCGCCACCCGCCGCCGCTGCGACCAGCGCCGACGTCAGCAGGGCGAGGGCTATCGGCCTCGTGGGCGACGTCATGGTGGGCTCCTTCTCGTCTCGACCGGCCCCACGCTGGCACGTGCCCCCTGAAGGCAGGCTGAATCCGTTCAGGCCACGCTCAGCATCGCTGTGGCACGGTGACCGGGTGAGGGTGCTGCTCGTTGACGACGACCGTCGACTCGTCGCGACCCTCAAGCGCGGTCTCGAGGGAGACGGGTTCGCCGTCGACGTCGCCCATGACGGGGACGAGGGGCTGTGGCTGGCCCGCGAGACGTCGTACGACGTCGTCGTGCTCGACGTGATGATGCCCCGCTTGGACGGCCTCGAGCTGTGCGCCCGGCTGCGGGCGGAGGAGCGCTGGGCGCCCGTCCTGATGCTGACCGCTCGTGACGGGGAGCACGACGAGGCGCGGGCGTTGGACACCGGCGCCGACGACTTCCTCGCCAAGCCCTTCTCGTACGTCGTCCTGCTCGCCCGGCTGCGCGCTCTGCTCCGGCGTGGCTCGACGGAGCGTCCCGCCGTCCTCGCAGCAGGCGACCTGTCGCTGGACCCGGCCGGGCACCGCGTGCTTCGTGGGAGCGAGCCCGTGGAGCTCACCCCTCGGCAGTTCGCCCTTCTCGAGCTCCTCATCCGACGCAAGGGGCAGGTGCTGTCGAAGCGGGAGATCCTCGAGCACGTGTGGGACTTCTCGTTCGACGGGGACCCCAACATCGTCGAGGTCTACGTGGGGCAGCTGCGGCGCCGGGTGGACGAGCCCTTCGGTCGCGCCGCCCTGCAGACGGTGCGGGGCGCGGGCTACCGGCTCGACCCCGACGGGGGCTAGGTGGCGACCCGCGACGCCCGGCGCGGCCTGTCGGTCCGGACCCGGACGACGCTGGCGGCGACCGTCGCCGTCACCGTGCTCCTGACAGCGGCGGCCTGGGTGCTGCTGCTGTCGCTGGAGTCCGCCCTGCTCCACGACCGGGACGAGGCGTCTCGGGCACGGGCGCGAGACCTCGCGGGCCTGGTCGCCGACGGTCGCCTGCCGAGCACGATCCGCGGGATCGGTGACGACTCCTTCGCACAGGTGATCGCCCGGGACGGGTCGGTCAGTGCGTCGTCGCGCAACATCGTCGGACAAGGGGCGGTCCTCCCGCTGGACGCTCCAGGGCTGCTTTCGGGCGTACACACCGTGCAGGCTCGTGACGACGGCGCCGACCTCGAGACCTACCGGTCGTGGGCTGTGTCGACGGCGACGCCGGACGGAGCCCGGGTGGTCGTGGTGGTCGGCAGCAGCGCTGAGTCGGTCTCCGAGGCGGTCGCCGAGCTCCGCGGCCTGCTGGCGCTCGGCGTGCCGCTGACCGTCCTGGCTCTGGGGCTGCTGACCTGGTTCGTGGTCGGCCGCGCCCTGCGTCCGGTGCATGCCATCAACGCCGAGGTCGCGGAGATCTCGGCGGCAGACCTCACCAGGCGGGTGCCCGAGCCGCCGACGGGGGACGAGGTCGCCCAGCTTGCGGCGACCATGAACGCCATGCTGGACCGACTCGAGGCGTCGGCACGCCAGCAGCGCGAGTTCGTCGCCGACGCCTCGCACGAGCTGCAGAGCCCGCTCGCCCGGCTCAGGACGCAGCTCGAGGTGGCCTCGGCCCACCCCGGGACCACCGACTGGGCGCAGCTCGCGCCGGAGCTGCTGGCGGACGGAGCCGAGATGGAGGCGCTGGTCCGCGACCTGCTGTTCCTTGCGAGGAACGACGAGGCCGCGGCTCGGCCGGACGACCCCGTGGAGCTGGTCGACCTCGACGTCGTGGTGCTCGAGGAGGTTGCCCGCCTGCGGCCGACGACCGGCGTTCCCCTCGACACATCGGGGGTGTCGGCGGCCCCGGTGCGGGGGAGCGGCGCGGAGCTGGGTCGCCTGGTGCGCAACCTGCTGGAGAACGCCGCCCGGCATGCGACCGCCCAGGTGGTGGTCTCGTCGGCCACGGCCGGCGGCCGGGCTGAGCTCGTCGTGCAGGACGACGGGCCAGGCATCCCGGTTGATCAGCGGGACAGGGTGTTCGAACGCTTTGTGCGCCTGGACGGGGCGCGGGCGCACGGCTCCGGCTCCGGGCTCGGACTCGCCATCGTCGCGACGATCGCAGCGCGACACCACGGCACCGTGGCCGCGGCCGGCCGGGACGGCGGTGGTACCGCGTTCACGGTGCGCTTGCCCGCCGCAGACGTTCGCGGCACCGGCTCAGGCGAGTCCTGACGACCAGGACCCCACGGCAGGTGGAGCGAACCTGCTGGGCATACTCACCGGTAACAACGCGCCCCGCACGACCGCGAAGGAGCCGCTGCCATGGGCCGTCTCGCCCAGACCGAGGGCCTCACGGAGGTCCAGACCGAGATCCTCGCGACCGTACGACGCTTCGTGGACAAGGAGATCCTCCCGTACGTCGCCAAGCTCGAGCGCGACGACGAGTACCCCGCCGACATCGTCGAGGGCATGAAGGAGATGGGGCTCTTCGGGCTGATGATCCCCGAGGAGCACGGCGGGCTCGGCGAGTCCCTGCTGACCTACGCGCTGGTGGTCGAGGAGATCGCCCGCGGCTGGATGAGTGTCAGCGGCATCATCAACACGCACTTCATCGTCGCCTACCTGCTCAAGCAGCACGGGACGGACGAGCAGCGCGCGACCCTGCTGCCCAAGATGGCCACCGGCGAGGTACGTGGGTCGTTCTCGATGTCCGAGCCCGGCCTCGGCTCGGACGTGAGTGCGATCTCGACGCGGGCGGTCCGGGACGGCGACGACTTCGTCATCACCGGGCAGAAGATGTGGATCACCAACGGCGGCACGTCCAACCTGCTGGCCGTGCTCGTCAAGACCGACGAGGGCGCCGACACCCCCTACCGCAACATGACGACCTTCCTCGTGGAGAAGGAGCCCGGGTTCGGCGAGACGATGCCGGGGCTCACCATCCCCGGGAAGATCGAGAAGATGGGCTACAAGGGCGTCGACTCGACAGAGGCGGTCTTCGACGGCCACCGCGTGCCGGCGACCCGGGTGCTCGGCGGCGAGACCGGCAAGGGCTTCTACCAGATGATGGACGGCGTCGAGGTGGGGCGCGTCAACGTTGCCGCGCGCGGGTGCGGCGTCGCGCTGCGCGCGTTCGAGCTGGGGATCGAGTACGCCCAGCAGCGCTCGACATTCGGCAAGCCCATCGCGCAGCACCAGGCCGTGCTCTTCCGGCTGGCCGAGATGGCGACCAAGGTCGAGGCCGCCCACTCGATGATGGTCATGGCGGCTCGCAAGAAGGACGCGGGCGAACGCAACGACGTCGAGGCGGGGATGGCCAAGTACCTCGCGAGCGAGTACTGCAAGGAGGTCGTCGAGGACTCGTTCCGCATCCACGGCGGCTACGGCTACTCCAAGGAGTACGAGATCGAGCGGCTCTACCGGGAGGCGCCGATGCTGCTGATCGGCGAGGGCACCTCCGACATCCAGAAGATGATCATCGGACGCCGCCTGCTGGAGGAGTACAAGCTGCGCGGCTGAGGCTACGGTCGCTGCGTGCCGGCTGACATCTCCCGTCTGGTGGACCGGTGCCGGCGGCAGGCGCGGGCGTGCGGCGCGCTCGGGTCCCCGTTCTACGCGGCGCTTCTGGAGCGGGTCGCTGACGACGTCGCCGCCGGCGGTCCCGCTGCCGCGGTCCTGGCCGGTCACGAGTCCGACCCCACCCAGTCCGCGCTGTCGCTGCGGCTCATGGGTGGCGTCCACCGGCTCGTCCTGGACCGGCGGGCGCCGGCCCTCGCGGTCAGCTACCCCTCGGTCGGGGGCACCGGCGACCCGGACGCAGCCTGGCCGGCGTTCCGCGACGTCCTGGTCGAGCACCACGACGAGCTGCGGCAGCTGCTGCTCCGGCCGCCGCAGACCAACGAGGTCGGCCGGGCTGCCGTCCTTGCGGGCGGGCTCGCCCACGTCGTGGCCAGGCGTCGCGCACCCGTGCGACTCGTCGAGATCGGCGCCAGCGCCGGCCTCAACCTGCGCGTCGACCGGTTCCGGGTCGAGGCCGGCACCGGTGACGGCGTCGGTCCGCTCGACTCGCCGGTGGTGCTCCGCGACGCCTGGCGCGGCCGGCTGCCCCCGACCGGTGAGCCGCCCGACGTCGTGGCACGGCTGGGTTGCGACCCGCACCCGGTCGACCCCACGACCACGGAGGGCCGGCTCGTCCTGACGTCGTACGTCTGGCCGGACCAGACCGCCCGCCTCGAGCGACTGCGGGCCGCCTTCGAGGTGGCGGGGCACACGCCTGCCGTCGTCGTGCCGGAGAGCGCGGAGGCGTTCGTACGCCGCCTGGAGCTCGTCCCGGGCACCACCACGGTGCTCTGGCACTCGATCATGTGGCAGTACCTCGCACGCGAGGAGCAGGCCGCGGTCGACGACGCGCTCGAGCTGCTCGGGGCGTCAGCCGACGACACGACGGGCCTGGCCCGGCTGTCGCTGGAGCCCGGGCGTCGCACGCCGGGGGAGGACGAGGAGTTCCTCGTCCGGCTGCGGACCTGGCCGGGTGACGGTGCCGACCCCGCCGATCCCGCCGACCGGATGGGGCGCGTCCTGGGAACAGCGTCGCCGCACGGGCTGCCCGTCACCTGGGAGTAGGCGTTGCGAGCGACGACCGGCGACAATGGCGGCATGTCAGCCCACGAGCAGTACTCCGACATCCCGCGCGGCCAGGTCGTCGGCTCCTACGACACCTACCTCGAGGCGCAGCGCGCCGTCGACTACCTGTCCGACCACGAGTTCCCGGTGCAGCACGTGAGCATCGTCGGCTCCGACCTGCGGATGGTCGAGAACGTGCTCGGCCGGCTCACCCGCGGGCGGGCAGCTCTGGCCGGCGCGGCGAGCGGGGCGTGGTTCGGCCTCTTCGTGGGTGTGCTGCTCGCGATCTTCGCCTCCGGCGACACCAGCTCCTTCGGGCTGGTCCTGTCCGCACTCGTCTACGGCGCCGTCTTCGGTGCGATCTTCGGCTTCGTCGGGCACGCGATGTCGGGCGGTCGCCGGGACTTCACGTCGCGCAGCAAGATCGTCGCGAGCGCCTACGAGATCCGCTGCACCTGGGCCGAGGCGGACAAGGCCCGTGAGGTGCTCTCGGGCATGGCGCCGACGGCTTAGCACCACCGCGTGCCGCGACGATGTCGCGCGTACCTGCCCGTGGGCGTCGGCCAGCCACCCGCCCGCTCCTCGTGGTCGGCGATGACTTCGTCGACGGAGGCTTGAGGATCCCGACGATCGAAGAGATCTGGATCAACGAGCGACTGGCCCACAGGTAGGTCTCGGTCGTCCGCTCGAAGGCGGGCTGCTTGACGCCATCGTCTTGGTGGACTGACCTTGGCACATGGTGGGGACCGCGTTCGTCGGCCGCGGCGGCGAGATGGACGCGTCTCGGTCAGGTGCTGCGCGGCGACCCGGACGCCGCACGGGTTGCGATCGTCACCGGCGACGCCGGGATCGGCAAGACTCGGCTCCTTGCCGAAGTCCTCATGGCCTCCCCGGACGTCCAGGTCCTGTCGGGTGCGTCTCTTCCGTTGTCGGAGTCGCTGCCGTTCGGGGCGATCACCGATGCGCTGTCAACAATGACCGGTCCGTCTGGTCGGCCCGCCCTGGATCGGGCGCTGGACCGGTGCGCCCCGTACGTGCGGCCACAGATGGCGGGGCTGATACCTAGCCTTGTCCGACGAACCACGCAGTTCACCCGACCTGTTCGCCGATCGAAGTCGCCTGTTCACGGCGGTGACGGATCTGTTGGGCGCTCTCGGCACCGATCGGCGGACCGCGCTGGTGGTGGAGGACCTGCACTGGGCCGACTCCGGGACATTCGACCTCCTGACCTTCCTCGTCCGTGGTCACCTTCCGACCGGAACCTGCTTGGTCATCACCAGCCGCCGCGACGAGCTTGCACCTGACGATCGCGTGCTCGACTGGCTTGCATCAACCGTGCGGCTGCCCGAGGTCGAGGAGGTGACTCTCGTCCCTTTGTCGAGTGCTGACATCGAGATGTTGGTCGCGTCCCTCGTCGGAGACGAACCGGCCGTGTCGTTATTCGCAGACGTGCTGCGCCGGGGAGAGGGCAACCCGTTCTTCACCGAGCAGCTCGTCGCCGCGGCCCGCGATGCCGCACCACCGCTCGAGGTGCCCGCGCGGGTGCCGCCTGGGGTGGCGGAGATGCTGCTGAGTCGCGTCCGGTCGATGAGTGTCACCGAGGCCGAGGTCGCTGCCGTCCTGGCCATCGCTGCCCGCCCGCTGACGGAGGCCGAACTGGCCGCGTGCCTCGGCAGCGGCGTGGACGTGGCCGCCGGGCTCCGGCAGATGCTCGACAGCCACCTCGCCGAGGCGGCCTCCCATGACACGTATCGGCTGCGTCATGCCCTGCTGGAGGACACGGTCCGGGCAACCCTGCTGTTCTCCCAGGAGGCTGCCCTGCACGCTCGGGTAGCAGCTGCGTTGGGAACTCGCGGGGGTGAGGCGGCCGGTGAGGTGGCGGCTCACTGGGGCCGGGCCGGTCGTCGGGTCGAGGAGGCGCGCTGGTCGGTGGCGGCCGCCGGGTACGCGGAGGGTTTGTTTGCGTGGCGTGAGGCGAGCGCCTCGTGGCGGCGGGTGTGGGAGCTCTGGTCTTCCCTGTCGGATGACGAGCTTCCCGATGTCGGGTTGCCAGATGTGGTAGTGGCCTGCGTGCGCAACGCGTGGAAGGTGGATCTGTCGAGCGACAGCGCAGAGTCCTTCTTGGACCTGGCACGGGAGGCGATGGCCGACGAGCGTGTTCGCGACGACGACTACGCGGCTGGGCAGCTGCTGTACGCCTACGGCCAACGCCTGGGGATGACGGACCAGGCGGCCGGTGGTTCCGCGCTGGAGGAGGCGGTGGCGCGGTTCGAACGTGCCGGCCGGCCGTCGGCCGAGCACGCCTTCGCCATCAGCTGGCTCGTGTCCCGCCGACTACTGGACGGCACCACCACGGGCACCGAGGACGATGATCTGGCTCGGGCCACCGAGATCGCGGAGCAGGGGGGTGACCTCGGCCCGATCCTCGACATGGTCGCCGTCCGCGCCGCTTGGCTGAATCAAGGCGACGGGTTCGAACGGGCAATTGCCCTGTTGGAGAAGGCGCGGAAGCGGGCGATCGACAGCGGGGCCGGCAGCGAGGCCGGCGCGGGGCGTGTAGCTGTTGCCGTCGCTGCGACCCACTGCTACCTGTGCCTGTTGAGATTGCATGACGGGATCGGTGCAGGTCGAGAAGGCATCGCCCAGGGCCTGCGAGACGGACAGCGCGAGTCGATCGACTTCTCATTCCTGGTGGCCAACACCGTCGACTGCCTCCTGTTGCGCGGCGACACTGAGGAGGCGGCTGCGCTCACCGCCGGCCACCACGTGCCGGAGGTGACAGTCAACGGCTGGGCCGTCTGGATGGCACGGGCCGAGCTGGACATGCTCGCAGGTCACTTCGTCGAGGCCCTGCTCCACGTGGAGCAGGTGGACGGGCTCGGCTACCACCACCATGAACTGTGGATGTCGCTGGCAGAGATCGGTGCCGCCGTCGATCTGTGGAGCGGCCGAGCGCAGTCGGCTCAGGACCGGGTGGACCGGGGGATGGCTCGGATCGCGTCACCGCCGATGGCCGCGCGTGCCGGCAGAATGCTGGCTCTCGGCGCATGGGCGGCCGCCGACCTGGCCGACGCCGATCCCACCCTCGACCGAGAACGGTCGGCTGAGCGGTTGCGAGTCTGGGCGGACAAGGCCGAGTGCTTCGGCCCCAACCCCGGTCGGGTAATGGGCGCGGCGTACGGGGCGACGTTTGATGCGGAACTCGCCCGACTGCGCCGCGACGGCCAGCAGCAGGCATGGCTGGCGGCAAAGGACATCTGGGCCGGGCACCAAGCACCGCACCATGCGGCGTACGCGGGCTGGCGGCTGGCCGAGTGTCTTCTCGATGCCGGACAGAGGAAGGCCGCCCAGGAGGAGCTCCAAGTCGCCTACGCAGCCGCCGAGGGTCACGTCCCTCTTCGGACCGCCATCGAGGGCCTCGCCCGCCGTGCCCGGCTGCGACCTCCCCGCAGGAACCGACGTCGACTCGCATCTCTCCGACGAGGCTCGGGACCTCGCGCCGCGCGGGCTGACCTCGCGCGAGCTCGACGTTCTCCGACTCCTCGGCATCGGGGCTACCAACGCCGAGATCGGCCGGCAGCTGTATATGAGCCCGAAGACGGCCAGCGTGCACGTGAGCGCGATCCTCCGCAAACTGGGCGTCAATGGTCGGGTTCAGGCGGCGACGGTCGCCGAGCGGATGGGTCTGCTCGAACACGAGTAGATCGGCCGGTGCGCATGTCGACCGGTCGGCGGCCATTCCTTGGGCATTCGCCCCGGTGCTCACGCCTGATTTCGACGATGCGCCTCTGCGCGGGTCAGAAGGGAAGGAAGCGCCCGGACGGGGTGCGCAGGTCCAGCGGCTGGGGGTTGCAGCGGGGGGTCCGCTGGGTGATCTTCTGCTGCTTCATGTCGGTCGCTCCTCTCGTGCCTTTCGGTGGCGGTAGGTGGTTCGGGGCTACGCGGTGCGTGGGTTGCTCGGCCGGGCGGTGACACGGATCCACCACAGGGGCCGGCGCCGCGGTGTGCGGTGCGGGTTGCGGCCGGGCAGCTGGGCGGCGGCCCGGGACGCGGCGGCGGTGCGCAGCAGGTCGTTGACGTGCTCGCGGGCCACGGCGCCGGTCAGGGTGGGCTGGTAGGTGGTGGTGGTCATGACGGGCTCCTCGGTGTGGGGGACTCCGTGGTCGGGGTCTGGTGCCACCGTCGTTCTGAGGCCTGGGGTGCCGCATCGGGCGGTCGCCCCCAGGTCACCGCTTGTGAGCCTTAGAGGACGAAGCGAGCCAGTCCGAGAAACCGGTGAACGCGCCTCGGCTGGGCGGATGACGACCTGGGCTCGGCGCCCACGACCGACACAAACCGGACAGACCGCTCACAGACGGCTCTGATTCACGTGCGGCGGCTCCGGCGGGTGGAGGCGGCCACCACGCTCACGGGCGCCCGGATCTAAGGCCTGCGAGGGCCTGATCCTGCGCGATCGCCGGATGGCAGGCCGGGCTCTCCGGTCGACGGTGGCACCAGGCCTCGACAGGCGAGGCCACCACCCCGAGAGGACCCACCGTGAACACCACCCGCACCAGCCGTCCGCCTCGCCGCCACCACTGCCGTCCTGGCCGGCGCAGCGGTATTCACCGCAGCCCCGTCCTACGCGGGCCCCTCGCCGGAGGACCCCGCGGCCGACAGCTCGACCTCGCAGGGAGCAGGTCAGTCGAGCCAAACGCAGATCGAGCACGACAAGACCATCGCCGGCAGCCCCGGCATGACTGCACAGATCAAGGCGAAGATCGAAGCCATGGAGCGGGCTCAGGGCGGCCAGCGGCCGGCCCCCGGGCCGGCGAACAACATCTCCGACTCCTCGGACCCGTCCTCCGTGCCGGTCACGCTGCTGGCGCTGCTGGGCGGCGGGCTCGTCGCCGGTGCGGCGGGCTACACCGTGTACCGGTTCCGGCACCACGGGCAGGTCGGAGCAGCCACCGCCTGAACCCAAGGGTGGGAGCAGCGGGCGCCGGGGCCACGCCCGGGCCGCAGCCGCGTCAGAGGCTGAGCCTCGTCCCTGACGCCAGGGCGGTCCCGGGTGTGGCCACCTTGACGGCGTCCGCAGTAGCGCGCTCCCTTGAGAGGTGACGGGGACCATGTTCGTCGGCCGCAGTGGGGAGTTCGAGCGCCTCAGTCAGATGCTTCGCGGCGAGCCCGGTGGGGCCACTGCAGCGGTGGTCACTGGGGACGCCGGGATCGGCAAGACGCGCCTCCTCGCCGAGGTGATCCAGGCGACGCCGGACGTATTGGTCCTGGCGGGTGGCTGCCTGCCGCTGTCGGAGTCGCTGCCTTACGGAGCAGTCACCGACGCCTTAACGGTCTTGACTCGGGCCTCCATTCGTCCCGTTCTTGACCGTGCTCTCTCCCGGTGTCCGCCCTTCGTCCACGGGCAGATGGCCGCCCTCGTCCCGGCTCTGTCTGGTCAAGCATCGGCGCCCTCTGGTGGTGCGGCGGACCGAGCGCGGATGTTCGCCGCCGTGCGGGAGCTGCTCGTGGCCCTTGGCGCCGAAGGTCGCACTGCGCTGGTGATCGAAGACCTGCATTGGGCGGACTCCGGCACGCTTGATCTGCTGACCTTTCTCCTCTCCGGGCAGGCGACAGGCATTGCACTTGTCGTCACAAGCCGCCGTGACGAACTGGGCGCCGAGAACGCCGCCCTGGACTGGCTGGGCACCGCATCGCGTCTGCCAGCCGTGGAGCGCATCGCTCTTGATCCGCTGTCCAAAGACAATGTCGAGGCCCTAGTGATGGCTCTCGTTGCTACCGAGCCGGGCGGAACGTTCGTCGCTGATGTCGTGCGACGGGGGGAAGGCAACCCGTTCTTCACCGAGCAGCTGGTTGCTGCGGCCAAGGACGTCGCATCGCCGCCGGCAGCGCTCCCCGGAGTGCCGCCTGAAGTGGCGGCGATGCTTCTCGGACGGATCCGCTCCGTTGGGAGGGACGCGACCGAGGTCGCATCGGCGCTGGCCGTCGCCGCGCGAGCCCTTGCGGAACCCGAGTTGGCGCCTTGCGTGGACGAGAGCGTCGACGTGGCCGCGGGATTGCGGGACCTTCTTGACGCCCACCTTGTCGAGACGGCGGAGTACGACCGATACCGCCTGCGGCATGCGCTCCTCGAGGACGCAGTGAGGACGACCCTGCTCGCATCGCAGCAGCAGTTGCTGCACTCCCGCGTCGGTCACGTGCTGGCGCGTCGGGGGGACACGCCACCAGTCGAGATGGCCGCGCACTGGCGCGGTGCGGGTGACGCAGTTGAGGAGGCCCGCTGGTCGATGGCCGCGGCGAGGCACGCCGAGAGCGTCTTCGCATGGCGCGAAGCGAGCCTGGCCTGGAGGCGGGCCTGGGACTTGTACCGTGCCATGCCGGCCGCTGAGGATTCACCCGTCCACGTGCGTGAAGCGGCGGTCGCCTGTGTCGCCAACGCCCGGCGAGCCGACGACGACGCCGTGTTCCTCGACGTGGCGCAGCGCGCACTGCATGACGACGTCGTCACCTCGGATGCACAGGCGACTGCCATGGTGCTTAGGCTTTATGGGTACCGGCTGACGCTCACCGACGTGTCGGCCGGGATTGCTGCACAGCAGCGAGCGGTGTCACTGTTTGAAAGCGTCGGCGCGCCGTCCTCCGAGTGGGCTCACACCCTCATGTTTCTGGTGACCTCTAAGACCTGGAACCGCGCCACCACGGGCACCGAGGACGCAGAACTGGCCCGGGCCGCTGCCATCGCGGCGGAGGTCGGAGATCCGGAGGTGCTTCTCGAGCTCGCCGCGGACAGGGCCATGGACCTGATCGGAGCGGGTCGGGTACAGGAAGGGCTAAGTAGGATGGCCGAGATTGCGCAGCGCCGCGACGAGGGCGGCGTTGGTACCGCCCCCTTGTTCGCCTACGTCGGCCTCACCGACACATACCTCTGGACATTGCGACTGTCCGAAGGCATCGCCACCGGCGACCGCGGCTTGGCGTGGGCGCTCGAAACCGGCCACCGAGAGGAGTACTGGTTCTCGCTCCTGGCCGCAAACTTGGTCGATTGCCTGCTGCTGGCCGGGAACGTTGAGGAGGCACGCCGGCAGGTCAACGCCTACCAGTTGCCAGACCTGACCGAGGCAGGCTGGCCGCTCTACCTCCTTCGCGCCGAACTAGACCTGCGGGACGGAGATCCGGCAAGTTCCGTGCGCCTCACCGAGAAGCTTGCGGGCTCTGAAGTACAACAACGATGAGATGCGACTATCTATCGATGCCGCGCAGGCCGAGGCCCACTTATGGCAGGGAAAGGCGCGTCTGGCCTGGGACGGAACCGAACAAGTCTGGAATGCCGTTCGTGGTTCACCGCGCGCGGTGCGAGCTTCCCCCAACCTGTCCTGGCCGCTCGCTCGGCGGCGGACCTCGCGGACGTTGAGGACATGGACCGCTGGCAGGTCGCCGAGCAGTTGTCGGCATGGGCCGCGCAGGCGGAGTGCTACCTCCCGCACCCTTCACGCGTCCTGGGCGCGGCATACAAGACGACCTTCGATGGCGAAGTTGCCCGGCTGCGGCAAGAAGGGCGAGAACCGGCCTGGCGCGTAGCAATGGGCACCTGGTACCGGCACGGTGTGCCTCATAACGCCGCTTACGCTGGCTGGCGACTGGCCGAGTGCCTGCTCGACGCGGGGCTGCGAAGGTCGGCCGAGCACGAACTTGCTGCTGCCTACGTGGCCTCCGAGGGTCACTATCCCCTTCGGACGGCCATCGAAGGTCTCGCGCGCCGAGCACGGGTCGCTCTACCCGCCGACGCGGACATCGACTCGCAGCCCTCAAAGGACGCTGGGGACCTCGCGCCGCACGGGCTGACCCCTCGCGAACTCGACGTGCTCCGACTCCTCGGCACTGGAGCCACCAACGCCGAGATCGGCCGTAGGCTGTACATGAGCCCGAAGACGGCCAGTGTGCATGTGAGCGCGATCCTCCGGAAGATGGGTGTGAGTGGCCGGGTCCAGGCCGCTACCGTCGCCGAGAGGATGGGTCTGCTGCCGGCTGAGGACTCCGGCGACCCATAGGAGTGAGTGGCCTCACTCGATCTCCACGGCGCGGCGGTCCAACTCGGGCGGCTGCGCCGCGCTCAGGCCGCGTCGAGCCCGCGCAGGTGCTCGGCGAAGTAGACGTCGATCGAGCCGATCGGCCGATCGCGATCTGTCGGTGGGAACTGACGTCCCGGGTTGGGGCGGTGGCCGTGATCGGTAGCGGTGACCGGTCGGGGTGACCGTCTCCACCACGTGACTGCCGAGACGGCTGGTGGCGTGCTCGGCGGCGGCCCAGTCTCGGCTTCCTTGACGTAGTTGCACTGCTCGCAGAGTCCCTGGCCGTTGCCGGCGGATGTCTCACCGCCGTCGGCGCGCCGCCGGGCGTGGTCGGCGTGCCGAACAGGCGCGTCGCACCAGGGAGTGCGACACGTCTGGTCGCGGAAGACGAGGAGCTGTCGCAATGCGGCGGGGAAGACCTCGGCCTTGGTCTGCATGGCGACCAGCTCGCCGGTGCCCGGATGCGTGAAGAGGCGTCGCAGCCAGGCACGCGCGACCGGATCGTCGGTCTCTGTGTGGCGGCGCAGCAGGTCGCGGCCCGTCCCGGCCGGCACAGGGCCGTAGCCCAGCACCTCGGCAGGCTCGTCGTCGCCCTCGAGCAGCGCGCGCTCGGTCATCACCAGGTTGACGGTCACGGGTGTCGCGCTGGCAGTCGCCTGTCCGGTGACCCGCTCGACGAGCGTGTCGGCCATCACCTGGCCGCGGCTCCGGCTGTCACCAGCGGCCCGTGCGCGGTCGGCTTCCTGCGTGAGTGCTGCCATCGCGGCCACGCCCTGGGCCACCGGCAGCAGCCCGGTCAGGAGGGACATGGTGTCCGGAGCCGGACGCAGGGTCACCCGGCGGTCCTTCTCGGCGCCCCGGACCCGGCGCAGTGCTGCCTCGGGATCCAGCTGGTAGGCCAGCCGACGCGCGGCGGCGGTCAGCGCCCGGTCGCCGAGGCCGTCGAGCGTGGACGGGTCACCGGCCAGCGCCTCGTCGACGCGGCTGCGGTCCTCCCGGCTCAGGCAGGCCGTCTCGCGCACGAGCAGAGTCGCGCGCCACTCGGAGATCCGTCCCGACGACAACGCGTCCAGGGTGTGCGGCATCTCGTGGACCAGGGCCCGCGCGAAGCCGAGGTGCCGGCCACCGCGGTGCGGGGAGTCCCGGCGGGCCAGGGCCACCTGGGCACCGATGCCGCGAGCTCGCTCCGCCGCCGGGACGCCTCGTGCGGCTCGCTCGGCCCTCAGCGACGTGTCGAGCGAAGCAGTCACCCTGGCCTGAGCCGCCGCCGCGGCCGCCTTGAGCTCCTCCAGTGCGCGCAGCTGGTCGATGCGCTCGGCGTCGCTGACCTCGTCGTCGAGGTCGGCGAGCAGCTCGATCCAGTCCTGCAGCTCAGCCGTCGCGGTGGGTTCGGCGCAACCGGAAACCTGGCGGTAGTCGGGTGCGACTTCGAACATGTGTTCGATTCTAGCAGCCGTCCGACCCGAGCGGAAGCGCTTGTGCACAGCTGCCTCGACGTTCCATCGACGGCCGGTCGCCTTGCGGAACAAGGCGATCCGGCAGGATGCCCCCATGCAGTTCGGGCGGTACTACGAAGAGTTCGAGGTCGGCGCGACCTACAAGCACTGGCCGGGCAAGACGGTGACGGAGTACGACGACCACCTCTTCTGCCTGCTCACCATGAACCACCACCCGCTGCACCTGGACGCCAACTACGCCGAGAAGACGACCGACTTCGGCAAGAACGTCGTGGTGGGCAACTACATCTACTCGCTGCTGCTCGGCATGTCGGTGCCGGACATCAGCGGGAAGGCCATCGCCAACCTCGAGGTCGAGTCGCTCAAGCACGTGAAGCCGACCTTCCACGGCGACACGATCTACGGCGAGACGACGGTGCTCGACAAGACCGAGTCGCGGTCCAAGGACGACCGCGGCGTCGTGCACGTCGAGACCCGCGGCTACAACCAGGACGGCACGGTCGTGTGCGTCTTCCGGCGCAAGGTCATGGTGCCCAAGAGGTCGTACGGCGACGAGCGGGGCGGCGAGCAGCCGGGTCGACCCGAACAGTCCACGGACTGACCTCGGGTCAGGCAGCGGCGCCGGTGCTCGCGCCCGTCCGGTAGGCAGCCCAGTGGCTGCGCAGGTCGCGCACCTTGTCCTGGAACCCGTCGTCGCGCCCGATCGGGCCGGTCGTCGGGGCGCTCAGCCGGGTGCGCTTGCGCACCGTGGTGCCGTGGTGGACCACGACGGTCTTGACCCCGAGCTGTTGGGTGACCTCGATCTCGTGGACCTCGTCCCACGGGATCCTCAGCGTCGGCACGGCGTGCACCACGATGCCGCCCTTGGTCGCCGAGGTCCCCACCCACCAGGTCGCGGCGGCCATGCCGACCAGGACCAGCCCCGCGAGGGCAGTGCCCGGCCCCCCGCCGAGCCGCCCGTCGTTGAGGAGGGCGTCGCCCCACACGAGGGCCTGGAAGCCGACCACCGTCAGGACGAACGCCCGCCGCTGCCGCCACGTCAGCCGCAGCCGAAGGGTCGTCGGGGTAGGCATGTCAGCACGGTAGGTCGCCACACCAAGGTCTCGGGCGAAAACCGCGAAGTCTTGACGCCGCCGGGGACACGCTCTCAGCGAGGCAGCATCCCCCAGTCGTGCAGGGCGTCCCAGAGCCCGTCCACCAGGTCCATGCCCTTGAGCTGCCCTCGGTCGGCCCAGGTCACCTCGGTCGCGTCGTCGCCGGCGACCGGCGGCGTCACCACCGCGAGCGAGCACGCGTAGTCCCGGATGTCGAAGATCGCACCCGAGGGCGCGGGCCGTTCCACCGTCCCCACGCGCAGGCCGACGGTCACGTGCAGGCCGGTCTCCTCCAGGACTTCGCGGCGTACGGCGTCAGCGTCGGTCTCCCCGGGCTCCACGCGGCCGCCGGGCACCGACCACCGGCCGGCACCGGGCTCGTTGCGCCGCCGGACCAGCAGGAGGCGGCCCTCGTCGTCGTGGACGAGTGCACCCACACAGGGGACCCGCCGTTTCGCGGCGGGCGAGCCCGGGAAAGCGCCGGTCACGCAGCAGAGCCTAGATACCGACCCTGGGGGTCCGACATGCTCACCGCCATCCTGATCATCCTTGCCGTCGTCCTGGTGCTCGTGATCGGGATGAGCCTGATGGGCGCCGGCCCCTCGCGAGTGCGCCGCCGCACCGTCGTCGAGCGGCCGGTGCGCCGCCGGGTCGTCGAGGAGCCCGTGGTCCGGGAGCGCGTGGTCGAGGAGCCCTCGACCACCCGGCGCGTCGTCGAGGAGTGACGAGTCCCCGCCCTTGACGGCGAGAGTCCCAGGGCAGCACCGTCTAGGGCCATGAGGGCCGAGCCGAGCTGCCCGCGATGCGGGTCGGTGCTGCACGCGCCCGGGCTGTGGTCCAGCGCGTGGCAGTGCGACGCGCACGGTGCGGTCCACCCGGTGCAGCCCGTGGTGCAGCCGACCTCCGAGCTGGTCCATGCCGTCGTCACGACGGCCGGTGTGCCGGTGTGGGTCCCGTGGCCGCTGCCCCGCGGCTGGCTGGTCACCGGCCTGGTGTCTGCCGGTGACGAGCGCACCGGCGCCCGAGCGACCGCCCTGGCCTGCTCCGGGCCGGCCCCGCTCGGCGGGGTCGCGGAGCTGGTGCTGGTCGCCGAGGAACCCGGGATCGGTCTGGGCGCCCACTTCGCCGGGCTGGAGGGGCCGGACGGCGGCGGGGTGCCGGACGGCCGGCCGCCCGACGCCAAGCTGGAGGCCGCCGGGCACCCGACCGCCCTCTGGGAGCTGGCGAGCGGGGAGGACCGGGCCGTCTATGTCGGCGAGGCGCTCGGCTGCTGGGTCTGGGCGGTCATCTGGCCCGGGAGCGCCGGCTTCCTGCTGATCGACGACTTCGCGCTGCGCGACGTGCGCGACTCCGGCGCCGTCGGCCTCGACCTCCCGTTCGGCGCGTTGTCCCCACGCCTGGCCCGTCCCCAGCCCTGACGTCCCCAGGCAGCCCGGTGCGGATGCGCCCATAGGCTGTCCGGGTGCCCGCCCCCCTCGCCGACCTGCACGCCCACAGCAACGCCTCGGACGGCACCGACTCACCCGCCGACCTGGTGCGCGCCGCCTCGGCTGCCGGCCTGGGCGTCGTCGCGCTGACCGACCACGACACCACCCGCGGCTGGGCGGCCGCCGAAGCCGAGCTGGCGACGATCGACGGGCTCCGGCTGGTGCGCGGTGCCGAGATCTCGTGCGTGTGGGACGGCATCAGCCTGCACCTGCTCGCCTACCTCTTCGACCCGGCGCACGAGCCGCTGGCCGAGGAGATGGCGATGGCCCTCGACGACCGGGTGCCGCGTGCCAAGGCGATCGTGGCCAAGCTCGCCGACGCGGGCTACCCGATCACCTGGGAGCTCGTCCTGGCCCAGCTGCAGGACGGCGCGACCGTCGGCCGGCCGCACATCGCCGACACCCTGGTCGCGCTGGACGTCGTGCCCGACCGGTCGGCGGCCTTCGACACCCTCCTGCACGACGGCAGCGACTTCTTCGTCGGCCACTACTACGTCGACGCGGTGCGCGCGGTGCAGCTCGTCCGCGACGCGGGGGGAGTGCCGGTCTTCGCCCATCCGGCCGCGGCCAAGCGCGGCGTGACCGTCGGCGAGGACGCGATCTCCGCGATGGCCGCTGCCGGCCTCGGTGGGCTGGAGGTCGACCACCGTGACAACCCGCCGGAGGCCCGCACCCGGCTGCGCGCCCTGGCCGGCGAGCTCGGACTGCTGGTGACCGGCGCCAGCGACTACCACGGGAGCGGCAAGGAGAACCAGCTCGGCGAGAACACCACGGCCCCCGAGGTCCTCGACGAGATCCTGGCCCAGGCCACCAGCCCGACCGACGTCCTGACCGCCTGAGCCCGGACGCCTGGTCGCCCCGTGTCCGCCGCCGACGGCAAGCTCCTCGTCGAGGTCTTCGTCACGCTCTTCGTGATCATGGACCCGCCGGGGACGATCCCGCTCTTCCTGTCGCTGACCAGCGGCCGGTCGTCGGCGATGCGCAAGCGGCTCGCCGGCCAGGCGGTGCTGGTGGCCTTCGTCGTGATCGTCGTCTTCGCGCTCTTCGGCCAGTCGATCCTCCACTACCTCGGCATCACGATTCCCGCGCTGCAGGCCGCCGGCGGTCTGCTGCTCCTGCTGGTCGCGCTCGAGCTGCTGACGGGTCAGGCAGACGACCCGGTCGAGACCGCCAACGTCAACGTGGCGCTCGTGCCGCTCGGCACACCGCTGCTCGCCGGCCCGGGGGCCATCGTCGCGACCATCGTCTTCGTCCAGCGCGTCGACGACGTATGGGAGGGCGCCGCGGTCGCACTGGGCATCGTCGCGGTGCACGTCGTGCTCTGGCTCTTCATGCGCTTCTCGGTCGTCATCATCCGGGTCATCAAGGAGAGCGGCGTCATCCTGATCACCCGGATCGCCGGGATCCTGCTCTCGGCGATCGCCGTCCAGCTCATCGCCGACGCGGTGACCGCCTTCGTCAAGGAGGCCTGACCGCCGGTGGCCGCCAGCCAGCCGGAGCTCGCCCTGGAGGGGCTGCCGAAGCGGCTGTTCGCCTGCACCCCCACCCGGCTCACCACCTGGCTGGACTGCCGCCGCCGCTACCGCTTCACCTACCTGGACAGGCCGCAGCCGCCCAAGGGTCCGCCATGGGCGCACAACAGCGTCGGCTCCGCCGTGCACCTCGCGATGGCCGGCTGGCACCGGCTCGACCCGGCCGCGCGCACACCGGAGGCAGCTGCCCGCCTGCTCGACCAGGTGTGGCTGCACGACGGCTTCCGCAACGACGAGCAGTCCGAGCTGTGGCGGGACCGGGCCCGCGAGATGGTCACCAGCTACACCTCGACGCTCGACCCCGACGACGAGCCGCTCGGCGTCGAGCGCACGGTCGGCACCCGCACGTCGGTGCTGGCCGTGTCCGGCCGGGTCGACCGGCTCGACCACCGGGTCGTCGACGGGCACGAGCAGGTCGTGGTCGTCGACTACAAGACCGGACGACGGCTGCTGACGTCGTACGACGCGAGGAGCTCTCTCGCGCTCGCCCTCTACGCGCTGGCCGTGACCCGCACCTTGCGACGGCCGTGCGTCCGCGTCGAGCTGCACCACCTGCCCAGCGGTGAGGTGCTCGCGCACGACCACACCGCGGAGTCGCTGCAGCGCCACCTGTCGCGCGCCGAGTCGCTGGGCGAGGAGGCCGCGGCCGCCGACAGCGCCTACCGCGACGGCCTCGACGACGAGTCCGCGGACCGGCTCTTCCCACCCGACGTGTCACCGTCGTGCCGGTGGTGCGACTTCCTCCGGGTGTGCCCGGCAGGGTCCGCGGCCGTCAGGCCGGCGGAGCCATGGGCCGGCCTGGCCGAGCCGGTCGCCTGACCGCTCGGGCACTGGTCACCTGTCGACCTCGGCCCAGAACTCGAGCAGCGCCGCCGCCGTCCGGTCGGGGTCGTCCGCGGCCGGCGAGTGCCCGGCGCCGTCGATGACCGCGGTCCGGGCGCCCAGCCGCTCGGCCATCGACTGCTGCTCGGCCGGCGGCCAGGCGTCGTCGTGCGGCCCCCAGGCGACCAGCGTCGGCAGCCCGAGGCCGGCGACCTCGTCGACCCGGTCGTCGGCCGTCAACAGCTGCTCGGCCATCCGCAGCAGGCAGGCCGGGTCGTTGGCGACGAAGCGCCGGTGCAGGAAGTCCTCCACCTCCGGCGGGTGGGGAGTGGCCTCGGTCTGCGCCTCGATCTGCCGCTTGGCCGTCCAGATCGACT
>CAVXNC010000020.1:0-15124 GCA_963762865.1 uncultured Actinomycetota bacterium
CAGGGCTGTACTACTCGTTCGACCATCCGGAGGAGCGGTCGGCGGTGGCGCCGCGACGGCGCTGCCGAGTCACCACCAGCTGTCGAACCAGTCGGCGACCTCGTTGGCCGCCGACTCGAGCGCGCCGCCGATCGTGCCGCCCAGCGCCTCGATGTCGGCAATGAGGAAGCCGGCGTCGCCAAGCAGCCCGGCGATCACCGCCTCCGACTGCCCGAACGTCGTCTGCAGGATCGACGCCACGTCCGTGGCGAGAGCGCCCACGTCCTGCAGGATGCCGGCCGCTTCGGCTGCGCCCTGCGCGAAGACGTCGTCCAGGACTGTGCCGATGTCGGCGAAGGAGTAGTTGAGCTGGTCGAGCAACCGGGCGGTCTCTGCGGCTGTCTGGCCGAAGACCCCCTGCAGGACGCTGCCGACCTGGTTCGCCGTGTACCCCAGCTCCTCCAGGGCGGCCGCCACCTGCTCGGTGGTCTGCCCGAGCGCCATGCTGCAGCGCGGCCGCCACCTGTGCATCGGTGTAGGCCAACGTGTCGAGGATGCCGGCGATCGTGTCATCGGCCAGCGTCGTGAAAGCCTCGTCGAGGGCAGCGGCCACCTCGGTGGCCGTGTAGTCGAGGTCGGCGAGGATCGCAGCCACCCCGGCTGCGGTCACGACGTACGCGTCGTCGAGGCCGAGTGCGATGTCGTCGGCGAGGTAGCCCGCGCCCTGCAGCAGCTCCGCCGCCTCTGCCGCCGACTGGTCGTAGGCGTCGGACAGCGCGGCCGCGACCTCGCCCACGGCGAAGTCCGCGTCCTTGAGCAGCTGTGCCGCCAGCTGCGCACTCGCGTCGTAGGTCGACAGGAGGGCGTCCGCGACCTCGCCGGCGGCGAACTCGGCCCCGGCGAGCAGCTCCGCAGCAACGAGCGGCGGAGTCGTTGTAGGCCGCCTCCAGCGCGTTGGCCACCTCCGTGGCGGAATAGCCGAGCTGCTCCAAGGTGACGGCGACCGCCGCGTCCGCCTGCGCGCAGATGTCCCGCAGGACCCCGGCGAGCTCCTCCACGCCGGTGCCGAGCTCCTGCAGAGCCGCGGCGACTGCCTGGTCGGTGGCGTCGAAGACGTCCTGCGCGGCTGCGGCGATCTGGTCCGCCGTGTAGCCCGCCGTCGTCCAGCAGGTCGAGGACCTCGGCGAAGCCTTGGGCGTACACGTCCTCCAGCGCCGACACGACCTCGTCGACGGCGTAGCCCGCCTCGTCCAGCGCCTGCACCAGCGCAGCCTCCGTCAGCGCGTAGGCGTCCTTCAGCGCAGCACCGACCTCGGTCGCGGCGGCGTCGAACTCGTCGCGCAGCACCGCGGCCGCGTCGATGAAGCCGGTCTCCAGCACCTCGCTCAGCGCCACGGCCGCGGCCGCGATGTCGTAGCCGAGGGCCAGCACGCCGGCGACGGTCTCGCGGTAGCCGAGGTCGAAGGCGCCCGAGAGCACCTCAGCCAGCTGCACCACCGTCAGGCCGGCTTCTGTGAGCGTCGCCAACGCCTCGGCGTAGCCGGTGGACAGCGCACTGACCGCGTCGTTGAAGCCGGAGGCGATCGCACCGCCGGCTTCGGCGAACGCGAGGTCGATGCTCAAGGCGACGTCGCTGACGAACGTCCCGACGATGCCGGCGACCTCCATCACGCCCGCGGCGATCTCGGGGCCGTACTGCGCGATGACGAACTCCACCGCGATGCTGAGGATCGCGCCCACCATCGCGCAGCCGCCCACCGAACCGGCGCCTGCGGTGATGGTGGAGCAGCCGACGGTGAAGGCGACGTTGATGGCGAGGCCGCTGGCGGAGGCCACGCACTTCTCCACGCTGCCGTGCTCGCAGTTCTCGATCGCCATGTACGTCTGCAGCGCGATGCCGGCGATGGTCAGCCCGTGGCCCACCACCTTCAGCGCAGTGGCGAACTTCGCTGCCTTGGAGCTCTCCGCTCCGACGGCCGCCGCACGCGCAGCGGCACCGGAGAAGTAGCTGAGCTTGCTGACGCCGGTCAGGGTCAGCTTGGTCGCGGTCGCGGCCATCTTCGCCTGCGACGCGCCGTTCGCCTCAGCGGTCGACTGCCCGGCGAAGACGGTGGTCGCCGTGATCTCCGGCGCCAGGCCGGTCGGGTCCGTCCGCACTGTCGGCCGGTTGCCGACGAAGGCGTAGGCGGAGACGTACGGCGTCCCGACCGCAGTCTCCAGCGGCTCGCGCTGGGTGAACCGCCCGCTGGCGGGGTCGTAGCTGCGGGCCCGCATGTTGTAGAGGCCGGTGACCCGGTCGAGCTGCTGGCCCTGGAAGAGGAGGTCCACGGCCGCGTCGGTCGTCCCAGTCTCCGTCACCCCTCCGAACGCGTCGTACTCGTACGCCGCCACCAGCTGGCCGTCCTCGTCCGTCACGGCGCTGGTGCTGCCGATCGGGTCGAGGGCGAAGAACAGCGTCGCCTGCGCGGAGCGGACGGCGACGGGCCCCTCACCGTTGAAGTACGTCTTGGTGACGTGGCCGGAGCCGTTCAGCTCCTGGGCCAGCAGAGGCAGCGCGCCGAAGGGGCTCCAGACGTACTGGGTCTCCGTGCCGCCGACGCTGCGCCGGATCCGGTTGCCGTCTGCGTCGTAGGCGTAGGTCACGGTTCGGGTCGTGCCGCCGGCGGTGACGACCGCCTTGACCAGGCGGGCGGCGGCGTCGTAGGTGTACTCGGAGGTGCTGGCGGGGCCGGTGCTCTTCACCAGCGCGCCGCTGCGGTCGTAGGTGCGCGTCGTCCCGTCCCCGGGGCTGGTGCGGTTGCCGATGGCGTCGTAGCCGAAGGTCGGTGCGGTCGGGGCTGCCACCGGCGCGGCCGGCGTGGGTTCCGGCACGGGCGTGTACGGCACGGCCTCGGTGTCGACGGGCGTCTCGCTGACGGCCGTGCCCACCGCGGGCGCCGGCACGACGCCGGTGCCCGCGGTGCTGGTGCGCGCGAACGCGGTCAGCCGGTTGGTCGTGTCGTAGCCGTACGCGTGCTCGACCGTCTGGGCCGCGCTCGTGGTGCGCTGCCACAGCCGGTTGCCGCTGCCGTCGTAGCCGTAGTCGTCCGTGGTGAGGACAGTGCCGCCGCGCTGCAGCGACTGGTGGGCGACGTTGCCGTCGCCGTCGTACGAGCGGGTCTGCAGCACGCCGTTCGACGTGGCCAGGCCGGTCGTGCGCCCCTGGCTGTCGCGGATGTACGAAGCCTCGACCTTGCCGGCACCGGTGCCGGAGGTCAGCGACATCAGGTCGCCGCCGTCGTCGACCGTGTAGGCGACCTTCGTGCCGCCGGGGTAGGTCTCGACGACCTTCCCGGGCGCGCTGCGGTCGTAGGTGAACGTGCCGCCGGCAGTCTGCGCCGACGTAAGGTCGCCCTTGTCGTCGTACGTGAAGTGGCGCGTCGTCCCGCCCGAGGTGACGGACGTGCGCCGCCCCAGGACGTCGAAGGTCTGCGCAACGGAGATGGGGTCGGTGCCGGCGCCGCTGTGCACTCGACGGATCGTGCGGTTCGCACCGTCGAGCGTCAGCTGCGTGACCCGGCCCGAAGGGTCGGTGGTGCGCACACGGTTGCCGGCCTCGTCGTAGCCGTACGTGGTGGTGCCGCCGTCGACGGCCTGGCTGAGCACGTGGCCCAGGCCGTCATACGTGTAGCGTCGTGACGCCGCCGCGGCCGTCGGTCCGGCGCACGACATTGTCGGACAGGTCGTAGCCGTACGACGTCGTCCCGGCCGGGTCGGTGACCGCGGTCAGGTTGCCGTGGCTGTCGTAGCTGCGCGTCGTCGTGTTGCCGCGCGGGTCCCGCTCGGTCAGCAGGTTGCCGTCGGCGTCGTAGCGCGACAGTGTCTCGGCCCCGTCGGTGACAGAGCGGACGAGCCGGTTCAGGCTGTCGAACTGCCGGCTGGTCGTGACCCCGTCGGAGTCGTCGATGCGGACGACGTTGCTGCTCGCGTCGAAGGTGTACCGCACGGTCGCGGACTCGGTGACCGTGGCCGTCTCGCGGCCGAGCGCGTCGTAGCGGTGCCTGGTCTGGTAGCCCGTGGGAGTGGTGTCCACGAGCACGCTGCCGGACGGGTCGTACTGCTGGACCGCCGTGCCCGCACTGGTCGTGGTCCTGCGGGTGAGGTCGCTCTCGCTCCACGAGAAGGACGTCTCGCCGAGGAGGGTCTCCGAGGAGCTGACCTGGCCCGCTGCGTCGTAGGTGTTGCTCGTGCGCCCCCGGCCCGGCGACACCGTCGTCAGCAGGTTGCCGGCCTTGTCGTAGGTGTTGGTCGTGGTGAAGCCGCCGACCTTGCGGGTCGTGCCGCGCGCGTCGGTGGAGGTCAGCACCCGGCCGGCCTCGTCGTAGGTCGCGGCGGAGCCTGCACCCGTCAGCGGCGTGCCGGGCAGGGTCTCCGCCTGAACGCGGGTCTGGTTGCCGGCTTCGTCGTACCCGAAGACCTGCCGCCCGGTCGGGGTGACGACGGCGGTGAGCAGCCCGAGGCTGTTGTAGGTGAGGCGGGTGGAGCCGGCGCCGCCGCCCGGCGGCGTGATCGACCCGAGCCCCGGGCCGCTGTAGACGTAGGTCACGGTGTTGCCGTTGGCGTCGGTCTCCGTGAGCACCCGCGAGTCGCCGTCGTAGGTGAGCTTCACGACGGCGGCCGTCGTGGCCGTGATGGGGCTGCGCTGCAGGGTGAGGTTGCCCGCGGTGTCGTACTCCATCTCCTGGACCCAGCCGGCCGGGTCCTGGACCCGGACGAGGTTCGTGCGGGCGTCGTAGGCGTACCGGACGACCGCGCCGGTCGGGAACTCCTGACGGACGAGGCTGTTGCCGACGTACCGGTCGACGTAGTCGACCCAGGTGAGCTCACCGTCGACGCTGACGTGGGCGCTCCGCGTGGCGGTGCGGCTGGCCGCGTCCCAGTCGAATCGGAGGTCCGCGTGGTCGGGGCTGCCGGTCCGCTGCAGCGTCTCAACCCGGCCGGCGTTGGTGTAAGTCACGTGCAGGCGCTGGCTGCCGCCGACGGAGATGCCGCTGAGCAGCGGGCCGGTTTGGCCGTAGGTCCACGGCTCGCCACGCGGGTCCGTCACGGTGGTGAGGGCGCCGCCGCTGTAGCCGTAGCGGACGCGGGTGCCCGCGGGTGTGAGGAGCTCCGTCACGTGACCCGCGGAGTCGGAGGTGACCCTGACGGTGCGCGGCTTCTTCGGGTCGGCCATGTCGACCGAGACCGCGGTGAGGCGGCTGGCGGCGTCGTAGGTGAAGCGCAGGCCGCGGCCGAAGGGCTCGAGCCAGCTGGTGATCCGGCCGCCCTCGCTGGTCCAGGAGATGCCGTCGGAGCGGCGGACGGTGCAGGTCTTGCTGCTGCACTTCAGCGTGGACGTGGCGCCGGGCGGGCTGGTCCAAGCTGCCGGTCGCTGCGGCCCAGGTGAAGACGAGCTGCTGCCCGTCCTCGCCGCGCACGGTGGCGGTCGTCGGGACCGGTCCGGGAGCGAGCCGTACGGACGCGTCGAGGACAGAGGTCCAGCCGCGGCCGAAGGCGCCGCCGCTGGCGTCCGCGCTGTTGTACGTGCGCTCGAGCGCCAGGTCGGCGCCGACCCCGGCGACGGTGAGGTCGAGGACGGAGTGGACCAGCGAGCCGCTGGCGGAGTTGACCCCGTCGACGGTGGCGGTCGGATTGGTGCCGTACCGGCGGCCGCCGAAGGTCTGCCCGAGCGGGACCGACGTGGTGGCCTGCTCCATGGGACCGGGCGGCGGCGGGGTGACCGCGAACGTCGAGCTCTCCCGGCGCAGCGACCCGGCGCTCGCTGTGAGGGTGTAGCCGCTGGCGGCGGCCTGCACGGAGCAGCCAGTGAAGGTGGCGACGCCACCGGTGGTGCCCTTGCTGTTGTCCGCGCAGCCGAGGGTGCCACCGGCGCTGCCGGTGCCGGGCGTCACGGCGAGGGCGACCGTCGTCGGGCCCTCGGCGGTGGCGTTGCCGCCGGCGTCGGCTACGCGGACAACGGGCTGGCCGGCGAGCGACTGACCGGCCTGGCCGCTGCTGGGCTGGGTCGTGAACAGCAGCTGGGTTGCCGGTCCTGCCGTCACGGCGAACTCGTCGCTGGTGGCGGGGCTCAGACCGGCCGCGCTGGCCTGCAGCCGGTACGCCGCGCCCTTCTCGTCGATGGAGCAGCCGGTGAACACAGCAGCGCCGCGCTCGACGGGAGCGGGGTCGGACGCGCAGGTCAGCGCGCCGGGGCCGCTGCCGGACAGGACGGCAATGTCGATGTGCGCGTTGCTGCCGACGATCCGGTTGCCGCCAACGTCCTCGACCGTGACGACCGGCTGCCGGGTCCACGCAGTGCCGCCGGTGCCGCCCTTCGGCGACGTACGGAAGGCGAGCTTCGCGGGCGCGCCGGTGGTCACGGCGAAGGGCTCGCTGGTGTCGATGGCGGTCGGGACGTCGGCGACGGTCGCGCGCAGCCGGTAGCCCGCGCCGACGAGGTCGACGGCGCAGCCGCTGAAGGTCGCGATCCCGTCGCTGCCGGAGTTGACGGTGCCGTCGGCGCAGGCCAGGGTCGCTCCGTCGGTGCCGACGCCCGGCGCCAGGGACAGCGCGACAGTCGCGGCGGCGGGGTTGCCCCCGACGTCCAGCACCTGGACGACCGGTTGAGTGCCGAACGAGTCGCCACCGGTCGCGGCGTCCGGCGCGGCGGTGAAGACCAGCCGGTGGACCGTGCCCGCGCCGACGGTGAAGGCCGCGCTGGTCGCGCTGGCGGTGCCGGCGGTCGCCCTAAGGGTGTAGGTGCCGACCTGGTCGACGGCACAGCCGCTGAACGTGGCGAGGCCGCCGACGCTCGGCACGGTGTTGGCCGCGCAGGCGAGGCTCGCGCCGTCGGCGTTCTGCAGCGTGAGGGTGACGGCTGCGGCGGCAGCGACGCCCGCGCTGTCCACGACCCGTACGACCGGCTGGGCCGTCAGCGCCGCGCCACCCGCTCCGCTGCCCGGCTGGGTCGTGAAGCTGACGTCGGCCGCTCCGCCCGCGACGACCGAGAACGGGGCGCTGACCGCAGTGCCGGCGGAGTGCGTGGCGGTCAGGGTGTAGCCGGCACCTGCGCGGTCCACCTGGCAGCCCGTGAAGGTCGCGACGCCGTTGGTGGTGGTGGCGGTGCACCCGGACAGCGCCGCGCCGGTAGGGCCCGTGCCTGTGAGAGTCAGCGTGACGGTGCCGGTATCGCCGGCTACCGGGTTCCCCCCGGCGTCGGTCACGGTGACCTGCGGCTGCACGGCGAAACCGCCGAGCGCGCCGCCCGTGGGCTGCCGGCTGAACACCAGGTCGTCGGCCACGCCGCCGGTGACGTCGAACGCGTCGCTCGTGCCGATGAGCTTGGTGGTGGGGTCGTACGCGAGCAGCCGGTAGTCGGTGCCCGACTTGTCGATCCAGCAGCCCGTGTATGCGAGAGGGTCGCTGTCCGCGGTCGGGAGGTTCTTCACGATGCCGGTGGTGCCAGCCGCCGTGGCGTTGGCGCAGGTGAGCGAGGCGCCGGACGTGCCGGTGCCCGGCTTCACGACGATGCCGACCGCGCTCACGTCCCCGTCCGCCATGGCGACGCCGTTCCCGTCGACCATCTGCACCTGCGGCGCTGTCGGGAAGGCGGTGCCCGCCGTAGCCGTGGCCGGTGACGGCGAGAAGCCGAGGTACGCCGGGCCGCTGACGAAGAACGAGCCGCTGTCCTCGACCAGGTCACCGAGTGTCGCGCGGAGCTTGTAGGTGCCTCCGCGGTCGACCTCGCAGTCGGCGTACGCGATCTCGCCGGTGTCGGACGTCAGCGAGGTGTCCGCGCAGGTGAGGGTGCCCTGCAGGAGGTCACCCTGTACCAGCGTGAGCGTGACCGCGTCGGCTCCCGTGCTGACCTTCTCCCCGTCCGCGTCCAGGACCTCGACCTCGGGCTGCAGCGCGAAGACCTCGCCCGGCTCGCTGCCGCCGGGCGCCTGCGTGAAGACGAGCTCGGCCGGTGCCTCGGTCGCATCGGCGACGAGCACCGGGATGCTGAACGGCCCCGCCGCGCCGACGACGAGCGTCGCCGCCAGCCCCACGACGAGGAGCGAGACGGGCGGTGCGGGCCACGAGGCCCGACGCCGTCGGGAGGAGGAAGCATCGTCGGACACCCGCGCTCGGCCGTACCCCAGCATGACGGCCCCTTGTCGGCACCCGCAGCAGGCACCGGCTCTCGCGCGCCAGAGGTGTGGAGGTCTCGACTTCGCTGCAGCAGCAAACTCCGGTTCGGGCACAAGTGGCCGCGATTGCAGCGGAGTTAGTCAGTAAGGACCATGCTGAGTGCGGAGCCCGTTGCCGTCCGCGTCCAGCTGGCCCCCCGCAAAGGCCAGGCCCGCCCGGTCGGCCAGACCCTTCCGATTCAGATCAGGTTGCGTCGCCCGAGGTGTTTCGCGACGCGCAGCAGCTTGGTGAGGCGCCATGACCAGGACCGGTCGCGCTGGTCGAGCTCGCGCCGTAACTGGTCGCGTTGCCGGGTCCGTGGCGAGGGTGACCTCAGGCTTCTCCGCGGCCAGGAAGTTGTCGGCCGTGAGCCCCGCCGGTCGAAGGAGCAGCCGGAGCACGGACGTCCAGGCTGACTTCGGTACGGGCACGTAGAGCACCCGGAGCTCCGGTAGCACGATCGTGCACCGCTCCATGTGCCGAGTGAACGGGAAGCCGTCCGTGGTGGCGTCGTGCTCGGTCACCGTGCTCCCATCAGGAGGCCGACTCGCGTTCGGCCACACCGCGGTGGAGGAGGGCCACAGAAGGGCCGGACCGGGCGGACTCTAGCCGAGCGCGCGGACACGAACCCGCCTCCATCCGGCAGATGCGTAGCGGCGGAAAGCATCTGCGGCTGAGGATTGCGGGACGTGGTCCGACGGGGCCACGACCAGACGAAGTCCTGCGCACCGCAAGGAGAGGCTGTTACGACGCCAGTTGACGGTTGGTCAACACGGGGAGCGCACCCGGCTGGCGTGCTTAACGCAGATCCCCGGCCGGGAGACGCTGTGCTCGCCCGTCCGGCACAGGAAGCGCGTCGACGTCCTGCACACGACTCCCGGGGTGTGGGAAGCGGACGATCGGTGTTGACGGTTCTGTTCGTCTCTTGGCTGGCCAGACGCCGCGGCGTCGACACGAACGTCCAATTCGCCCAGCTTATGGGCCGGTGCACCGCACGGCAGCGTCGCCGACTCAGTCGCCGCTGCCGTAGGGGCGGGTGATGATCTCCAGCAGGTGGCCGCTCGGCTCCTCCCAGTACAGGCCGCGGCCGCCGTCGTTGGTGTTGACCTCGCCGGCCTTCTTCTTGAATGGGTCGGCCCAGTAGGTGATGTCGCGCGCGACGATTCGGCCCATGATCTCGTCGAACTCCGTCTCGCTGACCAGGAACGCGTAGTGCTGCGGGTGCAGCACCTCGACGTCGATGAAGTCCAGGGATACCGCATTCGCCACGTCGACCACGAGGAAGGGGCCGTACGTCGTCGGTCTGGACAGGCCAAGGATGTCGGCGACGAAGGTGGCGGACTCGTTCTTGTCGCGCACATTGACGATGGTGTGGTTGAGCTCGACGGTCATGGTTGCTCCTTCGCGATCGATCTGCTCGGGAAGCATGTCAAACGCCTGATCCTCGGAAGGTGCCGCTTGGTCGTCACCCGTGCAGTCGCAGGAAGCGAACAGACTGCTAGCTCGCGAGCGACGGGTTGGGTCGAGCGGCAGTTGCGCCGCTTGACGAGCGGATCCGGCACTACCGAACGCCGGATTCGGTCCCGATTGTGCGTCGTATTGGGGCGGCGAGTGGTGCCGAGATCGCCTTATCGGATCATGAAAGCGTGATCGGCGCTGGAGCGATCTGTTACGCGCTGTGTATAGCCCGGGCTCGCTCGGTATTGCCGTGGGGGCATGCCCGGGTGTGTGATGCGGGAGGCGGAGCGGCATTGGCCGGGCCGTCCGGCGACTCGTCTCCGCCAGTAGCGGAGGGACGTCCATGCGATTCATTGCCTTCTCGACGGCCGTGGCCCTGGCGCTCGCCCTGGCCGGGCTGTCAACGACTGCTTCGGCGGCGCCGCCAGGCACGGTTGAAAGCGCGGTGACCGACGACGGCGCGTATGTACGCCACGACGGTGGCACCGATCAGGCCATCCAGCATTGCAGCAGCGGAGGCTCCAATGCCACGCCGGCTGATCCGGCTGGCGGCGACGCGGACCCGAATGACGGCGGCAACAGGCGACAGGGCAACGAACCGTCGGTCGCCGTGGATCCGACGAACCCGAACCTGGTGGTGGCCGGGTGGAACGACTACTGCCAGACCGACCTGGCGGCAGGTTGGCAGGGCTTCGCCTACTCGACCGACCGCGGCGCGTCCTGGACCGACTCGGTCGTACCCGGCTATCCCGCGGACACCTCGCCGGAGGGGATGGCGTCGCCGTTATTCGGGACGCACACCGATGCCGGTGATCCGCTGGTCACTTTCGACAACGACGGCCGGCTCTTCGTCGGCGGGATTGCCTTCAACCGTGTCAAGCCGTCGAACGGCGATGTGTGGGTGGCCTCGTACAGCAACCAACCGCACGCATCGGGCTATCCGAAGGACTACCTGCGCACGGTGATCGTCGGCCAGGGAACACCGTCCGAGGTCATCGCTGGCATCTTCCAGGACAAGCCGTCCCTGGAAGTAGATCGCACCGGCGGGTCGAACGACGGGAACGTCTACCTGTGCTGGTCCCGGTTTGTCGGCGCCGCCGGCCGGACGAAGATCTATTTCAGCCGTTCCATCGACCATGGAGCGACCTTCTCCCCCCCGATGCCGCTGTCCGAGGGCCGGTCGGTGCAGGGCTGCGACATCGCCGTCGAGCATGACGGCGACGTCTACGTCACTTGGGGCACCTTCGAAACGTCGGCCCGGATCGACCAGGACGGCATGGCGTTCGCCCGGTCGACAGACGGCGGCGTGAGCTTCTCGCGCGCGGGCATGCTGGCCGACTTCACCCGTTACTTCCCCTTCGACGGCAGCCGCGACTGCGGTGACGACACCGAGTTCTGCGGCCCGCCAGGCTTCGTCTTCTTCCGGGTGCCGCTGGAACCGCGGGTGACCGCCGACCCGACCGGCCTGCTGCCTGGCATCTACGCAACCTTCAACGCGATCGATCCGGCCACTCGGGTGGCCAGTACGTCGCCGTACTCCTCGGCTGATCCTGGCTTCGTGGGTCGCTCCGTCGTCTACGTCGCCAGGTCGACAACCAACGGCCAGACGTGGGACGACCCGGTGAAGGTGGACAGCGCCGGTGGTCGGGGGCACCAGTACTTCAGCGATGTCGACGCCTACGCCGGCCGTTTGATGGCCGTGTGGCAGGACAACCGCACGGACGACGACTACAGCGTGCAACTGCCCATCGGCAACACCCTAGACGCACAAGGTCGGGCGATCTCGTCGGCCGAACCGCTGCAAGCGGCCCCGGCCGACGTCGTCGGGACCTACGCCTCGGTGTCGACCAACGGCACCTCCTTCACGCCGCTGGGAATGATCTCCTCGGTGACCCACCAGCCGCAGAAGGAAATGTTCGCCAATAGGTCGGTGCCGTTCCAGGGCGACTACAACTGGGTGGCTCTCGCTGACTCCACGCCGGGCCCGGCAATCGGCTCACTGTTCGCATACGCGGCCTGGACCGACAACCGTCAAGTCGTAGGCGGTGCCGATCCGCGTGAACTCGAAGCCGACGGGTACGACGACGGCTTCGACGTGTTGCAGTGCCGGGTCGACCTCGGGGCTGGACCTGAATTGCCCGAAACTGTGCCGCTGGCCCGCAGAGACGCGCCCTACAGCGGGGACAACTGCGGCAACGGCGGCGGGCTCGACCAGGACATCTTCGGCGCGATGCTGCCTGTGAGCTGACCCCAGCCGACTGCGGACCGCCGGCCCAGCTACAGCGGTCCGCAGTCGTCTCATCTAGGCGGAACCGAGCGGTAGTGCCAGTTCCGCAACGCGACGACATGATGCCAAAACGAACTGAGGCGGCTACTTGTTGGCGGACATCAGCCCGTGGCCCGGCCAGGCTGTGAGTCAGACGCCCGGTGGGGTAGCCCGCTAGCTTGCGGCCCGCCGTCGCGGTGTGGCTCATTAGGTCGTTGGGGTGCGCCCTCGCCGGGTTTCGCTGGCTGGGAGTGGCTCAGGAGGGGTGTGCTTCGCCGTAAGTCGCTCTGCCCTCCTTGCCGTCCAGTCGACCGAGGAGGGGTTCGTGGCGAGAGTTGTCATCGGTGTCGATCCGGACGGGCGAGCGAGTCGGGGTGATCGATCCCAGGACCGGGTGCTGGCCCAGCAACGGTTCGCCAAGACGACAGCGGAACCGCAGGATCGTGCCTCGACCTTCGCCGCACTTGAAGCCGAGCTCGCCGCGGAACGTCTTGCTGCCCTTACCAGCGTGCGCCGATCGGGTTGCCTGCCAGATCACCGCAAGCAATGAGGGCAACGGTTGTGGCCGGCCGGGCGAGGCCTGAGCGACGCTATGGATTTGGTTGGCGCGTGACGGAAGGCCATTTTCTCGAAGCGAGCGGCCCAAGATCTCGTAACGCGGAGACGTTCCGGGCGGGTGGTGGCTCCGACGACACTGCGCCACGCAGAATCTGAAATGCAGGCCTGCGTAGGGAACCGGTGTGTCCGCTCAGCCCTCGTGTCAGCAGGAGACTCCCGTCCCTGGCGACCCGCAGAGGAGCGTGTCATGTCACAACGGTTCACCGCGCCCGCGACGCTGGCAGTCATCGCAGCAGCCGTGCTCGTCTCTGGGTGTACGGGTGAAGATCCGGCTCCGGCGGCGGCCGAGGCCAAGGCATCGGCATCGTTGTCGGCCCCGGGTCGAGTTGTGAGGTTGCCGCAGACCAGCACCGACGATCGCAGGGTGCTGGAGCAGGGTCGTTATCAGCTGGCGGTTCTGGATGCCGACACGCTGTGGTACGGGGTCGATGTGCCCGAGGGCTGGCAGTCACAGGGCGGGATGTTCCTGCACCCGCCGGGCACCGGGCAGGCCGCCTTCTTGGTGGCGGGCGCGCCGGAGATGCTCGGGGTGGCGAGGCAGCCGTGTCGCGACCACGCCAAGGCCCCGACCGGTCCGGGCGTCGGCGACCTGGTCCAGGGCATGGCAGACCAGCCGGTGCTCGAGGTGAGTCAGCCGGTCCCCGTCCGGTTGGGCGGTGCGCGCGGCCAGTACATCGAGGTGCGGGTCCCTGCGGCCTTCGACGCCCGCGCCTGCGAGCAGGGGCTGGGCAACGTCGGCTTCTTCGGCACCGGGGCGGGCGACATGTGGTCGGGACGACCGGGCTACCTCGGCCAGTGGTGGGTCCTCGACGTCGAAGGCCAACGCGTCGTCGTGATGCCGTGGTGTCAACAGCCCTGCGCCGGCACCACTGCCCGGGACCTCAACACGATGGCCCAGTCCATCCACTTCTCCTCACGGCCATAGCGGCGGACAGTAGGTGGAGCGATCGAGGGTGGCGATGAGTCCCAGCGACGACCTAGACGAGCTCTACGTCGGGTCCTACCGCCGCCTGGTCGTCCAGATGTTCGCGATCTGCGGTGACATGTCTGACGCGGAGGACGCCGTGCAGGAGGCCTTCGTCACCGCGATCCGCAAGCGGCCGCTACTGGCTCAGGTGGACAACCGGGAGGCCTGGGTTCGGACCGTGGCCCTTCGCCGGCTGCAACGGGGGTGGCGGCACAGCGCCGTAGTACGACGCTACGCGGCTGCGGTGCCCGGTCCACAGACTCCTGTGGAGCTGAGCCCGGAGCACGTGGCGCTGGTCGCTGCGCTGGCTCAGCTCGAGCCGGACCAGCGCCGAGTAGTCGTGCTACACCACCTGGCTGACCTGCCGACGGCCGAGATCGCGGCCGAGCTCGGCATTCCGCAGGGGACCGTCAAGTCCCGGCTCGCCCGTGCACGGACCCGGCTGGCCGACCTGCTCACCGACTCCGAGGAGCCTCGCCATGTCTGACCTGGACCGGCTGCACGAGCTGGGCCGGCAGGTGAGCCCGCCGGCCTTCGAGTCGCTGGTCGGCACGGCCCGGCGACGCGACCGCCGCACCGCGGCAGCCACTGTCGTAGCCGTGGTGGTAGTGCTCGTCCTCGCTGGCGGTCTGGCCACCCGTGGCGACCGCCGCGCCGAAGCGCCTGCGGACAAGCCGCCGACTCCGGGTCGAGTTGTGAGGTTGCCGCAGACCAGCACCGACGATCGCAGGGTGCTGGAGCAGGGTCGTTATCAGCTGGCGGTTCTGGATGCCGACACGCTGTGGTACGGGGTCGATGTGCCCGAGGGCTGGCAGTCACAGGGCGGGATGTTCCTGCACCCGCCGGGCACCGGGCAGGCCGCCTTCTTGGTGGCGGGCGCGCCGGAGATGCTCGGGGTGGCGAGGCAGCCGTGTCGCGACCACGCCAAGGCCCCGACCGGTCCGGGCGTCGGCGACCTGGTCCAGGGCATGGCAGACCAGCCGGTGCTCGAGGTGAGTCAGCCGGTCCCCGTCCGGTTGGGCGGTGCGCGCGGCCAGTACATCGAGGTGCGGGTCCCTGCGGCCTTCGACGCCCGCGCCTGCGAGCAGGGGCTGGGCAACGTCGGCTTCTTCGGCACCGGGGCGGGCGACATGTGGTCGGGACGACCGGGCTACCTCGGCCAGTGGTGGGTCCTCGACGTCGAAGGCCAACGCGTCGTCGTGATGCCGTGGTGTCAACAGCCCTGCGCCGGCACCACTGCCCGGGACCTCAACACGATGGCCCAGTCCATCCACTTTGTCGCTGGGCCGTAGCACCCGACACCTTCACCGCCCCTGTCTCTGGGAACCGCCCTGCGACCTGCGCTTCACGCCCGGGGGCAAGCGGTAGTGCGAGCCCCGCGTCGGACGCCACACCACCGGACGCATGCCCGCCTGACCGTTAGTTGACTAGGCCCTCGGTTGGACTTGACTCGCGCCGCTGCAAGACGGGTTGGCGGGCCGTCGCTCTCACACGGCTCTCACTGATGGGCCGGAATCGCCCGTCACGTGGCGGTCCTGGCCGGAACGGAATCGAGGCCAATAGGCCGCTGACCTGCAGATTTACCCGAAAAGCAGCATCATCCAGATCTCTCCAGCACCCCCACCTTGGATCTTGTATTCGGGCGG
>CAVXNC010000021.1:0-458111 GCA_963762865.1 uncultured Actinomycetota bacterium
AACCCGTTCCGCGGCGAGGGTGTCGCGAAGCTGTTCTCGACCCACCCGCCGATGGCCGAGCGGATCGCCCGCCTCGAGCAGATGGCCGGCTACCCCCGCTGACTGCGCTCAGCGGTAGTTGACGAACTGCACCGCGAAGTCGAGCTCGGCACCCTTGACCAGCGCCTGCACGGCCTGCAGGTCGTCGCGGCTCTTCGAGCTGACCCGCAGCTCCTCACCCTGGATCTGCGCCTTGACCGACTTCGGCCCCTCGTCCCGGATCAGCTTCGAGACCTTCTTGGCGTTCTCGCTCGAGATGCCCTGCTCGATCTCGCAGACCAGGTAGTACTCCTTGCCCGACAGCGTCGGGTCGCCCTTCTTCAGCGACTTCAGCGAGATGCCGCGCTTGATGAGCTTGGTCTCGAAGACGTCGAGGATCGCCTTGACGCGCTCCTCGCTGTTCGCCTCCATCCGGATCGCCTCGCCGGACCACTTGATGGAGGCGCCGACGTTCTTGAAGTCGAACCGCTGGGAGATCTCCTTGGCGGTCTGGTTCAGCGCGTTGTCGACCTCCTGGTGGTCGACCTTGCTCACGATGTCGAAGGACGAATCAGCCATGGCCCGACGCTATACGACGCCGATGGCGACGCTTCGACCGCTCCGGTAAGGTCCCCGAACCGGACATTTCGACCTGGGGGGACCGCATGCGGCTGACCGGCCGACGTACGTTCATCAGCGCGTTGGCGGCCACCGCCGTGGCGGCGGCCGGCCTGCTCGTCGCGCCGGCCACGGCGACCGCCGTACCGGTGCAGCTGACGGCGCGCGAGCGCGGCAACGACGTCTCGTACCCGCAGTGCGGTGCGGCCCTGCCCACCGGCTCGGACTTCGGCATCGTCGGCGTCGACGGCGGCAAGCCGTTCGACCCCAACCCGTGCCTGGCCGAGCAGATCGTCTGGGCCGGTGCCTTCGGCCGTCCGGCGTACTACGTCAACACCGCCAACCCCGGCCCCAAGCTGTCCAGCTACTGGCCGCTCGGGCAGCGCGCGCCGCGGCACTGCACCCGGAGCAAGCCCGACTCCCAGGCCTGCGCGTTCGACTACGGCTGGAACTCCGCCAAGGACTCGCTGCGCCGGGCCAAAGCCGCCGCCGCGTCGGTCGGCGCCCCGGACGTCACTCGCAGCGCCTGGTGGCTGGACGTCGAGATGCACAACACCTGGGAGTCGCTGGAGTACGGCGAGCGCCGCAAGTTCCTGCGCAACGACACCGCCGTGCTGCGCGGCATGAAGACGCTGCTCCAGCGCCGCGGCGTCCGGGCCGTCGGCGTCTACAGCACCGTGCACCAGTGGCAGCGCATCACCGGCGGGGCCAGCCTGGACCGGGCTCCGGTCTGGTACGCCGGCGTCGGCACCGCGCGGTCGGCCCGCAAGCACTGCCACCGGTCCTGGTCGTTCACCGGCGGCCCGGTGAAGCTGAGCCAGTTCCTGCGCAACGGCTTCGACGCCGACTTCCGCTGCTAGCCAGCTAGACGAGGCGGCGGGCGGTGGCCCAGCGGGTCAGCTCGTGGCGGTTCGACAGCTGCAGCTTGCGCAGCACCGCGGAGACGTGGGTCTCGACGGTCTTCACCGAGATGAACAGCGCCTTGCCCACCTCCTTGTAGGTGTAGCCGCGCGCGATCAGCCGCAGCACCTCGCGCTCCCGCTGCGAGAGCCGGTCCAGGTCCTCGTCCACCTCGGCGACGTCGGTGGTGGCCGCGAACGCGTCGAGCACGAAGCCGGCCAGCCGCGGCGAGAAGACCGCATCGCCGTCGGCCACCCGGCGTACCGCCGCGGCCAGCTCCGGCCCGGTGATCGACTTGGTGACGTAGCCGCGCGCGCCGCCGCGGACGACCGCGATCACGTCCTCCGGCGCGTCGCTGACCGACAGCGCGAGGAACTTCACGTCGTGCAGCTCGGTCACCAGCTCCTGCAGCACCGCGCGACCGCCACCACCGGGCAGGTGGACGTCGAGCAGCACGACGTCCGGCAGCGAGGCCTTGATGACCGCGACGGCCTGCTGGGCGTCCTCGGCCTCGCCGACGACCTCGACCCCGTCGTCGACCGCGGCCAGCTCGGCGCGCACCCCGGAGCGGAACATCCGGTGGTCGTCGACGAGCACCACCCGCACGGCGGACGTCGGACTGGGCGGTTCGCTCGGCTGGTCGGTCACGGTGCGCTCCTGGTCTGGCGGGGCATCTCGAGCTGGATCTCGGTGCCTTCCCCCGGAGAGGAACGTACGACGGCCGAGCCCCCGTTGCGGTCCATCCGGCCGCGGACCGACTGCCGGAGGCCGAGCCGGTCGGCCGGCACGGCGTCCGGGTCGAAGCCGGGCCCGCGATCGCGCACGAACACGGTGACCTGCTCCGGCTCGACCTCGGCGTAGAGCGACACCGGCGCGCCCTCGGCGTACTTCGCCGCGTTCACCAGCGCCTCCCGCGCGGCGTCGCGCAGCGCGGCCAGCCGCTCGTCGACCGGGCAGTCGCCGACGACGACCACCTCGATCGCCACGCCGTGGGCGTCCTCGACCTCGGCGGCGGCCTGCTCGAAGGCGGCCGCGAGCTTCTGGGCGGCGTCCGCCTGCGGCCGGTAGAGCCAGCCGCGCAGCTCGCGCTCCTGGGCCCGGGCCAGCCGGGTCACCTCGCGCGGGTCGTCGACGTGTCGCTGGATCAGGGTCAGCGTGTGCAGCACCGAGTCGTGCACGTGCGCGGCCACCTCGGCGCGCTCCTGCTCCCGGATCCGCGCGCTGCGCTCGGCCGACAGGTCGCGCGCCATCCGCACCCACCACGGGCTGCTCACCAGCGCCAGGCCGGCCGCGACAACAAGCGCAGCCACGACGCCGCCGGAGGTGCCGTCCAGGTCCGCGGGACCGACCAGGATCGCCCCACCACCGAGGAGCACCAGCGCGACGCCCGCACCGGCCCGGGCGGCGCCGGACAGCCGGTGGGTGCCGGTGGCCGCCCGCCACCGGGCCCGGGAGTCGTCGTCGGCCTGCCGCCAGAGGATGCTGACGCCGACGCCCACCGCGACCAGCGGCACGGCGACCCCGGGGCTCAGGCCGATGCCCAGCGCCGACAGCAGCAGCAGGCCGCCGACGGTCAGCGAGCCCAGGGCGAGCAGCACGGTGAGGTCCCGCTCGCGGTCGCGCGGCGCCTCCGGCTCGTAGGGGTTCTGCGGCGCGAACACCCAGAACAGCCCGTACGCCAGCACCCCCGCGCCGCCCGCCGCGGCCAGCAGCACGAACGCCAGCCGGACGTAGAGCACGTCCACCCCGAGGTGGTCGGCCAGCCCCCGGGCGACGCCGGCCAGCACCTGGCCGTCGCTGCTGCGGTACAGCCGCGGCGGCGCGGTCGGGGGCGCGTCCTGGGAGGTGCTCACCACCTGATCCTCCCTCCTGAGCGGTGCCGGCGGCATCAGGTGGCAGCCGGAGGGACGGTCAGGGTGCGACCAGGGTGCTCCCAGGGATGTCACCTGATGGCAGGAGCCCCGCTGGTGGCCACGATGGGTCCATGTCCACAGACTTCAGCACGCCGACCGAGCAGCCACGCACCGGCTACCCGCCGCTGTCCACGCTGCGCCGCAGCCGGACCGACCGCAAGATCGCCGGTGTCTCCGGCGGCATCGGCCGGTACGCCGGCATCGACCCCCTCATCGTCCGGATCCTCTTCGTCGTCCTGGCCGTCTTCGGCGGCTCCGGCCTGCTTCTCTACGCGCTGGGCTGGCTGCTCGTCCCCGAGGACGGGGAGACCGAGTCCGAGGGCGAGCGGCTGTTCCACGGACGGTCGAACAGCTCGCTGTCCACCGTGCTCGCCATCGTCGTGGTGCTCGTGGTCGGTCTCGCCGCCACCGGCACGCTGCTCGACAGCGGGCCGGGCCTCGGCGGCCTCGGCGTCCTGATCGTGGTGTCGGTCCTCGTGGTCCTGCTGCTGCGCAACGGGAACCGCCCGCCGGTCGCCGCGCCCACCTCGGCCGAGCAGCCGACCGCCCCGGCCCCCGAGCCGGGTGCCTACGGGCAGACGCCGGGCACCGCCTACTCGGCGCCGGCCGCCTACACGCCGATGTCGTCGTCGTACGCACCGACCGCGCCGCTGCCGCCGCCGCCGGGCGGCCCCGGCTACCCGGTCTACGCGCCGCCGCCGCCTCCGCCGCCCGCTCCGCCCAAGGAGCGGTCGATCCTGGGTCGCGTCACGCTGTGCCTCGCACTGATCGTCGTGGGGCTGCTCGTCGGCTGGAACGCGGCCACCGACTCGGACGTGCCGGCCCGGGTCGTCATCGCCGCGGCGCTGGCCGTCGTCGGTGGCGGGCTGCTGGTCGGCGCGTTCATCGGGCGGGCCCGCGGGCTCGTCGTGGTCGGTGTCGTCCTCGTGCTGCTCGCGTCGGTCGCCTCGATCTCCGGCGTGCAGGTGCGCGGTGGGGTCGGGGACCGGACCTGGGACCCGCAGACCGTCGGTCAGCTGCGCTCGGAGTACAAGCTCGGGATCGGCGAGGCCACGCTCGACCTGTCGGCCCTGGACCTCAGCACCGCCGGGCGGCAGCGGGTCGAGGTGCGCCATGGCATCGGTGACCTGCTGATCGTCCTGCCCGCCGATGCCGTCGTGCTCGTCAATGCCGAAGTCCGGGCCGGCGAGCTGCAGTGGCCGGACGCCGAGGACGCGTTCCTCGACGGCCGCAGCGAGCACCTCATCGACGGCACCGACCTGTCCGAGCGGTTCACGGTCCCGGAGAGCTCGGCACCGTCCTCCGCTGTCCTCGTCGTCGACGCCGAGCTCGGCGTCGGATCCATGGAGGTGCGCCGTGCGACGTCATGAGCTCGACCTGTTCTCCCTCGTCACCGGGCTCGTCTTCGTCGGGATCGCCTTCGGGCACTTCCTCGACGTCGGCAGCGCCTTCGACCTCGACGGCCAGTGGATCGTCCCGGTGGTGCTGGTGGCCCTCGGTGTCGCCGGCCTGGCGGGGATCCTGCGCCCGAAGGACGACCGGGCACCGGACGCGCCAGCCGTGGCCACCGACGCCGCCGACGCACCCGAGGCCCGTGACGTGCCGGACGACGAGGAGGCAGCCACCCGCTGATTGTCGGGCGTCCGCGGCCTCGCGCTATCCTCTCCGGGTCCCCGCGCGGGACACCCGGCAGGTTGCCCGAGCGGCCAATGGGAGCGGACTGTAAATCCGTCGGCGATGCCTTCGAAGGTTCGAATCCTTCACCTGCCACGCGTGATGACGACCCCCGACCGGTGCGCCGGTCGGGGGTCGTCCGCGTTCCGGGGCTGCCCGTTCGGGCACGAACTCTCCGGATTCCCTTGATCGCGCAGCGCGACGCGCGCACCATGCATCAGGGGGTGAGGCCGTGGACCCGACGCCGCTCGTGGTGAGCCTGCACGCGCACCACGACGCCTTCGACGACGACCACCCGGCGTTCCGGGCCCAGGTCGCCGCGCTGGAGCACGAGATGGTCCGCGAGGTCGACGAGGCCGAGGTCGTGCATCACCCGGTCCCCGGCACCAAGGGCACCGTGGCCGAGCTGGTGGTGGCCCTCGGCCAGGCCGGCGTACTGACCGCGACCGTGGAGATGCTGCGGATGTGGCTGCGCCGGGACCGGGCGCGGTCCCTCGAGATCGAATGGACCGAGGGCGACGAGACCCACCGGGTCACCGTGCGCGGCGACGCCATCGACACCGCCACCCTGCGGCCGGTCGCCGAGGCGGCCGCGGCCAGGATCGGGGAGGGCGCATGGGCGAGAAGCGCTACCGCGCCCTCCTGATCGGCAACTCGGTCTTCGCGGAGGACGCCGCCCACCTGCCGCGGCTGGAGGGCCCGCAGAAGGACGTCACGCTGCTGCACCACGCGCTGGTCAACGACAAGACCGGCCTGTTCAGCGAGGAGAGCGTCCGGGTGCTCCTGGAGCAGCCGATGCGCTCGATGATGAAGGAGATCCACACCTTCTTCGCCGACGCCCACCGGGACGACGTCCTGATGCTCTACTACAGCGGCCACGGGATGCTCGACGCTCAGGATCGGCTCTACCTGTGCGCCAGCGACTCGGACTCGTCGGCCCTGCTGCCGACCGCCGTGAGCAACACCTTCGTCAGCGACTGCATGGCGGCCTCGCCCACCGAGACGACCGTCGTCATGCTCGACTGCTGCTACAGCGGCGCGTTCAAGGGCGGCGGCGGGCGCGTCCCGGAGTCTCTGGCCGGCCGGGGCCGGTTCGTGGTCTCCAGCTGCCGCGGTCGGGAGCTGGCGAACGCCGCGTCGGCCGAGAACGGCGCATCCCTGTTCACCTCGCACCTGGTCGACGCACTGCTCGGCAAGGCGGCGGACCGGGACAACGACGGCTACATCGACCTGGCCGAGGTCTTCGAGTACGTGCAGGACGCACTGAGCGACCAGCAGCAGTCTCCGCAGAAGCGGTTCGACGGCGAGCGCGACCTGCGCATCGCGCGCAGCACCAGCCGCCCGGCGAGCCGCACGGCCTCGGGCGTGCCGGAGGACCACATCCCCGAGCAACGACGCCCGGTGCTCGCGCTGTCCGAGACCACCATCGACCTGCGCGACGTCGGTGCCGACGAGGTGCTGCCGGACGAGCACGTCGCCGTCTACAACCTGGGCGAGGGGACCCTCGACTGGGTGGCGCAGACCGACGCGGACTGGTTCGACGTCGTCACCGAACCCGACGGCATCACGCTCCAGCTGCACCCGCGGCCGGGGTCCAACCGGGGGAAGGTGCTGGTCCGCGAACGCACGACCGGCGCCGTGCACAGCATCCGGGTGACCGTGGCGGTGCGCCCGACGGCCACCGGCCCGCGGCCGGTCCTGGAGGTGCTGCCCACCGAGGCGCAGTTCGGGCGGCTGTGGGAGGGGCAGCAGACGGAGGTCGTCCTGGGCATCGTCAACACCGGGGGCGGCGGTGACCTGCACTGGTCGCACCAGGCCACCGGCGGCTTCTACACCGCGCACCGCGACGGCGACCGGCTACGCCTGCGCCTGACCGGCGCGGCCGGCCGGCACCAAGGAGCGGTGACCGTCTCCAGCAACGCCGGCCAGGTCGTGGTGCCGATCTACGCCGATGTTGTCGCCCGCCCGAAGCAGCAGCCCCCAACGCAGCCCCAGCCGCAACCCCGGCCGCAGCCCCAGCCGCGCGCTCAACCGCAGCCGCAGCCGCGACCCCGACCCCAGCCACAGCCGCGCCCCCAGCCGCAACCACCCCGCCCCGGCGGCGGGGTCGACGCGGGCGCGCAAGTGGCTCAGACGGTGGCGATCATCGGCCTCGCGCTCTCGCTCTGCGGGATGGGAGTGATCCTCGGACCCATCGCGCTCGTCATGGCCAAGCGGGCGGAGGGCCGGATCCGGGCCTCGGGGGGCCTCCTCGGCGGCGCCGGCAAGGCCCGGATGGCACGCATCCTGGCCTGGTTCGCCATCGGGATCAGCGCGCTGGTGTGGGCCGTGTATGCCGTCGAGGCACTCGCCGCCGCTTGACCCACGAACCGGATGTGCAGAGCGTGCCGAGAGCCCTGTATTCTTCTCGGGCTCACGCCCCCATAGCTCAGTCGGCAGAGCGTCTCCATGGTAAGGAGAAGGTCTACGGTTCGATTCCGTAATGGGGCTCTGGACGGTCCGTCCGCCACGGTGCGCACGCAGGCGGCCGGCGGCCCGGCCCGCTCGGCGGAGTAGCTCAGCCTGGTAGAGCAAGCGGCTCATAATCGTTGTGTCGCCGGTTCAAGTCCGGCCTCCGCTACCACGTCAGCCGCACCCCGCTGCCGACCTGCGACAGCGACCGCGGCTGCGATCCCCCCGTCCGACCAGACAAGGCTAGGAGCCAGCACGATGGCCAAGCAGACCGATGTCCGACCGAAGATCACGCTGGCGTGCGTGGAGTGCAAGGAGCGCAACTACATCACGCGCAAGAACCGCCGCAACGACCCCGACCGGCTCGAGCTGAAGAAGTACTGCCCGCGGGACCGTCGCCACACGGTCCACCGCGAGACCCGCTAGTCCCACACCCCTCCAGGGGTCACGGGCCGGGTGGGTAGGGTCCGACGCATGCCGATCGACCCGTCGTACGCCGGGCGCACCTACCCGCCCACCGACCCCTACGAGGTCGGCGTGGAGAAGATCCGCGAGTTCGCCGACGCCCTCGGCGACCCCAACCCGGCGCTACCGCGACCGCGAGGCCGCCAAGGCGCTGGGCCACCCGGACGTCATCGCCCCGCCGACGTTCCCGTTCGTGCTGACCTTCAAGCGCCTCGCCGACGCGCTGATCGACGACCCCGAGCTGGGCATCGACTACAGCCGGGTCGTGCACGGCGAGCAGCGCTTCGCGCACACCCGCCCGGTCCGCGCCGGCGACTCGCTCACCGTCACGCGTCGACGCTCGAGACGCGTCCGAGTCGGCCGGCGGCCACGACATGATCACCTCACGCAGCGACGTCGCCACCGTCGAGGGCGAGCACGTCGTGCACCGCCTGGTCGACCCTCGTCGTCGCGCGGGGAGGAGCTGAGATGGCGCCGACGCTACGACGACGTCGAGGTCGGCCACGAGCTGCCGGCCGGCGAGCTTCCCGATCCGGCGCGCCGACCTGGTCCGGTACGCCGGTGCCTCCGGCGACTTCAACGTCATCCACTGGAACGAGCGGGTCGCGAAGTCGGTCGGCCTGCCCGACGTGATCGCCCACGGCATGTTCACGATGGCCTGGCGGCCCGCGTCGTCACCGACTGGGCCGGCGACCCCGGCGCGCGTCGTCGAGTACGGCGTCCGCTTCACCCGTCCGGTGCCGGTGCCGGACGACGACGAGGGCGCCGACCGTCGAGGTCACCGGCAAGGTCGCCGCCAAGCTGCGACGACCAGCGGGTGCGGGTCGACCTCACCGCGACGTCGGCCGGTGCCAAGGTGCTCGGCCGCGCCCAGGCCGTCGTCGTCCTGGCGTAACGGCGTGCTCGAACGCAGCGACGTCCCGCTCGCGGGGCTGACCACCCTGCGCCTGGGCGGCCCGGCCCGCCGGCTGGTCGTGGCCGACCGCGAGGCCGAGGTGGTCGACGCGGTCCGCGAGGCCGACGGTCGCGGCGAGCCGCTGCTGGTCCTCGGCGGCGGCAGCAACCTGGTGGTCGCCGACGAGGGCTTCGACGGGACGGTGCTGCAGGTCGCCACCCACGGCCTCGCGAGCGCGGACCGCGGCCGAGCACGCCCTGCAGGTCGAGGCGGGCGTCGACTGGGACCACGTCGTCGCGCTCGCCGTCGACGAGGGCTACGCCGGCATCGAGGCGCTCTCCGGCATCCCCGGCCTGGTCGGGCGCGCACCCCGATCCAGAACATCGGCGCCTACGGCCAGGAGGTCGCCCAGACCGTCGCGCTGGGTGCGCGCGCTGCGACCGCACCACCGGCGACGTCGTGCTGCTCGACCGGCGCCGACTGCGGCTTCGCCTACCGGCACAGCGTCTTCAAGCGGTCGCCGAGCGGTACGTCGTGCTCGCCGTGGCGCTCGCCCTCGAGCACTCCCGGCTCGGCGCCCCGGTCCGCTACGCCGAGCTGGCCCGCGCGCTCGGCGTCGAGATCGGCGACCGGGTGCCCGCTGCCGACGTCCGCGCGGCCGTGCTCGACCTGCGCCGCGGCAAGGGCATGGTGCTGGACGCCGACGACCACGACACCTGGAGCGCCGGCTCGTTCTTCACCAACCCGGTGCTCGCCGGCCGAGGCACGCCGCTCGGCTGCTGCCCGACGGCCGCGCCCGCGCTGGCCGGCGGCCGACGGCCGGGTCAAGGTCTCGCGCCGCCTGGCTCATCGAGCAGGCCGGGTTCGGCAAGGGCTACGGCTCCGGGCCGGCCCGCGATCTCCACCAAGCACACGCTCGCCCTCACCAACCGCGGCGGCGCGACCACCGCGGACCTGCTGGCGCTGGCCCGCGAGGTCCGCGCCGGGGTGCACGACGCGGTTCGGGGTCGACCCTGCGACAACGAGCCCGACCTGGTCGGCGTCGAGCTCTAGCTCGCTGATCGGCGTCGGCTGCGCCGGCTCCGCGCCAGCCAGCCGTCGATGCCGGCCAGCAGCCGGGCCCGGACGTCGTCGGGCGCGCGCCGACCCCCGGACCGAGCACCGGGCCAGCTCGGCGAGCGCCGCGTCGTCGAAGCCGTGCACGCTCGCGCGCCATCTCGTACTGGTCGAGCAGCCGCGAGCCGAACAGCAGCGGGTCGTCGGCGCCCAGCGCCACCGGCACACCCGCCGTCGAACAGCTCGCGCAGCGGCACGTCGGCCGCGCGTGGCGTAGACCCCGAGCGCGCACGTTCGACGTCGGGCAGACCTCGAGCGTGACGCCGTCCGCGGCGATCCGGTCGAGCAGCGCCGGGTCCTCGACCGCCCGGACGCCGTGGCCCGACCCGCCGCGCGCCGAGGGCGTCCAGGCAGGTCGCGACGTTCTGCGGGCCCGGCCAGCTCGCCGCCGTGCGGCACCGCGAGCAGCCCGGCCCGGGCCGCGATCCGGAACGCCCGGGCGAAGTCCGCGGTGCGGCCCCGCCGCTCGTCGTTGGACAGGCCGAAGCCGACCACGCCCCGGCCGGCGTACTGCGCGGCCAGCCGGGCCAGGGTCCGGGCGTCCAGCGGGTGCCGGATCCGGTTGGCCGCGATGATCACGCCGACGCCGATGCCGGTCTCCGCCGCGGCCTCGCGCGCGGCGTCCAGCACGACCTCGACGGCCGGGGTCAGCCCGCCCAGGTGCGGCGCGTACGAGGTCGGGTCGACCTGGATCTCCAGCCAGCCCGAGCCCTCGGCGCGCGTCGTCCTCGGCGGCCTCGCGCACCAGCCGGCGTACGTCGGCCTCGCCGCGGACCACCGAGCGGGCTGCGTCGTAGAGCCGCTGGAACCGGAACCAGCCGCGCTCGTCGGTGGCTCGCAGCTCCGGCGGGTGCCGCCGTCGACTCGGCGCAGCGTGTCGGGCAGCCGGACCCGGTGCTCGGCCGCCAGCTCGCGCAGCGTCGCGGGCCGCAGCGACCCGGTGAAGTGCAGGTGCAGGTGCGCCTTCGGGCAGCGTCCGCAAGATCTCGCCCCGCCGTCACCCCTGGGACGCTAGCTGTGGCCTCGGCGAGCAGCTTCGTGGAGCCGGGTCACGCCCTCGACCAGGTCGTCGTCGCCGAGGGCGTACGACAGCCGCACGTAGCCCGGCGTACCGAACGCCTCGCCGGGCACCACCGCGACCTCGGCCTCCTCGAGCACCAGCTCGCACAGCTCGGCGCTGGTCGCCGGCCGCTTGCCGCGGATCTCCCGGCCCAGCGCGCCCTTGACCGACGGGTAGACGTAGAAGGCGCCCTCGCGGCTCCGGGCACTCGACGCCGGGGATCGTCGTTGCAGCATCCGGACGATGGTCTGCCGGCGCCGGTCGAAGGCCTCGCGCATCGTCGGCGACCGCGGACAGGTCGCCGCGAGACGGCGGCCAGCGCGGCGACCTGCGCGACGTTGGCGACGTTCGAGGTGGCGTGCGACTGCAGGTTGGTGGCGGCCTTGACCACGTCGCTTCGGGCCGATCAGCCAGCCCACCCGCCAGCCGGTCATCGCGTAGGTCTTGGCGACGCCGTTGACCACGACGCAGCGGTCGGCGAGCTCGGGCACCAGCGCCGGCATCGAGGCGAACTTCGCGTCGCCGTAGACCAGGTGCTCGTAGATCTCGTCGGTGACGACCCAGAGGCCGTGCTCGACGGCCCAGCGGCCGATCGCCTCGACCTGCTCGCGGCGGGTAGACCGCGCCGGTCGGGTTGGACGGGGAGACGAACAGCAGGACCTTGGTGCGCGGCGGTGCGCGCCGCCTCGAGCTGCTCGACCGGTGACGAGGTAGCCGGTGGTCTCGTCGGTCGACGACCTCGACCGGGACGCCGCCGGCCAGCCGGATCGACTCCGGGTAGGTCGTCCAGTACGGCGCCGGGAGCAGCACCTCGTCGCCCGGGTCGAGCAGGGTGGCGAAGGCCTCGTAGACGGCCTGCTTGCCGCCGTTGGTGACCAGGACCTGCGCGGCGTCGACCTCGTAGCCGGAGTCGCGCAGCGGTCTTCGCGGCGATCGCCTCCTTGCAGCTCGGGCAGCCCGCCGGCCGGGGTGTAGCGGTGGCAGCGCGGGTCGCGGCAGGCCGCGGCCGCGGCCTCGACGATGTAGTCGGGGGTCGGGAAGTCCGGCTCGCCGGCGCCGAAGCCGATCACCGGGCGGCCGGCGGCCTTGAGCGCCTTGGCCTTGGCGTCGACGGCGAGCGTGGCCGACTCGGCGATCGCGCCGATGCGGCGCGGAGACCCGGCGCTCGGTGGCGGCGTTGCTGCGCTCATGGCGGCCATCGCTCCGCGACGCCGCCGGCGTGTCCGGCACCGGCGGCGTCCGGCGGCGCCGCGCGGTTCGACCGGGCGCCGGTGCCTGTGCGTAGACTCGGCCGTCGGTGGCTCGACAGCCCCTGCGCCAGCGCGCCCGGCGACCGGGTCCGCCTGCGCGTGCAGGTACGGTCGGCGACCACAAAGGGTCGTAGCTCAATTGGTAGAGTACCGGTCTCCAAAACCGGCGGTTGGGGGTTCGAGTCCCTCCGGCCCTGCGAGACACCTGCGTGAGCGACGCAGGTGCTCAGCGCGCGGTCGACCGGGCGCGGCACGGACCGACCCGGACAGGTGAGGACGACGTGACGGACGCCGCGGGCACGACGCCCGAGCCGCGACCGCCCGAGCGGAAGAGGCGCGCAAGGCGAGCAAGCCGCTGGCCCGGCCGGCATCTCGCTGTTCTACCGGCAGGTCATCGCCGAGCTGCGCAAGGTCATCTGGCCGACGCGCAAGCGAGCTGATCACCTACACCACGGTCGTGATCGTCTTCGTGCTCGTCGTGATCGCCTCGTCACCGTGCTCGACTTCGGCTTCAGCAAGGCAGTCGCTTCGCGGATCTTCGGCTAGCGCCGCCCGCCCGACGCCCCGACCGCGTTCCACCCGCCACGAACCCCAGGAAGTGACCGCCACCGTGTCCGACGACCTGCACGACGCCAGCCGACGCCGCCGAGGCCGCGCCGACGAGCCGACGTCGCCGAGGCCGCCGACGCCGCCGACGGACCGAGCGCCGAGGCCGCCGACGGCGCCGAGGACGCCGCCGAGCGTCGCCGAGCCGAGCAGCGCCGAGGACGAGGCCGCCGAGGCCGAGGCGCCGTCGCCGAGGCCGCCGAGGCCGAGGCGCCGAGCGCCGACGACGAGCCGCCGAGGACGCCGAGGTCGACGGCCGAGCCGTCGACCCCGTCGAGGAGCTCCGCGACGCGCTGCGCCGCGCCCCCGGCGACTGGTACGTCATCCACTCCTACGCCGGCTACGAGAACCGGGTGAAGACCAACCTGGAGAGCCGCACCGGCTCGCTGAACATGGAGGACTACATCTTCCAGGTCGAGGTCCCGCAGGAGGAGGTCGTCGAGATCAAGAACGGCCAGCGCAAGATGGTCAGCGCGAACAAGCTCCCCGGCTACGTGCTGGTCCGGATGGACCTGACCGACGAGTCCTGGGGCGCCGTCCGCAACACCCCCGGCGTCACCGGCTTCGTCGGCCACACCCACCAGCCCGTCCCCGCTGACCCTGGACGAGGTCGTCGCAGATGCTCGCCCCGCGCCCGAGCAGCCGAGAAGCCGAAGGACGAAGGCCGTCGAGACCAAGGTCGTCGACTTCGAGGTCGGCGACTCCGTCACCGTCATCGACGGCCCGTTCGCGACGCTGCAGGCGACGATCAACGAGATCAACGCCGACTCGCAGAAGATCAAGGTGCCTCGTCGAGATCTTCGGCCGCGAGACCCCGGTCGAGCTCTCGTTCAGCCAGATCCAGAAGATCTGACGCACGCGCACGACCGCGCAGCGACCACCGATCAGCGCCAGCAGCACCAGAGAAGGACCCGACATGCCTCCCAAGAAGAAGGCTCGCAGGGCTCATCAAGCTCCAGATCCAGGCCGGCGCGGCCAACCCGGCGCCGCCGGTCGGCCCCGCGCTGGGCCAGCACGGCGTCAACATCATGGAGTTCTGCAAGGCCTACAACGCCGCGACCGAGTCGCAGCGCGGCAAGGTCGTGCCGGTGGAGATCACGGTCTACGAGGACCGCTCCTTCACCTTCATCACCAAGACCCCGCCGGCCGCCAGGCTGATCCTCAAGGCCGCGCGGCGTCGAGAAGGGCTCCGGCGAGCCGCACAAGACCAAGGTCGCCAAGCTCACCAGCGCCCAGGTCCGCGAGATCGCCGAGACCAAGATGCCCGACCTGAACGCCAACGACCTCGACGCCGCGAGAAGATCATCGCCGGCACCGCCCGTTCGATGGGCATCACGGTCGAGGGCTGAGTCAGCACCCGTACCGCACGCAGCACCACGTGGGAGGGCCAAGCGCGGTCCGCGACCACGACTCCACGACCTGCACCAACCACAGGAGCAGACATGAAGCGCAGCAAGACCTACCGCGCTGCCGCCGCGAAGATCGACCGCGGACGAAGCTGTACGCCCCGCTCGAGGCCGTCCGGCTGGCCAAGGAGACCACCACCACCAAGTTCGACGCGCACCGTCGAGGTCGCCATGCGCCTGGGTGTCGACCCGCGCAAGGCCGACCAGATGGTCCGCGGCACCGTGAACCTGCCGCACGGCACCGGCAAGACCGCCCGGGTCCTGGTCTTCGCGACCGGTGACCGTGCCGAGCAGGCCGCGCGCCGCGGGCGCCGACATCGTCGGCGCCGACGAGCTGATCGACGAGGTCGACGAAGGGCCGGCTCGACTTCGACGCCGTCGTCGCCACCCCGGACCTCATGGGCAAGGTCGGCCGGCTCGGCCGGGTCCTCGGCCCGCGTGGTCTGATGCCGAACCCGAAGACCGGCACCGTCACCCCGGACGTCGCCAAGGCCGTCGACGAGATCAAGGGCGGCAAGATCGAGTTCCGGGTCGACAAGCACGCGAACCTGCACTTCATCATCGGCAAGGTGTCGTTCGACGAGACGCAGCTGGTCGAGAACTACGCCGCCGCGCTGGACGAGATCCTCCGGCTCAAGCCGTCCGCCGCCAAGGGCCGCTACATCAAGAAGGCCACCCTGGCGACCACGATGGGCCCCGGCATCCCGCTGGACCCGAACAGGACGCGCGGGCTGCTCGAGGACGCCGAGGCGGTTCCCGCCTGATCATGCGCCGACGCGTCTCGCTCGTCCTGTCGTCGCTGCTGACCATCGCCGCCCTCGCGTGCGGCGGCTGGTTGCTCGACCCTTGCCGGTTCCCGCCAGCCGGTAGGGGCGCAGCGGCTTGCCCAGGACAACCCCACGCGGTCGGGCACCGCGCTGTACGCCGACGTCAGCCGCGCGATGGTCGCGGAGCGGACGGCCACCTACACCTACTCGGGCAGCAGCGGCGGCGGCGAGATCCAGTCCGGCTCGGGCGCGATGCGCTTCCTGCCCGGGTCGGACGCTCGGACCTTCGACGCCGACGTCACGGTGACCTCGCCGAGCACCGGCCGGATGCGTGCGGTGCTGCTCCCTGGCACGGCGTACCTCGCGCTGCCCGCTGCCAAGGGGCTGCCGAAGAACAAGCCGTGGCTCAAGGTGACCGAGGATCCGCGGACCGAGCTCGGCCAGAAGCTCCGGCCGGTCGCGGACGAGATGCGCGCCGCGTTCGACCCCGGCCAGGGGATCGGCCTGCTGCGGGCCACCGGCCGGGTCGAGGAGGTCGGGTCGGACACTGTCGAGGGCGTGCCCACGACGCGGCACCGGGCGACCGTGAACCTGCGCCGCGCGACCCGTCTGGTCGAGGACCCGGCGGCCCGCGAGCAGTACCGCGCGATGCTGGCGGCGGGGATCGTCTCGCTGGAGTACGAGCTGTGGCTGGACGCCGACGGGCTGCCCCGCAAGGTCCACGCCGCGGTGCCGACCGCCCAGAGCCTGTTCTCGGTGACCGGCGTCTACCGCGGCTGGGGCGACAAGGTGAAGATCGCGGCGCCCAAGGCCAAGCAGGTCTACGTCGCGGACGCCATCAAGGGCTGAGCCCCGGCAGCCGATTTGCTGCGAGCCGGTCTGCCGACGTACGCTCGCCGTTGCCACAGACCGCCGGTCGCCGCTCCCGCAAGGGAGTGGCCGAAGGTCCCGCGACAAGCGGGCGGCCCGCGTAGGTGCAGCAAGGCCAGCCAGACGGTTCCGCACGCGGAACCGGACCGCCACGCCCCGTCGCGCCTGCGACGGGGCGTTCGTGCGTCACGGGCCGTACGCGTCATCCCCGACGTGCCGGCGCACAGACGAAAAGGAGGGCCCATGGCGAGGCCTGACAAGGCGGCCGCGGTCGCCGAGCTGACGGAGGAGTTCCGCAGCTCGAGCGCGGCGGTCCTGACCGAGTACCGCGGGCTCACGGTCGCCCAGCTCAAGGACCTGCGCCGCTCGCTGGGCGCCGACACGTCCTACGCCGTGGTGAAGAACACGCTGACCAAGATCGCGGCCAAGGAGGCCGGTGTCGTCGCCTTCGACGACATGCTCCAGGGCCCCTCGGCGATCGCCTTCGTCAAGGGCGACCCGGTCGAGGCCGCCAAGGGACTGCGTGACTTCGCCAAGGCCCACCCGCTGCTCGTGATCAAGGGCGGTGTGCTCGACGGCAAGCGCTCTGACGCCGGCCGAGCTCACCAAGCTCGCCGATCTCGAGTCGCGCGAGGTGCTGCTCGCCAAGATGGCGGGCGCCCTGCAGGCGTCGTTGCAGAACGCCGTCTCGCTGTTCGCTGCGCCGCTGGCGCAGACCGCACGCGTCCTGGACGCGCTGCGGCAGAAGGCCGAGCAGGACCCGAGCGTCCTGCGGGGGGAGGCGGAGCCGACCAGAACGGTTCAGCAGCCGCCCAGCCCGAGGAGGAGACCGCGGAGCCCGAGGCTGCGCCGGTCGAGTCCGACAGCACCACCACCGAGGCACCCGCCGAGGACACCACCGAGGGCTGATCGGCCCCACCGCCACCCCGCCTGACAAGAAGGAAGGACCCGCCACCATGGCGAAGCTCAGCACCGACGACCTCCTTGAGTCGTTCAAGGAGATGACCCTGATCGAGCTCTCGGAGTTCGTGAAGCAGTTCGAGGACACCTTCGGCGTCACCGCGGCCGCTCCGGTCGCCGCGGCCGCCCCCGCCGCCGGTGGCGGCGCGGGTGCCGCCGAGGAGGAGGCCGCGCAGGACGAGTTCGACGTCATCCTCGAGGCCGCCGGCGACAAGAAGATCCAGGTCATCAAGGAGGTGCGCTCGCTCACCAGCCTCGGTCTCAAGGAGGCCAAGGACCTGGTGGACGGCACCCCCAAGCCGGTCCTGGAGAAGGTCACCAAGGAGGCCGCCGACAAGGCCAAGGCAGCCCTCGAGGGCGCCGGCGCCACGGTGACCGTCAAGTAAGACCGCTGTTGCCGCACCCGCTGCGGCAGCGCGACGCACAACCCGACAGGGGCGGTGCGGCCGGGAGACCGGCTGCACCGCCCCTTCGGCGTCTGTGCCTCCTGCGTCAGGCCTTCGGCGCCTCCGTCGCCCCTTCCTCCCCCAAGGTTTCGGGAGCATCAACCGCGCGCACACTCCGGTCACGCGACCGGGCGGGATTCCAGCGTCCCTGCGGCTTGTGTGCTACCAGCCCGTAACCCGGCGGACACGCGCTCGTTAGTACTCGCGAGGAGCCGGTCCTCCCGAGCGGTGAGGTGTGCCACGTGGGTGTCGAGATCACGGTCGAAGGGCTGACCAAGTCCTTCGGCAAGCAAGTCATCTGGAAGGACGTCTCCCTCACCCTCCCGGCCGGCGAGATCTCGGTGATGCTCGGGCCGTCCGGCACCGGCAAGTCGGTGTTCCTCAAGACCCTGGTCGGGCTGCTCAAGCCCGAGCAGGGGTCGATCAAAGGACGTCAAGGCCGTGGTGACCGCCGAGGTGGTCTCGTCGTCCGTGGTGCGGGCCTCGGAGAACCGCGTCGTCCTGCTGCTCTTCGTCGACCAGACGACCACCTCGACGCGCCTGGAGGGCCCGAAGGTGGACCTCAACCGCGTCCGGATGACCCTCTCGAGGACCGGCGGGCAGTGGCTGGTGAGCGGTGTCGACGCCCTCTGACCGCCCGCCGACGGGCCGTCGCCGGCCCGGTCCACCAGGCGGGACCGGGCAGGACACCCGGCGCGGCGGGCCGGAAAGCCTTGACGCCGGGCCGTTCCGGGTCCATCCTGCTCGCGCCGTGACAACTTCTGGTGACCGGCTCGGAGGTGGCCCCCTCGGGGTCCACTTGAGGTAGGCGTGCCCTGAGGGTATGCTGTCGCTTTGCGCTGCCATCTGACTCAACCCAGGCCCTGTGCTGAGGCACTTGCCTTGGGTCGTCCGGCATGCGCGCACACAGAGAGTCCGGCAGCCCTCGGAAGGACCCCTCTTGGCCGCCCCGCGCACCGCCAGCAAGTCCGCTACCAGCAGCTCCACCAGCATGAACAGCACAGCGCCGCGTCGTATCTCTTTCGCGAAGATCCGCGAGCCGCTCGAGGTCCCCGACCTCCTCGCCCTGCAGACCGACAGCTTCGACACCCTTCTCGGTAACGAGAAGTGGAAGGCACGTGTCGAGGCCGCTGCAGCCGGCGGCCAGGACGACGTCTACGCCAAGTCGGGCCTCGAGGAGATCTTCGAGGAGATCAGCCCGATCGAGGACTTCCAGGGAACGATGTCCCTGTCGTTCCGCGATCACCGGTTCGAGCCTCCGAAGTACTCGATCGAGGACTGCAAGGAGCGCGACATCACCTACTCGGCGCCCCTGTTCGTCACCGCCGAGTTCATGAACAACACCACCGGTGAGATCAAGAGCCAGACGGTCTTCATGGGCGACTTCCCGCTCATGACCGACAAGGGCACCTTCATCATCAACGGCACCGAGCGGGTCGTGGTGTCCCAGCTCGTCCGCTCGCCGGGCGTCTACTTCGACAAGTCGGTCGACAAGACGTCGGACAAGGACATCTTCGGCGCCAAGATCATCCCGAGTCGGGGTGCCTGGCTGGAGTTCGAGATCGACAAGCGCGACCAGGTCGGCGTCCGCGTCGACCGCAAGCGCAAGCAGTCGGTCACCGTTCTCCTCAAGGCACTCGGCTGGGACGACGCCAAGATCCTCGAGGAGTTCGGCGACTACGAGTCGATCCGGGCCACGCTCGAGAAGGACCACACCACGGGGCAGGACGACGCCCTGCTCGACATCTACCGCAAGCTCCGCCCGGGCGAGCCGCCCACGCGCGAGGCCGCCCAGACCCTCCTGGACAACCTGTACTTCAACCCGAAGCGCTACGACCTCGCCAAGGTCGGCCGCTACAAGGTCAACAAGAAGCTCGGCCTCGACCTGCCGGTCGGCTCCAACGTGCTGACCATCGACGACATCGTCGAGACCATCCGGTTCATCGTGAAGCTGCACGCCGGCGAGACCGAGATGCCGGCCCTCGGCGACTCGGGCAAGACGGACCGCGTGGTGCGCGTCGAGGTCGACGACATCGACCACTTCGGCAACCGGCGCCTCCGCACGGTCGGCGAGCTGATCCAGAACCAGGTGCGCACCGGCCTGTCCCGGATGGAGCGCGTCGTCCGCGAGCGGATGACCACCCAGGACGTCGAGGCGATCACGCCGCAGACCCTGATCAACATCCGGCCGGTCGTGGCGAGCATCAAGGAGTTCTTCGGGACCTCCCAGCTCAGCCAGTTCATGGACCAGACCAACCCGCTTGCCGGCCTCACGCACAAGCGGCGCCTGTCGGCGCTCGGCCCCGGTGGCCTGTCCCGTGAGCGGGCCGGCTTCGAGGTGCGCGACGTGCACACCAGCCACTACGGCCGGATGTGCCCGATCGAGACGCCCGAGGGCCCGAACATCGGCCTGATCGGGTCGCTGGCGACGTACGGCCGGATCAACGCGTTCGGCTTCGTCGAGACGCCCTACCGCAAGGTCGTCAAGGGCAAGGTCAGCGACGAGGTGGACTACCTCACCGCCGACGAGGAGGACGAGCACGTCATCGCCCAGGCCAACGCACCGTTGGCCGCTGACGGCAGCTTCGCCGAGGCCCGGGTGCTCGTACGCCGCAAGGGCGGTGAGGTCGAGTTCATCCCGGCCGCCGAGGTCGACTACATGGACGTGTCGCCGCGCCAGATGGTGTCGGTCGCCACGGCGATGATCCCCTTCCTCGAGCACGACGACGCCAACCGCGCGCTGATGGGCTCCAACATGCAGCGCCAGGCCGTGCCGCTGCTGCGCTCCGAGTCGCCGCTCGTCGGCACCGGCATGGAGTACCGCGCCGCGAAGGACGCCGGTGACGTGATCACCGCCACCAAGGCGGGCGTGGTCGAGGAGGTCTCGGCCGACCTGATCACCGTCATGAACGACGACGGGACGCACTCGACCTACCGGGTCGCCAAGTTCCGCCGCTCCAACCAGGGCACGTCGTTCAACCAGCGGCCGATCGTCGCCGAGGGTCAGCGGATCGAGCTCGGCCAGGTCATCGCCGACGGTCCGTGCACCGACGACGGCGAGATGGCGCTCGGGCGCAACCTGCTCGTGGCGTTCATGTCGTGGGAGGGCCACAACTACGAGGACGCGATCATCCTCAGCCAGCGGCTGGTGCAGGACGACGTCCTCTCCTCGATCCACATCGAGGAGCACGAGGTCGACGCCCGCGACACCAAGCTCGGTGCCGAGGAGATCACCCGGGACATCCCGAACGTCTCCGAGGAGGTCCTCGCGGACCTCGACGACCGCGGCATCATCCGCATCGGCGCCGACGTCGTCCCCGGCGACATCCTGGTCGGCAAGGTCACGCCCAAGGGCGAGACCGAGCTCACCCCGGAGGAGCGCCTGCTGCGCGCGATCTTCGGCGAGAAGGCGCGCGAGGTGCGCGACACCTCGCTGAAGGTGCCGCACGGCGAGTCCGGCAAGGTCATCGGCGTCAAGGTGTTCGACCGTGACGAGGGCTACGAGCTCCCGCCGGGCGTCAACCAGCTGGTCCGCGTCTACGTCGCCCAGAAGCGCAAGATCACCGACGGCGACAAGCTCGCCGGCCGGCACGGCAACAAGGGCGTCATCTCCAAGATCCTGCCGGTCGAGGACATGCCGTTCCTCGAGGACGGCACCCCGGTCGACATCGTGCTCAACCCGCTGGGCGTGCCCGGCCGGATGAACGTCGGCCAGGTCCTGGAGACGCACCTCGGCTGGGTCGCCAAGACCGGCTGGGACGCCAGCGAGGGCGGCAAGACCGCCCCGGACTGGCAGCGCAGCCTGCAGACGATCGGCGCGGACAAGGGCGAGCCCGGCACCAACGTGGCCACCCCCGTCTTCGACGGTGCCAAGGAGGAGGAGATCACCGGCCTGCTCGGCTCCACGCTCCCCAACCGGGACGGCGTGCAGCTGATCGGCGAGTCCGGCAAGGCACGCCTCTTCGACGGCCGCTCCGGCGAGCCGTTCACGGCGCCGGTCTCGGTCGGCTACATCTACATCCTGAAGCTCCTGCACCTGGTCGACGACAAGATCCACGCCCGTTCGACCGGCCCGTACTCGATGATCACCCAGCAGCCGCTGGGCGGTAAGGCGCAGTTCGGCGGGCAGCGGTTCGGCGAGATGGAGGTGTGGGCCCTCGAGGCCTACGGCGCGTCGTACGCCCTCCAGGAGCTGTTGACCATCAAGTCCGACGACGTGCTCGGCCGGGTGAAGGTCTACGAGGCCATCGTCAAGGGCGAGAACATCCCGGAGCCCGGCATCCCCGAGTCCTTCAAGGTCCTCATCAAGGAGATGCAGTCGCTGTGCCTCAACGTCGAGGTGCTCTCGAGCGACGGCATGTCCATCGAGATGCGCGAGACCGACGAGGACGTCTTCCGGGCGGCCGAGGAGCTGGGCATCGACCTGTCGAGGCGTGAGCCGAGCAGCGTCGAAGAGGTCTAAAGGGGCGGACGCCCGACCGGTTGTTTTGGGGCCCCCGCCGGGGATTCGCGCTAGCGAGAGTCTCTGGCGGGGAAATCTGAAAGAAGGAAAAAGTCTTGCTCGACGTCAACTTCTTCGACGAGCTACGTATCGGCCTGGCCACCGCTGACGACATCCGTCAGTGGTCCCACGGCGAGGTCAAGAAGCCGGAGACCATCAACTACCGCACCCTCAAGCCGGAGAAGGACGGGCTCTTCTGCGAGAAGATCTTCGGTCCCACCCGCGACTGGGAGTGCTACTGCGGCAAGTACAAGCGGGTCCGCTTCAAGGGCATCATCTGCGAGCGCTGCGGCGTCGAGGTCACCCGCGCCAAGGTGCGTCGTGAGCGGATGGGCCACATCGAGCTCGCGGCCCCGGTCACCCACATCTGGTACTTCAAGGGCGTCCCGTCCCGGCTGGGCTACCTGCTCGACCTGGCGCCGAAGGACCTCGAGAAGGTCATCTACTTCGCGGCGTACATGATCACGTCGGTCGACGAGGAGGAGCGGCACAACGACCTGCCCTCCCTCGAGGCCAAGATCGGCGTGGAGCGCAAGCAGATCGAGCAGCGCCGCGACTCCGACGTCGAGGCCCGGCAGAAGGTCCTCGAGACCGACGTCGCCGCGCTCGAGGCCGAGGGTGCGAAGTCCGACGCCAAGCGCAAGGTCCGCGAGTCGGCCGAGCGCGAGATGAACCAGATCCGCAAGCGGGCCGACGCCGAGGTCGAGCGCATCGACCAGGTCTGGGACCGCTTCCGCAACCTCAAGGTCCAGGACCTCGAGGGCGACGAGATCCTCTACCGCGAGATGCGCGACCGCTTCGGGATGTACTTCGAGGGCGGCATGGGCGCCGCGGCACTGCAGAAGCGTCTCGAGTCCTTCGACCTCGAGGCCGAGGCCGAGTCGCTGCGCGAGATCATCCGCACCGGCAAGGGCCAGAAGAAGACCCGCGCCCTCAAGCGGCTCAAGGTCGTGTCGGCGTTCCTCAACACCCGGAACTCCCCGATGGGCATGGTCCTCGACTGCGTCCCGGTCATCCCGCCGGACCTGCGCCCGATGGTGCAGCTCGACGGTGGCCGCTTCGCCACCTCGGACCTCAACGACCTCTACCGCCGGGTCATCAACCGCAACAACCGCCTGAAGCGGCTGCTGGACCTCGGGGCGCCAGAGATCATCGTCAACAACGAGAAGCGCATGCTGCAGGAGGCCGTCGACGCGCTGTTCGACAACGGCCGCCGCGGCCGGCCGGTGACCGGTCCGGGCAACCGCCCGCTCAAGTCGCTGTCCGACATGCTCAAGGGCAAGCAGGGCCGGTTCCGTCAGAACCTGCTCGGCAAGCGCGTCGACTACTCGGGCCGCTCGGTCATCGTGGTCGGCCCGCAGCTCAAGCTGCACCAGTGCGGCCTGCCGAAGCAGATGGCGCTCGAGCTCTTCAAGCCGTTCGTGATGAAGCGCCTGGTCGACCTCAACCACGCCCAGAACATCAAGAGCGCGAAGCGCATGGTGGAGCGGGCGGGCGGCAACAACGCCCGCTACGGGCACGTCTGGGACGTGCTCGAGGAGGTCATCGCGGAGCACCCGGTGCTGCTCAACCGGGCACCGACGCTGCACCGCCTCGGCATCCAGGCATTCGAGCCGCAGCTGGTCGAGGGCAAGGCCATCCAGATCCACCCGCTGGTCTGCACCGCGTTCAACGCCGACTTCGACGGCGACCAGATGGCGGTGCACCTGCCGCTGTCGGCGGAGGCCCAGGCCGAGGCCCGCATCCTGATGCTGTCCTCGAACAACATCCTCTCGCCGGCGCACGGTCGGCCGATCACGTCGCCCACCCAGGACATGGTGCTCGGCATCTACTTCCTGACCGCCTCCCGCGAGGGCATGGTCGGGGAGGGCCGGGTCTTCGGCTCGGTCGCCGAGGCGATCATGGCGCACGACCAGCACCAGCTCGACCTGCAGGCGCCGATCACCCTGCGCCTCGACGGGGTCGTCCCGCCGCGCGACTGGGACGCCCCGGAGGGCTGGGAGGACGGTGCGCCGATCACGCTCAAGACGACCCTCGGCCGGGCGCTGCTCAACGAGGCGCTCCCGGTGGACTACCCCTTCGTCGACAAGCCGGTCGACAAGAAGGAGCTCTCGGGGATCGTCAACGACCTCGCCGAGCGCTACCCGAAGGTCGCCGTGGCCGCGACGCTGGACGCCCTCAAGGCGGCCGGTTTCCACTGGGCCACCCGGTCCGGCGTCACGATCTCGATCGAGGACGTCGTCACGCCGAAGGCCAAGCAGGGTCTGCTGGAGCGCCACGAGGCGCGCGCGGAGAAGGTGCAGAGCCAGTACGAGCGCGGCCTGATCACCGACGACGAGCGTCGCCAGGAGCTCATCAACATCTGGACCGAGGCGACCAACGAGGTCGCCGACGCGATGCAGGAGGCCTTCCCGAAGACCAACCCGGTCTTCATGATGGTCAACTCCGGTGCGCGCGGTAACTGGATGCAGGTCCGCCAGATCGCCGGCATGCGTGGCCTGGTGGCCAACCCGAAGGGCGAGATCATCCCGCGGCCGATCAAGGCCAACTTCCGCGAGGGTCTCACCGTGCTCGAGTACTTCATCTCGACGCACGGCGCGCGCAAGGGACTGGCGGACACCGCGCTGCGGACCGCCGACTCGGGCTACCTGACCCGTCGCCTGGTCGACGTCTCGCAGGACGTGATCATCCGCGAGGAGGACTGCGGCACCGACCGCGGCATCCTGATGCCGATCGCGAAGCAGGCCGCCAAGGGCGGCAAGGGGCTGGTCCGGCTGGACAACATCGACACCAGCGTCTACTCCCGCAACCTCGCCGAGGACGTCGAGGTCGACGGCAGCACCGTCGGCACCGCGGGCAGCGATGTCGGTGACGTCCTGATCGACGCCCTCATCGGCGCCGGCGTGGACCAGGTCCGGGTCCGCAGCGTCCTGACCTGCGAGAGCAAGGTCGGCACCTGCGCCACCTGCTACGGCCGTTCGCTGGCGACCGGCAAGGTCGTCGACGTCGGCGAGGCGGTCGGCATCATCGCCGCCCAGTCGATCGGCGAGCCCGGCACCCAGCTCACGATGCGTACCTTCCACACCGGTGGTGTGGCCGGCGACGACATCACGCACGGCCTCCCCCGCGTGGTCGAGCTGTTCGAGGCCCGCCAGCCCAAGGGCGTCGCGCCGATCTCCGAGTCGGCCGGCCGGGTGCGCATCGAGGAGTCGGACAAGAAGCGGGAGCTCGTCGTCACCCCTGACGACGGTTCCGAGGAGACGTCCTACGCGATCTCCAAGCGCTCGCGGCTGCTCGTCGCCGAGGGTGACCACGTCGAGGTCGGCCAGCAGCTGATCGTCGGCGCGGTGGACCCGAAGCAGGTGCTCCGGATCCTCGGCCCGCGCCGGGTGCAGCAGCACCTGGTCAGCGAGGTCCAGGAGGTCTACCGCTCGCAGGGCGTGTCGATCCACGACAAGCACATCGAGGTCATCGTCCGGCAGATGCTCAAGCGCGTCACGATCATCGAGTCCGGCGACGCCGAGCTGCTGCCGGGTGAGCTGGCGGAGCGCGCCCGCTTCGAGGAGGAGAACCGCCGCGTGGTGGCCGAGGGCGGCACCCCCGCCTCCGGGCGACCGGAGCTGATGGGCATCACGAAGGCCTCGCTGGCCACCGAGTCGTGGCTGTCGGCGGCCTCCTTCCAGGAGACGACGCGGGTGCTCACGGACGCGGCGATCCACGCCAAGTCCGACCCGCTGCTCGGCCTCAAGGAGAACGTCATCATCGGCAAGCTCATCCCGGCCGGCACGGGTCTCCCGCGCTACCGCAACATCCGGGTGGAGCCGACCGAGGAGGCCAAGGCGGCGATGTACACGATGGGCGGTTACGAGGCCGACTCGAGCGCGTTCGACTACGCGCCGTTCGGCTCGGGGTCCGGCCAGGCCGTGCCGCTGGAGGACTTCGACTACGGGCCCTTCCGGGGCTAGGACCGGCACGCCGGTCCAGCGCATGACAACCGGACGCCGGCCGCCTGAGGGATGATCCTCGGGTGGCCGGCGTCCGCCGTCCGCCGTCCTGAGCCGATCCCGATGGACCTGGGGGCCCTGTGACCGACCAGCCGAGCGACCAGCCGGGCGAGCAGCCCGGCGAGCAGTCGCACCCGGCCGGCCCGCCGCCGGGACAACAGCCGCCGGCGTGGGGACCACCGGAGGCCGGACAGCAGCCGCCGGCGTGGGGCCAGCAGCCGCAGCCGCCGCCGTGGCAGGCCCAGCCCGGCCAGTGGCAGGCCCCGCCCGGGCAGCAGTGGGGCCCGCCGGCACCCGGCGGACCGGGGGGACCGGGGGCCAGGGGGACCGTACGGATATCCGGGGTACGGGGCCTACGGGCCCGCGGTCCCGCAGACGGCGGGTCGGGCCACGACCGTGATGGTCCTCGGAATCGTCTCGCTGGTGATGATGTTCACCTGTGGGCTGGGCTTCGTGACCGCGATCGTCGCGCTGGTCATGGCGCCCGGGGCCAAGAGGGAGATCGCGGCGTCCGGGGGCCGGCTGACCGGCGAGAGCCAGGTCCGAGCCGGGTCGATCATGTCGTGGATCACCCTGGGCCTCACCGCTCTGGCGGTCCTCCTGTTCGCCGTCATCATCGGGATCGCGGTCTCGGTGGACGACTCGACGAGCGGCGTCGGGCGGTCGGTGGTCAGCCCCGGCTGAGCGGGCGCCGGCGCTTTTGACCTCTCCGCAGGCGCTGGGTAGGCTCTCCCCTCGTGCCTGGGGTTCTCGTGACCCCTCAGGCGTTCGCGTGCGCCGCGAGGCAGCCTTGCGGCTGACGGGGTGCCCGGTGGCGCCATCAGCACAGACCGACTCCGGTGCGTCCCACCCGACGCACAGCCGGGTCGGACGGGCCGACACTCCCGACCGCGTGGGTCGGAGAGCCGCCGGACCGGCCGGACCCCCAGCACCCCCGAAGCACAGCCCCCGCACCACCCACCAGAAGCGCAGTACGAGACGGAGACTGAAGGCGGCTCATGCCCACCATCCAGCAGCTGGTCCGCAAGGGCCGCCAGGACAAGGTCGAGAAGACCAAGACGCCGGCGCTCAAGGGCAGCCCGCAGCGTCGCGGTGTCTGCACCCGCGTCTACACGACCACCCCCAAGAAGCCGAACTCCGCGCTCCGCAAGGTCGCCCGCGTCCGCCTGACGAGCGGCATCGAGGTCACCGCCTACATCCCCGGCGTGGGTCACAACCTGCAGGAGCACTCGATCGTGCTCGTCCGCGGGGGCCGCGTGAAGGACCTCCCGGGCGTCCGCTACAAGATCATCCGCGGGTCCCTCGACACCCAGGGCGTGAAGAACCGCAAGCAGGCCCGCAGCCGATACGGCGCGAAGAAGGAGAAGAGCTGACATGCCGCGCAAGGGCCCCGCACCGAAGCGTCCGGTCATCATCGACCCGGTCTACAGCTCGCCCCTGGTGACCTCCCTGGTCAACAAGGTGCTCACCGACGGGAAGCGCTCGGTCGCCGAACGGATCGTCTACGGCGCCCTCGAGGGCTGCCGCGAGAAGAGCGGCAACGACCCGGTGATCACGCTCAAGCGCGCCATGGACAACGTGAAGCCGGCGCTCGAGGTCCGCAGCCGCCGGGTCGGCGGCGCGACCTACCAGGTGCCGGTCGAGGTCCGCGCCAGCCGGTCGACCACGCTGGCGCTGCGCTGGCTGGTGAGCTACTCGCGCCAGCGCCGCGAGAAGACCATGACCGAGCGGCTGATGAACGAGCTCCTCGACGCCAGCAACGGCCTCGGCGCCAGCGTCAAGCGCCGCGAGGACACCCACAAGATGGCCGAGTCCAACAAGGCCTTCGCGCACTACCGCTGGTGACAGCGGTTCCTGAGACTGAGAGAAGACTGAGCTAGCAGTGGCACTCGACACCGCCATCATCGACCTCGCCAAGGTCCGCAACATCGGGATCATGGCGCACATCGACGCGGGCAAGACCACGACGACCGAGCGGATCCTGTTCTACACCGGCATCAACTACAAGATCGGTGAGGTCCACGAGGGCGCCGCGACGATGGACTGGATGGAGCAGGAGCAGGAGCGCGGCATCACCATCACGTCCGCCGCGACGACCTGCGAGTGGGACGACCACACCATCAACATCATCGACACCCCCGGCCACGTCGACTTCACCGTCGAGGTCGAGCGCTCCCTGCGGGTGCTCGACGGCGCGGTGGCGGTCTTCGACGGCGTCGCCGGTGTCGAGCCGCAGTCCGAGACGGTCTGGCGCCAGGCGGACCGCTACAGCGTGCCGCGCATCTGCTTCGTCAACAAGCTGGACCGTACCGGCGCCGAGTTCCACCGCTGCGTCGAGATGATCGTCAGCCGGCTGCACGCGGTCCCGCTCGTGCTGCAGATCCCGGTGGGCACCGAGGGCGACTTCAAGGGTGTCATCGACCTGATCGCCATGAAGGCGCTGCTCTGGCCGGACGACGCGGAGAAGGGCGTCGCCTACGACACCGTCGACATCCCGGCTTCGCACGCCGAGGCCGCCCGCGAGTGGCGGGACCGGCTTGTCGAGACGGCCGCGGAGAACGACGACGCGCTGATGGAGCTCTACCTCGAGGGCACCGATCCCACGGAGGAGCAGCTCATCGCCGGCATCCGCCGGGCCACGCTGGCGAGCAAGGTCACGCCGGTCGTGACCGGCTCGGCGTTCAAGAACAAGGGCGTCCAGCCGATGCTCGACGCCGTCGTCCGCTACCTCCCCTCGCCCATCGACGTCGGCGCGGTCGAGGGTCACGCGGTGGGCAAGGAAGAGGAGATCATCGCGCGCGAGCCGGACAAGGACGCGCCGCTGTCGACCCTCGCCTTCAAGATCGCGAGCGACCCGCACCTCGGCAAGCTCACGTACATCCGGATCTACTCCGGGACGATGACGGCCGGCTCGCAGGTGCTCAACAGCACCAAGGGCAACAAGGAGCGGATCGGCAAGATCTACCGGATGCACGCGAACAAGCGTGAGGAGATCGAGAAGGCCACCGCCGGGCAGATCGTCGCCGTCATGGGCCTGAAGAACACCACGACCGGCGACACGCTCTGCGGCCCCGAGGCCCCGGTGATCCTCGAGTCGATGAACTTCCCGGCCCCGGTCATCTCGGTGGCCATCGAGCCGAAGTCCAAGGGCGACCAGGAGCGGCTCGGCACCGCGATCCAGCGCCTCGCCGAGGAGGACCCGACCTTCCAGGTCCGCACCGACGAGGAGACCGGCCAGACGATCATCGCGGGCATGGGCGAGCTGCACCTCGAGGTGCTGGTCGACCGGATGAAGCGCGAGTTCCGGGTCGAGGCCAACATCGGCAAGCCCCAGGTCGCCTACCGCGAGACCATCCGCCGCAAGGTGGAGCGCCACGACTACACCCACAAGAAGCAGACGGGTGGGTCCGGCCAGTTCGCGAAGGTCCAGATCGCGATCGAGCCCACGGGCGCCGGCGACGGCGGCTACGAGTTCGAGAACAAGGTCACCGGCGGTCGCATCCCGCGGGAGTACATCCCGTCGGTCGACGCCGGCTGCCAGGAGGCCATGGAGTTCGGCGTCCTGGCCGGTTACCCGCTGGTCGATGTCAAGGTGACGCTGCTGGACGGCGCCTACCACGAGGTCGACTCGTCCGAGCTCGCCTTCAAGATCGCCGGATCGATGGCGTTCAAGGAGGCGGCCCGGAAGGCCGACCCCGTCATCCTCGAGCCGATGATGGCGGTGGAGGTCACGACGCCCGAGGACTACATGGGCGACGTGATCGGCGACCTCAACTCGCGCCGTGGCCAGATCCAGGCCATGGACGAGAGGGCAGGTGCCCGCCTGGTCACCGCGCTCGTCCCCCTGTCGGAGATGTTCGGCTACGTCGGAGACCTCCGGAGCAAGACCCAGGGACGAGCGAGCTACAGCATGCAGTTCGACTCCTACGCCGAGGTTCCTCGCAACGTGGCGGAAGAGATCATCAAGAAGGCCCGAGGCGAGTAAGCACCGACCTCAGCGGTCGACCCAGCCAGAACGTCGTACGGCGTAACAACCTCAAGTCCTAGGAGGACCCCAGTGGCGAAGGCGAAGTTCGAGCGGACTAAGCCGCACGTCAACATCGGCACCATCGGTCACATCGACCACGGCAAGACGACGCTGACCGCGGCGATCACCAAGGTGCTGCACGACAAGTACCCCGACCTCAACGAGGCCTCGGCGTTCGACCAGATCGACAAGGCGCCCGAGGAGAAGCAGCGCGGCATCACGATCTCGATCGCGCACGTCGAGTACCAGACCGAGTCCCGCCACTACGCGCACGTCGACTGTCCCGGTCACGCCGACTACATCAAGAACATGATCACCGGCGCGGCGCAGATGGACGGCGCGATCCTGGTGGTCGCGGCGACCGACGGCCCCATGCCGCAGACGAAGGAGCACGTCCTCCTGGCCCGCCAGGTCGGCGTTCCCTACATCGTCGTGGCGCTCAACAAGGCCGACATGGTCGACGACGAGGAGATCCTGGAGCTCGTCGAGCTCGAGGTCCGCGAGCTGCTCTCGGAGTACGAGTTCCCGGGCGACGACCTGCCGGTCGTTCGCGTCTCGGCGCTGAAGGCGCTCGAGGGCGACGCCGAGTGGGGCGACAAGCTCATGGAGCTGATGAACGCGGTCGACACCGCGATCCCGCAGCCCGAGCGCGAGATCGACAAGCCGTTCCTCATGCCCGTCGAGGACGTTTTCACGATCACCGGCCGCGGCACCGTGGTGACCGGTCGGATCGAGCGTGGTGTCGTCAAGGTCAACGAGACGGTCGACCTCGTCGGCATCCGTGAGGCCAAGCAGACCACCACGGTCACCGGTGTCGAGATGTTCCGCAAGCTCCTCGACGAGGGGCGCGCCGGTGAGAACGTCGGCCTGCTCCTCCGTGGCACCAAGCGCGAGGACGTCGAGCGCGGCATGGTCGTCATCAAGCCCGGCACCACGACGCCGCACACGCAGTTCGAGGCGAACGTCTACATCCTGTCCAAGGACGAGGGAGGCCGGCACACGCCGTTCTTCCAGAACTACCGTCCGCAGTTCTACTTCCGCACCACGGACGTCACCGGCGTCGTCACGCTGCCCGAGGGCACCGAGATGGTCATGCCCGGCGACAACACCGAGATGACGGTCGACCTCATCCAGCCGATCGCCATGGAGGAGGGCCTGCGCTTCGCCATCCGCGAGGGCGGCCGCACCGTCGGCGCCGGCCGAGTGACGAAGATCCTGAAGTAGCACGCTCAGGCGGATTCGCCTCGGGCCGCACCCCTGCGGCATACTGGGGCGAGTTGCTCGGCGGGACGGCCGGGCCGGTCGGCTCCTCGGAGCCGGTCGCACCGGCCGTCCACGCCGTGCGCCTGGGAGGGGCGTTCGCCAGCCTCCCGGGCCGCGAGAACAAGTCCGAGCGCCCCCGATCGAGAGTCGTGCCCGCGGATGTCCGTGGGACTGCGACACACCCGACCTCGGGGGTCGGACGCCCCAGACCGCAGCGGGACCACACAGAAGGAACGAAGCGAAGCCATGGCGGGACAGAAGATCCGCATCAGGCTCAAGGCCTACGACCATGAGGTCATCGACTCGTCGGCGCGCAAGATCGTCGACACGGTGACTCGCACTGGTGCGCAGGTCGCCGGGCCGGTGCCGCTGCCGACGGAGAAGAACGTCTACTGCGTGATCCGCTCGCCGCACAAGTACAAGGACTCGCGGGAGCACTTCGAGATGCGCACGCACAAGCGGCTCATCGACATCATCGACCCCACGCCGAAGACGGTCGACTCGCTCATGCGGCTCGACCTGCCGGCGGGCGTCGACATCGAGATCAAGCTCTGAGGGACGTCATGGGTAAGCAGATGAAGGGCCTGCTGGGCGAGAAGCTCGGCATGACCCAGGTCTTCGACGAGAACAACCGGATCGTGCCGGTCACCGTCGTCGCTGCCGGGCCGTGCGTCGTGACCCAGGTGCGCTCGGTCGACACCGACGGCTACTCGGCGGTGCAGCTCGGCTTCGGTGCCGTGGACCCGCGCCGGGTCAACAAGCCGGACACCGGCCACTTCGACAAGGCCGGCGTCACGCCGCGCCGCACGCTCGTGGAGCTGCGCACCGACGACGCGTCGGAGTACACGCTCGGCCAGGAGCTGACGGTCGAGGTCTTCGAGGCCGGCCAGCGCGTGGACGTCACGGCCAACAGCAAGGGCAAGGGCACGGCCGGTGTCATGAAGCGTCACGGCTTCCACGGCGTCTCCGCCTCGCACGGCTCGCACCGGAACCACCGCAAGCCGGGCTCCATCGGTGGCGCGTCCACCCCCGGACGGGTCTTCCGCGGCATGCGGATGGCCGGTCGCATGGGCAACGTGCGCATCACCACGCAGGGCCTCACCATCCATGCGGTCGACGCCGAGCGGGGGCTGCTGCTCATCAAGGGCGCCGTCCCCGGCCCGAAGGGCGCCGTAGTGCTCGTCCGGACCGCCGCCAAGGGCACGCTCGCCGCGAAGGGGGCTGACCAGTGACCGCCACCGCCACCGAGACCACCAACCTCGAGATCGAGGTGAAGGACGCGAAGGGCAAGTCCGACGGCACCGTCACGCTGCCGGCCGACGTCTTCGACGTGCAGGTCAACGTCCCGCTGATCCACCAGGTCGTCGTCGCCCAGCTCGCCGCGGCGCGCCAGGGCACGCACTCCACCAAGACCCGCGGCGAGGTGCGCGGCGGTGGCCGCAAGCCCTACCGCCAGAAGGGCACCGGCCGCGCCCGCCAGGGCTCGACCCGCGCACCGCAGTTCGCCGGCGGTGGCGTGGTCCATGGTCCGTCACCGCGGTCCTACGCCCAGCGCACCCCCAAGAAGATGAAGGCGGCCGCCCTGCGCGGTGCCCTCTCCGACCGGGCGCGCAACGGCCGGATCCACGTCGTGTCGGGGCTTCTCGAGGGTGACGCGCCGTCGACCCGCTCGGCGGTCGCCGTGCTCGCCGGGCTCTCCGAGCGCAAGCACGTGCTGGTCGTCGCGCAGCGCAGCGACGAGATCACCTGGAAGAGCCTGCGCAACGCCTCCCGCGTGCACCTGCTGGTCCCCGACCAGCTCAACACCTACGACGTCCTCGTCTCGGACGACGTGGTCTTCACCCGCGGTGCCCTCGACGAGTTCCTGGCCGGCCCGGCCACGGGCCGCTCCGCCAAGGGCGCGGCGACCGAGAGCGAGGTCGAGGCATGAGCAGCATCCACAAGGACCACCGCGACGTCCTGCTCGCACCGGTCGTCTCCGAGAAGAGCTACGGGCTCCTCGACGAGAACAAGTACACGTTCCTCGTCCACCCCGAGGCCAACAAGACCGAGATCAAGATCGCGGTCGAGAAGGTCTTCGGAGTCAAGGTCAACGGGGTGAACACGATCAACCGCGAGGGCAAGCGCAAGCGGACCCGCACGGGCTTCGGCCGCCGCAAGGCGACCAAGCGCGCGATCGTGACCGTGGCCGAGGGCGACCGCATCGACATCTTTGGGGGTCCGGTCTCCTAATGGGCATCCGCAAGTACAAGCCGACCACCCCGGCCCGCCGCGGGTCGAGCGTCGCCGACTTCGTCGAGATCACGCGTACGGAGCCGGAGAAGTCGCTGGTCCGTCCCCTGCACAACAAGGGCGGGCGCAACAACTCCGGCCGGATCACCACCCGGCACCAGGGCGGCGGTCACAAGAGGGCGTACCGCGTCATCGACTTCCGGCGCCACGACAAGGACGGCGTGCCGGCCAAGGTCGCGCACATCGAGTACGACCCCAACCGCACCGCGCGCATCGCGCTGCTGCACTACGCCGACGGCGAGAAGCGCTACATCCTGGCGCCGCAGCGGCTCAAGCAGGGCGACCGGATCGAGAACGGCCCCTCGGCCGACATCAAGCCGGGCAACAGCCTGCCCTTGCGCAACATCCCGGTCGGTACCGTCGTGCACGCCATCGAGCTGCGGCCCGGTGGCGGTGCCAAGATCGCCCGCTCGGCGGGTGCCAGCGTGCAGCTGGTCGCCAAGGACGGGCCCTACGCGCAGCTCCGGCTGCCCTCGGGCGAGATCCGCAACGTCGACGTGCGCTGCCGCGCCACCGTCGGCGAGGTCGGCAACGCCGAGCAGTCCAACATCAACTGGGGCAAGGCCGGCCGGATGCGGTGGAAGGGCAAGCGCCCGACCGTCCGCGGTGTCGCCATGAACCCGGTCGACCACCCGCACGGTGGCGGTGAGGGCAAGACCTCCGGTGGACGTCACCCGGTGAACCCCAACGGCAAGCCCGAGGGACGCACGCGCCGGCCGAACAAGGCCAGCAACTCGATGATCGTCCGCCGTCGCAAGACCGGCAAGAAGCGCTGATCGGAGATCTGGAACCATGCCGCGTTCCCTGAAGAAGGGTCCCTTCGTGGACGACCACCTGCAGAAGAAGGTGGACGTCCAGAACGAGAAGGGCACGAAGAACGTCATCAAGACGTGGTCCAGGCGGTCCATGATCGTCCCGGCCATGCTCGGCCACACCATCGCCGTGCACGACGGCCGCAAGCACGTCCCGGTGTTCGTCACCGAGGCGATGGTCGGCCACAAGCTCGGCGAGTTCGCCCCCACGCGCACCTTCCGAGGGCACGTGAAGGACGACCGGAGGGCTCGCCGTGGCTGACCGAAACACGGCCCTCGACACCGAGCGGGCGGCGCGCGCGCAGGCCCGCTACGTGCGGGTCACGCCGATGAAGGCCCGTCGCGTGGTCGACCTGGTCCGTGGCATGCCGGCGCAGGAGGCCCTCGCGGTGCTGAAGTTCGCGCCGCAGGCCGCCAGCGAGCCGGTCTACAAGGTCCTCGCGAGCGCGGTCGCCAACGCCCGGTTCGTCGCCGAGCGTGACAGCCAGCGCCTCGACGTCGAGGACCTGGTCGTCAGCGAGGCGTACGTCGACGAAGGCCCGACCCTCAAGCGGTTCCGGCCACGCGCCCAGGGCCGTGCCTACCGGGTCCGCAAGCGGACGAGCCACATCACCGTGGTCGTCACTCCGCGTCCCGAGGACCAGCCGACCAGCACCACGAGCTCGAAGAGGAGGACCCGCTAGTGGGCCAGAAGGTCAACCCCCACGGGTTCCGCCTGGGCATCTCGACGGACCACAAGAGCCGGTGGTTCGCCGACAGCACCAAGTCGGGCCAGCGGTACAGCGACTACGTCAAGGAAGACGTGGCGATCCGCCGCCTCATGTCCAAGGGCATGGAGCGGGCCGGGATCTCCCGCGTCGAGATCGAGCGCACCCGTGACCGGGTCCGCGTCGACATCCACACCGCCCGTCCGGGCATCGTCATCGGCCGCCGCGGCGCCGAGGCCGACCGCATCCGCGGCGACCTCGAGAAGCTGACCGGCAAGCAGGTGCAGCTCAACATCCTCGAGGTGAAGAACCCCGAGGTGGACGCGCAGCTCGTCGCCCAGGGCGTCGCGGAGCAGCTCTCCAGCCGCGTCTCGTTCCGCCGCGCGATGCGCAAGTCGATGCAGACGACGATGAAGGCCGGTGCCAAGGGCATCCGGGTGCAGTGCTCGGGCCGGCTCGGTGGCGCCGAGATGTCGCGCTCGGAGTTCTACCGCGAAGGCCGGGTGCCGCTGCACACGCTGCGGGCCAACATCGACTACGGCTTCTACGAGGCGCGCACGACGTTCGGCCGGATCGGCGTCAAGGTCTGGATCTACAAGGGTGACGCGTCGGCCACCAAGGCCGAGCGCGACGCCGCCCAGGCCGCGGCCCGGATGGCGCAGCGCCAGCGGCCGACCCGGACCGCGCGGCCGCGGCGCGACGAGGCCGGCACCGGTGCCCCTGCGGAGACGCAGACGCCGGTCGCCGAGGTCGCCGAGACCGCGCCGGCAGCCGTCGAGGCTGCCGTCGCGCCGACCACGACCGACGAGACGACCAGCGGAACGGAGGCCTGACCATGCTGATCCCTCGCAGGGTCAAGCACCGCAAGCAGCACCACCCTGGTCGCTCCGGTGCCGCCAAGGGCGGCACCTCGATCGCCTTCGGTGACTTCGGCATCCAGGCCGTCGAGCCTGCCTACGTCACCAACCGGCAGATCGAGTCGGCGCGTATCGCGATGACCCGGCACATCAAGCGTGGCGGCAAGGTGTGGATCAACATCTACCCCGACCGCCCGCTGACCAAGAAGCCGGCCGAGACCCGGATGGGCTCCGGCAAGGGCTCACCCGAGTGGTGGGTCGCCAACGTCAAGCCCGGCCGCGTCATGTTCGAGCTGTCCGGTGTGCCGGAGCCCATCGCCCGTGAGGCGATGCGCCGCGCGATGCACAAGCTCCCGATGAAGTGCCGGTTCGTCCGGCGCGAGGAGGTCTGATGAGCAGCGTGCAGAACAAGCTCGTCGCGCCGCTGCGGACGCTCGAGGACGACGAGCTGGAGACCAAGCTGCGGGAGGCCAAGGAGGAGCTGTTCAACCTCCGCTTCCAGGCGGCGACCGGTCAGCTCGAGAGCCACGGCCGGCTCAACGCCGTCCGTAAGGAGATCGCCCGTATCTACACGATCATGCGCGAGCGCGAGCTGGGCATCAGCGCCGTCGAGACCGACGGTGAGGTGCCCGCATGAGCGAGAAGGCAGCAGAGATGAGCACCGAGACAGCCGCGAACCGTGGCTTCCGCAAGACCCGTGAGGGCCTCGTCGTCAGCGACAAGATGGACAAGACCGTCGTCGTCGTCGTCGAGGACCGCGTGAAGCACGCGCTCTACGGCAAGGTCATCCGCCGCACGAGCAACCTGAAGGCCCACGACGAGGCGAACGCCTGCGGCGTGGGTGACCGGGTGCTGCTCATGGAGACCCGGCCGCTGTCGGCGACCAAGCGCTGGCGCGTCGTGGAAGTACTGGAGAAGGCAAAGTGATCCAGCAGGAGTCGCGGCTGCGAGTCGCCGACAACACCGGTGCCAAGGAGCTCCTCTGCATCCGGGTGCTCGGTGGCTCCGGCCGGCGCTACGCCGGGATCGGTGACGTCATCGTGGCGACCGTCAAGGACGCCATCCCGGGCGGCAACGTCAAGAAGGGCGAGGTCGTCAAGGCGGTCGTCGTCCGGACCGCCAAGGAGCGGCGCCGCCCGGACGGTTCCTACATCCGCTTCGACGAGAACGCCGCCGTGATCATCCGCGACGGCGGGGACCCGCGTGGCACCCGCATCTTCGGCCCGGTCGGCCGGGAGCTGCGCGACAAGCGCTTCATGCGGATCATCTCGCTGGCCCCGGAGGTGCTCTGAACCATGGGAATGAAGATCAAGAAGGGCGACCGCGTCATCGTGGTCTCCGGCAAGGACAAGGGCGTCACGGGCAAGGTCATCGAGGCCTACCCCGAGGCGCAGCGTGTCCTGGTCGAGGGCGTCAACCGGATCAAGAAGCACACCAAGGTCGGCCAGTCGACCCGTGGCGCCAAGACCGGCGGCATCGTGACCCAGGAGGCCTCGGTCCACGTCAGCAACGTGATGCTGCTCGTGGAGGTCGACGGCAAGAAGGTCGGCAGCCGCGTCGGTTACCGCGTGGAGAAGGTCGAGCGGGACGGGCGCGAGCGCACTGTGCGCGTGCGCTACGCGAAGCGGACCGGTGAGGACATCTGATGAGCACAACGACCGAGCAGCGGGCTCTCCCGCGCCTCAAGCAGCGCTACCGCGAGGAGATCGTCGGCGCGCTGCGCGAGCAGTTCGACTACGGCAACGTCATGCAGGTGCCCGGCCTGACCAAGATCGTGGTCAACATGGGTGTCGGCGACGCGGCGAAGGACTCGAAGCTCATCGACGGCGCCATCCGCGACCTGGCCACCGTGACCGGGCAGAAGCCGCAGGTCACGAAGGCCCGCAAGTCCATCGCGCAGTTCAAGCTGCGCGAGGGCATGCCGATCGGCGCGCACGTCACGCTGCGCGGCGACCGGATGTGGGAGTTCCTGGACCGGCTGCTGTCGCTCGCACTGCCGCGCATCCGTGACTTCCGCGGCCTCTCGCCCCGGCAGTTCGACGGCAACGGCAACTACACCTTCGGCCTCAACGAGCAGTCGATGTTCCACGAGATCGACCAGGACAAGATCGACCGGGTCCGCGGCATGGACATCACGGTCGTGACGACCGCCAAGACCGACGACGAGGGGCGTGCCCTGCTGCGCCAGCTCGGCTTCCCCTTCCAGGCATCATGATCGCGAACGAAATCAAGGAGGCCTGACCGTGGCCAAGACAGCGCTCGTCAACAAGGCCGCGCGCAAGCCCAAGTTCAAGGTGCGTGGCTACACCCGCTGCCAGCGGTGCGGCCGGCCGCACTCGGTCTACCGCAAGTTCGGTCTGTGCCGAGTGTGCTTCCGGGAGATGGCCCACGCGGGCGAGCTCCCCGGCATCACGAAGAGCAGCTGGTAAGCCCAACCCACCGAAGCCTCACGCCGAGAGGTCCGGGTGGCCGAGACCCCCGAGAAACCGCGGCGAGAAAGCAGTCCTGACATGACGATGACCGACCCGATCGCAGACATGCTCACCCGTCTGCGCAACGCCAACACGGCGTACCACGACACAGTGGCCATGCCGCACTCCAAGCTCAAGACCCACGTCGCCGAGATCCTCCAGCAGGAGGGCTACATCGCCGGCTGGCACGTGGACGAGCCCGGCGAGGACGAGGTGGGCAAGACCCTCACCCTCGAGCTCAAGTACGGCCCCAACCGGGAGCGCTCCATCGCCGGGATCAAGCGGATCTCGAAGCCCGGCCTGCGGGTCTACGCCAAGTCGACCAACCTGCCGAGGGTCCTCGGTGGACTGGGGGTGGCGATCATCTCGACGTCCTCCGGGCTGCTGACCGACCGCCAGGCCGGCAAGAAGGGCGTGGGTGGGGAAGTCCTCGCCTACGTCTGGTGAGGTGAGCTGACATGTCGCGTATCGGACGTCTTCCCATCCCTGTCCCGTCGGGCGTGGACGTGAACATCGACGGCCGCGCCGTTACCGTGAAGGGCCCGAAGGGGACCCTCGAGCACACGGTGGCGGAGCCGATCGAGATCACCCGCGCCGAGGACGGCACGCTCCAGGTCACCCGGCCCAACGACGAGCGCCAGAACCGTGCCCTGCACGGGCTGTCGCGCACGCTGGTCGCCAACATGGTCCTGGGCGTGACCGACGGCTACACCAAGGTCCTCGAGATCGTGGGCACCGGGTACCGCGTCGTCGCCAAGGGCAGCGACCTGGAGTTCTCCCTCGGCTTCTCGCACACCGTGCTGGTGAAGGCCCCTGAGGGCATCACCTTCGCCGTCGAGTCGCCGACCAGGTTCTCGGTCTCGGGTGTGGACAAGCAGAAGGTCGGCGAGGTGGCCGCCAAGATCCGCAAGCTGCGCAAGCCCGATCCCTACAAGGGCAAGGGTGTGCGGTACCAGGGCGAGCACATCCGACGCAAGGCCGGAAAGGCTGGTAAGTGATGAGCAAGACCGGCATCGCGGTCAAGATCCGCCGTGGCGACAAGAACGTCGCCCGTGCCCGGCGGCATCTGCGAGTCCGCAAGAAGGTCAGCGGTACGACGGCGCGCCCGCGCCTGGTCGTCACTCGCTCGAGCCGGCACATCTTCGTGCAGGTCGTCGACGACGTCGAGGGGCGCACTCTGGCCTCCGCGTCGACGATGGAGTCCGACCTGCGCGGCCACGACGGCGACAAGACGGCCAAGGCACGCAAGGTCGGCGAACTTATCGGCCAGCGGGCCAAGGACGCCGGCGTCGAGGCGGTCATCTTCGACCGCGGCGGCAACCGCTACCACGGCCGGGTGGCCGCGGTGGCCGACGGCGCCCGAGAGGCGGGGCTGGCACTGTGAGCCGGCCGACCTTCGCCATCGCCACGTACAGCAACGAGATGAGGGACAACTGATGCCCGGACCCCAGCGCCGAGGCGCTGCCGGCGGCGGCAGCGAGAGCGGCGGCCGCCGCGGCGGCCGCGACCGCCGTGACGGCGGCGGCCCCGCGGAGAAGACAGCGTTCGTCGAGCGCGTCGTCGCCATCAACCGTGTCGCCAAGGTCGTCAAGGGCGGTCGGCGCTTCAGCTTCACCGCGCTGGTCGTCGTGGGCGACGGCGACGGCACCGTCGGCGTCGGCTACGGCAAGGCCAAGGAGGTGCCGGCCGCGATCGCCAAGGGCGTCGAGGAGGCCAAGAAGCACTTCTTCAAGGTCCCGCGCATCCAGGGCACCATCCCCCACCCCATCCAGGGTGAGAAGGCAGCCGGCGTCGTGCTGCTCAAGCCGGCTTCGCCCGGTACCGGCGTGATCGCCGGTGGCCCGGTCCGCGCGGTGCTCGAGTGCGCCGGGATCCACGACGTGCTGTCCAAGTCGCTCGGCTCGTCGAACCCCATCAACATCGTGCACGCGACCGTCGCGGCCCTGCGAGGCCTCGAGCGGCCGGAGGCCGTGGCTGCCCGCCGCGGGCTGCCCCTCGAGGACGTCGCGCCGGCTTCGCTGCTGCGCGCCCGTGCGGGGACTGGTTCCTGATGGGCAAGCGACTGAAGGTCCGCCAGGTCCGCTCGAAGATCGGCGGCAAGCAGAACCAGCGCGACACCCTGCGCAGCCTGGGCCTCAAGCGGCTCGGCGACGTGGTCGTCAAGGAGGACCGGCCCGAGATCCGCGGGATGGTCAGCACGGTGTCGCATCTCGTCACGGTCGAGGAGGTCGACTGACATGACCCTCAAGGTCCATCACCTGCGCCCCGCCCCGGGCGCCAAGACGGCCAAGACCCGCGTGGGTCGAGGCGAGGGCGGCTCCAAGGGCAAGACGGCCGGTCGCGGCACCAAGGGCACCAAGGCCCGCTACCAGGTGCCGGCTCGCTTCGAGGGTGGCCAGATGCCGCTGCACATGCGGCTGCCCAAGCTGCGCGGCTTCACCAACCCGTTCCGGACCGAGTACCAGGTCGTCAACCTGGACAAGCTGACCGAGCTCTACCCCGACGGCGGCGAGGTCACTGTCGAGGACCTGGTCGCGAAGGGTGCGGTCCGCAAGGGCGAGCTCGTCAAGGTCCTCGGCCAGGGTGACGCCGGCGTCAAGCTCCAGGTCACGGCGCACGCCTTCTCGGCGAGCGCCAAGGACAAGATCGCCGCTGCGGGCGGGTCCACAACCCAGCTCTGACCGGCACTCGGGGTCCGGACCCGGGTCGTCCTCGCGGGCGCCCGGGTCCGCTCGTGCCTGTTAGAGTCCCATGCGGTCGCCGACCTCGTGTGCCCGGACGACCGCTTGCGGCCCGCAGCCGTGCGGGCACGCACCGTGAACCACTCCGGAGGATCTCGTGCTCACCGCGTTCGCTCGGGCGTTCCGCACGCCTGACCTGCGCAAGAAGATCCTCTTCTCGATGGGGATCATGGCGCTGTTCCGCCTCGGCTCGGTCGTCCCGACCCCAGGTGTCGACTACAGCGCCGTCCAGGACTGCATCGACAGCGCCGGCAACAACGGGCTCTACAGCCTGATCAACCTCTTCAGCGGCGGCGCGCTGCTGCAGCTGTCGGTCTTCGCGCTCGGGATCATGCCGTACATCACGGCGAGCATCATCGTGCAGCTGCTCACCGTGGTCATCCCGCGGTTCGAGGCCCTCAAGAAGGAGGGCCAGTCGGGGACCGCGAAGCTCACGCAGTACACGCGATACCTGACGATCGGCCTGGCGGTCCTGCAGTCGACCGGCCTGATCGCCCTGGCACGTCAGCCCGGCCAGCTGTTCAACAACTGCCCGAACGACATCATCTACACCGACATCGGCATCTTCGGCATCGTCATCATGGTGCTGACGATGACCGCCGGCACCGGCGTGATCATGTGGCTCGGCGAGCTGATCACCGACCGCGGCATCGGCAACGGCATGTCGCTGCTGATCTTCACCTCGATCGCGGCCGGCTTCCCCACCTCGCTCTGGCAGATCAAGATCCAGCGCGGCTGGCCGCTGTTCAGCATGGTCGTCGCGGCCGGTCTGGTGCTCGTCGCCCTCGTGGTCTTCGTCGAGCAGGCGCAGCGGCGCATCCCGGTGCAGTACGCGAAGCGGATGATCGGGCGCCGGATGTACGGCGGCTCGTCGACCTACATCCCGCTGAAGGTGAACCAGGCCGGTGTCATCCCGGTCATCTTCGCCTCGTCGCTGCTCTACCTGCCCTCGCTCGCAGTCAACCTGGCCGACAAGCAGAACCCGCCCGGCTGGTCGCAGTGGCTGCAGACCTACCTGGTCCGGGGCGACCACCCGCTCTACATGGGCCTGTACTTCGGCCTGATCGTCTTCTTCACGTACTTCTACGTGGCGATCACGTTCAACCCGACCGAGGTCGCCGACAACATGAAGAAGTACGGCGGCTTCATCCCCGGCATCCGTGCCGGGCGGCCCACGGCCGAGTACCTCGACTACGTCCTCTCCCGTATCACGCTTCCCGGCTCGCTCTACCTCGGCGCCATCGCCCTGATCCCGCTCATCGCGCTCGGCCTCTTCAGCGCGAACCAGAACTTCCCGTTCGGCGGCACGGCGATCCTGATCATCGTCGGTGTGGGGCTCGAGACCGTGAAGCAGATCGAGAGCCAGCTCCAGCAGCGCAACTACGAGGGCTTCCTCCGCTAGTGCGGCTCGTACTCGTCGGACCACCGGGGGCCGGCAAGGGGACCCAGGCCCAGTTCATCGCGTCGCACTTCGCGGTGCCGAAGATCTCGACCGGCGACATCTTCCGGGCCAACGTCAGTGAAGGCACCGACCTGGGGCTCGAGGCGAAGAAGTACATGGACGCCGGAGACCTCGTCCCCGACGAGGTGACCATCGGGATGGTCACCGACCGGCTCACCCACGAGGACGCCACCGAGGGCTTCCTGCTCGACGGCTTCCCCCGGACGGTGCACCAGGCCGAGGTGCTCGACGACCTGCTTGCAGCCAAGGCCGCCGCGGTCGACGTCGTCCTCGAGCTCGTCGTGGACGACGACGAGGTCGTACGGCGGCTGTCCGGCCGGCGCACCTGCCGGCGCTGCGGGCACGTCTGGCACCTCGACTTCGACCCACCGGCGACGGCCGGCCAGTGCGACCGCTGCGGCGGCGAGCTGTTCCAGCGCGACGACGACAGCGAGGACACCATCCGGCACCGGCTGGAGGTCTACGCGGACCAGACCTCGCCGCTGATCGGCTACTACGGCGACCGCGGCCTGTTGCGCGGCGTCGATGCGGCCGGGCCGGTCGAGGACGTCACCGAGCGGGCCATCAACGCGCTCCGGCGCTTCGGCGACTGACGGCGCAGGCGGACGGTACGGCGGCCGGGTGAGCGTGTGTTCAGGAGACGGGACAGGATGATCCAGATCAAGAACGATGCCGAGATCGGCCTGATGCGCGCGGCCGGGCTCGTGGTCGGACGTACGCTCGAAGCGCTGACCGCCGCGGCCGTGCCGGGCGTGACCACCGCCGACCTCGACCAGCTCGCCGAGACCCAGATCCGGGCCGCCGGCGCGGTCCCCTCCTTCAAGGGCTACCAGCCGCACCGCGGCGTCCCGCCGTTCCCGGGCTCCATCTGCGCCTCGGTCAACGACGAGATCGTCCATGGCATCCCCGGCGGCCGGATGCTGGGCGACGGCGACATCATCTCGATCGACTGCGGGGCGATCCTCGACGGCTGGCACGGCGACGCCGCCGTGACGGTCGCGGTCGGCGACGTCCCCGACGAGGTCCGCGAGCTGATCCGCGTGACCGAGGAGTCCATGTGGCGAGGCCTTGCCGCCGGCCGCCTCGGCGGCCGCGTCTCGGACATCGGGCACGCCGTGGAGTCCTACGTCCGCTCGCAAGGGGAGTACGGCATCGTCGAGGAGTACGGCGGCCACGGCATCGGCACCGAGATGCACCAGGAGCCGCACGTCCTCAACTACGGGCGGCCTGGTCGCGGTCCGAGGCTGCAGAAGGGCCTCGTGCTGGCCGTCGAGCCGATGCTCACCCTCGGCAGCCCGCGGACCCGGGAGCTCGACGACGAGTGGACGATCTCGACCGCGGACGGTCGGTGGGCCGCGCACTTCGAGCACACCTTCGCCATCACGGCCGACGGGCCGTGGGTCCTCACAGCGCTCGACGGTGGCCGCGCCGAGCTGGACCGGCTCGCGGCCCAGGGCTCCGCGGCGGCCGGCTGAGGGCCGCGTGACCGTGAGCGGGCAGCCTCCCGACCCCCAGGAACCCACCCTGCGGGCCTCGGACGCCGACCGGGACGCGGTGGCCGACCGGCTCCGGGAGGCGCACGCGGAGGGGCGGCTCACGGTCGAGGAGTTCACCGAGCGGCTGGACGCCGCGTTCGTGGCTCGCACGCACGGCGACCTGGTGCCCCTCACCAGGGACCTGCCCTCTCCCACGCAGCCCGCCCGGCGCCGCCGGACCGGCGACGAGGCGCGGCCGGCGCGCCGGACGGAGGGCCCGAGCGGGATCGCAGCCGCCTGGGGCGCCTGGATGGTCGTCGTCCTGGCCAACGTGCTGATCTGGGCCGGGGTCAGCCTGGCACGGTGGGATCCTGCCCCGTTCTGGCCGATCTGGGTCGCCGGCCCGTGGGGCATCGTGCTGATCGTGGCCACGCTGGCCCAGAAGGGCCGCGGCGGCCAGCCGAAACCGCGCTGACCTGCTGTTTCGCGATTTGTTCCGGCGTGTCGTAGACTTCGTCGCTGGCTCACGAGCCTTGTCACGCATGCCCCGCGGCTGGCCCGGCACGCGTGACCGTCACCAGTGGGCAGCACCACCGAAACGACCCTGCGCGGCAGCATGCTGCTGCCTCGTCAGGGTGGAGTCCGACACTCGACAACAAAAGGCCGAGAACACCAGATGAAGGTCAAGCCGAGCGTCAAGAAGATCTGCGACAAGTGCAAGGTGATCCGCCGTCACGGCCGGGTCATGGTGATCTGCGACAACGCACGACACAAGCAGCGCCAGGGCTAGTCCGCAGGCTTCGAGACCGACAACAGCACAGCGCGCCACGCCCCGCCGTCCTCGGACGAGCGGGTCACCCCCGGACCAGGCCGGGGCCATCCGTCCCGGGCGGGACGGGGGAGTGGCGCGCACGACCTGGGACAGAAGGAGAACCGCCCGATGGCACGCCTCGTCGGCGTCGACCTCCCGCGTGAGAAGCGCGTGGAGATCGCCCTGACCTACATCTTCGGTGTCGGCCGCAGCCGCGCCGTCGAGACCCTCGCCCAGACCGGCGTGAACCCGGACACCCGGGTCCGCGACCTGTCCGACGACGACCTCGTCAAGCTGCGCGACTGGATCGAGACCAGCTACCGGATCGAGGGTGACCTGCGCCGCGAGGTGCAGGCCGACATCCGCCGCAAGGTCGAGATCGGCTGCTACGAGGGCCTGCGGCACCGCCGCGGTCTCCCGGTCCGCGGCCAGCGCACCCACACCAACGCCCGCACCCGCAAGGGCCCGCGCAAGGCGATCGCCGGCAAGAAGAAGGTCGGCAAGAAGTAGTCCGTACGCCGGGACCCACTCCCGGCACGGACGCGTCCACTTACTGCCAGGCCGCTGTCCGGCACACACCAGCCACCAGGAGATTCAGAGCAGATGCCTCCGAAGAGCCGTCAAGGCGCGGGCGCCAAGAAGGTGCGCCGCAAGGAGAAGAAGAACGTGGCTCACGGCCACGCGCACATCAAGAGCACGTTCAACAACACGATCGTCTCGATCACCGATCCCATGGGCAACGTGATCTCGTGGGCCTCGGCCGGCCACGTCGGCTTCAAGGGCTCGCGCAAGTCGACCCCGTTCGCCGCCCAGATGGCCGCGGAGAACGCGGCCCGCCGCGCCCAGGAGCACGGCATGCGCAAGGTCGACGTCTTCGTCAAGGGCCCCGGCTCCGGACGTGAGACCGCGATCCGGTCGCTGCAGGCAGCCGGCCTCGAGGTCGGGACCATCCAGGACGTGACCCCCGTCCCGCACAACGGCTGCCGCCCTTCCAAGCGGCGCCGGGTCTGAGGGGAGAGGGAGACATGGCTCGATACACCGGTGCGGACTGCAAGCGTTGCCGCCGCGAGAAGATGAAGCTGTTCCTCAAGGGCGCGAAGTGCGAGTCGCCGAAGTGCCCGATCGAGATCCGGCCCTACCCCCCGGGTGAGCACGGTCGCGGTCGCTCGAAGGACAGCGAGTACCTCCTGCAGCTGCGTGAGAAGCAGAAGGCCACCCGGATCTACGGCGTCCTCGAGAAGCAGTTCCGCGGCTACTACGACGAGGCCAACCGCAAGCAGGGCAAGACCGGCGAGAACCTGCTTCGGATCCTCGAGAGCCGGCTGGACAACGTGGTCTACCGCGCGGGCTTCGCGAAGTCCCGCGACATGGCTCGCCAGCTGGTGCGCCACGGCCACATCACCGTGAACGGCCGCAAGGTCGACATCCCGTCGTTCCGTGTGAGCGAGAACGACATCATCGAGGTACGGGAGAGCTCACTCGAGCTCACCCCGTTCATCGTCGCCCGCGCCGAGTCCGGAGAGCGTCCGGTACCAGCGTGGCTCGAGGTCATCCCCACCCGGATGCGCATCCTCGTGCACTCCCTCCCGGCCCGGCAGGTCATCGACACGCCGGTCCAGGAGCAGCTCATCGTCGAGCTCTACTCGAAGTAACAAGCTGGACCCAGGGGTGGCAGACCGACGCCACCCCTGGGCGCACCACCTCGCACGACGTCATATGGCGGACGTCTGCTGGAAGGACAACTGACGTGCTCATCGCACAGCGCCCCACCCTCTCCGAAGAGGTCGTCGACGACTATCGCTCGCGGTTCGTCATCGAGCCTCTCGAGCCGGGCTTCGGCTACACCCTCGGCAACTCCCTTCGCCGCACCCTGCTGTCCTCGATCCCAGGGGCCTCGGTCACGAGCATCCGCGTGGACGGCGTCCTGCACGAGTTCACCACCGTGCCGGGCGTCAAGGAGGACATCACCGAGATCATCCTCAACATCAAGGGGCTTGTCGTGAGCTCCGAGGTGGACGAGCCGGTGGTCATGTACCTGCGCAAGCAGGGCCCGGGCGCGGTCACCGCCGCGGACATCGCGCCGCCTGCCGGCGTCGAGGTGCACAACCCCGACCTGCACATCGCCACGCTCAACGGCAAGGGCAAGCTCGAGATGGAGCTGACGGTCGAGCGTGGCCGCGGCTACGTCTCCGCGGTGCAGAACAAGCAGGCAGGCCAGGAGATCGGCCGCATCCCGGTCGACTCGATCTACTCGCCCGTGCTGAAGGTGACCTACAAGGTCGAGGCCACCCGTGTCGAGCAGCGCACCGACTTCGACAAGCTGATCGTCGACGTCGAGACCAAGCGCTCGATGCTCCCCCGTGACGCGATGGCGTCGGCCGGCAAGACCCTGGTCGAGCTGTTCGGCCTGGCCCGAGAGCTCAACGTCGAGGCCGAGGGCATCGACATGGGCCCGTCGCCGACGGACGCGGCGCTGGCCGCCGACCTGGCGCTGCCCGTCGAGGACCTGGAGCTCACCGTCCGGTCCTACAACTGTCTGAAGCGCGAGGGCATCCACACGGTGGGTGAGCTGGTCTCCCGCAGCGAGGCGGACCTGCTCGACATCCGCAACTTCGGTGCCAAGTCGATCGACGAGGTGAAGGCGAAGCTGCACTCGATGGGCCTGGCCCTGAAGGACAGCCCGCCCGGGTTCGACCCGAGCACTGCCGTGGACAACTACGGCGCCGACGACGACACGGCCTACGTCGAGGACGAGCAGTACTGACGGTCGGCTGACCGGACAGCTCTGACCCCGCAGACTGGAGACGAAGCACCATGCCCACCCCCACCAAGGGAGCGCGCCTCGGCGGCGGCCCGGCGCACGAGCGACTGATGCTCGCCAACCTGGCCACGGCTCTGTTCGAGCACGGCCGCATCACCACCACCGAGGCGAAGGCCAAGCGGCTGCGCCCGCTCGCCGAGCGCCTCATCACCTTCGCCAAGCGCGGTGACCTGCACGCCCGTCGCCGGGTGATGACTGTCGTGCGGGACAAGAGCGTCGTGCACGAGCTCTTCGCCGAGATCGGCCCGCGCTACGAGAACCGCCAGGGCGGCTACACCCGCATCACCAAGGTCGGTCCGCGCAAGGGCGACAACGCCCCGATGGCGGTCATCGAGCTGGTCGAGGCCCTGACGGCCAAGGTCGAGACGGTCAAGGAGGCGGAAGCCGCCACCAAGCGGACCGCCAAGAAGACCACCAAGAAGGCTGCCGCCGGCTCCGGTGCGGCGACCAAGGCAGCCGCCGCGGCGGAGGCCGCCGAGGCCGCCGCTGTGGAGGCTGCCGACGACGCGGCCGAGGGCGACGCCGAGGGTGCCGAGGAGGCCGCCGCCGAGGCCCGTGCCGCCGCGGACAAGGCCGCCAAGGCGGCCGAGGGCTCGGCGGACGAGAAGGCCGACGAGGCCGCCGGCGAGGCCGAGGGTTTCGCCGACCTGGCTGAAGAGGCTGCTGGCGAAGCCGCCGAGGACGCCAAGAAGTCGGAGTAGTCCTGACGCCGACGGAGCAGATCGTGACCGAGCCCGTCGACCCCGCTGCTGGGGTCGGCGGGCTCGTCCGTCTGCGGCTCGACCTGGGCTACGACGGCACCGCCTTCAACGGCTGGGCCAAGCAGCCAGGACTGCGGACGGTGCAGGCGGTCCTGGAGCAGGGCATGGCCACCGTTCTGCGGCTGGACGACGTACGGCTGACCTGCGCGGGGCGCACCGACACGGGCGTGCACGCGCGGGGGCAGGTCGCGCACCTGGACGTGCCGAGCGACGCGCTGGCCGCCCAGGGCGACGAACGCACCCTGGGTCGCCGGTTGGCCGGCGTCCTCCCCGCGGACGTCCGGGTGCACACCGTCGCGGTGGCACCGCCCGGGTTCCACGCGCGCTTCGGGGCCCTGTGGCGGCGCTACGCCTACCGGATCAGCGATCGCCCGCACGGCGTCGACCCCCTCCGCCGTCACGACGTCCTGGACCACCGCCGTGCACTGGACGTGTCGTCGATGGACGACGCCGGCCGGCTCCTCGAGGGCGAGCACGACTTCGCCGCCTACTGCCGGCCACGCAACGGGGCCACGACCGTCCGGACCCTGCTCGAGCACCGCTGGAGCCGGGACGCGGACGGCTACCTGGTCGGCCGGGTGGTGGCCGACGCCTTCTGCCACAACATGGTCCGCGCCATGGTCGGCGCGGTCATCGGCGTCGGCGAGGGGCGGCGCGACGCCGGCTGGGTCGCCGAGGTGCTCGCCGGGGGCGCGCGCCGGCCGGACGTGCCGGTCGCGGCACCGCACGGGCTCACCCTGGAGGAGGTCGGCTACCCGCCGGACGAGGAGCTCGCGGTCCGCGCCCAGGCCGTCCGCCGCCGGCGAGGGGAGCCCGCATGACGGCCACGGCGAGCCGCGAGGAGCTGCTCGTCACACTGGCCTCACGGGTGCTCGCGCTGCCCGACGACGCGCCGCGCGCCGTGTGCCTGACCGGCGTCGGCTGCAGCGGCAAGACGACGCTCGCCGCCGACCTCGTCGACGTCGTCCGGGGCGCCGGCCGGGCTGTGGTGCCGGTGGCCTACGACGACTTCCACTTCTCGCGCGACCGTCGCCACCGGCAGGGCAGGACGTCGGACGCGGGGTACCTGGACGACTCCTTCGACCCGGCCGCACTGCGCCGGCTGGTCCTCGACCCGGTGGCTGCCGGCGCCACGAGCATCGTGCCGGCGGCGTACGACCTTGCCGATGAGCGCCCCCTCCACGCCGAGCCCGTCCCGCTGCCTCCGGACGGCGTGGTGCTGGTCGAGGGGTCGTTCCTGCTCGTCCCGGACCTGGCGGACCGCTGGGACCTCGCGGTCATGGTCGTCGCGGAGCCGGGAGGAGTGCTGGAGCGTGGGCTGGTGCGCGACGCCGACCTGGGCACCCCCGAGCAGGTCCGTGAGCTCTACCTGCGCCGCTACCTCGCCGCGGAGGCGCTGCACCAGGAGCGCGACGACCCGTGGCCGCGTGCGGACGTCGTGGTGGACATGTCGGACCCCGATCGGCCCACCGTGCTCGGCTCTCGCTAAACGGGTCGCAGCGGGCCGGGTGCTGCCCGCACACTCGGGGTGTGGGCCACGTCGACGTCAACGGCATCAGCTACTACCTCCCGGACGGGCGCTGCCTGCTCTCGGATGTCTCCTTCCGGGTCGGCGACGGTGCGAAGGTGGCCCTCGTCGGTGCCAACGGTGCGGGCAAGACGACGCTCCTGCGGCTGGTCGCCGGCGACATCGACCCGCACGAGGGTTCGATCGGCCGCTCCGGTGGGCTGGGCGTGATGCGGCAGTTCGTCGGCTCGGTGCGGGACGACTCGTCGGTCCGCACGCTGCTCGTGTCGGTGGCGCCGCCCGCGGTGCGCCTCGCGGCTGAGGCTCTCGAGGCGGCGGAGCTCGCGATGATGGAGCACGACGACGAGAAGACCCAGATGCGGTACGCCCAGTCGCTGGCGGACTGGTCGGACGCGGGGGGCTATGACGCCGAGGTGCTGTGGGACACCTGCACGGTCTCGGCTCTCGGCGTGCCCTTCGAGAAGTCACAGTGGCGCGAGGTGCGCACCCTCTCCGGCGGTGAGCAGAAGCGGCTGGTGCTCGAGGCGCTGCTGCGCGGGCCGGACGAGGTCCTGATGCTCGACGAGCCTGACAACTACCTCGACGTCCCCGGAAAGCTCTGGCTCGAGGAGGCGCTGCGCGAGTCGCCCAAGACTGTGCTGTTCGTCTCCCACGACCGGGAGCTCCTGTCGCGCACGGCCACCCGGGTGGTGACCGTCGAGCTCGGCGCGGGGGGCAACACCGCGTGGACGCACGGCGGTGGCTTCGCGACGTACCACCAGGCTCGTAGGGAGCGATTCGAACGCCTCGAAGAGCTCCGCCGCCGCTGGGACGAGGAGCACGCCAAGATCAAGGCGCTCGTGCAGATGTACAAGCAGAAGGCGGCCTACAACGACGGCATGGCGTCGCGCTACCAGGCAGCGGTGACGCGGTTGCGGATGTTCGAGGAGGCCGGCCCGCCGCAGGCGATCCCGCTTCAGCAGGACGTCTCGATGCGGCTGCGGGGTGCGCGCACCGGCAAGCGGGCAGTCGTCTGCGAGTCGCTCGAGCTGACCGGTCTGATGAAGCCGTTCGACCTCGAGGTCTGGTACGGCGACCGGGTGGCCGTGCTCGGGTCCAACGGGTCGGGCAAGTCGCACTTCCTGCGGCTGCTCGCGCGCGGCGGGTCCGACCCGGACGTCGAGCACCGTCCGGTCGAGGACCTCGTGATCGCACCGGTGGCGCACACCGGCAGGGCCCGGCTGGGCGCGCGGGTCCGGCCCGGTTGGTTCGCCCAGACCCACGAGCATCCCGAGCTCATCGGCCGCACGCTGCTGGACATCCTCTGGCGCGGCGACGAGCACCGGGAAGGGATGGGCCGGGAGCCGGCCTCCCGGGCGCTGGACCGGTACGAGCTGGCGCACGCCGCCGAGCAACGCTTCGACTCGCTGTCCGGCGGGCAGCAGGCCCGACTGCAGATCCTGCTCCTCGAGCTCTCCGGTGCCACGATGCTGCTGCTCGACGAGCCGACGGACAACCTCGACCTGGTGTCCGCCGAAGCCCTCGAGGACGGGCTGGCCGCCTTCGACGGAACCGTCGTCGCCGTGACCCACGACCGGTGGTTCTCGAGGGGTTTCGACCGCTTCCTCGTCTTCGGCGCCGACGGCGGCGTCTACGAGTCCGACGAGCCGGTCTGGGACGAGGGCCGCGTGGAGCGCGCCCGCTGAGGCACCGGGCTGCCGGTCTACCCGGTTCGGGCGCTTACGGCTAGGTTTCGCAGCGGCACTCGTTCCTCCCCAGGAGACCTGCCATGCCTCGTCGTGCGCCGATCTCTCGTACCCTCCTGGCTCTCCTCGCCGCGCTGGGCGTCGTCCTCGCCCTCGCCGGACCGATCGCCGTCCGGCGTCAGCCGACCACACGGCTTCCCCACCAGGGTCACCCTGATGGGGTCGCTGATGAGCGAGCTCGGCTGCGCTGCCGACTGGGACGAGGGTGCGCCCTCACCGACATGGCGCGGGTGGGCACCACGTCGGTCTTCGAGCTGGATGCGACGGTGCCCGCCGGATCGTACGAGTTCAAGGTGCGGCTCAACGGCTCGTGGGACGAGAACTACGGGGCCGGCGGGGTCCGGGCGGACCCAACATCCCGCTCGTGCTGCGGCACGCGGCGGATCTGACCTTCAGCTACGACCACGCGTCGCACCGGTGGGCGTCGCGCCGACCGAGGCGCAGCCCGGCCTGACTCCCGCTGACTCGGAGCTCGCGCTCGACAGCCTGCGACGCGACCTGACCCGAGAGCAGTTCTACTTCGTCATGGCCGACCGGTTCGAGAACGGTGACACGGGCAACGACACCGGGGGCTACGGCGGCGACCGTCTCGTGACCGGCTTGGACCCGACCACAAGGGCTTCTACCACGGTGGGGACCTCAAGGGGCATGCTCGACCAGCTGGACTACATCGAGGGCTCGGCACCACTGCGATCTGGATGACGCCGTCCTTCAAGAACAAGCCGGTGCAGGGCCCGGGACGGGAGGTCGGCCGGCTACCACGGCTACTGGATCACCGACTTCACGCAGATCGACCCGCACCTCGGGCACCAACGCCGACCTGAAGGAGCTCATCGACGCGGCGCACGCCCGCGGCATCAAGGTCTTCTTCGACATCATCACCAACCACACGGCCGACGTGATCGACTACCCGGAGGACACCGGCAACGGCGCGTGAGTCCCGTACGTGTGCAAGGACGCACGGCGCCCTACCGCGACGCCGGCGGGCACGGAGTTCGACGACCGCGACTACGCGGTCGGCGACACGTTCCCCGAGCTCTCGGACCACGACGTCCTTCCCGACGCTACACACGGTGCTCGATTCCGCCGAGACGAGACCTCAAGATCCCGGCCTGGCTCAACGACCCGACGATGTACCACAACCGGGGCGACATCGAGCTTCGCCGGTGAGAACAGCGAGTACGGCGACTTCCCGGCCGGCCTTCGCGCCTTGGACGACCTGTGGACGGAGCAGCCCGAGGTCGTCAACGGGATGATCGACATCTACGAGAAGTGGGTCGCAGGACGTCGGCGTCGACGGCTTCCGGATCGACACGATGAAGCACGTGAACATGGAGTTCTGGCAGGCGTTCGGCCCGGCCGTGCTGCAGGTTACGCCAAGCGACCACGGCAACGCCGGAGTTCTTCATGTTCGGCGAGGTCGCTACGACGGCCGGTCCCCGGCAGAAGGCCGACACGTCGCTATACACGACGCGCAACAAGCATGCAGTCTGTCGCTCGACTTCCCGTTCCCGAGGTCGCGAGCGACTTCGCTTCGCAGGCGGCGGCCACACCGCCGCCTGCGCGACAGTTCTTCGCCGACGACGACTGGTACACCGACGCCGACTCCAACGCCTACCAGCTGCCGACATTCCTCGGCAACCACGACATGCGGCCGGATCGGTCGGTTCTCGTCTCCGACAACCCCGGTGCCGGCGACGCCGAGTGCTGCAGCGAGACCAGCTCGCGCACGAGCTGATGTACTTCGTCGCGCGGCAACCCGGTCGTCTACTACGGCGACGAGCAGGGCTTCGTCGGCGACCGGCGGCGACCAGGACGCTCGCGAGGACATGTTCGCCGTCGCAGGTGGCGACTACCGACAACGACCTCATCGGCACCGACGCCACGACTGCCGAGGCCAACTTCGACGCCGATCACCCGCTGTACCAGGCCATCAGCGAGCTGTCGGAGCTACCGAGGAGCACCCGGCGCTGGGCGACGGCGCGCAGCAGAGCCGCCGACGGGATCCGCCGCGGCGGGCATCTACGCGTTCAGCCGGATGGACCGCACGGACGAGCACGAGTACGTCGTGGCGACCAACAACGCGAGACGGAGGCTGCGGCCAGCTTCGATACCTTCGTCCCGACTGGTGCCTGGACCAAGGTGTACGGCCCGGGTGCCGCAGCTGAGTCCACGGACGCCGCCAGGTCGATGTCCGTGAGCGTCCCGGGGCTGTCGGCGGTCGTCTACCGAGCCGACGCGAGCGATGCCGGCGATCGACGTCAGCGCCCGCGCCATCCGCTTCGACTCCCCGAGCGCCGTCGGAGGGGTCGCAGGCCCGGATGCAGTCGGCGCCGACGTGCGGCGGCTCGTACTTCAACCAGGTCACCGTTCGTACGCCAAGTCGGCGGCGAGCCGTGGACAGTCGTCGGCACGGACGACAACGCGCCGTACCGCGTCTTCCACGACGTCAGCACGCTGCTGCCCGGCACGAAGCTGAAGTACCGGGCGGTGGTGCTGGACAACGCCGGTCACACCTCGCTGAGCAAGATCCAGCCTTCTGTGGTGCCGGCGCCGGAGCTGACGATCGAGTACCCGCCCGACGGTTGGCGGGTGAGGGACACCGCTGAGATCCGTGCGGTCGCCGACCCCGAGCGAGCGGACCACGTGGTCACCTTCCAACGCAGCATCGACGGCGGCGCGTGGACCGACGTCGGCATCCGACGACTCGTCACCGGCCTACACGCTCTTCGACGACCTGTCCTCCCTGGACCTGGCCGAGGGCACCCCCATCACGTACCGGGCCACGTTGCACTACGCAGGCGGCGGGACGGTGACGGCCGAGCAGACGGTGACAGCTGCCAGCCCGACGCCGTACGAGATGGCGACGCTGCACTACTTGCGGCCGGCGGGCGACTACGGCGACCCGCCGGAGCAGGGCTGGGGCCTGCACATGTGGGGTGACGCCGTCGACCCGGCGGTCCTCGCGCAGATCGCGTGGGAGAAGCCGTGGCCTAGGACCGGGGTGACTGGCGGCTGGGCGGACTACGAGATCCCGCTCGTGGACGACACCAAGCCGGTCAACTTCATCATGCACCTGCCCAGCGGCGACTCGGTGCCGACGACACGGGAGCCCGGCGGCGACCGGTCGTTCGTGCCCCTGCAGGCCAATGAGGTCTGGATCGTCCAGGGCGACCCGAGGGTCTACACCAGCCAGCCGAACGCGCCCTGACGCACCACCACCCACGAGCTGGAGGAGGCTCTTGCGGGACCGCGGAGCGCAACCCGGTCACCCCCGACCTGGTCCGCGACCTGGAGGCCCTCGGGAGCGGGGTGCGGGCGGTCCGGCTGCCCTGACCGACGGTTTTGACCCCCTCGGGGCCCCGCGGGTAGTCTGCGAGGTCGTTGTGCCCACCCGCGTGGTGCGGGCACGAGCAATCACACTCGCAACGAAAAGGCCCTCCCGTGCGCACGTACAGCCCCAAGCCCGGCGACGTCCAGCGTCAGTGGCACGTCATCGACGCGACCGACGTCGTGCTCGGCCGGCTCGCCAGCCAGGCCGCGACCCTCCTGCGGGGCAAGCACAAGCCGATCTACGCGCCGCACGTCGACACCGGCGACTTCGTCATCGTGATCAACGCCGACAAGGTGGCCCTGACCGGCAACAAGCGCGAGGCGAAGATGGCCTACCGCCACTCGGGCTACCCGGGCGGCCTGCGCGCCACGCCGTATGCCGTGCTGCTGGAGAGGCACCCCGAGAAGGCCGTCGAGAAGGCCATCAAGGGGATGCTGCCGCACACCAGCCTCGGGCGGAACATGCTCAAGAAGCTCAAGGTCTACGCCGGCCCGGAGCACCCCCACCAGGCGCAGTCCCCGGCGCCGTACGAGATCACCCAGGTCGCGCAGTAAGCACCTGAGCCGACGCCCGACCAGCCGACGAGAGAGACCGAGAGACACCGTGGCAGAGACCACCGCCGAGACCACCACCGCGCCTGAGGGCGCGGTCGACACCGACGCCGAGACCCCGGACAGCTACACGTCCGAGTCGACGTCGGAGTCGTTCCCCTCGGCCACCCCCCGCGAGATCGTGACCGCGCCCGGCGCCGCCACCGGCCGCCGCAAGCAGGCCATCGCCCGCGTGCGCCTGGTGCCCGGCACCGGTCAGTGGGTCGTCAACGGTCGCGCGCTCGACGCGTACTTCCCGAACAAGGTCCACCAGCAGCTCGTCAACGACCCGTTCGTGACCCTCGGCGCCGAGGACCGCTTCGACGTCATCGCGCGCATCCACGGCGGCGGCGTCTCCGGCCAGGCCGGCGCGCTGCGCCTCGCCATCTCCCGGGCCCTCAACGGCATCGACGAGGAGGGCAACCGCCCGTCGCTGAAGCGGGCCGGCTTCCTCACCCGTGACCCGCGGGCCAAGGAGCGCAAGAAGTACGGTCTGAAGAAGGCCCGCAAGGCACCGCAGTACAGCAAGCGCTGATCGCGCGGGATCTCGTGGGACGGGTCTTCGGGACCGACGGGGTGCGAGGGGTCGCCAACCGCGACCTCACCGCCGAGCTCGCGCTCGACCTGTCGGTGGCGGCGGCGCACGTCCTCGGTGAGGTCGGGGCCTTCGAGGGGCACCGACCGGTGGCTGTCGTCGGCCGCGACCCGCGGGCGTCCGGGGAGTTCCTCTCCGCAGCGGTCATCGCGGGCCTGGCGAGCGCGGGCGTCGACGTCGTCGACATCGGCGTCGTGCCGACGCCGGCAGTCGCGTTCCTGACCGCCGACCTGGGTGCCGACCTCGGCGCGGTGATCTCCGCGAGTCACAACCCGATGCCGGACAACGGCCTGAAGTTCCTGGCCCGTGGCGGCCACAAGCTGGCCGACGAGCTCGAGGACGCGATCGAGAAGCGGCTTCGTGAGCAGTGGGAGCGCCCGCTCGGTGCGGCCGTCGGTCGCGTACGTCGCGACCGGTCGCTCAATCAGCGCTACGCCGACCACCTGCTGTCGACACTGCCGCACCGGCTCGACGGCCTCCGCGTGGTCGTCGACGCCGCCCACGGTGCCGCCTTCGAGCTGGCGCCGGCGATCCTGCGCGCAGCCGGCGCCGAGGTCGTGGCGATCGGTGTGGAGCCGGACGGGCTGAACATCAACGACGGCTTCGGGTCCACCCACCTGGACCGGTTGCAGGCCGCGGTGCTGGCCGAGTCGGCGGACGCCGGTGTGGCCATGGACGGCGACGCAGACCGGTGCCTCGCGGTGGACGCTGCCGGCGAGGTCGTCGACGGCGACCAGATCATGGCCGTCCTCGCACTGGCGATGCGCGACAAGGGTCTGCTGCAGGACTCGACCGCGGTCGTGACGGTGATGTCGAACCTCGGCTTCCGGCTGGCCATGCAGCGCGAGCGGGTCGAGGTCGTGGAGACCCCGGTGGGCGACCGCTACGTCCTCGAGGCGATGAAGAGCCGCGGCCTGTCCTTGGGCGGCGAGCAGTCCGGCCACGTGATCATGCTCAACCATGCGACGACCGGCGACGGGACCCTGACCGCGCTGCACCTGCTGGCGCGGATGGCCGAGACCGGTCGGTCCCTGGCCGACCTGGCCGGCGTCATGACCCGGCTCCCGCAGGTCCTGGTCAACGTGCGCGGGGTCGACCGCAACGGCGTCGACGACTGCGAGGCGCTGCAGAAGGCTGTTGCCGAGGCGGAGTCCGAGCTGGGAGTCAGCGGGCGGGTGCTGCTGCGCCCGTCGGGAACCGAGCCGGTCGTGCGGGTGATGGTGGAGGCGGCGGAGGCGTCGCAGGCCGAGCAGGTGGCAGCGCGTCTCGCGGACGTGGTGCGCGCGGAGCTCGCCCTTCCCTGAGCGGGGTCAGAGCTTGCGGAGGCGGATCTGCCGCACGGCGTGGTCGGGGCCCTTCTCGAGCACGAGGGTGGCGCGGCCGCGGGTCGGCAGGATGTTCTGCGCCAGGTTGGGTCCGTTGACCTCGCGCCAGATCGCCGTGGCGGTGGTGCGCGCGTCGACGTCGGACAGGTCGGCGTAGCGGCGGAAGTAGGAGGCCGGATCGGCGAACGCGGTGCTCCTCAACCGGAGGAAGCGGTCGACGTACCACCGCTCGACGTCCGCCTCGGTGGCGTCGACGTAGATGGAGAAGTCGAAGTAGTCCGACACCGCAACGCTGGAGCCGCCACCGGGTCGGGTGCGCGGCGGCTGCAGCACGTTGAGGCCTTCCACGACGAGGATGTCGGGGCGGCGGAGCGTGACGCGCTGGTCGGGCACGACGTCGTACGACAGGTGCGAGTAGACGGGTGCGGTCACCTCGCCGTCGCCGGCCGAGACGGCGGAGAGGAAGTCGAGCAGCGCCCGTTGGTCGTACGACTCGGGGAAGCCCTTCCGGGCCAGCAGACCGCGACTGACCAGCTCGGCGTTGGGCAGCAGGAACCCGTCGGTGGTGACCAGGTCGACGGCAGGGTGGTCGGGCCACCGCGCCAGCAGCTCGCGCAGGACCCGTGCCGTGGTGCTCTTGCCGACAGCCACGCTGCCCGCGATGCCGATGACGAATGGCGGAGTGGAACGGCCGGCGGAGGCGTGGCCCAGGAAGGTGGCCGTCGCCAGGTGCCGTTGCTGCGCGGCGCGGACCTGGAGGTTGAGCAACCGGGACAGCGGAAGGTAGACCTCCTCGACCTCGGCAAGGTCGATCGGCTCGCCGAGCCCACGCAGCCGACCCAGGTCGTCGTCGGTGAGCGGGAGAGGAGTGTTCTCGCGCAGGGCGCTCCACTCCTGACGGCCGATGACGACGTACGGAGGGGCGCTCACGGGTGGATACCCTGGCACCCATGTGCGGCATCGTGGGTTACGTCGGCGACCAGTCGGCTCTCGAAGTGGTCGTCGAGGGACTCCGCAGGCTGGAGTACCGCGGCTACGACTCCGCCGGCGTCGCCCTGCTGGCCGACGGCAAGCTGGCCACGGCCAAGCGCGCAGGCAAGCTGGCCAACCTCGACAAGGCGCTCGCCGACAGCCCGCTGCCGCCCGCCACCACCGGCATCGGCCACACACGGTGGGCGACCCACGGCGCGCCCAACGACCGCAACGCGCACCCCCACGTCGACTGCACCGGCTCGGTCGCGGTGATCCACAACGGCATCATCGAGAACTTCGCGCACCTGCGCGCCGAGCTGGAGGGACGCGGCCACCAGCTCTCCTCGGACACCGACACGGAGGCAGTGGCCCACCTGCTCGAGGAGGCGACCCGCGACCAGGCCGGCGCCGGCGGGGTCGTCGACCTCGCCGACGCCATGCGCCAGGTCTGCCGGCGCCTCGAGGGAGCCTTCACGCTCGTCGCCACGCATGTCGACGCCCCAGACGTCGTCGTCGGTGCGCGTCGCAACTCTCCGCTGGTCGCCGGCCGGGGCGACGGCGAGAACTTCCTGGCCTCCGACGTCGCCGCCTTCATCGCGCACACCCGCGACGCCGTCGAGCTCGGGCAGGACCAGGTCGTCGAGGTCCGCCGCGACGCCATCACGGTGACCGACTTCGACGGCAACCCCGGCGAGGTCACCGAGTACCACGTCGACTGGGACCTCTCGGCCGCCGAGAAGGGCGGCTACGACTACTTCATGCTCAAGGAGATCGCCGAGCAGCCGCAGGCGGTCGCCGACACCCTGCTCGGCCGGCTCACCGACGACGGCCGGCTGATGCTCGACGAGATGCGGCTCTCCGACGACGACCTCCGCGAGGTCGACAAGATCATCGTGATCGCCTGCGGCACGGCGTTCCACGCCGGCCTGGTCGCGAAGTACGCCATCGAGCACTGGACCCGCATCCCCTGCGAGGTGGAGCTCGCGTCGGAGTTCCGCTACCGCGACCCGGTCCTGACCCGCTCGACCCTGATCATCGCGATCTCCCAGTCGGGCGAGACGATGGACACGTTGATGGCGCTGCGGCATGCGCGCGAGCAGCGGTCGCGGGTGCTGGCGATCTGCAACACGAACGGCTCGACGATCCCGCGCGAGTCCGACGCCGTGCTCTACACGCACGCCGGCCCCGAGGTCGCCGTGGCCTCGACGAAGGGCTACCTCACCCAGATCGTCGCGTGCTTCCTCGTCGGCCTCTACCTCGCCCAGGTCCGCGGCACCAAGTACGGCGACGAGATCGCCAAGGTCGTCGACGACCTGCGGGCGATGCCCGACAAGATCGCCCGCGTGCTGGCCAACCTGGACCCGGTGCGTGACCTGGCGCGCGAGCTCGCCACGGCGCCCTCGGTGCTCTTCCTCGGCCGACACGTCGGCTACCCGACCGCCCTGGAGGGCGCGCTCAAGCTCAAGGAGCTCGCCTACATGCACGCCGAGGGCTTCGCCGCCGGCGAGCTCAAGCACGGCCCGATCGCGCTGATCGAGGAAGGCGTCCCGGTGATCGCCGCGGTCCCCTCCCCGCACGGGCGGAGCGTGCTGCACGACAAGCTGGTGTCCAACCTCCAGGAGGTACGCGCGCGAGGTGCCCGCACCATCGTCATCGCGGAGGACGGCGACACCGCGGTCGAGCCCTATGCCGACCTGGTGATCCGCATCCCCGAGGCGCCGACGCTTGCTGCAGCCCCTGCTGTCGACGGTGCCGCTGCAGGTCTTCGCCTGCGAGATGGCGACCGCGCGCGGCCACGACGTCGACCAGCCGCGCAACCTGGCCAAGTCGGTCACCGTCGAGTAGCAGCCGGTCGCCGGGTGTGACGACCCGTCACCCGAGCGGCCGGGAGGGGTTACATCGCGCGACAGGCCGGTTTAGTGTTCGTGGATCTCGGACCTGAACCGCGCGACGAAGGGTGCCTGACGTGACCGATCTCGACCGCCGCAGCTTCCTCAAGACCGGTGCCGCCGTGGCCGCGGGCACCGGGGTCCTCGGAGGCCCGTTCGCGGGCTACCTCGCGGCGCCCGCCGTCGCAGGCAAGGGCAGGGACACCCAGAACGCGCTGCGTGACGTGCCCGACTTGCTCGACGGCGTCGTGCGCCTCGCGCTGCCGGACGGCTTCCAGTACCGGTCCTTCCAGCGGAGCCGGCGCGGGGCACCCGGCCCGAACGTGGAGCTCGACGACGGCGCCCTGCTCCCGGGCAGGCACGACGGCATGGCCGCCTTCGAGGGGACCATCAGCCCTGTCACGCTCGTCCGCAACCACGAGGAGAACTTCTCCGCCACCAACGGGGCGGCAGCCGGGGAGGCACCCCGGTCTACGACTCGGCGGCCCTCGGTGGCACCTCGACGGTCCATGTGTCCCTCGACGGTGTGGTCGAGCACTCGGTCATGAGCCTTGCCGGCACCCAGATGAACTGCTCCGGCGGCCGGATGCCTTGGGGGTCCTGGGTCACCTGCGAGGAGACGGTCAACGGCTACGACGTCGGCGACGACTTCAACCGGAACTCGGTCAACAACCCGCCCGGCGAACCCGCCATGCCCGCCGGATCCGACCCGTTCGAGTACATCCAGAACGCCCGGCTGCAGAAGATCCACGGCTTCATCTTCGAGGTGCCGGCGCGACGGCGAGGCGTCCGCCGAGCCGATCAAGAACGCGGGGCGGTTCGCCCACGAGGCCGTCGCCTTCGACCCCAAGGGCGGCTCGCTCTACCTCACCGAGGACAACTTCGCCTTCCCGTCGGGGTTCTACAGCTACGACCCGCCGAGCAACCCGATGCAGACCGGTCAGCTCGCCGACGGCGGAACGCTGTGGATGCTCAAGGTGACGGGCACACGCCAACGCCGACCTGGCGCAAGAGCCAGCCTGCCGGGGCGACGTACGCCGTCGACTGGGTCCCGATCGAGACCCCCTGGTTCGACTTCGGTCGGCCGGCCGGACCGGACGCCGAGCACTCGAACGACGAGGCGCATCAACTTCGTCGGCAACCAGGGGCGCGCGCTCGGTGCCGCTGGGTTCTCCCGGCTCGAGGGCGCGGTGTACGACCACGGCTGGGTCTTCTGGACGTCGACGCAGGGCGGCGGGCCGGCCATGACGGTGCCGTTCGACCAGGTCGGCGGCTGGGGCAAGGGCCGCGGGCAGATCTGGGGCCTGGACCTGAGGGCGCAGACGCTCCACATGCTCTACGAGTCACCCAGCCCGGACATCCTCGACTTCCCGGACAACGTCACCACGAGCGCGCGCGGCACGCTCATCGTCTGTGAGGACGGGAACAACCCTCCCGGCCGGAACTTCCTCCGCGGGCTCACGCGCAAGGGCGAGCTGTTCGACATCGCCGAGAACCGCATCAACCTCGCCGACGAGTTCGCCGGCGCGACGTTCAGCCCGGACGGCGAGACGCTGTTCGTCAACATCCAGCAGACCACCGGGATGTCGTTCGCGATCTGGGGACCCTGGGGACGCATCGGCGTCTGACCGGACAGCAGCACGGCGACGGCCGGCGGGCGGTGCTCGCCGGCCGTCGGCGTGCGTGCGAAGGTAGGCAGGTGATCCTCGGTGTGGGCATCGACGTCGTCGACGTCGACCGCTTCACCCGTACGTTGCAACGGGCGCCGCGGCTCCGCGAGCGGCTCTTCACCGACGCCGAGCAGCAGCTGCCCCCGGCCTCGCTGGCGGCCCGCTTCGCGGCGAAGGAGGCCCTCGCGAAGGCGCTCGGCGCGCCGGTCGGCCTGCACTGGCGCGACGCCGAGGTCGATCGGGGCCATGACGGCAGGCCGCACCTCACCATGCGCGGCACCGTCGAGCGGCGAGCGACCGAGCTCGGCGTGCGACGTACCCACATCTCGCTCAGCCACGACGCGGGCATCGCTTCGGCTGTCGTGCTCGTGGAGGACTGAGGTGCGGACAGCCCACGACGTGGAGACGGTGCGCGCTGCCGAGCAGGTGCTGCTCGACTCCTTGCCGGACGGCACGCTGATGCAGCGCGCGGCCGCCGGCCTCGCGACGGTGTGCGCCGACCTGCTGCCGCGGGTCTACGGCGCGCGCATCGTCCTGCTGGTCGGCAGCGGCAACAACGGCGGCGACGCGCTCTTCGCCGGAGCGCGGCTGGCGGCCCGCGGCGCACGGGTCGACGCGGTGCTGCTCTCCGACCGGGTGCACGAGGACGGACTCGCGGCGCTGCGCCGCAGCGGTGGTCGGGTCGTCGACGCGGTGCCGCGACGCGCGGACCTCGTCATCGACGGGATCCTCGGCATCGGCGGGCACGGCGGACTGCGGGCGGAAGCGGCGACCGTCGTGAGGGGCCTGCCCGAGGCCTGGGTAGTCGCAGTCGACGTGCCGAGCGGTGTCGACGCGTCGACCGGCGAGGTCGACGGCGTCGCGGTCCGCGCCGACGTCACCGTGACCTTCGGGACGCTGAAGCCCGGGCTGCTGGTGGACCCCGGCGCGGAGCACGCGGGTGTCGTCGAGCTCGTCGACATCGGCCTCGACCTGCCCGCGGCGTCCGTCGAGGTGCTGCAGGCCGCGGACGTCGCGGCGCTCCTGCCGAGACCGGTGCGCGAGTCGGACAAGTACCGCCGCGGAGTGGTCGGCGTCGCCGCCGGTTCGGACCACTACACCGGCGCTGCGGTCCTGTGCACCGGCGGCGCGGTCCGCGGTGGTGCCGGGATGGTGCGGTACGTCGGGGCCGACGAGCCGGCCGCGCTGGTGCGCGCGGCCTGGCCGGAGGTCGTCGTCGGCGGCGGACGGGTGCAGGCCTGGACGGTCGGGTCCGGCGGCGGTGGTGACGCGGCCGACCGGCTGGCCGATGCGGTCGGCGACGGGATGCCGGTCGTCGTCGACGCCGACGCGATCACGGCGGTGGCCGAGCTGGACCGGACAGCCGGCGCCCCGCTCCTGCTGACCCCGCACGCCGGCGAGCTCGCCCGGCTGGTCGGCGCGGACCGCGACGACGTGGAGGCCCGCCGGCTGCACCACGCCCGTGCCGCTGCCAAGGACCTGGACGCCGTGGTCCTCCTCAAGGGCTCGACGACGGTCGTCGCCCGGCCGGACGGCGTGGTGCGGGTCAACCCCACCGGCACACCAGCGCTGGCCACCGCAGGCTCAGGCGACGTGCTCGCCGGGCTCTGCGGCGCGCTGCTCGCCGGCGGGCTGGACCCCTTCGACGCCGGGTCGGTCGGCGCCTGGCTGCACGGGCTGGCCGGCCGGCTCGCCGCGGAGGGCGGCCGCCCGGTCTCCGCCGTGGACGTGCTCGCGGCCCTCCCGGACGCGGTTGGCAGACTGACCACATGACCCTCCCGGTGCCGGCCGACGACCCGTCGCGGCGGCACGCACAGGCCACGGTCGACCTGGCGGCGATCCGCGACAACGTGTCCGCCCTGCGGGCCCGCACGACCGCCGACGTGCTGGCCGTGGTGAAGGCCGACGCCTACGGTCACGGCCTGCTGCCCTGTGCCCGCGCCGCGGTCGCCGGTGGCGCAACCTGGCTGGGGACCGCCTTGCTCGACGAGGCCATGGCGCTGCGCGCAGCCGGCATCACCGAGCCGCGCGTCCTCGCCTGGCTGCTCGGGCCCGGTGAGCGGCTCGCCGACGGAGTCGCCGCCGACATCGACCTGTCGGTCAACGCGACCTGGGCGCTGGACGAGGTGGTCGCGGCCGCCCGGGCTGCCGGTCGTACGGCGCGCGTTCACCTCAAGGTCGACACCGGGCTCAGCCGCGGCGGCGCCGCGCTCGCCGACTGGCCCGACCTGGTCGAGGCGGCCCGCAAGGCCGAGGCCGACGGCGCGGTCTCAGTCGTCGGCGTGTGGTCGCACTTCGCCTACGCGGACGCTCCGGGACACCCGACGATCGGCCGGCAGGCCGAAGAGTTCCGGCGGGCGGTGGAGCACGCCGAGGGTGCCGGGCTGCGCCCGGAGGTGCGGCACCTCGCCAACTCGGCCGCCACCCTGACCGCGCCGGACCAGCACTTCGACCTGGTGCGGCCGGGGATCGCGGTCTACGGCCTCTCGCCGGTGCCCGACGTGGGCGGGCCGGCCGACTTCGGGCTGCGACCGGCGATGACGCTGCGCTCCGGCCTGGTGCTGGTCAAGCGGGTGCCGGCGGGCAGCGGGGTGTCCTACGGCCACATCTACACGACCGACCTGGAGACGACGCTCGGCCTGGTGCCGCTGGGCTACGCCGACGGTGTGCCGCGCGACGCGGGCAACGTCGGCCCGGTCCTCGCCGCCGGCCGTCGTCGCACGATCGCCGGCCGCGTCTGCATGGACCAGTTCGTGCTGGACCTCGGGGACGACTCCGCGGTGGTCGGTGACCCGGTCGTGCTCTTCGGCGACGGCGGCGGTGGCGAGCCGACGGCGCAGGACTGGGCGGACGCGACGGGCACCATCTCCTACGAGATCGTCACCCGGGTCGGACCGCGGGTACCGCGGGTATACGTCGGAGAGGAGCGTTAGGTGGCCGCGGGTCGAGGGCTGGGAGCGATGCCGGTGTGGGGCCGGCGCGCCGCGGTGGTCGGTGCAGCCGCGGGCGTGGTGGTCGCAGGTGCCGCCGTGGGGCTGGCCGCTGAGCGGTACGCCGTCGGCCGGTCCTTCCGCACCGCCGACGACCCGTGGGCCGACGAGCCCTTCGGTGAGCTGCGCGGCACCGTCGTCCCGGTGACCGCCGACGACGGTGTCGCACTGCACGTCGAGGTCGAGGGGCCAGCCCCGAAGGCCCGCAAGCAGCCCCCCGTCACCGTGATCTTCTGCCACGGGCTGGCGCTGAACCAGGACAGCTGGCACCACCAGCGCCGCGACCTCGCCGACCTGGGCCGGCTGGTCTTCTGGGACCAGCGCGGCCACGGCCGCTCGGGACGGGGAAGCCACGAGCACGCCACCATCGACCAGCTCGGCCACGACCTGCTAGCCGTCCTGCGGGCCACGGCTCCGACCGGGCGGGTCGTGCTCGTCGGCCACTCGATGGGCGGGATGACCGTCATGGCGCTTGCCGAGCAGCACCCCGAGCTCTTCGGCAAGCGCGTGGTCGGGGTGGCTCTGGTGGCCACGTCGCCGGGCCGTCTCGCCGAGGTGACCTTCGGCGTGCCGGCAGCCGCCGGCCGGGCGCTGCGCCGGGCCGCACCCAAGGCGCTGGCCGCCCTCAACCGGCGACCGGGGCTGGTCGCCCGCGGCCGGCACCTCGGCGCCGACATCGAGTTCGTCCTGACCAAGCGCTACTCCTTCGCGACCGACGTCCCGCCGTCGCTCGTCCGCTTCGTGCAGACCATGCACGACAGCACCCCGCTGGACGTGCTGGCCGAGCTCTTCCCGGCCTTCGACGCGCACGACAAGCTCGAGGCGCTCGACACCCTCAACGGCGTGGAGACGCTGGTGATGGTCGGCGAGCAGGACAAGATGACGCCCGCCGACCACAGCCGCGAGATGCTCGAAGAGGTGCCGGGTGCCGACCTCGTCGTCCTGCCCGAGGCCGGACACCTGCTGATGCTCGAGCACCCCGACATCGTGAGCGACCACCTGCGCGAGCTGGTCGAGCGCGCGCTGCGGACGCATGCCGCGAGCTCGGCCGGGTGAGCGTCACCGACCCCGCAGCTACCGCCCCCACCGCGCCGACCTGGGAGGCGCTCGCCGACCTGGTCACCGGCTGCACCGCCTGCGCGGAGCTCGCCGCCTCGCGCACCCACGTCGTCCCCGGCACCCGGCCGCCTGGCGCGGAGGTGCTGCTCGTCGGCGAGGCGCCCGGCGCGCAGGAGGACGAGGCCGGGGTGCCCTTCGTCGGCCGGTCCGGGCAGCTGCTCGACGAATTGCTCGGCGAGGCCGGGCTGCGCCGCGACCAGGTGGCCGTGGCCAACGTGCTCAAGTGCCGCCCGCCCGCCAACCGCAAGCCGAAGCGTGCCGAGGTCGCCCGGTGCCGGCCGTGGCTGGACCGTCAGCTCGAGCTGGTGGACCCGGTCGTCGTCGTGGCGCTGGGCGGCACCGCGGCGGAGTGGTTCTTCGGGCCCGGCGCGCGGATCGCGACGCTGCGCGCCGACGTGCAGCGGGTCGGTGGGCGTCCCGTGGTCGTGACCTACCACCCGTCAGCGGCCATCCGCTTCGGCCCCAACGGCGCACCGCTGGCGGCCCTGCGCGAGGACCTGGCCGTGGCGGCCGGCCTGGTGGCACGGCTGGCCCGGCAAGTGACGTTGCGCGTGACGGTGCCGACGGCGGACGACATGACCGGACTCGGCTCCCGGCTGGCTGCCGTGCTGCGCGCCGGCGACCTCGTGCTGCTCAGCGGTGACCTCGGCGCCGGCAAGACCACGCTGACGCGCGGGCTGGGAGCATCGCTCGGGGTGCGCGGCGCCGTGACGTCACCGACCTTCGTCATCGCGCGGGTGCACCCGGCAGGCGACAGGGACCGCGGGGTCCCGCTCGTGCACGTCGACGCCTACCGGCTCGGCGACCTCGCCGAGGTCGACGACCTCGACCTCGACGCGTCGTTGGACGAGTCGGTCACGGTCGTCGAGTGGGGCGAGGGCAAGGTCGAGGGGCTCGCCGACAGCCGGCTGGAGCTGACCCTGCACCGCGGCGACGACGAGGCGGACGAGACGCGCACCGTCCTGGTGCGCGGCGTCGGCGAGCGGTGGGCGGGCGTCGACCTGGCGGCGCTCACCGGGGCCCTGCCGCACTAGCCTCGGCGCCGTGCTCCTCGCCCTCGACACCGCGACCCCAGCGGTGACCGTCGCCGTCGCCGACGGCGAGCGGGTGCTGGCCGAGCGCACCATGGTCGACGCCCGTCGCCACGGCGAGCTGCTCGCGCCGGCGATCGAGGCGGTGCTGCGGGACGCCGGGGTCGGGCGGGCCGATCTCGACCGGGTCGCGGTCGGTGTCGGGCCGGGCCCGTTCACCGGGTTGCGCGTCGGGCTGGTCACCGCGCGGATGCTCGGTGCGGTGCTCGACGTGCCGGTGGTCGGGGTGTGCACCCTCGACGTGCTGGCATTGATGGCCGTCGAGGACGGGGTCACGGGTCCCTTCCGGGTCGTGACCGACGCGCTGCGCAAAGAGGTGCACTGGGCGGCCTACGAGACCGGCGACGCTCCGGCGGGCCTCCGGCGTCTCGACGGCCCGCACGTCGAGCGTCCGGGCAGCGCCACGTGGGCGGGCACCGCGGTCGGCGCGGGTGCCGCGACGTACCGCGACGACTTCCCCGGCGCGCGCGGGCCGCTGCTGCCCGACGCTTCGACGACCTGCCGGTGGGTGGCAGCCGGGCTGCCGCTGCTCGACCCGGACCCGCTCTACCTGCGCCGGCCGGACGCCGTCGAGCCCGCCGCGCGCAAGTCAGTCGGGTGATCGTCGTGATGGGCGTGACCCTGCGCCGGATGCGCTGGTGGGACCTGGAGCAGGTGCATGCCCTGGAGACGGCGCTCTTCCCGGACCCGTGGTCGATCGAGACCTTCTGGTCAGAGCTCGCGCACGTGCCCGAGACGCGGCACTACCTGGTGGCCGAGGACGGGGGCGAGGTCGTCGGCTACGCCGGGCTGGTCGCGACCGGCCACCAGGCCGACGTGCAGACCCTCGGGGTACGGGCCGACCACCAGGGTCGCGGCCTCGGCGGTGAGCTGTTGCGCGCGCTGCTCGACGAGGCCCGGCGACGCGGGGCCGGCGAGGTGCTCCTCGAGGTGCGCGCCGAGAACGCCGCGGCGCAAGCGCTCTACGCCTGGCACGGCTTCGAGCGCATCGGCGTGCGCCGCGGCTACTACCGGCCGGGAGGCACCGATGCCTACGTGCTGCGGCTCCGCCTAGGGTCTGGCTCGTGACTGACGCAGCCCGGGTGGCCATCGCGACGGCCGCCGAGTTCCCCGACCTCGACGACGACGGCCCGGTCCTGCTGGCCGCCTTGAAGCAGCGCGGGATCGCGGGCGAGCCGGCCGTGTGGACCGACCCACGCATCGACTGGGCGGCGTACGACCTCGTGGTGGTCCGTTCGACCTGGGACTACTCACCGCGGCGCGACGAGTTCGTGGCATGGGCGCACCGCGTCGAGGAGGTCAGCCGGCTCGCCAACTCGGCGGCCGTCATCGAGTGGAACACCGACAAGACCTACCTGCGGGCTCTCGACGAGGCCGGGCTGCCGGTCATCGCGACCGACTGGCTGTCGCCGGGCGACACGTTCGTCCCGCCGGTGCAGGGGGAGTACGTCGTCAAGCCGGCCGTGTCGGCGGGCTCGGTGGACACCGACCGCTTCCGGGCCGGCGAGCACGACGAGCTGGCCGTGGCGCACGCCGCCGCGATCCTGGCTTCCGGCCGGACGGTGATGGTGCAGCCCTACCTCCACGAGGTGGACACGGCGGGGGAGACGGCGCTGCTCTACATCGGCGGCGAGTTCAGCCACGCGATCCGCAAGGGTCCGATGCTCACGCCGGCGGGTGGCCCGATCGCCGACCTGTACAAGGCCGAGGAGATCCAGCCGCGGGAGCCGTCGCCGGCCGAGCTCGCCGTGGGCGAGCGGGTGCTGGACGCGCTCGACGGCCTGGCGCCGGTCGACCGCACGGGCCTGCTCTACTCGCGCGTCGACGTGGTGCCGGGGCACGACGGTGAGCCGACGCTGATGGAGCTGGAGCTGACCGAGCCGTCGATGTTCCTGGTCGAGGACGGGACCGGGGGCACGGCGTCGGCGGAGCGCTTCGCGGCGGCGGTCGAGGCCGCCCTCGCATGACCGAGCCGCTCGTCCTCGGGATCGAGACCTCGTGCGACGAGACCGGGGTCGGGCTGGTGCGCGGGCACACCTTGCTGGCCGACGCGGTCGCCAGCAGCGTCGACGAGCACGCCCGCTTCGGCGGCGTGGTGCCGGAGGTCGCCAGCCGCGCACACCTGGAGGCGATGGTCCCGACCGTGCGACGGGCCTGCGCCGATGCGGGCGTCACCCTGGCGGACGTCGACGCGGTCGCGGTGACCAGCGGGCCCGGCCTGACCGGCGCGCTGCTGGTCGGTGTGGCCGCCGCCAAGGCACTCGCGCTCGGGCTGGACCGGCCGCTCTACGGCGTGAACCACCTGGCCGCGCACGTCGCGGTCGACCAGCTGGAGCACGGCGCTCTGCCGGCGCCCTGCGTCGCGCTGCTCGTGTCGGGCGGGCACTCGTCGCTGCTGCTGGTTCGCGACGTCACTGGTGACACCGCGGGCGGGGTCGAGCCGCTCGGCGCGACGATCGACGACGCCGCCGGGGAGGCCTTCGACAAGGTCGCGCGGGTGCTCGGCCTGCCCTTCCCCGGCGGGCCGCACATCGACCGCTCGGCCCGCGAGGGTGACCGGGCCTACGTCGACTTCCCGAGGGGCCTCACCGGGCCCCGCGACATGCGCGCGCACCGCTACGACTTCTCCTTCTCCGGCCTGAAGACCGCCGTCGCCCGGTGGGTCGAGGCTCGTGAGCGGGCCGGCGAGCCGGTGCCGGTGGCCGACGTGGCGGCCGCCTTCCAGGAAGCGGTGGTCGACGTGCTCGTGCGCAAGGCGGTCCTGGCCTGCACCGAGCAGGGTGTGGACCACCTGGTCGTCGGCGGCGGCGTGGCGGCGAACTCGCGGCTTCGGGCCGTGGCCGAGGAGCGCTGCGCGGCGGCCGGGGTGCGCGTCCGCGTCCCGCGGCCGGGCCTGTGCACCGACAACGGTGCGATGGTCGCCGCGCTGGGCAGCGAGCTGGTGGCCCGCGGTGTCGAGCCTTCGCCGCTGGACCTGCCGGCCGACTCCTCGATGCCGGTCGAGCTCGTGCACAACGCTTCGCCGCTCGCGTGACGGGCTGGCTGCTGCTCCTTGGTGCGGCGGCGCTGCTGCTCGGAGGCGCCGAGCTCTTCGTCGAGAACGCCGCCGGGGCCGCGCGGCGTCTGGGTGTCACCGTCGTGGCCGTCGGCGTGCTGCTCGCCGGCGCCGAGCCGGAGGAGCTGCTGACGGCGGTGCTCGCGGCCGTCCAGGACCGGCCCGGGCTGGCCGCTGGCGACGCGATCGGCGCCAACGTCACGATGCTGACGGCGTGCCTCGGGCTGGCCGCGCTGGTGCGGCCGCTGCAGCTGGCCCACCGGGTGCGGACCTATGCGGTGCTCTCGGCGGTCGCCGGTGTCCTGGCCGTGCTGGCCCTCGTCTCGGGTGAGGTCGGCCGGCTGGAGGGCGGGCTGCTGCTGGCGGCCTACGCCGCTCTGGTCGCCCTCGTCTGGTGGCGGGAGAAGGAGCCGCCCTCGCTCGGGGAGCTCGCCGAGATGGACGACGATGATGACGACGATGACGCAGCGGCCGCGTCGGCCGGCCGTGGCTCTCGGGCTCGCCGTGGTGGGCATCGCGCTGATGCTGGCCGGCGGCGACCTGGCAGTCCGCGGCGCGGTCCGGGTCGTGGAGAGCCTGGGCCGGACGGACTCGGCGGTCGGCCTGACGGTCCTCGCACTGGCCACCACCGCCGAGCTCTTCGCGCTCGTGCTGACCGCCGTCCGGCACGACGTGCCCGAGATCGCGGTCGCCGGCGTGGTCGGCTCGGCCACCTACAACGCCACTGCGACCCTCGGTGCCGCGGCGTTCGCCCGGCCGCTCGCCGTCGAGGGCGGCGGTCTGCTCGCCTCAGCCGTCCTCGCCGCGGCCCTGCCCCTGGTCGTGATCGCCCTCGCTCCCCGCGGGCGGCTCGGCCGGCCCGCCGGGGCGCTCCTGTGCGCCGGCTACGCGACGTACGTCGTCCTCGTCCTCGCCTGACCTCCTGGGCTCGACGACCAGCACGGTCTGGGCGCCCGCGACCCGCGTCAGCACGACCGTGGCCTCGCCGTCGCCGGACAGCCGCATCTGGCGGCGCAGCTCCTCCGGCGTCACCGCGGTCCCGCGCTTCTTGACCGTCAGCCGGCCGACGCCGCGCGAGCGCAGCAGGTCGCGCAGCCGCTTGACCGAGAACGGCAGCACGTCGGTGACCTCGTAGGAGCGCAGGAAGGGCGACGTGACCGGCGGTCGGTGGCGACGTAGGCGATCGAGGGGTCGAGCAGGCTCCCGTCGTGCGGCGCGGCGACCTCGGCGACCAGGCCGGCGCGGATCACGGCGCCGTCGGGTTCGTGGAGGTAGCGACGGACCGGCCCGACCGGCGCCCGCGAGGAGCCGTCCCCCGTCACGGTCGCGACGGTCCCGACGCCCGGCAGCAGGGTCGCCCGCCGGGCGACCGGGCCGGCGAGCGGGCCCCACCAGAGCGCGCACTCCACGACGTCGCCACCGACCGACACCCACTCGGCCTCGGTGCCCGCAGGCAGGACGTCGTGCGGGATGCCGGGTGCCAGCTTCGCGCCGGTCGCGGGCACCTGCGCCGCGATGGCGACGACCGAGTCGAACGGTGGCGAGTAGGCCCGCGGGTCGAAGGTCCGCCCGTGGCCGCTGCGCCGCGCCGGGTCGACGAAGACGCCGCGCGCCCCGGTGAGGTCGGTGTCCAGCGCATCGGCGCACGCGACCTCGGCGAGCGCGCCCAGCCCGAACGCGGCGGCGTTGGCGCGGGCGACCTCGGCGGTGAGCGGGTCGCGGTCGACGGCCCGCACCGGCAGGCCGGCCCCCGCGAGGGCGAGCAGGTCCCCGCCGATGCCGCAGCACAGGTCGAGGACGGGGCCGCCGCCCCCGAGCGCGGCGTACCGCTGCGCGTGCCGGGAGGCCACCTCCGGGCGGGTCGCCTGCTCGAGCCCGTCGGGGGTCAGCAGGAGCCGGTCCGCAAGGTCTCCCAGCTTGGGGCGGGCGCGCGCCCGCAGCCTCGCCTGGGTCAGGGCGGCCGCGACCAGGATCTCGTCGTGCCCGGCTCGCCGGAGCCGTTCGGCGGTCGCCAGGGCCGTCCCCGGGTCGTACGCCGTCAGGCCGGCCAGGACGGCCTGTCCCTGGTCGGTGCGCAGCGCCTGGAGCCCCACCAGGTCCATGCCGGGGATCATCCCAGGCCACGGGGTTGAAGGTCGGGTTCCACGCTGCCGATGCACCAGTGCTGACGCAACGGAGGAACCCGATGACCACACAGACCGCACCTGTGCTCGACCAGTCCGAGCAGCCCGTCGACCCGTCGACGGCGCCCGCCTACCCGCTCCCCGGCGACGAGGCGGGCCGGCTGGCGGCACTGCGGTCGTACGGCGTCCTCGACCAGCCGCGCCAGGCCGCCGACCCCCTGCTCGACGCGGCGGTCCGGCTGGCGGCGTACATCTGCGGGACGCCCACCGCCGTCGTCAACCTGATCGACGCCGACCGCCAGTGGCAGGCAGCGGCGCACGGGACCGAGCCCGGGGAGTCGCCGCGGGCGGACTCGATGTGCGCGCACGTGGTCACCGGCACCGATGTCGTGCAGGTGGCCGACGCCCGTGAGGACGCGCGCTTCGCGGCCAGCCCGTTCGTCACCGGCGCGACCGCGTCGGTCCGGTTCTACGCCTCGGCTCCGCTGCTGACCGCCGGCGGCCACGCTGTCGGGACGGTCTGCGCCTACGACGAGGAGCAGACCGGCGAGCTCTCGACGACCCAGGTGGGCCTGCTGCGCGACGTCGCCGACCAGGTGGTGGCGCTGTTCGAGATGCGCCGGATGGCGGCCGCCCTCGGCCGGATCGCCAGCCGCGACCCGCTGACCGGGCTCGCCAACCGCCGCAGCGTCGAGCAGGGCGTCGCGCAGGCGATCGCCCGAGCCGAGCGCGGCCTGGGCACCCCGTCCGTCGTCGTGGTGGACCTCGACGGCTTCAAGACGGTCAACGACACCGAGGGCCACGCCGCGGGCGACGACGTCCTGCGCTCCGTGGCCGATCGCCTCGACCCGCACCGCCCGCACCGTGGACACCGTCGGACGCCTCGGCGGTGACGAGTTCGTCGTCCTGCTGGAGAGCACCGGCGGCCCCGGCGCGGTGGCCGCGCTCGGCCGCCTCCGCGCCTGCCTCGAGGGCGGCTGGGAGACCGTCACCGCCGCCCCGGCCCTGGGTGCGTCGCTCGGCATGGCGACCTACCGCCCCGGTGACGGGGTGGCCAGCCTGCTCGCGCGGGCGGACGCCGAGATGTACGCCGACAAGACCCGCCGCACCCTGGTCTGAGCAGATCTCGCCGGGCAGCTGGCACTCGGCTGGCACTCGGGTTGACCGAGTGCCAGCGACCGCATAGATTCGGTCCTGGCACTCTCGACCCGAGTGTGCCAACCACCGCAAGCTGCACCCAGACGAAGGCAAGGCGAGGTCAGGGCAGTCCGGCCCCCGCGACGGCGGACCGTCACCGCACCCGCCCCACGCTCGTTCAGACCTGTGCGAGAGGGAGTCAGAAGTGACGACGGCCACCAAGGTTGCCATCAAGCCGCTCGAGGACCGCATCGTGGTCCAGCCGTCCGACGCCGAGCAGACCACCGCGTCGGGCCTCGTGATCCCGGACACGGCGAAGGAGAAGCCCCAGGAGGGCACCGTCCTCGCCGTCGGCCCCGGCCGGTTCGAGGACGGCGCCCGCGTGCCGCTCGACGTCGCAGTCGGCGACACCGTCATCTACAGCAAGTACGGCGGCACCGAGGTCAAGCACAACGGCGAGGAGTACCTCGTCCTCTCGGCCCGCGACGTGCTCGCGGTCATCGAGAAGTAAGCATCACGACCTGACACCGCCCCGGTGGCCGGCGCTGCCGGTGCCGGGGCGTTGTCGTCACCAGCCGTCACCAGACGTCTATCGAAGGACCTAAGGACACATGGCCAAGACCCTGCAGTTCGACGACGCGGCGCGCAAGGCGCTCGAGCGCGGCGTCAACAAGCTCGCCGACGCGGTGAAGGTGACCCTCGGCCCGAAGGGCCGCAACGTCGTCATCGACAAGAAGTGGGGCGCCCCCACCATCACCAACGACGGCGTCACGATCGCCCGCGAGATCGAGCTCGACGACTCCTACGAGAACCTCGGCGCCCAGCTCGCCAAGGAGGTCGCCACCAAGACCAACGACGTCGCCGGTGACGGCACGACGACCGCCACGGTCCTCGCCCAGGCGATGGTCCGTGAGGGGCTGCGCAACGTCGCCTCCGGCGCCAGCCCGGTGCTGCTGAACCGCGGCATCAGCAAGGCCGTCGAGGCCGTGTCCGCGCGGCTGCTCGAGATGGCCCGCGACGTCGACGGCAAGGACGACATCGCCAAGGTCGCCAGCATCTCCGCGCAGGACCCGGCTGTCGGCGAGCTGATCGCCGACGCGTTCGACAAGGTGGGCAAGGACGGCGTCATCACCGTCGAAGAGGCCAACACGATGGGCCTCGAGCTCGAGTTCACCGAGGGCATGCAGTTCGACAAGGGCTACATCTCGCCCTACATGGTCACCGACGCGGAGCGGATGGAGGCCGTCCTCGAGGACCCCTACGTCCTGATCCACCAGGGCAAGATCTCCGCCGTCGCCGACCTGCTCCCGCTGCTCGAGCAGGTCGCCAAGGCCGGCAAGCCGCTGGTCGTCATCGCCGAGGACGTCGACGGCGAGGCGCTCTCGACGCTGGTCGTCAACAAGATCCGCGGCCTGTTCGTCTCGGTCGCCGTCAAGGCGCCCGGCTTCGGTGACCGCCGCAAGGCGATGCTCGAGGACATGGCCGTGCTCACCGGCGCTCAGGTCATCGCCCCGGAGGTCGGGCTCAAGCTCGACCAGGTCGGTCTCGACGTGCTCGGCTCCTCCCGCCGGGTCGTCGTCACCAAGGACGACACCACGATCGTCGACGGCGGCGGCAAGCGCGACGCGGTCGAGGACCGGATCCGCCAGATCCGTGGCGAGATCGACGCCACGGACTCCGACTGGGACCGCGAGAAGCTGCAGGAGCGGCTGGCCAAGCTGGCCGGCGGCGTCTGCGTCATCGGCGTCGGGGCCGCCACCGAGGTGGAGCTCAAGGAGCGCAAGCACCGCATCGAGGACGCCGTGTCGGCGACCCGGGCGGCCATCGAGGAGGGCATCGTCGCCGGTGGCGGCTCCGCCCTGGTGCACGCCGTCGAGGCGCTCGAGGGCAACCTCGGCCTCACCGGCGACGAGGCGACCGGCGTCGGCATCGTCCGCCGCGCGGTGGACGAGCCGCTGCGGTGGATCGCCGAGAACGCCGGGGCCGAGGGCTACGTCGTGGTCAACCGGGTCCGCGAGGGTGGCCTGGGCACCGGATACAACGGCGCCACGGGGGAGTTCGGCGACCTCGTCGCGCAGGGCGTCCTCGACCCGGTCAAGGTGACCCGCTCGGCGCTGCAGAACGCCGCGTCGATCGCCAGCATGGTCCTCACGACCGACACCCTGGTCGTGGAGAAGAAGGAGGAGGAGCCCGACGCCGCAGGTCAGGGCCACTCCCACGGGCACGGCCACAGCCACTGAGCGGCTGCTGACCTGACCCGACACGCCAGCGTGGTGGAATCGGGGCCGTGCCTGAGGACCAGGACGGCCCCGATCCCGCCCGCGTGACCGACACGGGCGGCGTCGACGAGGTGACGCTCGGCGTCGTCGCGGTCGCCCGTCGCCTCGGGGTGGCGACCGGCACCCTGCGCACCTGGGACCGGCGCTACGGTCTCGGCCCGGGCGAGCACCCCACCGGGACCCGGCGGCGCTACACCGCTCGGGACCTCGCGCGACTGGGCGTGATGCGGCGGCTGATGCTCGAGGGCGTTGCCGCCGCGGAGGCGGCCCGCGTCGCGCTGGCGACCGACGTCGACGGGCTGCTCGCCACCGACCCCACCGGCACCGGCGCGCTGCCCGCCCCGCCCGACCCGGGTCGCCGGCGGGTCCGGGGCGAGCGCGCCGTGGCGGTCCGGTCCGGCGGCGGGCGGGTGGTCCCGCTCGGGGAGGCCGGCCCAGCCGCGCGCGGCCTGGCCCGCGCGGCCATGGGCCTGGACGCCGACGCCTGCACCTCGATGATCATGACGGGGTTGCGCCGACGGGGGGTTGTCGCGACCTGGGACCAGGTGCTGGTTCCCGTGCTCGCGGGCATCGGCGACCGCTGGCGCTCGACCGGGGCCGGTGTGGAGGTCGAGCACCTGCTCAGCGAGTGCATCGAGGCGGCGCTCCGCGCGGGGGTACGGGCCCGGCCGGCCCGCCCGGGCGTACGCCCTGTCCTGCTGGCCGCTCTCGAGCCGGAGGACCACCGCCTCCCGCTGGTGGCGCTGTCGGCCGCCCTCGCCGAGGCCGCGCTGCCGGCGCGGATGCTCGGCCCCCGCCTGCCCCAACGGGCGCTCGCCGACGCCGTCGCCCGGACCGGCGCCTGCGCGGTGTTCCTCTGGTCGCAGGGCGCGCGCGGACCGGCAGCCCTCCCGGAGCACGAGGAGTGGGCGGTCCGGCCGCGCCCGGTGCTGCTGCTCGGCGGCCCGGGATGGGCCGAGGCCGACCGGTGGCATGGCGGCGCCTCGTGGGTCGCTGACCTCCCGGAGGCGCTCGAGGCGGTCCGGGTCGTCACGGCGACCTCGCCTACGCCCCGCTAGCCGGTAGCCTCACGCCGATCCGTGAAGAACCTGGGCGAGAAGGGGAGCCAACCCGTGGCCGAGCAGGGCGCCAGCGACAGCGCCAAGGAGCTGTCCGGGCTGCTCGCCGCCGGCGAGCGTGCGGCGTTCCACGGGCGGCCGGCGGCCGGCGTCGACCCGCTGAGCGCCGCGGTCGAGCTGGCCGTGCGCGACGGGCTGGACGCCGAGGCGGCGGCGGCCGGCTGGCTGCTGGGCGTCTGCCTGTCCAGTGCCGGGCGGTACGGTCCCGCGCTGACTGTCCTGGAGCCCCTGGTGGCCCGCGCCGAGGGTCCGGAGGTCCGCCTGCTCGGTGCTCTGGCGGCCGCCACGGTCGCGAGCGTCCACCGCCAGCTCGGGCGGCACTCGGTGGCCCAGGGCTACGACGAGGGCGCGCTGGAGGCCTCCGACGGGGCCGGCGAGGCCGGGTTCGACGCGCTGCTCGGGCTGGCGGCCGACGCCGTCGGGCTGGGCGACGGCCAGGTGGCCGCGCAGCGCCTCGCCGAGGCCGGTCACCTGGCCGACGGCCGCCCGGAGTGGTGGCGCCAGCAGGTGCGCCTGGACTGGGTCCGGGCCGAGGTCGCCCTGCTCGAGGACCGCCCGGAGGACGCCGTCGGGCTGGCGCACGCCGCTGTCGAGCTCGCCGAGCACTCCGGGGCCCCACGCCACGTCGCCAAGGGCCTGCTCTTCCAGGGCGTGGCCCAGGTGGAGGCCGGCCGCCCGGACGAGGCCGCTGGCACGCTGCGCCGGGCCGCCCTGCTGGCCGAGAGCCTGGGCACCGTCCCGCTCCTGTGGCCGGTGCGCGCCATGCTCGCCGCCCTGCTCGCCGAGCGCGACCCGGCCGAGAGCGAACGCTCCCTGCAGGCCGCGCGGCGCGCCGTCGAGGCCGTCGCCGCGGACCTGCCCGAGGGCCTGCGGGCGGACTGGGTGAGCCGGGCGGACGTGGCGGCTGTCCTCGGCGACTGAGCGCGGTCCGGGGGTCTTGATCTGCGCGAAAGGGCTCACGCTGGGGCCTCTGCGTGCCGAGAAGATCCAGGAGAGCCGGGATCCGCCCCGGTGACGTCTGCGAGGAGATGTCCGGGTGAGCACCGTTCTGGTCTGCGACGACTCGCCGCTGGCACGCGAGGCACTGCGCCGTGCCGTGGCCGGCGTGCCGGGCGTGGAGCGCGTCCTGGTCGCCGGGTCCGGGGAGGAGTGCCTGGCCCGGTTCGGCAACGAGCACCCCGACCTGGTGATGGTCGACGTCCGGATGCCCGGGATCGGCGGCGTGGAGGCAGCTCGGCGAATCCTCGGCGCGGCACCCCATGCTGCAGTCATCATGATGACGATGGCCGAGGACGTCGAGGGCGTCGCCCGTGCGGTCAACGCCGGCGCCCGCGGGTACCTCGTCAAGGACGCGTCGCGGGAGGAGCTGGTCGCCATGGTGACCCAGGCGCTCCACGACGTCGCCGCCCGCCAGGTGCCCCGCGCCCGCCAGGTCGCCGATGGCGGTGTGCCGCCGCTGACCGAGCGCGAGCTGCAGGTGCTGCGTGGCATGGGCCGCGGCCGCAGCAACTCCGAGATCGGCAAGGAGCTCTACCTCTCCGAGGACACGGTCAAGACCCACGCCCGTCGGCTGTTCCGCAAGCTCGGTGCGGCCGACCGCGCCCAGGCGGTCGCCATGGGCTTCCGCTGGGGACTGGTGCGGTGAGGTGACCGTAACGTCGGGGGGGCCGGCGACGATCTCCTCACGTACGGAGGTCGGCGGACTTCCGGTCGACCTGGGGGGGCTGGCCGCGCTCGCGACACAGGGTGACACCGGTGCTCGCGACGCGCTCCTGGCGCACGTCCGGACGATCGTCCACCGCTACTGCCGTGCACGGCTAGGACGGCTGCCCGGGAGCGAGCACGCCGCGGACGACGTCGCGCAGGAGGTGTGTCTCGCCGTGCTGTCAGCCCTGCCGCGCTATCGCGACGAGGGTCGCCCGTTCGAGGCGTTCGTCTTCGGCATCGCGGCGCACAAGGTGGCCGACGCCCAGCGCTCGGCGGTGCGTGCCGCGGTCCCGACCGAAGACATGCCCGACGAGCCCGACCTCGGCCCGGGCCCGGAGGACCAGGCGTTGCGCAACAGCGACGCCGTCCTCGTGCGCGGCCTGCTCGACCGGCTGCCGGCCAACCAGCGTGAGCTCCTGATCCTGCGCGTCGCCGTCGGTCTCTCGGCGGAGGAGACCGGCAACGCCCTCGGCATGTCCTCCGGTGCGGTCCGCGTCGCCCAGCACCGCGCGCTGGCCCGGCTGCGCGTCCTCGCGGCGGAGGTGGCCGGATGATCGGCAGCCAGGCGTCCGGCGACGGCGCCCTCGACCTCCTCGCCGTGCAGCGCGACAACGAGCTCCTCGACCTCCTCGCGGCCCGGGTCGCGGTGCCGTCGGACGACGAGCTGGTGCGCCTCCTGGTCGCGTGGCGCGACGAGGTGGACGACGGGTTGCCCGGTGTCGTGCCGGCCCCACGGTCCGCGCCGGACGCCGTTCGGACCCGGACGCCTGCGGTGCCGGCTGCCGCCGCGCCCGGTCGACCCGCCACCGACCTGCTGCCGGCCAGTGGTCTCGAGCGGTCGCACCGTCGCCGGCTGACCGCGACCGGGACCGCCGCCGCCCTCGTCCTGGGCGGCACCCTCTCCCTCAGCGGGGTGGCCGCGGCCGTCACCGGGGACCCCCTGGCGCCGTACCGGGCTGTCGGTCACGCCTTCTCGATCGGCGGCGACTCCCTGCCCGAGCACGCAGCTGACGTCGCCCAGCTCAACAAGCGGCTGTCCCGAGCCCGCGCAGCGGTGGCCCACGGCGACGTGGCCGGCGCGCAGGCCGCGGTCGACGAGCTGACCGCCCAGCTCGCCACAGCTGACCTGTCCGACCAGCAGCGGGGCGCCATCGAGCGGCGGCTGGCGTCCCTGCGGGCGGCGCTCGCGCGCGCTGCGGCCGCCGAGGCCGAGCGGGGCCGAAGCGAGAACCGGGCCACGGCTGTCGCCACACCCCCTGTCCACGACCAGGATGCGCAGGGCGCCGGCGACGGCAACGGCGACGTCAACGCCCAGGGCGACCCCGGGCCCTCCGACGGCGGGTCGACCACGAGCGACAGACCGAGCGGCTCGACGCAGTCGACCAAGCCCGACGACCAAGCCCGCCACGAAGCCGACGACGAAGCCGACCACGACAGCCGACCGACGACAGTCCCGACCCGGCCGACGAGGACCCGCCCGAGGACGCCACCGACCAGGGCCCAGCGGACACCGGCAGCGGCGGTGGCGGCCAGTCCGGCGGTGGCGGCCGGTCCGGCAGCGACCAGTCGGGCGCCGCCGTGAGCGGCCGCGGGAGTGGGGGCGGCGGCCGCAGCGCCGGAGCCGCCTCGTCAGCCACGGGGCAGGTGGCCACGGAGCAGTTCGCGTCGGACGTCGACCCTGTCGTCCCGGACGTCGCGTGGCCCGCGGTCGCCGGCCGCGGCGCGCGCGGACGGCGGGAGCGCCGACCGCCGGTAGCATGGCCGGATGGGTCCGGACCTCGAGAATCCCGACAGATCTGACACCCCTGGCCTCGACAGCCGCTGGCCTCGACACCCCTGGTGACCTGGACAGCCTCGCGCCCCTCGCGCTGACCTTCGACGACGTGCTCCTGCTCCCGCAGGACACCGACGTCGTGCCGTCCGAGGTCGACACCACGTCCCGGCTGACCCGCGAGATCTCGGTGGCCGTGCCGCTCGTCTCGGCCGCCATGGACACCGTCACCGAGGCACGGATGGCGATCGCGATGGCCCGTCAGGGTGGCATCGGGGTCCTGCACCGCAACCTCTCGATCGAGGACCAGGCCCACCAGGTCGACCTGGTGAAGCGCTCCGAGGCCGGCATGGTGACCGATCCGGTGACCATCACCCCCGACGCGACCATCGCCGAGCTGGACCGGCTCTGCGGGCTCTACCGGGTCTCCGGCCTGCCCGTCGTCGACGAGCAGCGCATCCTGCTCGGGATCATCACCAACCGGGACCTGCTCTTCGTGCCGGCGGCCGAGTTCGAGACGCGAACCGTCCGCGAGCTCATGACCCCGATGCCCCTGGTGACCGCGCCCGTCGGCATCTCGTCCGGCGACGCCGCGGCGCTGCTCGCCAAGCACAAGATCGAGAAGCTTCCGCTGGTCGACGGGGCGGGCCGCCTCGCGGGCCTGATCACCGTCAAGGACTTCGTCAAGACCGAGCAGTACCCGCACGCGACCAAGGACGGGGAGAGCCGGCTGCGGGTGGCCGCGGCGGTCGGCTTCTTCGGCGACGCGTGGGAGCGGGCCACGGCGCTGGTGGAGGCCGGTGTCGACGTGCTCGTGCCGGACACGGCCAACGGCCAGGCCCGGCTGATGCTCGACATGGTGCGACGGCTCAAGTCCGACCCGGCGACCCGGCACGTCCAGGTGCTCGGCGGCAACGTCGCCACCCGCTCTGGTGCCCAGGCACTTGTCGACGCCGGCGTCGACGGCGTAAAGGCCGGCATCGGCCCTGGGAGCATCTGCACCACCAGGGTCGTTGCCGGTGTCGGCGTCCCGCAGATCACCGCGATCCACGAGGTCGCGAAGGCCTGCCGGCCGGCGGGCGTGCCGATCGTCGGTGACGGTGGGCTGCAGTACTCCGGCGACATCGCCAAGGCCATCGTGGCCGGCGCCGACGTCGTGATGCTCGGCTCGCTGCTCGCCGGCTGCGACGAGAGCCCCGGCGACCTGGTCTTCGTCAACGGCAAGCAGTACAAGGCCTACCGCGGCATGGGCAGCCTGGGTGCGATGGCCTCCCGCGGTCGGGTGTCGTACAGCAAGGACCGCTACTTCCAGGCCGACGTGGGCACCGACGACAAGATCGTGCCGGAGGGCATCGAGGGCCAGGTGCCCTACCGCGGGCCGCTGTCGGCCGTCGCCCACCAGCTGGTGGGCGGGCTGCACCAGTCGATGTTCTACGTCGGCGCGCACACGATCCCCGACCTGCAGCGTCGCGGCCGGTTCGTCCGGATCACCTCGGCCGGGCTCAAGGAGAGCCACCCGCACGACATCCAGATGACCGTCGAGGCACCCAACTACCAGGGGTCGTAGGTGACCGAGATCGAGATCGGCCGCGGCAAGCGCGGCCGGATGGCGTACGGCTTCGACGACATCGCGATCGTCCCGAGCCGCCGCACCCGCGACCCCGAGGAGGTGTCGGTCGCCTGGCAGATCGACGCCTACCGCTTCGAGATCCCGGTGCTGGCGGCACCCATGGACTCGGTGGTCTCTCCGGCGACGGCCATCGAGATCGGCCGGCTCGGCGGGGTCGGCGTCCTCAACCTCGAGGGACTGTGGACCCGCTACGAGGAGCCCGAGCCGCTGCTCGCCGAGATCGCCGGGCTCGACGACGCCGAGGCGACCCGCCGCATGCAGGAGGTCTACGAGTCGCCGATCCTCCCGGAGCTCGTCGCGCGCCGGATCGCCGAGGTGCGCGAGGCAGGCGTCACGGTCGCCGCGGCCCTGTCGCCGCCGCGGACCGCGCAGCTCTGGAAGACGGTCGTGGACGCAGGTGTCGACCTGTTCGTCATCAGGGGTACGACCGTCAGCGCCGAGCACGTGTCCGGCCGGTCGGAGCCGCTGAACCTCAAGCAGTTCATCTACGAGCTCGACGTGCCGGTCATCGTCGGCGGCTGCGCGACCTACCAGGCGGCGCTGCACCTCATGCGCACCGGAGCGGCCGGGGTCCTGGTCGGCTTCGGCGGCGGCGCCTCGCACACGACCCGGTCGGTGCTCGGCGTCGCGGTGCCGATGGCGTCGGCCGTCGCCGACGTGCACGCCGCTCGGCGCGACTACCTCGACGAGTCCGGCGGCCGTTACGTGCACGTCATCGCCGACGGCGGAGTCGGCCGCTCCGGGGACGTGTCGAAGGCGATCGCCTGCGGGGCGGACGCCGTGATGATGGGGTCACCGCTCGCCCGGGCGACCGAGGCCCCGGGCCGCGGCTTTCACTGGGGGTCGGAGGCGCACCATGGCGAGCTGCCTCGGGGCGAGCGCGTGCGGGTCGGCACCATCGGCTCGCTCGAGGAGATCCTCACCGGCCCGTCGCGGGTCTCCGACGGGTCGATGAACTTCGTCGGTGCCCTGCGCAGGGCGATGGCGACGACCGGCTACTCCGACGTCAAGGAGTTCCAGCGCGTCGAGGTCATGGTCGACCGATGACCGCCCGCCTCGGGCCGGCGGAACGCACCGCCGCGCTCGACGAGGCGCCGCTCCGCGAGCTCGACGTCGTGGTCGTCGGCGGCGGGGTGGTCGGCGCCGGCGCCGCCCTGGACGCCGTGACGCGCGGGCTCACGGTGGGGCTCTTCGAGGCCCGTGACTGGGCGGCCGGCACCTCGAGCCGGTCCAGCAAGCTGGTGCACGGCGGCCTGCGCTACCTCGAGATGCTCGACTTCGGGCTGGTGCGCGAGGCGCTGCGCGAACGGGGGCTGCTCGTGCAGCGGCTGGCTCCGCACCTGGTGCGGCCGGTGCCCTTCCTATACCCGCTGCGCCACCGTGGCTGGGAGCGCGTCTACGCCGGGTCGGGCGTCGCGCTCTACGACGCGATGGCGGTCTCGTCGGGGGCCAGCCGTGGCCTCCCGCGGCACCGGCACCTGTCCCGCACGGCCGCCCTGCGCGCCAGCCCCTCGCTGCGCCGCGATGCGCTCGTGGGAGCGATCCAGTACTACGACGCACAGGTCGACGACGCCCGCCACACGATGGCGCTGGTGAGGACGGCGGCGGCGTACGGCGCACTGTGTGCCAACCGCGCGCGCGTCGTCGGGTTCCTCCGCGAGGGCGAACGCGTCACCGGCGTGCAGGTCCGTGACCTGGAGTCCGGCACCGATCTCGAGGTGCGGGCCAAGCAGGTCGTCAACGCCACCGGCGTGTGGACCGACGACACCCAGCGGATGGTTGGCGAGCGCGGACAGTTCCACGTGCGGGCGTCGAAGGGGATCCACCTCGTCGTGCCGCGCGACCGCATCCAGTCGGCCACCGGCCTCATCCTGCGCACCGAGACGTCCGTGCTCTTCGTCATCCCGTGGGGCAGGCACTGGATCATCGGGACCACCGACACCGACTGGACGCTCGGGAAAGCGCACCCGGCGGCGTCGCGCTCCGACATCGACTACCTCCTCTCGCGGGTCAACGAGGTCCTCGTCACCCCGTTGACGCGCGAGGACGTCGAGGGCGTCTACGCCGGTCTCCGGCCGCTGCTCGCCGGCGAGTCCGAGTCGACGTCGAAGCTGTCCCGCGAGCACACCGTCGCGCACCCGGTGCCGGGACTGGTCGTCGTCGCGGGCGGCAAGTACACGACGTACCGCGTGATGGCGAAGGACGCCGTCGACGCCGTGAGCCACGGGCTGGACGGGAAGGTGCCGCCGTCCTGCACCGACCGGGTGCCGCTGGTCGGCGCCGAGGGCTACGCCGCGCTGTGGAACTCGCGGCACCTGCTCGCCGAGCGCCACGGCCTGCACGTCGCCCGGATCGAGCACCTGCTGGGGCGGCACGGTGCCCTCGTCCACGAGGTGCTCGCGCTGGTCGACCAGGACGCGTCCCTGGGTGAACCGGTCGCGGGCGCCGACGACTACCTGCGGGCCGAGCTGGTGTACGCCGCCAGCCACGAGGGCGCCCGCCACCTCGACGACGTGCTGACCCGGCGGACCCGCATCTCGATCGAGACCTTCGACCGCGGGGTGGCCGCCGCACCGGTCACGGCCAAGCTGGTCGCGCCGGTGCTCGGCTGGAGCCGCGGGCAGGTCAAGCGTGAGGTCGAGCACTACCTGGCGCGGGTCGAGGCCGAGCGGCTCTCGCAGGAGCAGCCCGACGACCAGACCGCCGACACCGCCCGGCTCGGCGCACCCGAGATCGTCCCGCTCGCCTGAGCCGTCGGTGGCGTCAGGCGGCGCTGACCCGGGATCTCCCCGTGCGTCCCTTGTGCGGTGCCGGCGTCCGGGCAGCGAGGTGCCGGACGACGTAGTCGGCGTCGCGGCCGGCACCGCCGACCAGCATCGAGGCGAACGCGAACTGGAAGGCAAGTCCGACGAAGTAGAGGCCGGGAGCGGAGTCCACGACCCCCCGCCGCTCCAGCGGCCAGCCGTCGTCACCGGTCACCGGCAGCTCGATCCAGGAGAAGTCCTGGCGGAAGCCGGTGCACCACACGACGTTCGCGACGTCGAGCACCCGGTCGTCGGCGAGCACCGGGCGCCCGTCCCGGACTCCGACGGTCCGCGGCTCTGCCATCTCCACGCCGACGCGGGCGAGGTCGGACTTCTTCACCCGGATGAGCGGTCCGCCGTGCGCGCGGATCTCGGGCCGGATCTTGCGGCCGAGCGGGTTGCGCAGCGTGAGCAGGTGGCGGGCGACGAAGTAGAGCACCGGGAACGCGACCTTCGCGGCCGGCCGCTCGAGGCGGAAGGGGATCTCGCCGTGGATCGTGCCGCTGAGCACGACCGGGTGACCGGCGTCGCCGGCCTCGAAGGCGATGTCGCCGCCCGAGTGCGAGGCCCCGACGACGAGGACGGCGCCGGGCTGCAGCTGCGCCGGGCGCTTGTAGTCGCTCGAGTGCAGCTGCCGGATCGACGGGTCCAGGTCGCCGGCGAAGGAGGGCACGCTCGGCGTCCGGCCGAAGGTGCCGGTGGCCACCACGACGTTGTCGCACGTGTAGCTCGACCCGTCGGTGCAGGTGACCAGGTAGCGCTGGTCGTGAGCCCGCACGCTCGCCACCCGGACCCCGCCACGCACCGGCAGGTCGAACCGCGCCCGGTACGCCTCGAGGTAGTCGGCCATCTCGTCCTTTGTCGGGTACGACGTCCGCTTCGCCGGGAAGGGCATGCCCGGCATCGAGGCGACGAGCGCCGGGCTGTAGAGCCGCAGCGAGTCCCAGTGGCAGCGCCAGTTGTCACCGACCCGCTCGTACGAGTCGAGCACGACGAAGTCCTGCCCTCGCCGGGCGAGGTGGTAGGCCGTGGACAGCCCCGCCTGCCCGGCCCCGATCACGACGGTCCCGATGTCCTGCGGCCCCGACCGGGTCTGCTCCCTGGTGTCCATGGTCCGCCCCTTTCCTCGTCCTGCCCCGGACGCTAGGCCGGGTGGCGGTGGGCCGGCTTCGGTGAAAGCACCCATTCGCTCCGGCCGGCGATGGGTAGCCGTCATGCATACGCTCAGGCGAGGTGGTGCTCGTAGGCCCAGGCGGTGGCGGCCGAGCGCGACGGGAGCCCGAGCTTTGCCAGGATGTTGCTCACGTGCCGGTCGACGGTGCGCTCGCTCAGGACGAGCTCGGCCGCGATCGCGACGTTGGTCCTGCCGGTCGCGACCAGCCGGAGCACCTGCACCTCGCGCGGGCTCAGGCCGCCCTCGACCGGCACCTCGGTCGCCGCGACCCGGTCCAGCGCCGCCACGTCGCCGACCGCTCCCAGAGCGGCCAGCGTCGAGCGGGCTCCGGCCAGGTCGAGCAGGGCGGCGTCCTCGTCGCCGAGGCGTCGCCGGGCCAGCCCGACCAAGGCCTGGGTGCGCGCGCCGTCGTATCGCGCCCCCAGCTCCTGCCACTCCTCTGCCGCCGCGTGCAGCGCCTCCAGGGCCGCTGCCGGGTCGCCCTCGGCCAGCCGCACCGATCCGACGGCGTGCGACGCCACGGCTCGCAGCGTCGGCGAGCCCAGCCCGTCCGCGGTCGCCAGCAGCTCCGTCGCCGCCTGGTCCGCGTCGGCCAGGTCGCCGGCGGCGAGCACGATCTCGACGTACGCCGCCAGGATCCCCGCTCGTGAGCGCAGCTCGGTCACCTCGGCCGCGGCGCTGCGGACGGCCGTGACCGCCGCGTCGAGCCGGCCCTGGCCGAGGCGCAGGAGGGCCAGCCCGGGCTGCGGGTAGTGGCCGCAGGCGCTCGCCCCGGCGTACGCCGCCTCGGCCTCGTCGGCCCGCCCGCACAGGCGGTGCAGCTCGCCGAGCTGGTACATCGCCATGCCCAGCGCGGGGTGCGCCGGTGTCGACAGGCGCTCGCACGCGAGCTGTGCCTCGCGCACGGCGTCCGGCCAGTCGCCGGCCAGCTGGAGGACCTGTGACCGGTGCACCAGGCACTGTCCGCGGTAGAGGACCAGCTCCGGCTGTGCCGCGCACCACCGGCTCAACGCAGTCGTCCACTCCCGCACCCGGCGGAGGTCGAACACCTCGTGACAGGTCTCGATGACCGCGCAGTAGACCAGGCCGCCCGCGATCGACCCGACCTCGCCGGCCGCGACCGAGGCCAGCACCTCGTCCAGGACGGCCAGGCCGCCCGCCCGGTCGCCACCGCGCACCAGGGCCTGGCCCTGCCCGTGCCGGGCGAGCGCCACCAGGTCGGGCTCGGCGAAGCGCTCGCCGATCTCGGCTGCCTGCTCGAAGATCGCGTAGGCCGCGGCCGCCCCGCCCTCGAAGAGCGTCGCCAGGCCGGTCGGCAGCATGAGGAAGCCACGCTCGGCGCAGTCGACACCGGCGTCGGCGACCAGGCGCTGGGACCGGGCGACCCACCCGCCACCGCGGGCCATCTCGCCGCGCAGCAGCAGGGCCATCGACAGCCAGAACCCGCAGCGGGCCGCCCGCACCGGTTCGTCACGTCGCTGGTGCTCGCGGTAGGCGTCCTCCCAGGCGGTCGTGCTCACGTCGTACCTGCCGGCGAGGTAGGCCGCGGTGGCCAGCAGCTCCAGATCCGCCGGCTCGAGCGGCGAGGCCGCGGCGGCGGCGGTCAGCGCGTCGGCCGCCGTCGCCCAGGCCTGCTCGCGGCAGGCAGCGCGCCCGCGGGCCAGGTCGTCCAGAGGCGTGGTCGTCGTGGTCGCCACCTCCCGCCCGGAGGATCCGCCCGGCCGGGGGACAGCGTCAACCGCGGGAGTGGCGGTAGCGCAGCATGACGCTGCCGGTGGAGGTCGGCACCGAGCTCACCAGCTCCAGGCGGCGCACGTCGGTCGCGGCGCCGAACAGCCGCTTGCCGCTGCCGAGCACCAGCGGTGACACGGTCAGCTCGAGCTCGTCGACCAGGTCGTTGTCGAGCAGCGTCCGCACCAGCTCGCCGCTGCCGAGGACGGTGATGGTGCCGCCGGGCTTCTCCTTGAGGGCGGCGACCGCACCGGGCACGTCGGTGAGCACCTCGACCGGCTGCCACGAGGGGTCCCTCAGGGTCCGCGACGCGACGTACTTGGTGGTGCCGTTGAGGTGCGCGGCGAACGGGTCGTCGGCGGGAGCGGTCGGCCAGAAGGCTGCCATCTTCTGGTAGGTCTTGCGGCCGAAGAGGTAGGCATCGGTCTCGGCCATCCCCTCCGCGGCAGCCTTGCCCATCACGTCGTCGAAGTACGGCCGCTGCCAGCCGCCATGGGCGAAGCCGCCCTCGGTGTCCTCCTGGGGGTCGCCGGGAGCCTGCATCACCCCGTCCAGGGAGAGGAACTCGACGGCGACGAGCTTGCGGGTCATGGCGCGCCTCCACTGCCGGTGTCCAGTCGAGGTGCAGACCTGCCGCGGCGCCGGGACTCATCGGTCCCGGCCCCGCGAGCAGGCCTCAGGTCACCACACCAGCGAGCCGGAGATGCCCATCTGACCGCTGGTGGGGAAGATGTTGCCGACCGACCCCGAGAGGAGTCCCTCGCCGCGGACCCGGTCGTGCTCCGTACCGACGTAGTCGATGTTCCTCCGGTCGAAGCCGGCGCTGGCCCGCCAGGCGTTCCCGGAGAACGACGCGCAGACGTCGCCGGTCGCGGTGATCGTGAGGTGCTCGGTGAGCGACGGCCCGGCCTGCACCGAGATCGTCGCCGGCTCGCAGGTGTTCGCCGCCGGCAGCGTGCCGTCGAGGGCGGTGACTGTCGTCGTGGAGGGGCCGGTGAACGGCAGGTTGTAGGCGGTGCCGCCGAACTGGTAGCCGCCGGCGGAGATCACCGCGGCCGGGTCGTAGGACTGCAGCTGGATCGCGGTGCGCGTCGGCTTGGCGGCGTGAGCGGTGAGCGGCACCAGTGCGAGCAGGGTGGTCGCGGCGGCGGTGACGAGGACGGAGCGGGTGCGCATGGGTCTCCTTGAGGCGACGGCCGGCTGGGCCGGTGTCCAAGTGGTCCCTCGCAGGGTGCGAAGGCTGCTAGCGCCGCGGTTGCAGGGCACTTGCGAAGGATCAGTGGCGCGCCGCGAACCGGGTCATTACCAGTGGGTAACCTGACGGCATGACCGTGCGGGCCGAGCACGCCGGGCTGGTGGGTGGCGTGGTGGCGACCTCCGGCGAGACCGTGACGACGTGGGCGCCCTTCGACGGTGGGCGGGTGGCCGACCTGCCGGTGTCCACCGAGGCGGACGTCGAGACCGCCTTCGCCCGAGCCCGCGCCGCGCAGGGACCGTGGGCCGCGCGGTCGGTGAGCGACCGGGCACGGATCCTGCTCCGGCTGCACGACCTGGTGCTCGGGCGCCAGGACGAGGTCCTCGACATCGTGCAGCGCGAGACCGGCAAGGCCCGGCGGCACGCCTTCGAGGAGGTCGTCGACGTCGCGCTGAACGCCCGCCACTACGCACGCACCGCCCGCCGCGACCTGCGGCCCGCACACCGGGCCGGTCTGGTGCCCCTGCTCTCCCAGGCGTACGAGCTGCGCCACCCCAAGGGCGTCGTCGGCATCGTCTCGCCGTGGAACTACCCGCTCACGCTCGCGGTCTCTGACGCCCTCCCGGCCTTCGTCGCCGGCAACGCCGTCGTGCACAAGCCGGACACCCAGACCGCGCTGACGGCGCTCTGGGTCAGGGAGCTGGCTGTCGAGGCGGGTCTGCCGCCGGACGTCTGGCAGGTCGTGATCGGCGACGGGCCGACGATCGGCGCGGCGGTCGTCGACCGCGGCGACTTCGTCTGCTTCACCGGATCGACACGGGTGGGCCGCGAGGTCGCCGAGCGCTGCGGGCGTCGACTGGTCGGCTGCTCGCTGGAGCTCGGCGGCAAGAACGCGTTGCTCGTCCTCGAGGACGCGGACCTCGACCGCGCGGCGGAGGCGGCGGTGCGCGACTGCTTCACCGGTGCCGGCCAGCTGTGCGTGTCGATGGAGCGGATGTACGTCGTCGAGGACGTGCACGACGCGTTCCTCGACCGCTTCCTGCAGCGGGTACGGCGCCTGCGGCTCGGGACTGCCCTCGACTACTCGGTCGAAGTGGGCTCCTTGCTGTCGACAGTCCAGCTGGACCGGGTCACCGCGCACGTCGAGGACGCCGTTGCCCGCGGTGCGACCGTGCTGGCCGGCGGCCGGCCACGGCCCGACGTGGGGCCGCTGTTCTACGAGCCGACGGTGCTGACCGGAGTGACCGAGGAGATGGCGCTGTGCCGGGAGGAGACCTTCGGGCCGGTCGTCGCGGTCCGCTCCGTGGCCGACGAGCACGAGGCGGTCCGGCTGGCCAACGACTCGGCGTACGGCCTGCATGCCGGCGTCTGGACCCGTGACGTGGCGCGCGGCCGCGCGGTCGCCGCGCGGATCGAGACGGGGACGGTCAGCGTCAACGAGACCTACAGCGCCGCGTGGGGCGCGACCGGGGCTCCGATGGGCGGGCGCAAGGACTCCGGGTTCGGCCGGCGGCACGGTCGCGAGGGGCTGCTGAAGTACACCGAACCGCAGACCGTCGCCGTGCAGCACCTGGTCGGTTTCGCCCGGCCGGACGCCCTGCCGTTCGATCGATGGGCGGCCGGTTTCACCACCGCCCTGCGCGTGTTCAAGGCCCTCGGCCGCCGATGACCGCGCGCCGCCTCCCGGCGGGACCCGACTACGACGTCGTCGTCGTCGGCTCCGGGTTCGGCGGGTCGGTCGCGGCCCTGCGGCTGACCGAGAAGGGCTACCGGGTCGCTGTGCTGGAGGCCGGTCGCCGCTTCGCCGACGACGAGTTCGCCCGCACGTCGTGGGACGTGCGCCGCTTCCTGTGGGCGCCGTGGCTGGGCTGCTTCGGCATCCAGCGGATCCACCGGCTGCCCGACGTGACCGTCCTCGCCGGCGCAGGCGTCGGCGGCGGGTCCCTGGTCTACGCCAACACCCTCTACCCGCCCGACGACGCGTTCTACGACGACCCGCAGTGGCGCGACGTCGCCGACTGGCGCACCGAGCTCGCGCCACACCTTGCGACCGCGACCCGGATGCTCGGCGTCGTCACCAACCCGACCGTCACCCCGAGCGACGAGGTGGTCCGCGCGGTTGCCGAACGGATGGGCGTCGCCGACACCTTCCGGCTCACCCCGGTCGGGGTGTTCTTCGGCGACGGCCCCGGTGTGCGGAGCGCGGACCCGTTCTTCGGCGGGGCGGGTCCGGAGCGGACCGGGTGCCTCGAGTGCGGGTCGTGCATGACGGGATGCCGGTACGGCGCCAAGAACACCCTGCCCAAGAACTACTTGTGGCTGGCCGAGGGGGCCGGTGCCGAGGTGCGGCCGCTCACGACGGTCACCGCGTTGCGGCCTCTGGGCAAGGGCTGGGCCGTCGACACGGTACGGACCGGCGCGTGGCGTGCACGTCGTGCGGCTCGCACGATCACGGCCGGCCAGGTGGTCGTCGCCGCCGGCACCTACGGCACCCAGCGGCTGCTGCACCGGATGCGCGACACCGGCGTCCTGCCGCACCTGTCGCCACGGCTGGGCGAGCGCACACGCACCAACTCAGAGTCGCTGCTGGGGGCAACCACCCGGCGGCCGCGGGCCGACTACAGCACCGGCGTGGCGATCACGTCGTCCTTCCGCCCGGAGCCGGCGACCCACGTCGAGCCGGTCCGCTACGGCGCCGGGTCCAACCTGATGGGTCTGCTGTCGACCGTCCTCACCGACGGCGGCGGGCGCTGGCCGCGAGTCGTCACCTGGGCCGGCCTGCAGGCCCGCCACCCGGTACGCGGGCTGCGCGCCCTGTGGGTGCGTCGATGGTCGCAGCGCACGGTGATCGCCCTCGTCATGCAGTCCGTGGACAACAGCCTGGTCGTGTCCGGCCGCCGGGGTGTCCTGGGCCGCTGGCGGCTGACCAGCAGGCACGGTCACGGCGAGCCCAACCCGACGTGGATCCCGGCCGGCAACGAGGCGGTCCGCCAGATGGCCGACGTCATCGGCGGCGAGCCCGGTGGCAGCTGGCTGGACCTGACGGGCTCGCCGGTGACCGCGCACTTCCTCGGCGGCGTCACGATCGGCGCCGACGCCGACCACGGGGTCGTCGACGGCTGGCACCGGGTCTTCGGCCACCCGGGTATGCACGTCGTCGACGGCTCGACCGTGTCCGCGAACCTCGGGGCCAACCCGTCGCTCACCATCACCGCGCAGGCCGAGCGGGCGATGTCCTTCTGGCCCAACCGCGGCGAGGCGGACCCGCGGCCGCCGCTGGGCACGGCCTACAAGGCGGTGCCACCCGTCCCCGCGTCGCGGCCGGTTGAGTCATCCTGGTCGGGTGGTGACCACCGACCCGGTCGTCCGGCGGCTCGGCGCTGAGGACAGCCCCCTTGTCAGCACCCTGATGCGCGAGGCGTGGGGGTCGACGGTCGTCGCCCGGCGAGGAGAGGTCGTCGATGTGACCGGCCTGCCCGGTTTCGTCGCCCGGCTCGACGGGACGGACGTCGGGCTCGCCGTGGTCGCCGTCCGGGGCGACGAGTACGAGGTCGTCGCGATCTCCAGCCAGGTCGAGGGCCGGGGTGTCGGCAGCGCACTGCTCACTCGATGCCGCCGCGACGCGCTGGAACGCGGCTGCCGTCGGCTCTGGCTCTGCACCACCAACAACAACGTCCGCGCACTGGCCTTCTACCAGCACCAGGGCCTCGACCTGTGCGCCTTCCGGCGTGACGGTGTCGCCGAGTCGCGCCGGGTGAAGCCGTCGATCCCCACCCATGACCCCGCCGGCGTGCCCATCGCCCACGAGCTGGAGCTGGAGCTCGTGCTGGCGTCGCTGCACCGGGAGTCGCAACCGGGCCGCCGGGTAGGGGAGCCGGCATGACCTTCTCGATCCTGCCCGGCTGGACCGCTGCCGACATCCCCGACCTGACCGGCCGGCGAGCCGTCGTCACCGGCGCGACCTCCGGTCTCGGTGAGGCGACCGCCGTCGAGCTGGCGCGCCACGGCGCCCACGTCGTCCTCACCGCCCGGGACGCAGCACGTGGCGGCCGGGCGCGGGATTCGGTCCTCCGCGCCGCGCCACGGGCGTCCGTGGAGGTGGCGGCGCTCGACCTGGCCGACCTCGGGTCGGTCCGGGCCTTCGCGGCCGAGCAGGCGGCCGAGCCCCTCGACCTGCTGGTCAACAACGCGGGGGTCATGGCGGTGCCGGCGCGACGTACGGTCGACGGCTTCGAGCTGCAGATGGCGACCAACCACCTCGGGCCCTTCGCGCTGACCGGCCTCCTGCTGCCGGCCCTGCTGCGCCGCCCCGGCGGGCGCGTGGTGACGGTCAGCAGCTTCGTGCACTGGTTCGGCTCGCTGAACTTCGGCGACCTCATGAGCGGGCAGACCTACGACCCGTGGCAGGCCTACGCGCGCACCAAGCTGGCCAACCTGCTCTTCATGCGCGAGCTCGGCCGCCTGGCGACCGCTGCAGGGTTGGACGGCCAGGAATTCGTCAGCGCGGCGGCGCACCCCGGTTATGCACGCACGAACCTGCAGTACGTCGGGCCGCGGATGACCGGTCGGCGGGGCACCGAGGCGGTGATGAAGGTCGGCAACGCGGTGCTGGGCCAGAGCGCGTCGACCGGCGCGCTCCCGCAGCTGCGGGCGGCCACCGACCCGGAGGTGCGCAGCGGCGACTACTTCGGTCCGCGAGGGGTCGCCGAGCAGCGCGGGCTGCCCAGGCGGGTGCGGATGAGCTCCAACGCGCGCGACGACATCGCCGCGCGGCTGCTGTGGGAGGCGTCGGAGGACCTGACCGGCGTCAGGTACGAGGCGCTGGCGGCCGCGGGCCGCTGACCGGGCCTGGGCGGCCGAAGGCTCGTAGCGCCGCCGACTCAGCTGTCGACGTAGACGTCGAAGCCGGCGACCTCGCGGAAGCCCAGCGACGTGTAGAGCCGGGCAGCCCGGTCGTCGTCGGGGTTGAGCCAGGCCAGGTCGGCGCCCGCGTCGGCTCCCCAGCGGAGCAGGTCCGCCGTCAGCGCGGCGCCGATGCCGCGTCGGCGGTGGTCGGGCAGCACCCCGACCCCGAAGATGCCGAGGGTCGTGCCGCCGCCGTCGCCGTCGCCGTCGCCGTCGGTGAGGATCCCGTAGGCGACGCCGGCCGGCTCGCCGCCCTCGCGGGCGAGCAGGCAGCGGAAGCCCGCCGCCCCGATCATCGGCCGGGCGAAGTCGGCGGTCGGCCCGACCTCTTCACCGAAGGCGGCAGCATCCACCCGGGCGAATGCGTCGAAGTCGTCCGGCTCGACGGTCCCGATTCGGACGTCGTCCGGCTGCCGGCGGGGCTCGGCGGCCAGGTCGTCGAGTCCGGCCGCCATGACGCGCTTGGTGAGCAGCCGGCGGCCGTACGGCCAAGGGAAGCCCAGCGGCACGCGGCAGCCCCACGGGACGGCCCGCTCGGCGAACCACCGCCGGACCCGGCCGATGTCGATGGCCGCCACGTCGGCGGAGGCGAGGACGTCGGCGTTGTTCCACTGGGGACGCGGCAGGCCGCTGGCCATCAGGCCGATCCCGGGGAGCCGGAGTGCGCCGCCGCCGGTGGCCGTTCGCAGCCTGCCCTCGCGCTCGGCCAGGTCGGCGTGGGCGGCACGGACCCGGCGCGCGAGCGCGTCGTCGTCGGTCACGGGCCGAAGCATTGCAGGTGGGACGGGGCCGGCTCCCCTGCTCCGATCACCGGCCCCGCCCACTCGCTCTTCGGCGCGGGACTCCCGGGCGGATTGCCGGTAGTCGGAAGCAATCTCGCGCTGCGGCAGTGACACGTGTCATCGCCGGTGGTGACGGATCTCGTTGAGGCGAGTGACAGCCGGCCCCAGACGCGGCGTGCGGCGGCCGTCACGGTGGTGGTGTCCCCACGACCGAGATCAGTCGGCCGACATCCACCGCACTGAAGGAGCCCCCGTGATCGGAACGGGCGTCAGTCACCCCGGCTACGACATCGACCTCACTCTCGTCGAGCCTTGCGGAACCCGGCTGGTCGGGTACCGCTGTCCCGCCGGTCATCACTTCCAGCTGCGCTTCGCCGCCGAGGCCGACGAGATTCCGGACACCTGGAACTGCGGGTGCGGCACCGACGCCTTCACCGATGTCCCGGACGCTGTAGCGCCGTTCCGCACCCGGGCGGAGCAGTGGGCGATGGCGCGCCGCAAGTCGCACTCCGAGATGCTCCACGAGCGCCGCACCGTCGAGGAGCTCGAGGCGCTGCTCGCCGAAAGGCTCGCTGTCCTGCGGGGCAGCGCCCCGAGGCAGGTCGTGGCATGAAGGGGAGCGCTGCCAGCCGACTGGCCGCGCGCATCTGAGCAGGCGCGGCCGGGTGCGGTCATGCGCAAGCCGTGCCAGGCTGGACAGCGTGGACGAGCCAATTCGGCTGTTCCTCGCGTCGCCTGCCCTCGCGATACGCCGCGCGCTGGCACGGGCCCTGGATGCCGAAGCCGATATCGAGGTGGTGGGTGAGGCGCGATCTGCGAGCCAGGCCTTGGCTCGCGTTCCCGCCGTCCGTCCCCATGTGGTGGTCGCCGGCGCCCACCTTCGCGAACCAGATGCGCCCGAGATGTGCCGGCGATTGCTGGCCGGGATGCCGGAACTGAACGTCCTGTTCATCGGCGTCAACGCCACCCAGGAACTCGTGGCGTCTGTCATCAGAGCCGGGGCTGCCGGGGTCGTACCGCACACGATCGACGAAGATGCCCTGGTCGAGGCAATCCGAACAGCTGCCGCCGGGCGCATGGTGATGTCGAAAGACACGTTGACGGACGTCCTGCAAGCGGAGCGGGCAGCAACGACCATTGATCCGCTGGCGAACCTCACACCGCTCGAGCGAGAGTTGTTCTCCTTGATCGGTCAAGGGCTGACGAATGCGGAGATCGCCGAGCGGATGCACCTTGCCCCCGGGACGGTTCGCAATTACGTATCGCGAGTGCTCCGCAAACTCCACGTCGAACGGCGGGCCCAGGTAGTCGCAATGGCTGCGCGCCGCGACGTTGAAGGTGCATCTCAGTCGGTTGATCGGGCGCTCCCCTAGCGCTGGTCTCGACGGCCGTCCGGGAACACCCCGCGGTGAAAGCGCCGATCAGCGTGAGGTGCGGGTCAGTTCGGGAAACTCTCGGGGGAGCCGCTACGGGGCGGCCGCCGCCGTGGACGGGTCCGTGCTCCACGACTCCCAGAGCGCGGCGTAGGCACCGCCCTCGGCCACCAGCTCCTGGTGCGAGCCGAGCTCGGTGACCAGCCCGTCCTCGACCACGGCCACCCGGTCGGCGTCGTGGGCGGTGTGCAGCCGGTGCGCGATCGCGACCACCGTGCGGCCGTGCAGCACTGCCCCGAGCGAGCGCTCGAGGTGGCGCGCCGAACGCGGGTCGATGAGGGAGGTCGCCTCGTCGAGCACGAGGGTGTGCGGGTCGGCGAGGACGATGCGGGCCAGCGCCAGCTGCTGCGCCTGGGCGGGCGTGACCGGGCGGCCGCCAGACCCGACCTCGGTGGCCAGGCCGTCAGGCAGTGCGAGGACCCAGTCGAGCGCGTCGACCGCGGCGAGTGCGTCCCGGAGGTCGCCCTCGGTGGCGTCCGGTCGGGCGAGCAGCAGGTTCTCCGCGACGGTGCCGACGAAGACGTGGTGCTCCTGGGTCACCAGGACGACGTGGCCCCGCAGGTCGTCGAGCGGCAGGTCGACCAGCGGTACGTCGCCCACGCTGACCCGTCCGGTCCTCGGTGGGTGGACACCGGCCAGCAGGCGACCCAGCGTGGACTTCCCGGCGCCGGACGGGCCGACGACGGCCAGCCGCTCGCCGGGGCGGACGTCGAGGTCGATGCCGTGCAGCACGTCACGGTCCTCGCGGTAGGCGAAGCGCACGTCCTCGACACGTAGGTGCTCGTCGGCCGGCTCCTCGTCGGTCGCGGTCCGGTCGTCGGGGACCAGCTCGACGCCGAGGATCCGTGCCAGAGCCGTGGCGCCGACCTGCACCTCGTCCAGCCACGAGATCAGCCGGTCGACCGGGTCGACGATCTGGACGGAGTAGAGCGTGACCGCGGTGACGGTGGCAAGGGACGAGTGGCCGCCGGCCACCAGCCAGGCGCCCCACAGCAGGCTGAGCGTCACAGGGATCGCGTAGGCGATCTCCATGGTGGGGAACCAGAAGGTCCGCAGCCGCAGCGTGTAGCGCTCCGCTGCGTGGGCGCGAGCCATGTCGCCCTCGATGGTCGCGATCCGCCGCGGCGCCAGCCCCAGCGCCTCGACCGTGCGGGCGCCATCGACCGTCTCCGCGAGCGACCCGTTGTACTCCGCGTAGGCCTCGCGCTCCGCGAGGTAGCCCTGCGGCGCACGGTGGAGGTACCAGCGGGTGCCGATGGCGATCAACGGGGCACCGGCCAGCATCGGCAGGGCGACCAGCGGGTCGGTGAGGAAGGCCGCGATGACGGTGAGCACCACGGTGACCGTGGCGACCAGGACCTCCGGCACCGCGAAGCGCACGGTGCGGGACAGTGCCTCGACGTCGCCGGTGCTGCGGGTGATCAGGTCGCCGGTGCCCGCCCGCTCGACCGTGGACAGGGGGAGCGACAGGACGCGCGCCAGGTAGCCCTCTCGCAGGCCGGCGAAGACGGTCTCGCCGAGGACGAAACCGGCTCGTCGGGCCAGCCAGGTGAGGACGGACTGGGCGAGCAGGGCGACGGCCAGCAGGATCGCGATGCGGTCGATGTGGCCCTGGGTCGTGCCGTCCTGGAGGGACCCGACCAGCTCGCCCAGCAGCCGCGGGCCGGCCAGCCCGGCGAGGGCGGCGAAGGCGTTGAGCGCCAGCATCACGAGCAGGGCTCGACGGTGCTCGGCCAGCAGTCGCTTGGTCTGCGTCCAGACCTGCGCGGAGGTTGCGACCGGGAGGGTCCGGCGGGTGCTCACTGGTCCTCCTCCTCGCGGGTCACGGTGCGCCGGTAGCCGGGATGGTCGGCGATCAGCTCGCGGTGCCGTCCCAGGGCGACGACCCGGCCGTCGGACAGGAAGGCGACCTGGTCGCAGCGGTCCAGGAGCAGCGGGCTGGCCGTCGTGACGACGGTGGTCCGTGGCTCCAGGGACTCACGGGGCTCGAGGTGCCGGGCGCGGTGCAACCGCTCGGCGACGAGCAGCTCGGTGTGCGCGTCGACCGCACTGGTCGGCTCGACCAGCACCAGGACCTCGGGGTCGGCGGCGATCGCGCGGGCAAGCGCGACCCGCTGGCGCTGACCGCCGGAGAAGCCGCGGCCGGCCTCGTCGACGGGTGCGTCGAGACCCTCGGGCAGCGCGTCCAGGACGTCCTCGGCAGCGGCCACGTGGACGGCGGTCATCAGGTCGGCATCGCCGGCGGTCCGGTCCCACGGGTCGAGCTCGTCGCGCAGCACGCCGGTGAAGAGCCGCGGGTCGGCCTCGGAGACGAGGATGCGCCGGCGGACGGTGGCGAGGGTGAGGTCCGCGAGGGCGACGTCCCCGAGGGAGACGCCGTGGTCGGGCGTGAGCCGGCCGAGCCGGTGCGCGACTGCCGCCGACTCGTCGGGGTCGGCGGAGACGATCGCGGTGAGCAGTCCGGGCTCGGCGGTGAAGCCCGACAGGTGGTCGTGCAGGGCGGCGCCCGCCGGCGGCTCGGTGAGGGCGACCTCGGGGTCCGTGAGGTCCGGCCGGGTGCGCAGCACGGCGACGATCCGCTTGGCGCCGACGAGTGACCGGGTCATCTTGTCGGCGGCCTCGACAGCGGTCCGGATCGGCACGACGAGGAAGAAGGCGTAGCCGTAGAACGCCACGACGTCGCCGACGTCGATGGTGCCCTCGAGCGCCAGCCGGGCGCTCAGCCAGGTCACCACGACCAGGAAGATGCCGGGCAGCAGGACCTGGGCGCTGTCGAGCGTGGCCTGGGGGCCGGCCACGTGCACGCCGGCCAGGCGCAGCTCCTCGGACGTGCGGCGGTAGCGGGCCAGGAAGGCCGGCTCGCCCCCGATGCCACGAAGCACCCGCAGCCCGGCGACGGTGTCGGCGCCCAGGGAGGTCAGCTTGCCGGCCACCTCGCGCTGCACGTGCTGGCGTCGCTGCAGCGGCCGCAGCACCGGTCCCAGCACGAGAACCATGGCGGGCACTCCGAGGAGGACCACCGCTCCGAGGAACGTGCTGGTGTTGAGCAGGATCACGGCGACCACGACGTACGACACGATCGCCCCGGCGAAGCGCGCGGTGACGTCGAAGGCGCTTCCGATGTGCAGGGCGTCGTTGGTCGCGGCGGAGACCACCTCACCGGTGGGCAGCCGGCGGCGGATCGCGACGCCCACCTGTGCGCTGTGGCGGCCGAGGAGCTGCATCGCGCGGAAGGACGCCCGCAGCCAGTTGTCGACCGCGGTGCGGTGGCGCAGGACGCCGAACACCGCCTGGACGGTGGCGAGAGCGAGGACGACCAGCGACCAGCGGAAGGCCGCACCGAGGTCCTCCTCGGCGACGCCGGCGCTCAGGCCGCGGCCGATCGCGTAGGGGACCAGGGCCTGCGCCACCATCCACACGATGCCGAAGCAGACGCCGACGAGGAGGGTGCGCCACTGCTGCCGGCCGGTCCACAGCAGGTAGCGGCCAGGGGACCTCAGGTCCGGCTGACCGGGGTCTTCGAAGGGCAGATGGCGCACTTGATCGACCGTACGCGCCGGGAGGGCCAGGAATAAACCGGGTTTCTCCTAGACTCAGGGGGTGGCAGAGCAGGCGTCAGACACCGTCCTTGTCGTCGACTTCGGGGCGCAGTACGCGCAGCTGATCGCCCGCCGGGTCCGCGAGGCCCGGGTCTACAGCGAGATCGTGCCGTCGACCATGCCGGCGGCGGAGATGCTGGCCAAGCGGCCGGCCGCGATCATCCTGTCCGGCGGCCCGTCCTCGGTCTACGCGCCCGGCGCGCCGGCGGTGGACCCGGCGCTGTTCACGGCCGGGCGTGCCGGCCTTCGGGATCTGCTACGGCTTCCAGGCGATGGCGCTGGCGCTCGGTGGGGTCGTGGCCCGCACCGGCAGCGCGGAGTTCGGCCGTACGTCGCTCGAGGTGCTCGGCGCGGACCCGACGCTCTTCCACGGGCTGCCCCGCGAGCAGTCGGTGTGGATGTCGCACAACGACGCGGTGTCCGAGGCGCCTCCCGGTTTCGACGTGGTGGCGCGCACGACCGACACCCCGGTCGCGGCCTTCGAGGACTCGGCGCGGGGACTGGCCGGCGTGCAGTTCCACCCCGAGGTGCTGCACACCGAGCACGGGCAGGCGGTCCTCGAGCACTTCCTCTACGAGGTCGCCGGGCTGGCGCCGACCTGGACGATGACGGGGGTCATCGAGGAGCAGGTGGCTGCGATCCGCGCCCAGGTCGGCGACAAGCGCGTCGTCTGCGGGCTGTCCGGCGGGGTCGACTCGGCCGTCGCGGCGGCGCTGGTGCACCGCGCGGTCGGCGACCAGCTGACGTGTGTCTTCGTCGACCACGGCCTGCTGCGGAAGGGTGAGGCCGAGCAGGTGGAGCGCGACTTCGTCGAGGCGACCGGCGTGCGGCTGAAGGTCGCCGACGCGGCGAAGCGCTTCCTCGACGCGCTCGCCGGTGTCACCGACCCGGAGCAGAAGCGCAAGGCGATCGGCCGCGAGTTCATCCGGGTCTTCGAGGAGTCGGCGCGCGAGGTCGTGGCGGAGGCGGGTGCGCACGGCGAGTCGGTGGACTTCCTCGTCCAGGGCACGCTCTACCCCGACGTCGTCGAGTCCGGCGGCGGCACGGGCACCGCCAACATCAAGAGCCACCACAACGTGGGTGGGCTGCCGGACGATCTCCAGTTCAAGCTGGTCGAGCCGTTGCGCACCCTCTTCAAGGACGAGGTACGTCGCGTCGGGCTGGAGCTGGGTCTCCCCGAGGCGATCGTGTGGCGGCAGCCCTTCCCGGGCCCGGGTCTCGGGATCCGCATCATCGGGGAGGTGACGCAGGACCGGCTCGACGTGCTGCGCGAGGCCGACGCGATCGCCCGCGAGGAGCTGACCGCCGCCGGCCTGGACCGCGACATCTGGCAGTGCCCCGTCGTGCTGCTGGCCGACGTCCGGTCGGTGGGCGTCCAGGGCGACGAGCGGACCTACGGCCACCCGGTCGTGCTCCGCCCGGTGTCGTCCGAGGACGCCATGACCGCGGACTGGACCCGCGTCCCTTACGACGTGCTGGCGCGCATCTCGACGCGGATCACCAACGAGGTGCGCGAGGTCAACCGGGTGACGCTCGACCTGACCTCGAAGCCGCCGGGCACCATCGAGTGGGAGTGACCCAGCCGCTCTGACCCGTCGAGACGTCTACCTGGCGGGCTTGGCGAACCAGACGGTGCGCTTGGTCCAGTTGCCCGGGCCGAGGCGCTTGCCGGAGCAGACCACGATGCCCAGGCGCGGCTTGCCGTCGGTGCGGTAGTAGCGCAGCAGCGTCTTGTCGGCGTCGACGACCACCTTGTCGACCACGCGGTAGCAGAGCTTCTTGGTCAGGCCGAAGACGACGATCCGGTTGCCGATCTTGAGGTTCTTGAGCATCCGGTTGCCGACCGCGCTGCCGTCCGGCCAGACGTGGGCGTTCATCCGCACCACGCCGAAGGGGGTGCCGGGGTAGATGCCGGTGTACTTGTCGAAGGCGAACATCTCCTTGCCGGCCTCGGTCAGCGGCGGGTCGCCCGGAACCCGACCGGCCAGACGCTTCGGCATGATCACCTTCGCCTTGTTGGTGACGCCCTGGACGGTGATGCGCTTGGGGGTCAGCGGCTTGTTGAGCGTCGTCGGGCAGCCGGTCGCCGCCGTCGACGTGGTGCCCGACGTGGGCACGGGCTGTGCCACGGCGTGGCCGCCGGTGGCCAGCCAGAAGGACGAAGTGGCCATCGCCACGGCCACGAGAACTGCTCCGGTCCGCTTCACCGGTTCCTCCAGGGAGTGCTGCGCATGCGTCGGCTGGTCCGGACGACGACGCTACGCGCGCGGACCCGACCGGGTGGGCGAAATCGGGAAGTTCGCCCATGTGTCGTAGTAGTGGCATGCCTGCCGTCGCAGCGGGGTAGTGGCCGGTCACTCTGGGCGACGAGGACGGGGCCAGCCATGCCGATGTGGCGACGAGACAGCACGAGCACCGACCCGGCAGCAGGCGACGAGGAGCTGGCGGCGGTGCTCAAGCCCCGCTCGCTCGACCTGGGGGCCGCCCTGGCGCTCCTGGACTCCCGGCCGAAGGGCTCGGAGACCCGGGCGCACGCCGTGCACGTGATCGGCACCGACCCCCGGCTGGACGACGCGCTGGCCGCCGTCGGCGCCGACATCGAGTCCGACCCCGGCGGGACGGCCGCGCTGATGGCCGCGGTGCGGGCGCACAACCTGGCCTGGGAGGCGCGCGGCCGGGCGGTGACGTCCATGACGACCGAGGGGCAGTTCGACGAGTTCCACGCGCCGCCTCGAGGACGCTGAGCGGCGCCTGCTGGCCATGGCCCGGACGCGCGAGGACGACGACGTGCCCTACTGGTACCTGCTCAGCTGCGCGCGTGGGCTGCACCGCGACGAGGACGTCGTGCAGACCCGCTTCGACATGCTCCGCAAGGTGGCGCCGGACCACCGCCGCGGGCACTCGCACGTGCTGCGGTGCGTCTCGCCGAAGTGGTACGGCAGCCTCCAGGGGATGGTCGACTTCGCCTGGGCCTGCAGCGAGCACCGCGCCGCCGGCTCGAACCTGCACGGCATCGTCGCCGAGGCGCTGGTCGAGGGAGCCGTTTCCTTCATCGGCTCCGGGCCGCCCGACGTCCACTCCACCGAGGCGTTCTGGGCCGACCAGCGCACCCACGACCAGCTGCAGATCGCCTACCGGTCCTTCGCGACCGGCGCCGACGACCACGACGCACCCTGGCGGGTCCGTGACCTCAACACGTTCGTCTACGCGGCGGCCCAGACCGGGTGCGTCGACGAGGGGCGGCACGCCCTCGAGGCGCTGCAAGGCCGGGTGAGCGACTACCCGTGGCGGTACCTCGCCGACGACCTGCCCGCGGCGTACGCCGCAACGGCCAAGCAGCTGACCGGCTGAAAGCCGGACGGCGCCGCTACGCGCGGGCCTCGTCGAGAACGCGGAGGATCTCTCGGACCGTCAGGTCCGACTCGAACTCCGGCACGTCGTGGCCGCTCGTCACGACGACCTGCTTCGCCAGTGGGCTCAGCACCAGCCATCCCTGCTGACCCTTGACGTTGGTGCGCTGCTCCTCGTTCTCGTAGGTCTGGCCGTAGTCGTTGCTGATGACCGTCATCGGGATCCGTCCGATCCGGTGGCGGTTTTCCCAGGCGAAGCGTTCGACCGCCACGTAGTCGCGGCGCTCCTGGTTGAGAGGGGACCGGCAGTCGAGCTCGTCGAGCAGCTCTTTCGGTGCCTGCGACGGGATGATCGCGTGCGGTGTCTCGGCCAGCACGATGCCTGCGGTGTCCTCGGGATGTGCGTAGGCGAAGCTGGTCATCAGGAAGCCGCCACCGGACGTGCCCACGAGGACGTAGGGCGGGTCGGCGTCGACGGCCTCAAGCATCGCCGCCAGGTCGCCGAGGAGCTGCGGTGTCCGGCGGCACCCGGTCGCGGGGTCGCTGGAGCCGTTGCCGAGCCGGTCGTAGGCGCAGACCCGGGTGTGCTCGGAAACCGACGGCCTGACCGACCCCCACTGGAACTGGTCGGACTCGTCGCCGCTCTCCAGGACGACGGTCGGGCTGCCCTCCCCGCTGCATTGCACGTAGAGGTGCCGGCCGTCGCCGATGTCGACCAGCTCCGGGACGTCGTACGCCGCAGGGCTGGACCCGCCGGCTGACGACGGGTCGCTCGGTGACGCGGTCGAGCTGCTCGACGGGCTGCCTGCCTCGCCGCTGCCGCCGCACCCCGACGCCGTGGCGGTCATCACGACCACCACCGCGACGACTGTCGCGGCGCGGAACCGGGCAGTCGTCATGCCGCCACCATGCGCCGGTCCGCTCAGGACAGGAAGTGCTCGGGGTCGAACTCGTCCAGCGTGATGATGCGGACGCGGGGCAGCGGGATGTTGAAGGCCCCCACCGCGAGCTCCATGTCGAAGAACTGCAGCCCCAGCGGCTCCAGCTCGGCCAGTCGCTGGCTGACGTACTCCCGGAAGCCGAGCAACGCCACCCGCCGGGTGCCGAGCAGCGGCCGCAGCGCCTCCTCGAAGTCGGCGTCGTGGCTGGCGAGGGCGACGTCGGCGTCGCGGCCTGCGAGGGCCGCGAGCGTTCGCTGGATGCCGATGTCGACGACCTTCTCGTCCTTGCCGCCCGACAGCGGGATGACCCGGTAGCCGAGGGCGAGCAGTGCCTGGACGAAGGGCATCGGCATGGTGCCGGAGCTGGCGTTGAGGAAGAAGAGCCCGCGCACGTCCTGGCCCCACGCCTGCCGGAGGAACTCGGTCACCCGGTCCCACCGCGGCCGCTCGTCGGGCGCCGGCCGGTGCCGCAGGATGTCGGTGCCCAGCGTCGCGTCGAGGTTCTCGCCGTCGACGAGCAGGAACGTCGTCCGGCCGGCTGCCTGGGACTCCATGACCGTCAACGTAGTGGGCGGTGGTCCGCGAGCGCCCTACTTGGTGGGCGCGGGCCGGACCTTGCGCGCTGCCCTGCCGGCCAGCCGGCGCAGCTTCACCGCCGTCGTGGGCGGCGGCGGGGGAGGTGCAGCCTTGGCGGTCGTGCGCTTCTTCTTCGGTGCGGCCACACCGATCGCCTCGGGCGTCAGCATCCGGTTGCCGAACCACGGCGTCATCGGCTTGTCCAGCTGGGTCAGCTGCGGGAAGGCGTCGCGGCGGCGGGCGAGCTCTGCGCCGGTCAGTGTCTTGCTGCGCGGTGAGCCGTCGACGGTCAGGGGGGTCAGCGCGTCGGGGTCGCCCTTGTCGTAGCCGAAGAACTCGAAGAGGTCGCCGGCCTTCTCCGTGAGGTAGGCGACGTTCTCGTCGGTCGCCTCCTCGGTCCATGCCGAGATCCGCTCGGTGCTGATCGGCGCGTCGGTGCGGGCACCGCCCTCGACCTTGCGCGGCGCGCCCCGCTCGCTGTGCACCAGGTGGTGCTCGAGCAACCGGTCGGACCACGTCGCGTCGAGCCAGGCGAAGACCTCGCGCAGCGTCGAGCCCGGGTCGAGCACCAGGTCCTCGTAGCGCACCATCAGGAAGCGGTCGCCGAGGTCGCGACCGCGCTGCACCAGCTCGGTCTCGGTGTTGATCCAGTGCGCGACCGCGCCGTTCCAGCCGAGCCGGAAGCGGCCGGACACCGACGCCGCCACCGCGCCCGGGTGACGCACGGTCGCGAGGATGACCGCGTCCGGGAAGAGCTCGGCGATCTCCTTGATCTGCCAGGCGTGCCACGGGGTCTTGTCGCCCCAGCGCTTCTTGCCCTGGGAGGCGGCCCACCGCTCGAACATGCCGCCGTAGAACTCACGCATCCGCTCGTCGAGCTCCTCGTCGGAGAAGCCGAGGCGGCCGTACCAGTCCCCGCCGTGCCGGTGGAACGGGATCCACTTGTGGGCCAGGTAGGCCCGCATGATCGACGTCTCCTGGGCGATCGCGATGTCGTCGTGGCTGTCGACGATCAACCGGAGCAGGGTCGTGCCCGACCCCATGGGTCCGACGATGAAGATGGGCTTGCCACCCGTCGATCCCTCACGGGCGTCGGCCACGTCGGCTCCTCAAGCGGTCACTCGGGCAGGGCGGGAGTACGATACGCAACCCTGTCAGGGCAGGCCAAACCGCGTGCGGGCGGCCCCGGGGAAGACGACTCGAGACCTCGAAGGGCGGCTCATGCCACGGCTGAGCATCGTGCTGGTGACCTATCGCGAGCAGGGCTTCCTGCGCCGGTCAGTCAGCTCGCGGTCCGGCCTGCTCGACCAGCTCGACGGCCTCGGTGACCGCTCGGCCGACGTCGAGGTGCTCGTCGTCGACGACGCGTCGCCCGACCACACGGCGGAGATCCTTGCCGACCTCGCTGCCGCCGACAGCCGGCTGCGCGTCCAACGCAACGAGACCAGGCTCGGTGCCGGTGCGGCCCGGGCAGCGGCGCTCGACCTGGTGACCGGCGACCACGTGTGGTTCGTCGAGCCGACCGACCTGTTGCCCGACGGCGCGGTCGCCGCGGTCCTCGACGCCCTCGGCGCGCCGGACGACCCGCCACGCGTCCTCGTCGTCGACCACGCCGTCCGGGCGTACGACGCCTCGCTGCGCACCGTCCCCGCACCTCCCGGTGGCACCCCGCAGCTGTGGGACACCGTCGTCTCGACAGCCCTGCTGCGCGCCGAGCGCGGCGCGCTCACCGGCGGTGCGTGGGAGGTGCGCACCGCCTGGCGGGTCGCCATCGCCGCGGGTGCCGTCGCCAGGCTGGGCGAGGTCGCCTACGTGCGGCGTGCGCTCCCCGCGGCCGTACGTCGCCGCAGTGACGGCCGCACGGCCCGGGAGGTGGCCGCGGCCTACCAGGAGCTGCTCGGCGACCCCGACCTGGCGCGCGCCGGCACCGAGGTTCGCCGGGCGGTGATCGCCGCGGCGGCACCAACGACATCTCCGGCGCCGACGACCCGGACCGCGCCGACAGTGCGGGCCCGGCGGCTCGCCCGGCGGCTGCGCCGCGACGCCCGTGGCTGGCGGAAGCTGCCGCGCAGGGCAAAGCGGTGGCCGGCGCAGGCCTACTACCGGGCACAGCTCCGCCTCCCGCTCGAGAGCGACCTCGTCGTCTACGCGGCCTACTGGGGCACCGCCTACTCCTGCAACCCGCGGGCGATCTACGAGAAGGCCCGGGAGCTAGCCCCGTGGCTGCGCGGCGTCTGGGTGGTCGACGCGGACAAGCAGGACGCGGTGCCCTCCGGGGTGCCGACCGTCGTCATGGGCAGCCGCGACTACTACCGCGCACTGGCCAGGGCGACGTACCTCGTCAACAACGTGAACTTCGCCAACGACATCGTGAAGCGCCCCGGCCAGGTGCACCTGCAGACCCATCACGGGACACCGTTGAAGACGATGGGTCTCGACCTGGTCGACGCGGAGTTCGGCCGCAAGCGGATGAACTTCGACCGGCTGATGAAGCGCGTGGCGCGGTGGGACTTCAGCATCTCGCAGAACGCCTTCACCACCGAGCAGTGGGAACGGGTCTACCCCGGGACCTACGAGAGCCTCGAGACCGGCTACCCGCGCAACGACGTGCTCGCGACGGCGACACCCGAGGAGGTCGCGGCGATCCGGGCCGGCCTCGGGATCGAGCCCGGCCAGACCGCGGTGCTCTACACGCCGACCCACCGGGAGTACCACAAGGGCTTCGTGCCGCAGCTCGACCCCGCCCGGCTGGCCAAGGCGCTGGGTCCCGACCACGTGCTGCTGATGCGCGCCCACTACTTCTACGACGCGTCGCCCGTCGGGGACCAGCCGGCGCCCGGGGTCATCGACGTCGCCGACCACCCGCGCATCGAGGACCTCTACCTGGCCGCCGACGTGCTCGTCACGGACTACTCGTCGGTGATGTTCGACTACGCGGTCCTCGACCGGCCGATCGTGATCTACGCGTCGGACTGGGACGAGTACCGCACCCTGCGCGGCACCTACTTCGACCTGCTGGCCGAGCCGCCGGGCCACGTGGCGACCACCGAGGACGGGCTGGCCGAGGTGCTGACGTCACGTCGGGCGTGGGACGATGAGTCGACCGCCTACCGGCAGGCGTTCCGCGCCAGGTTCTGCTCCCTCGAGGACGGCACCGCCTCGGAGCGCGTGGTGCGGCGGTTGTGGCCTGCCCCCGTGGAGGAATCTCGATGAGCAACGACGTGAGCAGCGCCGCTGCCCGCAAGCGCCTGGTGATCGTCGCCGGCGTCGGACGCAGCGGCACCAGCCTGTTCACCACCATCCTCGGCATGACCGGCTTCCATGTTCCGCAGCCCGAGGTGAAGGCCGACTCGACCAACCCCAAGGGCTTCGGGGAGCCGCAGTGGGTCGTCGACTTCCACGGGCGCAACCTGAGGTCGCGCCGGGTGGCGGTGTGGGACTCGCGACCGGCCGCCTGGGAGGAGACCGCGCAGGCGGCTGCCGACGACGCGACCTACGCCGAGCTGCGCTCCTGGCTCGCGGTGCAGTTCGTGGGGCGGGACAGCGTCGTGGTCAAGGACCCGCGGATCGGCTGGTTCCTGCCGCTGTGGGAGAAGGCCGCGACCGACCTCGGTGTCGACGTGTCCTTCGCCGCACTGCTGCGCCACCCCGCGGAGGCGGTGAGCAGCGCCATCAAGTGGTACGGCGACTGGCAGTCGCCCGCGAGCCGGACCCTCTCGTGGGTCAACATCATGCTCGAGACCGAGTACGCGACCCGCGACTCGCGCCGCGTCTTCGTCCGCTACGACGACCTGCTCGCCGACTGGTCGGGCGAGATGGCGCGGGTGGGCGAGGTGCTGGACATCCCGGTGCTGCAGAACATCCCGGAGTCGGTACGACGCGAGGTCGACGAGTTCGTCGACCCGACGCTGCACCGGCAGAAGGTGACGTTCGCCGACGTCGGCGTGCCGCAGCAGGTCGAGGCACTGACCGAGGACGTGTGGAAGCAGTTCACGGCCATGGCGATCCGCGGTGGCGACTCGGGTGAGAACCAGGCCGTGCTCGACGAGTCGCGGGCCGGCTACCACTCCTTCTACGCCGACGCCGAGGCGATCGCGCAGTCGACGATCTACGCGCTGCGGCCGCGGGGCGGCGGTGCTGCCGAGCAGGGCGTCGTCGCCACGCGCTCGCGCGCCGGCTCGACGTCGTCGCGCGGCTCCGGCGCCGATGCGGTGATCCGGCTGGCCGAGAGGGTCGTCCCGCCCAAGCTTCGCCGCCGGGTGCCCCCGGTGTGGCGGTCGCGCATCATGCGCACCGCGAACAAGGTCTCGCGCCTCGCGCGTCGCTGAGCGACTCAGGACTCGAGCAGGGCGTCGATCGCTCGCGCCGCGGCCTTCCCGTCGCCCGCCGGCGCCCAGCGGTCGCGGAAGGCCGCATACGCCGTGGCGTACGCCGCCAGCCCGTCGCCCCGGGCGTCCGACGCGAGCTGCACGAGCTCGGCGACGCTGCCTGCGGTCGGGCCGGGGAGCTCGGCCGGCTCGAGGTAGAGACTGCGCAGGTGCTCGCGGTAGTACTCCGCGTCCGGCAGCCAGAAGACCATCGGGCGGCCGGTGAGGGCGAAGTCGACCGTCATTGACGAGTAGTCGGTGACCAGCACGTCGGCGGCCAGCAGCAGCTCGCGCGCGTCCTGCCAGCGCGCCACGTCGACGATCCGGACGCCGTCGGCCTCGGGCACCGTGTCGACGACCTTGGGGTGCGGCCGCACGAGCAGGACCTGGTCGTCCTGCAGCTCGGCCCGCACCTCGTCGAGCTCCATCTGCAGGTCGAGCTGGTACTGCCCCGGTGCGTGCTCGCGGTCCGGGCGGTGGGTCGGGGCGAAGAGCAGGAGCTGCGCACCTGCGGCGACGCCGAGCCGCTCCCGGACGGTGGACGCGATGCCGGCCCGCGTTGCGTCGTCGGTGGCGAAGAGGTCGTGGCGGGGCAGCCCCAGCGGCTGCACCGGGACCTGGCCGCCGAAGGCGCCCTCCAGGCGGGTGGCCGACTCGGGGCTGCTGGCCAGCAGGACGTCCCACTGGGCGGCCTCGCGACGGACCCGGTCCTCCCACCCACGACCCATCCGGTTGCCGGCGTGCTCGTCGTCCAGGCCGACCACTGCGACCGGGCTGCCGTGCCAGGTCTGCAGCACCCGCTGGCGGCCGGACTTGGCGAGGTCCGCCGTGCCGCGGTAGTCCGCGGCGACCACGTAGCGCGCCCGAGCAGTGGCCTCGTACCAGTCGTGGCCGAAGCGGGGCACGGCGCGCACGCCCTCGGGAAGCACGGCCTGCCCGTCGACGACGCTCCACAGCACGTCGAGGCCGGTGTCGCGCCTGGTCAGCTCCTCGTGCAGGGCGCGAGCGTCGTCGCCGTAGGCACCGAGCGCGTAGGAGTCGAAGAGCACCACGTCTCGTCGCGGGAGCCGCAGGAAGCCGGGGTACTCCTCGGTCTGCAGGCGTCGCTGGCCGGCGCGCTTCGTCTCGCTGACCGGCAGCTCGGGCGGGACGACGATGGCCAGGCTGTCGAACTCGACGTCGCGGACCATGACGTCACGCCGGCCGGCGCGACGTACCGTCGGAAGGTCGGCGAGCAGCGCGCGGTCGAGCTTGACGCGCACCGCCGGACCGCTGGCCCGGATCCGGGCGTAGAGGTCCCACGGGCCTTCGGCCAGCGGGACGTGGCCGGCGACGGTGCGCACGTCGTGCGGCCGGACGACGGTGCTGAAGCGGTCGCCGTCCCGCTCGATCGGGACGGCGAACTCCTCGTCGTGGTCGCCGTGGGAGAGCACCAGCTCGGCCGCCGCCCCCGTCGGCTCGAAGTAGCTGCCGGCCAGCTCGAGGCTCCCGTCCTGGTGCCATGCCAGGTGGTCGACGACCGGCCGGAAGGAGCGCTCGACCACCCGGCAGAGGCCGGTGCGGGTCGAGCGGACCACCACCTCGGCGTGCCCGATGGTCAGCCGGGGCTCGGGCATCCCCACACCGGCAGAGAGCGGGATGCGACGTCCCGAGTCGTCGGGGAGCAGCGAGGGCTCCCAGTTGATGCCGTCCCCACGGCCCTCGGACCGGGCGGCGGCGTCACCGATCTGCCGCCCGCTCAGGACGTCGGACAGCGGCAGCCGGAACAGGAACCCCCGGCCGCCGGCGCGCGCCGGCCCGTCGGGTGCGACCGGGTAGTGCAGGGTCGCGGTGCCGTCGACCCGCGCGAGCCGCAGCTGCGCGGTCGCCGGGTCGAGCGGGATGCCGCTGAGCTCGCCTGCGAACTCCAGGACGTCGTCGTCGACGCGCACGTCGTCGACGTGCGCCGGCATCGTGCTGACCTGCAGGGCGAAGTGGCCGGCTTCGGTGGTCGGGATCAGCCGGGCGCCGTCGACGATGTGCAGGTCCGGACGAGTGGCGCGACCCGGCGCGGTCGCGGAGACCCAGCGCCGGCGCATGATCCCGTGCGATCGCACCTCGATGCGCAGCCGCCACTGGCCGTCGCGGAAGCCCCGTCGCTGGCGGAGGGCCGCCGCGTCGACGGAGGCCTCGAACCCCGACCAGGTGTAGTCGGTCACGCCGTCCAGTGCCGCAGCCGTGACGTCGGGCCGGCTGACCTTCCGGACGTGGAGGGCAACGACGCTCTCGGGGTGACCGGCCTCCTCCAGGGTGAGGCGGATGCGCGAGGAGCGCTCCTTGCTCAGGTCGAAGAAGGCGATGTAGGCGAAGCCCTCCAGGACGAGGCGGTCCCCCTCCCAGTGGATGTCCTCGATGCGCGCGCGCAGCGGCAGCTCGTCACGGTCGAGCTTGTAGACCTCGTCGGGGACCTGGAGGACGGCGTCCCCGCGGAACGGGTAGTTGCCGTAGAAGGACCGGCCGCGACGTACGACCGGCGTGCCGGGCAGCTCGCCGCTCTTCTCGAACCGCAGCACCTCGAGCAGCTCGGGCATCAACCGCCTGCGGACCAGGTGCCACTTCAGCCGGTCGATGGCAGGCAGCGGGTCGAAGACCTTGTCGTCGGCTCGGTCGAAGAAGTCGTTGACCAGGTCGAGGAAGACGGCGCGGAACGGCTCGTCGGCCGCGTCGAGCTGCTGCAGGAAGTACTTCAGGTCCTGCTCGGCGACGGCACGGTCGTAGCGCTTCTTCAGGTCGTGGTCGCCGTGCTCGGCCATGAAGCGGCTCACGCCGTCGACGGCGCTGGTGCGGTCGCGGATCGCGCGCGGCTCGGTCCGCCGCTGCGTGATCGACGTGCTGTCGCCGACGCGCGCCCGCCACAGGTAGATGGGCTGGCGCAGCACGTCGACCGACTCGGCGAGCACGTGTGCCGGCAGGGTGACCGGGATGTCCTCGTAGAGGACGCCCTCGGGCCAGCGGAAGCCGTGGTGGGTCCAGAAGGACCGGCGGAAGACCTTGTTCCACGCCGTGCGGTCGTTGAGAAGCGCGGCGTGCTTCGTGACGTGGGTGCGCAGCCGGGTCGCGGTGAAGGCGGAGGTGACCATGCCGGCCTGGCGGGTGCCGGTGGACGTGAGGCGGTGGTAGTTGCCCGACGCGAAGTCCGAGCCGGTCGCCTCGAGCGAGCCGACGAGCAGCTCGTAGGCGTTGCGGACGACGACGTCGTCGCTGTCGACGAAGGCGATGTAGTCACCGGTCGCGCGGTCGGCGCCGGTGTTGCGGGCGTTGCCCAGGCCGCCGTTGGCCTGCCGGACGAGCTGGAATCGGTCGTCGCGCTCGGCGAAGGCAGCCGCGATCGTCGCGCTGGAGTCGGTCGCGCCGTCGTCGACCAGGATCACCTCGAGGTCGGTGAAGGTCTGCTGGGCCAACGACTCGAGGCAGTCGGTCAGGTAGCGCTCGACGTTGTAGATCGGCACGACCACGCTGAGTGTCGGCATGCTGGCAGAAGTTCCTCACGACGGGGGCGGGACGAGTCTAGAGCCGCTCCGGAGTGCGCTCGTACGCTGCTCCCGTGACCGCTGCCGGCTCGCCCTCCGACTTCCCGCTCGACCTCGAGACCGCCTCGGTCGCCGACGTGACCGGCGCCATGGCCGACGGCCGGGTGACTGCCGTGGACCTGGTCCACGGCTACCTCGCCCGGATCGAGGCGCTGGACCGGCGGGGGCCGGCCGTGCACGCCGTGCGGTGCCTCGCCCGGGACGCGGAGGAGCAGGCAGCCGCGCTCGACCGCGAGCGCGCCGCCGGCACGCTGCGCGGGCCGCTGCACGGCGTGCCTGTGCTGGTGAAGGACAACATCGATGTGGCCGGCCTGCCGACCACCGGTGGCTCCCTCGCCCTCGAGCACTCCGTGCCGTCGACCGATGCCGGGCTGGTCGCCCGGCTGCGGGAGGCCGGTGCAGTGGTGCTCGGCAAGACCAACCTGACCGAGATGGCCAACTTCCTGACCGAGGGGATGCCGAGCGGCTACTCGTCGCTGGGCGGGCAGGTGCTCAACCCCTACGACGTCAGCCGGTCGCCGTGCGGGTCGAGCAGCGGGTCCGGGGCGGCCGCGGCGCTCGGCCTCGCGACGCTGACCGTCGGCACCGAGACCGACGGCTCGATCATCTGCCCGAGCGACGCGCAGAGCCTGGTCGGCGTGAAGCCGACGCTGGGTCTGGTCAGTGGTGAGGGGATCCTGCCGATCGCCACCAGCCAGGACTGTGCCGGACCGATGACCCGCTCGGTGCGCGACGCGGCGCTGCTGCTCGCCGCCATGTCGGGGCGGGAGATCCCGCTGGCGCCGGACGCGCTTCGGGGCGCCCGGCTCGTCGCGCCACCGCTGCCCGACGAGCTGGACCCGGAGGACAAGGACCTCTACTCGGCCGCGATCGACGCTGTCCGCTCCGCCGGGGCGACGGTGGTCGACGTGCCCGCGCTGGCCGAGACCGACGAGACGCCGGTGCTGCACTACGAGTTCGCGCGCGACGTCGACGTCTACCTGTCGCGGCTGCCCGACGGCTCGCCGATGCGTTCGCTCGCCGACATCGCGGTGTGGAACTCGGACCACGCCACCGAGGCCCTCAAGTACGGCCAGAAGCACGTGCTCGCCGCGCTCGAGGTCGACCACGAGCGCGACCGCAACACCTACCTCGCGGCCAGGGCGCTGGACCGGGTCGTGGCCGGCGAGCACGGCATCGACGCGGTGCTGGACACCCGCGGCGCCGATGCGGTCGTCACCCCGTCGTGGCACGGCGCCGGCCTCGCCGCGAGAGCGGGCTACCCGAGCGTGGTGGTGCCGGCGGGCTACCGGGCGGGCAGCCGGGCACCGTTCGGCGTGACCCTGCTCGGCCGGGCGGGCAGCGAGGCGCGGCTGCTCTCGCTGGCACTGGCCGTGGAGACCGCCCTCGACGCCCGCCGGCCGGTGTCCCAGGTCAACCCGTCCCTGGTGCGCGCCTGACCCGCTGACCGGTCGGCTCCCGTGTCTGGGCGGACCATCCTGGACCATCCGTTCGGACAGTCCTGCGGGAAAGCCCCCGCGGCCGGGACTCGCACGCGGTTACCGTCCGATCAGTGGCGCCGGGGTAACGACCTCGGCGTCTCCGTGTGCGGGGGCAGACCGAAGGGGTGGGCCGGTGCACCAGCGTGGCCGCCCCGCGCGCATCCTCCTGGTCGAGGACAGCGTCGCCGATGCCAAGCTCTTCGCCATCGCGCTCGACGAGGCGGGCAGCACCAGCGACGTCATGAGGGCCGAGGACGGCGACGACGCGCTGCACAAGCTGACCGCGATCGTCCAAGGCGACATCCCCCGGCCGGACGTCGTGGTGCTCGACATCAACCTGCCGCGGGTCAACGGCATCGACGTGCTGCGGCGGATCAAGGGCGACCCCGAGCTCCGGACGATGCCGGTCGTGGTCTTCTCCACGTCGCGCGCCGACGTCGACATCGCGGCCGCCTACGCCTGCGGCGCCAGCTCGTACGTCGTCAAGCCGGTCGACCTGCACCGCTTCATGGACGTGGTGCGCTCGATCGAGTCCTACTGGACGGCCACCGTCCGCCTGCCCTGACGCGGCGGCTGCCGGCGTCCGACATACCGCATGACGGCACCCGTCAGGACCAGGAGTAGCCCGGCGGCGGCCAAACCGGAGTTGTTGACCGGGCCGGTGTGCGGGAACCGCCGGGGGGTTCCGCCGGCGCGTGACGGCGGAGTGTCCGCCCGGTCGCGTGTCGTCCGGGTTGGCGGTGCGGTCGCCGTCGTCGGCGGGGCAGGTGCCGGGATCACGGTGGGCGCGGGCAGGGTCGCGGTCACGATCAAGGCCGTGGCGGGCAGTCCGAAGTCGGAGTTGTAGTGGTACGACGAGCCCGAGTAGTCGTAGACCACCGACCGCATGGTCGTGGTGCCGGTGCCGACGACCTTCACGGTCACGGTGGCGGTGAACGTCCCTCCGACGTTGGCGGCCGGGGTTACGCAGCTGCGGTACGTCGCAGATGTCGGGTCCGGGTCCCAGCCGCAAGCGTCGCCATAGAAGGCCGACGACGGGCCGCCGATGCTGTAGGTCTCGGTGACACCGAGCACCTCGAACATGGACGGGTCGAAGAACGGCGAGGCGACCAGCTGCCCGTATCCGTTCGTCGCCGTGTTTCCGGTGACCGTGTACGTGTACGACTGTCCGACGACCACGGCCGTCGCGCCGCTGACGGCGGTGATGGAGTTGCGGTTCTGGCTGACCAGGTGCTCGACGTAGATCTCGCGCGGCACCGGGGTGGAGACGGTCGACACCCCGGTGCCCGAGGCAACGACGTGGAACCGGCGGGTCTGGTCGAAGGACGACGCGGAGGGGACGACGTCGACCGCGTACCAGACGCTGCGGCACGTGCCGGCGGCAAGTCCCACGGCCGGCTTCGAAGCTGCACCGAGGAGTGAGATCGCCGAGCTGGGTGAGTCCCACACCCAGGTCGTGACCAGGTCCGGGACGTCCGTGCTACCGGTGTTGCACACCCTGACACCGTTGGAGAAGCTGTGCGGCCCGTCGGCCGGGTTGTTGGAGTCCAGACCGACGACGTTCCACTCGGTCGGCGTGATGGTGAGGCCGGCCGCCGCGGTCGCGGTGCCGCCGACGCCGACGCCGACGCCGACGAAGGCGAGGAGCAGCGCGATGACGGCGCCGAGCCGGGTCACGGTGGCCACGGTTGAGCATCGGTAGTGCCGACCTGGTCGCTGTTGGTCCGTCCGGGGGTCATCTCCCAGCACGGGCACGAGGATGATGGCCGGATGGCCGCCGGTGCTGGGTTGGAAATGCCGGACGTGGTCGGGTGGTGTCGAGAGACATTCGCGGCGGACCCAGAGCGGATCCTGTTCGAGTCGGGTCACCTGTCGCAGGTGCTGGGTCTGCGGCTTACGGACGGGCGGGAGCTCGTTGTGAAAGTGAGGCCGTGGCAGGACCGGTTGATCGCTTGTGGGCAGGTCCAGGCGCACCTACATGGCAACGGGTTCCCTGCCCCTCAGGTGTTGGCGCCCCCGACACCTCGAGGGGCTGTGGGGATCAGCGCCGAATCGCTCGTCGCCGGCGGCGAGCTGCTCGAAGAGCAACCGGACTCCGCAGCGCGGTTCGCCGAGTCTCTGCTCCGTTTGGTGCATGCGGCTCCGCGGACGGACGCGGTCGACTCCCTCGACCCGTCTCCGGCATGGGTGGGATGGGATCACCAGGCGAGGCAACTGTGGCCAGATCCCGACGATCGACCGGGTGACCTGAACGCCCACGATCGCGACCGGTGGCTCGACGACATGGCCACCGCGGCCCGCGAGCAGCTCCTCGCGCTGGACCAGCCGCGCGTGGTCGGGCACGGTGACTGGTACTCGGCAAACCTTCGCTGGACCGCCCGGCGCTTGCGAGTGGTACACGACTGGGACAGCGTCGTTGCACAGCCCGAAGCGGCCATCGCCGGTCAAGCGGCCGCCATATGGCCCGGCACGGGTGAACCCGGCGTAGTCGCCACTCTCACCCAGAGCGAGAAGTTCCTCAGCGCCTACCAAGCCGCATCCGGTCGCAGCTGGACCGAGCCCGAAACCCGAGCAGCCTGGGCGGCGGGCTTGTGGAGCCGAGCCTTCGACGCGAAGAAAGAGAGCCTGACTGGCCAGGACCCCGGCCTCGTTCTCACCCGCGCCGAAGCCGAGGAGCGCGCTCGGCTGGCAGGCCTGTAGCCCTCCACCACCTCAGGACCTTGGCTGCCGACCATGATCGCGAACGATCGAGTCAGCTAGATGCGCGCAGAAAGTTCATGATCATGGAATGACCCCCGGGTCCGCCTGCCCTGAGGCTGCGGACCCTCGCGGTCAGGCGGTCGAGACGACGAAGAACCGCTCGGCGAGCCGGCCCTCGGGCAGCCCGGCGGCGACCGCGTTCTGCCCGTACCAGCCGAGCATCCGGTCCTCGAAGTCGTCCAGGTGCCCGGTCTGGCTCACGTGCGCCCGCAGCGCGGCCATCTTGGTGTCGATGACGTCGGTGATGTCCACGGCGTGGTTGTTGTCCGGGTGCGCCATCACCCAGGTCTCGGCGACCGCCCAGTCCTCGAGGCCCTCGTCTGCCAGCAGCTCCGGGTGCGCGAAGGGGTTCCGCGCGTCCGGGTAGATCGCAGCGATCGCCGCCGTGCCCGACGCGAGGTGGTCCGGGTGGCTCGCACCGACCCGGACCCAGTTGCGTTCGGGGCTCTGGATCAGGGCTCGCTGAGGGCGTACCTGACGGATGACGCGGCTGATGTCGCGCCGGAGCTCGATGGACGGCACGAGCCTGCCGTCCTGGTAGCCGAGGTGACCGAGGAACCGCACGTCCGAGACGCCGACCGCCTTGGCCGCGGCCTCCTGCTCGGCGCGCCGGATCCCGGGGATCTCGGACCGGGGGACGGCCGGGTCGAAGCCACCGGCGTCGCCGTCGGTGCACACGCAGTAGGACACCTCGATCCCGGCGGCGGTCCAGGTGGCCACCGTGCCCGCGGCGCCGAAGTCGACGTCGTCGGGGTGGGCGGTGATGACGAGAGCACGCTCGACCTCGGAGTCCTCCAGCACGGCGACATCGTAGGCACGCGTCTCAAGACAAGCCCCCCGAGTGTCGATCACTCACCGTGGCCAGACCCGTCGCGTTCCGCGCGGCGGCCGTCCTCGCGGCGGTCGTCGCTGCCGTCGCGACGGCAGTCCCGGCGCAGGCGGGGGTGGTGCCGACGACCAGGGCGTACGGCGCCACGGTCGACGCACCGGCCGGCTGGGAACGGGAGAACACCTGCAGCCCGACCGAGAAGAAGGGCCCGCGCAAGCTCCGCAAGCTGCTGCTGAAGACCTACGGCCCCATCGCGTCCAACATCGTCCGGCCGTGCAGCGCCGCCGACTCGGGCCACGAGGAGGGGCGCGCGCTCGACTGGATGGTCAACGTCCGGGTGCCGGAGCAGAAGGTGATCGCCGAGTCCTTCCTGGCCTGGGTGCAGGCACCGGATGCCTTCGGCAACACCGCGGCCATCGCCCGGCGGCTGGGTGTCAGCTACCTGATCTGGAACAACCAGACATGGCGGCCGCGGGACGGCGCGTGGACTGACTACAACGGCTGCACCCGCCCCAAGATGCGTTGGAAGAAGTACGACACCACCTGCCACCGCAACCACGTGCACGTCAGCTTCAGCTGGGACGGGGCGCTGGCCCGGACGTCATTCTGGAGCGGGCTGGTCGCCTGCCCGGCGCCGCCCGTCACGGTCCCGTCGGTGCCGGCGGTGCTGACCCCGGTCTCCGACGTCGTGCCCGTGCCGCCCACCCGCCGGCTGGACAGCAGGACCGGCGCGGGGTTCCCGGCAGGTCCCTGCCGGGTGCATCCCGACCTGCGGGTCGACCTGCCGGTCCTCGGCCAGGGCGGTGTCCCGGCGTACGGCGTGGCTGCCGTGACGCTCCGGGTGACCGCGACGGCGCTGGACGCCCCCGCCGAGATCCGCGTCTGGACCGGCGGCACCGCCCCGCCCTTCGACCCCACGGCGCTCGGCGGCAAGGGCGCGCCGCTGTCCACGACGGTCACCGTGCCGGTCCCGACGACCGGCGTGGTGAGCCTGCAGCTGGCCGGCGGGATGGGCCACCTGGCTGTTGACGTGACCGGCTACGTCGTCGGGGCCGCCACCTAGACTGTCGAGGAGATGAGCACCCTCTTCGACGACGCGTTCCAGCTCCCTGGCCCGGCCGATCCGGCTCCCACGAAGCGGCGGTCGAGCGACCCGGCGGTCCTGCTGGAGGGGCTCAACCCGCAGCAGCGCGCGGCGGTGACCCACGAGGGCGCGCCGCTGCTGATCGTCGCCGGCGCGGGGTCGGGCAAGACCCGGGTGCTCGCCCACCGGATCGCCTACCTGCTCTCGGCGCGGCACGCGCACCCCGGCTCGATCCTGGCGATCACCTTCACCAACAAGGCCGCCGGCGAGATGAAGGAGCGGGTCACCGCCCTGGTCGGCAACCGTGCTCGGGTCATGTGGGTCAGCACCTTCCACTCGGCGTGCGTGCGGATCCTGCGGCGCGAGGCCAAGCACGTCGGGCTGTCGTCGAGCTTCTCGATCTACGACGCGGCCGACTCGCAGCGGCTGATGACCCTGGTGTGCCGGGAGCTCGACCTCGACCCGAAGCGCTACAACCCGCGGTCCTTCTCGGTGCAGGTCAGCAACCTCAAGAACGAGCTGGTCGACCACGAGACCTTCGCCGGGCGGGCCGAGACGCACATCGAGAAGACGCTGGCCGAGGCCTACACGCTCTACCAGCGCCGGCTGCGCGAGGCCAACGCGCTGGACTTCGACGACCTGATCATGACGACGGTCAACGTGCTGCAGGTCTTCCCCGACGTGGCCGAGCACTACCGGCGCAGGTTCCGGCACGTCCTCGTCGACGAGTACCAGGACACCAACCACGCGCAGTACGTCCTCGTGCGGGAGCTCGCGGGTGCCGACAGGGCGCCGTCCGGGCGTACGTCCGAAGACACCGAGCCGGTGCCACCTGCCGAGCTGTGCGTCGTCGGTGACGCGGACCAGTCGATCTACGCCTTCCGGGGCGCGACGATCCGCAACATCCTCGACTTCGAGCAGGACTACCCGGACGCGAAGACGATCCTGCTCGAGCAGAACTACCGGTCGACCCAGACGATCCTGTCGGCGGCCAACGCGGTGATCGCGCGCAACGCGAGCCGCAAGCCCAAGAACCTGTGGTCCGACGCGGGCAAGGGCACCGAGCTGGTCGGCTACGTCGCCGACAACGAGCACGACGAGGCGTCGTTCGTGGCCGGTGAGGTCGACCGGCTGACCGACGAGGAGGGCACCAGCCCCTCGCAGGTCGCGGTGTTCTACCGGACCAACGCGCAGTCCCGTGTCTTCGAGGAGGTGTTCATCCGGGTCGGGCTGCCCTACAAGGTGGTCGGCGGGGTGCGCTTCTACGAGCGGCGCGAGGTGCGCGATGCACTGGCCTACCTGCGGCTGCTGGCCAACCCCGAGGACACGGTGTCGCTGCGGCGGATCATCAACGTGCCCAAGCGGGGCATCGGCGACCGGGCCGAGGCCTGCCTGGAGGCGTTGGCGCAGCGCGACGGCATCTCCTTCGCCGCGGCCGTGCGGCGGTGCGAGGACGCCTACGGGCTGGCGACCCGGTCGCTGGCCAACGTGCAGGCCTTCCGCCAGCTGGTCGACGACCTGCGGACTCTCGTCGAGGCCGGGACCGGACCGGCGACCGTGCTCGAGGCGGTCCTGGAGCGCACCGGCTACACGACCGAGCTGGCCGGCTCGGCCGACCCGCAGGACCAGACCCGGCTGGAGAACCTGCAGGAGCTGGTGTCGGTAGCCCGGGAGTTCGAGGAGGCTGCGGCCGCGGACGGCGCCGGTCCCGGGTCGCTGACGGACTTCCTCGAGCAGGTGGCCCTGGTCGCCGACGCGGACCAGATCCCGGACGAGCCCGAGGAGGGCGCGGAGGGTGCTGCCGCCGCCGGCGTGGTGACCCTGATGACGCTGCACACGGCCAAGGGGCTGGAGTTCCCGGTCGTCTTCCTGACCGGGCTGGAGGACGGCGTCTTCCCGCACCAGCGGTCGCTCGGCGACCCGACCGAGCTGGAGGAGGAGCGTCGGCTGGCCTACGTCGGGATCACCCGGGCGCAGGAGCGGCTCTACCTCTCACGCTCGGTGGTGCGCAGCGCGTGGGGGACACCGCAGCACTACCCGGCCTCGCGCTTCCTCGAGGAGGTCCCCACCGAGCTGGTCGACTGGCGCCGCGAGGAGTCGACCGTGACCTCGGTGCCGGCGATCGCGTCGGTGGCTGCCCGGTCGAGCGCCCGGTCACCGGGCAACCGGGTCGTGATCCACCTGGAGCCGGGGGACCGGGTCACCCACGACAGCTTCGGGATGGGGACGGTCGTGGCCGTCGAGGGCGCGGGCGAGCGGGCGGTCGCGTCGATCGACTTCCGGTCGCACGGCGTCAAGCGGTTGCTGCTGCGCTACGCCCCGGTCGAGAAGCTCTAGACGCTCGGGAGGCGCTGTCCGGCGTCAGATCCTGATGCCGTGCGCCCGCAGCCAGGTCAGGGGCGGGACGGGCGGCCCGTCGTGCGGGCGCACCTCGAGGTGCAGGTGGGCGCCGGTCGTGTTGCCGGTCATGCCGACGCGGCCGATGACGTCGCCGGCCTGCACGGTCCCGCTGGTGCGCACGAAGGAGTCCATGTGGGCGTACCAGGTGACGGTGCCGTCGGGGTGCTGGATGGCGATCTTGTTGCCGTAGCTGCCGTCGTACGCGGCGAAGATGATCTTGCCGTCGCCGACCGCGTGGACCGGGGTGCCGTAGGCGCAGGCGAAGTCCTGGCCGGTGTGCGCGCTGCTCCACAGGCCGTACTCGCCGAAGCCGGCGGTGAGCCGGAAGCCGCTGACCGGGAGCACCCACTTGGGCCGGGCCTTCTCCGCGGCGATGCGCGCCTCGCGGGCTGCCTTGCGGTAGGCGGCGACCGCCTCGGCCTGGGCGGAGCGCAGCCGGCTGGCGCGCTCCTCCTGCTGGGCGGCGAGCGTCTTGCGCAGCTGGACGGCGGCGAAGGTGGCGCCGGAGCCGCCGGTGGCGGTGGTCGCGGCGGTCGGCGACGAGGAGGAGGCCTGCCGGGCGTCGCCGATGGCACCGGGGACGTTCATGCCGCTGACGGTGAACGCGGCAAGCGTCGCTGCGGTGACGTAGGCAGGGCCGCCGGTGTTCTTCGGGCGGCGGTGTCGTCCGCTAGAGCGGCGAGGTGGCACGGGGGAGATCGCCTCGTCGTCGGGGGCAGGGGGCACGCGGTCCGTCCATGGAGCGGACGGACCGCACGGGAAAATCTTGAGGGACAATAACGAAGGGATTACGTGCCGGTACAACTGGGTACGTGTCCACACCTTGTTCAACTACCCGCGGTGCGCGGATCGGGACAACCGGTCCTAACCGGACGCTCGCCCGGGGGAACCCTGGGCCCGCGAGCCCCGTGCGGAGCCGGTCTGGGCGCCCGAGCCGCCCGCCGACGTGCTGATCGGCGTGACACCGGGGGTGACCGTGGAGCCGGCCGGGTCCAGCTGGGCGAGCATCAGGGTGATCTCGTGCACGGTGTGCCGGTGGATCGGCAGCGACATGTGGCCCACTCCACGCACCAGGAGGTTGCGCGACTCGAGGTCAGGGTGCGCCAGCCGGGCGTTGCGCTTGGGCACCATCAGCTGGTCCAGGTCGCTCCACACGGCCAGCATCCGGGTGCGGCAGCCGGGGGCCGGCTCCGCGAGCTCGCGGATGAGTGCGCTGTCGGGGCAGAGCTGGCGGGCCAGACGGTGCGGCACCAGCTGGGCCGCGCGGGTGCCGCCGTGCGGTGTGCCGAGCGTCACCAGCGTGTGCACCCGGGCGTCGCCGCCGAGCCGCTGCACGTAGTAGCGGGCGATCAGGCCGCCCATGCTGTGCCCGATGACGTGGATCCGCTCGAAGCCGGTCTCCTCGCAGAGCTGCTCGACCCGCGTGGCGAGGCCGGTGGCCGCGAGCCGGACGTCGCGGGTGAGCGGGCTGTAGTTCAGCGTGATCACCCGGTGGAAGCCGCGGCGGCGCAGGGACCGGCGCAGCACCGTGAAGATCGACCGGTTGTCGACCATGCCGTGCACCAGCAGGATCGGGGTGCCGGCCGCCTCGACGTCGCCGATGACCAGGCCGCGCTGCAGCGGCGAGAGCCCCCCGAGCGTCTTGCGCCCGAGGTCCCCGTGCCGGGCTCGCTCCGCGACGACGCCGAGCGGGTAGAGCGCCGCGTGGGCGGCCACCCAGCCGACCTCGACGGCGGCACCGCGCAGGCCCGTGGGGGACAGCGCGCTGGCGGCCCACCGCCGCACGGGACGTACTGCGTCCGCACGGGCGACCCTCTCGCGCACCCAGTCCCCTCTCACAGCACCCTTATCGGCCGGTCAGGTCCGAACCGTAACCCGCCTCTACCCCCGTACCCGGTCCGGGACGCGCGGAAGCCGTGGATCGGAACACGTCGGTTACGCTCGCGCCGTGAGCAGCAGCGGACCGGTGCGTGTCGTGGTGGCCAAGCCGGGGCTGGACGGGCACGACCGCGGCGCCAAGGTGGTCGCCCGTGCGCTGCGGGATGCCGGTGTCGAGGTGGTCTACACCGGGCTGCACCAGACCCCGGAACAGATCGTCGAGACCGCCATCCAGGAGGACGCCGACGCCGTCGGTCTCTCGGTGCTCTCCGGCGCGCACATGACGCTCTTCGCCAAGGTGATCGAGCTGCTCGCCGCGCGCGACGCCTCGGACATCGTGGTGTTCGGCGGCGGCATCGTGCCCGAGGCCGACCTCCCCGAGCTGACGAAGATGGGCGTGGCGAAGGTGTTCACCCCCGGCGCGCGGACCGGCGACATCGTCGACTGGGTCCGGGCCAACCTGCCGGTCGCCCACGAGCCGTCCCCCGCCTGACACCTCGCCCGCCACAGCGCCCTCAGACGCCTCCGCCCAGCACCGGCAGCCGCAGCACGCCCGGGTCGTCCGGCGACGTGAGAACGGTCACCGGCTGCACGACCTTGTTGTTGCGGTACGCCGCATCCGTCGCCGCGACCACGAGCGAGAGCCGGTGGCCCGCCTCGTATCGGTGCACGACACCAGGCAGCTCCAGCGTGACCGGCTTCGTCACGTCGGGCACCCGCGTCGGCGAGACCAGCCGGTGCACCAGCGTCCTGGTCCCGTCCGGCGCGACGTCGTAGATCTTCGCGAAGAGCAGCAGCTGCCCGGCCGGGCCGCCGGCCTGGGTCTGCTCGGCCACCGCCGACGAGAGCCGCAGCCGCAGCGTCGGGACGCCGACCGACACCACGGACGAGGTCAGCGGGGCGGTCGTCCAGGACGCGAAGCTGCCGGGGGTGTCGTAGGGAGCCGTCACGCCGTCCGGCAGCGCGGCGCCCTGCAGCGCCGACACCTCCGAGTAGCTCAGCGGTGCCTCGCCCGCCAGGTTGGCGTAGCTCGCGCTGCCGCTGGTCACGGCCGCCCGATCGGTCACCAGCTTGTCGCTGCCCGACAGGTAGACGCTCTGCTTCGAGCCGACCGGGTAGCGGCGCGACGCACCGTAGGCCGGCGTCGCGATGCCGTCGTAGGTCACCCAGTCGCGGAAGTAGGAGAACCGCGGCCCGGTCGAGACGTCCTTGTCCTTCAGGTAGCGCGCGAACCAGTGCAGGACCCGCTGGCCCTCGTAGCTGCTGGCGGGCTTCGCCATGTCCAGCTCGCCAGGGGCCGGTGTGCCGCCACCGCTGTGACCCCACGACTGCCAGACCATCTTCACCGGCGTGCCCTGCGCGCGCAGTCCGCGGTAGGTCGCCACCGCCTCCTGCAGGTTGAAGAGCGTGTCGTTCTGGCCCTGCATGAGCAGCGTCGGGATGCGGACCTTCGAGAGGTACGACGTCACGCTGGCGTGCCGGGCGAGGTCCAGGGTGTCCTGCGTCGGGTAGCCGAGCGCATCCATCTGCGCCTTGGCCACGCAGGCCTGGTCGGCGAAGTTCGGACAGCCGGTGTTGCGGGTCGGGTCGGTCTGGGCGTGCTCGATGCCGTCGGCGATGCCGGCCCCGAAGAAGAGGCTGGTCCAGCCGACCTTCTCGGTGCCCGGCGTCCGGTAGGTGACCCCTCGCTCGAAGTCCGTGTTGTTGGGCGCCAGCGAGTAGGACAGGTCGTTCCAGGTGATGATCGGCACGATCGTGTCGACCCGGGGGTCGATGCCGGCGACCGCGAACTGCACCTGGCCGCCGTAGGACCCGCCCACCATGCCGACCCGCGGGTCGTGGCGACGGCTGACCCCGTCGTGGGAGACCCGGTCGCGGCGGACGTACCGGATCTTCGTCCCGTCGTTGGCCCGCTTGCCGCCGCCGAGGTAGCTGACGAGCTGCCTGGCAGCCAGCCCGTCCCAGTCCGGGTCGTCGAGAGTGATCTTGCAGTCCGACCCGCCGAAGCCGAGACCGGAGTAGGACAGGACGACGTAGCCGCGTCGTGCGAAGGCCCGGCCGAGGTCGGCCTGGTCGTCCTTGGAGCCGCCGAAGCCGTTGGTCGTGAGGATCGCCGGCTTGCGGTGCGTGCGAGTGGCGGTCGACGGCCGGTAGAGGTCGAAGACGACCGTGCAGACCTTCCGCTGCCCGGCCGGGCCGACGGTGACGTCGATCTCCTTGCTGAGCTTGCGCACGGTCGTGCCCGCCTCGGCGGCGGGGACGGCGACCAGGAGGCCCCCGACGAGGGCGACCAGCAGGACGGACACCTGCGTGACGGTGCGGCGCACGGAATGCCTCCGATGGTGGGTTCGCCCGGTTCAACGGCTCCGGTGCCCGGCGGTTACGCTCGCGTACCGCACGCAGCCGGCCCGTTCGAGGCGGCTGACAACAGACGAGCACCCTGACGAGCACCGAGGCGGAGACCCGTGGACCTCTTCGAGTACCAGGCGCGAGACCTCTTCGAGAAGCACGGCGTGCCCGTGCTGGGCGGAGCGGTCGCCGAGACCCCGGACGAGGCGCGGGCCGCGGCCGAGCGGCTGCTGCCCGAGGGTGGCGGCAAGGTCGTCGTGAAGGCCCAGGTGAAGACCGGCGGCCGCGGCAAGGCCGGCGGCGTCAAGCTCGCCGACTCGGTGGACGACGCCGAGGCCAAGGCCCGCGACATCCTCGGGATGGACATCAAGGGCCACACCGTCCACCGGGTCATGATCGCGCCGGCCGCGGCGATCGAGGAGGAGTACTACTTCTCGGTCCTGCTCGACCGCGCGAACCGCACGTACCTCGCGATGGCGTCCCGCGAGGGCGGCGTGGAGATCGAGCAGCTCGCTGTCGAGCGACCCGAGGCGCTGGCCCGGGTGGCTGTCGACGCGCTCGAGGGCATCGACGACGCCAAGGCGCGCGAGATCGCCGAGAAGGGCAACTTCCCCGAGGACGTGCGCGACCAGGTCGTCGAGGCGGTGCAGAAGCTCTGGGGCGTCTTCGTCGCCGAGGACGCCACGCTGGTCGAGGTCAACCCGCTGGTGAAGACCGGCGGGTCGTCGGGTGGGCGCATCGTCGCCCTCGACGGCAAGGTGACGCTCGACGGCAACGCCGACTTCCGTCAGCCCGAGCACCCGGCCCTCGAGGACAAGTACGCGGCCGACCCGCTCGAGGCGAAGGCCAAGGAGAAGGACCTCAACTACGTCAAGCTCGACGGCTCGGTCGGGATCATCGGCAACGGGGCCGGCCTGGTCATGTCCACCCTCGACGTCGTCGCCTACGCCGGTGAGGCACACCAGGTCGACGGGCAGGCAGTGAAGCCCGCCAACTTCCTCGACATCGGCGGCGGCGCGTCGGCCGAGGTGATGGCCAACGGCCTCGAGATCATCCTCGGCGACCCCGACGTGAAGTCGGTCTTCGTCAACGTCTTCGGCGGCATCACCGCGTGCGACGAGGTGGCCAACGGGATCGTCCAGGCCTTCGGCCTGCTGTCGGACCGGGGCGACGAGATCACCCACCCCCTGGTGGTGCGCCTCGACGGCAACAACGCCGACGAGGGCCGCCGGATCCTCACCGAGGCGAACCTGCCGCTGCTCGAGCAGGTCGACACGATGGACGGTGCCGCCGAGCGCGCGGCCGAGCTGGCTGCGGCCGGGAAGTAAGGGACACCGACATGGCCATCTGGCTCACCGAGAACTCGAAGATCATCGTCCAGGGCATGACCGGCTCCGAGGGCATGAAGCACACGACGCGGATGCTCGCGTCCGGCGCCCAGGTCGTCGGCGGCGTCAACCCGCGCAAGGCGGGAACGTCCGTCGACGTCGCCGGTACGTCGCTGCCGGTCTACGCGGGTGTCGGCGAGGCGATGAAGGAGACCGGCGCGGACGTGTCGGTCGTCTTCGTCCCGCCGGCCTTCGCCAAGGCCGCCGTCGACGAGGCCATCGACGCCCAGATCCCGCTGTGCGTCGTCATCACCGAGGGCATCCCCGTGCACGACTCGGCAGCCTTCTGGCAGCACGCCGCCAACTCCGGCGCGACCCGCGTCGTCGGTCCCAACTGCCCCGGCCTGATCAGCCCCGGGAAGTCCAACGCGGGCATCATCCCGGCCGACATCACCCAGGCCGGCCGCATCGGGCTGGTCAGCAAGTCGGGCACCCTGACGTACCAGATGATGTACGAGCTGCGGGACATCGGCTTCTCGACCTGCGTCGGCATCGGCGGCGACCCGGTCATCGGCACCACGCACATCGACTGCCTGCAGGCCTTCCAGGACGACCCCGAGACCGACGCGATCGTGATGATCGGCGAGATCGGTGGCGACGCCGAGGAGCGGGCCGCGGGCTACATCAAGGACAACGTGACCAAGCCGGTCGTCGGCTACGTCGCCGGCTTCACCGCCCCCGAGGGCAAGACGATGGGCCACGCCGGCGCGATCGTGTCCGGCTCGTCCGGCACCGCTGCCGCCAAGCAGGAGGCCCTCGAGGCAGTGGGCGTCAAGGTCGGCAAGACGCCCTCGGAGACCGCCCGGCTGATGCGCGAGGTCATGACCTCCGCCTGACCAAGCCATCAACTGTGCGTTGACACACCAGACACGCCGAGCGGCCGGTGTGTCAGCGCACAGTTGATCTAGGGGATCAGCCGACGGCGCGGTCCAGGGCGGTCTGCAGCCGCTCGGCGTCCCAGGCCCAGTCCTGCGCGCCGTCGCCGGCCGGGTTGCCGGACGCCTGCCACTCGAGCACGACGAGGACGTTCCCCCGGTTGGCGGTCGCGACCTCGTAGTAGTTCGGCTCGGACGCGAGCTCGGGCACGAAGTACCGGGAGCTCCGCACCGCTCCGTCGAGGCCGGGGACGAGCTCGGAGTAGCGGGTCGTCAGGGTGCCCTCGCTCGGGTCGACCGTGGCCGGGCAGGCGGCCGCCAGGTCCGTGTACGCCCGCTTGAGCGCGGCCTGCTCGGCGGCCGCCGCGTCGGCGAAGCGCAGCACGTACTCGCGGATCTCCGCCTCGCTGCCGTCCTGGTAGAAGCGCGTGGACCGCACCTGCGAGGCGCCCCAGCCTCCTGGTCTCGTGGCGCACTGCTTCGGCAGGATCTCCGGCTCCTGACCGGAGTCGATGAACGGTCCTACCTGGTCGTAGCTGCCGATCGGCGTGAGGTCGGTCACCCGGAGGAACGGGTCGGCGGCGAGGTCGACGGGCTTCTCGGCGGGTTGCGAGGGACCCTCGGTCGCCGGTGGCGCGATCACCTTGTCGGAGCCACCGGTCAGGCCGGCGCCGATGCCGATCGCGCCGGCGACGAGCGCCGCGACCACCAGGGTCGAACCGACGATCTGGTGGCGGGTGCGGAGCTCGCCACGGCGGCGGACCGCGCCGGAGTCGGCCAGCGGGACGCTGTCGATGTCGGAGCGCAGGGCGGTGAGCGTGTCAGCGACGCGATCGGGCCCTGCGGGTCCGGCGGTGCCGGGTCGTTCGGTCATGTCAGCTCACCTCCGCGAGCGTGGTGTCGGCGAGCAGCTCGGCGAGGGCGGCCCGGCCACGCGCGAGGCGTGCCTTGACCGTCCCCTCCGGAGCGCCCGTCTCGTGGGCGACCTCCGTGACCGAGAGGCCGCTGAGGTGGTGCAGGACGATGGCTCGTCGCTGCGCTTCCGGGATCTTGCGCAGTGCGGTGACCAGCGCGACGTTGTCGATGCTCGGCTCCGGGGTGTCCTCCGGTGGCCCGTGGCGCAGCATCGCCGCCACGCCGTTCTTGGCCTTGCGCCAGCGGCTGGCCGCCAGCCGCCAGGCGACGGTGCGGACCCAGGCCTCCGGCTCGTCGTACGTCGACACGGTGGACCACCGCTGCCAGGCCCGGGCGTACGCCTCCTGCACCAGCTCCTGGGCGTCGGCCAGGTTGCCGGTCATGGCGTACATCTGGTGCATGACGCGGCGGCTGGAGCCCTGGTAGAAGGCGTCGAAGTCCGCAGCGGCGCTCGATGCGCTCGAGTCCTTCGCGGACACCGGTCCCTCCCTGCCGCCGTAGAAGCTGTCGTGCTCGTCGACAGTGATGACCCGCGACCAGCGTGCCAGGTTGCACGCCGCCGAAAGTTGAGGCCGGAAGATTTCTCCGGCGGTCCGGGGGCGGCGGCGTGTCCGGCCCGGAGGCAGCACGGCCGGCGGGGACGATGGCGGCGATGGCCGCCCTCCTGACCCGCCCGCCGGGACCGCGCGCACCCACGGCGCCCACCTGCCGGCCCGCCCGTCAGGGCGTTGACGCCGTCCGGCGTCGTCGCCGCCGTCCAGGCGGCCGGTCTCGGTGCCCTCGCGGTCATGGTGCTGGTGCTCGTCGGCTGGGCGACCGCCGCGGACAGCGGGGCCTCGGCCACCGCAGCGGTGACCGGCGCCCTGCAGGCCTGGCTGGTCGCCCACCACACCAGGCTGGTGGTCCCGGGCGGCACCTTCGGCCTGGTCCCGCTGGGCCTGACGATCCTGCCCGTCCTGCTCCTGCACAGCGCCACCGTCCGGGCCGGCCGGGCTGCCGGCGTGCGCGGGCGCCGGGGAGTCGTCGCCCTGACCTCGGCCGTGACAGCGACCTACGCGGTCATCGTGACCGTCGTCGCGCTGCTCGCGCGTACCGACCAGGTGCGGCCCCTGCCGATGTCGGCCTTCGTCGGTGCCGCGCTGATCTCGCTGGCGGCGTCGGGGTCCGGCGCCGTCCGGGCCACCGGCCGGACGACCGTGCTGTGGCACCGCCTGCCGGAGCGCGTCCGTGCCGTCCTGCCTCCCGCGGCCGCGGCGGGCGCGGCGCTCGTCGCCGGCGGGGCCCTGCTCGGCGGTGGCTCCCTGGCGGTCCACCACGGGCGGGCCGTCGACCTCACGGCCGGTCTGGGCGCCGGGATCGGCGGCGGCCTGCTGCTTCTGCTCGGCTGCATCTGCTACCTGCCCACCGCCGTCGTGTGGGGGCTGGCCTTCTGTGTCGGGCCGGGTTTCGCGGTCGGGGAGGGGACGAGCGTCGGGGTGCTCGGGGCCGACCTCGGTGCCGTCCCGGCGGTCCCGCTGCTCGCCGGCCTGCCGTCCGGGACCGGCAGCCCCGCCTGGTGGCTGGTCCTGCTCGTGCCGGCCGCAGCGGGTGTCCTGGCCGGCCTGGTCGCCGACCGCACCGCCGGGCACTCGCAGGTGCCGGGCCACGGCTCCTGGCGGGAGCTGGCCGAGACCTCGGCCGGCATCGGCGCGGTCGTGGGGCTGGGCGTGGCGTTCCTCGGCTGGCTCGCGTCGGGCTCGGTCGGCCCCGGCCGGATGGCGGTGACCGGCCCGACGTGGTGGCTGGTCGGCCTGGTGGCCGCGGTCGAGGTGTCGGCCCTCGCGGCCGCGACCCGGGCGCTGCTGCCGGTGGCCCGCGGACGGCGCTGACAGCCGGATGCCCCGGTCGGCGCTATCGTCGGCGCCGATGACGAGGCGACGTGTCGTGGTGCTCGCCTCCGGCGGCGGGTCCACCCTGCAGGCGCTGCTCGACGCCGCCGCGGACCCGAGCTACGGCGTGACGGTCGCGGCGGTGGGCAGCGACCGGGAGTCGGCGGGCGCCCTCGACCGGGCGCGGACCGCCGGCGTGCCGACCTTCTGCCTCCCCCTCGACGGCGACCGCGAGGCCTGGGACGCGCAGCTCGCCGCGACGGTCGGGTCCTACCAGCCGGACCTGGTGGTGTCCGCCGGCTTCATGCGCCTGGTCGGACAGGCGTTCCTCGAGCGGTACGCCGGCCGGCTGGTCAACAGCCACCCGTCGCTGCTGCCGGCGTTCCCGGGCATGCACGCCGCCCGTGACGCTCTCGCCTACGGAGTCCAGGTCACCGGCTGCACCCTCTTCGTCGTCGACGGTGGCGTGGACAGCGGCCCGATCGTCGCCCAGGCCGCAGTGCCGGTCCTCGTCGACGACGACGAGGACACGCTGCACGAACGCATCAAGGTCGAGGAGCGCCGGGTGCTCGTCGACACGGTCGGCCGGATGCTCCGCGAGGGCTTCACGGTCTCGGGCAGGAAGGTCACCATCCCGTGAGCGAGGTCGGCGTGAGCCAGGACGACAGCAGTGCCCCACACATCCCCGGCGAGCGGCAGCCGGTGCGGCGGGCCCTGGTCAGTGTCTACGACAAGACCGGCCTCGAGGAGCTGGTCCGCGGCCTGCACGCGGCAGGGGTCGCCGTCGTGTCTACCGGCTCCACGGCCGCCCGGGTGGCGGACGCCGGCGTGCCCGTCACGCCGGTCGAGGAGGTCACCGGCTTCCCGGAGTGCCTGGACGGCCGGGTCAAGACGCTGCACCCCGCCGTGCACGCGGGCATCCTCGCCGACCGGCGGCTGGAGTCGCACCGCGACCAGCTCGGCGAGCTCGGCATCGAGCCCTTCGACCTCGTCGTCGTGAACCTCTACCCCTTCCGCGACACGGTGGCCTCCGGAGCGACACCTGACGAGTGCGTGGAGCAGATCGACATCGGTGGCCCCGCGATGGTGCGGTCGGCGGCGAAGAACCACCCCTCGGTCGCGGTGGTCGTCGACCCGGCGCGCTACGGCGACGTGCTCGCGGCCGTCGAAGCCGGCGGCTTCACGCTGGCGCAGCGGCGGTCCCTGGCGGCGTCGGCCTTCGCGCACACCGCCTCCTACGACACCGCAGTCGCGCAGTGGTTCCAGGCCGAGCTCGCGCCGGATCCCCAGGGCTGGCCGGTGCATCGCGGCGCGACGTACGTCCGGGAGGCAGTGCTCCGCTACGGCGAGAACCCGCACCAGGGCGCCGCTCTCTACCGCGACCTCGCGCTGTCCCCGGGCCTCGCCGGCGCCACCCAGCTGCACGGCAAGGAGATGAGCTACAACAACTACGTCGACACCGACGCGGCGCTGCGCGCCGCCCACGACCATGACGCGCCCTGCGTCGCGATCATCAAGCACACCAACCCGTGCGGGATCGCCGTGGGGGACCCGTCGGCGCCGGACCCGGTCGCGGACGCGCACCGCAAGGCGCACGCCTGCGACCCGGTCTCCGCATTCGGCGGGGTCATCGCGACCAACCGGCCGGTGACCGTGCGGATGGCCGAGCAGGTGGCGGAGGTCTTCACCGAGGTGGTGGCCGCACCGGGCTTCGAGCCCGGCGCACTGGAGGTCCTGGCAGGCAAGAAGGCGGTGCGCGTCCTGCAGGTCGACGGGTGGACGCACCCGGCGACGGAGACCCGGCCCGTCTCGGGCGGGCTGCTCGTGCAGACCGCCGACGCCGTCGGGGAGCCGGGCGACGACCCGACGGGCTGGACCCTGGCCGCCGGCGAGCCGGCCGACGCTGCCCTGCTCGCCGACCTGGCCTTCGCGTGGCGCGCCTGCCGGGCCGTGAAGTCCAACGCGATCCTGCTCGTGGCCGGCGGCGCGACCGTCGGCGTCGGGATGGGGCAGGTCAACCGAGTCGACTCGGCGCGGCTCGCGGTGGCCCGGGCGGGGGACCGGGCGACCGGCGCGGTCGCCGCCTCGGACGCCTTCTTCCCCTTCCCGGACGGGCTGCAGGTCCTGGCCGACGCCGGTGTGCGCGCCGTCGCCCAGCCCGGCGGGTCCGTCCGCGACGAAGAGGTCGTGGCGGCCGCGACGGCGGCCGGGATCACCCTCTACCTGACCGGGGTTCGGCACTTCGCGCACTGACGGTGCGACCGGTTGCCGGCGGCGGTGGGCGGAACCTCGGCGTGACAGACTCGCGCCCCGTGGGCGCGACGACTCTTGACGGCAAGGCGGCGGCGGCCGAGATCCGGGCCGACCTGACGGCGCGCGTCACTGCCCTTCGAGAGCGCGGCGTGGTGCCCGGCCTGGGCACGCTCCTCGTCGGTGACGACCCCGGCAGCCGCAGCTACGTCGCCGGCAAGCACCGCGACTGCGCCGAGGTCGGCATCGCCTCGATCATGCGCGAGCTCCCGACCGATGCCAGCCAGGCGCAGGTCGAGGCCGTCGTGGACGAGCTCAACGCCGACCCGGCGTGCACCGGCTACATCGTCCAGCTCCCGCTGCCCGCCGGGCTGGACGCGGGTGCGGCGCTGGAACGGATGGACCCCGCCAAGGACGCCGACGGCCTGCACCCCACCAACCTCGGCAGGCTCGTCCTCATGGAGGACGGCCCGCTGCCCTGCACGCCGCGCGGGATCGTGGCCCTGCTCCGTCGGTACGACGTCCCGCTGGCCGGTGCGGAGGTCGTCGTGGTCGGGCGCGGGGTCACGGTCGGCCGGCCGCTCGGCCTGCTGCTGACCCGCCGCTCCGAGAACTCCACCGTGACGCTGTGCCACACGGGCACCCGGGACCTGGCGAGCCACCTGCGGCGTGCGGACGTCGTCGTGGCCGCCGCCGGTGTCCCGGGCCTGGTCACCGCGGACCTCGTCCGGCCGGGAGCCGCCGTCGTCGACGTCGGCATCACCCGCACCGAGCGGGGCCTGGTGGGTGACGTGTCGCCCGACGTGAGCGAGGTCGCCGGGCACGTCGCGCCGATGCCCGGCGGGGTCGGGCCGATGACCCGGGCGATGCTGCTGCTCAACGTGGTCGAGCGCGCCGAGCGGGCGCTGACCGGGTCGGGCGGGGGCGCCGGGCGGTGACCGAGACCCAGCCGCCGGTCGACGACCGGCCGCCGATCCGCGGCGGCTGGGTAGGTCGCCAGTGGCCACTTCTCACCGTCCTCGGCGGCGGCCTGACCGGGCTGGCGCTGGTCGTGACCGACCACTTCCGCAGCGGCTGCCTGATCCTGGGCCTCTCGGTCCTCTTCGCGATGCTGGCGCGCCTGGTCCTCCCGGCGCGTCGGGTCGGCCTGCTGGTGGTGCGCAGCCGCGCGTTCGACGTCCTGGTGCTCGCCACGATGGGCGTGGCGCTGGTGGTGCTGGCGATCGTGGTGCCGACACCCGGGTGACCGGCCCCCCGCGCGGGAAGGCTGCGCGGGAAGTGCTGAGATAGCCGCTGCAGTCCTCTGCAGCCATCCCGACCAAGGAGCGACCCTCATGGCCCGGACCCCCGTCACCGTCACCGTCACAGGAGCAGCCGGCCAGATCGGCTACGCCCTGCTCTTCCGGGTGGCCTCGGGTCAGCTCCTCGGCCCGGACGTGCCGGTCCGCCTGCGGCTCCTGGAGATCACGCCCGCGCTCAAGGCCGCCGAGGGCACCGCGATGGAGCTCGACGACTGCGCCTTCCCGCTGCTGACCGGCATCGACATCACCGACGACGCACGGACTGCCTTCGACGGCGTCAACGTGGCGCTCCTCGTCGGCGCCCGTCCGCGTACCGCGGGCATGGAGCGCGGCGACCTGCTGGAGGCGAACGGGGGCATCTTCAAGCCCCAGGGCGAGGCCATCAACGCCGGCGCCGCTGACGACGTCCGCGTGCTGGTGGTCGGCAACCCCGCCAACACCAACGCTCTGATCACCGCCGCCCACGCGCCGGACGTGCCGAAGTCGCGCTTCACCGCGATGACCCGCCTCGACCACAACCGGGCGCTGAGCCAGCTGGCCAACAAGACCAGGACGCCGGTCACCGAGATCCAGAAGCTCACGATCTGGGGCAACCACTCGGCGACCCAGTACCCGGACCTCTCGCACGCACTGGTCGCCGGCAAGCCGGCCCGCGAGGTGCTCGACGACGACGCGTGGATCGCCGACTTCTTCATCCCCACCGTGGCCAAGCGCGGCGCCGCGATCATCGAGGCCCGTGGCGCCTCGTCGGCGGCGTCAGCCGCCAACGCCGCGATCGACCACGTCTTCAGCTGGGTCAGCGGCACGCCCGACGGCGACTGGACCTCGGCCGCGATCGTGTCCGACGGCTCCTACGGCGTGCCCGAGGGGCTGGTGTCCTCCTTCCCGGTGACCTCGTCGGGCGGCGAGTGGGAGATCGTCCAGGGCCTCGACGTGGACGACTTCTCCCGCACCCGGATCGACGCGTCCGTGGCCGAGCTGGCCGAGGAGCGCGACGCGGTCCAGGGCCTCGGCCTCGTCTGACCAGCTACGCCATCCAGAAGAGCACAACGGCACGACCGCACGACCCGACACTGAACCCCCTGGAGCAGCCCCGTGGCGAAGATCAAGGTGCAGAACCCGGTCGTCGAGATCGACGGCGACGAGATGACGCGGATCATCTGGCAGTTCATCAAGGACCGCCTGATCCACCCGTACCTCGACGTCGACCTGCTGTACTACGACCTCGGCATCGAGAGCCGCGATGCGACGGACGACCAGATCACCATCGACGCCGCGAACGCCATCAAGGAGCACGGGGTCGGCGTGAAGTGCGCGACCATCACGCCCGACGAGGCACGGGTGCAGGAGTTCGGGCTGAAGAAGATGTGGGTCTCGCCCAACGGCACCATCCGCAACATCCTCGGCGGCGTCGTCTTCCGCGAGCCCATCATCATCAGCAACATCCCGCGGCTGGTGCCGGGCTGGACGAAGCCGATCATCATCGGCCGTCACGCGCACGGCGACCAGTACAAGGCCACCAACTTCAAGGTGCCCGGCGCCGGCCAGCTGACGATCACCTTCACCCCCGCGGACGGCTCCGAGCCGATCCAGCACGTGGTCGCCAACTACGGCGACGACGGCGGCGTGGCGATGGGGATGTACAACTTCAACAAGTCCATCGAGGACTTCGCGCGGGCGTCGTTCGCCTACGGCCTGCAGCGCGAGTACCCGGTGTACATGTCGACCAAGAACACGATCCTCAAGGCCTACGACGGCGCCTTCAAGGACATCTTCGCCGAGGTGTTCGAGAAGGAGTTCAAGGCCGAGTTCGAGGCCAAGGGTCTGACCTACGAGCACCGGCTGATCGACGACATGGTGGCCGCCGCGATGAAGTGGGAGGGCGGCTACGTCTGGGCGTGCAAGAACTACGACGGCGACGTGCAGTCCGACACGGTGGCGCAGGGCTTCGGCTCGCTCGGCCTGATGACGTCGGTGCTGATGACGCCGGACGGCCGGACCGTCGAGGCCGAGGCGGCGCACGGCACGGTCACCCGGCACTTCCGTCAGCACCAGGCGGGCAAGCCCACGTCGACCAACCCGATCGCGTCGATCTTCGCCTGGACCGGCGGCCTCAAGCACCGAGGCAAGCTGGACAGCACACCCGAGGTGACCGGCTTCGCCGAGTCGCTCGAGCAGGTCTGCGTGGAGACCGTCGAGCGCGGCACCATGACCAAGGACCTGGCCCTGCTCGTGGGCCCGGACCAGGAGTGGGCGACCACCGAAGACTTCCTGGCCGCCCTCGACCACGGGCTGGCGGCCAAGCTCGCCTGACCGCACCCTGCCCGGAGGAGCGGGGCTACGACGCGGCCGAGGCGTCGTCGCAGCGGGCGGCGGCGGTGCCGAAGTAGTCGGCGGTCCGGGCCCGGCGGACCGGCGGGGCGTCGGTCGCTCCCGAGCTGTCGACCTCCGCCAGCCGCGGGACGTGCTTGGAGCAGTGGATGTAGGCCTCCTCGACGTCGACCTGCACCCAGAGCCGCGCCCCGCTTCCGGCGGGTGAGCGGGCTTCGAGGCCGAGCCGTGCCGCGTCTGCGGTGGGCAGGATCCGCGCGCCGCCGTTGACGTGCAGGCCGACCGTGTCATGGACGAAGTCGACGAGGAGCAGGCCGACGTGCGGGTTCTCGCTGATGTTGCCGAGGCTGGCCATCACACCGTTGCCCTTGTACTCCGGCCAGGCCAGCGTGCGGTCGTCGAGCACCTCGAGGAACCCCGGCGGACCGGCGCGCAGGGTGTTGTCGCACTCGCCGGCGCGGTCCGAGGTCGCCAGGAAGAACATCTGCTGGCGGCGGACGAAGTCACGCATCTGCGGGTTGAGGTGGTCGAGGAGCTGGTCGCCGTAGAAGCGGTCGGCACGGTCGGCGGTGCCGAGCTGGCGCTGCAGGGCGCGCTCGCCGGCCGAGCCCGGGGACTGGGGGGTCACTGCACGGTCCTACCAGGACCCGGACATCGAGGACAAATCCCGCCGGTCCGTTGGCCGCCGGGCGGCCCGATCCTCAGGCGTCCCGGCGCGCCCCGGCCGACGGGCTGACCTCGAGGACCACCGGTGCGGTCCATCCCCGGTCGGCGAACGAGCTGGTCACCGCGGCTGCCACCGCGTCGACGGCGTCGACCGGCACCAGGGCGATGGCCGAGCCGCCGAAGCCGCCCCCGGTCATCCGGGCGCCGAGCGCCCCGGCGGCGCGGGCCTCGGCCACCGCGACGTCGAGCTCCTCGCAGCTCACCTCGTAGTCGTCGCGCAGGGAGGCGTGCGAGGCGTCCATCAGGGCGCCCAGGGCGGTCCATCCGCCCGTGCGCAGGGCGGCCACCGCCTCGACCACCCGGGCGCCCTCGGTGACGACGTGGCGGACCCGGCGGCGCAGCTCGGCGTCGGGCAGCCGAGCCAGTGCTTCGTCGAGGTCGTCGGCCGGCACGTCGCGCAGGGCCTTGACCCCGAGCAGCCCCGCCGCGCGCTCGCAGGCCGCCCGCCGTTCGCCATAGCCGCCCTCGGCGTGGTCGTGGTCGACGCGGGTGTTCGCGACGAGCAGCCGGAGCCCCGCGGACGCCACGTCGAGCGGCACCTGCTCGACCTTCAGCGACCGGCTGTCGAGGAAGATCGCGTGCCCGGGGGTGCAGCGCAGCGACGCCAGCTGGTCCATCCGGCCGGTCGGCGCTCCGACGAAGTCGTTCTCGGCCTGCTGCGCCAGGACGGCGAGCGGGTCGGCGTCGAGGCCAAGTCCCAGGAGGCCGTCCAGGGCCATGGCGACCGCACACTCCAGCGCGGCGGACGACGACAGCCCGGCCCCCAGCGGCACCCGCCCGTCGACCAGCAGGTCGAGGCCTGGCACGTCGTGGCCGGCCTCGCGGAAGGCCCAGACGACGCCGGCGGCATAGGCCGCCCAGCCCTCGGGACTCCCGGGGGCGAGATCCGGCACGCGGACGGCGACGTCGCCGGTCGGCTGCTGGGCGGACCGGAGCCGCACCAGCCCGTCGTCCCGGGCCGCGGCGGCGACGGTGGTCCGGGCGTCGATCGCGAAGGGCAGCACGAAGCCGTCGTTGTAGTCGGTGTGCTCGCCGATCAGGTTGACCCGTCCCGGGGCCGACCAGACTCCGGCCGGGTGCCGGTCGAAGGTGCGGACGAAGTCCTCGCTGGTGACGGTGACGCTCACGCGGTGGCCGCCTCGCGCAGCTGCGCAGCGATCTGCTCCGGGGTGATGTCGTTGACGAAGACGCCCATGCCGGACTCCGACCCGGCGAGGTACTTGAGCTTGTTCGCCGCCCGGCGGACCGAGAAGACCTGCAGGCCGAGGTACGCGAGCTCGCGGTCGGTGCGCACCGGCGCCTGGTGCCACGCGGAGATGTACGGGAGCGGGGTGTCGTACAGGTTGTCCATCGCCTGCAGGACGTGCAGGTACGCCCGGGCGAAGTCGTCGCGCTCCTCACCGGACAGCGCCGAGATGTCCGGGACCTGCCGCCGCGGGTAGAGGTGCACCTCCACCGGCCAGCGAGCCGCGGAGGGGACGAACGCGACCCAGTGCTCGCTCTCGTGGACGACCCGGGAGCCGTCGGCCAGCTCGCTGGCGATGACGTCCGCGACGAGACTGCGCCAGGTGCGCTCCCGGTGGCGGCGGGCAGCCTCCAGCAGCTGCTTCGTGCGCGGCGTCACGAACGGGTAGGCGTAGATCTGGCCGTGGGGATGGCCGAGCGTTACGCCGATCTCCTCGCCGCGGTTCTCGAAGCAGAAGACCTGCTCGACGTGCGGCAGCTCGCCGAGGCGCTCGGTGCGGTCCGCCCAGGCGTCGACCACGAGGCGGACGTGCTCGGGCGGCAGCTGGCTGATCGGTGTGTCGTGGTCGCTGGTGAAGCAGACCACCTCGCAGCGCCCCATGCCCGGCGCCCGGCCGGACAGGCCGTGCGGCTCGACGACGACCGGGTCGCTCCCGGACGTACCCGCCGAGGAGGTAGCGGAGGAGAAGGACGGGAAGCGGTTCTCGAAGACGGCGACGTCGTAGTCGGGGGCCGGCACCTCGGTCTGCCGCCCGTTGCGCGTGGGGCACAGCGGGCACTCGTCGGTCGGGGGCAGGTGGGTGCGGCCCTGCCGGTGAGAGGCGACGGCCACCCACTCGTCGGTCAGCACGTCGTACCGGATCTCCGAGGTTGTCGTGGTCGGTGCCAGGTCCCGACGGTCGGGGACCAGCCGGTCCGGGCGCGAGTCGTCGCGGTCGAAGTAGACGATCTCCCGGCCGTCGGCCAACGACGTGCTGGTCCGTCTCATGGCGCGACGCTACCCAGACGATCGCCGCTGCACCCGGCAGGCGCGACCAAGGCGCTGTTGTCCGGTTCGTCTACCCTTCGGAGTCATGGACGGCTGCTCTAGTCCGGCGTACCGCCCGCAACCCTGCGGTACGCCGTGAACTCCACCGTGGCCAATGCGCTGCTCGTGCTCTTCTTCCTGCTGCTCGGCGCCTTCTTCGCCGGGTCGGAGATCGCGCTGGTCTCGCTCCGTGAGGGGCAGCTGCGCTCGCTGGCGCAGCGGGGGCGTCGCGGGCAGAAGGTCGCGGCGCTGGCGTCGGACCCGAACCGCTTCCTGGCGGCCGTGCAGATCGGGGTGACCCTTGCGGGCTTCCTGTCCGCGGCGTTCGGGGCGTCGGCGTTCGCGGACGACCTCTCGCCGGTCCTGCGTGACTGGGGTGTCCCCGGCGGCCCGGACGGCGACCCTGCCGCCCAGGACACCGCCTACTGGCTCGCCTTCATCGTGGTGACCCTGGTCATCACCTACCTGTCACTCGTCTTCAGCGAGCTCGCACCGAAGCGGTTGGCCCTCCAGCGCGCCGAGGGCTTCGCGCTGCTCATCGCGCCCACCCTGGACCGGGTCGCCAAGATGTCGCGCCCGGTGATCTGGCTGCTGTCCCGCTCGACGGACGGCGTGGTGCGCGTGTTCGGCGGCGACCCTGGCGCGGCCAGGGAGGCGATCTCCGAGGAGGAGCTGCGCGACATCGTCGCCGCGCACGAGACCCTCGGCCGTGAGGAGCGCCAGCTCATCGAGGACGTCTTCGAGGCAGGAGAACGGCAGCTGCACGAGGTGATGGTCCCCCGCACCGAGGTCGACTTCCTGGACGCGTCGACCCCCGTCTTCAAGGCGGTCCGGATGTCGTCGAGCAACCCGCACAGCCGCTACCCGGTCGTGCGGGGGTCGCAGGACGACGTCGTCGGGTTCGTGCACGTGCGGGATCTCTTCTCGCCGGAGATGAACGGCAGCTCCGTGCGGGTCGGCGAGATCGCCCGCGAGGTCAAGCTGATGCCCGGCACCAAACGGGTGCTCTCCGCGCTGTCGGAGATGCGCCGCGAAGGCCATCACCTCGCGATCGTCGTCGACGAGTACGGCGGCACCGACGGCATCGTGACCCTCGAGGACCTCATGGAGGAGGTCATCGGTGAGATCCACGACGAGTACGACGTCGCCGAGGAGCCGGCGAAGGCGCTGCCGGCGGGCGACGTCGAGGTGGACGGCCTGCTCAACCTCGAGGACTTCCAGGACCGGACCGGCCTCGAGCTGCCGGAGGGTCCCTACGAGACGGTGGCCGGCTTCGTGATCAACGAGCTCGGCCGCCTCCCCGGGGTCGACGAGAGCATCGTGGCGCTGGGGCAGCGCTTCACGGTCACCGAGCTGGACGGCCGCCGGATCGCCCGGGTCCGGCTCACCCAGGTGCCCGACGCGGCCGGGCAGGACTCCGCGTCCGGGGACCGGCCCGGAAACCAGCCCGCCGAGGTGGCGGGGGACGGGGCGAGGGACCAGGCCGCCGACCTGGCCGCCGACCGCCAGGGGGACCCGCCGCGGCTGGCACAATGAGTGACCTCATGGTGACCTCCCCCCACGCCTCCCAGCGCGCCCGCGTGCTGTCCGGCATGCAGCCGACGGCCGACTCGCTGCACCTCGGCAACTACCTCGGCGCGCTGCGCCAGTGGGTGGCCCTGCAGGACGACTACGACGTCTTCTACTTCGTCGCCGACCTGCACGCGATCACTCTGGACATCGACCCTGAGGCGGTCCGCAGGCGCACCCGGGCGACCGCAGCCCAGTACCTCGCCGGCGGGGTGGACGTGGAGCAGGCCACGCTCTTCGTGCAGAGCCACGTGCCCGAGCACGCCCAGCTCCAGTGGGTCCTCGGGTGCCTCACCGGCTTCGGCGAGGCCAGCCGGATGACCCAGTTCAAGGACAAGTCGGCCCGTGGCGGCAACGTCTCGGTGGGCCTGTTCACCTACCCGGTGCTGCAGGCGGCCGACATCCTGCTCTACCGGCCGGAGCGGGTGCCGGTCGGCGAGGACCAGCGCCAGCACCTCGAGCTGAGCCGCGACCTGGCCAACCGCTTCAACAGCCGCTTCGGCGACACGTTCGTGGTGCCCGAGCCACACATCCTGCGCGAGGTCGCCAAGATCTACGACCTGCAGCTCGTCGAGAAGCAGATGAGCAAGAGCATCGGCGGCAGTGGCGTGGTGTGGATGCTCGACGACCCGAAGGTCATCGAGAAGAAGGTGAAGTCGGCGGTCACCGACACCGGGCGCGAGGTCGCCTTCGACCCTGAGGGCAAGCCGGGCGTGAGCAACCTGCTCGGCATCCTGGCCGCCTGCGGCGGGGAGACCGTCGCGCGGCTCGAGGAGCAGTTCGCGGGCTCGGGTTACGGCGACCTGAAGAAGGCGGTGGCCGAGGCCGTCCTCGACACGGCCGTGCCGTTCCAGCGTCGCGTGCACGAGTACCTGGACGACCCGGCGGAGCTCGATCGCGTGCTGGCGGCCGGCGCCGCCCGGGCGCGCGAGATCTCCGCCGTGACGCTCGCCGACGTCTACGAGCGGGTCGGCTTCCTGCCCGGGGCCACCCCGCCGTGAACACGCGCACGATCGGCGTCGCGATCGCGATCCCGGAGCCCTACGGCGGCGAGCTGCAGCGGGTCCGGGAGGGCTACGGCGACGCGCTGGCCGGGTCCATCCCGACGCACATCACGCTTCTCCCGCCCACCGAGGTCGGCGAGGACGACCTCGACCGGATCGAGAAGCACCTCCGCACGATCGCGGAGTCCGAGCAGCCCTTCGAGATCCACCTGCGCGGCACCGGCACGTTCCACCCGGTCTCCCCGGTCGTCTTCGTGTCGGTGGTGCTGGGCATCAGTGACTGCGAGCGTGTCGAGAGCCGGGTCCGGTCGGGCCCCCTGGCCCGCGACCTGAGCTTCCCCTACCACCCGCACGTCACTGTCGCCCACGACCTGCCCGGCGAGGTGCTGCGGCAGGCGTTCGACGACATGGCGGGCTACGACGTGCGGTTCGGTGTCTGGGGCTTCAGCCTCTACGAGCACGGGCCGGACCGGGTGTGGCGGCCGCAGCGTGACTACCCGCTCGGGCAGCCGCTGCCGGGTCCCGCACCCGACAGCGTGTAGCGACGTACCCGCTCGGGCAACGTGCCCCCGTGACCTCGCGAGCGGACCGGCTCAAGGAGCGGCTGCGCGCCGCCCGCGGCCGTCGGGCGTGGGTGGACCACTCGGTGCGGGCCTACGACCGGCACAGCGAGGTGCTCGGCAGGCAGCTGGCCGCGGCGATCACCTACTTCGGCTTCCTCTCGTTCTTCCCGCTGATGGCACTGGCCTTCGCCCTGGTCGGCTACCTGAGCGACATCTACCCGCAGGCCCAGGACCAAGTCGTCGCCGCCGTCGAGAGCGCCTTCCCGAGCCTGATCGGGACCGGAGAGGGCCAGCTCGACATCCAGGACATCATCGACGCCAAGGCCGGTGCCGGGCTGATCGGCCTCATCGGCCTGCTCTATGCCGGGCTCGGCTGGCTGGACGCGCTGCGCGACGCCCTGCGCCGGGTCTTCGGCACCGACGACGTCTCGATGGGGTTGGTGGCCAAGAAGCTCTGGGACGTCGTCGTGCTGGCGATGCTCGGGCTGAGCCTGCTGGCCTCGGTCGTCGTCTCGAGCCTGGCGACCGCCGCGACGACCCAGGCACTCGGCGCCGTCGGACTCGAGGAGTCCATGACGGCGACGGTCTTGCTCAAGGTGCTGTCCGTCGTCCTGGCCTTGGCCGTGGACGTCGTGGTGTTCGCGATCCTGCTGTCGCGGCTGTCCGGCGCCCAGCTGCCGTGGCGCCGCGTGCGGTCCGGCGCGGTCCTCGCGGCCGTGGGCTTCGAGCTGCTCAAGCTCGTCGGGACGTTCCTCATCGGGCGTGTGACGCAGAACCCGCTCTACGCGACCTTCGGCGTGATGGTGGGTCTGCTCGTCTGGATCAACTTCGCCTCGAAGCTGCTGGTCTTGTCGGCGGCCTGGACCGCGACGGAGCCCTACTCGTTGCGACCGGCGGCGGTCGGGGACTCGGGGGCAGGGCGCACGACGGGCATCGCCTGGGCGACCGAGCCGGTCGCCGCGGTCGCGCCCGGTGACTACGAGGCGGTGCCTGTCGAGGCGGACGACGTGGCCGGCGGCTCGTCGTCCCGCAGGTCGTGGCGGGGGGTGGCGCTGGGGGCCGGAATCGGTGCCGCCGCCGCTGCGGTGGTCACCCGCCGCCGGTCGGCGCGGTCGCGCGGCTGAGACACCGGCCGGACCATCGCGGTCCGGCCGCGGGCCCGTCGCAGACGGCGGCGCAGCAGGACCCGGCCGCGCAGCACAGCGACGACCCCGAGCGCGACGACGGCGATCTCCAGCCACCACGGCAGGCCGCGGTCGGTGCCGGACGAGGCGGTCGCCGCCGCGGCGCCGGTCCCGGCCTCGTCGCCCCCCTCGGAGGTCTTCGGTCCGGCGGCCGCGTCGGCCGCGGGCCGCACCGCGTCGAGCGTGCCGACCGGTCGGGCCACGTCGGCGTTGCGGAAACCCCAGGTCAGCAGGTGGGCCGAGTCCTGCCAGGCGTCGCCCTCGGAGTGCAGGACGGTCGCGACCAGGGTGCGTCCGCCGCGCTCCGCGGCACCCACGAACGTGCCGCGGGCCTTGGTCGTCCAGCCGGTCTTGACGCCGATGGCACCGCGGTAGTTCAGCAGCAGCCGGTCCTGGGTGTAGATCTCGTAGGTCTTGCGGGTCTTCCCGGCGCGCGGCATCTTCCCCGGGAACTGCGACTTCACGGTGCTCACGTAGCTGCGGACGTCCTCGCGCGCCAACGCCGCACGGGCGATCACGCTCATGTCGTAGGCGGACGAGAACTGCCCGGGGGCGTCGAGCCCGCTCGGCGTGCGCGCCGTCGTGTCCAGCGCCCCGAGGCTGCGCGCGGTCCTGTTCATCTCGGCGACGGTCGACTTCACGCCACCGGCCGCGTTGGCGATCGCGTTGGCAGCGTCGTTGCCGGAGACGAGGAAGAGCGCCTCGAAGAGGTTGTGCACGGTGTAGGTCGCGTCCGGCACCAGACCCACCCGACTGCCCTCGGCGTTGGCGTCGTCCCACTGCGCGGTGTAGACGTCCTCGGGCTGCAGCTCGGGCAGCGTCGTGATCGCTGTGAGCAGCTTGAGGATGCTCGCCGGCCGGTAGCGCCCGTGCGGGTCCTGCGCCGCGAGGACCTCGCCCGTCTCTAGGTCGGCGAGCAGCCAGGCGTCGCCCGACACCTTCGGTATCGGGTCTGCCCCGGGAGCGTCGACGACGAGTCCGTGCGTCGCGAGCTGCTCGCCGCCGACGGTGCCGTCGACCGAGCCGTCCGCGGCGACAGCGGGGGCCGCCACCGAGAGCAGCGCCGCCAGCGCCAGGGTCCCCGTCGCGAGTCTCATCGAGGGCAGGCTAACGGTCCGGCGAGCCGCGATGGCTAGCATCGACGGCATGTCGCGCGAGTCGGAGTCCGGCCTGCCGATCGACCCCGTCTACGGCCCCGGCGCACTCGAGGGCTTCGACCCCGCGACCCGGCTGGGGGAGCCGGGTGACTACCCGTACACCCGCGGCGTCTACCGGAACATGTACACCGGGCGCCCGTGGACGATGCGGCAGTACGCCGGCTTCGGCACCGCCAAGGAGTCCAACGAGCGTTACCACCGGCTCGTCGAGGCCGGCACGGGCGGGCTCTCCGTCGCGTTCGACCTGCCGACGCAGATGGGCTACGACTCGGACGACCCCGTCGCGCACGGCGAGGTCGGCAAGGTCGGCGTCGCGATCGACTCGGTCGACGACATGCGAACCCTCTTCGACGGGATCCCGCTCGCCGACGTGTCGACGTCGATGACCATCAATGCTCCCGCGTCGGTTCTGCTCCTGCTCTACCAGCTGGTGGCCGAGGAGCAGGGGGTCGACCCGGCCGAGCTGTCGGGCACGATCCAGAACGACGTGCTGAAGGAGTACATCGCCCGGGGCACCTACATCTACCCGCCGAGGCAGTCCCTGCGCCTCATCTCGGACATCTTCGCCTACTGCCACAAGGAGATCCCGCGCTGGAACACGATCTCCATCTCCGGGTACCACATGGCGGAGGCGGGGGCGACTCCCGCACAGGAGGTCGCGTTCACGCTCGCCAACGCGAGGGCGTACGTCCGGGCGGCGCTCGACGCCGGCCTGGCGGTCGACGACTTCGCGCCGCGGCTGTCCTTCTTCTTCGTCGCCCGTACGACGCTGCTCGAGGAGGTGGCGAAGTTCCGCGCGGCCCGGCGGATCTGGGCGCGGGTGATGCGGGACGAGTTCGGGGCGGAGAACCCGAAGTCGATGATGCTGCGCTTCCACACCCAGACGGCCGGGGTGCAGCTCACAGCGCAGCAGCCGGAGGTCAACCTCGTGCGGGTGACCGTGCAGGCGTTGGCCGCGGTACTCGGCGGCACCCAGTCGCTGCACACCAACTCGTACGACGAGGCCATCGCCCTGCCCACCGAGACGGCCGCCCGGCTGGCGCTGCGCACCCAGCAGGTGATCGCGTACGAGAGCGACCTGACGGCGACCGTCGACCCCTTTGCCGGGTCATACGCCGTCGAGTCGATGACCGACGAGATCGAGTCCGCCATCTGCGAGCTGATGGAGCGGGTGGAGGAGATGGGCGGGGCGGTCGAGGCCATCGAGGCCGGGTTCCAGAAGCGCGAGATCGAGAAGTCCGCCTACGACGTCGCCACCTCGGTCGAGGACGGGTCGCGGACCGTCGTCGGCGTCAACAGGTTCCAGCGCCCCGCGGACGAGGTCTACGAGCCGCTGCGCGTCGACCCGACCATCGAGGCGCAGCAGGTGGAGCGGCTCGCCCGGCTGCGCGCCGAGCGGGACTCCGGCGAGGTGCGGCGTCACCTGGACGAGCTGCGCTCCGCGGCCGACGGTGATGCCAACGTGCTCTACCCGATGCACGACGCGCTGCGGGCGCGCGCCACAGTCGGTGAGGTCTGCAACGTGTTGCGGGAGGCGTGGGGGACCCACCAGCCCACGGACGCCTTCTAGTCGGCCTGGCGTCGCGCTCGTCCGGCCGCGGGTAAGGTCTGCGCGGTGACCGCACGGCACGACACCCCCGAGCCGCAGCTGGCCGGGCTGGATCTGCCGGGCCGGGTGGCGCCGTACGTCGACGAGCTGGTCGCCTTCCGCCGGGACCTGCATGCCCACCCGGAGCTGTCCTGGGCGGAGGTGCGCACGACCCGACTCGTCCGCGAGCGGCTGCAGGCAGCCGGGCTGGACCCGCAGGGGCTCCCCGGCGGCACGGGGCTGATCTGCGACATCGGCGAGGGCGACGCCGCCGTCGCGCTGCGCGCCGACCTCGACGCCCTGCCGATCGTCGACGGCAAGGCGGTCGACTACGCGTCGTCGGTGCCGGGCGTGTGCCACGCCTGCGGGCACGACGTGCACACGGCGGCCGTGCTGGGCGCCGGGCTGGTGCTCGCCGACCTGGCTCGCGAAGGGCGGCTGGCCGGACGGGTCCGGCTGGTCTTCCAGCCCGCCGAGGAGTCCTCGCGCAGCGGTGCGCTCGCCGTGGTGGACGCCGGCGGCCTGGCCGGCGTGGAGCGGATCTTCGCCCTGCACTGCGACCCTCGGGCGACCGTGGGGCAGGTCGGGCTCCGGGCCGGCGCGATCACCGGCTCCGCGGACCACCTGCTCGTGCGGGTCGCGGGACCGGGCGGGCACACCGCGCGGCCGCACCTCACGGCGGACCTCGTCTATGCCATGGGCCAGCTCGTCACCGCGCTCCCGGGCGCGCTCTCGCGGCGGATCGACCCCCGCGCGTCCCTGAGCCTGGTCTGGGGGCGCATCGCCGCCGGCAGGGTCGCGAACGCGATCCCGCAGGCCGGTGAGCTGGAGGGCACCGTGCGGTGTCTCGACAGTGCCGCCTGGGAGGACGCGCCCGCCCTCGTGGAGGACCTCGTCCACACCATCCTGGCGCCGTACGGCGTCAAGGCCGAGGTGACCTACACCCGCAACGTGCCGCCCGTGGACAACGAGGCGGGCAGCGTGGACCTGCTGACGAGGGCCGTCGAGGCCCTCGAGGGGGCCGAGGCGCTGGTCGGGACCGAGCAGAGCCTGGGCGGCGAGGATTTCGCCTGGTACCTGGGCAAGGTGCCCGGGGCGCTGGCCAGGCTGGGCGTGGCGCCCGCCGGCCTGCCGACGGAGGAGCGGCTCGACCTGCACCAGGGGCTCTTCGACGCCGACGAGCGCGCTCTCCCGGTCGGCGTCCGGGTGCTCGCCGCTGCGGCGATTCTCTCCTTTTCATAACGGAGGACCGCCATCTCGGCGGGGCGGGTGTCAGGTGTGGCTAGAGTGCCCCACTGTCGACCGCAGAGGTCGGCCCCGGCGCCCCGGATCTGTGGCGCCCGGCCCATGGAAGGAGACACCCCGTGCGACGGGTGACCACACTGGCGGCGGCCCTCCTGGCCGGCGCCCTCGTCCTGACCTCCTGCGGAGGCGACGGCGACGACGAAGCCAACACGACCCCGAAGGGCGACGACTCGAGCAGCGCTCCGGCCAGCGACGTCAAGGTCGGCCTTGCCTACGACATCGGTGGCCGCGGCGACCAGTCCTTCAACGACGCGGCCGCGACCGGTCTGGACAAGGCCGCTGACGAGTTCGGCATCGAGACCAACGAGGCCGAGGCCGCCAATGGCGAGCCCGAGTCCGCCAAGGAGGAGCGCCTGCGTGCTCTGGCGAGCGCCGGCTTCAACCCGGTCATCGCGGTGGGCTTCGCCTACTCGGGTTCGGTCAAGAAGGTCGCCGCCGAGCTCCCAGACACCCAGTTCGCGATCATCGACGACGCGGCAGCGACCGGCGACAACATCGCCAACCTGCTCTTCGCCGAGGAGCAGGGCTCGTTCCTGGTCGGCGCGGCTGCCGCGCTGAAGTCGGAGTCCGGCAACGTCGGCTTCGTCGGCGGTGTCGACGTCCCGCTGATCCACAAGTTCGAGGCGGGCTACGAGGCCGGCGCGAAGGCCGTCAACCCGGACATCGAGATCCAGGTCAAGTACCTCACCCAGCCGCCGGACTTCTCCGGCTTCGGTGACCCGGCCAAGGGCAAGACCGCGGCCGCGGGCATGTTCGACAAGGGCGCCGACGTGGTCTACCAGGCTGCGGGCGGCTCCGGCGGTGGTGTGTTCGAGGCAGCCAAGGACGCGGGCGGCTTCGCCATCGGCGTCGACTCGGACCAGTACAACACCGCTGACCCGGCGGTCAAGGACGTGATCATCACCTCGATGCTCAAGAAGGTCGACGTGGCGGTCTACGACTTCATCAGCTCCGTGGTGGAGGGCAACTTCACCGCGGGGGCGGTGACCTACGACCTCGAGAAGGACGGCGTGGGCTACTCGACGAGCGGCGGCCAGATCGACGACATCACGGCCAAGCTGGACGAGTACAAGACCCAGATCATCGACGGCACCATCACGGTTCCGACCGAGTAGCGGCCCGGCGCCCGGCCGGCGTGCTGCCGGCCGGGTGCGGGAGTAGGACCACGACCGGGTCCGAGGGGGCGGTAGCGTTCCCTCGGGCCCGGTTCCTGTTCTGCCATGCTGCGCCCGACCGGCCTGTCCCTGACCGCCGTCCGAGGAAGGTGCCGTCATCGCCACGTCGAGTGCCTCGCCGCCTGTCCAGGCGCCCACAGACACCGCGGTCGAGCTCCGCGGGATCACCAAGCGCTTCCCTGGCGTCGTCGCCAACGACGACGTCAACATCACGGTCCGGCGTGGCCACGTGCACGCCATCGTGGGGGAGAACGGCGCGGGCAAGTCCACCCTGATGAAGATCCTCTACGGGATGCAGCGTCCGGACGAGGGCACCATCAGCGTGGACGGGCGCGACGTGGCCTTCCACTCCCCGAGCGATGCCATCGACACCGGCGTCGGCATGGTCCACCAGCACTTCATGCTGGCCGACAACCTCACCGTCCTCGAGAACGTCGTCCTCGGCAGCGAGCCGACCAGGGCCGGGTTCATCGACTTCGCGGCTGCCAAGCGGCGGATCAAGGAGATCGCCGACACCTACGGGCTCGACGTCGAGCCCGACGAGCTGGTCGAGGTCCTGGGAGTCGGTGACCGGCAGCGCGTCGAGATCCTCAAGGTCCTCTACCGCGGCGCCCGGATCCTGATCCTCGACGAGCCCACCGCCGTCCTGGTCCCGCAGGAGGTCGACGAGCTGTTCGACAACCTGCGCGAGCTCAAGGACGAGGGGCTCACCATCCTCTTCATCTCGCACAAGCTCGACGAAGTGCTCCAGGTGGCCGACGAGATCACCGTCATCCGCCGCGGCACCACCGTCGACACCGTCGACCCCTCGTCGGTGACCGCCCGACAGCTGGCCGAGCTGATGGTGGGCAGCGAGCTGCCGACCCCGGAGACCCGTGAGTCGACCGTGACCGACGAGCCGGTGCTCGAGGTCGAGGGTCTGAGCATCCGTCCCGCCGGCGAACGGCCGGTGCTCGAGGACATCGCCTTCACGATCCACCGCGGCGAGGTCCTGGGCATCGCCGGCGTCGAGGGCAACGGCCAGGCCGAGCTGGTCGAGGCGATCATGGGGATGCGCCCGACGACCGGCGGGCGCGTCCAGCTCGGCGACACCGACATGTCGGGGTGGTCGACGAGGTCCCGCCGAGAGGCCGGCATCGCCTACATCCCCGAGGACCGGCAGCGCCACGGCATGCTGCTGGACGCGCCGCTGTGGGAGAACCGCATCCTCGGCCACCAGACCCAGAAGCCCAACGTCAAGGGGGTCTGGATCGACCGGGCCGGCGCGCGCAAGGACACCGAGCGGATCGTCCGCGACTACGACGTCCGCACCCCTGGCATCGACGTGCTCGCCGCGTCGCTCTCCGGCGGCAACCAGCAGAAGCTGATCGTCGGGCGGGAGATGAGCGGCGAGCCGAAGGTCCTCATCGCGGCGCACCCCACGCGGGGCGTGGACGTCGGCGCGCAGGCGGCGATCTGGGAGCACATCCGCGCCGCCCGTCGGGCCGGCCTGGCCGTCCTGCTGATCTCCGCGGACCTCGACGAGCTGATCGGCCTGTCGGACTCGCTGAAGGTGATCCTGCGCGGCCGGTTCGTCGCCGACGTCGACCCCGAGTGACGTCACGCCCCAGGACCTCGGCTCCGCCATGACCGGCGCGGGAGAGAAGCAGTGACCGCGGTGGCCGCCCGGATCGCCCGCTTCGACGCCCGCCGGCGTGGCCCTGAGCATCGCCGCACCTGCGCTGGCCATCGCCTTCTCGCTCCTCGTCACGGCCCTCGTCCTGCGTGTCGACCGGTGACCCGATCATGGCGACGCTCGAGCAGGTGTGGACCTACGGCAAGCAGCCGCGTGTCATCGCGCTGTCGATCAACCAGGGCGTCACCTACTACCTGTCGGCGCTCGCGGTGGCCATCGGCTTCCGGATGAACCTGTTCAACATCGGGGTCGACGGCCAGTACCGCCTCGCGGCGTTCTGCGCCGCCGTCGTCGGCGGGTCCTTCTCGCTGCCCAAGCCACTGCACATCACGGTCATCGTCGTCGTCGCGATGCTGGTCGGCGCGATGTGGGCCGGCGTCGCGGCGGCGCTCAAGGTGACCCGAGGCGTCAGCGAGGTCATCTCGACGATCATGCTCAACGCGATCGCGACGTCGCTGATCGCCTTCATGCTCGGCAAGGTCGCGGTCGATGTCGCCGGGCAGCAACAACATCGGCACCGAGCCGATCGACGAGTCCGGCGCGTTCCCCGGCGTCTCGCTGATCCCCGACAGCGAGCTCAAGGTCTACGGCTTCATCTTCGTCGCCCTGGCCGCCGGCATCGCCTACTCCGTGGTGCTGGGGCGCACCCGCTTCGGCTTCGACCTGCGGGCCACCGGGCGGTCCGAGAGCGCGGCCGTGGCGAGCGGCGTCAGCGTCAAGCGGATGGTCGTCATCTCGATGCTGCTGTCGGGTGCTGTCGCCGGCCTGGTCGGCTTGCCGCAGCTGCTGGGCGGCGACTCGAGGACGTACAGCCTGGACTTCCCGGCCGGCCTCGGGTTCACCGGCATCGCGATCGCGCTGCTCGGCCGCAACAACGCCATCGGCATGGCCTTCAGCGCCCTGCTGTTCTCGTTCCTCGACGCCTCGTCGATCATCCTCGACATCAACGACATCTCCAAGGAGATCGTCCTGATCATGCAGGGCACGATCGTGCTGTCGGTCGTCATCGCCTACGAGCTGGTGCGGCGCTACTCGATCGTCGCCGAGCAGCGCCGGGTCAGCCGCGAGCTGGCCGCCCAACGTGAGACCGAGGCCGAGGGGGTGCCGGCATGACCACCACCGCTCAGCCCGTGGCCGGCACGCCCGGCAGCCCGCCCGCCCCACGGCGTCGGATCACCCGGCCCGGCTGGCCGACGACCCTGCTAGCCATCTCCGGGTTCATCATCGTGCTGTCGGTGATTGCGGCCATCACCGGCGCCGACGAGCTCACGTCGAGCGGCACCGTCGGTGCAGCAGTCGCCCTCGCGGTGCCGATCGGCATGGCCGGGCTGGGCGGCCTGTGGTCGGAGCGCGCCGGCGTCGTCAACATCGGCCTCGAGGGGATGATGATCCTCGGCACCTGGGGGGCCGGCTGGGCCGGCTTCCACTGGGGCCCGTGGGTCGGCGTCCTCGTCGGTGTCCTCATGGGCGCGGCCGGTGGACTGCTGCACGCCGTCGCCACCGTGACGTTCGGTGTCGACCACATCGTGTCCGGTGTCGCCATCAACATCCTCGGTCTGGGCGTCACCCAGTTCCTGTCCGTGATCGCCTTCGAGGGCACACCCGGCGGCGGGGAGTCGCAGTCACCGCCGATCGGGGACATCTCCGAGGTGTCGATCCCTGGCATCGGTGAACCGCTGGCCGACCTGCAGGCGAAGGGCTGGTTCCTCGTCTCGGACCTGGCCGGCATCGTGCGCGGCCTGACCGTCGGCATCTCGCTGCTCACGCTGGTGGCGGTCCTGCTCGTGGTCGGCACCTACTACGTGCTGTGGCGCACGGCGTTCGGCCTGCGACTGCGGTCCTGCGGTGAGAGCCCGGTCGCGGCGGAGTCGCTGGGCGTCAACGTCTACCTGATGAAGTACGCCGCGGTGCTCGTCTCCGGCGGCCTCGCCGGCATGGGCGGCGCCTACCTCGCACTGGTGCTCGGCAACGGCTACCGGGAGGGTCAGACCGGTGGGCGAGGCTTCATCGGCCTGGCTGCGATGATCTTCGGCAACTGGCGGCCCGGTGGCCTGGCCGCCGGCGCCGGCCTCTTCGGCTACACCGACGCCCTGCAGCTGCGCAGCGGCGAGGGAGTCCACGCGCTGCTGTTCCTGATCGGTGTCCTGCTCGTCGTCACCAGCATCGGGCTCATCACCCGGCGTCAGCTCGTCGGCGCGTCGATCACCGCGTTCGCCGGTGCGGTCTTCCTGTTCTGGTACGCGGTCACCGACACTCTGCCCGAGCAGATCACCAACATGACGCCGTACGTCACGACGTTGCTCGTCCTCGCCTTCGCGTCCCAACGGCTACGCATGCCCGCTGCCGACGGGTTGCCCTACCGACGAGGTCAAGGTGGTTGACGCCCCGGAGGTCGACTGGGCCGCGTTGCGCCAGGCCGCGGTGGACGTCATGGCACGGGCCTACGCGCCGTACTCGCACTTCAAGGTCGGCGCCGCCGGCCTCGTCGACGACGGGCGCGTCGTCGTCGGCTGCAACGTCGAGAACGCGGCCTACGGGGTCGGGCTGTGCGCCGAGTGCGGCCTGGTCTCGGCCCTGCACTCGACGGGCGGCGGCCGCCTCGTCGCGGTGTCCTGCGTGGACCAGCACGGCAACGCGCTGATGCCGTGCGGCCGGTGCCGGCAGATCCTCTACGAGAACGGCGGCCCGGACCTGCTGCTCGAGACGGTGCGCGGCATCCGCCCGATGAGCCAGGTCCTCCCGGACCCCTTCGGCCCCGACGACCTGGTGGAAGCCGAGCGAATCGGACCGCTCGTGCGCCTGTGGCTGTCAGCGGTCGAGGTCATCCAGGCGAAGCGGGACCGTCAGGCGCTCAGTGACGAGCAGATCGACTGGGTCGTCGACGCCTACACCCACGGGCAGGTCGCCGACGAGCAGATGTCGGCGCTGGCGATGGCGATCCTGCTCAACGGCATGGACCGTCGCGAGATCTCGCGCTGGACCGACGCGATGATCGCCTCCGGCATCCGGATGTCCTTCCCGCCGGAGTCGGTCGGCGGCCGGGCGACGACCGACAAGCACTCGACCGGCGGCGTCGGGGACAAGATCACCCTGCCGCTGGCACCGCTGGTGGCCGCGTGCGGCGCCGCCGTCCCACAGCTCAGCGGACGCGGCCTGGGTCACACCGGCGGCACGCTCGACAAGCTGGAGTCGATCCCCGGCTGGCGCGCGACCCTGTCCCGCGAGGAGATGCTCGCCCAGCTCGCCGATGTCGGTGCCGTCGTCTGCGCGGCCAGCGAAGACCTCGCGCCGGCCGACAAGAAGCTCTACGCCCTCCGTGACGTCACCGGAACGGTCGAGGCCATCCCGCTGATCGCGAGCTCGATCATGAGCAAGAAGATCGCCGAAGGGACCGGGGCGCTGGTGCTCGACGTGAAGGTCGGCTCCGGCGCCTTCATGAAGGACCTCGGCTCGGCTCAGGAGCTGGCCCGGACGATGGTTGCCCTCGGGTCCGACCACGAGGTGCGCACCGTCGCGCTGCTCACCGACATGACGACGCCGCTCGGCCTGACCGCCGGCAACGCGCTCGAGGTCCGGGAGTCGGTCGAGGTGCTGGCCGGTGGCGGACCGCCCGACGTCGTCGAGCTGACCGTGACCCTGGCGCGGGAGATGCTCGCGGCCGCCGGCCTGGAGGGCGAGGACCCGGCGGCCCGGCTCGCCGACGGCACGGCGATGGACGTCTGGCGCCGGATGATCGCCGCCCAGGGCGGCGACCCGGACGCGGCGCTCCCCACGGCACGTGAGACGCACGTGGTGCCCGCACCGGCCGACGGCGTGCTGGCCGGCCTGGACGCCTACGCCGTCGGCCTGGCGGCCTGGCGGCTCGGTGCCGGCCGGGCGCGCAAGGAGGACCCGGTGCAGGCCGGCGCGGGCGTGGAGATGCACGCCAAGCCCGGCGCACTGGTGCGCGGCGGCGAGCCGCTCTTCACCCTGCACACCGACGAGCCGGACCGCTTCGCCGGCGCCGAGGAAGCCCTGGCGTCGGCCGTCACGATCGTGCCGGAGGACTCCCGGCCGGCCCTGCCCGGTCTCGTCCTGGACCGGATCGCCGAGTGACTCCGCAGCTGGTCGAGAGCCCGACCCGGATCCCCGTCCCGGGCGGGAAGGTCATCGACGAGTACGTCGGCAAGGTCACCACCGGCACGTCGGTCGTGTCGGTGGCCCACATGACCGCGCCGGCCGGGTGGGACGAGCCGGCCCAGGTGCCGGAGTTCGACGAGGTCACCCTCGTCCTGGCGGGCTCGGTGGTCGTCGAGCACGACCGCGGCAGCCTGACGGTCCCGGCGGGCCAGGCAGTGATCACCCGCGCGGGGGAGCGGGTGCGCTACAGCGTGGGCCCGGAGGGGGCGGAGTACGTGGCGGTGTGCCTGCCGGCCTTCGACCCCGACCTCGCCCACCGCGAGGACTGAGCACAGCGCTCAGCGGCCGTCCGACGGGGTCAGCGGCGGCGGAAGGGGTCCGACTCGGGGGGAGCGTTGAGCTCGGCACGCGGGCAGGTCGCGATCGTCAGACCGGCCCAGATCAGCGCGTCGTCGCAGAGGCTCTCGACTGTCCAGCCCTGGTCGAGGCCGTGCTCGGTGACGGTGACCTTGTAGATCGTGATCTCGTGGCGGTGAGGGCTGTCGTACATGACGGCGATCGACCCGAGCAGCTGGGCCTCGCCGCGGGTGCCGCCCACGCCGTCCCAGGGGGCGTCGTAGCGCTGCCAGAGCGACGAGCTGGCGTTCCACACGCCGCCGGCGGACACGTCGAGACGACGCAGCTGCTGGAGGACCTGCGCCGCGGCGCGCTCGTCCAGGATGGCCGCGGGCCGGATTATCCGGACGTCCTCGCGTGCACCCACCGTCATGCCTCTTTCTTCGTGCAACTAGACCCCGAAGTTGAGAGTCTGTCAGACGGTAACCTCCGGCCGTGACCAACTCTTTGACGAATGGCGAGGAGAATCCCCTGACCAGCGCACTTTCGGCGGCCGACCTGCTGCGCGCCCCCAAGGTCCTGCTCCATGACCACCTGGACGGGGGATTGCGTCCGGCCACCGTGGTCGATCTTGCCGCCGAGACCGGCTACGAGGGGCTGCCGAGCACCGATGTCGAGGCGCTGGGCCGGTGGTTCGTCGAGGCGGCCAGCTCAGGCTCGCTGGAGGACTACCTGGAGACCTTCGCCCACACCGTCGGGGTCATGCAGACCGCGGACGCGCTCCGCCGGGTCGCCGCCGAGTGCGCCGAGGACCTGGCCGCCGACGGCGTCGTCTACGCGGAGGTCCGCTACGCCCCCGAGCTGCACGTGACCGGCGGGCTGGACCTCGAGGCGGTCGTGCGCGCCGTCAACGAGGGGTTCCGCGAGGGGGAGCGGCGCGCGGCTGCCGCCGGCCACCCCATCCGGGTCGGGGCGCTGCTGACCGCGATGCGCCACGCCGCGCGCTCGATGGAGATCGCCGAGCTCGCGATCCGGCACCGCGACGACGGGGTCGCGGGCTTCGACATCGCCGGCGCCGAGGCGGGCTACCCGCCTACCCGGCACCTGGACGCCTTCGAGTACCTCCAGCGGGAGAACGCGCACTTCACGATCCACGCCGGAGAGGGCTTCGGGCTGCCCTCGATCTGGCAGGCCATCCAGTGGTGCGGCGCCGACCGGCTCGGCCACGGCGTGCGGATCATCGACGACATCGAGGCCCCCGACGGCGCCGACACCGACCCCGCGGAGGTGCGTCTCGGGCGCCTCGCGGCGTACGTCCGGGACAAGCGCATCCCGCTGGAGATGTGCCCCACCTCCAACGTGATGACCGGGGCCGCCAAGTCGATCGCCGAGCACCCGATCGGCCTGCTGCGCAAGCTCTACTTCCGGGTGACGATCAACACGGACAACCGGCTGATGAGCGGCACCTCGATGACCAGGGAGTTCACCCAGCTGGCCGAGGCGTTCGGCTACGAGGGGCGCGACTTCCAGTGGTTCACGGTCAACGCGATGAAGTCGGCGTTCATCCCGTTCGACGAGCGCCTCGCCCTGATCAACGACGTGATCAAGCCGGGGTACGCCGCGCTGGCGCGGTAGCGACAGGTCAGGCAGCGACGGGCGCCGGGACCGGCTGACCGGTGGCCGGGGCGGTGGCGACCGGCGCGGCGCCGAGCACGTTGCGCGCGTCGCAGCGGGTGCACCGGTAGACCAGGTGCATCCCCCCAGCAGCACCGTCGGTGTTGACGAGGAGCTCGATGGAGCGGGTTCCGCGCAGCTCGCGCAGGCCGCAGGCGTGGCAGTCGGTGAGGAACATGGGACCATCGTCGGCTCGCCCGATTGATAAGTCCAACGACTCTATCTGGCATTGTTCATCAGTATGACTGATGCTCTGCTGCCCGACCCCCGGCAGCTGTCGGCGCTGGTGGCGGTCGTGGACACCGGGACGTTCGGCGCGGCGGCCGACGAGCTGGGCTACACCCAGTCCGGGGTCAGCCAGCAGGTGGCGGCGCTCGAGCGAGCCGTCGGCACCCGGCTGCTCACCCGGCCGGGCGGGCCGCGACGGGTCTCCCTCACTCCCGCTGGCGAGGCGCTCGTCGTCCACGCCCGTGCCGTCCTCGCCCGGCTGCAGGCCGCCCGTGCCGACCTCGAGGCGATCGCCGCCGGTGACAGCGGGGTCCTGCGGGTCGGGACCATGCAGAGCGTCGGCACCAAGGTGCTGCCGTGGCTGCTGAAGCGCTTCCGGGAGGCCCGGCCCGGGGTGACGCTGTCGCCCCACGAGACGTTCGACCACGCCGAGCTCGTCGACGCCGTCGAGTCCGGACGCTTCGACCTGTCCTTCGCCCCGCTGCCGGTCCGCGACGGCCCCTTCACGGTCCGCCGGGTGCTCGACGATCCCTTCGTCCTGGTGGCACCGGCCGACGCACCGGTCGCGGGCGCCCGGTCGGTGAGCCTGCGCCAGGCAGCTCGCCTGCCCCTGATCGGCTTCCTCGACGAGGAGCTCGACCAGGAGCTGCTGCGCCACCTGCGGCGCACGGGCGCGGAGCCGTCGATCGTCTTCCGGTCCAACGACAACCCCACGATCCAGGGCTTCGTCGCGGCCGGCCTGGGCTACGCCCTGATGCCGCGACTGACCGTCGACGAGGACGACCCCGAGGTGGCGGTCGTCCCGGTGGTCACGGGGATGCCCCCGCGCAGCCTCGGGCTGCTCTCGCACGCGGACCGTCAGCTCCCGCCGTACGTCGCCCAGTTCACCGACCTGGCAGCCGAGGTGTGCGCCGAGGTCAGCGCCGCGTGGGCGTCCACCCTGGCCGAGGGCTGACTTCGGCACGGTGGACGCCCACGCGGGTCTCTAGCGCAGCAACATGACTCCGGGCTGGAAGCTCGAGCCGGTCCGGAAGGTCGTGCTGGACATCGCGCCCGCGGGCGAGGGGCGGCCCGAGGAGAGCCTCGTGTCAGGGGTGCTCACCTCGGTCTCGTCCGGCCCGCTCGCCTCAGGCTCGTCCGGCTTGCTCCGTCGCGGGAGGACGACGGCGAAGACGACCGCGCACAGGACCAACGCACCCGCGGAGGCCAGGAACGCGTAGGCCAGGCCGTCGACGAACGCGCTTTGTGCCCCCACCGCCAGCGCGTCACCACGCTCGCCGAGGCGAGCCGCGATCCCGAGGGCGGCGCCCAGCGACTCCTGCGCGGTGCCGACGAGCCCGTCCGGCGCCGAGGCCGGTGCGGCCTCGGCGACGCCGGCCCGGTACTGGTCGTTCAGGATGCTGCCGAGAACAGCGATCCCCATCGTGCCGCCCACCTCGCGAGCGGCGTCGTTCGTGGCCGATGCCACGCCCTGCTTGTGCAGGGGAAGAGCGGCCACGATGTCCGTCGTGGCAGGCGCCATGGCGAGCGCCATGCCCACTCCGACCGGCACGATCCCGGCGAGGACCAGCCAGTAGCTCGAGCCCTCGTCCAGGGTCGACATGAGCGTCATGCCGGTCGCCATCATGACCAGCCCGGCCAGTGCGAGGGGGCGCCGACCGACCTTCTCGACCAGGTGCGGCACCCGCCGGGAGACCGCGCCGATCGCCATGCCCATGGGCAGGAGGGCCAGCCCGGCCTGCAGCGGCGAGTAGTCAAGGACGAGCTGGAGGTACTGGATGATCACGAAGACGAAGCCGAAGAACACGAAGAACTGCAGGCTGATCGACACGACGCCGGTGCTGAAGCCGCGGCGCGCGAACAGCCGCGGGTCGAGCAGCGGCTCGGCGACCTTGAGGCTCCACACCAGCCAGGCGACCAACGCCACGCCACCGAAGGCGAAGGCACCGAGCGTCTCCGGGCTTCCCCAGCCGCGCTCGGGGCCCTCGATCGCGCCGTACACGATGGACGTCAGGGTCAGGACGGACAGCAGGCCACCGACGTAGTCGACCCGCGGCGGGTCGGGCACGACCGAGTTGGGGATCAGTCGGGACGCCGCCAGGCAGATCATGAGGGCGACGCCGGCGTACAGCCAGAACACGGATGCCCAGCCCCACCGCTCGAGGAGCAGGCCGGCAGCCACCAGACCGACGATGGCGCCGGCTCCGGCGACACCTACCCAGGCGGCGACCGCCTTGCTGCGCCGCTCGCCGGGGAGAGACGTGGTGATGATCGACAGCGTCGAGGGCATGACGAGTGCCGCCCCCAGGCCCATGAGGCTGCGCCAGGCGATGAGCATGTCCGGCGACGTCGTCATCGCGGCGCAGGCAGCTCCCACGGCGAACACGGCTAGACCCCAGACGAGGACCGGTTTGCGACCGTAGCGGTCGCCGATGGCGCCCGCCGGCAGCAGGAGTGCGGCGAAGACCAGGGCGTAGGCGTCCACGATCCACTGCAGCTGGCTCATGGTCGCCCCGGTGTCCGCTGCCAGGCTCGGCAGCGCCACGTTCAGTGCGGGTACCGCGGACACGACCACTGCCAGCGCCAGGAGGATCACGGGCAGGACGGCCCGATGGTGCCCGGGCTCCTTCCGCACCGCCGTCGGCGCCCGGTTCGCCCGCTGTTGTCCGTTCGGCCTTGCCTTCATGACTGTCCTCATCTCTCGGCGGCCCAGTGGCTCTGCCGGTACGGCGCGCCCGGCGCTGCGCCGGTCGGCTACACGATCCGGGCGAGGGCAGGCCACGCGAATCTGAAGGGCTACTGGCGCTCCGACTAGTGCCAGCCCGGCTACGTTGGCGAGGTGCTCACGGGACGGAGCGACGAGTGCTCGCGGATCGACGAGCTGCTCGACGGAGCACGAAGCTCGCTGGGGGCTGCGCTGGTCGTCCGCGGTGAAGCCGGCGTGGGCAAGACCGCGCTCCTCGACTACGCCGCCGGCCGCGACGTCCGGCTCCTCCGCGCCGGCGGCGTCGAGGCGGAGTCGGAGTTCGCGTACGCCGCGGCTCACCAGCTGCTCCAACCACTTCTGCCGCTGGTCGACGAGCTGCCGGATCCGCAGGCGGATGCAGTGCGGGTGGCCTTCGGGATGGCTCCCGGCGGACCTCCTGACCGGTTCCTGGTCGCGTTGGGCTTCCTGAGCCTGCTCAGCGAGGCAGGACGGGAGCAGCCGCTGCTCTGCGTCCTCGACGACACCCAGTGGTGCGACGGCGCGTCGACGGATGCCCTGAAGTTCGCCGTGCGCCGGCTCACCGTCGATCCTGTGGTGTTCCTCTTCGCGGTGCGCGACGAGCCTGGTGCTGACCGCTTCGAGCTGCCGGGCCTGGCGGAGCTCGTCGTCTCCGGCCTGTCGGAGCAGGCAGGCACCCAGCTGCTCACCGATGTGGCAGGGGTCTCCGTGCCGGAGACGGTGGGCTCCGTGCTCGTCGGCCACACCCGCGGTAACCCGCTAGCCCTCGTGGAGGTCGCCCGCGCCCTCACCAAGTCTGAGCTGGCTGGTCAGGAACCGCTGCCCGAACCGTTGCCCGTCGGTGACCGCCTCGAGGCGGCGTTCCTGGACCGCGCGAGCAAGCTGTCGGCCGCTGCTCGGCACGTGCTCCTCCTGACGGCCGCCGAGGAGTCCGGCGAGGAAGCGATCGTCCTGGGTGCTGCAGGTGACGTGCGCGAGGCGGAGGAGGCGGTGGCCGAGGCGGCGGAGTCCGGGCTCCTGTCGGCCCACAACGGCGTCATCCAGCTCTGCCACCCCCTCGTCCGTTCCGCGGTCTACGGTGGCGCGACGCCCAGCGCCCGTCGCGCCGTGCACCGCGCGCTGGCCGAGCAGCTGGGCGCACGGGGGCATGTGGACCGACGCGCCTGGCACCTCGCGGCCGCCGCTGTCGGACCCGACGACGAGCTGGCGGACGAGCTGGAGCGACTGGCGAACCGCGCGGAGGAGCGCAGCGGCCACGGCGCCGCGTCGGGCGGTCACGAGCGCGCGGCCGACCTCTCCTCCACGGCCGGAGACCGCACGCGCCGGATGGTGGCCGCGGCCAGCTCGGCCTGGATGGCGGGGCAGGCGGCACGCGCGCGCGACCTCGTCCGACGGGCCGAGGAGTCCGCCGACGACCCTGAGCTGAGGGCCCGGTTGCTGCACCTGCAGGCCCGGGCCGCCCTGCGCAACGGCGAGCTCGACCTCGCGGTTCGAGTGCTTCGTGAAGGTGCTGACCTGGTGTGTGACGCGTCGCCGGCGCAGGCGCTGGAGATGCTCGCGGACGCCGTGGACGCGGCGATGTACGCGGGTGACGGCCCGCTTGCCCAGCTGGCCGCGGAGCGGGCGGCGGCGCTCCTGCCCGGTGACAGCACTCGCGAGCGCTTCCTGTCGGCGTGGCTGGCCGCGACGAGCAGCGCCGTGCAGGGCAAGACGGCAAGCAGTGCGGACCTCGTCCGGACGGCGCTGTCACTCGCAGACGACCTGGAGGATCCTCGGCTGCTGACCTGGGCCGGCACTGCCGCCGTCCAGCTGGGCGACATCGACACCGTCCGGGCCTACCTGCGTCGGGCGGTCGCGTCGGCACGCAACAGCGGTGCCGTGGCCAGCCTGCCCTACCCGCTGGAGAAGTGGGCGTTCACCGAGGCCCTGCTCGGGAGCTATGCCTCGGCCGGGATGGCCGCCGAGGAGGGCCTGCGGCTGGCGATCGAGACCGAGCAGGCCGGGTCAGCCGCTCACCTGCACGCGACCTTGGCGTACGTCGCGGCCTGCCGCGGCGACGAGGAGGAGTGTGAGAGGCACGGGAGCGCGGCCCGCGACGCCGCCGGCGCCCGCGGGCTCGGGCTGCCGCTGGCCATCGCCACCTGGGCTTCCGGTCGCCTCGATCTCGGCCTCGGGCGGGCCGAGAGCGCCTACGAGCACCTGTCGAGCATGCTGGACGCGGAACCGGGACGGGGCAACCCGATCATCGCGCTCTGGGCGACGTCGGACCTGGTCGAGGCTGCGGTGCGCGCCGACCGGCAGAGCGAGGTGACCGGAGCGGTTGCACGACTCGAGGCATGGGCCGCGGCCACCGGGCAGCTGGCGGCAGTCGGAGCCGTCGCGCAGTGCCGCGCGCTGATGGGGGACCCCGAGGCTGCCGACCTGCTCGCGACGGCGGCGGATGCCTTCAGGGGGGCGCACTCGTCCTACGAGGAGGCGCACGCCGAGCTCCTCCTCGGGGAGCTGTTGCGGCGACGGCGGCTCCGCAGCGAGGCCCGCAAGCACCTGCGCACCTCGTTCGTGCTCTTCGACCGTCTGGGTGCGCACCCGTGGGCACGTCGAGCCGCGTCGGAGCTGCGCGCCACCGGCGAGGTCGTGCACCAGGACGGTGGGGACGGGGTCCAGCAGCTCACCTCCCAGGAGCTGCAGATCGTCCGCCACGTCTGCCAGGGCGCGACGAACCGCGCCGTGGCGGCGCAGCTGTTCATCAGCCCACGCACGGTGGAGTACCACCTCTACAAGGCTTATCCCAAGCTCGGCGTCGCGTCCCGCAGCCAGCTCATCAGCCAGTTCGGCAGCGACGAGCGGCTCGCCGGCGTGCACTGAGCGGACGGGTCAGGGCGGGCCTGACAGAGCGGCTGCTCGCAGCGCGGCGAGCGTGCCGGCCCGGTCGCACGGCCGGCAGCCGAGCGACATCTGGCGGGCCACCACCCCGGGCTCGGCCCGCAGCAGCCGCACGCCCCGCCGTACCAGCGTCAGTGGCGGCTTGCGGTGCTCGCGCAGGTCGCGGGCCAGCCGGCGCAGGAAGTTCTTGACCCGGGACCGGCGTACGACGACAGCGTCGGCGAGCAGGCCGCGCTCGCGGGCCGGGCCGACCAGCTCGGCCGCGAAGATGCCGGTGCCGACGAACGCGCGGTGGCCGCCCAGCTCGAAGCGGCGGCTGCCGACCCGGCCGTCGCGGGAGATGTCGTAGACCGGTACGTCGGCGGACCCGTCACGGCAGACAGCTTCCAGCGCTGCGAGAGCACCTTCCGCGTCCCAGGACCGCGGGTCGTCCCAGTCGACGATGCCGAGGGTGGGGTGGCGCGGCACGCTCGGGTCATCGCCGTTCTTGTAGAAGTCGTCCAGGTCGAGCAGTGGGAGCCCGGACTCCTCCGCGAGGTGCGTCTTGCCGGACCCCGAGGGGCCGGCGAGCAATACCAGCCGGGCCTCCGCAGTCATCGCCGGAGGCTACCGGGCAGGTCTGTTGTCAGGGCGGCCGGCCTGAGCGGCTGCTCGCAGGGCGGCGAGCGTCCCGGCCCGGTCGCACGGTCGGCAGCCGAGCGACATCTGGCGGGCCAGGACCGACGGCTCGGCCCGCAGCTGCGTCAGGCCACGCCGCACCAGGGTCAGGGGTGGGTCGCGGTGCTCGGCCAGGTCGCGCCGCAGGCGGCGGAGGAAGGCGCCGTCGCGGCAGATCGTCTCGAGCGCGGCCATGGCGGCAGGCATGTCCCACGACGCAGGGTGGTCCCAGTCGATGCCGAGAGTCGGGTGACGCGGCAGCGTCGCGTCGTCGCCGTCCTTGTAGAAGTCGTCGAGGTCCAGCAGCGGCAGGCCCGACTCCTTGGCGAGATAGGTCTTGCCCGACCCGGGAGGGCCGGCGATCAGCACGACGCGCGCTATCGGCGGCCGAGGATCCACCTGCTCAGACGCCGATGGGGTGCCAGACGGTCTTCGTCTCCAGGAACGACAGCATCCGCTGCGGCCCCGGGACGGCGGCCCAGTCGGTTGCTTCCGGACGTACGACGCGCTTGAGGTTGTCGGCGGCCGCGACCTGCAGGTCCACGACCGCGTCCGCCGGCGCTCCGGCCAGGTCGATGGCGTTGACGTCCATGTGCGACGCCAGCCACGGCGCGACCTCGGCGGTGCGGCCGGTGAGGATGTTGACGACCCCACCCGGCACGTCGGAGGTGGCGAGCACCTCGGAGAGCGTGACGGCTGGCAGCGGGCGCTCCTCGCTGGTGAGCACGACCGCGACGTTGCCCGTCACGATCACCGGCGCCAGCACCGACACCAGTCCGAGCAGTGACGAGTCCTGCGGCGCGAGGACCGCGACGACACCGGTCGGCTCCGGGACCGAGAAGTCGAAGTACGGCCCCGACACCGGGTTGGCCGAGCCGTGGACCTGGGTGACCTTGTCCGACCACCCGGCGTACCAGACCCAGCGGTCGATCGCCTCGTCGACGGCGGCTTCCGCCTTCCGCGCGGAGAGACCCTCGCCGGCCGCGACCTCCTCGACGAACTGGCCGCGGCGGCCCTCGAGCAGCTCGGCGACGCGGTAGAGGACCTGTCCCCGGTTGTACGCCGTCGCGGCGGCCCATCCGGGGAGCGCCTTGCGGGCAGCCACGACGGCATCGCGCGCGTCCTTGCGGGACGCCATGGCGGCGTTGGCAAGGAAGCGACCCTTGCGGTCGGACACCTCGTAGGACCGGCCGCTCTCCGAGCGCGGGAACTTGCCGCCCACGTAGAGCTTGTAGGTCTTCCGGACGTCGACTCGGTCGGACCTGCGATCAGACATCGAGGTAGGCCTCCAGCCCGTGGCGGCCGCCCTCGCGGCCGTAGCCCGACTCCTTGTAGCCGCCGAACGGCGACGCAGGGTCGAAGCGGTTGAACGTGTTGGCCCACACCACGCCGGCGCGCAGCTGGTTGGCCATCCAGAGGATGCGCGAGCCCTTGTCGGTCCACACCCCGGCGGAGAGCCCGTAGGGAGTGTTGTTGGCCTTCTCGACGGCCTCCTGCGGCGTGCGGAAGGTCAGCACCGACAGGACGGGACCGAAGATCTCCTCGCGGGCGATGCGGTGCGCCTGGCTGACGCCGGTGAAGACGGTCGGCGGGAACCAGAAGCCCTTCGCGGGGATCTCGCACGGCGGCGACCAGCGCTCGGCGCCCTCGGACTCTCCGACGTCGGAGAGCTCGCGGATCCGGGCCAGCTGCTCGGCCGAGTTGATGGCGCCGATGTCGGTGTTCTTGTCCAGCGGGTCGCCGAGGCGCAGCGTGCCGAGGCGGCGCTTGAGCGAGGACATCACCTCGTCGTAGGCGCTCTCCTGGACGAGGAGCCGGGAGCCGGCGCAGCACACATGGCCCTGGTTGAAGAAGATGCCGTTCACGATGCCCTCGACGGCCTGGTCGACCGGCGCGTCGTCGAAGACGATGTTCGCGGCCTTGCCGCCGAGCTCCAGCGTCACCTTCTTGTGGCTGCCGGCGGTCGAGCGGGCGATCATCTTGCCGACCTCGGTCGAGCCGGTGAAGGCGACCTTGTCGACGCCCGGGTGCTCGACGAGTGCCCGCCCGGTCTCGCCGGCGCCGGTCACGATGTTGACGACACCCGGCGGCAGGTCGGCCTGCTGGCAGATCTCGGCGAAGAGCAGCGCGGTCAGCGGCGTGGTCTCGGCCGGCTTCAGCACGACGGTGTTGCCGCACGCCAGGGCAGGGGCGATCTTCCAGGCCAGCATCAGCAGCGGGAAGTTCCACGGGATGACCTGGCCGGCGACGCCGAGCGGTTTGGGGTTGGGGCCGTAGCCCGCGTGGTCGAGCTTGTCGGCCCAGCCCGCGTAGTGGAAGAACCACGCGGCGACCAGCGGCACGTCGACGTCGCGTGACTCGCGGATCGGCTTGCCGTTGTCGAGCGACTCCAGGACCGCGAGCTCGCGGGCCCGCTCCTGCACGATGCGGGCGATGCGGAACAGGTACTTGCCTCGCTCGCGGGCCGGGAGCTTGGACCACACGGTGTCGTAGGCCTTGCGCGCTGCCTTCACCGCGCGGTCGACGTCACCCTGTCCGGCCTCGCTGATCTCGGCCAGCACCTCTTCGCTGGCGGGGCTGACCGTCTTGAACGCGCGGCCGTCGGTGGGGTCGACCCACTCGCCGCCGATGAAGAGCCCGTAGGACGGCTTCAGGTCGACGATGGCGCGCGACTCCGGCGCCGGCGCGTACTCGAACTTCTTGGTATCCACAGGAGCCTCAGTGCTCTGCTAGTCGAGGGTGAAGTAGTCGGGGCCGCTGTAGCGGCCGGTCGCGATCTTGGTGCGCTGCATCAACAGGTCGTTGAGCAGGCTCGACGCCCCGAGCCGGAACCAGTCGGGGTCCAGCCAGTCGTCGCCGACCGTCTCGTTGACGAGCACGAGGTACTTGATCGCGTCCTTGGTGGTCCGGATCCCGCCCGCGGGCTTCACGCCGACCTGCCGGCCGGTGGCGGCGCGGAAGTCGCGGACTCCCTCGAGCATCACCAGCGTCACGGGGAGCGTCGCAGCCGGCGCGATCTTGCCGGTCGAGGTCTTGATGAAGTCGCCGCCGGCGAGCATGCCGAGCCAGGAGGCGCGCCGCACGTTGTCGTAGGTGACCAGCTCACCGGTCTCGAGGATCACCTTGAGGTGCGCGTCACCGCAGGCCTCCTTGACCGCGACGATCTCCTCGTAGACCTCGAGGTAGTGCCCGGCCAGGAAGGCGCCGCGGTCGATGACCATGTCGATCTCGTCGGCGCCGGCGGCGACCGCGTCCCGGGTGTCGGCCAGCTTGACGGCGATGCTCGACCGGCCGCTCGGGAAGGCCGTCGCCACGCTCGCGACGTGCACGCCGCTGCCGCGCAGCGCCTCGACGGCCACCGGGACCATGTCGGGGTAGACGCAGATCGCGGCGACCTTCGGCGTCGCCGGCTCGGCGGGGTCGGGCCGCATCGCCTTCGCGCACAGCGCGCGGACCTTGCCCGGGGTGTCCTGCCCCTCGAGCGTCGTCAGGTCGATCATCGAGATCGCGAGGTCGATCGCCCACGACTTCGCGGTCGTCTTGATCGACCGGGTCGAGAGCGTCGCGGCCCGGGCCTCGGCGCCGACCTGGTCGACACCGGGCAGCCCGTGCAGGAAGCGGCGGAGCGAGGAGTCGGAGGCGGTCACATCGGCCAGCGAGCCGGCGTCAGCGAGAGGGTTCGACGGTCGCCCGACCGGAGGGGGAGCGGTCGTGGTCACCGTTCGACTCTACCGCCGCAGCAGGCATCCACCCCGGCCGCATGTCGGCCCGCTCCGGCCAGGGCAGCTAGCGTCCGGGAGGCGACCGCCGCGTCGCTCGAGGGAGGGCCCGTGCGGATCCTGTTCACCTCCACGCCTGGCTACGGGCACGTGCTGCCGATGCTGCCGCTGGCGCGCGCCGCGCTGCTCGCTGGTCACCAGGTCCGGTGGGCCACCGGCGCGGACGCCTGCCGGGTCGTCCGCGCGGCAGGCATCGACGCGACCGAGGCCGGCCTGACGGACGCCGAGGTGGCGCCCATGCGGGCGGAGGCCCGCCGGGCCGCCGTCGGGCTGGCTCCGGAGGAGGTCCCGATGCGCGTGTTCCCGCTCCTCTTCGGGGCGGCACGCACCGGGCCCATGCTCGCGGCCGTGCTGCCGCTGGCCCGCGACTGGCGACCCGACCTGATCGTGCACGAGAACGGCGAGCTCGCCGCGCCGCTGGTCGGCACGCTGCTCGGCGTCCCGCACGCGGTGCACGCATTCGGCGGGGCCATCCCCGCGGCGATCCTGGCCGACGGGGGCGAGCACGTAGCCGCCCTCTGGTCGCGGCATGGCCTCGAGGTGCCCCTGTACGCGGGTTGCTACCAGCACCTCTACCTCGACATCTGCCCGCCCGCCCTCCAGACGGTGCCGATGGACCACATCCGCGACGTGCGGGCCGCCCGGCCGGTGACCTACGACGGTGAGGACGTGCCCGAGCTCGCGGCCGTGCTGCCCGAGGACGACGGCCGGCCGCTCGTCTACGTCACCCTCGGCACGGTCAGCAACCGGGTCGACCTCATGAGCGCTGTCGTCCAGATGGTGTCGGGGCTCGGTGTCCGGCTCCTGGTGACCGTCGGCCCCGGCATCGACCCGGCCGCGCTCGGGCCGCAGCCGGCCGGGGTCCGGGTGCGGCAGTGGGTGCCGCAGGCCCGGGTGCTGCCGCACTGCGCTGCCGTGGTGTCCCACGGGGGTTCGGGCACGCTGCTGGCGACCGCGGCACTCGGGCTGCCCCAGCTCTGCCTCCCGCAGGCGGCCGACCAGTTCCGCAACGCGACGGGGCTGGTGCGTGCCCGGGCGGGGTTGGCGCTGCACCCGGACGCGGTGTCGCCGGAGGCTGTCGCCGACGCACTGCGGGCCGTCCTGGCGGACGAGCAGCTCCGCGCCGGAGCCGGCCGGGTGCGCGACGAGATCGCGGCGATGCCCGCACCGGCTCAGGTCGTGTCGGAGCTGGAGGAGCTGGTCTAGAGCAGCGCGAGGCCGACCGGGACGAGGAGCAGGTAGAACACGAACGGCGGGATGTCCCGGAACCGCACGTACACCGCGGCGAAGACGACGTCCGCCCCGAGAGTCAGCCAGCCCACCCAGGCGGGGAGGTCCGCGAGCAGGAGCCCGACCCCGAGCGCCATCAGGCCGACCAGCGTGAGCCAGACGTAGACCGCGAAAGGCCAGCCGGGCAGCGTGCCCGCGGCGAACTCACGGTGGTGCGTCCCGCGCAGGTAGGTCGACCACGACCAGGACAGCGCTCCTGCACCGAGTGCGGCGCAGGCGATCGCCAGCGCGACCCGGCTGCTCCCGGTACTTGCCCCCGCCAGGACACCGACACCGGCCGCCGCGATCAGCGGGCCGAGCGCGTAGAACGGCTGGGCGAGGCGCCACGCCAGCAGCCGCTCCTCGAGCATCCGCAGCCGCTCGTCCGGGCGGCTCTCGATGAACACGAGTGGCACGCCGAACGAGGCACCGACGAAGAAGACTCCTGACCCGACGAGCAGGAGCACTCCGGCCGTGGTGCTGGTCATCCGGGCCATCCCGCCTGAGGTCAGTCCAGGGCGAGCGCGGCGGCGACGTCCGCGGAGATCGCCGCGAGGTCGCGGGCGGCGATCTCCCGAGCAGCCGGTACGTCGCGGTCCTGCACCGGGACGACGACCTCGAGATAGGCCTTGAGCTTCGGCTCGGTGCCCGACGGCCGCACGACGACCCGGCCGCCGTCGGCCAGCCGGTAGCGCAGGCCGTCGGTGGGCGGCAGCTCGTCGCTCCCGGCGGCCAGGTCCTCCGCGGACTCGACCGCACGGCCACCCAGCGACGTCGGCGGGGTGGCGCGCAGCCGGGACATCGCGTCCTGGATGAGCGACAGGTCCTCGACGCGCACCGACAGCTGGTCGGTCGCGTGCAGCCCGTGCTCCACCGCGAGGTCGTCGAGCAGGTCGGTGAGCGAGCGGCCCTCCGCCTTGAGGGTGGCGGCCAGCTCGGCCACCAGCAGGGCCGCCGAGATGCCGTCCTTGTCGCGGACGCCGGCCGGGTCGACGCAGTAGCCGAGCGCCTCCTCGTAGCCGTAGCGCAGTCCCTCGACCCGCGAGATCCACTTGAAGCCGGTGAGCGTCTCGGCATAGCCGAGGCCATGGGCCGCGGCGATCCGGCCGAGCAGCGTCGACGACACGATCGACGCCGCGAAGGTGCCGGACAGTCCGGCGTCGCGGCGTACGAGATGAGTCGCGAGCAGCGCACCGACCTCGTCGCCGCGCAGCATCCGCCAGCCGTCACCGGCCGGGACGGCGACGGCGCACCGGTCGGCGTCCGGGTCGTTGGCCAGCACGATGTCGGCGTCGTGCTCGACCGCCGCCGCGAGGGCGAGGTCGATGGCGCCGGGCTCCTCGGGGTTCGGGAAGGCGACGGTGCTGAACTCGGGGTCCGGGTCACCCTGCCGCGAGACGACGGTCGGCGCGCGGAAGCCGGCGCGGTCGAAGGCCGCGAGCACGACGTCGCGGCCGACCCCGTGCAGCGGCGTGTAGACGATGTCGAGGTCGCGCGGCGAGTCGTCGGCGACCAGGCCGGCGACCCGCGCGAGGTAGGCGTCGAGCACGTCGTCGCCGAGCGTCTGCCAGTCGTCGCCGCGGGCGACCGTCGCCAGCGGCCCGACGGCGTCGATCGCGGCGGAGATCTCGGCGTCGGCCGGCGGGACGATCTGCGAGCCGTCGCCGAGGTAGACCTTGTAGCCGTTGTCCTGCGGCGGGTTGTGCGACGCGGTCACCATCACGCCGGCGTCGGCGCCGAGGTGGCGGATCGCGAAGGCCAGCACCGGCGTCGGCAGCGGGCGGGGGAGGACCATGGCCGACATGCCGGCACCGCGCACGACCTCGGCGGTGTCCCGGGCGAAGACGTCGGACTTGTGCCGGGCGTCGTAGCCGATGACGACGGCCTGGCCGTTGCGGGCGGTCAGGTAGCTGCAGAGGCCCGCGGCAGCGCGGGTGACGACGACGCGGTTCATCCGGTTGGGGCCGGCGCCGATCTCGCCGCGGAGCCCCGCGGTGCCGAACTCCAGCCGGCCGCTGAAGCGGTCCGCGATCCCCTCGAGGTCACCGGCGTCCAGCAGCCCCTGGAGCTCGGCGCGGGTGTCCGGGTCGGGGTCCTCGGCCAGCCAGGCCCGGGCGATCTCGGTGGCGTCGACGGTGTCGGCGCTCTCGCGGTGCTCGTGCCCCTGGCCCTGACCGGCGGTCCTGCTCCCCTGCGGCCCGGTCACAGCTGGGCCACCACCTGGGCGAGCAGCTCGCCCATCCGGGTGGCTGCGGCCTGGCCGGCCTCGAGGACCTCCTCGTGGTCGAGCGGCTCGCCGGTCATGCCGGCCGCCAGGTTGGTCACCAGGGACAGGCCCAGCACCTCGGCGCCGGCCTCGCGAGCGGCGATCGCCTCGAGCGTCGTCGACATGCCGACCAGGTCGCCGCCGATGGCGCGGACCATGCCGATCTCGGCCGGCGTCTCGTAGTGCGGGCCGGGGAACTGCACGTAGACGCCCTCCTCCAGCGAGGGGTCGACCTCCTTGCAGAGCGTCCGCAGCCGCGGCGAGTAGAGGTCGGTGAGGTCGACGAAGTGCGCTCCCACGATCGGCGAGGTCGCCGTCAGGTTGATGTGGTCGCTGATCAGCACCGGCTGGCCGGGGCGGAAGGTCGGTCGCAGCCCTCCGCAGCCGTTGGTGAGCACGATCGTGCGCGCGCCCGCCGCGGCCGCGGTCCGCACGCCGTGCACGACCGCGGCCACGCCGCGGCCCTCGTAGAGGTGCGTGCGGCCGAGGAAGACCAGGGCGCGCCCGGAGTCGCCGATGCGTACGGAGCGCAGCGTGCCGGCGTGGCCCTCGACGGCGGCGGCGTGGAAGCCGGGGAGCTCGGTCACCGGCAGCTCGGCGACCGTCTCGCCGAGCAGCTCGGCGGCGGGCACCCAGCCGGAGCCCATGACCAGGGCGACGTCGTGGCGGTCGGTGCCGGTCAGCTCACGGAGCCGCTCGGCGGCCTGCTCGGCGAGGGCGTAGGGACTGGTGGAGTCGCTCACGGCGCGACCCTAGTGGGCCGCGCGGGTGGTCCGTCAGGCAGCGGCCGCAGGCATGGCGACGCTGGCGCTGCCGTGCGACCGGTCGAGGACCGGGGTCACCGTGGCCAGGAAGGCGGCCAGCTCTGACGCCGTACCGCTGACGATCCCGTCGACCCACCGCACGGCGATCCCGCGGGTCTCGGCGACGGCGATCTGGCAGTGCGCGGCGAAGGCGTGGGCCTGGAGCAGCTCGGCGATCGACCGGCGGGTGCGGGGGGTGCTCGTCGACACGCGCACCGTGACCCGCTGGGTCGCCGGGCAGGACTGCAGCGCGAGGAGGATGCGGTCGCCACCGCTCGTCGTGGGAAGGGGCCGGAGTGGTCTCACCCCGGGGTTATCGGCGCCTGAGATGGCCGTCTGAAGACCTTCCCTTGACTGTCTCGTGACGATCAGCTGGCGGGGCCTGCGCCGGGGCCGACCGACCGGCAGGGGCGGGCGCGCAGCTCGGCGACGTAGTCGTCGGGGGCGCCGGCGGCCTCCGCGCAGTCGGCGATCAGGCCCAGGTAGCGCGCCGAGGGCAGCCCGCCCTCGTAGTCGGCGAGCACGTAGATCCAGGCCAGGACCTCGCCCTCGAGGGTGTCCACCCGGACCCGCACCTTGGTGAAGAGCGCCAGGTCGGCGTGCTCCCAGAAGTCCATGTTGCGCTCGTCGGCGTCGGTGACGTCGTAGAGCGCGACGAAGACCTGGCTGTTCTCCGCCTCGACGAGCGTGGCCAGCGGGCCCTCCCAGCCGCGGTCCTCGCCCGCGAAGGTCAGCCGCCAGCCGGTGAGCCAGCCGGTGCCGCGCAACGGCGAGTGCGGGGCCCGCTGCAGCATCTGCCCGGGGTCCATGTTGCTGCCGTAGGCGGCGTACAGGGCCATGGGTGCAGAGGATATTGGCGGGGTGAGGCTGCGGCGGGGACGCCCCTGAGGAATGGGCGAGAATGTCGGCCGTGACACGTATCGCGATCGTCGGTGGCGGCCCCGGTGGCTACGAGGCTGCGCTGGTCGCGGCCCAGCTGGGCGCCGAGGTGACGGTCGTCGACCGCGACGGGCTCGGCGGCTCGGCCGTCCTGACCGACTGCGTGCCCTCGAAGACCCTGATCGCGACCGCCGAGGTGATGACGGACACGGCGGAGTCCGGCGAGCTCGGCGTCCGGCTCGGGGTCGGCGGGGGAGCGGGCCAGGAGCCGGCCGACCGCGTGGGCGTCGACCTGGCGAAGGTGAACGCCCGGGTCACCGCGCTGGCGCAGGCCCAGTCCGCCGACATCGCGGCCCGCCTCGCGCGCGAGGGCGTCACTGTGCTGCGCGGCCTCGGGAGGCTCGAGGGGCCGACCTGTGTCGTGGCGACGCTCGACGAGGGCGGCGAGCAGGCGATCGACGCCGATGCCGTGCTGGTCGCGACCGGCGCGCACCCGCGGGTGCTGCCCGACGCGGAGCCGGACGGCGAGCGGATCCTCACCTGGGAGCAGGTCTACTCGCTGGAGCGGCTGCCGGAGCACCTGGTCGTGGTCGGGTCGGGGGTGACGGGCGCGGAGTTCGCGTCCGCCTACACCTCGCTGGGCGCGCAGGTGACCCTGGTGTCCTCGCGCGACCGGGTGCTGCCGGGCGAGGACCAGGACGCCGCGTCCGTGCTCGAGGACGTCTTCCGTCGCCGCGGGATGACGGTCCTGTCCAAGTCACGGGCAGGTGCCGTACGTCGCACCGGTGACTCGGTCACGGTGCAGCTCGACGACGGCCGCACCGTCGAGGGGTCGCACTGCCTGATGGCCGTCGGCTCGATCCCCAACACCGCCGACATCGGGCTCGACTCGGCCGGGGTCCGGCTGGACAAGGGCGGCTTCATCGAGGTCGACCGGGTCTCCCGGACGTCGGCGACCGGTGTCTACGCCGCGGGGGACTGCACCGGCGTCCTGATGCTGGCCTCGGTCGCCGCCATGCAGGGCCGGATCGCGATGTGGCACCTGCTGGGCGACGCGGTGAGCCCGCTCGCGCTGCGCTCGGTGTCGTCCAACGTCTTCACCGACCCGGAGATCGCGACGGTGGGCTGGAGCCAGGCCGAGGTCGAGTCCGGCGAGACCGACGCCGTGATGGTCAAGCTGCCGCTGGCGACCAACGCCCGGGCCAAGATGCAGGGCGTCCACGACGGCTTCGTCAAGCTCTTCGCGCGGCCCGGTTCGGGGACCGTGGTGGGCGGGGTGGTCGTCGCGCCGCGGGCCAGCGAGCTGATCCACGCGGTGGCCCTGGCCGTCGACGCCCGGATCACCGTGGACCAGCTGGCCCACTCGTTCACGATCTACCCGTCGATCAGCGGCTCGGTCGCCGAGGCCGCCCGTCAGCTGCACACCCGCGTCTGGCAGGGCTGAGCCCCGCTGGCTCAGGCTCCGCCGACCGTGCAGCGCCGGCCCCTGGAAATTGATCACGCCCGCGTGGTCACTTGTTGCTGGACGGGGCAAATTTGCCTGTGCCAGCAGTAATTGACCACGCTCGCGTGATCAATTGCGGGCTGGCTCAGAAGCCGCCGAAGTCGCCGCCGCCGAAGTCCCCGCCGCCGCCACCGTCGAAGCCGCCGCCGCCCCAGTCGCCGCCGCCGGCGTAGTCGCCCCCGCCGTCGCCACCACCGCCGCCGTCGCCCCCACCGCCGTCGCCACCGCCGTCGCCACCGCCGCCGTCGCCGCCGTCCGACCCGCCGCCGTCGGACCCGCCGTCGGAGCCGTCGCCGTCCCAGCCGCCGAAGCCGCCGAACATCACCGCGCCGAGCAGCACGCCGGGCAGCAGCCCGGAGCCGGCGTACGGGGAGAAGTAGCCCTGGGCGTAGGGCTGGTAGCCCGGCCCGCCCTGCCAGTACGGCCGGCGGCCCGCCCCCACCGGCACCTGCCGGACGTCGGGCTCGGCGCCGGCGCGGACCCGCTCGGCGTCGGCGGCGCAGACCGGGACCGGCCGGGGCTGCCCACCCGCCGGCGCCCACTCGACGTCGTCGGTGGAGGGCCCGTGCTGCGGGTTGAAGAAGCACGGCGGCCGCCGGGTCGGGAGGGGCCGGCCCTCGAGGCGGGCCTCGACGCAGGCCATCGCGTAGCGGCCGTCCTCGAGGATCCCGGTGATCGCCTTGACGTCTTCGGGGCTGCGGACCCGGTCGAGGGCCGACTTCGCGGCGTCGTAGGAGTCCAGGGCGCGCCGGTAGTCCTGCCGGGTCGCCTCGTCGAGGTCACGCCCCGCGGTCTTGGCGTCGAGCAGCGCGACGTCCTCACCGAGCCGGGTCACGTCCTCCTCGGCCACCGAGCGCACCGCGGCCAGCGACTCGGCCTCCGCTCTGCGCTGCTGGCTGCCGGCCCTGCTCTTCACGAAGAGGAAGACGGCACCCACGAGGAGCAGGACGACGAGGATCTCCATGCGCGGTCAACTCCCCTCGACGCCGGACGGTTCCGCGCCCAGCCTCCCGCAGACGACCGATGGGAAACACTGGCAGGACAGGTCTACCCGACGAGCCCGCTGCGCCGACACCCCGGAGGCCGACGTGTCCGTGTCCGTTCTCTCCATGTCCATGTCGCTCGACGGCTACATCGCCGGCCCCAACGACGAGCCGGGCAACCCCGGCGGGGACGACTTCGACCGGCTCCACGAGTGGTACGTCGGGCCGGACGGCGAGTTCGGCCGGCCGGGTGGCCCTGCCCAGCAGGTCGTGGACGAGATGGACGCGGCCGGTGCTGTCCTCGCCGGCCGGCGCACGGTCGAGCAGGTCGACCACTGGGGCGGTGACCACCACGGCAGCGGCATGCCGATCTTCGTCCCCAGCCACCGGCCGCCCGACCCGGTCGTCGCGACCTACCCGCTGGTCACCTACGTCACCGACGGCATCGCCAGCGCGATGGCCCAGGCGAAGGCCGCCGCCGGCGACCGGGTCGTGGTCGTGCTCGGCGCCTACACGGCGCAGCGGGCGCTGGAGGCCGGAGTGCTGGACGAGCTGGAGATCCACCAGGTCCCGGTGATGTTCGGCAGCGGCCGCCGGCTCTTCGACGTGCTGCCGTCACGCATCGAGCTGGACATCGTCCGGGTGGTCGACACCCCCGCGGCCACCCACATCCGCTACCGCGTCCGCCGCTAGTCGCTCGAGTCCTTGATGTCGCAGATGACGGCACCCGTCGTGACGGTCGCCCCGACCTCGGCACTGAGACCGGTGACGGTGCCTGCCTTGTGCGCGTTGAGCGGCTGCTCCATCTTCATCGCCTCGAGCACGACCACCGGGTCACCTTCGGCGACCTGCTGACCCTCCTCGACCACGACCTTGACGATCGTTCCCTGCATCGGGCTGGTCAGGCTGTCACCGCTCGCTGCCGCACCGGCCTTCTTGCCGCCGCCGCGACGGGCGGGCTTGGCCTTGGCGGCGCCGCCGGCGGTCGCGCCGAGCCCCGCAGGGAGCACGACCTCGAGTCGCCGACCGCCCACCTCGACGACCACGGTCTCCCGCTCGGCGGGCTCCGGCGCCTCGGCACCGGCCCCGGCGTACGGCTCGATGGTGTTGTCGAAGTCGGTCTCGATCCACCGCGTGTGCACCCGGAACGGCGAGTCCGTGAACGCCGGGTCGGCCGTGACCGCGCGGTGGAACGCGATGACCGTGGGCATGCCGTCGACCTCGAACTCGGCGAGCGCGCGCCGCGACCGCTCGAGCGCCTGCTCGCGGGAGGCGCCGGTGACGACGAGCTTGGCGACCAGGGAGTCGAAGGACCCCGGCACGGTCTCGCCGAGCTCGTAACCACCATCGAGACGTACGCCCGGGCCGGACGGCGGGGACCAGCGGGTCAACGTGCCGGGGGCCGGGAGGAAGTTGCGGCCGGCGTCCTCGGCGTTGATGCGGAACTCGAAGGAGTGCCCGCGCACGACCGGGTCGTCGTAGCCGAGCGCCTCGCCGTCGGCGACGCGGAACATCTCCCGCACGAGGTCGATGCCGGTGACCTCCTCGGTGACCGGGTGCTCGACCTGCAGGCGGGTGTTGACCTCGAGGAAGGAGATCGTGCCGTCCTGGCCGACGAGGAACTCGCAGGTGCCGGCGCCGACGTAGCCGGCCTCGCTGAGGATCGCCTTGGACGCGCGGTAGAGCTCGGCGTTCTGCTCGTCGGTGAGGAAGGGTGCGGGCGCCTCCTCCACGAGCTTCTGGTGGCGGCGCTGCAGGGAGCAGTCGCGCGTCGACACGACGACGACGTTGCCGTGCTGGTCGGCGAGGCACTGGGTCTCGACGTGGCGCGGCTGGTCCAGGTACTTCTCGACGAAGCACTCGCCGCGGCCGAAGGCGCCGACGGCCTCGCGGACGGCCGACTCGTAGAGGTCGGGGATCTCCTCGATCGTGCGCGCGACCTTGAGGCCACGGCCACCGCCGCCGTAGGCGGCCTTGATGGCGACCGGGACGCCGTGCTCCTTGGCGAAGGCGACGACCTCGTCGGCGTCGTTGACCGGTTCCTTGGTGCCGGCGACCAGCGGGGCGCCCGCCCGCTCGGCGATGTGGCGGGCCTTGACCTTGTCGCCGAGGGAGTCGATGGCCGACGGCGGCGGGCCGATCCAGGTGAGCCCGGCGTCGATGACCGCCTGGGCGAAGCCGGCGTTCTCGGCGAGGAAGCCGTAGCCGGGGTGGACCGCGTCGGCGCCCGACTGCTTGGCGACGGCGAGGATCTTGTCGATGGCGAGGTAGCTGTCGGCGGGCGTCGCTGCCGTCGAGGGTGAAGGCCTCGTCGGCGACCCGGACGTGCAGCGCGTCGCGGTCGGCCTCGGCGTAGACGGCGACGCTGGCGATGCCGGCGTCCCGGCAGGCCCGGGCGACCCGGACCGCGATCTCGCCGCGGTTGGCGATCAGCACCTTGCGCACGCTGTGACTCCCTAGCGTCGGCTGGCGTCCGGAGTCTAGAGGTGGGGTGACTTCGGTCGGCTCGCGCGGTCGGCGAGAGGGCTGCGCATGCGCTCCGGCAGCGACCCGTCGCACAGCGTGAACGATCGGTGGATACGACTCTCGGGTGATCGCCGAGACCGACTAGTCCGAACGGGCCACTCGTGTTACGGGCACGGTGTCCCGCCCTGTCGGACTTCGTCGCGAGTGTCCTCGGCGAGCCGTCACTGATCCCTTGCGGACCGTGAGCGAAGGCTTCGTCGGCTGTGGTCACCGACCGTCACCAACAGCCCGGACTGCCTATTCACACGCTGCTCCCAGTGGCGCAGGTTCACAGGCGGACTGGGGCCGTGGGCTCTGCGCCGGGTCGGGGAGGCTCGGGGTGGTGTCGGTGGCGGTGCATGCGACCCCGAAGCAATCAAGGGGAGGGAAGTACATGCGCAAGCCAACAAAGTGGGCCGCGGGTATTGCCGCGGTCTGTCTGGCCGCGGGCCTGTCGGCACTGCCGGCCTTTGCCGTACACGATGACGGCGACTTCGAGCTCGACGGCAACGCGATCGACCAGTCGAAGGCAACCCGGCTCCTTCGGCGGTGACGACTGGGACGTCATCTATAACAACCGGGCCGACGACTGTGCAGCGCTCGCGGAGACGGCTTCGACGATCGCGTCCTGTGGCTTCGTCCACGACGAGGCCGGCCAGTCGATCTTCACCACCGGTGGGTCGAAGGACGAGAACGAGGTCTCCGGTCTTGAGGCCAGACCTGGCGCCACACCGACGGGTCGGTGCCTGACAAGGACGAGATTCTCGACGCGTTCGTGGCGAAGTACGACGACGGGAACCTGTACTTCGGCGCCGACCGCTTCGCCAACAACGGTGACGCGCAGATCGGCTTCTGGTTCTTCCACGACGAGATCAGCCTGAACCCCCCGTTCCGCCCTCTACCGTCGGGACGTTCAGCGGGACCCACACCGCGTACGACGACAACGGCACCCCGGGCGACCTGACGGACGACCAGCACGGCGACATCCTCGTGCTGAGCAACTTCAGCAACGGCGGCACCGTTCCGAACATCCGCGTCTTCGAGTGGTACGGCGTCGGCGACGTTCGGCAGCTTCCCGGCGTGCCGCTGAACGCGCTCTGTACACCAGCGCTGACCAATGACCCGGCATGTGCGATCACCAGCGGCCGCCCAACGCGAGCAGCACCTCACCGTGGCCGTACCAGGCGAAGCGGCAACAACGTTCCAGCAAATCAGTTCCAGAACGGTGGGTTCTACGAGGGCGGCATCGACCTCGGATTCCTGGGGCTCGGCGGACGACTGCTTCTCGAGCTTCCTGGCCGAGACCCGCTCCTCGACGTCGATCACCGCGACGCTGAAGGACTTCACACTCGGCGGCTTCGAGAGTGCGGCGTGGAGGTCACGACGGAGGTGTCCGACACGAGGTCTCGATCGGGACCGGATCGGTGAACGTCTCCGACACCGCGTCGGTCCTCGGCACGAGCTCGGGCACTGCACCGAACCCGACCGGCACGGTCGACTTCTACCTGTGCGGGCCGGAGGATGACATCGACGAGCTGTGACACGTCCGGCACCTGGTCGCAGAGGACAAGGCGCTCTCGGTGTTCGAACCCGGCGACAGCGTGTACGGGCGACATCGCCATCACTGAAGTCGGTGACTACTGCTTCTTCGCCGACTACTCCGGAGATGACAACTACGACCCAGCGGGCGACGACGGCACGAACGAGTGCTTCACGGTCACTCCGGCGCAGCCGGCGATCACCACTGAGGCGACTGCGGGACCAGTGGACCCGGGCGACCCGATCAGTGACACTGCCACGCTGAGCGGCACGGCGACGGACCCTGACGGCTCTAACGCCGACGGGACCATCACGTTCAACCTCTACGGTCCGTTCGATGCGGGCGACACGCCTGACTGCACGGGAACGCCTGTGTTCACCGATACGGAGGTCGTCGATGGTGACGGCGACTACACGACCGATCCCGCCTTCAGCAACACGGTGACGGGCTTCTACTACTGGGTCGCGTCTTACGACGGAGATGCTCCGAACACGCTGAGCGTGTCGGGTGCCTGCGGCGACGCGAACGAGACGTCGGAGGTCGCGCAGACCAACCCGACGCTTGTCCACGGACCAGTCGTGGGTTCCGAACGACTCTGCCACCATCGACTCCGACGGCGGCGGGGCACTTGACGGGACGGCGCACTTCGACCTGTTCGCGTCGGACGACTGCGGTGTCAGTGGCAGCGACGCCTCCGTGTACGACGAGGACATCGTCGTGCTCCCGGCGGGCGGTGCGAACCAGACCGTCGAGACGTCCAACGTTGACACCTACATCGCGACCTCGAGTAGCGAGTACTCGTGGCTCGTGAGCTACGACAGCAACCTCGCCGGTCAGGCGAGCATCGCCCCGACCTGTGTCGAGGTGACAACGCTGACGATCGACAACGACAACACCGACTAACCCTAGCAAGGGAGTGATGAGGGCCCCGGCGTCTGCCGGGGCCCTCATCGCGTCCGGACTCGGAGCCGTCAGGCCTCGACGTGGAAGCTCGTCGTGGCCAGCGTGTACGTGCGCAGGCCGTTCGAGCTCGTCTTGTACAGGCGGGCAGTGCAGTCAGCAGCGCCGCCGGTCCAGGCGCCGGACCGGAGCGTGAAGTTCTTCGACCAGGGCCACTCAGGGTAGAAGCCGGCGGAGGACGTCAAGACGTGCGTGCCGCCCTGGTAGCAGTCGAGCTGGACGGCCGGCTGAGTCGGTGGCGGTCGTCGACACGTCGAATGTCACCATGTCGCCGTAGTTGATGACCGGGTCCGCTGCGTCGACGGGCCGAACCGTGACCGAGGACGAGCCCGAGGAGTCGCCCGAGGAGGGCTTGCCGCCGCCGCCCTTGGCTGCCGAGGCAGTCGGCGCCGCCGCTAGCGCGACGACCAGCACGGGAAGCGAGAGGGCCAGTACGGCGGTGACGAGACGGGACCGCGCAGGCTTGCGGTGCAGGGGGCGGTTGGATCGCGTGATAGGCATCGGGGGCTCCTTTGTGGTGATGCGATGAACTTGACCCCGTGACTGCCGTCAGACGAAAAGCTGACGCCACATGAGTGATCGGCATCCCGTCGTCGTCTCGACGAGCGGCCGAACGGGGGAAGTCCCGATCGACCGCCGGAGAAGGTTTACCCGACTTTAAAGGGGTTTGTCCAGATGATCAGTAATGCGCTGGTCAAGCCGAGCGAGTAGCCGGCGCATCAGCGGCAGGGAGAGCCCGACGACATTATGCGGGTCGCCCTCGATGCCTTCGACATAGGGGGCGCCGAGTCCGTCGATCGTGAAGGCGCCGGCAACCCGCAGCGGCTCGCCGGTGGCCACGTAGGAGTCGATCTCCTCGTCGCTCAGGTCGGCGAAGTGGACCACGGTTGACGCGATCTCTGCCGCGTCGCGCCCGGTCGTCGTGTCGACCAGGCAATGACCGGTCACCAGCACCCCGCTGCGCCCCCGCATCCGCCGCCACCGGGCGACGGCGTCTGCGTCATCGAGAGGCTTCCCCAGCGCCTCGCCGTCCAGGTCGAGCACCGAGTCGCACCCCAGGACGATGGCGTCGGTGAGCCCTCGCGCCACGGCCGTCGCCTTCCGTACCGCCAGAGTCAGCGCAACGTCCGCCGGCGGTCCGGTCACCGACGACTCGTCCACGCCGCTGACGATCACATCGGGCTCGATGCCGATCTGTCGGAGCAGCTTCAGCCGCGCGGGCGACGAGGAGGCAAGAACGAACCGCGGGACCGGGGTCACGACCGACAACGCTATCGAGGTGATGCCCCCATCACGCGCCGGCTCGAGGGCGTGACGCAGCGTCGACGGTGACCGACATGTCGGGTGGGACTAGTTCTGACGGGCGATCCCGATTCCTCCCTTGTTGCCTGTCGACGACGGCTTTCCTGGCGCAGGCTCAGAAGTGCTCGGGGCCGCATGAGAGGTCGCCGGTGGGGGCCGTTCGCGTTCTGGTGATCGCGCCGCATCCGTTGCTGCGCGAGGGCATCAGGCTGTCGTTGACCAGCGCGGGCCTCGAGGTCGTCGGCGAAGCAGCGGACCAGTTCACGGGGGTCAGTGCCGCACGCGATCTCGATCCGCATTCGTGTCTTGTTGACGCGGACCTTCCTGGCGGAGGCCTCGCCACGGTGAGCGCCCTCGTGCGCACACGCCCGTCTGCGGCAGTCGTCGTCCTGGCGGATCGATACTCCGACGCCGACCTGCTCGACGCGCTGCGTGCCGGGGCAGTCGGCTATCTGGACAAGGACATCAAGGCAGCCAGGCTGCCGAGCGTGGTACTCGCCGCTGTTGCCGGGGAGGCCATCGTTCCTCGCCGCCTCGTCGGCCAGCTCACGCGTGAGGTTCTGTTGCGAGCATCGGAGCAGATCGGCGCAAGGACCCCGCTGCGGCTGACACGCCGAGAGTCCGAGGTCCTCGCACTCATGCAAGACGGACTCAGCACCGCCGGCATCGCCGAGCGGCTGTTCGTGTCGCCGGGGACGGTGCGCTCCCACGTCATGTCTCTGATGCGCAAGTTGCGGGTCACAGACCGCGCCGCTCTTGTGAGCGGGAACGGTCACCCCTACGGCGAACTCTCGCGTCCATAGCTGAGCGTCTCTGGCCCGAGTCGTCACGGACCGCTCGGAGCCCGCGGATACAGATCAATTGGGATATTCGTCACATATCGCCATACGCTCTTTGCCCAACGGTGGCCGTCACAGGGTCCAGGGAGACCCGGCGGCCACCCGATGTCTCAACCACAGCACGACTCATCACGTCCGCACATCGCCGGACGGTGAGGGGCGGAGCCAGGGCGTTCAGCGGGGGGATGGCTCGGGGCCGCACGGCCCCACGTCCCGCCGCCGGCGGAGGCAAGGAGCCCCCATGCGCCTTCCGCGCACCCCCGCCTGCGTCCTCACCGTCTGCGCCGCGGTGATCGGGACGGCTTTCGCGCTGGCGCCGACGAGCGCGGCGGCGCCCGAGTCCCGCGCCACGTCCGATGCATCCACTGACACCGGCCGGTACGTCGTCGTGCTCAAGCCGTCGGTCGACCGGTCGGGCGCCGTGGCAGCCGAGCACTCGCGCAGGTTCGGCGCGCAGGTGAGCAAGGTCTACGGCTCCGCGCTGCAGGGCTACGCCGCGACGATCCCGGTCAACAGGCTGTCGTCGGTCCGGTCGGACTCCCGCGTCCAGTTCGTGGCGCGGGACACGAAGGTCCAGGCGTTCGACACGACGGGCACGGGTATCCGCCGCGTCCAGGCCGGCAGACAAGGCCAACAACGGGCCAGGCGTCGACGTGGCGGTGATCGACACAGGTATCGATCTCGACCACCCGGACCTGGCGGCGAACATCGTCGGCGGCACCAACTGCTCCAAGGGCAGCCGCAGCGCGTACGACGACGGCAACGGCCACGGCACCCACGTGGCGGGCGTGATCGCGGCCGCCGACAACGGCGCCGGCGTCGTGGGCGTCGCGCCGGATGCGGACCTCTGGGCCGTGCGCGTGCTCGACAACGGCGGTTCGGGGTCGACGTCCGACGTCATCTGCGGCATCGACTTCGTCGACTCGAAGTCACCGGCCAAGGGCGGTCCCATCACCGTGGCCAACATGAGCCTCGGTGGCTGGGGCGGTGACGACGGCAGCTGCGGCGCGCTCAACAACGACGCGATGCACGCCGCGATCTGCCGGGCGGTCGCCGACGGCGTGACCTTCGTCGTCGCCGCGGGCAACGCCACTGCCGACGTCAGCCAGATGCGCCCGTCCGCCTACAACGAGGTGATCACGGTGACTGCCCTCGGCGACTCCGACGGGCGGCCTTGTGGCCAGGGCCCGGCCACCCAGCACGCGGCGGACGACACGTTTGCGAGCTTCAGCAACTTCGCCACTTTTGCCGACGACCAGGGACACGTCATCGGCGCGCCGGGCGTGGGGATCTACTCCACGTACAAGGGCGGTGGGTACGCCACCCTGAACGGCACGAGCATGGCCAGCCCGCACGTGGCCGGTGCCGCCGCGCTCTACCTGGCCGCACACCCCGGAGCCTCACCGGCCGCTGTCAACGCCGCCCTGCGGGCGACCGCGGAGCCGAAGGACGTCAGCTTCAACGGGGAGTGCCCCTCGACGTCCTCCGGCGGGAAGCGTGGCGCGACCCCGGTCTCGGGAGTGAGCCACCGGGACACGTCGGGCCGGCACGCCGAGCCGGTCCTCCGGGCCGACACCCTCTAAGGCAGGACGCAGGGCAGGCCGCGGGCCGACAGGGTCGGGGGGAAACCCCTTCGCCCGCGGCCTGCGGCTCTACCTCGCTCGCGCTACAGCGAGACGTTGAACGTCTGCGTGAGGACGACCTGCGCGCTCGCCTGGTCGAAGAACGCGTCGTTGCCGTTGCCGTCCTGGGAGATCGTCAGCGTCACCGACGTGTACGACACGGTCATGCCCACGACGCTCCAGCTCGAGTTCGGGCAACCCGCCTCACTCGTGGTGGGTGTCGGGACACCAGCGGTCGTCGCCGTGATCCCGAGGACGCTGCCGTTCTTGATCGCGTTGCCCGGCAGGAACACCGTGCCGCTCACGTTGACGGCCACCGGGTTCTGGCCCGGGACCTTGCTCGACCCTCCCGGGTTCTGGCACAGCGCGGTCGCCGAGCCGGTCGCCGAGATGTCGATCTTGATGTCGCCGTTGCCCAGGCCGGAGAGGTTGATCCCGCTCGCGGTCACGGCGAAGGTCGTCGCGTCCTTGCTGAAGGTCGGCGACGGCTTCTTGAAGTGCACGCTGCCGGCCACAGCTGCCGTCGACGTGACCAGAATCGTTACGGCCGCCAGGGCGAGAACTACCGCCGCGCGCCGTAGGGGAAGTGTTCGCATCATCGTTGCTCCACAGTGCTCGTCGGACCTGCCCCGAGAATCTGCGGTGGTTCGCGCCGGCGTCCGCCGTCCGATTCCCCTCCCTTGCCGCCATCCCTGCCCTGGCTCGGCACGAGACCTCCCGCTGACCTCACGGTGCGCGGCTCGCGGGCGGCTCGCCATGACCCGTCTGGGCTCGCCCGGCGTTGAACTTCCTCAACGCCTGGACGGCGGGTGATCCTCGGCGCACGATCGACACGATCGAGACCGCGGGGCACACGGCCGAGGAGGTCCCATGGAGGTCGTTCCGGGCGTCGCGACGGTGTTCGCCCACTCGGTGGCCGAGTGGCAGTCCCGGGTCGAGGCGGTGGACCAGTCGCACTGGGACCGGCCGACCCCCTGTGCGGACTGGTCCGTGCGCGACCTGGTCAACCACGTCGTCGGCGAGCAGCGCTGGGTCGTCCCGCTCCTGGAGGGCCGCACCGTCGCCGAGGTCGGAGACGCGCTCGACGGTGACCTGCTCGGTCAGGCACCGCAGGAAGCCGCCGCCTCGGCCGCCAAGGCCGCCGTCGACGCCTTCAGCGAGCCCGGTGCGATCGAACGCATCGTGCATCTGTCCTTCGGTGACACCCCCGCCGCCGAGTACGCCTGGCAGCTCGTCGCCGACCACGTCGTGCACGGCTGGGACCTCGCCGCGGCCCTCGGTGCCGACCGCCACCTGGACCACGACCTCGTGGTGCACTGCGCGCAGTGGTGGCAGAGCTGGGAGGAGGTCTACCGCGGAGCCGGGGCGATCGCGGCGCGGGTCGAGCTCCCGCACGACGCATCGCGTCAGGACCGGCTGATCGCGTCGTTCGGTCGCGAGCCCTCCTGGTCGCCGGTGCGGGCCGTCGTCGACAGGTTCGGTGCCGCGTGGGAGGCGTGGGACATGGCTGCCGCCGTCGCGATGCTCGCGCCGGACGCGGTGTTCGAGTCCACCGGACCCGCTCCGGACGGCCGGCGGCTCGAGGGCGTCGACGCGATCCGGGCCGAGTGGGAGGCGATGGACGCCGCCACCCGCGATCCCGAGTTCAGGTTCGAGGAGGTCGTCGTCGCCGGCGACCGGGCGACGGCGAGATGGCGCTTCGCGTGGACCAACGACGACGGGTCCACCGGCCACGTCCGCGGCGTGGACGTCATCCGCGTCGCCGACGGGCAGATCGCCGAGAAGCTCTCCTACGTCAAGGGCTAGCGCGGCAGCCCGGAGGCCCGCCACCCGCCGGGTCCGACGTGCACCGGGGTGCGGACGAGCCGCGCCGGGTCGTTCCATGCGGTACGTCGCGAGGCGGCTCCTGCGGCCGCCCCGGCGTGGACCGCAAAGACGGCGACGAGCGCCGCCAGCTCCTCGGCGGTCGGCTCGCCGCGCACGACGCGCAGCGTGGAGCCTCGGGCTGCTCGGCGGTCATGAGCGGCCTCCTCGTGACCCTGCCAAGCCGGCGACGTGGCTGCGGCGACTCGACTCGCAGGTGCCGACGACCTGCCGTACGGCCTCGAGGTTGGCCCGCCCGAACCTGCTGTCCGGCTCGAGGTGCGCGCCCTCGGCCCACTCGTTCCAGGCGTTGACGAAGACCAGCGGCTCGCCGGGGGCCGCAGCAGCCGCCCGGCCGCCCGGGACAACCAACGCCGGAAGGACACCGGGTTCCCGCCGTGGAAGACGTAGGCGGCCGCGTCCGCGCCGCGGCGTGTTGTCCCAGCCCGGCATCACGCCCGGGTGGATCCGCAGCCCGTGCGGGCCCATCGTGGTCAGGTCCGCGCCGTCGATCGCGGCGTCGTACGAGTAGATGTCGCCTGCGTGCGCGGGATCCAGCCCGGGCGCGATGTCGCGGATCGACTGCAGCCCGATGCCTGACCCCGGCGGGAACCGGACGAGACCGTCGAGAGCGCCGGCGACGTCGGCTGACAGGCCTTCGAAGTCGCGCGAGGGTGTGGCGGCGAGCACGTGCAGGCCGCCGAGGCCGTCGCGGCGGGCGCGCTCCTTCCAGCGCTCGATCGCGCGTCCGGCCGTCCGGGAGCTGCCCGACGCGGTAGACGACGAGGAGCGGCTTGCCTTCCACCTGGATGTACCGCTGGTCGCGCAGCGCGGGCAGCAGGTCGTCGTAGAAGCTGGTCCTCCCAGCCCGACGGGTAGGTCTGGGCGATCAGGACGTCGTTGTCCAGGCCGTCCCAGCGGCGGGTCCAGCTCTCGTTGGCCCAGCACAGCGCGAAGGGGAACTGCGATCTCCGGGTCGGCGAGCAGGTTTGTCAACGGGGTGTCGAGCAGCGGCTTCCCGTCGAACCAGTAGTGGTGCATCACGAAGCCCTCGACACCGTGCTCGAGGGCCAGCTCCGCCTGCTGCTTCATCACCTTGACGTCGGACAGGTCGTAGCGGCCCGAGCTCTCCTGGCTCGGCGGGCTGCGCAGTGACCCTCGAACAAGCGGGCGGGCGCGGTCCACGTTCACCCAGTCGGTGAATCCCTCGCCCCACCACACGTCGTTCTCCGGCGTCCGGTGGAACTGGGGGAGGTAGAAGGCGAGCACGCGCGGCGGGCGTGGTCGCGCGACGCCGCGCCGCGGTGGAGGCGGGACGGTACGTCGTCGGTCTCGACTGGTCCAAGCCCGCGCGCTGTGGCGAGCACGCCGACGAACCGCTCGATGGCGTGCGCGGTGGAGCCGTCCAGGTGATCGGCCTCCGGCTCGAAGTGCTCCGAGCCCGAGCTCGAGGTCGGCGAGCCGCTGCAGCAGCCACGGCTGCGCCCAGTACATCGACCCTGCCGGGTAGCGCAGGGCGTCGGGGTCGAAGGCGAACGGGAAATCGGGCGGCCAGCGCCTCCACGAGCTCCTGGTCGGAGCCCCAGGTCTCCGGGCCCTTGATGTGCCCGGTGGGCACGACCAGCCCGACGTCCTTGTCCCGCCGTAGAAGGTCGATGATCCGCCGGACGCCCTCCGGTGACGGCAGCACACCGTCCAGCAGCTCGACCCGCCAGGCGTCCCCGTCCAGGCGGTGCAACGACCGCTTGGTGTGCACCTTGAGGACCGCGTCGTAGCCGTCGAAGAGCGCCCATCCGGGCCAGGTCGACCAGCGGCCCGCTGTCGCGGCCGAGGTTCTCGACGACGTGGATCCGCGCGCGAGGGAGCCGGCGCGTGATCCGCTGCTCGAGGCCCTCGGCGCGCCCACGCACCAGCGTGACGATGAGGTCGTACTGCTCCGGCATGCGGGCCAGCCGGTCCTCGATGTCCGGCCAGACCTCGGGGTAGAAGACGTGGGCGACCACGAGGATCTTGGCGCTGCCGGCCCGCGGCTCTGGCGCGAGCCGTCGGCGAGCGCGCGCCGTGCATGAGCGGGAGGCTAAGCAGCGGGGAGAGGTGGGTGACACCGGAAGCTCAGCGCTGCGCGTCGGCCGGCGCGAAGAGACCGGTCGTCGGCGGTGCGCTGACCGGGCGCTCTGGGTGTGTCACGACGCGCCGAGGAAGCGACCTCAGGCGCCGCCGCGCAAGCCGGACCTTCCCGGCGACTCCGCGTAGGGGTGCGGTGACTCGCCAGGACGCCGAGGTGAGCACCTCGTTCATCTGACGCCGGTACTCGTCGGCGGCGGCCTCGAGCGTGACGATCCGCACACGGAGCGCATCGTTCTCGGCGCGCAGCGCCTCGAGCAGGTCGTCCCCGTCGGGCTCGATCACGCGACTTTCACCCCATTACTGGACAGTCTGGACATCCTAGGTCGGCCCCTGCTCGGCAGCGACCCGACCGAAGCCGGAGGTGGTCTGTCACTGCCGATGGGCACCGAAGTCCAGGCATCTGACGTCGAGCTGGTGTGCGAGCTGGTGGTTGGACTGGTCGAGCGCCCGGGTAGAGTAGCGCCGGGCCAGGACGTTCTCGGCCGTCATTGCGTGCATCGTCTTCAGCTGGATCGCCCGTTGCTTGCGGGCCGAGGCCAGCGCCTTGTCCCAGCGCCGGCCGTGGACCGGGGAACGGGCTCGAGGGTCTGGGCGCTCATGGAGTTCGCCGTTGCGGCTGCCCGCATCAGTATGCAGCCAGTGCTTGCCGGTCATGGCTGAACTGACGGTGGCCACGTGGAACCTGGAGAACCTGTTCAGCAGGGGCGAGTTCGCACCCGCCCCGACGACGTACGCCGGGACGCCCAGCGCGTCGGCCATCGACGCTGACGCGTCTCATCCCGCTGTCAGCCGCGGCGGCACACCAGGACCTGCTTGCGAGACGCCGGGGTGAGGGCGCTGCGGTCCAGGTCGCCGAAGGCCTCCACGACGTCGAGCCCGGCGGCGGCGACGGCATCGCGCAGGACGTCCGCGGGGTACTGCCGCAGCGCGTAGGACGTGCGCGCGATCGGCTCGGGGCCGTCGTCCGGGGCGACGAGACGCCAGTCGATCGACAGCAGCCGCGTGTCCTCGTCGTAGGTCGTGTCCTCCCGGATCTCGAGCCGCCGGCCGTCGGCGTCCCGCACCGCCCGGGCGAGGCGGTCGCGCTGCGGCACCTGCAGGTACGCGACGTTGGGGAGGTAGACGTCGAAGGCGAAGCGGCCGTCGTCGGCGAGCAGCGCCCGCGCCGACTGCAGGGTCAGCAGCAGGTCGTCGTCGGTCGGCAGCAGCTGGAGCGTGTTGAAGCAGCAGAGCACCAGGTCGAAGGGCCCCTCGACCGGCGGGCGTCGCATGTCGCCCTGCACCCACTGGTACGCCGGTGCGCGCCGGGCGGCGACGGCCAGCATCCCCGCGGACTCGTCGACGCCGGCGACGCGCGCGCCGTCGGGCATCCGCTGCGCGAGCGCGACGACGATCGTGCCCGTCCCGCAGCCGAGCTCGAGCAGCGATCGAGTCGCCGGGCCGACGAGCTCGCCGTAGAAGTCGACGAACGGCGTCCTGTCGGCGTCGGTGACGTCGTACCAGGGCGCCCAGTCGTCGTACGCCGCCGGCTCAGCCACGGACCAGCCCCCCGTGCCGGAGGACGTCGTCGCGGACGACGCCCGGGTCCTCGCGAAGCAGCGCCGGCAGCAGCTGGAAGAAGGCGCCCTCGTAGGGCCGCAGGAACCACAGGCCCAGCCCCTCCGCCGCGAAGTCCTCCGCGGCGTAGAGGGGCCGGCCGCTGGGCGCGTTGACGTAGTCCTCGCCCCCGAAGGCCAGGGCGGCGGCGCGCACGCGGTCGCCCATCCGCAGGGCGGGGTCGAGCTCGAGCGAGGAGCTGCGCGCGAACTCGCACTCGAGGCCCAGCAGCGAGGCCACCAGCCGCAGGCCCTCCTCGAGGTAGTCCACGGGCCGCTCCAGCGGGGCGTGCAGGTGCTCGCGGACGGCGTCGGCGGCCGGGCCCCGGGCGGAGTCGATCCAGGAGTGACGGGCCAGGCGACGGTCCATCTCGGCGCGGGCACCGGGCGCGAACCCCAGGTCGCAGATCCGCACGTCGCGCGGCTGCCTCGCCAGCGGCAGCGTCAGCCACTCCGTCGCGCCACCCGGTCCGGGCACCTCGCAGCGGTGCACCCGGTTGCGTCGGGGGAACTGCACGCAGTCGAACAAAACGAAGACGTCGGCCTCCGCGAGCAGGCGGAAGTATCCGGCGTACGGGAACCAGTAGGGCTGCGTGACGACCACCCGCTTGCCCGTCGGGCCGTCGCCGCTCACGCGGTCCGTCTCTGCATGCGCTCGAGCCGCGCGGCGGCGCTGGTGACTCGACCAGCCGACCGCAGGGCGAGCAGGGCTTCGTCGTCGACGCGCTGACACTCGAACTCCTCCTCCAGCCGGCCCTCGTCCGCGGCGCGGACCCACCGCAGCCAGTGCCACCCTGCCCGACCGGTGGCGTACTCCTCGTGGTGGAGGTGGACCTCCCGGATGTTGACGACCTTGCGCGCGAAGCGATCGAGCGTCGTGAAGGGCAGGTGGGCGATGAGCGTGTCGCGTGCCGTGGTGCGCCGCAGGTCGGGACGGCCGAGGACGTCGTGCATGCCGGCTGCGAAGCCCTCGATCACGTCGCGCCGGGCGATGACCTTGGGCACCGGGACGCCGCTGCTCCAGGGGGTCGTGGGGTTGGCATCGAGGTGCGCGCGCCAGTCGGGCGGCGCGTCGACGTAGACGAGCACCTCGTCGTACTGGTCCGGACCGGGGTCGGGCGGGCACAGCGGTCCCGCCTCACCCAGCGGCACGTTGTGCCGGTCCACGGTGACGACGTCGTGCTCGGCGAGGTCGGTGCACGCCCGCAGCGAGCCGCCCGGCGGCAGCCACAGCTCGTCGGCGTCGAGGAACAGCACCCAGTCGGCGGGCGCGTTGCGTACGAGCGCGAGGTTGGCGCGGTCCCACTCCTGGACGCTGTCGCTGTTGCTGAGCTGCAGCAGCTCGACGTGCTCCCCGCGGTGCTGCTCGAGCACCTCCCACGTGCCGTCCGTGGAGCCCATGTCGCAGACGAGCAGGTGGTCGACGCCGATCCGCTCGAGGTGCGCGATGGCGGGGGCGATCAGCTCGACCTCGTCCATGACGCCGAGGTGCGCAGCGATCCTCATCCGGCCGCCAGTCCGCGGGCGACGGCCGTGACGATCCGGCCGACCTGCTCTCGCCCGAGGTCGGGGGCCATGGGGAGGCCGATGACGCGAGGAGCCAGACACCGCGTGACCTCGAGCGGGTCGGCGGCGAGCGGCCGAGAACCACTGGTTCGCCTGTACGCCGCGGCCGTACCACAGGCGGGTGTCCGCGCCGGCGTCGTCGCAGGCGGCGAGGACGCGGCCGGCCTCGTCGTCGTCGGCGCAGACCAGCAGCGCGTAGGTGGACGCGACCTGCGGCGCGAGCACGAAGCGCCCGCCGATACCGGCCTCCTCGGCGCGGGCGCGGTAGGCGGCATGCACGTCGGCGACCTCGGCCTGACGCGCGGCCCACTCGTCGAGCGACGCCAGGGCCACGGCCGCGTGGTACTCGCTGAGCTTGCCGTTGGTGCTGGGCAGGCTGCTGTCGCGTTCGTCCTGGAACCCGAAGTTGAGGGCCGACGCGATGCGCAGGACCAGGTCTCGGTCCGCGCACACGACCGCGCCGCCCTCGCCGGCCGCCAGCGGCTTGGTGGCGTGCAGGCTGAGCACCACGGGCACGTCACCCACGCAGCGGCGCGGGTCGGCCAGCACGGCCTCGACGGAGGCGGCGGCGTCGAGGACCACGGGGATCCCCGTCCGGTCCTGGAAGCCCGCCCAGGCCGGCTGGTCGGGTGGCGCCCCGAACGGGGCGACGGCGAGCACGACCCCCACGCGGCCGAGCTCGGGGTGGTCGGCGAGGCGGTCCGGGTCGGCCGCCCACGTCACCGGGTCCACGTCCACCAGCCACGGCGCGTAGCCGCAGAGCTCGGCAGCGATGGCGGTGGCCACGAACGTGTACGCGGGCATGAGGGCGAGGGGACGCTCCGGACGGCCGCGCCCCGCGACGGCGAGCACCGTCCCCACGAGGGCGGACGTCCCGGAGGCAGCCGACGTGACGGTTCCCGGTGCCGAACCCACCAGACCGGACAGGCGGCCCTCCAGCTCGAGCACGAGAGGCCCGTAGTTCGAGTAGAAGCGGGTGCCGTCGATCCGCTCCAGGTAGGGCTGCAACGCACGGGCGCCGGGGAGCCGGGGCCGCAGGACGGGGACCTGGCCGTGAGTCACGTCGATGTCGGCAACTCTAACCCCGCGACCCGACGCACACCGGCGCTCCAGGCCCACGTCACCGCAGCCGGCACCAGCGACGGGAGACCGGGCCGGCGTGGGCTCGGGCTCGTCATACACTGCGGCAGCGTCGCCTCGTCCGTGACCCCGACCATCGGCGGCAACCTCCTGGCGCCGGCCCGGCCTCGATGTGGAAACCAGTGGATATCGTTCCCGATGACTTGATCGGCCGGCACGCTGCCGAGATCCCGGAGTGGGGTCACTTGCCTGCCGCCATGCGGCTCAAGCAGTCCGCCGTGGCCAGCCTGGGGGTACGGAACGCATTCGAACTGTGCCGCGACCATCTCCGCGTACCCGGTACCGACACCCTCACGCCTCGCCGCATCGTCAGCATGCTGGAGGCGGCCCGCGATCGCGCCATCGAGTTCACACTGCTCTGGGAAGGTGGTCGCGACTTCGTGCGCCCTCCCGCGAGGGTCATCGGCGAGAGCAACAATCGTCCGCTGCCAGGTGTGGATCGTTCCGGGTTCCTGGCCTGCTTCGCGGATGCGCAGATTCGCGGCCGATCCGGCGTCGTCCTGTTTCAAGGCGATGCCCTGGTCGACTTCGAGGGATCGGAGTACGAAGGGCTCGACGACAACCCCGAGTACGACCCGGGCGTGATCGCGTCGGACGCCGAGACGCTCTGGATGATGGAACCCGACGTCGTTGACGTCCAGGTCGAGGAAGCCTTCATGCTGTCGGGCAGCCACACGGTGGATTTCGGGCACTGGATGGCGGAATACCTGCCCAAGTACGCCCTCGCAGCGCTGGCCGGACTGCGACCCACCGTGCCCGTACTGGTCGACCAGAACATTCCCCCGACGATGCGCGAGGCGCTGACGCGACTGCTCCCGCCCGGCGCGCAGGTCATCACGATCGCGCACCTGTCGTGCGTCCGCGTGCGCAAGCTGTGGTGCGCTTCCAACCCCTATTACGGCAGCTTCTACCCGACCGAGTGGCCCGAGGAGGTGTGGTCCCACATCGGCAGCGAGCCGCGCCGCTTCGCCGGCCTCATCCGCGAGCTGAGACAACTGCTGGCAAGCGAGATCGAGCTGCCGACCGGGGAGGACAGGTTATTCCTCGCCCGCAGGCCGAGCCGGATCAAGAAGAAGCTGCTCAACCACCCGGACATCGAGGCGATGGCCCGCCAGCGCGGGTTCACGGTCCTCTACCCGGAGGACTACAGCTTCGTGGACCAGGTCCGGCTGGCGAACCACGCACGATGGATCATGGCGCCGGAAGGCTCGAACGGCCTGCTGTCGTGGTTCGCGAGGCCCGGATGCCGGGTCTGCGTCCTCAGCCCGCCGTACACGCTGCCGCTGGTCGACATCAGCGCCGTGCTCGACGAGCTCGGGATAGACATGACGGTGATCGCCGGGCCTGACAGGCCTGACCCGGACAACTTCTGTCCGTACTGGAACGACTATCGAATCGACGAGTCTGTACTGGCCGGGTTCCTCGACCAATGGCTCGTCGCCGGACCGCCATCACTCGAGTGACTGCAGCACCAGTTCCAAGTGCGAGCAGTTGACCATCAGCCGATGTCCGAAGGGGTAGCCGTCGTAGGCGTGCTCGTAGACGAGCATCGAGTACCGGTGTCGCAGCAGGCGGCAGACGTCGAACACGCCTGGATTGATGAACAGCGGCGAAAAGCATTCGATGACGGCGGATTCCGGCGCCATGAACATCGAGTGGATGAAACCGGCGCCGTGCGGCCCGCTGAGAACCTCGGCGTCGCGCGAGATCGCTACCTGTTCGGCCACCGGGAACTCGGCGATGTCGATCACTTCGAACCCGAAGCGGTCGAGCAGGCGGTAGACCTCTTCGGTGTTGAGCAGCTCGCGGCCGGCATTGTTGACGCCTGTCCGACGATCAAGCCACAGCCTTCGCCCGGACCGTCGCGGCAGCGCGACCGAGCCGAGCACGGAATCGCGCAATGAGAAGAACAGCTCGGGCAGGCGACCCAGGCTCAGCGCAGTCACTGCGCTGACGTACACCGCGGACCGGAATCTCGTCGGTCCGGCCAGTTGGGTGATCATCCGCTCGTCGCTGATTCCGAGCAGGGCGAGAAACTGGATCGCGAAGGCGGGCAGCCCGGACACCACATAGCTTCCGCGGAAGCCCGAGCGCTCCAGCATGTGCACCTTCGGCAGCTCTTCCGTTGTCCAGTGGAAGAAGTTCCGAGAGAAGAAGTTGGCAAGGATGCAGACATCCTCGCTGCGCTCAGCGCAGTCGAATTCGTTCGCATACGCGCCGGCCCGGCCCTGGAACTCCCGCTTGAGCTCGAAGTCGAGGTTCCAGCAATCCTGCACCGCCTCGAGCGGCACGATCGTGTCGTTCGCCACTTGCAGGCCCAGCTCAGGCAGGTAGAGCACGTCCGACAGGCGGGCGCCTCGGGGCTGGAAGGATCCGAATGCCCGCACATCGAAGGGCTGGCCGATGCCGTCGAGCACGGACTGGCAGGACAAGCGATCCCAGTGCACGGGGACGTCGCAGGTCACGAGGGCCTTGCGGACGCGCGCCAGCCGCCGGGGCCGATCGGCAGCGAGCGTCGTACGGCCCCGGAGGGATGGCCCCACATCGACGGCGCCGATGTCGGCGCGTTCGTCGGGGCAGCCGACGTGGCCGCGAGGACAGCGACCAGCGCCGCGAGCTCGACTACGCTGGGTACGCCCCGCCCCACCCGAAGTGCGGGGCCGGCAGCGCGGTCATCGCTCACCGGGGCATCCTCGCACGGGCGGCGGTCGCCGGTCCGCGTCGTCGGGCGACGCGGGATCCGTCGATACGATGTCGGTCATGACGTCTGGGGGGCTGACACATGCGGCCGTGCGCGAGGGTCGCGCGGCGGGGCCAATGACCCCGGACGAGGCGGCCTCCTTCCAGGCGTCGGCCGAGCGGATCGCCGGTGCGGTCAACAGCTTCCTGCAGGGCAAGGCCGAGGTCGTCTCGCTGGCCCTGACCTGCCTGCTGGCCGAGGGCCATCTCCTCCTCGAGGACGTGCCCGGCGTCGGCAAGACGTCGCTGGCCCGCAGCCTCGCGTCCGCGCTGGGGGCACCCTGGCAGCGGATCCAGTTCACCCCGGACCTGCTCCCCGGCGACGTGACCGGTGTCTCGGTGTTCCACCAGGACAACAGCACGTTCGTGTTCCACCCCGGCCCGGTCTTCTCCAACGTCGTGCTCGCCGACGAGATCAACCGCGCCGCCCCACGCACCCAGTCGGCGCTGCTGGAGGTGATGGAGGAGCGCCAGGTGACCGTCGACGGCCGGCCGTACCCCGTCCCGAGGCCGTTCCTGGTGATGGCCACCCAGAACCCGGTCGAGATGGACGGCACCTACCCGCTCCCCGAGGCGCAGCTCGACCGGTTCCTGATCAGGACCGACGTCGGGTACCCGGACCACGCGGCGGAGGTGCGAGTCCTCCAGACTCGAGCACGGCGGCTCACACGTGGAGGACGTGCGCAGGTCAGCGACGCCGCGGAGGTGGCCGAGCTGATCGAGGCGGCGCGGACGGTGCACGTGGCGCCGGCGATCTTCGACTACATCGCGACGCTCGTCGCGCACACCCGCACGATGCCCGAGCTGCGCCTGGGCTCCTCCCCTCGAGGCGCCCTCGGACTGCTGCGCACCTCGCGGGTGCGCGCCGCCCTCGACGGCAGGACCTACGTCGTGCCGTCGGACGTGCAGGCGCTCGCCGGGCCGGTGCTGGGCCACCGGATGCTCGTGGCCCCGGCATTCGAGGCATCGGGCGGTACGGCGGCCGGCGCCGCGGCCCAGGCGGTGGCCGCGGTGGCGCCGCCCCCGGGAGCCGGCGGACGATGACCTGGCGCGGCGCCGGTCTGCTGCTCGCCGCCGCCGTCCTCGGCGTGTGGGGGTGGCGGTCGGGCTGGCCCGAGCTCGAGATCCTCGCCGCCGGCGCGGGCGCAGTCGTCCTGGCGTGCCTGGTCCTGCCCCTGGCCTGGCCCGCGCCGCGGGTGTCGCTCACGGTCGGACAGGGCGCGGTGCGTGTCGTGCGCGGGCAGCCGGCCGACGTGACGATCGCGGTCGGGCTGACGGGTCGGCGTCCCGGACTCCGACTGGTCCAGGGCGCGGTGGACTGGCCGGTGCTGACCGTGCGGCTGTCCCGGCGTTCCGCCGAGACTCCGATGCGGGTAGCGCTGGACACCTCGGTGCGGGGCCAGCGCCGGGCCGGGCCCTTCGCCGTCCTGATGGGCGACCCGCTCGGTGTCGTGCGCCGCGAGTGTGGCGCGCGCCGAAGGTGGCGTCGTCACCGTGCAACCCAGGGTCCACCCGGTGCGTCGGACGCTCACGACGTCGTACACGACGGGGGAGTCCGAGACGTCGAGCCGGCGCTCGGGCGACCAGCACTTCCACGCGCTGCGCGACTACGTGCTCGGCGACGAGCCGCGCAGCGTGCACTGGCGGTCGTCGGCGCGCGCCGGGAAGCTCGTCGTGCGCCAGCAGGTCTCGGCCGCGTCGACGGGGACGACCATCGTGCTCGACGTGGACGCCTCGGCGTACGGCAGGGCGGAGGCCTTCGCCGTCGGCCACGACCCGGAGCGGTTCGAGCATGCGGTCGAGGTGGTTGCGTCGCTCGCGGCCGCGCAGCTGGGCAGTGCGGAGCAGGTCCACCTGCTGACCACCGCGCTCGGTGCATCGGTCGTCAGCGCCCCCGCTGGTGCGGTCAACGCATTGCTCGACGCACTGTCGGTGGTGCGCACCCTCCCGCCGCTCGAGACCGCGCCGGAGGAGCTGCCCGCCGTCGTACGCCGGACCCGCGCGGCGCACGTCTTCGTCGTCTCGGGAGCGCCGGGCCACCGCACCCAGGCAGCGCTGACCCGACTTGGCACGACAGCTCGAGTCACTCTCGTCACGGTGGGCTCGACCCGGCCGGTGGAGCTGCGCGGGGTGCGGTGCATCGCAGTGGCCCGGCCCGAGGACCTGGTGACGGCGTGAGCACGACGACGAGCTGGCGACCCGGGTGGTCACGCCGACGCCCGCGCGGGACGACGTCGGGATCGGCGCCCTGCCGCCGCCTTGGCGGCCTGGCACGGCGGTGCTGGCGGCCGTGACCCTGACCGCGCTGGTCGCGGCGGCGACGTTCTCCGGTGCGATCACGACCCGCGCCCTGCTCGGAGGCCTCGCACCGAGCCTGCTGCTCGCGGCGATCGTTGCTGCCGCGGTCACGCGTGCGACGACCGTCCGGATCGGTGCGGCCACCGGCGTCGCCGTTGCTCTTGCGGCGGCCGAGGTCGTCAACCTCCTGGCGGGCAACGACAACGGTCCGGCAGCCCGGTCGACCTTCGCCGCAGCCGGGTTGGCGGCCCTGGCAGTGGCGTGCGTCGCCTCGCGCCGTCCGGCCGCCTTCCTCGCACCGACCGCAGGGATCGTGGCCGCGGCCGCGGGCCTCGGCTCCGGCGCCGAGGTGCAGGGCGTCGCCGCCGTCACGGCGGTCACCGCGGTGCTCACGCTCGCGCTCGTCGAGAGACAGGCCCGACAGTGGCAGGAGGAGCAACGGCGGGGATGGGCTTCGTTGGTGCTGCTCGTCGTCATCTCCGCGGCTGCGTCTGCGGGCGCGTGGCTCGTGCTGGACGACCATCGCGGGCCGAAGCCGGCGGTCTTCTCGGTGACCTCGGTCGACTCTCAGATCCGCCCGCCCGTCGTGGGCGTTGGACCGACGCAGCTGCGGCACCACAGGCAGCACACGAAACTTCGCTATCAGGTCGCTGCACGCCGCCGGAGTGATGTCGCGACGGAATCCGTCCCGCACAGCACGCCGTTCACCCATGCTCTGCTCTCCACGTTGACCCGTCTGTTGCTGCTCCTGATCGTTGCGGCCGTCCTGGCCGTGGTGGTGTGGCGACTCGGGGTACTCATCGCCTGGCGACGGTTGCGGTCCCGACTGCGCCGTGGCGACCCCGCGACGGTCGTGGCGGGCGCCTGGGTCTGGACCCAGCGCCGGCTGGAGTCCTACGGCGCCGGGTTGCCCCCATCGCTCTCGGCCGACCGGATTGCCGCCGTCGGGGTGCCCGCGGCCACCCCACGCAGGGTCACCCGACCGCTGGGCGCCCTCGCCGGCCAGGTCACGATGTCCACGTTCTCCGGCGCCGCGACGTCACCGGAGGCCGCCGAGGGAGCCTGGCGGCTCGCCGTCGACTCGGTCGCAGGGGCCCGGCACGGGCTGTCGCCTCTCGCGCGGGTGCGCGCCTGGTTCCGGACTCCGCGTGGGCGGACCACCGGTTGACGCCAGATATCGTCTGTCAGTCCCCAGTACCGATCCCAGCAACGGATCGTGGCAGTCCAGCACCGACGAGAGGTCCGAGCCCGCGTGTGCGACCACCCCTTCGTCGGCTCCCTCGGGGGCGGGCGGGTGACGTGACGACGAAGGAACGGCACAAGCACCGCAGCCCGTCTCGGCGTCGAGTGAGGGACCGCCGGGTCGGCTGGCACGGCTATGCGCCTCTCGACGCCAACTTCCGCGCGCAGGCGTCGGCTGCTCTCGGCGATGTGGCGGAAGGGGTACGCAGGCGCGGCTCATGGACGTATCTCGCCATCGAGCAGGTGAAGAACCAGTACCGCCGGACGGTGATCGGGCCCTGGTGGCTGACGCTGCAGACCGCCGCCTACGTCGTCGGCCTGGCCATGCTGTTCGGCGCCATCTTCCACCAGCCGCTGGACGAGTTCCTTCCCTATGTGGCGGTGGCTTCATCGGGTTAACGCTCATGGCTGGCCTCACCGGGAAGGGGCCGACATCTTCGTGAACAATGCGGCGGCCATCCTGAGCACCCGTCAGCCATTGTCGATGCTGGTGTTCCAGACGGTGCTGCGTCGAGCTGCTCCAGTTCGGCCACAACCTGATCATCATCGCTCTGTTCGTCGTGCTGGGGCTCGTGCCCGTTCGCCTCTGCTGCTTCTCGTCGTGCCGGCGGTTCTGGCCTTCGCTGTCAACGGGATCGCCATCGGGACTGTGGCTGGGGCCGACGGTGGCGCGGTTCCGGGATGTCGGGCCCTTCGTCACCTCGGTGCTGCAGGTCATGATGTTCTTCACGCCGGTCTTCTGGCGCGTCGACGAATCTCCGAGGGCAGCCGCGCGCTCTCGTCGGCTGGAACCCGTTCACCTACCTTCTCGCGCTCTTCCGCGATCCGCTGCTCGGCGATGCGCCGTCCCTGCTCGTCTGGATCGGCGTTGCTCGCGGTGACGGTGCTGAACGTCCTGCTCGCAGCCTGGGTCTTCACCCGGTCGCGGTCGCGACTGCCCTACTGGGTGTCCTGATGGCGACGGTCTCGCTGCGTCGTGCACGCTGAGTACCAGCTGCTCTCGGTCCGCGACTACAACCTGAAGAACCGTGTCGTGCAGTCGATCCGCCGCCGAGTGCAGGACCCGTCATCATCGAGGCGCTCCGCTCCGTCGACCTTGACATCCGAAGGGCACGCGACTCGGCCTGGTCGGGCCCAACGGCGCGGGCAAGTCGACGCTTGCTCTCGATCATGGCAGGGCTGCTCCCCCCGACGCGCGGGTCGGTGCGCGTCGAGGGGCGGGTGCTCGCCCTGCTCGGCGGGCTCCGAGGCTGGCCTCGACCAGGAGGCCACCGGCCGCGACAACGTGGTCAGCATGGGCGTGCAGCTGGGGGAGTCCCCGTCGGCCATGCGAGCCAGGGTCGACGACATCACCGAGTTCTCCGGCCTCGGTGAGCGCATCCTGCACCCGGTCTACTCCTACTCAGCGGCATGCAGACGAGGTTGCGCTTCTCGATCCTGACCTCGCTGCGACCGGACGTGCTGCTGCTGGACGAGGGTCTGGGGACTGCCGATGCGGAGTTCACCGCGCGGGCGAACCGGCGGCTGGACGAGTTCATGTCGTCCGCGGGCATCCTGGTCCTCGCCAGCCACGGCGACGCCCTGCTGAAGGAGCAGTGCACCGAGGCCGTCTGGCTGCAGGCCGGCGCCATCGTCGAGCAGGGGGATGTCGACGACGTGCTGCGGAGCTACCACCAGAGTTACTCCAGCGGTGTAAACGGCTGATCCGCCGGGCTCATCCGTGGTGCATAACGCTCCGCACGGCCGGCGGTGACGTCATTCCACCAGCACGATCAACGGTCTGGAAAGGGATGCATGGTTGTCGTCGGCTCGCCATCCGGCGCCCGGAAACTAGTATGGGACGCGGGTCTCTCCCCCACTCGCAGGGAGGCTCGGAAGCACCGCTGGGTGGCGGGCATTTCATGCGGTGAGGACCAAGAAGGTGGCGATAGCCAGCGCGAGGAGGTCGATCATCGAGGGTCGGGTAGTCACATGCGCTTGCACCACGGACATGGGGTGCACGCTGCCTCCGATACTCTGCCGCGCCGCGTCATCCCAGGCGGGACGACGCCGGCCATATGCTGAATCCGCAACCCAACTCCGCGGACGTGTGTCCGTCGGGTCGACAGTTGAAGGGGTCTCGCGTGCAGGGACTACACGGGGAGGCCTGCCGGCGAACGGGGGTGGCATGACTGAGATCGTGCGTGGCGACGGGGAGGGGGCGGAAGCTGGAGCGAACAGCGCGACGTCATCGTCTCCCTCGGTGATCATCCGGTCGGGGCCAGCGATGGGCCTGCGCCAGATCACCGTCCTCGGCATGCACCGGTCAGGCGCCGAGTGCCATGGCCGGTCGCCTCGGCGCCGCCGGGGCGTGGGCGGGCGACCCCGAACAGATGATGCCGGCAGGCCCCTTCAACGCCCTGGGCTACTTCGAGCGATGTCGACACCGCGGACGCGTTGGACGACCTGCTTCACCAACTCGGCGGGCGGTGGAATGCACCGCCGCTAGGCTCCCTCAACCGGCTCAGCCTGGAGCCATATCGCGACCAACTCCGCGGGATCTTCGACATGGCCGCCGTCGGAGTGCCCGAGGGGCGCATTCCCCTCGTGAAGGACCCGCGTCTAAGCTGGTTCGCCTCCGAGCTCCCCACCATCCTTGGGTCCTCAGAAGGCATCGTCGTGTGTGTCCGCCACCCACTGGCGGTGGCCCGTTCCCTGCGCAGATCGAACGGCATCCCATTGACCACTGGGTTGGGGTTGTGGGGAGCTCTACAACGCCACGATCTGCAAGGGTCTGTCGGGTCGCGCGGTGCGGGTGCGCGCCTTCGGTCCCGAGCACCAGGACCAGATGAAAAACTGGACTCTCTTGTCGACGACCTCTTCAGCACGTTCGGCTGCGTTCCGCGCAAGGGGCTTGAGTCCGCGGACACAGTCCCTGGCCTCATTCACAGCTTTGCGGATGCCGAGGACGAGCAGCAATGGCTGTCCGCCGCCCAGGTCAGCCTCTGGCAGGCTCTAGCAGAGGCCGCCCGCTCGCCTCAGCCCACGGCATTGGAGTCGGTCGAGTTCTCGGCGCTCGCTGCGCAGGAGCGCGGCCGGTGGAGGCAGCCGAACACGAGGGCCGCGAGACGGTCGCACTGACGCCGAAAAGCTCGCCGAATTGACGGCGGAGCAAACGGCCGTCGCGGTGCAGGTCGAAGCCCTGGCAGGCGAGAAGGCCGCTCTGGTCAGAAGCTAGACGTGCTTTTGGAGGAGAAGCGGGGCGCCGTCGAACGGGCATCCGAAAGGGATGCGCAGTGGGCCGCCGGGCAACAGACCTTGCAGCAGCTGCAGGCTAAAGAGCGATGCGGCACGCGGGGAGGCTGGGACATTCCGAGACGAGGCCGCGCGCGCGCTTGAAGCGCTGCAGGTCGAAGCAGCCGCCGCGGCTGCCCTGGCGGAGGAGTTAGAGGTCGAGCGGCATGGCGCCGACCAGGTGCGTGAGACGCTCGCTTCCGTGGAGCGTGCACAGGCACGCATGACGCGCGCCCTGGCCGCTGAAGAGGTCGCTAAGACCTCTGCCGAGCGGGACCTCGACGTGGCCCTTGGGCAGTGGCTCGAAGTCGAGGGTCGTGAGATCCGGCTGCAGGAGGACGTGGCCCGGCTGGTCGAGCGAACCGCCACGCAGGAGCGCAGCCTCATGTCGCAGTTGGAGACCTACCGCGGCGTCTACGAGGAGCTGTGTCACCGCCTACAGCCGCTGCACGCGCAACATGACGCCGCCGAATCTCACCGACCTTCAGGAGTGGCTCGAGGTTCTTCACCAGGCGGACCCCACGGTCTCTGTCGATGACAACCGGCACTCAGAGCGCGAGTCGGACCTGCACAGCGCGCTCATCGCCCTGGATGGGCTCCGCGGCTTCGCTGAGCAGGTGCAGGAGCTGTGGCTGTCTTCGGACCCTGCGCACGCGCCGCTCGGGCTGGACGACTCGCTGCCTGCAGTATGCACGATCGCGTCGGGCGTCGGAAGCACGATGGTGCCGGCAGTTCTGAGTCCGGCCGAGGTGGATCGGCTAACGTCGATCGAGCGGGAGCTCGCCGCACTTCGGCATCACCGGGACGCCGTCGTGGCCGACCACCTGGCAGTCATGTCCAGCGAATCGTGGCGTGTCGGTCACGCGGTCACCTGGCCGGTGCGGTTGTTCCGAGGCTCGCCACGCGGAGCAGCAGCGCGGCACGCCGAGCCCGGCCCTGCGGAGTCGGGATCGTGACGCCGCTCTTCTCGATCCTGACCCCAGTCTTCCGCACACCGCTGGACTTTCTGGAGGATGCATCGCATCGGTCGAGGCGCAGACCTGCGTCGACTGGGAGTTGCTGCTCGTCGACGATGGCAACGACCGTGCGCTCGAGACTCTTGGCTTGCTGAGCGCTGTCGTAGCGATCCTCGCTTGCGCGTAGTCACATCGCCCACCAATGTGAAGTTTCGCCTGGAGGCGGCGCAACTCGGCGTGGAGCGGGTGCCAGTTGGAATTCCTGGCGTTGCTGGATCACGACGACACGTTGTCACCGATCGCCCTCGAGCGCGTGGCTGCGCGGCTGGCCGTCGAGCCTGAGCTCGACTACGTCTACTCCGACGAAGACAAGATCACCGCGGCGGGCGACCACTACGACCCGTTCTTCAAGCCCGACTGGAGTCCGGAGCGCCTCCGGCACCACATGTATACCTGCCACTTGAGCGTGCTCCGCACCGAGCTGGTCCGGCAGGTGGGTGGCTTCCGGCAGGGCTTCGACGGCAGCCAGGACTACGACCTGGTCCTTCGAGTCACGGAGCAGGCCCGACCATCGCCCACCTGCCCGAGGTGCTCTACCACTGGCGAGCCCACCTAGGCTCGACGGCAGCAGTCGCCGACCAGAAACGCGCGGCTCACGAGGCGGGCCGTCGGGCTGTCGAGGAGCACTGCCGACACACCGGTATCGACGCCGAGGTGCTCAGCGGCGTCGCCGTGGCACTCCACATCAAGCGGCACCTTTCATCCCGGCCGTTGGTGAGCCTGCTCATCCCCACGTACGGCAAGAGCGTGACGTTGCGCGGCAAGCCCCCCAGATGCTCATAGCGCACTTCCTCCAGAGCGTCGAGCGTCTCACCACGTACGACGACTTCGAGTACGTCATCGTCGGCGACACCCGCATGGACGATGCGACCGTTGCCGAGATCATTTCAAGCTGCACGCGACCCGTGACCTACGTCTCCTACCAGCAGCCCGTCACCGGGTTCAACTTCTCAGAGAAAGTCAACATCGCGGCGACCCGGGCGCGCGGTGACTACCTGGTCCTGGTCAACGACGATCTGGAGATCCTCACGCCGGACTGGATCGAGGAACTGCTCGGGCAGGCCCAGACGCCGATGTGGGCGCAGTTGGGGGGCTGTACTACTTCGAGGACGACACGATCCAGCACGCCGGCGTCATCGGTGTGCTGGGCGGCGCGTGCCCCTCTTCTACAAGCACCCACGTGGCCAACAGGTTATCGGCATCACCCTGCGTCGTCCGTGAGTGCTCCATCGTCACCGGCGCCTGCCTGATGGTGAGCAAGGACAAGTTCCTGCACGTCGGGGGCTTCACGGAGTCGTTGCCGAACGATTTCAACGACGTCGACTTCTGCCTGAAGCTTCGTTCCGACGGTTACCGCAACATCTGGACCCCGCATGTCGAGATGCACCACTTCGAGTCCCAGAGCCGGGTCAACCACGTCCACCAGTTCGAAATTGACCTGCTCAGGCGCCGATGGGGGACGCGCCTGCTGTCCGACCCGTACTACAACCCCAACCTACAAGCAACAGAGGCCACGTGGACTCCCGCGCAAGACTGGGACCACGTGACCAGGTCCTGGGCGGAGCCCATCAAGGACGTCGGGACGGTCGACGTCGAGGGCTACCTCGAGGTCAACGAAGACGTTGCGATCGAGGCCGGACGCAATCCCGACTTCGACGTCCTCGGGCACTTGCACACCTTCGGCAGGCGTGAAGGCCGGATCCACATCCGGCGCCAAGAACGCCCGCCTTACGACCGCAATCACCGTAGCCGGGTACGGGTGACCCGGACAAACTTCACCGTCGAGGGCTATCTGCTCGCCAACCCGGACCTGCAGGCGATGGCTCTTCGCGACCCGTCCTGGGACGCTCGCGCCCACCTGTTGGATCACGGCCTGCAGGAACGCCGCTACGTCTTCCTGACCAACCCTGACGAACTCGCCGAGAGAACCAGCGGTTGAGCCGACACCGCGCAATTCGCCCAACCGAAGGATGGTCATGGACGCCGCCAGGCACGCCATCGGAACCCTGCCGACCCCGACCACTGCCCTTGAGCTGTTCGAGGGGGAGTGGGCTCGGCTCTCCTCCGGCCTTCACGGGGATCCCCCAGGGCCCTGGACACGCCACCCTGTTCGAGGACGGAAGAATCCACTGGATCCTGAGCCAACTCCCCAGCATCGCAGGGTGGAACGTGCTGGAGTGGGTCCGCTGGAAGGGGGACACTCGTACATGCTGGACCGGGCCGGAGCACGCGTGACGGCCGTCGAGAGCAACTCGCACGCCTACCTGAAATGCCTGGTGACCAAGGAAGCCACTGGTAGCGGGGCGAGGTTTCTCTACGGCGACTTCCTGATGTACCTCGAGGAGGCTCGCCGTCGTGGTGAGCGCTTCGATCTCGTGATCGCCTCCGGTGTGCTGTACCACATGGAGAAGCCGCTCGAGTTGCTTGAGCTACTCGGCGACGTCAGCAGCCGGCTGTTCCTGTGGACCCACTACTTCGAGCCGGACGAATCTAAGTGGGCGCCCAACATTAAGGAGCGCCGGTCGGACAAGTGGTCCGCCGAGCCAACCGTGCTGGTGTCCAGGCGCCTGCACGCGCGCGCCTGGCACCAGCGCTATCTCGAGGCGCTGGAGTGGGCAGGTTTCAGCGGGGGTCCAGCCGACGGCAGCCAGTGGCTGCACCGGCAGGACCTGCTCAGCGGCCTGGAGGTGCTCGGCTTCGACTCAGTCCAGATCAACCACGAGCAGACCGACCACCCCAACGGGCCGGCGTTCTCACTCCTGGCCGTCAAGGGCACCGCCTGAGCCAGGACTAGGCCGAACTTCAGGGCCTTCCCTGAGGGCTGATCTGTCCTGTGACCTGCATCGATGGGTCACGCGTCGCGTTGTAGGTGCCGGGCGAGATCCGGTCCACGTGCAGGTACGGGCGCGCTCGAGCTCAGGCACTGGGGAGCATGGCCTACGTGCTTCCAGTGGAGGCCCAGCACGTCGGGGACGCCGATGAAGGGAGGTCGGTCGGCTTTGACATGGTCAGACCAGAGCCCCGGCCGCGCGCGCCGCGGCCACCCAGCGATCCACGTAGTACACGTATCCGGGCACGTCCCGGTGGAAGATCTCACTAAGCATCGGGACGGAGTTATCGTCCCCGTTTGCGAGCAGGTGTTTGGCCCACGACGGCTTGGGCCCGTGGAAGTGCACGATGCTGGCATCCTCGCGCACTCCCCAGTACGGCTTCCAGTTGAACGTGTCGGGGAGCGGGTCGGCCTTCTCGCCGTAGAACAGGCGGTAGGCATCCTGGTCGAAGGTCTTGAAGTCGGCGAGGTGCGTACGGATGTAGGCCTGGAAGTCGGGCAGCGTCGCCCTCAGGGCCGGCAAGTTCATGATCATGACCCCAGTGTTGAAGTCACGGGTGTTCCCGTGCTCGAACTCGGGGGCGCAGGCGAAGTAGGTGGGGGTCAACGGCGCCTCGAAGGGTCCGGTGAACAACACGTCACAGTCGGTGTACAGCACCAGCTGGTCATCGACGACCAGCGGCAGTTCGGTGCGCATGAACGCACCCGAGGCAATGCTCAGCCAACCGGGGTGCGTGGTTTCGGCGTGCTCGACTAGTGCGTCGTAAAACGTCACCCTGTGCCGGACGACCACGACTCCTCGCGAGCGCAGGTCCTCAAGAAGGGGATCCTCATCGCCGTCCCAGAGGAAGTGCGGCTCGAGGTCGGTATGCTCCTGCGCCGACGTGACCGCAGCGAGAATCATGGGCTCCCAGAAGCCGCGTTGGGCCTGGAGCGATGTGCTGTTGAGGGCGAAGAACCACTTCACGTGCTGATGCCCTTCGTTCGGGGTAACTCCTGCTACAGCGGGATGTTGCCGTGCTTCTTCGGCGGCAGCGTCTGGCGCTTGGTGCGCAGCGCCCGCAGCGCCTTGACGACGTAGCGTCCGGGTGTACGACGGCGGGATCACCGAGTCGACGTAGCCGCGCTCGGCGGCGACGTAGGGGTTGGCCAGGTGGTCCTCGTACTCGGCTGACCAGCTCCTTGCGCTTCGTCTGCGGCGTCGTCGCCGGCGTCGGCGAGCTCGCGGCGGTAGAGGATGTTGACCGCGCCCTGCGCGCCCATCACCGCGATCTGCGCGGTCGGCCAGGCGAGGTTGATGTCGGCGCCGAGGTGCTTGGAGCCCATGACGTCGTAGGCGCCGCCGTACGCCTTGCGGGTGATGACGGTGACCTTCGGGACGGTCGCCTCGGCGTAGGCGTAGATCAGCTTGGCGCCGCGGCGGATGATGCCGTCCCACTCCTGCGACGGTGCCGGGCAGGAAGCCGGGCACGTCGACGAAGGTCAGCACCGGGACGTTGAACGCGTCGCAGGTGCGCACGAAGCGCGCGGCCTTCTCCGAGGCGTCGATGTCGAGCGTGCCCGGCGAACTGCATCGGCTGGTTGGCGACGACGCCGACCGAGCGGCCCTCGACCCGGCCGAAGCCGCACGATGATGTTCGGCGCGAACAGCGCCTGCACCTCGAGGAACTCGCCGTCGTCGAGGACGTGCTCGATCACCGTGTGCATGTCGTAGGGCTGGTTGGCCGAGTCGGGGATGAAGGTGTCGAGCTCGCGGTCCTCGTCGGTGATCTCGAGGTCCGCCGCCTCGTCGTACGACGGGCGCGTCGTCGAGGTTGTTGCGTCGGCAGGTACGACAGCAGCGCCTTGACGTAGTCGATCGCGTCGTCCTCGTCGCTGGCGAGGTAGTGCGCGTTGCCGGACTTGGTGTTGTGCGTGCGGGCGCCGCCGAGGTCCTCCTGCGTCACGTCCTCGCCGGTGACCGTCTTGATGACGTCGGGACCGGTGATGAACATGTACGACTTCTGGTCGACCATCACGGTGAAGTCGGTGATGGCGGGGGAGTAGACCGCGCCGCCGGCGCACGGGCCCATGATCAGCGAGATCTGCGGCACGACGCCGCAGGCCATCACGTTGCGGTAGAAGATGTCGCCGTAGAGGCCGAGCGAGACGACGCCCTCCTGGATGCGCGCGCCGCCGGAGTCGTTGATGCCGACGACCGGGCAGCCGATCTTCAGCGCGAGGTCCATGACCTTGACGATCTTCTCGCCGAAGACCTCGCCGAGCGATCCGCCGAAGACGGTGAAGTCCTGGGCGAAGACGCAGACCTGGCGGCCGTCGATCGTGCCGTAGCCGGTGACGACGCCGTCGCCGTACGGACGGTTCTGCTCCAGGCCGAACGCCGTCGAGCGGTGCCGGGCGAGCTCGTCCATCTCGACGAAGGAGCCCTCGTCGAGCAGCAGCTCGATGCGCTCGCGGGCGGTCATCTTGCCCTTGGCGTGCTGCTTCTCGACGGCGCGTGCCGAGCCGGCGTGCACCGCCTCGTCGTTGCGCCGGTGCAGGTCGGCGAGCTTGCCCGCGGTGGTGTGGAGGTCGAGTCCGCCGGAGAGGACCTCGGTCCCGGCGGGGGCTCCGCTGCCGCTGCGGTCATGCGACGCGGGAGCGTAGTACGCCTGGTGGGGGGGGGGGTAGGGAAAGTGTGAGCGTGTGGGGAGTGAGGGTGGTAGGGGGCGGCGTGAGCAAGGCGAAATACGTCTGAGCAAGCGGGTGAGAGCGGTGTGCGGCGGGGGATCAGGTAGACGGGGGCAACGCGTGTCTGGCCAGGAAGCGGAGGCTCTCGGGTTGACGATCGGGTCGTCACGGAGAAGCACCGTCGGTGCCGATCGTTGGTAGATCGCTCGTGAGCTCGGTCGCGACGGGAGCGGCAAGGACAGCGAGCGCGCGTATGAGCACGCGCGGGTCGCTCAGCACAGGCGGCCGTCATCGGGGATGGGGAGAGAGACGGCGGCGCTGAGGCAGGCAGTCGCGAGGAGACGCGCGGAGAGGGTGCTGGCGGAAGAGCATGGCGGATACGGCGATACGGACGACGCGATGAGGACGACGAAGGGCAAGGCGAAGGCAGTCGGCGTGCGCGGTGCGAGGAACAGGAGGAGCAACACGAGGCGCGCTGAGGACGACGTACGAGCGGCTCGTCGAGAGAGAGGAAGAGAGAGAGAGAGAGAGCAGAGAGAGGCGAGAGAGGAGAAAGAAGAGGAAGAGGAAGGGCGACAGCAGCGTGGTGGCGGACGGGAAGAGGGTGTGATAGGTGATGCGTCGACCGTGGGGGCGCTGCCGCTGCTGTAGCGACGTCGAGCAGGTAGCGACGCGGGACGGCGGAGAAAAGGGGAGGCGAGGCGACGGCGATGACGCGGTAGAGGAGTGGGCGCGCTGAAAAGTAGAGAGAGAGGAGGAGGTAGATGACAAAAGAGAAGAGGATGGCGCGAGTAGAAGAGAGCGACGAGAGAGAGAGAGAGCAGCAGAGGGCGACGCAGCAGGCGCCGGGGCGGCGCGCGGAGACGGTGAGAGGCGACGTAAGGGCGACAGGCCGAAGGTGCACAGGGAGCGGAGATAGAGAAGTGAGCACACGGTGTAAGTCAGCACCGGGGAAGCACGCGATGAGGCCAGCACCAGCCATCGGGGCGCACAGGGATACGGTGAGACGCAGCATGGGTGACACCGCGCCAGCAGCCCGAGGAAGGGGAGCTGGAAGAGCAAGAGGCGTAGGTGCCGTGAAGGCGCGATCGGAGCGGCGAGCGTGGGTACGAGGGGGCTGTTGTTGGCGTAGGTCTGCAGGCATCGACGAGCCGACGCCACGGAGGTGAAGCTGCGAAGAGTCGTCGGTCTGGCGGGCATAGAGATAGTCGTCGACGTTGGTCGCTGCTCGGTAGGCGCCGCGATAAAGCGCAGGTGATGTCGGACACCGAGGGCGCGAGCGGACCGGGCAGGTGCAGCGTACAGCGACGGGTCGCTGCACCCACTCCTGAGCGAGCGAGGGCGCCGGGCGGGCGTGATGCCGGTCGGGTGCACGTGCTGTGCGGCTGCCCACGCGTCGATCTCGCTGAAGGCCAGAGCAGCCTGCCCTCGCCGTCGCGCTGGGCCGCAGGGAAGTCGCTGGTGTAGTCAGCCCGCAGGTCGTGCAGCGGCGCTGCGGATCCCGAGCTGCTTCGCCACGTCGGCGTCGTCGAGCGAGGCCTGCGCGGAGCTGTCGTGGCGACCGTCTCAGCCGCGTTCCCCCCGGGCATCCGCGTCCGGACAAGACGGGCAGCCCGTCTCACGACGTGCAACGGTAGTACGTATATCTGCAGATCAACTCGGATATCGGGTGACATCGAGGGTAAGGTCGGCGCCATGGTAGACGAACGGGGGACTGCGTATCGCCCTGCTCGGCACGCGCGGGGTCCCTGCGCAGTACGGCGGCTTCGAGACGGCCGTCGAGGAGATCGGCGCCGGGCTCTCCGAGCGCGGCCACCAGGTCACGGTCTACTGCCGCGACCGGGCGAACACGGACGAGACGTACCGCGGGATGCGGCGAGTCGCCCTGCCGGCGCTGCGTCGCAAGGCCCTCGAGACGCTGACGCACACCGGCCTGTCCACACTGCACTCCCTGGGTCGCCGTCCGGACGCGGCGCTGGTCTTCAACGCCGCCAACGCGCCCTACATCGCCGCCCTGCGCGCCTGCGGCGTGCCCACCGCACTGCACATCGACGGCCATGACGCACGACGGGCGAAGTGGGCCGGCTTCGGAGCGAAGTACTACCGGGCGGCGACCAAGTGGGGCAGCTCCATCGCTGATGCGGTCGTCGTCGACTCGATCGCGGTCCAGGAGGAGCTGCGCCTCGAGCTCGGCGTGCGCTCGCACTTCATCGCCTACGGCGCTCCCGACAGGTCCGTCGCTGCCGGTGACGTCGCGCGGAACCTGTCCAGAGTGGGCCTCGCACCCGGCGGCTACCACCTCCTCGTGGCGCGCTTCGAGCCGGAGAACCAGGTCCTGGAGATCGTTGAGGGCTTCCGGTCCAGCTCGGCGCGGCTGCCGCTCGTCGTGGTGGGCTTCGCCGGTTACCCCGGCGACTACGCGCGGCTGATAGTCGAGACCGCGGAGCGGGACAACCGGGTGCGGCTGATGGGTGCTGTCTGGGACCAGGAGCTGCTCGACGCCATGTACGCCGGCGCGGCGACGTACCTGCACGGCCACTCCGTCGGTGGCACCAATCCGTCCCTGCTGCGCGCCATGGGCGCGTCCACCCCGGTCATCGCCTTCGACTGCGCCTACAACCGCGAGACGACGGGTGGCGCGGCGATGTTCTTCGGCACGGCGGCAGACCTCGCCGACCAGGTCAAGATGGCCGAGTTCGACCCCGGCGCGGCCGCGAGTCTTGCCGCCCGGGCCCGCCAGCGAGTCCGTGCGCACTACCGATGGTCGGACGTGACCGACGGCTATGAGTCCCTCATTCGCGAGATGGTCGCCACGCGGAGTCGGGCGCGCCTCGCCCCCCGGGCGACGACGTCGACAACTCGCTGACCGCGGCGCCTCAGCGAGGGATGCGGAACAGCACCGGCACCGGTCCGACACCTACCCGGGTGCCACCCTTCGTCGTGCTGGTCGCGCCCCGACCAGTGGTGTAGGACGTGGACCCTGCAGGTGCCGCGACCGACACCGACTTCGCCGGATGCCACACGATCCGCCGCGTCTCGGACCCGGTTCTGAAGCTGCACGAGTAGACGCCGTTCCTGGCCACCGAGCAGCCCACCGGCCGGGAACCGACCAGCCACGCCCGGCTGAGGCCGAAGGCGTGGCCGGCGGCCGTCAGCGTGACACCGTCCCCCTGCACCATCGGCGTGTTGGACATCCTCTGGAGGTCCCAGGAGTACCAGTACACGCCGCGGACCCGGTTCTGCGCGTTGAGGACGAACGTGCGGATGACGTTGCCGATCTGGCGAGATGTCGAGATCTTCTTGGCCCCGGCGCCCGCCTGCGGGCCGCCGACCAGTCCGTAGTTGATCTCGGTGTTGTAGATCGGCTTACTGATGCTGCGTCGGGCCAGGATCAACCGGACCCTCCGGAGCAGCGTCATCGAGGACTCGGGCGCCCCGGTGGCCGACGGGTAGAGCTGGAACGACAGCGCGTCGACGTACCTGCTGACGTTCTTGCCGTTGACCCGCTGGTCGTAGAACTTCCGGAGGTAGGTCTGCTGACTCGTCAGCCGAGTGACCATGGCAGGTCCGATCAGCTGCGCGGACGAGCCCGCGCTGCGAAGCGCGGCACGCGTCCAGGCTGTGAGCACCGCCATCTGCCGCGGGGTCCCCGACCAGTACGGCGGCGCGTTGCCCTCGTTCCAGACCTGCAGCCTGACGCTGTTGCCCCAGACCGCCGCATTCCGCCGGGCGACGGCCTTGACGTAGCGCATCCACGCCGCCTTGCGCGGCATGGCGGATGCCCCGCGGCCGTACGCCCCCGGCGCAGACGGGCGGGTCGAGTGGAACTTCGGGGTCTGCCCGAGGACCAGCATCACCGATGCCCCGTTGCCCCGCGCCTTGGCCACGAGCGCGTCCAGCCGGGACCAGCTGAAAACGCCACGAGACCGCTCGATCTCCCGCCAGGACACGCCGTTGTCCCAGAGCCGGACGGAGCCGACCTGCGTCTGCGGCCAGCCTCGCGCTCCGTCGACGTGCAGGCCGGCATGGTGCAGGCCGAAGAACTGCGCCCCGATCACGGGCTCGGCTGCCTGCGCACCCATCGGCGCGGCGAAGCCGACCAGCGCGAACGACATGATGACCGTGACGGTCAGCCGGAAGAGAGACGGCAGGGGACGGCTCGGGTGCACCAGCATGGTGAGGGAGGCCCTTTCGAGAGGCGGCTGAACGCCCGTGGGACGCGCGCGGTAGCACGGCCATCATGCGTGGTGGGCGCGGAACCCGTGGCAGAAATGACCGTTTCGGGCCGGTATCGAATCCTGAAATAGCGCGAACTGACTAGGTGGCCCGGCAATGGCACCACGGCCGCGGCGGAGCCAGTCGCCCCGATCCGCGCTCTGCCTAGACTCGTGCGGTGCCGGACCTGCAGCAGAGCGCCCCGGCGCCGGCCTCCGGCTCGGCGCGCCGGCGGGATCCGGCACGCCTGCGGGCCCCGACACGCGACCGCCGGCGGAGGCGGCGCGGTCGCTCGTGGGTACTGCTCGCCGTCGCGATCCTGCTGGTCGTCACCGCCGTCGTCGCGGTGCTGCTCGTCATGGCCGCCCGGGCGGTCGAGAACGAGGCCGCGGCGGCGAAGGCGGACCTCACCCGCGTCAAGGCCGCGCTCGCGGCGGGGGACCCGGCCACGGCACGGAAGGCGCAGTCGTCCGCCTCCCGGCACGTCGCGGCTGCGGTGTCCGAGTCACAGCGCTGGCCGGTGGGGCTGGCTCGCCATGTCCCCGTCGCGGGCGGAGCGGTTGGCGATCTGGACCATCTGCTGAATGCCGCGGATCACGTCGTGCGCAGCTCCGGAGAGCTCCTCGCGGCGTACGACCGGGTGACCGGTGACGACCGCCCGCTCGTGCAGCGGTGGCCGGATCGACCTCTCCCGCCTGCCGGCACTCGAGGCGCGGCTCGACGCCGCGACGTCGAGCCTGCGAGCCGCGGAGCGCGAGCTGCGCCTCGTCGACGGCGGCCTGCCCGGACTCGGGCGGATTGCCGCGGAGCGCGACGCCACGCTCCTGAGAGGTCACCGACGTCCGACGCGCACTCGATCGCGCCGGGGTCGTGCTGACCCGTCTGCCGGCGGCTCTGGGCGCCGACCGGCCGCAGCGGTACCTGCTGGCGATCAGCAACGAGAGCGAGCTGCGTGCGTCGGGTGGCGCACCGCTGTCCGTCGCCGTGCTGTCCTTCGACAACGGGACCCTGTCCGTCTCGAGATCGACCCAGGCAGAAGACCTGCCCGAGCAGCTCACCTGGCGTGGGGACCCGGGGAGCCCGTTCAACGAGCCCGGCGGCACCCGCACGGACCGCTTCGCCAACGCCAGCTTCCATCCGGACTTCCGCACTGCCGCCCAGGACCTGATGGGTGCGGCGACCGCCGCCGGCTTCCCGCGCCTCGCAGGTGTCGTCGCGGTGGACGTCCGGGCCGTCGCCGAGGTCCTGCGGGTCACCGGCCCGCTGAAGTCCGCCGCCTACGGCGAGGTCACGGCGGACAACGTCGGCCAGAAGCTGCTCGTCGACGCCTACGCGACCTACGCCGACGACCAGGACGTGCGCCAGGGCCTGAACCTCCAGCTGCGCGACGCCCTGCTCGGACGCCTGCTGGCCGGCGAGTCGACCGCGCCGGCTGTGGGGGCGCTCGGTGGCAGCACGCGCGGGCGGCACGTGCAGATCTACTCCGCGGACCAGGTGCTCGAGCGACAGCTGAGTTCCCTCGGTGCCGGTGGGGCGGTCCGCACCGGGGGCCGCGACGTGGCCGCTGTCTTCAGCCAGAACGGCAACGGCAGCAAGGTCGACGTCTTCCAGCGCAGGACGATCCAGGTGCACGCGCGGCTGGCCGCCGACGGGTCGGCGCGCGTGACGCAGACCGTGGAGGTCAGCAACGAGGTGCCGGCCGAGCGGGCAGCGGTGCGCAAGCGCAGCGGCTACCTGACGGGGTGGTCCCGCAACGCCTACTTCCTCTACCTCCCGGAGACGGCCACGGCGCCGAGACTGTCGTCACCCACCGAGCGCTTCCGGGTCGTTCCCTTCGCCGGAGGGACCTGGGTGGACGACGGTCACGGGCACCGGCTCGGCCGCGTCGTCGGAACCCTCGCCCCCGGAGCCGCCGGCCGGATCGAGCTGTCGTACCGCATGCCACCGGGCACGTTCGGCGCCGACGGCCACCTCCGCTACTCCCTCCGGGCAGTGGCTCAGCCGATGTGGTGGCCGGCGACGCTCGAGCTCGACGTGACCGGGCCCGGCATCTCCGCGAAGCAGCGGCTGTCTCTGGAGCAGGACCGGGTCGTCACCATCAGCGCGACGCAGTGAACAGCCCCTTCCGCGACCTGGACCGCCCCCCGTTGCGGGAGCGTGCGCTGCGCACGGCGTTGGTGGTCGAGGGCGGGCTGTGGACGCGCCTCGACGTGGTCGACGAGACCGGCTCGACCAACGCCGACGTCGTCGCCGCGGCGGTCACGGGTGCGCCGGAGGGGCTGGTGCGCGTCGCCGAGCACCAGGTCGCCGGCCGCGGCCGCCTGGACCGGGCGTGGACGGCGCCCGAGCGCTCGGCGCTCACCTTCTCGGTGCTGCTCCGGCCGCCAGCCACGAGCCGGCCGTCCTGGGGCTGGCTGCCGCTCCTCGCGGGCCTCGCCGTCGCCACGACGGTCAGCCGGCTGGGCGAGGTCGACGCGCGCCTCAAGTGGCCCAACGACGTCCTCGTCGGCGACCGCAAGGTCGCCGGCCTCCTCGCCGAGGTCGCCGGTGACGCCGTCGTCGTCGGCATCGGCATCAACGTCTCACTTCGCGCCGACGAGCTGCCGGTGCCGGCCGCGACGTCGCTGCTGCTCGCCGGGTCGGAGGTCGTCGACCGCGATCCCGTGCTCCGCGCGGTCCTGCGCGACCTTGCCCGGCGGTACGTCGCCTGGCGCTCGGCTGACGGCGACCCACTGGTGACCGGGCTGCTCGCCGACTACCGCGCGACGAGTGCCACGATCGGCCGGGACGTGACCGTCCACCTGCCGGGTGGCGTGACGAGAAGCGGACGGGCGGTCGACGTCGACGAGCAGGGGAGGCTCGTGGTCGCGGGCGACGACGGGGTCGACGCGCTGGCCGCCGGAGACGTGGTTCACGTGCGGTGACCGGCCGTGACTGGCACGATGCCCCGCGTGGCAGGCATACCCGCGAAGCTCCTCGGCGACGGCGAAGAGGTCGTCATGGCGATGCGTCCGCACTGGAAGGAGATGATCGTCCCCGCGCTGGTGCTGCTCCTCACCTCGCCGATCGCGACCTACCTCGCGGCGATCGTGCCGGACGGCTCCGCTCAGTCGTGGGGGCGGATCGCGATCGGGGTCGTCGCGGTCCTGGTCGTCCTGCGCTGGAGCGCCTGGCCGTTCCTCAAGTGGCTTACGACGTCGTACGTCGTCACCGACCGTCGCATCATCACCCGCGTCGGCGTCATCGCGCGACTCGGCCGCGACATGCCCATCTCACGCATCAACGACGTGACCTTCGAGCACTCCGGCATCCTCGAGCGGATCCTCGGCTGCGGCACGCTGACAGTGGAGTCGGCGGGCGAGCGCGGCCAGCTCGTGCTGCGCGACGTACCGCACGTCGAGGAGGTCCAGCGCGACGTCTACCGGCTGGCCGAGGCCGACGAGGAACGCCGCCGCCGTGAGCCCAGCTGACCGACCGGGCTCCGAGGACCGTCCAGGACCGGCCTCGCCGGAGGCGGTGGAGGAACGGCTGCTCGGCGGGCCACGCCGCTACCGGCGCGACGAGGTCGCGGCGGACGCCGGAGTGCCGGTCGAGCACGCCCGCCGTCTCTGGCGGGCCGTCGGCTTCGCCGACGTCGGTGACGAGGCGGTCGCCTTCACCGACCGCGACCTCGAGGCGCTGCAGCGCGTCACCGGCCTGGTGTCGGCGGGCGTGCTGGACGACGAGCTCGCCGTCAGCGTCACCCGCGCGCTGGGGCACAACTCGGCGCGCCTCGTCGAGTGGCTGTACGACGCGCTGGTCGAGCACCTCGTCGACGAGGGGGCCGGCGTCGAGGACGCGGCCGGCCAGGCCGTGCAGGTCGTGACCGACCACCTCGACGACTTCGACGACCTGGTGATGTTCGTGTGGCGTCGGCAGCTGGCCGCGGTCTCCGGCCGGGCGCTCGCCATCGCGGCCCGCGAGACCGTGACCGGCCGGCTGTCGGTCGGGTTCGCCGACCTGGTGTCCTACACCCGGCTGTCGCAGAAGCTCGAGGAGCGCGAGCTGGCCTCGCTCGTCGACCGCTTCGGCAAGCGCTCGGCCGACGTCATCGCCGGGGCGCACGGGCGGCTGGTGAAGACGGTCGGCGACGAGGTGCTCTTCGTCGCCGACTCGGCCTCCGCCGCGGCGCTGATCGGCCTCGAGCTCGCCGAGACGATGGCCGAGGACCCGGTGCTGCCCGACGTCCGCGTCGGCATCGCGACCGGCACCGTGCTCACCCGGATGGGCGACGTCTTCGGCCGGACGGTCAACCTGGCCAGCCGGCTGACCGCGCTGGCAGCCCCAGGCACCGTGATGGTCGACGCGGAGACCGCCGGGGCCCTGGAGGGCAGCGCGGAGTTCTCCCTCGACATCGAGCGCACCCGGGCGGTCCGGGGGATGGGCCTGGTGCGGCCAGGGGTCGTGCGGCGCACGCGGTGAGGGTCGTGCGGCGCACGCGGTGAGAGTCGTGCGGCGCACGCGTTAGCCTCGGCCCCCGTGAGCACCGACAGCGCCTCCGGCGGCCCGTCCGCCCCCGACGACCCGTACGACTCGTACGACAACGTGACCGTCCGGCCGCACGACGACCGCGGACACGTCGTCGAGCTCGTCCTGGACCGCGCGGCAGCGCACAACGCGCTGTCGACGGCGATGTCCCGCGACGTCGCGGCGGCCACGGCTGCCCTGGCCGCAGACGGGCGGGTCCGCGCAGTCGTGGTGACCTCGGCGTCGGAGAAGGCCTTCTGCGTCGGCGCGGACCTCAAGGAGCGCAACTCCTTCAGCGACGCCGACCTGCTGGCGCAGCGGCCGCACTTCCGCGCCTGCTTCGGCGGGATCCTCGACCTGCCGGTGCCGACGATCGCCGCGGTGCACGGCTTCGCCCTCGGCGGCGGGCTGGAGCTCGCGCTGTCGTGTGACCTGATCGTCGTCGACGAGACGGCCGTGCTGGGGCTGCCCGAGGTGACCGTCGGCGTCATCCCGGGCGGCGGCGGCACCCAGCTGCTCACCCGGCGGATCGGCTCGTCGCGGGCGGCCGACCTGGTCTTCACCGGTCGCCGCCTCGACGTCGACGAGGCGGAGCGGATCGGGCTGGTCGACCGCCGGGTGCCGGCCGGGACCGACCGGGAGGCGGCGCTCGAGCTGGCAACCACGATCGCGGGCAACTCGCCGGTCGGGGTGCGCAACGCCAAGCGCGCCCTGCGCCGCGGGAGCGACGTCGACCTGGCCACCGGCCTGGACGTCGAGGACGGTGCCTGGCGGGCAACTGCCTTCTCCGGGGATCGCGCGGAGGGGGTCGCGGCGTTCAACGAGAAGCGCCGGCCCGACTGGCCCGGCCGATGACGACGCCCCACCACGTTGTGGACGCGTCTGCACCGGACACGCCGGGTGGCCGGTGTGTCGGAGTCCACAAAGAGGTGGAGGTGACCGGTGACTGACCTGCCGGAGCGGCTGTCGCTGCGCGAGGTGGGGCCGCGCGACGGCCTGCAGAACGAGGACCCGGTCCCGACCGCGGGCAAGGTGGCGCTGATCGAGTCGCTGGGCAGGACCGGCGTGGGCCGGATCGAGGCGGTGTCCTTCGTGCACCCGAAGGCGATCCCGCAGATGGCCGACGCCGCCGAGGTCTGGGCGGCCGTCCGGCCGACCCCGGACGTCCGCTACTCCGCGCTCGTGCCGAACCTCAAGGGCGCCGAGCGGGCGCTGGCGGCCGGCTTCCGGGAGATCGAGGTGGTCGTGTCGGCCTCTGACACCCACAACCGCAAGAACCTCAACCGGTCGACCGAGGAGTCGCTGGACGACATCGCCGCCATCCTCGACCTGGTGCACAGCGACGGCCCGGGGGACGCCAGCTGCCAGGTCATCGTCTCGACGGCATGGGGGTGCCCGTACGAGGGCGACGTGCCGGTCGAGCGGGTCCTCGCCGTCGCCGGCAGGGCGCTGCGGGACGGTGCGGACGGGCTGTCGTACGGCGACACGACGGGCATGGCGACGCCGTCACGGGTGACCCGGCTGGTGGGGGAGACCCGGTCGGCCCACCCGGACGTACCGCTGAACCTGCACTTCCACAACACCCGAGGCACCGGGCTGGCCAACGTGCTCGCCGCGCTGGAGCTCGGTGTGGCCGACTTCGACGCGTCGGTCGGCGGGCTCGGCGGCTGCCCCTACGCCCCCGGGGCGACCGGCAACATCGCGACCGAGGAGCTCGTCCACATGGTCGAGGACATGGGGGTCGCGACCGGCATCGACCTCGAGGCGATGATCGAGGTCGCCGCCGAGGCCGAGCGGCTGGTCGGCCGGACCCTCTCGTCGCAGGTGCTGCGGGCCGGGCCGCGGACCCGGACGATCGCGAGCGACTGATCAGGTTCATCGCCTAGTCCTAAAGAACCGGATTCGAGCGACGCCCTTCCATCCACCCCCGGGCTGCGGCAGGGTCGTAGCCCGGCGCAAGGAGGCGGTCGGCGAGGAGGTGCGGTGCACGTCGTTCCCGCAGGCGACGGCGCTGACGGTGACGGTCGTTCCGGGGCGGTGGACGACGCCGCGCGGCTGCGCTCCCTGCTCGACATCGCCCGGGTCATCGGCTCCACCCGCCGCTTCGAGGACCTCATCGAGCTCTCGGCCGAGTCGGCGCGGCGCGCCCTGGACGCCGCAGCGCTGTCGATCTCGCGCTGGGACCGGGAGTCCGGGGTGCTGCGAACGCTGGTCAACGTCGGCCTTCTCGGGCCCGGCGAGCTGCGCTTCCCCGAGGACGAGACCTACTCGCTCGGCGGCTGGCCGGCGATGACCGCTCTCGTGGAGGACCGGGTGTCCTTCGTCTGCGCGGTCGACGACGGCACGCCCGAGGCCGGCCAGCTCGCGCTGCGTGACAAGGACTCCACGATCTCGGTGCCGGTCATCGTGGAGGGCCGGGTGTGGGGCGAGGTCTGGGCAGCCAGGGCGCCGGGGCAGCCCCGCTACGAGCGCGCGGACCTGCCCTTCGCCGAGGCCCTCGCCACGCAGATCGCGGCCGGCGTCGTCCAGGCCGACCACCTGGCGCGCGTGGAGCGGCTGGCCTTCACCGATCCGCTGACCGGGCTGGCCAACCGCCGCGCGGTCGACGAGCGACTCGACGACGCGCTCGGCCGCCACGTCGCGGACGGGACGACCGTGTCGATCGTCCTCGCCGACATCAACCGCCTCAAGCAGGTCAACGACACCTTCGGGCACGAGGCGGGCGACCGGCTCATCGTGGCCGTCGCCGACGCGGTCAGCAGGGCCAGCGGGCTTGCGCAGAACGGCCTCGCGGCCCGGATCGGCGGCGACGAGTTCTGCGTCGTCGTGGTCAGCGAGCCCCTGGCCGCGGCCGTGAAGGTCGCCGAGGAGCTCTGCCGCCTGGTGGAGGGCCAGCCGATGAGCACCGGCGTCTCGTGCGGCGTCGCCTCGACGGAGGTGCTCGCCAGCCCGGTCGACAACCAGGTGCGGCTGTTCCGGCTGGCCGACGCCGCGCAGTACCGCGCCAAGCGGGCCGGCGCGCACCACCCCGTCGTCGCCGGCCGCTCGGTCCCCGACGACCCGGGTGACACCCCCGCGGACCGCCGGGTGCGCCGCGGCCGGCTCAGCACGGACGTCCCGGCGGCGCTCGAGTCCGGGCTCGCTGCACTCGACGGGTTGCACGCGGAGTCCGCCCAGGAGCGGCTCGAGGTGGTCGCAGACCACGTCCGCGACCTGCTCGACGCGGCCGGCTGGTTCCTGTCCCACGTCACGCCCGGGTCGGACGACCTGGTCACGGTCAGCAGCTCGGTCCAGCGCGCATCCGACGCGCCCGACGGCGCGGGGCTCGCCATCGTCGGCGAGGTCTTCGACCTGGAGGCCTATCCGGTCACGCGACGCTCCATCGATGTGGCGGGCTCGTTCTTCGCCGAGGCCGGCATGCCGGGCAACGACCCCGCCGAAGAGGCGGTGCTGGTGACAGCGGGCTACCTCGCGGTGGTCGGGGCCGGTGCCCGTGACGAGTCGGGCGGCTGGCTGGTCGAGGTGTTCGGTGACTCGATCAGCCTGCCGATGGGTGCCTTCGAGCCGGTGCTGCGCGCGTTGGTCGCGGTGGCCGTCGCGGGTGCGAGCCCGGGAGGCCGGGCCGGCACGGACCGTTAGGCTCCCCGGGTCCGAGACGTCCCGCCCCGCCAGCCAGCCTGAGGTGAGCCCCGCCGTGTCGCCGGTGCCGACCGCTCGCAACGACGAGCACAACCCCCTTCCCGAGCACCCGCCGGTCCCCGAGCTGCGCGCCCGGGTCGAGCGGGGCGGCGCGGAGAAGTACCACCAGGCCAACGCCGGCAAGGGCAAGCTGTTCGCCCGCGAGCGCGTGCGCCTCCTCGTCGACGAGGGGTCGTTCGTCGAGGACGGCGCCTTCGCCAACGTGGTCGCCGGCGACCTGCCGGCCGACGGTGTCGTGACCGGGACCGCGACGATCGACGGTCGGCCGGTAGCGCTGATGGCCAACGACTCGACGGTGAAGGCCGGGTCCTGGGGCGCGCGGACCGTCGAGAAGATCATCCGCATCATCGAGACCGCCTACCGGACCGGCGTGCCGATGGTCTACCTGGTCGACTCGGCCGGCGCCCGGATCACCGACCAGATCGACCTCTTCCCCGGCCGCCGCGGCGCCGGGAAGATCTTCTGGAACCAGGTCCGCGCCAGTGGCTCGATCCCGCAGGTCTGCGCGCTCTTCGGACCGTCAGCGGCCGGCGGCGCCTACATCCCGGCCTTCTGCGACGTCGTCGTCATGGTCGAGGGCAACGCGTCGATGTACCTCGGCTCCGACCGGATGGTCGAGATGGTGACCGGCGAGAAGACGACGCTCGAGGCCATGGGCGGTGCCCGCGTCCACTGCGCGGAGTCCGGCGTCGGGCACTTCCTCGTCCAGACCGAGCAGGAGGCGCTCGAGACCGTCCGCTCGTTCCTGTCCTTCCTGCCGTCCTCGTTCCGCGACCAGCCACCCGCGTCCGGCTCCGTCGACGCCCCGGTCGGCGTCGACCTCGCCGGCCTCGTGCCCGAGAGCGACCGGCAGGCCTTCGACATGCGTCGCTACGTGAAGGGGCTGCTCGACGAGGGGTCCTTCCTCGAGATCCACGCGCTGTGGGCCCGCGAGCTCACGGTCGGATTCGGCCGCCTCGACGGCGAGGTCGTGGGTGTGGTCGGCAACAACTCGATGTTCAAGGGCGGCGTGCTCTTCGTCGACTCGGCCGACAAGGCGACCCGCTTCGTGCAGCTGTGCGACGCGTTCAACGTCCCGCTGCTCTTCCTCTCCGACGTCCCCGGCTTCATGGTCGGCTCAGCGGTCGAGAAGCAAGGCATCATCCGCCACGGCGCGAAGATGATCACCGCGATCTCGGAGGCCACGGTGCCCAAGATCTGCGTGGTCGTGCGCAAGGCCTACGGCGCCGGTCTCTACGCGATGGCCGGGCCGGGCTTCGAGCCGGATGCGACGCTCGCGCTGCCCACCGCCAAGATCGCGGTCATGGGCGCGGAGGCCGCGGTCAACGCCGTCTACGCCAACAAGGTCGCCGCGATCGAGGACGAGGAGGAGCGCGCCGCCTTCGTGGCCGAGAAGCGTCGGGAGTACGACGTGGACATCGACATCGTCCGGCTGGCCAGCGAGCTGGTCGTGGACGACGTCGTCACCCCGGACGCGCTGCGCTCCGACCTCGTCCGGCGCTTCCGGGCGTACCGCGGGAAAGACCGGCACTTCTCGCACCGCCGGCACGGCGTCACCCCGGTCTGAGCCCGAGGCGGCCGGCTACGGCTTGTCGACGAGGACCACGTCGTAGTCGGTGCCCGGAGGGGCACCGGTGCCGAACGGCGGCGGCAGCCCGACGTCGAAGCGGCCGTTGACCACGGCGAGCTGGTCACCGTGCTCGGCCACCGTCGTGGGGATGCGGAAGGAGCCCCCGACGTCCGCCTGGGTGATCACCGAGATGATGCGCCCGCTCGCGAGGTCCGGGGTCATCCGGATCTCGAGGATCCGGTTGGCGAAGTTCTCCACCACCCACAAAGTCCTGCCCTGGAGCAGCAGGCCATCGTTCGTCCCGGGCACGAGCGCGCCCCCGCTGACCGCCACCGGTCGGCTCGCACCGGTGTCGGGGTTCACGGTGAAGAGGGCTCCCAGCGCGGTGTGGCCGACGACCAAGGTTTCTCCGGACGGCAGGGCGTCGATGCCGTTCAGGTTGGGCACGCCGGGCACGATCGCGGCCGCCGGGCCGGTGAGCGGGATCGCCTCCGACGGCCCAACTCCTCCACCGGTCCTGAAGGGCACGCGATACAGCACCGGGTTGAACGAGTCGGTGAAGTAGGCGGCGTCGCGCGCGACGACGACGTCGTTGATGAGCGATGCCCCTGGCGCAGTGAGGACCACGGTTGCAAGCGGCGAGCCGTCGCGAGTGTCGTAGACGAACCCGGCACCAGTGACGCCGCCGGCCACGAACAGCCTGTGGTGGGCCTCGTCGACCTTGAGCCCGGCCGCCTGCCGGCCAGCCGGGGCGTCGACGAACACCGAGCCCTCGCCGGTGCGCAGACTGCCGCGGTAGATGTTCCCGTCGATGAGGGACCCGACGTAGAAGGTGGACCCGGTGCCCACCGCGATCCCTTCGGGTGCGAAGTCGTCTGGCAGCGGGACCGGGTTGGCGAAGGGAGCCGCGGCGGCGATCGTGCACGCCAGGGCGGGGACCAGCCACACGAACCTCGTCAAGCGCGACATCGGGACCTCCCCAGCCCGCAAGCGGGCATGTGTCTCTCCGGCTCCTGCCTCCGGTCTAGACCTGGGGTGCGCCGCCGTCCAGGCCCGGCGTCGTTCGGCCGTCCGGGTGACCGGTCGCAGATCTGAGTACGCGTACGGGTACGCCCAGGTGGCTGCCGCGTCGAAGATCACCGCATGCAGCCAGCAACCGTGATCGCGGGTCCGGTCGAGTTCAGCGCCGCGGACATCGCCTTCATCTTCCTCGTCCTGGCCCTCGCTGCCCTGGTCCTCAGCTCACCGGGGTGGGTCGTGCTCGGTGAGGCCGCCCGCCGTCGAGCCAGGGCGAACGGCGCCGAGCGGCGCGGCCGGGCGTGGGCCTGGGTGGGTGGCGCGCTGGCCGGGATGGGCGTCAGCGCCCTCGTGTCCGCCGTCATGGCAGGGGCGCTCGGCGCCGGCGGCAACACGGCACCCGCGATGGTGCTCGCGTCCTGGTTCACCTGCTGGTGCCTCGCGGTCGCGCTCCGCGCACCGGCCGACCGGCGCTCGGACGAGGGGTGGGGACGATGATCGACGAGACCCTGCTGGCGGACCCCGGCCGCTGCCCCGCGTGCGCCGCGATCCTGCGCTCACCCGCGACCGAGTGCCCGGCCTGCCACCTCTCGCTGCGCGGGCCGACCGCCGGGCGCCTGTGGGACGTCAGCCGTGAGGTCGCCCGGCTGCTCGGCGAGCGGACCCGGCTGATCGCCGTCCTGCGCGCCGAGGCCACCATCCCGGCGTACGTCGCCACGGCGCCCGCTCCTGAGCTCCCGCCGCCCCCTCGGCCGGCCACGGCCAGCCGGCCGGTCGCCACCCCGCCGCGGGCCGAGTGGACCCCGCAGCGGGTCCAGAACCTGCTGCTCGCGCTCGGCGTGGTCCTGCTCGGCGTCGCCGCTGTCATCTTCGTCGCCGTCTCGTGGGGCCGGCTCGGCGTGGGCGGCCGGGCTGCGGTCCTGACCGGCGTGACTGCGCTGTCCTTCGCCGCCGGGACCGTCGCGCACCGGCGCGGCCTGACCGCGACCGCGGAGGCCCTGTCCCTGCTGACCGTCGGCCTGGCGCTCCTCGACTGCGGCGGCGCCCGCGCAGCCAACCTCTTCGACCTGCGCGACGTGGACGGCCTCGTCGTCGCTGCCGGCTCCGCCGCCCTGGTCGCGTCGCTGGCCGCTGCGGGTGCGGTCACGCTCCCCACGCGCGCGCTGCGGCTCTCGGCCGCCGTGCTGGGCCAGCTCCCTGCTCCGCTGCTCGCGGTGCACCTGGCCGACACGTCACGCCACCCCGCGGCGCTGCTGGCAGCCGCGACCACCGCACAGGCGCTCCTCGGCCTGGCCGTGGCCGTCTGGTGGCCCGGCCGAGGCGACTCCCGGGACGCCCGCGTCGTGGTGGGCGTCGGCGCCGTCGCGGCCGCTGTGGTGGCGACCGCGCTGGCGCTCGGCGCGGCCTACGGCGAGGAGGGCTCGCTGGTCGTCGGCTCGGTGCTGCTGCTCGTCCTCGCCGCCGGTGCCGCAGCGGCCGCCGAGGTCGGCGGCGTCCGTCGGGTCGCCGACCGAGCCCCCACGTTCCTTCGCGGGGCGGCGGCGGCGCTCGTCGTCGCCTCGGCCTGGGCGCCGGTCGACGACGCGGTCGGCGGCAGGTGGCTCCCGCTCGCGCTGGCCGCGACCGCCGCCGCGCTGCTCGCCGCCACCGCCCTGGTGCCGCTCGACCGTCGCGTCGCACCGGTCGCCGTGACCCTGGTGGCCACGATGCTGCCGTCGGCCTCGTCCCTCGGGGACCTGCTGCCCGCCGCTGCGGGTCGGGTGCAGTGGCTGACCGGGGCCTGGTCCGCTGACAGCGGCTCCGCGCGTCGGCTGCTCGACGCTCACCGGAGCCAGCGGCACGGTCCCGACCGCGTGGCCGTCGATCGCAGCGCTCTGCCTGCTCGCCGCGGTCGTCCTCGCCGCTCCGCTCCTGCTGCGCCGGCTGGCGCCAGGTCGTCCGCTGGCACTCCCGCTGGTCGTGGCGGCCGGGTGGCTGACGCCGGCCTCCCTGGATGCGAGCTACCCCGTCGCACTGGCGTCCGACCTCGTCCTCGCCACCGTCCTCGTGCTCGCGGCGACGTACGCCCTCGGGCGCCCCGACGCCACCCGCGTGGCGACCGCGACGGCGTGGGCCGGCCTGGCCGCCGGATCCGCCGTGCTGGCCATGGCCGTGGTCTGGTCGCTGGCCGTCGACGTCGCGACTCTCGTCGCGCTGCCGGCCGCAGCGGTGACCCTCTCGGGCGTCGCGGCGCTGTCGACGCGGGCGGCACGGCTGAGGTCGGTGGGGACGGCGGCCGCCGTGGCGGCAGGTCTCCTCCTCGTCGCCGAGAGCGGCGCCGTCACCCGCTACGCCGGGGCCGGCTGGCCGGCCGTCTGGTCGGTCGGCCTGGCAGCACTGGTCGTGCTTGCCACGGCGGGGTCCGCAGCGGTCTCGCTGCGCTCGCCCGCCACGGGCTACTGGACGGTGACCCGTCGGGCGCTCGCCGCCGTCGCGGCGGCCGGTCTCGTCGCTGAGGCCGCCGCGACTGTCCTGGTGGCGCGACGTGGAGGTCGCCGGGCAGGGCCTGGCCGTCGTGGCCGTCGCCGCTGCCCTGGTCGCGACGTCGACCCTGCCGGTCCCCCGGCGGTTCCTCGAGCCGCTGGACCTCCGCCTGGTCGGCGGCACCGGTTGCGCCCTCGGGCTGGCCGCCTCGGCGGTCGACGCCGACCGCCTCTGGGTCGCCCTGCTGCTGACCGGCGTCGCAGCCGCCGTGCTCGGGCTGCGGGAGGACGCCCGCTGGGGCTGGCCCGCCAGCATCCTGCTGACCGCGAGCAGCTGGGTCCGGCTCGCCGACGCGCACGTCGACACGCCCGAGGCCTACACCGTCCCGCCCGCGCTGCTGCTTCTCGGCTTCGGGCTGCTGCGCCGGCACCGCGACCGCCAGATCGGGTCGTGGGCGGCGTACTCGCCGGCTCTGCTGCTCGGGCTCGTCCCGAGCCTGGTCCGCGCCGTGACGGACCCCGGCACGACGCGGCCGCTGCTCCTGGGCCTCGCGGCGCTCGCCGTGCTCGCCGTCGGCGTCGCTCGGCGGCTGCAGGCGCCGCTGGTCGTCGGTGGTGTGGTCCTCGCCGTGGACGCTGTCGTGCAGCTCGCTCCCTACCTCGTCGCCGTGTACGACGCGGTGCCGCGCTGGGTGACGATCGGCGTCGTCGGCCTGGCCCTCGTGGGCGCCGGTGCGACGTACGAACGACGGGTCCAGGACCTGCGCCGGGTGGCGCGCAGCATGTCGGACATGGCGTGACGACCGGCTGACCCTCCCGAGGACGAGCCGCGGACCTCGCGCGATCTGCGATGCGAAACGCCCGGTGCCGGTCCCGACGTTGCGGCTCGATGTGACTACCCTGCGTGCATGACCCGAGTTCTCCTGGCTGAGGACGACCAGGCGATCTCCGAGCCCCTCGCGCGCGCCCTGCGCCGCGAGGGCTACGACGTCGACGTCCGCGAGGACGGTCCCGGAGCGCTCGAGTCGGCCACCGGTGAGCTGCCGGTCGACCTGGTGGTCCTCGACCTCGGGCTTCCCGGCATGGACGGCCTCGAGGTCTGCAGGCGGCTGCGGGCCGAGGGCAACGCCGTCCCGGTCCTGGTGCTGACCGCGCGCGCCGACGAGGTCGACACCGTCGTCGGGCTGGACGCCGGGGCCGACGACTACGTCACCAAGCCCTTCCGGCTCGCCGAGCTCCTCGCCCGGGCCCGTGCGCTGCTGCGGCGCGGCGGCATCGAGGTCACCCAGGGCGTCCACGGCGTCCGGATCGACACCGAGTCGCACCGGGCATGGGTGGAGGAGCGTGAGCTCACGCTCACCGCCAAGGAGTTCGACCTGCTGCGGGTGCTGCTGCGCGAGAACGGCAAGGTCGTCACCCGCGAGCAGCTGATGCGCGAGGTCTGGGACACCGCGTGGTGGGGCTCGACCAAGACGCTGGACATGCACGTGTCGTGGCTGCGCAAGAAGCTCGGCGACGACGCGGCCAACCCGCGGTTCATCACGACCGTCCGGGGTGTGGGGTTCCGGTTCGAGCGGGAGTGACGAGCGGGATGACCCGGTGAACGGTCGGGGGAGTCTGCCGTGAAACGCCTCATCGTCCTGTGGGCGGCCGCTATCGCCGCGGGCTCGGCGGTCGTCGTCGGCGTCCCGGTCGTCGTCGCCGCGGCGCTGGCCGCGGACGGCCTCACGACAGGACTCGCCACGGTGCTGGTGGTCGTCTTCGGGGCGGCAGCGACCGGCGGTGCAGTGGGGCTGGCGATCCTGGGCGGCCGCTCCGTGACCTCCGGCCTGTCGACGCTGGAGGAGCGGGCGGCCAAGCTCGGGTCCGGGCAGACCCGCGGGTCGGTCCGGCCCACCGGGATCGCCGAGGTCGACCGCGTCGGCCAGCTGCTGGAGCGCAGCGCCGACCGCGTGGACCGGCTGCTCGCCGCGGAGCGGCAGTTCGCCAGCGACGCGTCCCACCAGCTGCGGACACCGCTCACCGCGCTCTCGATGCGGCTCGAGGAGATCCTGCAGGCCGACGACCCGCGGACCGTGCAGGAGGAGGCGCGCAGCGCGCTGGCGCAGGTGGAGCGGCTGGCCACCGTGGTCGAGCACCTGCTCGACAGCGTCCGCGACAGCGGGCTGCGGTCGGGCCCGGTGCCCCTGGACGACATCGTGCTGCAGCAGGTGGTCGAGTGGGAGCCGTCCTTCCACGCCGCGGGCCGGGCGGTCCGAGCGGCCGGGACCCGCGGACTGATCGCGCTGGCCACCCCCAACGGCCTCTCGCAGGTCCTGGCCACCCTGATCGAGAACAGCCTCGTCCACGGGGCGGGCACGGTCACCGTCTCGACCCGGTCGACCGGCATCTCGCTGGTCGTCGAGATCACCGACGAGGGGCCGGGCGTGCCGCCCGAGCTCGGCGCGCGGATCTTCGAGCGCTCGGTCAGCGGCCGGCGGGGGACCGGCCTGGGCCTCGCGGTGGCCCGCGAGCTGGCCGAGTCCGACGGCGGTCGCCTCGAGCTGGTGCAGCAGGCGCCGCCGGTCTTCGCGCTGTTCCTCAGCGCTGCGGGGGCCGGTCCTCGCTGAGGGTCGCTTCCTGCAGCGCCTCCGGTGCAGCGGCCTCGGGGAGCAGCTCGGGGAAGACCCAGCGGCGGTAGGACCAGAAGCGGAACGCCGTCCCGAGGCCCAGACCGATCACGTTGGCGGCGATGTTGTCGGCCAGCCTGCTGGTGAAGTCGAGCAGGTAGTGGGAGATGGCGAGGCAGCTCAAGGCGATGCCGAGTCCGACCGCGTTGAGCAGGAAGAACAGCGTGTACTCGCGGCGGAAGGTCGACTTGCTGCGCCGGCGGAAGGTCCAGTTCCGGTTGCCGACGTAGGCGACGGTCGTCGCCAGCACGGTGGACACCGTCTTGGAGGTCAGTGGCTTGTCCGTCGCGTGCAGGACGAGGTTGAAGACACCGATGTCGACGACCAGGGCGACCGAGCCGACCACCCCGAACTTCATCAGCTCGCGCACCAGGTGGCCCAGCCGGTAGTACGCGCGGAGGAGTGCCTTCACCGCTCGGCTCGGCTACCGGTCTGCACGGACCGAGCCTAACTGCTGCCCGAGAGCGGCCGGCCGTCGGCGGGAGGGTCCGCCGCGAGGCCCGGACGTGGCACCATGGCGACGTACGACGTGACAGGCGGGCGACAGGTCCGTGCCGCGGGTGACACATCCGTGGACCACCCGCAGGACCCATCCCGACACCCACCACCAGGAGCGACAGTGACCGGCATGCACCTCCCCGACGAGCTCGAGTCGCTGCGCAGGACCGTCGAGGAGTTCGCCCACGACGTCGTCGCGCCCAAGATCGGTGACTTCTACGAGCGCGACGAGTTCCCCTACGACATCGTCCGGCAGATGGGGGAGATGGGGCTCTTCGGCCTGCCCTTCCCCGAGGAGCACGGCGGGATGGGTGGCGACTACTTCGCGCTCTGCCTGGTGCTCGAGGAGCTCGCCCGCGTCGACTCGTCGGTGGCGATCACCCTCGAGGCGGGGGTGTCGCTGGGCGCGATGCCGATCTTCCGCTTCGGCACCGAGGAGCAGAAGGCGCAGTGGCTGCCCAGGCTGTGCAGCGGCCAGGTGCTGGGCGCCTTCGGGCTCACCGAGCCGGGTGGCGGGTCCGACGCCGGCGCGACCCTGACCACGGCGCGGCTGTCGGACGATGGCCCTGATGGCTCCGAGTGGGTCATCAACGGCACCAAGGCCTTCATCACCAACTCGGGCACCGACATCACCGGTCTGGTGACCGTGACCGCGGTGACCGGCGTCGACGAGGACGGCCGCAAGGAGATCTCGTCGATCATCGTCCCGTCCGGGACGCCGGGCTTCACGGTGTCGAAGAAGTACTCCAAGGTCGGCTGGAACGCCTCGGACACCCGCGAGCTGTCCTTCTCGGACTGCCGGGTGCCGGTGGCCAACCTGCTGGGCGAGCGGGGCCGTGGCTACGCGCAGTTCCTCTCGATCCTCGACGAGGGCCGGATCGCGATCGCGGCGCTGGCCGTCGGGCTGGCGCAGGGCTGCGTCGACGAGTCGGTGAAGTACGCCAAGGAGCGGCACGCCTTCGGCCGGCCGATCGGCGCCAACCAGGCGATCCAGTTCAAGATCGCCGACATGGAGGTGCGGGCGCACACCGCGCGGCTGGCCTACTACGACGCCGCCGCCCGGATGCTGCGCGGCGAGCCGTTCAAGCGCGAGGCGGCGATCGCCAAGCTCTACTCCTCGGAGATCGCGGTCACCAACGCGCGCGAGGCGACCCAGGTGCACGGCGGCTACGGCTTCATGAACGAGTTCCCGGTCGCCCGGATGTGGCGGGACGCCAAGATCCTCGAGATCGGCGAGGGCACCTCCGAGGTGCAGCGGATGCTGATCTCCCGCGACCTCGGCCTCTGACCGCTCGGTAGGGTCGCCCGGGTGGCGGCAGCGGCGGGTCCGGGTGGCTTCCCGGTGGTCGGCGTGGTGGGCGGCGGGCAGCTCGCCCGGATGATGGCCGGCCCGGCGATCGAGCTCGGCATCACCCTGCGCGTGCTGGCCCGCGACCCGGCCGACAGCGCCGCCCAGGTGGTGCCCCTCGACCCCTCGACCGACATCGGGGCCGAGGACGACCTCGAGGCGCTGCGCCGATTCGCCAAGGGCTGCGACGTGCTCACCTTCGACCACGAGCACGTGCCGACCGAGCACCTGCGGGCGCTCGAGGCCGACGGGGTCGTGGTGCGGCCCGGTCCGGACGCGCTCGAGCACGCGCAGGACAAGCTGCACATGCGCCGCCGGCTCGACGCGCTCGGGGTCCCCTGCCCGCGATGGGCCGAGGTCGCGTCGGCCGAGGACCTGGAGCGGTTCGGCGCCGAGGTCGGCTGGCCGGTCGTGCTCAAGACGCCGCGCGGCGGCTACGACGGCAAGGGCGTGCGACTGGTGTCGTCGGCGGCCGACGCGGGCGACTGGCTCGGTCGCGGCGGTCCGCTGCTGGCCGAGGAGCGGGTCGGCTTCACCCGCGAGCTGGCTGCCCTGGTCGCGCGCAGCCCGCACGGGCAGGCCGGCGTCTGGCCGGTCGTCGAGACGGTGCAGGTCGACGGCATCTGCCGCGAAGTGCTGGCGCCTGCCGACATCACCGAGGAGCACGCGCTCAGCGCCCAGCAGGTCGCGCTGCGCATCGCCGACGGGCTCGGTGTCACCGGCGTCCTCGCGGTCGAGATGTTCGACACGGCCGCCGGCGTGCTCGTCAACGAGCTGGCCATGCGACCGCACAACAGCGGCCACTGGACCATCGAGGGCTCGCGCACCAGCCAGTTCGAGCAGCACCTGCGCGCGGTCCTCGACCTCCCGTTGGGCGACACCTCGATGACGGCGTCGTACGTCGCGATGTCCAACGTCCTGGGCGGCGACATCGCCGAGATGTACCCCGGCTACCTGCACTGCTTCGCGCACGACCCCGGAGTGCGCATCCACATGTACGGCAAGGACGTACGCCCTGGGCGAAAGGTCGGTCACACGACCGCCCTCGGCGAGGATGCTGACAACGTCCGCGCGCGGGCGCAGCACGCGGCGGCCTTCCTCCGAGGAGACATCGATGGCTGAAGCACCGGCACCCCTCGTCGGGGTGGTCATGGGGAGCGACTCCGACTGGCCGGTCATGGAGGCTGCCGCCACCGCGCTCGACGAGCTCGGCGTCCCCTTCGAGGTCGACGTCGTCTCCGCGCACCGGATGCCGAAGGAGATGTTGTCGTACGGCGCCGAGGCAGCCGGTCGGGGCCTCCGGGTGCTGATCGCCGGGGCCGGCGGGGCCGCCCACCTCCCGGGGATGCTCGCGTCGGTCACGCCGCTGCCGGTGATCGGTGTGCCGGTGCCGCTCGAGCACCTCGACGGCATGGACTCCCTGCTGTCGATCGTGCAGATGCCGGCGGGTGTGCCGGTGGCGACCGTGTCGGTCGGCGGGGCGCGCAACGCCGGACTGCTCGCGGCTCGCATCCTCGGCGTCGCCGACCCCGACCTGCAGGCGCGGATGGTCACCTTCCAGGCCGAGCTCGCCGACAAGGCGCGGGCCAAGGGCGAGTCGCTGCGCCGCAAGCGGTCCGGCGGCATGGGCTTCGGCGCTTAGGGGCATCAACGGCCCGTGCCGACCTACGTCCTCCTGCTGCGCGGGATCAACCTCGGCGCCAAGCGCCGGCTCGCGATGGCCGACCTGCGCGAGCTGCTCGAGGGCCTGGGCTACCAGGACGTGCGCACCCACCTGCAGAGCGGCAACGTGGTCCTCCGAGCCACCGGGACGGCAGCCGCGCTGAAGAAGAAGGTCGAGGCTGCGCTGGCCACCCACTGCGGCTTCGACGTCGACGTCGTCGTGCGCACCAGGGCCCAGCTGGACACCGTGGTCGCGCACGACCCCTTCGCGGGCAAGGCCACCGACCGCTCGCGCTACCTCGTGGTCTTCCTCGAGAAGGCGCCACCGGCCTCGTGGCGCCGCGACATCGACGCCGGTGACCACGGGCCCGACGAGGTGGCGGTGCACGGCAAGGAGATCTACCTCTGGCTGCCCAAGGGCGTCCACGACAGCAAGCTGGCCCGCGAGGCGACCGGCAAGGGTGTCGGCGCGGCCACTGCCCGCAACTGGAACGTCGTCACGAGGCTGGCCGAGATGGCGGCCGACTGACCGTACGAGCCGTGGGGTGGCGGAAACGGCGGAGGCGACTCGGGGTTGTGACCGTGCGTTCCACTGCCCGAGGCACGGCGGTGTGGCGATGTGGCGGCTGGGTGAGCCGTAGTGGGTCCGTCAAACGGTCGGCATCCGACACTACTCGACGAAGCCGCCACGCTCACTGACGCTGCGACACATCTGGTGCCATTTGCGCCTAGCGAGGTGAATGACGCGCTTGCGGGGCCTCACCAGTCGCAGATGTGTCGCAGCGTCAGCCAGGGCATTGGGCGGAGATGCCCCCGTGGACAGCCGTGCGGTAAGTGCTGCCCGCGGGTCGGTCCCGTTGAGAGTCGCGGGCGTTTCCGCGGAAACGTCCTCGACCGGCCGGCCACGGCCGGCCCGCCATGATCGCGAAGGATTGAGTCAGCTAGATGCCCGCAGAACGTTCATGATCATGGAAAGGGTCTGGCTGAGCCCGATCAAGCGGCCGCCGCTGCCCGATGCGGCCGCGAGCCCGGCCTGCGAGGTGGACGATTGACCTCGTCTCCGAGCCGCACTCAGGGGGTTGCGAGCTGCTGCAGCGCCGCCCAGTCCTCGGGGCCGGTCCGCCCGTAGTGCCACAGGCCGGCGCCCGCGGCCCCGCCGTCGTTCGCCGCGGCGACGAAGGCGCTCGTCTCGCGACCCGACAGCGCACCAGCCTCCCCGCCGATCAGGTGGATCGGCAGGTCACCGAGCGCGGCTCGCAGCAGCGCGATGTTGGTCGCGGTGTAGTCGTACGTCGCGCCGGCGCCGCTGACGCGGTAGGTCGAGTAGCTCATCGGCAGCACGGCGTCGTAGAAGCGGCCGACCACCCAGAAGGGGAAGTCCGGCCAGAACCGCTTCACGATCTGCATGCCCCGGGGAGACGGGATGATCGCGCCCAGCGGGTAGTCGGTGCCGGCCGAGGCGCGGATCCGCCGGCTGAGCCGTCGCAGGTTGTCGTCCCGCAGGCCGCCGCTCGGGGTCGCGGCGGAGGGCTCGATGTCCAGGGCGAATCCGTCGAAGGTCTGCCCGCGCGAGGTGCGGAAGCCGATCGCGGCCATCGCGCGGTCGTGCTCACGGGCCACCCGGCGCAGCGGCGGGAGGTACCAGGCGACCACCTTCATCCCTCGCGCATGGGCGGCGTGCAGGAAACCGGCGAGCCGCCCGGGCCGGTAGAGGTCGGAGGACACCGGAGTCGTCGAGCTCGCGGTCTGCAGGTACAGGGTGTCGACGCCCCTGTCGTGCATCCGCCGCACGTGCAGCCACGGGTGGTCCCAGACCTGGTCACCGGCGAAGACCGAGACCCAGGTGCCGGTCCCGGCGAAGGGCGCGGCGGCCGGCGGGACGGTCGCCGATGCGGGCTGGGGCAGCAGCAGTCCCAGGGTCAGCACCACGGGTGCCAGCAATGCAGCTCCGGTGCGACGTACGGCCACGATCTCCCCCTCGAAGTCCCGCGCTCAGGGAGCGGCGGTGCGCCACTCGATGACCGGGCAGCGGTCCATGACCATGTCGAGCCCAGCGGCGCGGACCTCGCCGGCGGCCTCCTCGTCGACCACGTCGAGCTGGAACCATACGGCGCGCGCACCGACCTCGATGGCCTGACGGGCGATGTCGCCGGCGAGCGTGGAGTTGACGAAGACGTCCACGACGTCGACCGGGAAGGGGATGTCAGCGAGCGTCCGGTAGGCCGTCTCGCCATGGACGTCCTGCGCCATCGGGTGCACGGGCACGATGCGTCGGCCCCTGGCCTGCAGGAAGCGCGCGACCCGGTAGGCGGCGCGGGCCGGGTTGTCACGCAGGCCGACGACGGCCCACGTCTGGTGGGCGAGGACCCGGCGGACGACGTCGACGTCGTCCTCGCCCGAGGAGGCGGTCGCGGTCACGGCCGGCCGAGCGAGCCGTACGTCCAGCCGGCCGCGCGCCACCGCGCCGGGTCGAGTGCGTTTCGGGCGTCGATGATGCGCTTCTGGGCGACGACGCCCTCCAGAACGGCCGGGTCCATCTCGCGGAACTCCCGCCACTCGGTGAGGTGCAGGACGAGGTCGGCGCCCTCGCAGGCCTCGACGGCGGAGTCCGCATAGCCGAGGGTCGGGAAGAGCCGGCGGGCGTTCTCGACGGCGCGCGGGTCGTAGACCGTCACCTGCGCGCCCTGCAGCTGGATCTGCCCGGCGACGTTGAGCGCCGGGGAGTCGCGCACGTCGTCGGAGTCCGGCTTGAAGGCCGCCCCGAGGACGCCGACGCGGGTGCCGAGGTAGGAGCCGCCGCACATCGCCCGTGCCCGGTCGACGACGTGCCCGCGCCGGCGCATGTTGATGGCGTCGACCTCGCGCAGGAAGGACAGCGCCTGGTCGACGCCGAGCTCGCCGGCCCGGGCCATGAACGCGCGGATGTCCTTGGGCAGGCAGCCGCCGCCGAAACCGAGACCGGCGTTGAGGAACTTGCGACCGATCCGCTCGTCGTGCCCGAGCGCGTCGGCCAGGACGGTGACGTCGGCACCGGTCGCCTCGCACAGCTCGGCCATCGCGTTGATGAAGGAGATCTTCGTTGCCAGGAAGGCGTTGGCCGACACCTTCACCAGCTCGGCGGTGGCGAAGTCGGTGGCGATGAAGGGCGTCCCGGACGCGATGGCCGTGGCGTAGACCTCGCGCAGCGTCGCCTCGGCGCGCTCGGAGGCGACACCCACGACGAGGCGGTCGGGCCGCAGGGTGTCAGCGACGGCGAAGCCCTCTCTGAGGAACTCCGGGTTCCATGCCAGCTCGGCCTCCGCCCCGGCCGGAGCCAGCGCGCTCAGCCGGTCCTGGACACGGGCCGCGGTCCCTACCGGAACCGTCGACTTCCCGACCACGAGGCACGGCCGGTCCAGGTGCGGCGCCAACCCGTCGACGACCCCGTCGACGTAACGCATGTCCGCGGCGTACTCGCCCTTGCGCTGCGGTGTCCCGACGCAGAGGAAGTGCACGTCGCCGAAGGCGGCGACCTCCTCGTAGGACGTCGTGAAGCGCAGCTGCCCCGAGGCGAGGTGCTTCTGCAGCAGCGGCTCGAGGTCCGGCTCGTAGAAGGGCGTGTGGCCGTCCGCGAGCAGCTTGACCTTCGCCTCGTCCACGTCCATGGCCAGCACTTCGAAACCGAGCTCGGCCATCGAAGCCGCGTGCGTGGCGCCGAGGTAGCCGGTGCCGAGGACGGTGAGGCGCAGCGTCATGACGAAGGAGGCTAACGGCAGGCACCCCGCTCCTGCCGGGCGCGGCCCCCGCCGTAGCCTCGGATCGTGAGCGACTTCGACCTCTTCCGCCTCTCCGACGAGCACCGGATGCTCCAGGAGGCCGTCCGGGCCGTCTGCGACGACAAGATCGCCCCGCTCGCCGCGCAGGTCGACGCCGCGGGCGAGTTCCCGCAGGAGTCCTACGACGCGCTGCGCAAGGCCGACTTCCACGCCGTGCACATCCCGGAGGAGTACGGCGGCGCCGGCGCCGACGCGCTGGCGACCTGCATCGTCATCGAGGAGGTGGCCCGGGCCTGCGCCTCCACGTCGCTGATCCCCGCGGTCAACAAGCTCGGCACCATGCCGCTGCTGCTGTCCGCGTCGCAGGACCTGCTCAAGCGCTACCTCCCCGCCGTCGCGAGCGGCGACGCGATGTTCTCGTACGCCCTCTCGGAGCCCGAGGCGGGCAGCGACGCGGTGGCGATGCGGACGACGGCGACCCGCGACGGCGACTCCTACGTGCTCAACGGGTCGAAGCGGTGGATCACGAACGCCGGGATCTCCGAGTACTACACGGTGATGGCCATGACCGACCTGGACGCCGGGGCCAACGGCGTCTCGGCCTTCGTCGTCGAGAAGTCCGACGAGGGCTTCACCTTCGGGGCACCCGAGAAGAAGCTCGGCATCAAGGGCTCGCCGACCCGCGAGCTCTACTTCGACGACTGCCGCATCCCGGCCGACCGGCTGGTCGGCGCGGAGGGCACCGGATTCAAGACCGCACTGCGCACCCTCGACCACACCCGCATCACGATCGCCGCCCAGGCGGTCGGCATCGCGGCCGGCGCGCTGGCCCACGCCACGGCCTACGTCAAGGAGCGCAAGCAGTTCGGCAAGGCGATCGCGGAGTTCCAGGGCATCCAGTTCATGCTCGCCGACATGGCGATGAAGCTCGAGGCCGCCCGGCAGATGACCTACGTCGCTGCGTGCAAGTCCGAGCGCGGCGACAGCGACCTGACGTTCTTCGGGGCCGCAGCCAAGTGCTTCGCCTCCGACACCGCGATGGAGGTCACCACCGACGCGGTGCAGCTGCTCGGCGGCTACGGCTACGTCAAGGACTACCCGGTCGAGCGGATGATGCGCGACGCCAAGATCACCCAGATCTACGAGGGCACCAACCAGATCCAGCGCCTCGTGATGGCCCGTCAGCTCCTGCGGTAGTCGTGACGCCGCCCCGGGTGCGGCCGGCTCGTCGACACGACCATCGCCGATGGCTGACGGTGGACTTCGGCAGCCACGGACTCACGGCACAACAGATCCGGCACTACCGCCCGGGCGTGTACCCGCGTGAGCGCGGCCCGCGAAACGGCACATCATCCCCGCAGGACCGGAGGCGGTGTCGGTCGAGGTGGCGAAGCATCCTCTCTGGTGGGACCTTCACGTGCTGGCACGCGCACCCGAGGTCCCGCGTCGTCGACGACGTCGCGGTGGGTCAGCCCAGCGGTGTCGAGTCCGGGCCGATCAGCGGGCCAGCCTCGGGCTCGCTGAGCTTGCCGCAACGCTCGCACTCGAGGTACTGGGCGCCCTGCGCGTCTTCCTTCCGGAGCCAGTGGTGGTTCCCGATCCGGCACAGCCACGACTTCGCCATGCCCCGACTCTGCGCCGCGTGGCCGACGGTGTCCAGGCCACCAGCAGCCAGCCCTGAGACACCGGCCTCGGCCAGCCGCCCGGACTTCGCCACCTTCCCGTCCGCCATCGTGATCAAGCAGGCAGCGGGCCAGGCCCGGAGAGCTGACAGGAGTTCCACGCGTTGCCGTGGCTCAGGTGGTAAGAGCCGCGCTCCCGATCGAACTGATCCGGCACTCTGTTCGCCCGTCCAGTGGACACGAAAGACGGCGTAACGACTCAACCGACGCCAAATGCGGGCTCGAGACAGCGTTGCGCCGTGATTCGTCTCCGCAACCTCCCCCGTCTGGGCGCGCAGACGTGCCGTTCCCGAGCACTGCATCGGCGGCTGACAACGGCCGACCGGAACCGGCACTACTCGACGAGGCACGCTCAGCCACGACGTTTCCGCGGAAACGTTTCGGTGGACAACCCGCTCGGTCGGTGCTGCGACCTCGATCGGTCAGTTCCCGACCGTGGGCAGGTGCAGCGACCAGGGGCCGAAGCTCGCCCGCCGTCAGCCGGGTCCTGGACAACGGAGTCGCTCCGCCGCCACGCGACGTTTCCGCGGAAACGCTGCCATCGACGCTGGTCAGGCGACGACGCCCGCCCCAGGCGTCAATCGGTCGCGGTGACCGACAACGTCGTGCCGCGGGTGATGCCCCACCTGGCACAGGCACCGGCCGCGGTCTCCAGCACGTGGCGCGCGCGCGGGCGGGGGAGGCCCAGCCGTCCGGGAGGCATCGTGAGCACCCGCAGCACCCGGAGGTTCTTGTCCAGGAACACGACGTCGATCGGGAAGCGCATCCCGATCGTGTGCACCGACGCGGCCGGCGTCAGCAGCACCGCGCCCTCGAGCCCCTCACGGTCGAGCAGGCCGTGTCGCCGGGCCGGGCCGGACGCCATCACCTCGACGGCAGTGACGTCGCGGCCGTCGACCAGCAGCCGGCGGTGACCGTCGGTGAACCGGCCCATCGAGACGGGTGGCCACGGGCACCTCCGGGCATGCGGTGGAACGTCCGTTATGACGGTTTCGGTATCTTGCCCGCTCAGTCGTCCTCGCCACCCTCGGGGGGTCCCGTGCGTCCTCGTCCGTCCGTCGCGGCGGCGCTCGTCCTCGCACTGGGCGTGGCGCTGCTCGGCTTGGGCGGTGCGACAACGGCCCGGCCGGCCGCGCGGCGACCGAGGCCCGGACAACTCCCTGCTCCTGCTGCTGGACGCGTCGGGCTCGATGGCCGAGAGCGCCGGCGGCGGCCAGACCAAGATCGCCGCCGCGAAGAAGGCGCTCAACAGCCTGGTCACCGACCTGCCCAACCGCAGCAACGTCGGGCTGCGGGTCTACGGGGCGACGAAGGACCACGGGTGCGACGACACCACGCTGGTGTCCCCGATCGGGCCGCTCGACCGGCCCGGGCTGCGCCAGGCCATCCGCGGCTTCCAGCCCCGCGGTGACACCCCGATCGGCCGGTCCCTCAAGGCGGCCGCGAACGACCTGAAGGACGCGCCGGGCCGCAAGACCGTCGTCCTGGTGAGCGACGGCGAGGACACCTGCACGCCGCCGTCGCCCTGCGACGTGGCGCGCGAGCTGCGCAAGCAGGGGGTCGACCTGCGGGTCGAGGCCATCGGCTTCCAGGTCGGTGCTGCTGCCCGCAACCAGCTGGCCTGCGTGGCCAAGGTGACCGGCGGCTCCTACTACGACGCGCCGGACTCGCGTGCGCTGACCGGCCAGCTCCAGGCGTTGTCGCTGCGGGCCTTCCGGTCGTACGAGCCGCTGGGTGTGCCGATCACCGGGACGCCCGACGCGGCGGGTGCGCCGGAGATGACGCCGGGCGCCTGGGTCGACGAGCTCGCCCCCGGCGAGACGCGCAACTACACGGTGGACGTGACCAACGGCGCGGTGCCGGTCGTGAACGCGGCGCTCATCGCCGGGGCGACCCAACCGCGGCTGGGCGGACCGGAGAACCTGGTCGTGCAGCTTGCCGACGCCGAAGGCAACGAGTGCGCCCGCGGGTCGGCCAGCCAGTCGTCGCAGACCTTCACCGCGGCCGCCACTGCGACCGGTGCGCGCGCGGTCGAGGGCTCCGGCACGCCGTGCACCGAGCCGGGTCAGCGGACCCTGAGCGTGCAACGCCAGTTCGACACCGGCGAAGGCGTCAACACCGTCGAGATCCTCTTCTCCCAGATCGGCGAGCCCGACGAGTCGGCCGAGCCGGCGCCGCCGATCGAGCCAGGTCCTGCGGGCGGCCCCGCGGGCGACGCCATCTCGGTGCGCGGCGGCACGTCCTACAACGACTCGCCCGTCCTCGGCGCCGGCGCCTGGAAGGACACCATCCGCTCGAGCGAGACCATCTACTACCGGGTGCCGGTCGGGTGGGGCCAGGCCCTCACGGTGAACGCCCGCTTCTCCCTGCTCACCGCGGGCGAGGGGGCGGCCGGGCAGATGCAGCCGCTCGTGGAGGTCCACGACGCGCTCCGCTACGACCCGGGCAACCGGCAGATCGCGCAGCTCACCAGCGGCGCCCCGCGCGAGGTGACGATCGAGACCCCGGCCGTCGAAGGGCCGGCCACCAGCACCGACCCGGTCGCGCCCTTCAAGATCGCCGGCGACGAGTACGTCGTCATCAACGGATCCGACCTGCTGGGTGACGCGTCGACGGCCGCGGCCGCAGTGCAGCTCACCTTCACGATCGACGGCGAGCAGGTGGAAGGACCACGGCTGGCCGGTGTCGGCGCGACCTCGCCCTCGGCCAGCCCGTCGGCGTCCGAGACGCCGTCGGACGACCCGAGCGACCCGCCCGCGGCCGCTGACGACGACGGCGGCACCTCCGTGCTGCTCTGGGTCGTCCTCGGGGTCCTGGTCCTCGTCGCGCTCGGAGTCGTCGGAGTCGTCGCCGCGCGTCGCCGCTCGGCGGGCTGACGCGATGGCGGTGTGGGCCGGAGGCGTGGTCCTGCTGGTGGGCCTCGGTGTCCTCCTGCAGGCGGTCCGCGCCGACTCCGCCGTACGGCGGTGGACCCACACCCGCGGCACCATCAGCCAGGCCAGCAAGGCCCACCTCACCGACGACGGCCGGCAGTGGTGGAACGTCCTGGTCGCCTACCGGTCGGACTCCGGGGAGGAGCACTCGGGCTGGGTCCGGCAGATCGCGCGCAACGTCGACCAGCGGACCGGTGAGCAGGTCGACGTCTGGTACGACCCGCGGCGACCGGACCGGTTGCACGCGACGCTGGCCGGTGGGTCGCCGGGCAGCTCCTGGATGCAGTACGTCTTCGGTGCGGTCTTCGCCGTCGCCGGGGCGGCGGTCCTGCTCTGGGCCCTCCGCTGACCGGATTTGGGCCCCTGTCGCAGGCACAGTTGGGCCCAGGGGCCCTCACGGGGGGCCGTCTCGCGCGCATAGCGTCCCCGGCATGTCGGGCATGTCGGGGACACACGTGCGACGCGGGGACCGGGGTGCAGCGTCGCTGGAGTACGCCGGGATGCTCTCCGTCGTCGTCCTCGTGGTCGGCGCACTGGTCCTCGGCGGCACCCCGATCGGCGGCGCCATCAAGTCACGGATCTGCGCGGCGCTGGACGCCGTCTGCGGCAACGCCGCCGCGCAGGACCGTTTCGACAAGCTGGCCAAGTGCGTCGTACGCCGTGACGACCGGACCCTGGCATACGGCGCGAACGTGCGCTTCATCAACGTCGACCGCAAGGACGGCGACCGCTTCGTGGTCAACTCCGACGGGTCCGCGTCGATCACACTCACCCAGTCGTCGGCCGCGGGGGTCGGCGTCACCGGCAAGACACCGAAGAAGTCCAACGGCGAGAACAGCCCCTTCTCGGTCGACGCGAAGATCCAGGCCGTCGGCGACGTCGCCTACGTCTACAACGTGCCGGAGGACTGGGGCGGGGAGGACACGGCGCAGCGGATCCTCGACGACAAGGCGGGCACCATCGACCGCTACGGCAACCTGATCCTCGGGCCGTGGGCGACGAGCGCCGCGGAGGGCGCCAACCGGCTGGCCGACGGGGTGGGCAACGGCTGGCGATGGGTGATGGACAAGACCGGGATCGACGACGAGAGCCCCGAAGAGCGCGCAGCACGGGAGCGCGCCGAGTCGATCAGCCAGGCCGACGCCATGCAGGTCTCTCTCGGGCTGCAGGGCAGCGCGAGCGTCTCCGCCGACGCGGGCATCGCCAAGGGCAGCGCCTCCGGGACGGCGGCGGCCAAGGGCACCGTGCAGGTCACGCTGAACTCCAGCGGTGACGACAGGGCGGGCAACAGCTTCACCGGGACCGTCGACCTCAAGGGCACGCTCGAGGGCGTCATCGGCTGGCCCGGCGACGGCCGGCTGGGCTCTGCGCCGACCGCTGACATCCCGCCGTTCCTGTCGGGCGCGCTGGTCGGCGGTGCGATCTGGAGCTACAAGGTCGACTACGACGACGACGGCAACCCGATCAAGCTGACCCTCACGACCGAGCAGTCCGGCCAGTTCCAGGGCGGGCTCAAGCCGCCGAAGGTCGGCCTCCCCGGCGGGAACGGTGTGTCGGTCAACGGCAAGGCCAACGGCAGCGTCGGCTCAGCGTCCGTCGAGGAGGTCGTGCTCGACCTGACCGACTCGGCCAACCGCGCGGCGTTCGACGACCTGTTCCTCACCTATGGCGTCGGCGTCGGGGACCACCAGGCGAGGGTCAGCCAGCTGAAGCTCTACGACTTCACGACACTGATGGACCGGGCCGACGCCCTCCAGGACCGGATGATGGCCGACGCCCTGGTCATGCGCTACAACTACGACCTCTCAGGCACCAACGTCGGGGCCGGCGGCCAGCAGCGCCAGGACGGGGTGGACTTCGTCGTGGCCGGCGCGACATGGGAGAGCTCGTCGCTGAGCCGGGAGCTCACCTCCGCGACGGCCTACGACATGTCGCAGGGCGGCCTCGAGTTCCAGATCGTGGACTGCGGCTCATGAGCGTCCCGCCCTCCGTCCGCCGCCTGGTCGCGGACCGCTCGCACCCGGACCTGCCGGTCATCGACGTCCGCGCCGTGCTGGCCGGCGGCCTGGGTGCAGCGCTGCTCTACGTGCTGCTCGTCGCCTGGGTGCTGCCCGGCACCGCGGACATCGTCGCCGCGCTGCCGGTCGGCGCCCGCATCGGCGTGCTGCTGCTGGCGAGCACCGCCACGCGGTTCGTCGCCGGCTGGCTGTGCGCGCGCAGCTACCGATCCCGGCACGGCCTGCCGGAGCGGGTGGTCGCACTGCCCTCCGCGGCCGTCGGCGGGGTGCTCGGCTTCCTGGTCGTCACGGCACTGGCGACGCTCGGCGGCGGACCGACCTCGGCAGGGGTGGTGCTGGTGGACCTCGTACGGTGGTCGGTCGAGTCCATGGTGGGCGCGCTGCTCGCCCTGCCGGGGAGCCGCGCCGGCGACGGCCGGCACGCCCACCTGCCAAGGCCCACGACCGGGCGCCGCTCAATGCCCACGACCGGGCCCCGCTCAATGCCCACGACCGGGCCCCGCTCAATGACGAGGACCAGCCGCCGATGACCCGAGCCCGACCCGTCCGCGTCCTCGCGGCCGCCCTGCTGCCCGCGCTGCTGGCTGCGGCGCTGGCCGGGTGCAGCGACGACGGAGGAGGCGACGCCTCGGCGAGCCCCACGGCCGGGACGTCCTCCGCGGCGCCCGACACCGGCGAGGTACCGGCCGGCTGGACGGCCACCGAGGTCGAGGGGCTCTCGCTGGCCTACCCGTCGGAGTGGCAGGTCCGGACCGACGCGGAGGGGGTCGCGCTGCAGGTCGGCGTGCCCTTCACCGGCCAGCCCTTCCCGCCGCCGCAGGTCCAGGTCTACGTCGAGGACACCCCGGTGGGCACCCTGCAGGTGCGGGAGCCGCTGACCCGGGCGCAGATCTCGCAGCAGCTCGGGATCGACATCCCCCCGTCCACGCCGGCGACCATCGCGGGCGCGAGCCAGGCGGTGCAGTTCGGCTACACGTACACGACCGACGCGGGCACCTCCACGCTCGACACCCCGCTCGAGGCCACCGACATGCGCCAGTCGGACGTGCTCATCGACGTGCCCGGCCTGCCGAAGTACGGGCTGCGCTACTCCGCGCCGGCCGACCAGTACGACGACGCCCTGTGGCAGCAGCTGCTGGCCTCGGTGTCGGTCGAGGGGCCGCGGGCAGGCACATGAGCCCGGCCGCGTCCGGGAGGGCCCTGCCCCGGTCGGGTGGTGCTGGGGGACATGCCGGACAAGTGGCTTTACCAACGCTTGAGACTGTCCGGCCAGGGGAACGCCTGTGGGGTGGCCGACGGGCCCTGGGTAGCATGTCCCGCCTGCCGCTTTCAGGCTGGTACACACCACTTTGCCAGGACATCACCATCAGGCGTCGGGGGTGGGCATGAGCGTGACCAGCACCAGCGGGCTGCTGCTCGTCGGCATCCCGGCCGGTGCCGCGAAGCCGGGGGTGGCGACCCTGCCCGCTGGCGTCACGCCGTGGCGCGCGCTCGACCTGGCAGATGCCGTGGACAGCCACCTCGCCGCGGGGCCAGGCCTGGTCCTGGTGCACGAGGACCGGCCGCCGGGCGACGCTGGCAGTGCGCCCATGCGGCACCAGGTCGCGCTGCTGCGCGCCGCCCTGCACCGCGACGAGGCCCTCGTCCGCCTGGTCCCCGGACCGGTCACCCGGACCCTGCTCCTGGCCCGCCTGCTCGCCGAGTCCGGGGCGGCGGTCGGGGACGCCGCGTCCCTGGTCGACCCCGTGCTCCAGGGGATGCGGACGTACGCCCTCCTCGGCTCGGTCGCGCACCTGGAGAGCCCCGCTCCGACGCTCGGCCAGCACGCCCGCGGGCTGGCACCGGGCGGCTGCTTCCTCGTCGACGACCGCAGCGTCACCGCTGTCAAGGGCCGCCTGCCGCGCGGCCTCGGCCGCGGGCCGACCGCGGCGCTCGCCGTCGGCGCGGCCGTGGCCGCGAGCAGCGACTGGCCGGAGCGGCTGTGGCTCGCCCTCGGGCCGGGCGCCGAGGTGCCGCAGCCGGTGGCCGCGCCCGGCAAGCAGACGTGGGGGACCGGCCGCTGGGCCGAGATCACGGTCAGCGACCTGACCGCCGAGCAGGTCGCGGCCGGCATCGCCGCGACCCCGCACGAGTCGTGCTCGTGGTGCTCCCGGTCGGTCCTCGCTGACCTGCCCTGTCCCTTCTGCGGCGCTGCAGCGAGCGGCCCGCGGCCCACCCGCCCGGAGGAATCAAGGTGAACCCGCGTCAGCGTCGCGGCGCCCTGCTCATCGCCACCGCCATCCTCGGGGCGCTCGTCGTCTTCTTCACCGTGCTGTCCTACGTCGGCGACGTGTCTTCCCAGGTGGGCAACACCCGGACGGCGCTGCAGCTGGTGCGACCGGTCTCGGCCTACGAGCCGATCACCGACGACATGCTCGAGGTCGTCGAGGTGCCGAAGAAGTGGCTGCCTGCCGCCGCGCTGCGGGACCCGGCGCAGGTCAACGGCCTCGTCGCCGCTGCCGACCTGCCCGACGGCGCGATGCTGCAGACCGGCATGGTCCGGGACCGGCCCGGCATCCAGACGGGCAACCGCGAGATCGCGATCCTGGTCGACGCGCGCACCGGCGTCGCCGGCAAGGTCGGGCCGGGGGACCGCGTCGACCTGATCGCGACGATGCAGACCGAGGACGAGCCGCCGCGCGCCGAGGTGATCGTCTCCGACGCCTTGCTGATCGACGTCGGCATCACCCGCGACAGCCGCAACACCGACAAGGACACCGAGGACTTCGGCGAGCCGCAGACGCTGGTCCCGGTGACCTTCGCGCTGTCGGTGGAGGACGCGCTGAAGGTGTCCTACGCCGAGAGCTTCGCCACCGAGCTGCGCCTCGCGCTGCGCGGGGGCGGGGACGAGTCGGTCGTGCCCGACAGCGAGCGGGTGTTCGAGGGCTTCGACTCGTCGGGTGGCCGACCATGAGCGTGCGTATCGTGCTCGCCTGCTCCGAGCCTGGCGTGGTCGAGCAGTTCAACACCGTCGTCAGCGAGTCGGTGGACCTCGAGCTCGCCGAGGTCGCCGAGGACGGCAGGCACCTGCTCGACGCCGTCGACGGCGCCGAGGCCGACGTCCTCGTCCTGCACGAGGGCATCGGGCCGCTGCCCGCCCTGGAGGTGCTGCGCGAGGTCGCGCTCGCCAGGCCGGCGCTCGGTGTCGTGCTGCTGGTCGCCGAGTCCCGGCCGGAGACCTTCGCCGCCGCCATGGAGTCCGGCGCGCGCACCCTGCTGAGCCTGCCGCTCTCGGTCGAGGAGGTCGGCGACCGGGTCCAGGCGGCGGCGCAGTGGAGCCGCACGGTGCGCAGCCACCTCGCAGGCGAGTCCCTCTACGGCGGCGGCCAGCGTGGCCGGTTGGTGGCCGTGGCCGGCGCCAAGGGCGGCACCGGGGCGAGCGTGCTGGCCATCAGCCTCGCGCTGCAGGCCGTCGCCGCCGGGCGCGACACCTGCCTGGTCGACCTCGACCTGCAGAACGGCGACATCGCCCTGCTGCTGGGCATCGAGCCGCGCCGCTCGGTCGTCGACCTGGCCGAGGTCGCCGACGAGATCACCGTCCGCAGCCTCGACGAGATCGCCTTCCGCACCGACTCCGGGGTGACGGTCATCGTCGCGCCCGAGCACGGCGAGAACGGCGAGGACATGACGGCGCGGTCGGCCCGGATGATCTTCTCCGCCCTGCGCATGCAGTTCGACGTCGTCGTCGTGGACACCGGCGCAACCGTCGACGACGCGACGGCGGTCGTCACCGAGATGGCCGACGACGTCGTCCTGGTGACCACTCCCGACGTGCCGTCCCTGCGGGCCGCGCGGCGCCGGATGGACATGTGGGAGCGCCTGCAGATCCGCAAGCCCGACGACGTCGGCGTCGTGCTCAACCGGGTCAGCCGACGCGTCGAGGTGCAGCCGGACCTGGCCACCCGGGTGCTGAGCCCGACGCCGCTGGTCGGCGTCGTCCCCGCCGCGTTCAAGGACCTCGAGGAAGCGGTCAACACCTCCACCATCCCGAGCCTGCGCAACGGGCCCTTCACCCAGGCGATGGCTGCCGTGGCGGCTGCCGTGGGTATCGCCGACCGGCCCGGCCCGCGGCCGGTCGGGCGGCGTGGCCGGCGCCCCCAGGTGGCCGAGCCGCTGCCGGCCGACTCCGGCCAGGTCGTCGCGGAGACCCCGGTCGTGGTCGGGCTCCTCGTGCTGATGTCGCTGGTGCTGCTGCAGATGCTGCTGTGGGGCTGGAGCCACGTGCTCGCGTCCAACGCGGTGCAGGAGGCCGCGCGCGTGGCCGCGGTCCGGGGCGATGCCTGCGCCGCGGCGCGCGACAGCATGTCCAACGGCTGGCACCTGGACGGTTGCCCGTCGGTGGACCAGGCCAGTGGCCGCGTCGAGGTGAACGTGAGCACCCCGAGCATCGTCCCGGGTCTCGGTCGGCTCGACGCGACCGCGCGCACGTCCTTCGTCGAGGAGGACCGGCCGTGACGGGACCACGCGGGCGCGACCGGGGGTCGATGGCCATCGAGCTCGTGGGTGCCCTGCCCGTCCTGGTGATGATCACGATCCTGTGCGTCGAGGGCTTCCTGGCCGCGGCAACCGCAGGTGCGGCCCAGAAGGCGGCCCGCGACGCAGCGCGCGCCGAGGTCATGGGCCGCAGCGGCTCGTCGGCCGCCTACGCCAGCCTGCCCGGCTGGGTGGGCGACGCGCAGGTGGCGCAGGGCAGCGCGGCCAAGGCGTCCTGCGGCGGCATCTGCTACCGCGTCGAGGTCGAGGTGCCGCTCGTCGTGCCGGGCTTCTCCTCGGGCATCGTCACGGTGTCCCGGACCGCCGAGATGGCGGACTGAGCCATGGCCCTCAAGGACCGCATCGCCGAGCTGCAGTCGCAGCGCAACGACGGCGCCGGCGACCAGGTCGGCCACTACCGCGACCTGCTCCTGGCCGAGGTCGACCTGGGTGAGCTCGCCGACCTCTCGGCGATCCAGCGGCGGGCCCGCCTCGAGCGGGTGGTCGGCCACATCCTGTCCCGCGAGGGTCCGGTGCTGGGCCAGCGCGAGCGCTCTCACCTGATCCGTCGCATCGTCGACGAGGCACTCGGGCTCGGTGTCCTCGAGCCGCTGCTCGCCGACGAGAGCATCACCGAGATCATGGTCAACGGTCCCGACCACATCTTCGTCGAGCGCCGCGGCCGGGTGGAGCGCATCGGCGCTCGCTTCGCCAGCAACGACCAGCTGATGCAGACGATCGACCGCATCGTCTCCCAGGTGAACCGCCGCGTCGACGAGTCGAGCCCGATGGTCGACGCCCGGCTGCCGACCGGGGAGCGGGTCAACGTCATCATCCCGCCGCTCGCCATTGACGGCGCCACCTTGACGATCCGGCGCTTCCCGAAGCCCTACCGCCTCGACGAGCTCGTCACCCGGCAGTCGCTGTCCCCGGAGACGGCGCTGCTCCTCACCGCATGCGTGCGCGCGCGGCTCAACGTCGTGGTCTCCGGCGGCACCGGCTCCGGCAAGACCACCTTCCTCAACGCCTTGTCCGCGCTGGTCCCCAGCCACGAGCGCATCGTGACGATCGAGGACGCCGCCGAGCTGCAGCTCCAGCAGGAGCACGTCGTGCGGCTCGAGTCGCGGCCGGCCAACGTGGAGGGCACCGGCCGGGTGCTCCATCCGCGACCTGGTGCGCAACGCGCTCCGGATGCGACCCGACCGCATCATCGTCGGCGAGGTCCGCGGCGGCGAGACGCTCGACATGCTGCAGGCGATGAACACCGGCCACGAGGGCTCGCTGGTGACGGTCCACGCCAACTCCGCCGATGACGCCCTGGGTCGTCTGGAGACTCTCGCCAGCATGAGCGAGACGACCCTGCCGCTCGAGACGCTGCGCGACCAGATCAACAGCGCCATCGACCTCGTGGTGCACCTGGACCGCGCGGTCGACGGCTCGCGCCGGGTGGTCGAGGTCGCTCAGCTCGCCTCCAGCCGCCGCGAGGCCTACCGCCTCGATCCGCTGCTGCACTTCCGGCAGTCGCCGATGGATGCCGACCGCATCGTCCGCGGCCGGTTCGACCACCTGCCGATGCCGCGACCGCTTGCCGACCGGCTGCTGCTCGCCGGCGAGGCGGTGCCCGCGAGCTTCCGTCCCCTGGACGAGGACGTGGCTGGATGACCGCCGGTCCCATCACGATCGCGGCCCTGATGCTCGCGACCCTGGTGCTGCTCGTCATCGGCCTCGGTGTGCTCGTCGACGCCGCCGGCCAGAGCCGCGCGGTCGAGCTGCGAGCGAGCGGCGCGCGGGTCGAGTCGCGGATCCTGCGCATCCGGCGGCGGCTGGAGACCCGGATCCGCCGGACGGCGTACGGTCTGAGGCTCTCCCAACGGCTGGCGGGCGCCGGCCTGCAGGTGATGACTGTCGACGCGCTGCTCGCGGTGTCGGCGGTGGCGGTGGTGCTCGGCCTGGTGCTTCGCTCCTTCCTGGGCAACCTGGGAGCGTTGCTGCTGGCCGGCACCGTCTTCTACGTCGCCGACCGCTACATCGACCGCAGGGTGCGCATCCGGGTCGAGGCGTTCGTGGCGCAGCTGCCCGATGTCGCCCGGGTCCTCTCCAACGCGGCGTCGGCCGGCCTCGCACTGACCACGTCGCTCGGGATGGCCGGCGACGAGCTGGACGCACCGGCGGGTGAGGAGCTGCGCACGGTCGCAGAGAGCATGGCCCTCGGCCAGTCGCTGGAACGCTCGCTCGCCGCGATGCAGCAACGGTTGCCGTCCCGCGAGCTCAGCGTGCTCGTGCAGACCCTCGTCATCCAGAGCAGGGCGGGCGGTGCGCTTGTCTCCGCGCTGCAGAACATCGCCGCCACCCTCGAGCAGCGCAAGGACCTCCGGCGCGAGGTGCGCACCGTCGTCTCCGGTGCGGTCTTCGGCGGGTACGTCGTCACAGCGCTCGGCATCGGCTCCATCTTCGTGATGAACCTGCTCAGCCCCGGTGCCCTCGACGCATTGGCGGGCACCACCGTGGGACGCATCGTGCTGATCGTCGCCGGCCTCTTCTTCGCCGCGGGCTACGTCTTCATCAACCGGCTCACCCGGGTCGACATATGACGCCGCTGCTCGTGTCCCTCGGGGCCACCGCGTGCTTCGTCGCCGCGCTGGTCGGATACCGCATGCTGCGGCGCAGCCTGATCGAGGACTTCGAGGTCTACGACCCCACGGCCGACGCCGAGGCGCGGCCGCCGCTCATGGCGCGGGTCCTGGACTTCACCGGCCGGCGCTTCGAGCGTCTCGTGGTTCGCCGCTACGGCCGGGCCCGGCTGGCCCGCCTCGACGCGCGACTGGTGCGGGCCGGCCGGCCCGAAGGCTTCACCGCGCGCAGCTTCCTGCGGCGCAAGACCGGCTTCGGTGTCGTGGGCATCGTCTTCGGCGCGGTCTTCTGGCTCTCCGGCCAGACCTTCCTCGCGGTCACGGTCCTGGTGCTGTGCTGGTTCTGGATGGACTACTGGCTGCGCACGGTGGTCAACCGGCGCCAGCTACGGCTGGACCGCGAGCTCCCCGACTTCCTCGACGTGCTGTCGGTGACAGTCAGCGCCGGCCTGAACTTCCGCAACGCGCTGGACCGGGTGTCCTCCTCCAGCGAGGGTCCGCTCGCGGAGGAGATGCGCACCGTGCTGCGCGAGATGGACATCGGCGTCAGCCGCCGGCGGGCCTTCACCAACCTGCGCGACCGCAACGACGCCGAAGCCCTGGGGTCCTTCGTGACGGCGGTGCTGCAGGCCGAGGAGCTCGGCGTCCCGCTCTCGCAGGCGCTCATCGACATCGCCGCGGAGGTGCGGCGCGGCTTCGCGCAAGAGACCCGCCGGCGGGCGGCGCGAGCCGGCCCCAAGGTCTCCCTGGTAGTCACCGTCACCATCGTCCCGGCCGCGATGCTGCTCATCGGGTCCTCGCTGGTGCTCGCCAACCTCGACTCCTTCGACGGGGTCTTCGGTGGCTGAGACCCGGCCGCTCGAGTCCCTGGTGCGGGCGCTCTACGACATGCGCCTCGCCCTGGTGGCGCTGGCGACCGTCGTGGAGGTCGTGCGGTCCGGCTCGGCGCTGACCGTCGTGGCTCTGCTGGCGGCGCTGCCGCTGTCGTACCTGCCGCTGCGGCGCTGGGCCCGGCCCGGTCCGCGCACCGCGACGCTGAGCTGGCTGCTGCTGGACGCCGCCGCCGCTGCCGCCCTGACGGTCATGGTCAGCGACCCGCAGCTGATGCTGCTCTACTCGGTCGCGACCGCGCTGCTCGGCGGCCTGGTCGGCGGCCGGGCCGGCGCGCTGCTGGTCACCAGCGTGCTCCTCGAGTTCCTGGTCGGCAGCGTGATTCTGGCCGCCTCGGCCGGCGAGGTGACGCCCGGCGCGATCGCGGTGGCCGGGGCGTTCGCCGCGCTGTACGTCCTGTGCGCCGTCGGCTCCCTGCGCGTCACCACCTTGCTCACCGGCTACGACCGGGCGGTCGAGGCCGCGCGTGCTGCCAGCCGCCAGGCGGCGCAGGCGGAGGAGCGGTCCCGACTGGCCCGCGAGATGCACGACAGCCTCAGCAAGACGATCAGCGGCACCCACCTGATGGCCGTGGCCGTCAGCAAGCGGCTGGCCGCCGCGCCCGACCACGACGCGCAGGGGCCGCTGCGCACCGACGTCGAGCGGCTGGTCACTGCCTGCGACATCGCGTCCCGCGACGCCCGGCGGCTGCTGCACGGCCTGCGCGACGACGGCGCCCGCAGCGCCGTCACGAGCATCTCCCGGCGGGTGGAGGAGGTCGTCCTGGAGTGGCAGACCCGGACCGCGCTGCGGGCGCGCGTGGCCGTGGAGACACCGCCGGGCGAGGACGACCTGCCCTCGGAGCTGGTCTACGAGGCGGCCTGCGTGGTGGCCGAGGCGCTGGAGAACGCCCACCGGCACGGCGGCGCCGGCGCGGTAGAGGTGCGCCTGTCGCCCCGGGACGGCTGGCTGGACCTGAGCGTGAGCGACGACGGACGGGGTTTCGACGTGCCCGACGACCTGGCGAGCCTGGGCCGGGCGGGCCACTACGGCGTGATCGGGATGCGGGAACGCGCCCAGCGGGTGGGCGGCACCCTCGCCGTGGCGCGCAACGGCGGCGGCCGGACCGGCACCACGGTCCGCCTCGCGCTCCCGGCGCCCGCCCTGCACGCCCCGAACAACGCCGGTGACGTGGTCGCGTCATGACCGTCCCGAGCAGGGGCCATCGGGTCCTGGTCGTCGACGACAACGCAGTGATCCGGCTCGGGCTGGTCAGCCTGCTGGGGACGCTGGGCTCCGTCGACCAGGTGCTCGAGGCCGGCGACGGCGAGGAGGCCGTCCGGGTCGCCGAGGCCGAGCGCCCCGACCTGGTGCTGCTCGACGTGCGGATGCCGGTCTGCGACGGGCTGACCGCGCTGCCCCGCCTGACCCCGCTGGCGCCGGTCGTGATGCTCACCTACTCCGACGAGGCCGACATCGTCGCGCAGGCCTTCGAGCGGGGCGCCCGGGGCTACCTGGTGCACGGCCACATCACCGAGGAGCACCTGGCCGCCGCGCTGCGCGCCTGCACGGACGGCGGGACCGTCCTTGGGCCCGGGGTCGTCGAGATCCTGCTGGAGGGCGGTGCGGGCCGCGCAGGCGTGCTCACCGCGCCCTCACCCGGTCTCGGGTCCACCGCCCCGCCGGAGTCGCCGCTGGGCGTGGTCGTCGAGCCGGTGGCCGGGCCGCCGGCGAAGCTCGCGCTGCTCACCGCGCGGGAGGTCGACATCATGCAGGCCATCGCCACCGGGCGCTCCAACGGCGACATCGCGGCCGACCTCTTCCTCTCCGAGAAGACCGTCAAGAACCACATCAACCGGATCTACGACAAGCTCGGCTACCGCACCCGGGCGCAGGCCATCGCCGACTGGCTGGGCGCGTGAGGGACCCTCGGCAGGGCCCCCGCCGGGCCTCCTGCGGCGTGGGTCGGATCCTGGGTCTGACGGCGTCGGATTTGGGCCCCCGAGTTGGGCCCCACGGCCCTGGGAGCGCGCGCAGACCGGACATAGCGTCCTTCTCGACGGCGCGCCGAGCGGCGCACACGAACCGGAAGGACGCAGCAGCGATGGACGCTCTCACCCGACTCAGCATCATGATCAGCGTGGCGACCGACAGCCTCCGCGACCGGCTGGTCCGCGACGACCGCGGCCAGGCGTCGACCGAGTACGCCGGCATCCTCTTCGTGATCGTCGCGATCATCGCGGCGCTGATCGGCCTCGGCTTCACCGACGTGGGCCAGGCCATCAAGGGCAAGATCGTCGAGGCCGTCGGCAACATCGGCGGCTGATCCCAGCGATGACCCGCCGGCCGGCGCGAGGGGAGCGAGGACAGGCACTGCCTGCCCTCGCTCTCATCGCGGCCGGCCTCGTAGCGTTCACGGTCTTCGTGGTGGTGCCGCTGGGCAGCGCGACCGACCGGCGCGCGGAGGCCCGCACCGCCGCCGACGCGGCGGCTCTCGCCGCGCTCGAGTCGGCCACCGACGGGATGCGCGGCATCGGCACGATCCTGCCGCCCGGCCTCGGCGGCGCCCCCGGCAGCGGTCAGGTGATCCTGGACGTCCTGGACCGCCTCGAGGGGGAGGGCGAGCTGGCCGCCGCCGACTACGCGGAGCGCAACGACGCCGTGCTGGTCGACTTCGACATGGCGATCTCGCTGGCCGGGTCGCAGCCCGTCATCGAGGCCTACGCCGAGACCCGCGGCCAGGAGCAGGTCGAGAGCACCACGCAGTACGCCCGCGCGACCGCCACGGCCCGGCTGGACGTCCTGGGTGGCCTGTGCGGCGTCGGCAACGCCTGGGGCCTGGAGCTCGACGACGGGACCTGCCGCAAGGTGAGCGACCTGCTCGACCCGCCCGAGGAGCCCTCCCCGTCACCCACCCCCACGCCGACCGGGACGGAGACGGCGTCCCCCAGCCCGACGCCCACACCCACGCCGTCGCCGACCCCGCACCGCACGCCGTTGCGGCTGTCGGACCCCTACCTCGTGCGGTAGCGGCCGGCCGCCGACGGTGCGGGTGAGATGGAGGTCGCGCGGGCGTCGTGGGTCACGGCGCGTCGGGAGCACGTTGCCAGTCGCCCCAGCTGGTTCCAGCCACCAACAGCTGGGGGTCGGAGCCGTCGGCGTGAACGCTCCACAGTGAAGAGCCCCCAGCCTTGTAGCTGGGTGTCGTTCTCGAAAACAGGATCTGGTCCCCCTTCGGTGAGAACCTGAGGGAACCGAGTACGTCGTCGGGGCCGCTGATATCGAGCCAGCGACACTACGGTTCCACTCGCCACGTCGACGATGGAGAGTTCGGTCGCCTGGCTGCTCATATCCCGCGGCGGTTCGCACGGTTCGAAGGCGAAGGCGATCCGATCACCCGTGGGCGACCATGCGAGGCCCGGTGGCCCTGCTTGGTAGCCCTCGACACAACCGGGGACCAGCACGCGGGCTTGGGAGCCATCGCCAGCCGCAACGGCGAGCCCGTCCTCTGTGATGTAGGCGACGTCAGCGCCGTCGGGCGAGTACGTGGCATTCCACAGCGATCGCGGGTCGTCTGCAGGTAGCTTCCGCGGCGGGGACCCGTCGACGGGGACCACCCCGCCAAGGGGCAGTAGAAGAGAGGTGCCATCGGCTGACCACACCGGGTCGACGTCGCCCAAGGCTGTGAGTTCGGGTGGCACAGCGAGCAGCGCCTGGCGCTCCCCATCGAGCCCGTAGATCCCAAGCGTTGGATCCCCGTAGAAGTCGATCCAGGCAGCGACCCTGGTGGAGTCGGGCGACCACGAGATCGCCCAGCCCTCACCAGGGAACGATGCGAGGCGGTGGCCTGCCGCGTCGCTGATGTTGACGGTCCGGTCCCAGCAATCGGTGGTTGCGGTGTCACCACCGTGCCCCCGATACGCGAGGTACCGCCCGTCGGGGGACCAGAGGGGTCCCTCTACCCAATAGCCTGGGCAGTCCCCATCGACGCCGGGAGCAGCGCCATCCGCGATGCGGACCGGGTTGCTGCCGTCCGCGTCGGCCACGTAGATGTCTCCGTCCATCTCATATGCGAGACGGCCCAGGCTCCCGAGTGTCGGCGCCACCGGCAGGGGCGCGGTCGTGGGTAGGGGCGTCGCGGGCACGGGATCCGCGGACAGAAGTCGTTGGCTCGCCAGGCCCACCCCAAGCGCCAAGGTCACGCCCACGGCCGCCGCCACTACACCCGTGATGCGCCGGTTGCGGGAGCGTCGGGCCCTGTGCAGGACTGCGTCAGGGTCCAGAGTGCGGGTGGGTGGGTTCCTCCCTGCCTGATCGAAAAGGTCCTGCAGGTCCGCGGTCATGACCGGTCCTCCGTGACGGGAACGAACGTTGGGGCGGGATCGAGAGGTGCCGTTCGCGTCACGCGGTCACCAGCCACGTCAAGGTTGGCTCGCAGCGTCTCGGTGCCACGGGAGAGGCGGCTCTTCACGGTGCCTGCCGGAATGCCCATGACCTGGGCGATCTCCTCGATCGAAAGGTCGTCGGTGAACCTCAGGACCAAGACGGCGCGTTGGCCCGCCGGGAGTGCTGCCAGCGCCGCCATGAGAGGCCCGTCGCGTTCGTCGACTGCGGCGATGGCGCGTTCGCTGGTGGAGTCGACCGAGTCCGGGACCCCGTCCACGGGCCGTTCCCGCCGCCACGGGCGGCGCCGTGCGTCGACGTGCTTGCCGACCAGCACCCGATTGGCGTAGGCATCCACATGTCCGCCGCGCACGATCCGCGACCATCGTGGGTACATCGCAACCAGGACGTCCTGCACCAAGTCATCAGCGGCAGACCAGTCCCCGCAGAGGAGAAACGCCTTTCGGCGCAGCGCCGAGGCCCGAAGGAGCATCCACTCGCGGAAACCAGCATCATTCGGAACCGGACCATCCAAGGCGGGGGTCGCCGCATCGACCATTCGTGCCCCCTCCCTGTCGCCCGTGTCGGCCCTCATCCACTAATCGTCAACAGCGGGCAAGAACGTTCCATCGTCCCCGGAACTTCTGCTCGGTAGTGTCAGCCGCGTCAGTTGGCGTCGAGCGAGTGGAAGAGGTCCAGCGCGCGCTCCCGGTCCCAGCGGACCGCAGAGCCCACCGACGTCGTGTAGTTCGGGTCCGCCACCGGCACGGTCACCCGCTTGCCACCGCCACCGGCGACCGCCCGCATCGTGAGCGCGAACTGCACCAGGGACACCGGGCCGTCGCCGTCGTCGATCGTGAGCGCCGTGGTGGAGGCGTTGCCGAGCGAGACCATCCGGAACGGGTTCAGCAGCGTCGCCGGACTGGTCGCCTCGTCGAAGACCGCGCCGAGGAACTCCTGCTGCCGCTCGACGCGGCCCAGGTCGCCCTTGGGGTCGAAGTAGCGCGCCCGCACGTAGGCCAGGGCCGTCGGGCCGTCCATCTCCTGGCAGCCCTTGTCGACGTCGAGGCCGCTCTTGTGGTCGCGGATGTTGCGCTTCGGGCACAGCTCGACCCCGCCGACGGCGTCGGTCATGCCGACGAAACCGCCGAAGCCGACCTCGGCGTAGTGGTCGACGTGCAGCCCGGTGACCGTCTCGACCGTCTGCACGAGGAGGTCCGGGCCGCCGAGTGCGTACGCCGCATTGAGCTTGTTGCGGCCCTGGCCCGGGATCGGGACGTAGGAGTCCCGCGGCAGGCTCACCAGCGTCGGCTTCCCGCTCGCCGGCTTGTGCAGCAGGATGATCGTGTCGGTCCGCCGGCCCTCGACCTTGCCGAGTCGCAGGTCCTTGATCTCCTGGTCGGAGAGGCCCTCTCGGCTGTCCGACCCGACGATCAGCCAGTTGGTCCCGGAGCCGGCCTCCGGACGCCCCTCGTAGTCCTTGACGGCGTCGACCTTGTCGATGCGCGAGTAGAAGTACAGGAACAGGCCGAGGACCAGCACGACGACGAGCAGCAGGATCAGCGGCACCCGACGCAGCCACGGCCCCGCGCCGCCACCCCGGGAGCTCCTCGAGCGCCCGAACCCGGGCGGCGGGTGGTCGCCACGCCGCGGCCGCGCCGGCTCGTCCGGGCCGGGGGCCTCGGGCCTGGTCGCGGTGCGCTGCGCCGGGCGCAGCGTGCCCGACGGGGGGATGATCTGGGTCGCGTCGCTGTCACCGGCCGAGCGGCGTCCGCCGCCAGAGCTGCCCCCGCCGCTCGAGCTGCTGGACGCGGGTGCGGGCGGCCGGCTGCCGACACCGGCCCGGCCGCCGTCGCGGGACCAGCCCTCGGGCCAGTCGGTGCCTCCAGTACCTCCAGTCACGGTGGACGACCGTACCCTCGCTGCCTGTGAGCCAATCGAGCCCCGCCGCTGACCGTCGCGACGACCGTGACGAGCGTCACCAGGACGAGAGCGCGGGGAGGCCCACCAGCGCAGCGCGCAGCCGGCTGAGCCGGATCATGACCGTCCTGGACACCAACCTGCTGGGCACCGTGCACGGCGGCGTGGTCATGAAGCTGGTCGACGACGTCGCCGGTGTGGTGGCGCAGCGGCACTCCGGCGGCGCGGCCGTGACCGCCTCGATGGACGAGATGGCCTTCCTCGCACCGGTGCGGGTCGGCGACCTGGTGCACGCCGAGGCCCAGGTGAACTGGTCGGGCACCACCTCGATGGAGGTCGGCGTCCGGGTGCTGGCCGAGCCGTGGGACCGGGCGGGCGTGGAGCCCGTGCGGGTGGCGACGGCGTACCTCGTGTTCGTGGCGGTCGATCGGGAGGGCCGACCTCGCCCCGTCCCGCCGGTCCTACCGGAGACGGCCGAGGACCGGCGACGCGTGGAGGAGGCCGAGATCCGGCGCACCCACCGGCTCGCCCGTCGCGAGGCGATCCTGCGTTCCCGCGCCGGCGGCCCGGTGGACTGACTCGTCAGGAGCAGGGGTCGGCGGACGCGGTGCGTGGTCCGCTGCTGCCGTTGCCGGACCCGTCAGGTGTCGCGACGTGCACCGCGCGGGTGCCGGTCCAGGACGAGCCGACGACCACCTGCAGGGTCCGGCCGAGCCCCGGCACGGACACCAGCCGCGCCCCCGGCAGCGACGCGGCCACCGTCTTGACGCTCTCGGTGTAGCGGGAGTCGTAGCGGATCGTCGTCGCGGTGGCGCCGCTGCGCCGCCAGTTCTGCGCCGGCCCCGCGACGTCGAAGCCCCGGTTGGCGAGCTCGTCGCTGACCCTGGTGCCCAGCCCGGGCGTACCGACCGCGTTGTAGACCTGCACGCGCACCTGTCCCGGCGGGACCGTCGGCCGGGCCCGCCGCGGGAGCGACTCGCGCGGCACGACGCGGTCCTCCTTGAGCGAGGCGAAGAGCTCGGTGGCCGCCGCGTCGTCCCACAGGGCCACGGCCTGACCGTCCCGCGCGCGGTAGGACGGGTTGGCCACCGGGACGGTCTGGAACTGGATGTCGCCGCCGCCGACGTGGCGCAGCCGGGTGCCGAGCTCGATGAGCTGCTCCTCGGTAAGGCCGGGGTCGGCGCGGACTGCGGACATCGCGGCCTCGAGGAAGCGCACCAGGGCGCGAGGGTCGAGCAGCACCTCGCTGCTCATCGCACGGTGCGCCATCGCGGCCAGGAAGCGCTGCTGGCGCTCGACCCGGCCGAGGTCGGCACGGGCGTCGAGGCTGCGCGCCCGGACGTACGCGAGGCCGGTCTCCCCGTCGACGTGGCTCGTGCCCTTCGGCAGCCGGAGACCGGCCTTGCGGTCCCGGAGGCGGACCGGCGTGCAGACGTCCACACCTCCCACGGCGTCGACGAGCCGCACGAACCCCAGGAAGTCGACCTCGAGGTAGTGGTCCACGTGGAGGCCGGTCGTCCGCTCGATCGTCGCGATGGTCAGCGGCGGGCCGCCGAACGCATAGGCCGCGTTGAGCTTGTTGCGGCGCTCGCGGACGGCGGACCCGTCGGTGCCGGTGTGCGCGGGAATGGTGACGTAGGAGTCGCGCGGCAGGCTGACGACCCGCACGGTGCCGTGCGTCGCGGACACCTGCATCAGCAGCATGGTGTCCGCGCGCCGTCCGGCGGCGGTGGCGGCGGTGCCGACGTGCAGGCGACGCATGTCTGCCTTCGACATGCCGGTACGCCCGTCGGAGCCCACCAGGAGGAACGTCGTCGTCCCGGCGGCGTTGCCAGCGGGTCGGTCGGTCAGCCCGCGGAACGCGTCGACCCGCTCGATCGAGCCCGCCGACCACGAGACCAGCGCGTAGCCCGACCCGGCGACGAGCAGCACCAGTGCCGAGGCGGCAGCGGAGAGGACCAGCGCACCCCTGCGCAGCCACCGCGTGCCCCGTTCACCACGACGTCCCCGATCGCCCGCAGACCGCTGGCGGAACCGCTTCGACGGCTGCCGCGGGCTCAGGTGCGACGGCAGGGGAGGCGACTGGGACGGCACGGGGAACGAGGCTAGGACGGGCAGGGGCGGCGGCCGGGCAGGCTCGCCGCAGCGCACCAGTAGCGTGTCCGCCTGTGTCCGGTGCGGTGAGCGACGACCCAGTCACGTCAGCGGCGGGAGTCCTGCCCGGAGTCTCCGTGGTGATGCCGGTGCTCGACGAGGCGGAGCACCTGCGGTCGGCGGTGGCAACCGTGCTGTCGCAGGACTACGCCGGCCCGCTCGAGGTGGTCCTCGCGCTGGGGCCGTCCCGGGACGGGACCGACGAGATCGCGCGCGGGCTGGCCGGGGCCGACGACCGGGTCCGGCTGGTCGACAACCCGACCGGGGCCACCGGCACGGGGCTCAACCTGGCGCTCGCGGCCGCCCGCCACGAGGTCGTCGTCCGGCTCGACGGGCACGCGCTGGTGCCCGCCGACTACGTCAGCGTGGCCGTGCAGACCCTGCAGCGGACCGGCGCCGACAACGTCGGCGGCCTGATGGCGGCCGAGGGCGTGACCGACTTCCAGCGCGCGGTTGCTGCCGCCATGACGAGCCCGATCGGGGTCGGGCAGGCCGCGTTCCACACCGGCGGCGAGGAAGGGCCGGCGCCCACGGTCTACCTCGGCGCCTTCCGCCGCGCCGTGCTCGACCGCCTCGGCGGCTACGACGAGACCTTCCTCCGCGCGCAGGACTGGGAGCTCAACCACCGGATCCGGGAGGCCGGCGGTGTCGTCTGGTTCACGCCGCGGATGTCCGTGACCTACCGGCCCCGCTCGTCGGTCCGGGCGCTGGCCAGGCAGTACCGCGACTACGGACGCTGGCGCCGCGTCGTCATGCGCGAGCACGCCGGCACCGCGAGCGTCCGCTACCTGGCGCCGCCGGTCGCCCTGGTCGCGGTCGTGACGGGAACGGTGGTGGGGCTCGCGGCCTGGCGCCCGGCACTCGTGGTGCCGGTCGGCTACGCAGCCGGCGTGCTGGCCGGGTCGGCCGTCGTGGGTCGCTCGCTGCCCGTCCGGGCCAGGGCCTGGCTGCCGGTGGTGCTCGCCACCATGCACGGTGCGTGGGGCTACGGCTTCCTGACCAGCCGCAAGGGGCTGCGTGGCGGCCGGCCGGCCAGGCGGTAGCGTCCCAGAGCCGTGCGGAGCGACTGGCCCCGTCCGAGCCACGGGACACCACGAGGGAGAGCAACACGATGATCGGGATGGTGCTGGCGGCGGGAGCCGGTCGGCGGCTGCGGCCCTACACCGACACCTTGCCCAAGGCGCTGGTCCCGGTCGACGGCGAGACGACGATCCTCGACATCGGCCTGCGCAACCTGTCGGCCGTCGGGCTCACCGACGTCACCGTGGTCGTTGGCTATCGCGCCGAGGCCGTCGAGGCGCGCCAGGCCGACCTCGAGCAGCGGCACGGTGTGCGGATGACCCTGGTGCACAACGACAAGGCCGAGGAGTGGAACAACTGCTACTCCCTCTGGCTGGCGCGGGAGCACTTCGCGCAGGGTGCCCTGCTCGTCAACGGCGACACCGTGCACCCGGTCGACGTGGAGCGCACGCTGCTCGCGGCCGCGGAGCAACCCGACAGCGCCGGTGTGCTGCTGGCGCTGGACCGGGTCAAGGTCCTCGACGAGGAGGAGATGAAGGTCACGCTCGACGAGCGCGGGCTGATGCGCCGCATCACCAAGCTGATGTCGCCGGCTGACGCGCACGGCGAGTACATCGGCGCCACGCTGATCAAGCCGGCGGCCGCAGACGCACTGGCGACGGCACTGAAGGCGACCTGGGAGCGCGACCCCGACCTCTACTACGAGGACGGCTACCAGACCCTGGTCGACGGCGGCGGCGAGGTGGGCGTCGCTGCTATCGGCGACCTGCCGTGGGTCGAGGTCGACAACCACGCCGACCTCGAGCGGGCGAGGGAGATCGCGTGCCGCTACTAGCCCGGATGCTGCTCAGCCCGCTCTTCATCGACATCCGGGCGGGCGCGGTCAGCGGGCTGGGCGAGCTGCTGTCCGACCGGCGGATCTCGGCCGATGCGCACGTCGCCGTCGCGGTGGGCCCCGGTCAGGGCGAGGCGGTCGTGGCGGACATCGGTCCGGCCCTCGACAACGCCGACGTGTTCACCGTACGGAGCGGCAGCCTGGACGCGGCGGGCGAGCTGCAGGCCGCCCTGCGCGGCAAGCACTACGACGCCCTGGTCGGCATCGGCGGGGGACGCACCCTCGACGTCGCGAAGTACGCCGCCACGAGGTCGGCCCTGCCGATGGTTGCCGTCGCGACCAACCTCGCGCACGACGGCATCGCGTCCCCGACAGCGTCGCTGATGTACGACGGTGGCAAAGGCTCCTTCGGTGTCAGCATGCCGATCGCGGTGGTCGTGGACCTCGACTACGTGCGCGGCTCGCCGCCCCGGATGGTGCGTTCCGGCATCGGAGACGTCGTGAGCGACCTGACAGCGATCGAGGACTGGCGGCTCGCGCACGACGTGCGCGGCGAGCCGGTCGACGGTCTCGCCGTGACCCTGGCAAGAGTCGGGGCCGAGGCGGTGCTGCACCGCACCGACGGCATCGAGTCGGACGCGTTCGTCACCGTCCTCGCCGAGGCGTTGGTCATGTCGGGCATGGCGATGGCGGCAGCGGGGTCGAGTCGGCCGGCCAGCGGCGCCGACCACGAGATCATGCATGCGATCGACGTGCTGTTCCCCGGCGCCGCCAACCACGGCGAGCTGGCGGGTGTGGGGGCGCTCTACTCGGCCCACCTGCGCGGCAACGACGTCCTGGCCGGCCAGATCGACGAGTGCCTGCGCCGGCACGAGCTGCCGTGCGCGCCGGCCGATCTCGGGCTGTCGCCGGAGCAGTTCACCGAGGCCGTCATGCTTGCCCCCTCGACCCGGCCGGACCGCTACACGATCCTCGAGCACCTCGACCTCGACGAGGCGGCGACCCGGGCCACGGTGGACGAGTTCGTCGCGACGTACGGACGCTGAGCGCCGGGGGACGCCTGCGCCGAACCGACGTACGGACAAGGACCAGCGACGGTACGCCCGCGCCGACGGCGGCGTGACCTGCCGGTGATAGCGTTCCCCGGTCCGTGGGTGACCCCGCCTGGTGGGAGAGCAGTGGCTGTTCAGGTCGAGCCGGCGACCCGGCTCGGCGCCATCTGGGCGAGCCGCCGGGTGCTGTCGCTCCTGGTGTCCCGTGACCTCAAGGTCAAGTACGCCTCGTCGGTGCTGGGCTACGTCTGGACCGTCCTCGAGCCGCTGATGATGGCGATCGTCTACTGGGCGGTCTTCACCAAGCTGATGGTCCGGACCATCGGCGAGGACCCCTACATCGTCTTCCTGCTCTCGGCCATGCTGCCGTGGCAGTGGGCCAACGGCGTCCTCCGGTCCTCGATGCGCGCCCTGTCGAAGGACGCGAAGCTGGTGCGCTCCACGAGCCTGCCGCGCGAGATCTGGGTGCTGCGCACGGTCGGCGCGAAGTTCGCGGAGTTCCTCTTCGCCATCCCGGTCCTGATCGCCTTCGGGATCCTGCTCGGCGCGCCGATCCACTGGCAAGTCGTCTTCGTCCCCATCGCAGTCGTCATCCAGGCCGTCCTGCTGCTCGGCGCCGGGCTGATCCTGGCGCCGCTCGCCACGCTCTACGGCGACGTGCAGAAGCTGATGCGCATCGTGATGCGCCTGCTCTTCTACTTCTCGCCGATCCTCTACGGCCTCCACGACGTCCAGCAGAAGTTCAAGGGGTCGATCGGTGGCGTGTCGGTCGCCGACATCTACGCGTTCATCAACCCGTTCGTCGGGATCTTCGACCTGTACCGCGCGGCCTACTTCCCGGACCAGTTCGGTGGGTGGGCCGCCGTGGCGTTCAGTGCTGTCGTCGCCGTGCTCACCCTCGGCGTCGGCGTCCTGGTGTTCCGGCGGTTCGAGGGCCTCGTGCTCAAGGAGATCTGAGTGGCGCCCGTCATCGAGGCCGACGGGCTCGGGATCAGCTTCCGACGCAACCGGGCCCGCAACCAGCGGCTGCGCGACGTCATCCGGGGACGGGGGACGAACAAGCGCAAGGGCGAGTTCTGGGCGCTGCGCGACGTGAGCTTCACCGTCCAGCAGGGCGAGGCGGTCGGCCTGGTCGGCGGCAACGGGCAGGGCAAGTCGACCCTGCTCAAGCTGATCGCCGGCGTCATGCTCCCCGACGAGGGTCGGCTCAAGGTGCGCGGCGGGGTCGCCCCGCTGATCGAGGTCACCGGCGGCTTCGTCGGTGACCTCACCGCGCGCGACAACATCTGGCTCACGGCCGGGATGCACGGCCTCGGCAAGCGCGAGATCGCCGCCCGCTTCGACGAGATCGTGGACTTCGCCGAGGTCGGCGACTTCCTCGACACCCCGTTCCGGCACTTCTCCTCCGGCATGAAGGTGCGGCTCGGCTTCTCCGTCGTGACCACCCTCGACGAGCCCGTCGTCCTGGTCGACGAGGTGCTCGCCGTCGGCGACCGGGCCTTCCGGGAGAAGTGCTACGGGCGGATGAACGACCTCCTCTCGGGCGGCCGGACCCTCTTCCTCGTGTCGCACAACGAGAACGACCTGCGGCGCTTCTGCACTCGGGGTCTCTACCTCAAGGGCGGGTCGCTCGTGGTCGACGGCCCGCTGGAGGACGCGCTCGACCGCTACCGCGCCGACATCAACCGGCGGCGCAAGAAGCGCCCCTCGGCGTGACCGCGGCCGCGGGTCTGCGCGACCTCGCCGTCCGCCTCGAGCGTGGCTCCGGGCCGCTGCTGCTCACCGCAGACGACCTGCAGGTCCCGCCCGCCGGGTTGGGCGAGCTCACCGGTGACCCGCGCCCGGTGACCCGCGCCCTGGTGTCCCGGGAGACACCCGCCGACGTGCGTCCGGCCGCCCGCTCAGGGCGACGGTCAGGGGCGGTACGCCGCCGCGGCGGTCTCGTGGTCTCCGCCGGGTCGTCGTTGCACGAGGTGGGCCGGCCCGACGGGGTCTTCGTGGGAGCCCTCGAGGTGGCCGAGGCCGACCGGTCCGGCGCCGCGGACGCGGCCAGGGCGGCCGCCGACCTCGCGGACCGGGACGGCTGGGATGGCGACCCGCTCGACCTGCTGCTGGTCGCCATGGTCCGCAGTGGGCTGTCGGTCACGTCGGTCGCCGCCGACCCCTGGCCCTGGCGTCGTGGCGCGACCGGCTCGGAGCGCGCGGAGGTCGCCGCGGCCCACGACGCCATCGGGCCCGACGACGTGCACCGCATCAGGCTGGCGCGCGCGACCAAGGCCGACGACGGGCTCGTGGCGACCGTCCTGAGCCGGCCGCTCGCGCGCCGCCTGACCCCGCTCGCGCTGCGCGCCGGCCTGACGCCCAACGCGATCACCGCAGGGTCCCTGGTGATCGGGCTCGGTGCCGCGGTCGCCTTCGCGGTCGGCGACCGCTGGGCGCTCGTCCTGGGTGCCGTGCTGCTGCAGCTCTCGCTGGTCGTCGACTGCGTCGACGGCGACGTCGCGCGCTACACCCGCCGCTTCAGCGCGGCCGGTGCCTGGCTGGACGCCTCGACGGACCGGCTCAAGGAGTTCGCCTGCTACGGCGGGCTGGCGGTGGGTGCCGTAGGCGTCGCCGGCGGAGGCGACGCGGGACCATGGCTGCTCGCCGCCGCGATGCTCACCCTGCAGACGGCCCGGCACACCGTCGACTACACGTTCACTGCCGTCAAGGACGACCGGGAGTCGGAGTCCGCCGTCCTGCCGCTCGACCAGCCGGGTGACACGGCGGCGGCTACCGGCAGCGCCGCGGCGGCCCGCGCGGTCGAGGCCTCGGAACGCAGCAACCGGCGGCCTGCCGTCCGGTGGGTGAAGAAGGCGCTGCACCTCGGCATCGGCGAGCGCTGGCTGGTCCTCTCCGTGCTGGCGGCCGCCGGCCGGCCGGCCGGCGCCCTTGCCGTCCTGCTGGTGCTCGGACTGGCATCGCTCGCCTACACCAGCGCCGGCCGGACCCTCCGCGCCCGGTCGTGGGCGGCGACCGAGCCGTCGTCGCGGGAGCGGGAGGTCGTCGAGGCGCAGGTCGACCTCGTTCCGCTCGTCGGTCTCGCGTCGCGGCTGGCCGCCCGCGTCGCCGCCGGCCGCAGCCGCTTCCTGTGGGTCCGGCCGGCCGTCATCCGCCTGCTGGAGTACGCCGTCCTGGTCACGGTCGTCGCCCTCGTCGACGAGGACGCGTCGGATGCGGCGTACGCCCTCCTGCTGGTCGTGGCGTCGCACCACTACGACGACCTCTACCGCGTCCTGAACCGCCTCTCCCCGCCGCCGGCACCGGTCGTGCTGGCCGGGCTGGGAGTCGTCGGGCGCGTCCTCGTCGTGGTCGCGCTGGCAGTGCTGTCAGCAGGTAGCGGGTCGGTGCTCGAGGGGGGTGTGTGGGTCCTCGCGGCGCTGCTCGGCATCCTGTACCTCGTGGTCGAGCCGGTGCGGGTGCTCCGCGAGGTGCGCCGCTCCGCCCCGCCGGCGCCGGAGGTGCTCGGTGGCTGAGCGACCAACCGCCGGCCGGCCCACGATCGCCGAGCTCCGGAAGGTCACCCAGCCGGAGACCATCCGGGGGCGGCGCAACTCCGAGCACTGGACCGCCGACGTCTACCAGCGGCGTCTCTCCCCGTACCTCACGCGCGTGCTGCTGGCGACGTCCATCACCGCCAACGGCGTGACGGTGCTGATGATCGTCACGGGCGCGGCGGCGGGCGCGGCGCTGCTGCTGCCGGGCCTGCTCGGCGCGGTGCTCGCGGTCCTCCTCGGCCAGCTGCAGATGCTGTGGGACTGCTGCGACGGTGAGGTCGCGAGGTGGCGGCAGACCTTCTCCCCGGTGGGCTTCTTCCTCGACAAGCTCGGCCACACGGTCGCCGAGAGCGCCATCCCGGTGGCCTTGGGCGTGCGGGCCGACGGCGGGCTCGACTCGATCGGCGGCTGGACGACGCTGGGCGCGCTGCTCGCCGTCCTCGTGCTGGTGAACAAGTCGCTCAACGACGGCGTCCACCTGGCGCGCGCCGCGAACGGGCTCGAGCGGCTGCAGGACCGCGCCGACGAGGCCGCGCCTCGGGTCTCGGCGGTGGCGCGCCTGCGCTCGATGGCGCGCTTCCTGCCGTTCCACCGGATCTTCCACTCGGTGGAGATGACGCTCCTCGCGCTGGTCGCTGCGATCGGCGACGCCGTCACCGGCGACCTGGCCGTGACGCGTGGCCTGGTAGCGGTGCTGCTGCCGGTGGCCGGGCTGACGATCGTCGGCCACCTGGTGGCGATCCTCACGTCGCGGCGGCTGCGGTGACCGGTGACCTGCCGCGCGTCGGCGCGGTTGTGCTCAGTCAGGGCACCCGGCCGGCCGAGCTGGAGCGGGCACTTGAGACGCTTCTCGCGCAGGACGGCATCGACCTCGATGTCGTGCTCGTCGGCAACGGATGGTTGCCGGTCGGCCTGCCGGCGCAGGTGCGCACGGTTCACCTGCCGGAGAACGTCGGCATCCCCGAGGGCCGGAACGTCGGTGCCGCGGAGGCCAAGGGCGACGTGCTGTTCTTCTACGACGACGACTGCGCCCTGCCGGCGACCGACGTGGTCACCCGGCTGCTCGCGGTGCTCGACTCCGACCCCCGGATAGCAGTCGTGCAGCCCCGCCCGGTCGATCCGACCGGCGCACCGGGTCAGTCGCGCTGGGTGCCTCGCCCGGGCGGCCGGGACCCGTTGCGCCCGGGGGCGGTCGGTTGGTTCTGGGAGGGGACCTTCGTCGTGCGCCGCGAGGTCTTCGAGCGCGCCGGTGGCTGGCCGGGACACTTCTGGTACGGCCACGAAGGTGTCGAGCTGGCCTGGCGGATCTGGGACCTCGGATATGTCACGTGGTACGCCCCCGACGTCGTGACCAACCACCCCTCGCTGCCGCCGACCAAGCACGACGTCTACTACCGGATGAACGCCCGCAACCGGGTCTGGGTGGCGCGGCGCAACCTGCCGCGGCTGCTCGCGGTGGTCTACCTGCTCAACTGGTCGATCCTGACGGTGCTGCGGTTCCGGTCGGTGCGGCTGCTGCGGATCTGGTTCGCCGGCTTCCGTGAGGGTCTCGGGCCGGGCGCGGGCCAGCGGCGCCCGATCTCGTGGCGGACGGTCTGGCGGCTGACCCGGGCCGGCCGCCCGCCGGTGATCTAGAGGCCCTCGCCGCCCTGCCAGCTGAAGCCGGGGGGCACCGGGTCGCACCCCTGGCGGGCCGCGGCGCGCAGGTCGCGCAGCTGGTCCCGGTAGGCCGGGTCGCCTGCCCGGTTGACCCGCTCTCGCGGGTCGACCCGGTAGTCGTAGAGCTCCTCCTCGCCGTCGGCGTAGTGCACGAAGAGGTAGCGCTGGGTGCGCCAGCCGCAGTAGGCCGGGCGGCCGGTGGCGTGCTTCCCGATGGCCTCCATCGGGAAGCCGCCGCGACGCACGGGTCCGAGGAGGTCCAGGCCGTCGGTGGCCATCGTCACGCCGGCAGCGCTCGTCACGGTCGCCGCGACGTCGACGTTGAGGGCCAGGCGGGTGTCCCGGGTCCCCGGGGCGACGTGACCGTCCCAGCGGACCACCATCGGGATGCGGGTGGCCGCGTCGTAGGGGACGTGCTTGCCGGTGATGCCGTGCTCGCCGCGCATCAGCCCGTTGTCGGACATGAAGATGAACAGCGTGTTGTGCAGCCGATGGGTCCTGCGCAGCGAGCGCAGCACCTCCGCGACCGCGTCGTCCACGGCCCGCAGTGACCGGTCCTGGCCGTCGTGGATCTCCTCCATCGCCTCGGCGGAGACCGGCTTCTGCTCGCGCAGCCACTGGGGCTTGCCGCGGCGGTCACGCACCGCCACCAGGCCCGACAGCGCCTTGCGCTCCCCCTTGCGGGCGGCGTACCGCCGGGGCGCTGTGAACGGCGCGTGCGGCGCGAACGTCGCGAGGTACATGAAGAGCGGGGTCGCGTCGGGAGTGGCCGAGATGATCGAGTCGGCGTGCTTCGCCAGGACGTCCGTCGAGTAGGAGCGCGGCCCGTAGAAGTGGGTGGACCCCTGCAGCCGGAAGTCCACGTAGCTGCCGCTGTGCCCGGGCGTCCGGAAGGCGAGGAAGTGGTCCCAGCCCGGCGGGACGTAGTCGACGGGCGCTCCCCGGGAGAAGCCGTTGAAGTACTTGCCGAGCAGCGCGGTCTCGTAGCCGCGCTCGTCGAGGGCGGTGGCGATCGTGTCGTCCTCGAGGCCCTGCTGCACCACCCGCGGCCAGGCGCCCAGCGGGGGGTGGTTACCCCACACGCCGGAGTCGTGGGCGTAGAGCCCGGTCAGGATCGTGGCCCGGGAGGGGCAGCACAGCGAGGTGGGCACCATCGCGTCGGTGAAGAGCCGGCCGCGGCGAACCAGCTGAGCCTGCAGGGCCGGCATCACGCTGAGGGAGTCCCAGCGCTGGTCGTCGGTCAGGAAGACCACGATGTTGGGCGAGCCGGGGACCGGGCGGGACTGGGCGAGCCAGGGCCCGCTGACCGTCATGGCGGCGACGCAGGCGAAGGCCAGCAGCGCGCCCAGGGGCCGGCGGACCGAGAAACGACCGGGGGATCCGAGGCCGCGGCGGGGAGCGTGCGTCACCGAGCTCCCCGTCGACCGGACATGCGGACACGATAGACACCGCAGGGCTCCGGGATGCGAGCATCTGCACCCTTTAGACTCGACCGTGACCCAGTGCACACCTCGTGCACACCGCGACCGGCCCTCCGCGGCCGGCCGCAGGCCACAGCGAGAGGGACAGGCGTTGCCCCGAGGGACGGCTCCGGCCGAGCTCGGCACCCCCGAGCTGACCGTCGTGGTCATCGGCTACAACGACCGCGCGAACCTTCCCGACGCCATCTCCTCGGCGCTCGGGCAGACGTTGCGCCATCTCGAGGTCGTCGTGGTCGACGACGCGTCGACGGACGGCTCGGCCGAGCTGGCCGAGCGGATCGCCGAGCGCGACCCGCGGGTCCGGGTGGTGCGGCTGCCCGAGAACAGCGGCGGCTGCAGCCGCCCGCGCAACGTCGGGCTGGAGCATGCCCGCGCGCCGTACGTGATGTTCCTCGACAGCGACGACGTCTACGACCGGCACGCGTGCAAGAACCTGCTGCTCACCGCCGAGCGCACCGGGGCGGACGTGGTGGCCGGGCAGGTCGTCCGCCAGCACGTGAGCACGAAGCGCGTCCCGCAGCGCGAGGCCGGCTGGATCGAGCGGCTCTACACCCGGCGTGCCGTCTACGAGGGCATCCGGGAGAACCCCGAGCTCTTCTTCGACCCGCTCTCGACCAACAAGCTCTACCGTCGCGACTTCCTGGACCGTCACGGGATCCGCTTCCCCGAGGGTGTGCACTACGAGGACTCGCTGTTCTCGACCAAGGTCTACTGTCTCGCCGCCCGCATCGCACTGGTGCCCAACGTCATCTACTTCTGGCGGGTCGTCCGCGACGCGGAGGAGCTCTCGATCTCGCAGCGGCGCTTCGAGATCGACAACTTCCGCGACCGGATCGCCGTGCACCGGATGATGGACGACTTCCTGCACGAGCAGGGCGCCGACGACCTGAAGGTCTACAAGGACTTCAAGTTCGTCCGCAACGACCTGCGCATCTACCTGTCCGACCTCCCGCACCGCGACGTGGCCTACCAGCGGTCGATGCTGCGGCTGGCCGCCGACTACCTCGACACAGTCGGCGAGCAGACGCTTGCGATGTGCGACCCGGTCGAGCGGATCTGCGTGCACATGATCCGGCTGCAGGACCTGGACGAGACGCTGCGCGCCGTCGACTACCTGCGCTACGGCTTCAAGCTCTCCACCCGGCTGGTGGAACGCGACGGCCGCGTCTACTGGAGCGAGAGCCACCTCGACGACCCGGGCTGCCGCGCAGTGCTCGACGTCACGGACATGGGCTGGCACCGCCTGCCGTGGGACCGGCTCTCCCTCTACAACTCGCTCACCTCGGTCAAGGCGCGGCGTGGTCGGCTGCACGTCGACGGATCCGTGCTCAACCAGCTGGGCCGCATCCCGCCCGACGCGCGGCTGCGGCTGGCGGTCTCCATCCGCAGCAGGGAGCGGCCGGCGGACCGCCGCCGCGTCCCGGTCTCGTCGTGGCGGCACCTCGGTGACCGCATCGAGTACACGGCCGACATCGACCTGGCGCGCAGTGTCCCCGGGGTCGACGTCGGCGAGGGTGTGTGGGACTGGAAGCTCGAGATCAGCTGGGACGGCAAGACCGCCACGCCGCCGTTCAGCGTCGACCCGGCACTGGTCGCCGACCTCCGGATCCCGGTGCGCACCCGGCTCGGCGGGGTCGCCACGGCCCACCTCGAGCCGTTCGTCACCACCCGGATGAACCTCGCGCTCAAGCAGGTCCCCGACGAGGGTCGCGAGCAGGTCACCGGCCGGGTCAACCGTTCGGCGCTGCGGTTGCGCAAGGCCGTCCAGTGGCGGACGAGCAAGGCAGCGACCGGGCCGGCCGTCAAGGCGCAGGCCTATCGGCTCTTCCGTCGCCTGCCGGTGATCCCCGGCCTGGCGGTCTTCGAGTCGCACATGGGCAGGCAGTACTCCGACAGCCCGCGCTACATCTACGAGGCCGCCGTCGAGGCCGGCCTCGACCGGGTCGGGCTGCGCCCCGTCTGGTCGCACGTCTGGCGTCGCCCCGAGGGCTTCCCCACCGACGTCGAGACGGTCCGCCGCGAGAGCTGGCGCTACTACTACCTGATGGCGCGGGCCCAGTACTGGGTCGACAACCAGGGCTTCCCGCGGGTGTTCACGCGGCGGCGCGAGACGACGTACATCCAGACCTGGCACGGGACGCCGCTCAAGCGGATGGGCTTCGACTCACCGTCGCTGGAGCGCGCGAGCGCGGCCACCCGGCGGGCGCACAAGTCGATGATGCGGCGGTGGAGCGCCCTCCTCGTGCCCAGCGAGTACTTCGTCGAGACGTTCGTGAAGTCCTACCGGTACGAGGGCCGGCTGGTGCGGCACGGTCTGCCGCGCAACGACCTGCTCGTGCGCGGTGTCGACGAGGACTGGGTGCTGGCCAAGAAGCGCGAGCTCGACCTGCCCACCGACCGGCGGCTGGTGCTCTACTGCCCGACCTTCCGCGACCGCGCGCGCCTGCTGCAGCGCGAGTACGAGCTGCCCATGGACCTCACGGTGATGGGCGACGAGCTCGGCGACGACGTGCACTTCCTGGTGCGCACCCACTACCTCGATGCGATCCGGCTCTCGCCGCGCAACGCTTCGTTCGCCACCGACGTCTCGCGGCACCACGACGTGACCGAGCTGCTGCTGCTGGCCGACGTGCTCGTCACCGACTACTCGTCGGTGATGTTCGACTTCGCCAACACCGGCCGCCCGATGGTCTTCTACACCCACGACTACGAGGACTACACGCGCGACGAGCGGGGGACCTACCTCGACCTCGCGCGGATCGCGCCGGGACCGCTCGTCGAGGACACCGCGGGGCTCGTCGCGGCGCTGCGCGACGTGGACGCGTCGCGGGCCGCCTATGCCGAGCCGTACGCGGCCTTCCGTGACCGGTTCTGCGAGTACGAGACCGGCCGGGCGGCCGAGCACGTCGTCAAGGAGTTCTTCGGTCCCCTCGCCGGTGGCGGCCGGTGACGGCTCGGGACGTCTTCCTCGTCGCCAACAACATCGAGGAGCTCGGCGGTGTGCAGCGAGTCACGCACAACCTCGCGACGATGCTGCACGAGGCCGGCCACCGGGTCACGGTCATCGGCATCCAGCACCACGCCAACCCGCACGACTACGGCACCCGGCCGTACCGCCACCTGGTCCTGAACGAGACGCCGGAGCCGCTGCCACCGGACCTGGACGGCGCCGTCTCCCGCCTCGACCCGCGCAACCGCAGCGCGCTGCGCCGCCACGAGCAGGCCCATCAGGAGTCGGTCGGGCGGCTGTCGGCCGTCTTCGCCGAGGCCGCCGACGGTGTCGTCGTCGTGATGCAGATCCGGTCGATGCAGTGGGTCGCCGACGCGGCGACCGACCACCTGCACGTGATCGGCATGAGCCACGAGTCCTTCGACGCCACCCTCGCCTCGTCGCGCTGGGAGCGCGTGAACCGCTACTACCGCGACGTCGACCTGCTCCTGCTGCTGACGCACCGCGACGCGGAGCGCTTCGAGCTCGAGGGCTTCAACAACGTCGGCGTCATGCACAACTCGCTCAGCTTCTACCCGCAGCTCACGAGCGACCTGTCCGCGCCGGTGGTCGTCGCGGCTGGCAGGTACGCGGGGGAGAAGGGCTACGACCGGCTCATCGACGCCTTCGCCGCCGTCGCCGACCGGCACCCGGCGTGGACGTTGAAGATCTTCGGGCACGGCCCGTTGCAGGGGCAGCTGCGGAAGCAGGCGGAGCGGCTCGGCCTCGCGGACCGCGTGCTGCTGCCCGGCCTGGCAGCAGACATCGAGGCGGAGCTGCGTGCTGCCTCGGTCTTCGCGCTCTCCTCGATCCACGAGGGCCTGCCGATGGCCCTGGCCGAGGCGATGGCCTGCGGGGTGCCGTGCGTGGCCTTCGACTGCGCTCCCGGCGTGCGCGAGATCGTCACCGACGGGGTCGACGGGCTGGTCGTCCCGCCGCGCGACGTGGACGCCCTGGCCGAGGGTCTGGACCGGCTGATGGGCGACCAGGTGCTGCGGCGTCGCCTCGGCGAGGCCGCGCGGGCCTCCGTCCGGCGGTTCGCGCCGGACCAGGTGCTCGCCCAGTGGGAGGGCCTCTTCGCCCTCGCGGACCGGTAGCGCGCCACAAAGGGGTGCAAAGGGACGCTCAAGGGCGGCCCACGGATGTCCGACATCCGGAGTATGCGTTTCGTGCGTCGCTCTGCCCTGCTCGCCCTGGCCGCGGTCACGGCCGTGCCCCTCGTGGTCGCTGGACCGCTCGCGCCCGGTCACGCGGGGACCTACGCCACCGGCAAGGTCACCAAGGTGATCGACGGGGACACCGTGGTCGTGGACGGGCGGTGGATCGTCCGCCTCATCGGCATCGACACCCCCGAGCACGACAGGTGCGGCTACACGGCGGCCACCAGGCAGATGAAGCGGCTCGTCGGCGGCAAGCAGGTCGTCCTGCGCTCGGACACCGGCAAGAGCGGCCTCCGTGGCCGCCCCGAGCGCCGCGTGCTGGTGAACCAGGGCGGCCGGCTGGTCGACACCACCACCGTCATGCTGCAGAAGGGCCTCGGGGTCTGGATGCCGCGCAAGGGTGAGGTGACCAACAGCAGGGCGCACCACCTGGCGGCCAGCCAGGCGGCGGCCGCCGGGATCGGCTGGTTCGACGAGGACCGGTGCGGTGCCGGCCCCGGCGCCAACGGCTCGCTGCGCATGAACGTCGAGTGGAACGCCGACGCCGCGGACGCCCTCTCCAGCGCGGCCAAGCGCAACGAGGAGTTCATCCGGATCCGCAACGACAACCCGTTCCCGCTCGGCCTCGACGGCTGGACCCTGCGTGTCGGCAACGACCGAAGCCAGACGATGCCGCCCGGAGGCGCTGTTGCCGCCGGAGGGACGGTCACCGTCCATGTCGGCTACGGCAAGAACACCGCCACCGACCGCTACCTGGGCAGCAGCGTGCCGATGCTGCAGAACGCGGACTCGACCGGCAAGCAGCACCTCGGCAGCGGCGCCTACCTGATCGACCCGCAGGGCGACATCCGGGCCTCCATGACCTGGCCGTGCCTGGTCGCCTGCGCCGACCCGGCGTCCCTCGGCGTCCACCTCTCGACCGTGATGTGGGACCCGCCGGGACCGGACACCAAGTCGCTGAACAACGAGTACGTCGCCCTCACCAACCGGGGATCGGCCCCCGTCCGGACCGGAGACCTCGTCGTCGAGGTCTGGCCCTGGGTCTACGAGCTCCCGCCGGAGCATGTCCTGGCGCCGGGTGAGACGGTGCGGATCTACGGCGGCTCCGGCGGCAACGACCGGCTGGACCGCTACCTCGGCTCACCCATCCCGCCGCTGCACAACGACGGCGGCGAGGTCGTGGTCCGCACGTACGACGCCGTCGTGCTCGACTGCTACCGCTGGGGCAAGGGGCACTGCCCCAGCTACGGCTGAGCCCCCACCGGGCCGAGCCTGCTGGCAGCGGCCCCGGGCGCTTTGATAGCGTCCGGCGGTCGTGCCGCTCCCAGATTTCGTCGTCGTCGGCGCCCAGAAGGCCGGGACAACGAGCCTGTACCGGATGCTGCGCAAGCACCCGCAGATCCACATGCCGGGGACCAAGGAGCTGCACTTCTTCGACGTCCACTGGGACCGCGGGGTCGAGTGGTACTCGCAGCAGTTCACCCCCGGCCGGTGGCAGTGGCGGCGCGGCGAGGCGACGCCCTACTACCTCTACCGCACGGTGGTCCGCGAGCGGATGCTCGAGGTGCTGCCCAAGGCGCGGATCGTCGTCATCCTGCGCAACCCGGTGGACCGGGCGTACTCCCACTACTGGCACGACCTGCGCCGGTTCGAGCTCGAGCGGCACGACCGCGAGGTCTTCCCCACCTTCGAGACCGCGGTCGCCTTCGAGCGTCCCTACCTGTTGGGCCACCTGATCGGGCGCGAGGGCCCGGAGCTCTGGAAGGACGCCGCCGGCCGGCGCGGGACCTACATCCGGCGCGGCGAGTACATCGACCAGGTCGAGCCGTTCATCGAGTCCTACGGCCAGGAGCGCGTGCACATCATGCTGCTGGAGGACCTGGTCGCCGAGCGCGAGCAGACCTTGCGGGAGCTGTTCGGCTTCCTGCGGGTCCTCAAGCGGCCGGCCCGCACCATCGAGGACACCCACGCGAACCGCTACCGCCGCCCGGCCGGTGACGGCCGGATGGAGCCGACGGCCTACGTGCCGATGGACCCGGCCACCCGGGAGGTGCTCGCCGAGCACTTCAAGCCCTTCACCGAGCGGCTGGAGACGCTGCTCGGCCGCGACCTGACCCACTGGCGCTGACGCCCGTGCCGTTGCCCGACTTCGTCGTCATCGGCGCCCAGAAGGCGGGGACCACCAGCCTCTACCGGATGCTGCGCAAGCACCCGCAGGTGCACATGCCGCGGACCAAGGAGCTGCACTACTTCGACTTCCACTACGAGCGCGGCCCCGAGTGGTACGCCGCGCAGTTCCGGCCCGGCCGGTGGGAACGGCGGCGTGGCGAAGCGACGCCCAACTACATGTGGGGCCCGCTCGCCCGGCAGCGGCTCATCGCGGACCTGCCGTCGGCCCGCATCATCGCGATCCTGCGCAACCCGGTCGACCGGGCGTACTCGCACTACTGGCACGACCGCCGGCGACGCGAGATGGAGCGCCACGACCGCGCCGTCCAACCCACCTTCGAGCAGGCGCTGGCGCGCGAGCGGCCCGTGACGTTCGGGTCGTTGGTCGAGGCGGCCGGCGGCGAGCCGCCGGACCCCGACCGGCCGTCGCGCGGCAACTTCGTCCTGCGCGGGGAGTACGCCGACCAGCTGGAGCCGTACCTGGCGGCGTACGGCCGGGATCGGGTCCACCTGGTGCTCCTCGACGACCTGGTCGCCGACCGGGAGGGGACGCTGCGCGAGCTCTTCGGCTTCCTTCGTGTGCTCAAGCGACCGGCCCGGACCATCGAGGACGCGCACGCCAACAGGTTCCGCCGGGAGGACGAGTCCGGGCGGGTGCAGACCAGTGCCTACGTGCCGATCGACCCGGGGACGAGGGAGGTGCTGGCCGAGCACTACCGGCCGCACAACGAGCGACTGGGCGCGGTCCTGGGCCGTGACCTGAGCCACTGGCGGTGACCGACAACGTGGCCCGCCCCCGCTAGCCGGTGGGTGCGTAGACCCGCAGCTGCTTCTCGCGCAGGGCAAGCTCCCAGCCCTGCTCGGCGGTGGGCTTGCTGCGGGACATCGTCGGCGACCAGACGAGGAACGTCCCCGGGTCGCCGTCGGAGACGGGCGGCTCGTCGAGCTCGTGGCCGGTCCGCTCCACCGTCGCGTGCAGGACCTGGTCGCCACCGACCGGCTCGCGCGAGTAGATCTGCAGCACCAGGGCGTCGCGGTCGTCGGTCACCACCCGGTCGATGTCGTCGTCGTGCTCCGCGAGGTAGGCGCGCACGTCGTTCCACGCGCGGTCGCGCGGGTTGTGCCGGATGTCGTCGAGCATCGGCACGCACCACACGGCCAGGGCGACGACCACGACGGCCGCCGTGAGGACCCGACCGGTGCCTTGCGAGCCCTCGGGCAGCCGGTGCCGCACGAAGGCCAGCGCGGCCGCCACCGCGGCGGCGGCCCCGAGGCAGAGCGACGGCAGGGTCGGCACCCAGTAGCGCATCAGGGACGCGTTGATCCGGATGAAGCCCGGGTCGATCAGCCCGGACACCGCGGTCAGCGGCAGCCACACCCAGAGGAACCAGACGAGCATCAGCACGTTGCCGCGACGCCGGACGAGCAGAGCACCGAGCACCATCAGCACGACCGTGGCCAGGACGGCCAGCGTCTGCGGGTAGTTCTCGACACTGCGGGGGAACCGCAACAGCGCGTCGGTGCGCGTCAGGCCGGTGACCGGGCTGCCGTGCTCGCCGTCGACCTTGAGCCGGACGAAGGGGTCGCCGTGCGCGAGGGCGTTGACCACCAGCTCGAGGGCGAGGCACCCGAGCATCCCGGCCGCGACCTGCAGCCACCGCCGGAAGGGCAGCCGCCAGAGGAGCAGCGCGACCAGCACGACCGGGAAGGCGAGGACGACGGTCTCGCGCACCAGGTAGGCCCAGCCGAAGCACAGCCCGGCGCCGACGAACCACCACCAGCGCGCCGGCTCCCCCTCGCGTTGCGCGGCGGTGACGAGCACCGCGAGCCCGAGGGTGAAGAACGCCGTCGACGGGATGTCGGGCAGCAGCTGCCACGACGTCATCCGCTCCTGGCCGATCTTGATGACCGTGTCCACGAGCACCGGGTGGAAGACCAGCAGCACGCCGGCGGCCGCCGCCGTCCACCGGCCGAAGAGCACCGTGCCCAGCCAGAAGACGGCGACCACGAGGAGGATCCCGCAGAGGAACGGCCACGCGTAGTAGGCCACCTGCCCGTAGCCGAAGAGCTCGAGGAAGGCGCGCACCGGCAGCAGGTTGCCGATCCGCAGCGCGTGGTGGTCCAGGTGACGCGGGACGTCCGGGAAGGCGGCCGCGTCGTCGAGGACGAAGATGCCGTCGTTCCACCGCGGGTGCGGCCGGACCTGGACCGTGACGGCGATGTGCAGCAGGACCAGCCCGAGCCCGAGGACCCAGCTGGGCGCAGTGCGGACGGAGCGGGCTGCGGGGAGGCCCCTCACAGCTCCATGACCACCGGCTCGGCCGGGACGTCGAGCGGCGATCCGGTCGCCGACCGCACCTCGTCGAGCCCTACGCCGGGCGCGAGCTCGCGCAGCACGAGGCCGGCATCCGTCACATCGATGACAGCGAGGTCGGTGATGACCCGGTCGACCACGCCGCGGCCGGTGTAGGGCAGCGTGCACTCCGGCACGATCTTGTGCGTGCCGTCCTTGGCGACGTGCTCCATGACGACGACGACCCGCTTGGCACCGTGGACCAGGTCCATCGCGCCGCCCATCCCCTTGACCATCTTGCCGGGGATCATCCAGTTGGCGAGGTCACCCTTCTCCGACACCTGCATGGCGCCGAGGATCGCGGCGTCGATGTGGCCGCCACGGATCATCCCGAAGGACGTGGCCGAGTCGAAGAACGAGGCGCCGGGGAGCAGCGTGACCGTCTCCTTGCCGGCGTTGATCAGGTCGGGGTCCTCGTCGCCGTCGAAGGGGTAGGGACCGACGCCGAGGATGCCGTTCTCGCTCTGCAGCGTGACGTGCACGCCCTCGGGCAGGTAGTTGGGCACGAGGGTCGGCAGCCCGATCCCGAGGTTGACGTACTGGCCGTCCTCGAGCTCGCGCGCCGCGCGTGCGGCCATCTGCTCACGGGTGAGCGACATGGTCAGGCCTCCCCGCCGTCGGTGGTGGCGCCGGGGCGCGGTCTGGTCGTACGTCGCTCGATCCGCTTCTCGACGTCCGGTCCCACCTCGACGACGCGCTGCACGAACACGCCGGGCGTGTGCACCTCTTCGGGCTTGATCTCGCCGACGTCGACCAGGTGCTCGACCTGGGCGATGGTGACCTTCCCGGCGGTGGCGCAGAGCGGGTTGAAGTTGCGCGCGCTCTCGCGGTAGACGAGGTTGCCCGAGCGGTCGCCCTTCCAGGCATGGACCAGCGCGAAGTCGGTGACGATCGACTCCTCGAGGACGTACGTCCGCGTCTCGCCCGCGACGGTCAGCTCCCGGGTCTCCTTCACCGGGGACGAGACCGTGACCGACCCGTCGGGTGCGTAGCGCCAGGGGAGCCCGCCCTCGGCGACCTGGGTGCCGACGCCGGTTGCGGTGAAGAACGCGGGGATGCCGGCGCCGCCGGCGCGCAGCCGCTCGGCGAGCGTGCCCTGCGGCGTGAGCTCGACCTCGAGCTCGCCGGAGAGGAACTGCCGGGCGAACTCCTTGTTCTCACCGACGTAGGACGACGTCATGCGGGCGATCCGGTGGTCGGCGAGGAGGACGCCGAGGCCCCACTCGTCGACGCCGCAGTTGTTGGACACGACCTGCAGGTCGGTGGTGCCGGCGGCGTGCAGCGCCTCGATGAGCTGCTGCGGGACGCCGCACAGGCCGAAGCCGCCGACCGCGAGGGTCGCGCCGTCGGGGATGTCGGCGACGGCATCGGCCGCCGACGGGCTCACCTTGTCGGTCGGGCGCAGGGCCTCGGTGACCGGTTGGTGAGGTGTGGGAAGGGCGGGATCAGTCACGGCGCGACTCTAGTGGCGGCCCTGCGGCGACCGGCGGGGTGCCGCTGGTCAGGAGCAGATGTCGTCGGCCGCCGAGCGGGCCTCGATGTTCTCCTCGGCCTCGGGGGACGCTGTGGAGCCGCTCACCTCGACCGAGGACGCGGTCGGCGAGTCCGAGCCGACGATGACGCGCAGGGTCGTGCCCAGCGTGATGTCCTCGGTGACCTCGGAGCCGGCGATCGAGGCACCGAGCGTTCGTCCGGACTCGTCGTAGGCCGGGTCGAACCGCACCTCGGTCGTGGCGTAGTCGTTGCGGTCGGCGTTGCCGACGGTCACGACCTGGAAGCCGGCGGCCGTGAGCTCCTTGGCCACCCGGCTGGCCTCGCCGGCGACGCCCGAGCCGTTGAGCACCTCGACGCGGACGTTCTCGGGCGGCGTGACCAGCGGCGGACCCGTCGGGGTCGGGCTGGCGGTGGCGGACGACGAGGGCTTCGGCTCCTTGCCCGGCAGCGGCTGGTCGAAGCGCAGCGCCCGCCAGAGCGAGTCCGCGGCCGGCTGCTTCCACTGCACCCGGTTGGCGTCGAGCGTGTAGGGCTCGTTGGGCACCGTGACGAACTCGATGTCCTTGGTGTTCACGCCGCGCATGTCCTGGGCGAGACCGGACATCTGCCGGAGGCCGCCGAAGTCCGTGGTGATCGACTGGGTGGTTGCCGCCAGGAAGTTGTAGACCCGCAGCGGGTGCAGCAGCAGGCCCTTGTCCTTCACCTTGCTGATCATCGACGACAGGAACGCTTGCTGGCGTTCGATGCGCGACAGGTCGGAGCCGTTGCCGAGGCCGTGGCGGGTCCGCACGTACGCGAGCGCCTGCTGCCCGTAGACCTTCTGCTTGCCGGCCTCGAGGTTCAGGTGCGACTTCGGGTCGTTGACGGCGTACGGGATGCAGACGTCGACGCCGTGCAGGGCGTTGACCATGTCCTTGAAGCCGCCGAAGTCGATGACGACGTAGTTGTCGATGCGGATGTCGGTCAGCTTCTCGACGGTCTTCACCGTGCAGGCAGCGCCCGCCTCCGAGAAGGCCGAGTTGAACATCTCGGCCGGCCGGGCCGGCACCACGCTGCCGTCCGGCTTCCTGCACTGCGGGATGTCGACGACCGAGTCGCGCGGGATGCTGGCCGCGACGGCACTCTCCCGGTCAGCCGCCAGGTGCAGCAGGATCGTGGTGTCCGAGCGCTCGCCCTCGACGTTGACCGCGGCGTCGCCGGAGCGCTTGTCGGAGCCCATCAGCAGGATGTTGAGAGGCTCCTTCCCGCCCTCGTCCTCGACGATCTTCTTGGGGCGGTCCTTCTCGTCGAGCAGCCCGGTGATGTCCTCGCGGTTGATCTTGCCGTTGAGCCGCTGGTACGCCACGAACGCGGTCGCGGTGCCGCCGACCAGGACGAGCCCGATGACCACCGCGAGGGCCGTCAGCACGCGGCGCAGCGGTCGGGTACGCGCGGCATGGCGGGCGCGTGGTGAGTGGCGCCGTCCAGCGATCTTCTGCACCGGTGGCTTCAGTCCTTCGTCGTGCTCGTCGGGCTCATCGACGTCGTGCGGACCGGAGGCAAAGGGCGCAGGCACGGACGGCGGGTGAGCGAGCCAGTCTAAGCCATTCCCGGACCCGGGCCGTTCCACTCCGGTAACACTCCGGTCACCGTCCGTTCGCCGTCGGGTGTGTCGCCGCGGGCCGGGACGACGGCCGAGAGCCCCTCCTGCGCGACCCGGTCGGCGAGCCTCCCGGGATCCAGCCGGTGCAGATGCCGGCACAGCACCGCTCTGCCCACCGGCGGCCAGTGGCACCAGGAGGGTGGCCAGGACGGAGCGCAGGTCCACGAGCGGGGCGGCGACCAGCAGCGCACCGCCGAGGGGCTCGGCGGACGTCGCGAGCGCGCCCAGCTCGGCGTGGCTGAACGCCGCGCCGGCGGTGACCAGTGCCACGTCGTCGGCCTGCGGCGGCGTGAGGGGTGTGAAGCGGTCCCCGTGGCCGTGCACCTCGCGGTCGTAGTCCAGGGCATGGCGGTACGCCGGCAGCACGCCCGGCCTGGGCAGCCCCATCGGCCCGAGCCCGAGGGAGACGACCGTGGCCGACGAGGGCACCGCCGCCGTGGCGGGCCGTGACCCGTCGTGCGCGACCACCGTGACCGCCGCCGGCTGGGCGCCGTCGGCCGCCGGGCCGAGCCGGACCGGCTGGCCGGCCGCCCAGCAGGCCTGCAGCCAGACGGCCGCCTGCCAGTGCACCGGCAGGTCGATCGTGACCACCTGGCCGGGGTCCGGCGCGACCTCGTCCTGCAGCAGGTTGGCGGTCTTGGCCACCCAGTTGGCGAACGTCGCGACCGAGAGCTCGGTCCGCTCGCCGGTCGCGTCGTCGGTGAAGGTCAGCAGCGGCCGCGCCGGGTCGGCGCGCACTGCCGCCGCCAGCAGCTCGGTGGGGGTCACCCGGCCAGGCTACGAGCCCCGCCCGGAAGGTCATGAAAAGGCAAAGATGTCCGGTCGTACACGCCGGGTCGGTCAAGACGACCGACTCCGACGCCGATCCGGGGGAGACTGGTCCGCGCGGGTCCCACCGGGCACATCCGTCACACCAGCAACAGCCGTCCAATCGGCACACCCGCCCCGGGGGACCGTGCTGCGTTGCCGGTCCAGGGCGCCGTAGCAGCAGGACGACCGTGCGCGGCAGCGCACCTGCACCCGAAGAGGCTCGATGCGCCCCATCCGCCCGACGCGCTCCCGCCGTCCCGGCCGCCCTGCGCGGCCGGCCGGTTCCGTCGCGCTCTTCAGCCTGCTCGTGCCGCTGGCCACGGTCCTGCCGGTCGTGAGCCTCCCGCACGCGTCCGCCCACCCCGTGACGCCGGAGGTCCGCTCGCAGGCGCTGCGCGGCGTCGAGTCCGGCGGTCGCGGGGCCGAGGCCGCGCGCAGCAGCAGTCGCCTCGCCACCCGGAGCTGGGCCGCGGCCCCGGCCGGCGCTGCGAGCAGCGGCTCCGGCCCCGGCCGCCCGGAGGTGCTGGTGTCCCGGACCGGGCTCACCGAGTTCGACCTGCTCGGCGTCACCTGGCGACGTACTGCTGCCGGGGTGCCGGACCCGGCACCGAACGTCCTGGTCCGCACCCACGGCGACAAGGGCTGGAGCCGCTGGACCGCGCTCGACCGCACGCCGATGCCGCGCGCCGGCGAGGCGCGGCACGCCCGGCCGGGGACCGAGCCGCTGTGGGTCGGCGCCTCGGACGGCTACCAGGTGCGCGTCGACACCCGCACCGGTTCGCTCCCGCGCGACCTGCGCGTCGACCTCATCGACCCGGGCAGCTCCGCCGCTGACGCGGACCCGACGGCCGGGCGGCCGATGCAGAGCGCGGCGGCCGCCGCCGGCCGACCGGTGATCTACAGCCGGTCGCAGTGGGGCGCCGACGAGCGGCTGCGCAGCGGGACACCCAAGTACAGCGCCACGATCAAGACCGGCTTCGTGCACCACACGGCCGGCACCAACGGCTACTCCGCAGCCGAGGTGCCCAAGATCCTGCGGGCGGTCTACGCGTACCACGTGAAGGGCAACGGCTGGTCGGACGTGGGCTACAACTTCCTCGTCGACCGATTCGGGCGGCTGTGGGAGGGCCGCTACGGCGGCATCACCAAGGCGGTCATCGGCGCGCACACCGGCGGCTTCAACATCGACTCGTTCGCCGTCTCTGCCCTCGGCAACTACGACAAGGTCGCACCCGAGGCGCCGATGGTCGACGCCATCGCGCGGCTGATGGCCTGGAAGCTCGGGGCAAGCTTCCGCGACCCCAACGGCACGAACGTCCTCACCTCCGAGGGCGGCGGGACGTCGCGGTACTCCGCGGGCACCAAGGTGACCTTCAGCAACATCTCCGGTCACCGTGACGCCGGCAAGACGTCGTGCCCCGGCAGCAACCTCTACGCGCAGCTGGCGACCATCCGGGCGCTCACCGCGTCCTACATGGGCACCGCGATGTACAGCCCCAAGCTCTCCTCGGCCACCGCTGTCTACGGCACCGGCTCGACGGTCACAGTCTCCGCGCGTGTCAACACCGACCAGCAGTGGCGGCTCGAGGTGAGAGACGCGTGCCGCACGACTGTGGTGCGCACGATCCTCGGCACCGCGTCGCCGTCGGTTCCGCTGGTGGCGCTGTGGGACCTGCGTGACGACACCGGGGCCCCGGTCAGACCCGGTGCCTACTCGCTGTCGCTCGTGGGCTCCGACGCCGGCGGGTCAACACCCACCTGGGCGGGCACGGTCACGGTCAACCCGGCGCGCACGGTGCCGCCGGCGGTGGCCGCCGCCAGCCCGCCGGGTCGCACCAGCTTCGTCCCCGTCGACCCGATCCGGCTGCTCGACACCACCGTCGACGGGGGTCTGCCGCTCGGCCCGGGTCAGCGGGTGGACCTTCGGGTGCCCGGCGCCGGCCGGGTGCCCGAGACCGGTGTCGCCGCTGTCGCCCTGAACGTCTCGGCCGGTTGCGCCACCGCAGCGACCCCGGTGACGGTCTGGGCGACCGGCTCGAAGAAGCCGTCCTCGGCAGCGCTCAACGTCCCAGCCGGCGGCGGGGCATCCGCGATGACCATCACCGCGCTCGGCGGCAACGGCATGGTGAGCGTGCTCAACGGCGCCGGGACCGCCGAGCTCGCGGTGCACGTCGTCGGCTACTACCCCGTGGCCGGCGGCGACGTCTTCCGCTCCACCAAGCCGCTGCGCCTCTACGACTCGCGCACCGACCCGGCCGGTCCGCTGGCTGCCGGGGCACAGCGCGCCGTCACGGTGCCCACCCTGTCCGGCATCCCGTCGTCGTCGATGAGCGGCGCGCTGCTCAACGTCACGGCGCTCGCCGCCAGCGGCCGGGGGAGCGTGACCGTGCAGTCGGCGGCCGGGGACCGCGCGGCCGCGACCGTGAGCTACGCCCCCGGGCGGCCGGTGCAGAACCGCGCGGTGGCGAGGCTCGCGGACGGCAAGCTGACCCTCACGGGTCGCGACGCGACCGCGCACGTCGTGGTCGACGTCGTCGGCTGGTGGGCGCCGCAGGCGGTCGTCGGCGGCCAGCTGTTCCAGCCCAAGGCCGCGACCCGGGTGCTCGACACCCGGACCGGGCTCGGCGCCCGCCGCGGCAGCGTCGGTCCGGGCGGGGTGCTGACCGTGCAGGTCGCCGGGAAGGGCAAGCCGGTCCCCGGCAGCGCCCGCGCCGTCGTCCTGAACGTCACCTCGATCGGCGCGACCCGCAACACGACCGTGACGGCGTGGCCCAACGGCACCCGCCGGCCGTACTTCCCGGACCTCACCGTCCGGGCCTGGCGACCCACCTCCAACCTGGTCGTCATCAAGGTCGGTGCGAAGAACCGGGTGCGCGTCGCCAACGCCAAGGGGTCGACGCACCTGGTCGGCGACGTGGTGGGCTACTACCCCTAGGGTGGCTCGCGAGATGAGCCAGCAGCCCACCACCACCACGCCCACGTCGCCTGACTCGCCCGCCGGGTCCGATTCGACCGCGCAGCTGCCGGTCACGGAGGCCCTGACCCCGGCGACCCACCAGGTCACCGAGCAGGTCGCCGGCGACCACGCCGAGCACCCGCCGGTCGTGACGATCGTGCTGCCGTGCTTCAACGAGCGCGACCACGTCATCGACGAGGTCGAGCGCATCTGCGCGGCCATGGACGGCTCCGGTCTGAGCTACGAGCTGCTCGCCATCGATGACGCGTCGACCGACGACACCCTCCGGCTTCTCGAGGACGCGCTGCCGCGGTTCCCGCACCTGCGGCTGATGCCCTTCCGCCGCAACGGCGGGTCGGGCACCGCCCGGCGCATCGGCACCATCGACGCGCGCGGCGAGATCGTCGTCTGGACCGACGCCGACATGACCTACCCCAACGAGCGCATCCCCGAGCTCGTGCAGATGCTGCTCGAGGACCCGACCTACGACCAGGTCGTCGGCGCACGGACCTCGGAGGAGGGCTCGCACAAGATCCTGCGAGTGCCGGCGAAGTGGGTGATCCGCAAGATCGCCGAGCGGCTGTCGAACTCCTCGATCCCCGACCTCAACTCCGGGCTGCGCGCCTTCCGCCGGTCGGTGTCGCTGCCCTACCTGCGGCTGCTGCCCCCCGGCTTCTCCTGCGTCACCACGATCACGCTGGCCTTCCTGTCCAACCAGCACGACATCAAGTACGTCCCCATCGACTACGCCAAGCGCTCCGGCTCGTCGAAGTTCCACTTCGTCAAGGACGCCTACCGCTACATCCTGCAGGTGCTGCGGATGGTCATGTACTTCAACCCGCTCAAGGTGCTGATGCCGCTCGCGCTGTGGCTGATCGGGATCGGCCTGGCGAAGGGTGTCTACGACCTGTTCGCACACTTCGGCCGGTTCGCCGTCAACACCGTGCTCATCTTCATCACCGGCATGCTGGTCGGCGCGCTTGCCCTGCTCGCGGACCTCATCGTCCGCTCCCGCTCCGAGGTCTAGACCCGACAGTGGTTCCCGGGGCGGACCTTGCCGCGGCCGGCGAGACCGGGCGCACGCCGAGCTCCTGGCGCCGGTCCGCGCTGTCGGCGGTCTTCGTCCTGGTGGCCGTGGCTGCCTTCGCTGGGGCGCTCGCCGGGCAGTGGTCGCAGGTCGCGGACCGCCTTGCGGACCAGCGCCCGCTGGTGCTCGCCGGGTCGCTGGTCCTCGCGCTGGTGGGTGTCTACCTGAGCTTCCTGCTCTGGCGCGGCACGCTCGCCACGCTCGGGTCCTCGATCCCGGTACGCCCGGCTGCTCGGCTGTTCTTCGTCACGCAGCTCGGCAAGTACGTACCGGGAGCCGTGTGGCCGGTGCTCGCCCAGATGCGGATGGGCCGGGAGCACGGCGTGCCACGGCAGCGGATGGCTTTGGCGTTCCTGCTCACCCTCGGGCTGGCGACGGTTGTCGGGGTGCTGCTCGGCGTGGCGGCGCTGCCCGCGCTGCTGCGGGCCGAAGGCCGGGTCGTGCTGCTCGGGCTGCTGGCGGTGCCGCTGCTCCTCCTGCTCCTCGTGCCGCGGGTCATCAACCGGCTGCTCGGCATCGGCCTGCGGCTGATCCGGCGCCCCGGCCTCGACGCTCCGCTGGCGGGCCGGGACGTCGCCCGCGGCGTCGGGTGGGCCATCGCCTTCTGGCTGGTCTACGCGAGCCATGTGTGGCTGCTCGCCGTCGGGCTCGGGGCCGACCCGCTCGAGGCCTTCCCGGTGGCGCTCGGCGGCTTCGCGATCGCCTTCTCGCTCGGCCCGCTGCTGGTGTTCCTGCCGGCCGGCGCGGGGGTCCGCGAGGCCGTGCTGATCGTCCTGCTCGGCGGCGTCCTCGACACCCCCGATGCCACGGCCGTGGCGCTCACCTCGCGCGCCATCCTGATGCTCACCGACGGCCTGCTCGCCCTCGGTGCCGTGGCGATCGCGAGGCCGGCACGACGGGCTCCGGAGGCCGGCGCCCGCTAGGTGTCCCGGGGCTTGCGGGCGCGGGCGACCAGGCCGGGGCCGGTGCGCGGGAAGAGCCGCTGCACGCCCCGGAAGGGCAGCGTGCCCAGCCGCGCGGCGCTGGCCGCGAACGACGTTGTCGGCTGGAGCGTGCGCCCGCTCGCGTCCGACCGCTCGGCCTTGGTCTCCGCGGTGGCGCCCGCGGCCAGCCGGCGGCGACCGGCGGCGTTGCGCCCGGCCTCCAGCAGGTAGCCCAGCGGTGCCCCGAAGTGCACCAGCTCGACATCGACCAGGCCCGCGCCGGTGAGCAGCGCGCGCATCACCGGCGGGTCGTAGCGGCGGTGGTGGCCGACCATCTCGTCGGCCGCGCCGAAGCGCCGCTGCCAGGCCGGGGTCGAGAGCAGCATGCTGCCGCCGGGGCGCAGCCGGCCGGCCCACTCGGCCATGGCGGCGTGGTCGTCCTCGATGTGCTCGATCACCTCGAAGGCGCAGACCAGGTCGAAGGCCTCGTCCTCGCGCAGCGTTGCCAGGTCGCCGTGGCGCACCTCGCCCCGACCGCCGGCGACCGCCAGCCGGCGCTTCGCGACCGTGCAGGACGTGGCGTCCGGCTCCACGCCCAGGTAGTCGTAGTCGCGGGCCAGGCGTGCGGCGAAGCCGCCCTGCCCGCAGCCGACCTCGAGGACCTGGAGGCCGGGGTCCGGCGCCGGGAGCAGCCGGGAGACCACGGACCAGCGCAGCCAGCCGTTGGGGCTCAGCGGTGGCAGCGTCACGGTCTCCTGCTGCCGGGGAGCGGTCGGACCAGTCGGAACCACGTCAGGCCTCCGGGGGGACCAGCGAGCGCAGCCGGTCGTCGAGCGGGGCGACGACCCGGTCGGGGGTGAACGCGTCGAGAGCCAGCTTGCGGGCGGCGGTGCGGGCCAGCTCGAGCCGGGTCCGGTCGGCGGCCAGATCGCGCAGCGCGACGGCAAGGGCGCCCGGGTCGCCCGCGGGGACGAGCACCGCTGCGTCGGGCTGCTCCGCGAGGACCCGGCGCTGCGGCGGGGTGTCGGAGGTGACGACCGCGCACCCGGCCGCCGCGCCCTGGAACACCTTGTTGGGCACCACCCGGGCAGCCTTCGGGCCCTCGCCGAAGATGCCGAGGCAGACGTCGTGGTCGGCCACCAGCGAGGGCAGCTCGGCGGCCGGCACCCAGTCCAGCCAGCGCACCCGGTCGTTGCCCGCCGCTGCCCGCCGGGTCGCGGCCAGGTCCTGCCCGGTGCCGACCATCGTGGCGCGGACCGGCGCGTCGGCAACCAGCCCCAGCGCCGCACCGATGACCGGCGCCCCCTGCAGCGGCGTGAAGAGCCCGAAGAAGATCACTCGCAGCTCGTCGTCGTCCCCGGCCGGCCGGCGGGCGTCGCGACCGGCCGGCTGCGCGGCGTACCACTCCTGGGGCGCGCCGACGGCCACCACGACGGCCCGCCTGCGGGCCACGGCGGGCAGCGCCGACCGGTGCTCCTCGGTGTCGACGACCACGACGTCGGCGGCCGCGAGCGCGGCACCGTCCAGAGCGCGCAGCATTCGCTGCCGGGAGCCGCCCGCCACGCCGCGGTCCCGGGCGGTGTCGCTCGCGCCGACGAGGTGGTCGAGCACGATCGGCACGTGCGGGAAGAGCCGTCGGGCAAGCAGGACGTCGAAGTGACCGAGGTAGCCCACCACCACGGCGTCCGGCCAGCCGCCCTGGCGGCGGAAGGGCCGGGAGCGGCGCCACAGGTCGAGCCAGCACCGCGCGATCCGCCAGCCCAGGCGCGGCAGGGCGAGCGGGTTGCGCAGCATCCCGACCCGGTCGGCGGTGGAGAGCCCCAGCGGGGCGTTGCACTCCCGCACCGTCGCCCCGCGCTGGCGCAGCCCGTCGCGAAGGACGGCCACCCGGGGGTGCGCCGCCGCGTCGTAGGTGCCGAAGAACAGGAGGCGCATCGCCGGCGAGCCTAGCGGTGTGGCGAACCGGCACGAACCCGACGGCGTCGACCTATGGTGGACGGTCGGTGAGTCCCACCCGTCCCACCGGCACCAGCACCGGCACCAGCACCGAGTCACCGGAAGGCATCCCATGCGCCGCCCCCTCCACGTCGCCGTCACCGCCCTCGCGGTCGGCCTCGCCCTCGCCGTGGGTGCCGGTCCGGTCGCGACCCCCCCGGCGGCTGCGGCCGAGTGCCCGGCATCCGGGGGCGCGACGATGCCGCGGGCGAGCGCCACCGGCGACGTCGTCTTCCGCGGCGGCGGCTGGGGGCACGGCCTGGGCATGAGCCAGTACGGCGCGCAGGGCGCCGCCCGGCTGGGCTGCTCCTACGGCCAGATCCTGACCCGCTACTACTCGGGCACCGAGGTGCGGAAGGCCGCGATGCCCGACGCCGTCCGGCTGCGGATGCTCGAGGGCGGCTACCGGGTCGACGTGACCGCGCAGGAGGGGCCGCTCAGCTGGCTGCTCGAGGGCTGCACCGGGCCGACGCCGGAGAACCCCGGTGCGGCCGCCTGCCCGCCGCAGCAGCCGCAGGGCGCACGGTGGCAGCTGCGGCTGGACCCGACCTCGACCCGTTTCGCGCTCTACGACCTGGCCGTCACGCCCAAGGCGCTGGTGTGGCAGGGCGGCTCGACGACCCAGGCGCTGCGGCTGGTGCAGGCCGGCAAGGTCGCGCACCTCACGACGTGGAAGGGCTCGTCCATCTACCTGGACCGGTGGCTGCGCTGGGACTGGACGCGCTTCACCCTCGCCGGCTCGCTGATCGACGCGGTCCAGACCATCGAGACCGACGCGGTCGGGCCGGCGATGGACAAGTACCTGTGGGGGATCGCGGAGGTCCCGGCGTCCTTCCCCGCGGAGGCGCTCAAGGCGCAGGCGGTGGCCGCGCGGACGTACGCCGCGAAGCGGGCCGGCCGGGTGCTGATGCCGACGCCGGCCGACCAGAACTACACCGGCTGGAAGAAGGAGACCGAGGGCACCGGCGGGGTGTGGGGCGCCAAGTGGAAGGCGGCCGTCGACGCGACCAACGGGGTCGTCGTCGCCACCGCGGGGGGCGGCCCGCTGATCGACGCCTTCTACTCCTCGTCGATGGGCGGGCACACCGAGGACGAGCGCTACGTCTGGGGCGTCGAGGCCCCGTTCCTGCGTGCCGTCGACGACTCCCGCTGGGACCTGGCGTCGAGCAACCCGGCGCAGATGCGGTCCTGGGCGAAGGCGTTCACCTGGTCGCAGGTGGCGTCCCGCCTCGGCTTCAGCCAGGTCAGCGCGCTGTCGGTGGCCAAGCGCGGGTCGGACGCCCGGGTCGCCGGCGTCAAGGTCACCGGGATCAAGCAGGGACAGCTCCAGACGACGTACGTCGAGGGCTGGGACGTGCGCGAGGCCTTCGGTCTGCTGTCGCCGGGCTTCACCATCTCCACCGCGCGCACCGGCGGCGCCGGCGCGCAGCCACTCACCGGTGACTGGGACGGCGACGGCGTCGACCAGCCCGGGTGGTTCCGCAACGGCCGGGTGTCGCTCGCGATGACCGGGTCTTCAGGGTCATCCGGGTCATCGGGCTCATGGGTCAGCCGGTTCCGCTACGGCACCGCGGGAGACGTGGCGGTCGTCGGGGACTGGGACGGCGACGGCGACGACGACCTCGGCGTCTTCCGCAACGGCACCTGGCTGCTGCGCAACGGGTTCGCCGCCGACGGCGCGCGGACGACCATCGCGTTCGGCGCGACCGGTGACAAGCCGGTCGTCGGCTCGTGGAACGGCACCACGACGGGGATCGGCGTCGTCCGCGGCACCAGGTGGCTGCTGCGCGACACCGTCACCGCCGGACCGACCCAACGTTCCTTCCGCTACGGGCGGGCGTCCGACGTGCCGGTGGTCGGGCACTGGAAGGGGACGGCGCGCACCGGGATCGGCGTGGAACGCGCCGGGCGGTGGCTGCTGCGCAACCGGCTCTCCGGCGGCCGCGCGGGCATCGCCGTGACCTTCGGCGCGGCAGCCGGCCGACCGGTCACCGGGGACTGGGCCGGCACCGGCCGGACCTCGGTCGGCATGGTCCGCGACACGACCTTCCGGCTGCGGGCGACCCTCGCGGAGCGGTCCGCGGTGCAGCGCCGGATCTTCGTCGGGTGACGTCCCGCGCCACGCGGGGCGGGCGGCGTAGGCTGGCGGGAGTCGGTTGCCCCGACGGACGGCGTCTGACAACGACGGACAACTTCGAGACGAGTAGGAGCGCGACGCGGGTGGCGGCAGTGTCGACCGGGCCGGAGGCCACCCCCCGCGTGCTGCTCGACGCCACGTCCGTCCCGGCGGACCGCGGGGGCGTGGGCCGGTACGTCGACGGGCTGGTGGGAGCTCTCGGCTCGATCGGCCGGTCGATGGTGGTGGTCTGCCAGCGGTCCGACGCCGAGCGGTTCACCCGGCTGGCGGGTGACGCGGCCGAGATCGTGGCCGGGCCCTCCGCCATCTCGCACCGGCCGGCCCGGCTGGCCTGGGAGCAGACCGGCCTCCCGCTGGTCGCCCAGCAGGTGGGTGCCGACGTCATCCACTCGCCCTACTACACGATGCCGCTGCACGCGCCGGTGCCAGTCGTGGTGACCCTGCACGACGTCACCTTCTTCTCCGAGCCCGAGCTGCACAGCGCGGTCCGCACCGGGTTCTACCGGTCGGCGACCCGCACGGCGGTCCGCCGGGCGGCGCGGGTCGTCGTCCCGTCGCAGGCCACCCGCGACGAGCTGGTGCGGCTCCTCGACGCGGACCCGGCGCGCATCGACGTCGCGCTGCACGGCGTGGACCTCGCCACCTTCCACCCCCCGTCGGACGCCGAGTGCCACCGGGTCTCCGACCGGCTCGGGCTGCACGGCCGGCCGTACGTCGCCTTCCTCGGTGTCCTCGAGCGGCGCAAGAACGTGCCCGACCTGGTGCGCGGCTGGGTGCGCGCGGTCGACGGTCTCGCTGAGCCACCGGTGCTCGTGCTGGCCGGCAGCAGCGGCTGGGACGACGGCGTCGACCAGGCCGTCGCCGAGGTCCCGAGCCACCTCAAGGTGGTCCGCCCCGGCTTCCTCCGGCCGGCCGACCTCCCGGGCCTGCTCGGCGGGGCGACGGTCGTCGCGTACCCGAGCAAGGCGGAGGGCTTCGGCCTGCCGGTCCTCGAGGCGATGGCGTGCGGCGCCGCGGTCCTGACCGCCCGGCGGCTGTCGCTGCCCGAGGTCGGCGGTGACGCGGTGGCCTACACCGAGCCCGACGTCGACTCGATCGCCACGTCGCTGCGCGCCCTCATCGACGACGAGGACCGGCGACGGCTGCTGTCGCGGTCCGGGCCGGAGCGGGCCAAGGAGTTCACCTGGGAGGCCTCCGCGCTCGCCCACTTCGAGACCTATCGCCGAGCCGCGGCCGGCGTCCCGGTCTGAGGGACCAGCCGATGGGGGAAGCAGTCCTGCTGGTGGGCGGGAAGGGGACCCGGCTGCGCCCGCTGACGGTCAACACGCCCAAGCCGATGCTGGCCACCGCGGGCGCGCCGTTCCTGCACCACGTGCTCACCCGGGCGCGCGACGCCGGCATCGACCGCGTGGTGCTCGCCACGTCCTACCGGCCGGAGGTCTTCCGGGACGGCATCGGTGACGGCTCGTCCCTCGGGTTGCGCGTCGACTACGTCACCGAGGACGTGCCGATGGGCACCGGCGGCGGCATCCGCAACGTGGCCGGGCTGCTCGAGAGCGGGCCGGACGACCCGGTCGTGATCCTCAACGGCGACGTGCTGTCGGGGCACGACCTGGCCCGGCAGGTCGACCTGCACCTCTCCTCCGGCGCGGACGCGACGCTGCACCTCACCGAGGTCGAGGACCCGCGCGCCTTCGGCTGCGTGCCGACCGACGAGCAGGGCCGGGTGACCGCCTTCCTGGAGAAGACGCCGAACCCGGTGACCAACAGGATCAACGCCGGCTGCTACGTCTTCCGCCGGTCGGTCATCGACGCCATCCCCGGGGACCGGCCGGTGTCGGTCGAGCGAGAGACCTTCCCTGACCTGGTCGCTTCCGGTGCGCTGGTGCTGGGGCACGTGGACGTCGCCTACTGGCTGGACCTCGGGACCCCCGCTGCCTTCGTGCGCGGTTCGTGCGACCTGGTCCGCGGTCTCGTCGCGTCGCCCGCCCTGCCCGGCCCGGTCGGCGACTCGTTGCTGCTGGAGGGCGCGCACGTCGCGGCGGACGCCGTCGTCAGCGGCGGCACCGTCGTCGGCCGCTACGCCATGGTGGGTCGCGGGGCGGTCGTCGAAGGCTCGGTCCTGCTCGACCGTGCCGTGGTCGGCGCCGGCGCGACGGTCCGCGGGAGCGTCATCGGGGCCTCGGCCACCGTGGGTGACCGCACGATGCTGGACGGCGTGGTCGTGGGCGACGACGCGTCGGTCGGTGCCGACAACGAGCTGGCCCCGGGCGCCCGGGTGTGGTGCGACGCCGTGCTGCCGGACCGCTGCCTCCGGTTCTCGTCGGACGAGGCGTCGACCTGACTCGAGTCCCACACGTTGCTCGGAGAAGGTGACGACGGGGGACGGGGACCTGTGCTCTCTATCCGAGGTCAGTTGCCCAGGCACCGGGACAACGGCCCTCCGGGGCGACGTCCGGCCGCAAGCTCGGTCGCCTCGACCTTGGCGGTCAGGGACGCAGCGACTATCCCCAGCAGGCGCACGCTGGTCGATGATGCGAACCACGGCCGTCTGGTCAGACGGGTAGCCCGCGGGAGGGCAGCACTTGCTTCATGACGATCGTGGAGGTCAGCCGCTGCACCCCGGGGAGCCGGGCGAGCTGGTCGTCTTCGATCTCCTGGTAGTCGCCCAGCGAGGGCACCGCCAACCGCAGCAGGTAGTCCGGGTTGCCGAACAGCCGCTGCGCCTGCACCACGGCAGCAATTTCAGCGACCGCTGCCTCGAAGCCCAGCAGGGTCGCGCGGTCCTCTTGGCGCATCTCGACGAACACCAAGACCTCGACCGGCAGCCCGACCCGCTCTCGATCCAGCACCGCCTGGTACCCAGCGATGATCCCGGAGCGCTCCAGCTCGCGCACCCGTCGCTGGCAGGGGGAGACCGACAGCCCCACACGCGCAGCCAAGTCGGTGAGGCTGATCCGACCCTCACCTTGCAGCACAGCAAGGATCTTGCGGTCCAAACGATCCATGCGCGAGATCCTCCCACGATCGGGCGCGAAGCCAGCGAAAAAAGGGAACACTTTCCGGAGCGATCCGCTTAGCATTCCCGGCATGACCATCACCTCCGTAGCTGCGTTCGCGGCCGTCGCCGCGCCCTGGTCGCCGCACCCGGCCCGGACCGGGCGATGAACCCGACCCAGGACATCGTCAGGGTCCGCGGCCTGACCAAGACCTACGGCGGACGCGCCGTCGTCGACCACCTCGACCTGGACGTCGCTGCGAGTGAAGTGGTCGGCCTGATCGGCGCCAATGGCGCCGGCAAGACCACGACGGTGGAGTGTCTGCAGGGCCTGCGCCATCCCGACAGCGGCACCGTGCACGTGCTAGGCCTGGACCCGATCCGCGACGCCGACCGGCTGCGGCCGATGATCGGCAGTCAGCTGCAGGAGTCCGGTCTGCCGGACCGGCTCAAGGTCCGTGAGGCGATCCGGCTGTTCGCCGGCCCCGGCGCGGTCGACGCCGACGAACTGCTCGAACGGTTCGGGCTCGCCCACCGCCGCAACGACGCGTTCGGCACGATGAGCGGCGGGGAGAAGCAGCGCCTGTTCCTGGTGCTCGCCCTGCTCAACCGGCCCCGCCTGGTGATCCTCGACGAGCTCACCCAGGGCCTCGACCCGGCCGCCCGCCGAGAGGTGTGGGCGTCGGTGACGAGGCTGCGCGACGCCGGCACCACCGTCCTGCTGGTGACCCATGAGCTCGACCAGGCCGAGGAGCTCTGCGATCGGGTGGTCGCGATGCGGGCCGGCAGAGTGCTCGACACCGGGACGCCCGCCGAGCTGGTCGCCCGGCACGCCGCGGCCGCGACGGTCCGGTTCGGACTTCCCGCCGGTGACCCGACGGGCGACCTGCTCGGCCTGTGCGACCTCAGCGGCGTCCGAGACGTGGTCCGCACCGGCGACCAGGTCGCCGTCGTCGGTGACCGGTCGACTATCGCCCACGTCGGCGCCTGGCTGGTGGCGGGCGGCCGGATCCCCGACGACCTCCGGGTCGAGGCGCCCGACCTCGAGGACGCCCTGCTCACCTTGCTCGAAGGACCCTCCGACACCCGGGAAGACGCTGCGTGATGACCACCCCTACCGTGACCCGCACCAGCGAAACCGTGGAGCCCGAGGGGCGCCGCGGACGACACCCCTCGGCCACACGCCGGCTGCTCGGCACCGAGCTCCGGCTGATGGGCCGCGACCCGATGACGCTCACGTTCGTGCTGGTCTTCCCGATCGTGTCGATGCTGATCATCGGCGGCTCGTTCGGCACCCAGCCAGACGAGGTGTTCCCGGTCAACCCGTCGCATTGGTACGTCGCGTCGTACTTCTCCGTGGTCATCGGGGCCACCGGCCTGATCATGCTGCCGGTTCGGATCGCCACCTACCGCGAGCGCGGGGTACTTCGCCGCTTCGCCGCCGCCGGCTTCCCCCGCTGGTCGTTCGCGATCGCGCAGATGGCGGTCGGGCTTGCCGCGATCGCCGTCTCCGGGGCGGTCCTGCTCGCCGCCGCCGCCCCCGTGTACGGCGTCCCCAAGGTCGACGACCCTGTGCAGGTCGTCGCCGGCGTACTGGTCGGTTCGGTGGCTTTCGTCAGCCTGGGTGTGTTGCTCGGGACGATCCTCCCCTCGGCCCGCGCCGCCCAGGCGGTCGGCCTGATGCTGTTCTTCCCGTCGTTCCTGCTGGGCGTGGGCGGGCCACCTCCGGCGGTGATGTCCGAGCCGCTACGCGAGATCTCGGACAAGCTGCCACTGGCGATGGTCAACGACGTGGTGCGCCAGGGCTGGCTAGGCCTGGGCAATGCCACCGGCACCCTGGCAACAGTGGGCCTGATCGCGATCGTCGCCGCCGTGCTCGCGGCGCGCCGCACCGCTCTGTGAGCACCCGACGGCTGGCCCCTGACTGCCGGTCCTTCATGATCGCCGCCTACACCCTCGGCATCCTCATTTTTGCCGCGGTCGGTCCGCTCATCGCGACGAAGGCACTCTGGATATCCGACGTCGCCAACAATCCCTTGCCGTACGCGATGGCGCCATTCGTCTTCGGTGTCCTGGCGGGACCAAAGCTCTGGCGATCCGTGGTCGCTGGCCTCTTCATCTGTGTCGCGATGGTCGTCGTCTTCTACGTCGCCGACGACGCATCCAGCCCGTATCCGTTCAACGTCACAGGGCTGAGCGCCTACTTCGTTCAGGCCCTCGTCGCCGGACCCGTGTTCGGCCTGCTTGGCGGCCTGTCGACGGGGCTGTCCGGACGGGTGCGGGTCTTGGCCGTGTCGGCGCTGTGCCTGGCTGCCCTCATCTGGCAGGTTCGCAGTAATTCTGGGCTGGATCTGCGTCCGGGCGAGGCCGTCGCTGATGTTGCCCTCATCGTGAATGTCGTGGTCTGGTCGATGCTCGTCCTGGTTGCGACGCGGTGGTCGCTAAGGTCGGAGACGGAGCCACCCCGTCTGTCAGCGTCACGCACGAGTCCGACGGCATCCCGTCCGAGTTGACCCGTGAACTCGTGCCGTTGGCTCGGCGCTTTCTAGGTCCCGGCTTGGTCGAGACCGGCCAGGAGGTACGCCGGTTCACCACCTTGTACGGGCCTGGCCGGGGGTTCGGGATGTCGACGCCGCCTCGCGGCTGATCGAGGCCGAGGGGCGCCCGTGAAGCGTGCCCGGCCAGGTCGTCCGGGTGGGTCGGCTCCAACGTTGCGGTCGTAGTGGCGAGCCATCAGCTCCCAGTACGCCATCACCAGCCCCATCTCCAACGCCGTGGCTACCGCGGCCGGCATCGCGCGGCGCTGACGGGCGGCGACCATCGCGACAAGCCCCGAGGCGGTCGCGGCGACGTCGACCGCCATCGCGGTGTCCATCGGCCGCTCGGCGATCCACTGCTCCTCACCCAGCACCGCCCGGGTCGCCCATGCCCGATCGTGCGCGGGTTTGCCGAACACGACCGGGTTGACCGCCATCCATACGCCGACCAGCGCGGCGTCGCGCCAGCTGCGTCGCCACACCGGGACGAGCATCAGCGGTGCGCTCGCCCACCTCGTCCACGCGCTCCACGGATTGCTGTGCCGCGCGAACACCGCCCGCTGGACCTTCCGCCAGTCCTCCATCGACGGCTCCCTCGGCCCTGCCTCCTGGTTGTGCACTCCGGGGCCTGCTCCCAAGGTGCCGTCGGGTGCATGGAACTACACGGCCCACGACGGCGTGACGACCTCCCGCCCAACGTAGCTCGCTTGGCCCGCACCAGCAGCAAGCGCGCGGCAACTCCTCTTCTGGGCACCGCACCGACGGCGTCATGACGAGGTCGATGACGTTTCGGAGACTCCCTGCGAGGCTGGCCTCGAGCGACAGACGTTGATCGCGAACGATCTGGTCAGCTAGATCCAGCCGGAACCTTCATGATCATGAGCGACTTACGCCGGCGCGCAGCGACCGTCTTTGGTGTCAGGCGGCGTTGGGCTCCGGGGAGTCGCTGGCCGGGTGGTCCTCGATGAACTTCTGGACCGCCTCGCCACTGACCTTGCCGCACACCTGGGTGTAGCTGTCCTGCGAGCCCCAGTGCGACATGCCGAGGTGCTTGCCCGACGGGAACGTGCCGTAGGCGTCGTCCCACGCGCTGACCACGAACTTGCCGGTCGGGCCGACGGCGTCGTCTTCGCGAGCGCTGACCGCGAGATCCTTGAGCTGGTCGAGCTGGGCGCCCTTGATGGTGTCGTCGTACCAGAGAATCGTGTAGCCGTGCTCGAGGTTGTGCACCAGCTGCTCCATCTGCGGGCGGTCGCGGCTGGTGTAGAACTCGCGGGCCGGGAAGACCGGGGCCGCCCAGTGCGGGCCGTAGGACGGTGGCACCGTGGCGTACTCCTCGGTGGTGCCGTCGGGGTCGTGCTTGCGGGCGGCCTCGTTGTTGGTGCCCTTGCTGGTCTTGACCGCGCTGCAGCCCGCCGATGCGAGGCTGACGCCGAACGTCGCCAGGTCCTTGTTCGCCGGGTCGTTGCGGCTGTCGAGGTAGGCGGGGATCGCTGCAGCGGCGACCAGGCCGAGGCCCACGACCGCGGCGATGATGATGAAGAGCATGCTCTTGCGCCGCTCCTTGGCCTGCTCGGCCTTGCGCATCGCCTCGATCTTCGCGCGCCGGTCGCGGTCCGCCTGCTTGGTCTTGTTGGCCACCGGCGGATTCTATGCAGCCGGCCTGTGAGACTGGCGACGTGACAGTCCGGAAGGTGACCGTCCGGGCCACGGCGCCGGTCGAGCGGCTGCGCCGCTGGCGGCCCGGCCGGCCGCTCGACCTCGGCCTGGTCCTCGGGCCGATGCGCCGGGGCAGCGGCGACCCGACGCACCGGCACGTCCCTGGCGTCGGCATCTGGCGGGCGACGCGCACGCCGGACGGACCGGCGACCACCGCCTACCGGGTGCTGCCCGGCGACGACGCCGTCGAGGTGCGGGCCTGGGGGCCGGGCGCGGACTGGGCGTTGGAGGCCGCGCCGGGCCTGCTCGGGGCCGCCGACGACCCCACCGGCTTCGAGCCCAGGCACCCGGTGGTCGCCGCGGCCTGGCGCAGGCACCCCGGCTGGCGGGTGCCCAGGTCGCGCCGCGTCCTCGACGCACTCGTGCCGGCCGTCCTCGAGCAGAAGGTCACCGGCCGGGAGGCCTGGCGGGCCTTCCGCACCCTCGTCCGGCAGTACGGCGAGCCGGCCCCCGGTCCCGTCGACCACCTGCCCGGCGGGCTGTGGGTCCAGCCCTCGCCGCGCACCTGGGCCACCGTGCCCTCCTGGGAGTGGCATCGGGCCGGCGTCGACCTGTCCCGCTCCCGGACGGTCGTGACGGCCGCCGCCTCCGCCGGCCGCCTCGAGGCGCTCGCCGACCTGCCGCCGGCCGAGGCGGCGACCCGGCTGCGGTCGCTGCCCGGCGTCGGTGTCTGGACGGCTGCGGAGGTTGGCCAGCGCGCCTTCGGCGACCCCGACGCGGTGTCCGTCGGCGACTACCACCTCTCGTCCCTCGTCGGGCTCGCACTGGTGGGGGAGAAGGTCGACGACGACGCGATGCTCGAGCTGCTCGAGCCCTACCGCGGGCATCGCTACCGCGCCGTCCGGATGATCGAGCTGTCGGGCGTACGTCCGGAACGGCATGGTCCGCGTTACGAAGGCCGCGACTACCGCGCGATGTGACCCTCGCCGACGACGACCATGAAGTCACCCGGGTCGCGCGGCGGCCGGTCGGGCGGTGTCGCGGCCGGGTGCCCCACCGCGACGGCACCCATCGGGTCCCAGTGGCCGGGCAGGTCGAGCACCTCCCGCACCACGTCGCGGCAGAACATCGTGCTGCTGACCCACGCCGACCCGAGTCCCTCGACGGCGAGCCCGACCAGGAAGCCCTGCACGCCGGCCCCGGTCGCGACCACGAACATCTCGCGCTCGGCCGCGGACCGCCGCTCGTCGGGGTAGTCGTGCATCCCCTCGCGGGCCAGGCACGGCACGACCAGGCACGGCACGCCCCGCAGCACCTCGCCGCGCCGGACCCGTCGCGCCACCTGCTCCTCGGTGAAGCCGTCGGCGCGCAGGTCGGCCACCCACGCCGCGAGCATCGCGTCCAGCAGCTGGGTCCGCACGTCCTGGTCCTCGACGACGACGAAGCGCCACGGTGTGGTGTGGTGCGGAGCCGGTGCCGTGACCGCGGCGGCCACCGCGCGGCGGACCGCAGCCGGGTCGACCGGCTCGTCGGTGAAGGACCGCACAGTGCGCCGCGACGGCAGCACCTCGCGATGACCCATCCGGAACATGTCCTCGTGCGCCGGGCGCACCAGCGCTGCCGCACCCGGCCCGTCCTCGGCGATGACCGCCCCCGCGAGTCCGCGGACCACCGCCACCGGGCGGCGCGCCAGCTTGCCCTTGACCAGGTCCGCGGCGGCCGCCACCTCGTCGGCGGTGGCTGTGACCGTCGCGTCCAGCACGTTCCCGTAGCCGTCGTCGCGGCCGCGCAGGTCCTCCAACGGCGCAAGCCCGGCGACGCCGATCGCCTGGTCCACGAGGCCGGTGCGCCACGGCCGGCCGGCGGTGTCGGTGACGACGACCGCGACGTCGAAGCCGGTCAGCTCGAGCAGCCGCGACCGCAGTCGGCGGGCCGACGCGTCGGGGTCGAGCGGGAGCAGCACGACCGACCCCGCCTCGACACCGCTGGCGTCGACACCGGCGGCGGCGAGCACCAGCCCGTGCCGGGTCTCGACGATCCGGGTCGAGCCGCGCGCGGCCACGACGCGCACCGTCTCGGACGCCACGGCCTCGTCGCGGTCCATCGCCACGACCCGGCCCTCGGCCTTCGACACGACCTTGGACGTCACGACGACGACGTCGCCGTCCTCGAGCGGCGGGTCGGCCAGCACGCCTGCGAGCACTGCCCCGAGGTCGTCGCCCGCGCGCACCTCCGGGAGGCCGTCAGGCGCCCAGGCCTCGAGCCGCCGGCTCATGCTGCGTGTGGCCGCAGCTCGGCGGACAGGTCGAGCGCGGCCGTCGCCATCCGGGCGGCGTGCTCGACGTCGGTCATCAGCAGCGGTACGGCGCGCGCGCTGATGCCGGCGGCGGCCACCACGGCGACCGCGTCGGCGTCGCGCTCGTCGACCAGCCAGCCGTCGAGCAGCCCGCCGGCGGCCCGGCTGCCGTAGTGCAGCGCCACCGCGGCCGCCGTGCTCTCGACACCGACCGCCGCGAGCACCCGGTCGGCCATGCCGCGCACCGGTGCCCCGCCGACGATCGGCGACAGCCCGACGACCGGTGCGGACGCCGCGACGACCGCCTCCCGGATGCCGGGAACGGCCAGGACGGTGCCGATGCTCACGACCGGGTTCGACGGCGGCAGGACCACGACGTCCGCGGCGGCGATGGCCTCGAGCACGCCGGGTCCCGGTCGGGACTTCTCGGCGCCGACCGGCACGACCGCGTGGGCGGTGGGCTCGGCGTGCAGCCGCACCCAGTACTCCTGGAAGTGGATGGCCCGCCGCCCGCCCGGCGCCGCCGCGTCGTCGACCACCACGTGCGTCTCGACGCGGTCGTCGCTCATCGGCAGCAGCCGGACCCCGAGGTCGGGCAGTCCCCATCTCGTGCACAGCGCCTGGGTGACCTCGCCGAGCGGGTAGCCGGCGTCGAGCATCTGGGTCCGCAGCACGTGGGTCGCGAGGTCGCGGTCGCCGAGCCCGAACCACTGCGGGCCGGCGCCGTAGGCGGCCAGCTCGTCGCGGACGGCGAAGGTCTCGTCGGCCCGGCCCCAGCCCTGCTCCTCGTGGATGCCGCCGCCGAGGGTGTACATCACGGTGTCCAGGTCGGGGCAGACCCGCAGCCCGAAGAGCGTGATGTCGTCACCGGTGTTGCCGATCACCGTGACCTCGGTGGGCCGGTCGCCGCCGGCGGTCGCGGCCAGCAGCCCGCGCAGGAACCGGGCTCCTCCGATGCCGCCGGCCGGGACGACGATCCGCCGGGGCGCGGCCGCCTCGGGCGGGCTGGCCGGGCTGGGCGGGTCGACCGGGTCGGCAGGCGGCACGTCCGAAGTCTCCCCGACCGGGGGCCGGGGTGCGCAGCGCGGGGTCCTCCATTCGGGTGACGCTGCCCGGACGGACGGCTCGTCCTGCGCCTCCCGCGCGGCGTGTCCGCGGTGAATATCACCTTACGGCTTGACGGCAAAGCACTGACGCGCGTGTAATTCCATCAGTGTCATTCGTGTCAGGCAGTCGCGTGGTCAAGGGCCAGGTCCCTCGGGAGAGGTACCTGGCCGGAGTCGCAGGGTCGAGGAGGCACGCCATGGGTGAGGTATTCCCGCTCATCGACGGGACCGACAGCATCGACATCTTCGGGGCCGACAGCGAAGGGGAGTGGGCCGAGCGGGCACTGTGCGCCCAGACCGACCCGGAGGCCTTCTTCCCGGAGAAGGGCGGCTCGACCCGGGAGGCCAAGAAGGTCTGCCTGGGCTGCGACGTCCGCTCCGAGTGCCTGGAGTACGCGCTGGCCAACGACGAGCGCTTCGGGATCTGGGGCGGACTGTCCGAGCGCGAGCGCCGCCGCCTGAAGAAGAGCGCCGTCTGACGGTCTGACGACGACCCGGTCCCGCCCTCTGCGTAGGTTAGGGGCCGATGCCGACCGCTGCGCCGACCCGCCCGGCGGACGAGTCCCCCGTGCCCCCGGTGCCCGCCGCCGTCACCGCCGTCGTCGTCACCCACGACGGCGCGCGCTGGCTGCCCGGCCTGGAGGCGGCCCTCGCCGCCCAGACCCGCCCGCCCGACCTGCTGGTCGCGGCCGACACCGGCACCACCGAGGCCGGCACGTCCCTGACCTCCTGGGTGGGTGAGAGCCGGGTCGTACGCTGCCCGCCCTCGACCGGGTTCGGTGCCGCGGTTCGGGCCGCCCTGGACGTCGGGTCGGGGTCCCCCGACTGGATCTGGCTGCTGCACGACGACTGCGTCCCGGAGCCGGGCGCGCTGGCCGCCCTGCTGCAGGCCGCGGACCGGGACGAGTCGGCCGGTGTGCTCGGCCCGAAGGTCCGGGCACTCGGCGCCGACCCGACGGTGCTGCTCGAGGTCGGGGTGACCATCGCGCGCAGCGGCCGGCGCGAGACGCTGCTCGAGCGCCGCGAGCGCGACCAGGGCCAGCACGACGGCACCCGGCAGGTCCTGGCCGTCGGGACGGCCGGGCTGCTCGTCCGTCGCGACGTCTGGGACGAGCTCGGGGGGCTGGACCCCCGACTTCCCCTGCTGCGCGACGACGTCGACCTGGGGTGGCGCGCGACCCTGGCGGGCCACCGGGTGCTCTGCGTCACCGATGCGGTGGTCCTGCACGCCGAGGCAGCCAGCCGTCGGCGGCGGGCCGTGCACGTGGGCCACCGGCTGCACCGCCTGGACCGGCAGCACGCGACCTACGTGCTGCTCGCCAACCTGCCGCTGCTGCGGCTGCCGGTCGCGCTGCTCTCGCTGACCCTGGGGTCGCTGCTGCGGTCGCTCGGCTACCTGGCGGGCAAGCTGCCGCGGCACGCCGCTGACGAGCTCGGCGGGCTGCTCGCCGTCCTGCTCCGGCCGGGCCGCCTGGTCGGTGCCCGGCGCCGGCGTCGACGCACCCGCCGGGTGTCGTCGCGCACGGCGCTTCCGCTGCTCGCACCCCGCTCGGCGGGGCTGCGGCACCTGATGGAGACGGCGGCCCTGGTGGCCGGCACCTCGACCGGCGACGTCGCCGGCGGTCGCCACCGCGGGCGTCGTCGGTCGGGGGCCAGCGGGACGGCGGCACCCGCGACCGGGCCGACGTCGGAGGAGGACGAGGACCTGCCGTCGTGGGGCACCAGCCTGCTCCGCCGGCTGGTGCTGCGGCCGTCGGTCGGAGTCGTCGTCGCGGCGGTCCTGGTCACCCTGCTCGCGGCGCGCGGGCTGCTCGGTGATGGGCGGTTGATGGGCGGTGCGCTGCTGCCGGCGCCCGACACCGCCACGGACCTGTGGCGGTCCTACGTCACCGCCTGGCACCCGGTCGGGATCGGCAGCGATGCGATCGCCCCGCCCTACCTCGCCGTTCTGGCCGCGCTCGCCACCGTGCTGGGCAGCCCGGAGCGAGCCGTCGACCTGGTGCTCCTCGGGGCGGTGCCGCTGGCGGCCGCTACCGGCTACCTGGCGGCGCGGCGCCTGGTCCGCTCGGTCCCGGTGCGCGTCTGGGCGGCAGCGACGTACGCCCTGCTGCCGCCCACTCTCGGCGCGATCGCGGCCGGCCGGCTGGGCACGGCGGTGCTCGCCGTCCTGCTGCCACTGGTCGGCCTCGCCGTGACCCGTGCCCTCGCCCTGGACACCCGCGGGGACGGCGCCGAGCGCGGCGGGCGGGGCCGCGCGACGGCGGCGGGGGTCCTGCTGCTCGGCGTCGCCACCGCCTTCGTGCCGCTCGTCGCGGTGCTCGGCCTGGCCACCGGGCTGGTGGCGCTGCTGGTGGTCCGTGGCTCGGGGCTGCTCCGGCTGGCCGCGCTCGTGCTGGCCCCGCTCGTCCTGCTGCTCCCGTGGCTGCCGGCCCTGGTCGCCGACCCGCAGCTGCTGCTGCTGGAGGCCGGGCTGCCCGGGCCGGGGCTGTCCGACGCCGCGCCCGACCCGGTCACCGTGCTGCTCCTGCAGGCGGGCGGGCCTGGTGCCACGCCGCTCCTGCTGACCGTCCCCCTCCTGCTGGTCGCGCTGGCCGCGCTGCTGCGGCCGGTCGGCCGGCGACCGGTGGTCACCGGCTGGCTGCTCGCCCTGATCGGTCTGGCCGCCGCCCTGGTCCAGGGCCGGCTGGAGGTCACCGCGCCGACCCTGGAGACCGCGGTGCCGGCCTGGCCCGGCCCCGCCCTGCTGCTGGCCGGTGCCGGCCTGGTCGTGGCCGCCGCCGCGGGCGCCGAGGGGGCGCGCGGCCGGGTCGCGGGCAGCAGCTTCGGCTGGCGGCAACCCACGGCCGCAGCCCTCGCGGTCCTGGCCGGCGCGCTGCCGCTCGCCATGGCCGGCTGGTGGGCCGTTGCCGGGGCCGGTGACCCGCTGGACCGGCGGGACGAGGTGCTGCTGCCGGCGTTCGTGGCGGCGGAGGGCGACGAGCCGTCCCGGCCGCGCACCCTGGTGCTCCGGCCACGCCCCACCGGCGACCTGGCCTACGCCCTGCTCCGTGCCGAGGGGCCACGCACCGGCGACGCCGAGGTGGCGCCCCGGGCCGACGCGACGCGGGACACCCTCGACGTGGTGGTGGCCGACCTGGCGTCCGGCCGTGGGGGCGACGCGGCCGCCCGGCTGGTCCCCTACGGCATCCGCTACGTCCTGCTCACCCGGCCGGCGGACCCCGCGCTGGCCCGCGCCATCGACGCCGTGCCGGGCGTGGTGCGGGTCAGCGGTGCCTCCGGGACAGTCCTCTGGAAGGTCGACTACCCGACCGGCCGGCTGCGGCTGCTGGCGGCCGGGGCGCCGGTCGTGGACAGCGAGGGCTCGCCGCCGGCGGCACAGGTCCTGCCCGCCGGGCAGGTGCGGGCCCGCACCGACCTGCCGGCCGGCCCGGCTGACCGGCTGCTCGTCCTCGCCGACCCGGAGGACGACGGCTGGCGAGCCCGCGTCGACGGGCGGGGGCTGGCACCCCGCCGCTACGACGGGTGGGCACAGGCCTTCGAGGTGCCGGCCGCGGGCGGTCGCCTCGAGGTCCGCCACGAGCAGGGCCTGCGCACCGTCCTGCTCTGGGTGCAGCTGGTGGCGACGGTTGCCGTAGTGGTGCTCGCGCTGCCGCAGGTGCGCACCCACGAGGACGACGACCTCGTCGACGACGACGTCGACGGGCCGGAGGTGACGTCGTGAGCCGGCGACGCGCGCCTCGCCGCCGGCCACGCGACCCGGGTGCGGTGCGCTGGTGGCGACGGCCCGCTGCCGGCCTGCTCCTCGTGCTCCTGCTGCTCTCCGCCGGGGTGGCCGCGGCGACGGTCACCCGGCCCGACGACGCGGATGCCGCGGATCCCGCGGGTGCGAACGGGACACCCACGCCCGGCCGGCCGACCACCGGTGACGTGGCCGTGGCGCGCGCGGCGGCCGCCTGCCCGGACCCGGTGGCCGACGACTCGAGCGAGACGCGGCTCGCCCTGGCCGCTCCGGGGCCGCTGCCCCGGCCCGGTGCGGGCAGCGCCGCGGCGAACAAGCCCGGTCGGGCGGTGCTCGCGGCCACCCGAGCCGGCGCCGAGGAGCTGCTCGACACGACCGCGCCGGGGTCGGCGTCCGGCGACGCCGACCCCGCCACCAAGGGGCCGCTCGTCGCCCGCGGCACGGGCAGGTCCGCGCCGGGCCTGGCCGCGTCGCAGCTGACGCGGAGCTCCGACGTCGCGCAGCGCGGCCTCGCCGGGGTGACCTGCGCGGCCTCGGACACCGACGTCTGGTTCGTCGGCAGCGGCGCCGTCGTCGGCCAGCGGGGCCGGGTCTACCTCACCAACATCGAGGCCGCCCCCGCGGTCGTCGACGTCACGCTCTACGGGCCGGACGGCCCGATCGACGCGCCCGACGGCCGCGGGGTCGCTGTCGCGCCCGGCCGCCAGGAGGTGCGGCTGCTCGACGCCCTGTCGCCGGGCACCGCCCGCTTCGCCGTGCACGTCCATGCCCGGCAGGGCCGGATCGCGGCGGCGGTCCGCGACCAGCAGGTCGAGGGCCTGACCCCACTGGGCGCCGACTGGGTGCCTGCCGCCCGGCCGCCGGCCCGCTCGGTGCGGGTGCCCGGGGTGCCCGGGGGAGGGGGCGAGCGCCACCTGCAGGTCGTGGCTCCGGGGACCGCCGACGGCATCGTCCGGGTCCGGCTGGTCGGTGCCTCCGGCGCCTTCACCCCGGCCGGGCTCGACGTGATCGAGGTGCGGGCCGGCTCGGTCACCGACATCGACATCGCGGAGTACGCCGGAGGCGAGCCGGTGACGGTTGAGCTCGAGTCGGACGTGCCCGTCACGGCCGGGGTCCTGGCCCGGGTCACGGGGGAGACCGGCGACCTGGCGGAGATCGCCTACGCCGCGGCCGCCGAGCCGCTGACTCCGCAGTCCCCCGGTGTGGTGCCGGACGTCCGGGTGGGTGAGACGGTGACCAGCACGCTGCTGCTGACGGCTCCCGCCGGCGCGGCCGTGGTCGAGCTGCGCCCGCTGCCGGGGGACGAGGGCGCGGCGCAGCCGGCGACGGAGGTGCGGCTGACCGCTGGTGCGCAGGTCGTGGTCGACCTGGCCACCGTCAGTGACGCGGCGCAGTGGGCGCTGGCGGTCCGCCCGCAACCGGGCGCCGGCCCGGTGCTCGCCGTCCGGCAGGTGACCGAGACGGGGACCCGGGGACCGCTGGTCACCAGCAGCCCGGTCCTGCCTGGGCGCTACACCGTCGCGGTCCCGAGCGTGGTGCCGGACCTCTCGACGGGGCTGGGCAGCGGGGGATGAGGGCGGGCACCGGCCCGATCAGTCGTCGTCGCCCGATCCGCCGCGGCCTCCCGGCCCGCCCGGGCCGTCAGGACCCTCCGGGTCGTCGAGCTCCGGGTCGACGGTTGCCCGGTCCAGCCCGAGCAGCTCGGCGAGCTGGTCCACGACGACCGCGTGCACCAGGTCCTCGCGGGCGCCCCGCGACCGGGCCCGTGCCTCGACGGGGCGCCGGTAGACGACCAGCCGGGCCGGGCGGTCGAGCGTCGCCACCTCGCTGCGGCCCAGCGGCACCGGGTCGGCGCCGGGACCGGGCACGTCCTCGACGGCCACCTCGACGACCGCGAGCTGGTCGCCCCACCGCCGCTCCAGCCGGGTCACCGCGGTCAGCACCAGCTCGTCGAACTGTTCCGCCCTGGTCAGGGTCAACGGCAGGTCCCCGGGAGTCAGCGACCCGCGCAGGCCCCGACCGCGCCGGTCCCGGCGCGCCGGCCGGCGCGTGCTCACCCGGTCAGCCACCTGCCCAGCCTAGGTCCGTCGCCGCAGGTCCGTGGCCGTAGTCCGTCGCCTCCGGGCGGGCGTGTTGGCGGGCCGGCGTCCCCTGTCCTGGGTACGGTTCGCACCGTGAGCCCCGTCCGCCGCTGTTCGCGCACCGCCTGCGGACGCCCTGCGGTGGCCACGCTCACCTACGTCTACGCCGACTCGACGGCCGTCCTCGGCCCGTTGGCGACGTATGCCGAGCCGCACTGCTACGACCTGTGCGTGGCCCACTCGGAGCGGCTGACCGCCCCGCGTGGCTGGGAGGTGCTGCGGCTGGCGCCGGACCCCCACACGCTCGGGCCGTCCAGCGACGACCTCGAGGCGCTCGCCGACGCGGTCCGCGAGGCCGCCCGGCCGGCCCCGCCGCGCGAGCCGCAGGCGGTGGAGACCGCGCGCCGCGGGCACCTGCGGGTGCTGCGCAGCCCGGAGCCCTCGGAACCCTCCCCGACCCGCTGACGACGCCTGTCCGGTTCGCCCGGTTCCATCTGTTTCGTCCCAGACACGCCGGACACTCAAGCAAATCCGGGATGCTGCCGAACGAGTGATGTACGCACCGCTCCCGGCGAAGGCAGATCTCCCCCATGGCGCGCTCCACGACCGTCCCGCCCGTCCCCCTCGGCTCCCTGACCCAGCCCGGCGCCCGCGCCGGCGCCACCTGCCGGGCCTGCGGCAGCGAGCGGGTCACCCGGATCTCGATGGCGCTGACGGACGGGTCGCCGGTGCAGTTCACCTCCTGCCACCGGTGCGAGCACCGCACCTGGGAGGAGCAGGGCCTGGCCTCCGGCCGGGCCGCCGTGCTGCCGGTGCAGCGGGTGCTGGACAAGACCCGCAAGCACTGACCTCCGGCGGGCTCCGGCCTGCCCGAGACCCCGCTGTCCGCCCGACTCGTGGGCGAGACCGACTCGCTAGGCTCGCGCCATGCCAGCGCCGACCGGGGACCTCTCGTCGATCGTCAAGGCGTACGACGTCCGCGGTGTGGTGCCCGAGCAGCTCGACGAGCGCGTGGCCGAAGGGCTCGGTGCGGCTTTCGCACAAGTTGTCGGCGTTGTCGGCGTGGCCGGCGGCGGCGCCGTGGTCCTGGGCCGCGACATGCGCCCGAGCTCGCCGGCCCTCGTCGCGGCTTTCGCAGCAGGGGTGACGTCGCAGGGCGCCCACGTCGTCGACATCGGGCTCGCCTCGACCGACCAGCTCTACTTCGCCAGCGGCAGCCTGGGACTGCCCGGCGCGATGTTCACCGCCAGCCACAACCCCGCGAAGTACAACGGGATCAAGATGTGCCGGGCCGGCGCCGTCCCGGTCGGCGACGACACCGGGCTTCGGGAGATCCGTGCGCTGGCGGAGGCCGGCGTGGCTGCCGTCGACGGGCCGCACGGCGACGTACGCACGCAGGACGTGCTCGTGGCCTACGCCGACCACCTGCGCACGCTGGTCGACCTGCGGGGCAACCGCCGGCTGCGGGTCGTGGTGGACGCCGGCAACGGGATGGGCGGCCACACCGTCCCGACCGTCCTCGACGGGCTGCCGCTCGACGTCGTCCCGATGTACTTCGAGCTCGACGGGACCTTCCCCAACCACGAGGCGAACCCCCTCGACCCCGCGAACCTCGTCGACCTGCAGAAGCAGGTGTGCGCCGAGGGCGCCGACATCGGGATCGCCTTCGACGGTGACGCCGACCGCTGCTTCGTCATCGACGAGCGTGGCGAGCCGGTGTCGCCGTCGGCCGTGACCGGCATGGTCGCGGTCCGCGAGCTCGCCAAGCACCCGGGCGCCACCGTGATCCACAACCTGATCACGTCGCGCGCGGTACCGGAGATCGTCCGCGAGCACGGTGGCGTGCCGGTGCGGACCCGGGTCGGGCACTCCTACATCAAGGCCGAGATGGCGCGCACCGGCGCGGTCTTCGGAGGCGAGCACTCCGCGCACTACTACTTCCGCGACTTCTGGCGGGCCGACACCGGGATGCTCGCGGCCATGCACGTCCTGAGCGCGCTCGGGGAGCAGCCGGAGCCGCTGTCCGTGATCGCCTCGGCCTTCGAGCGCTACGTCGCGTCCGGCGAGCTGAACAGCGAGGTCGCCGACCCGGCCGCCTCGACCGACGCGGTCCGCAGCCGCTACGCGTCCCTGCCCGGCGTCGAGGTCGACGACCTCGACGGCATGACCGTGCAGGCGCCGTCCTGGTGGTTCAACGTGCGCCCGTCCAACACCGAGCCGGTGCTCCGGCTCAACGCGGAGGCCGCGGACGGCGCGACGATGCAGGCGCTGCGCGACGACGTGCTCGCCGTGATCCGCGGCGACCGGCCCGCCGGTCCACCCCCGGTCACGCCGTAACGGGAAGCCGCGCGGCGTCGCCGTCCAGCCGTCCCGATCCCCGATCCCGATCCCACCGACCCGACCAGCCCGAGGAGCCCCCCACCGTGCAGCTCGACCCGCGACTGCTGGAGATCCTGGCCTGCCCCCGCTGCCACGCCGCGCTGCGCGTCGACGACCCGGCGCAGGAGCTGGTGTGCACGTCTGCCACCTGCGGCCTGGCCTATCCCGTCCGGGACGACATCCCGGTGCTGCTGATCGACGAGGCCCGGGAGACCCGCGACCAGCCGGCGCCCGCCGGCCCGGAGGCCTGACCGGTGCCCGGCGCACCGCTGATGGACGACTCGGTCCTCGACGACCGCGAGGCTCTCGAGCTGCTCGACGCCGGCGAGATGCTGCGCGCGGTCGCCACGGCCGGCGCCCAGGTGCGCGAGGCCCTCCTGCACGTCGACGAGGAGCTCGTCGCGCGGGTCGCCGCGGACGGCAGGCCGCGGGCCGTCGTCATCACCGGGATGGGCGGTTCGGGCATCGCCGCGGACGTGGCATCCGCGGTCGCCGGGCGCAGCTGTCCGGTCCCCGTCCTGGCCAGCCGTGGGCACCGGCTCCCCGGCTGGGTCGGCGGGATGGACGTGGTCGTCGCCGTCTCCTGCTCCGGCGAGACCGAGGAGACGCTGTCCGCGCTGGACGAGGCGATCCGTCGCGGGGCCCGTGTGGTCACCGTCGGTGCGCCCGGCTCGTCGCTGTCCGCCCGCGCCGACGACGGCCGTGCCGTGCACCTCCCGGTCGACGCGCGCGGTCGGATGCCGCGCGCCAACTTGTGGGGCCTGGCCACCCCGGTCCTGCTGGTGCTCGACGCGCTGGGCCTGGCTGCGGTCTCCCGTCAGCAGCTCGCCGACCTCGCCGACCAGCTCGACGAGACCAGCGAGCGGTGCGGCCCGGGTGCCGAGTCATCGCAGAACCCGGCCAAGCAGGTCGCCGTCCAGGTCGCCGGGTCGCTCCCGTTCGTCTGGGGTGCGAGCGACGTCGCAGCGGTGGCGGCGTCCCGCTTCGGCGCGCAGCTCGCGGAGAACGCGAAGTACCCCGCGGTGACCGGTGCGCTCCCCGAGGTGCACCACAACCAGGTCGTGGTGCTCGCAGGCCGCTTCGGCGCGCTGGCCGAGTCCCAGGAGGACATCTTCCGTGACCCGTTCGAGGATCCGGCTGTCGCACCCGAGCTGCCGCGCATGCGCCTGCTCCTGCTCCGCGACACCGAGGAGGTCGAGCAGGTCGGCCGGCGGGCCGACGCGACGGTCGGCCTGGCCGAGCGCTTCGACGTCGCGGTCGACGTGCTGCGCGCCGAAGGCGAGCACCCGGTGACCCGGCTGGCCAGTCTGGTGGCCCCGCTCGACTTCGCCAGCGTCTACCTCGCGCTCCTGCAGGGCATCGACCCGTCACCGATCGAGCCGATCCTCGCGCTGAAGTCGGGAGCGCTCGACGCCGGCAGTCACGTGAGCGACCGCGAGGACCGGGCGTGAGCGCGTCGGGGGGCAACCGGGCCATCGTCGCCGCGCTGGCGGCCAACCTCGGCATCGCGGTCACCAAGTTCGTGGCGTACCTGCTCACCGGCTCGTCGTCGATGCTCGCCGAGTCCATCCACTCGGTCGCCGACTCGGGCAACCAGGGCCTGCTCCTCGTCGGCGGCCGCCGCTCGCGCCGCGCCGCGACCCCCGACCACCCCTTCGGCTACGGCCGGGAGCGATACATCTACGCCTTCATCGTCTCGATCGTGCTGTTCAGTGTCGGCGGCCTGTTCGCGCTGTACGAGGGCTGGCACAAGCTCCAGGACCCGCACCCGATCGATGAGTGGAAGTGGGTGCCGGTCGTCGTCCTTCTGGCGGCCATCGCGATGGAGAGCTTCTCCTTCCGCACGGCCATCGTGGAGTCCAACCAGGTCCGCGGCGACCAGTCGTGGGTGCAGTTCGTCAGGCACGCCAAGGCGCCCGAGCTGCCGGTCGTGCTGCTCGAGGACCTCGGTGCGCTGATCGGCCTGGTCCTCGCCCTCTTCGGCGTCGGCCTGACCCTGATCACCGACGACGGGACGTGGGACGGCCTCGGCACCGTCAGCATCGGCGTGCTGCTCGTCGTCATCGCCTTCGTCCTCGCGCTGGAGACCAAGAGCCTGCTCCTCGGGGAGGGCGCATCGCCGGACGCCGTTCGCCGCATCGAGGCCGCGCTGCTCGCCGACGACAGCGTCGTCCGGGTGATCCACATGAGGACCCTGCACCTCGGCCCCGACGAGCTGCTGGTCGCCGCCAAGATCGCCGTGCGGCACGACGACACGGCGGCCGAGGTGGCGCGGGCCATCGACGCCGCCGAGGTGCGGGTCCGGGACGCGGTGCCGATCGCCCGGGTGATCTACCTCGAGCCCGACCTGCTGCGCGACGCCACCGGCACGGGGGATGACCGGCCGCCCGTCGCCCGGTAGACTGGGTCGACCGAGTCTGGCGTCACTGATGGGAAGGCCCTGAGGGGCCGCGCCGGGCACCTGCCGGACGTACCGCCGTCTGCTGACTGCGCGCAGCGTCCGCACGTCCCAGACCGACGGCCCCAGGCCGACCCCATCCGAGGAGCACGCACATGAGCACGCTCAACGCTGGCGACTACAAGGTCGCCGACCTGTCCCTGGCCGAGTACGGCCGCAACGAGATCCGCCTGGCCGAGCACGAGATGCCCGGCCTGATGTCCTTGCGCGAGGAGTTCGGCGCGAGCCGGCCGCTCGCCGGTGCCCGCATCGCCGGCTCGCTGCACATGACCGTGCAGACCGCCGTCCTGATCGAGACCCTCGTCGCGCTGGGCGCCGACGTCCGCTGGGTCTCCTGCAACATCTTCTCGACCCAGGACCACGCCGCGGCCGCGGTCGTCGTGGGCAACGGCACCCCCGACGCCCCCGCCGGCACCCCGGTCTACGCCTGGAAGGGCGAGACGCTGCCGGAGTACTGGTGGTGCACCGAGCAGATGCTGACCTGGCCGGACGGCACCGGCCCCAACATGCTGCTCGACGACGGTGGCGACGCCACGCTGCTCATCCACAAGGGCACGCAGTTCGAGAAGGCCGGCGCGGTGCCGACCGCCGGCGAGGAGGACTCCGAGGAGTACGGCGTCATCCTCGACCTGCTGCGCGGCTCGGTCGCCGCCGACCCCACGAAGTACACGCGGATGGGCGAGGGCATCAAGGGCGTCACCGAGGAGACGACGACCGGTGTGCACCGTCTCTACGAGTTCGCCAAGACCGGCGAGCTGCTCTTCCCCGCGATCAACGTCAACGACTCCGTCACCAAGTCGAAGTTCGACAACAAGTACGGCACCCGCCACTCCCTGATCGACGGCATCAACCGGGCCACCGACGTCCTGATGGGCGGCAAGGTCGCGGTCGTGCTCGGCTACGGCGACGTGGGCAAGGGCTCGGCCGAGTCGCTGCGCGGCCAGGGCGCCCGGGTCATCATCACCGAGATCGACCCGATCTGCGCGCTGCAGGCGGCGATGGACGGCTTCCAGGTGACCACGCTCGAGGACGTCGTCGAGACCGCCGACATCTTCATCACCGCGACCGGCAACAAGGACATCATCAGCGCCGCCGACATGGCGCGGATGAAGCACCAGGCGATCGTGGGCAACATCGGCCACTTCGACAACGAGATCGACATGGCCGGCCTGGCGCGCACCAAGGGCGTGCGACGCACGACCATCAAGCCGCAGGTCGACGAGTGGACCTTCGCCGACGGCCACTCGATCATCGTGCTGTCGGAGGGCCGCCTGCTGAACCTCGGCAACGCGACCGGCCACCCGAGCTTCGTGATGTCGAACTCGTTCGCCAACCAGACGATCGCCCAGATCGAGCTCTGGACGAAGAACGACCAGTACGAGAAGCAGGTCTACGTGCTGCCCAAGCACCTCGACGAGAAGGTCGCCCGGCTGCACCTCGACGCCCTCGGCGTCAAGCTCACCAAGCTGAGCAAGGACCAGGCCGAGTACATCGGCGTGGACGTGGCCGGGCCCTACAAGCCGGACCACTACCGCTACTGAGCAGTTGGCTCCACCGCGTGACTGACTGACCAGTGGCGCGTTGCGGCTCTCCCGAGGCCCGGGAGGCAGCCGCAGCGCGCCACTCGTCGTTGCGCCGTGGAGTCGTCGCGCCGCGCGGTCGTCCGTCGTACGTCGCGAAGAGCCGGCCCGGTCAGCGCGCGTGGTGGTCGCGCACGATGCTCGTGGCGATGTCGCGCAGCTTGCGGTTGAGCCGCTGCGAGGCAGTGCTCAGCATCGCGAAGGCGTCGTCCTGCGAGATCCCGTGGGTCGCCATCAGGATCCCGACCGCTGCGCCGATCTCGCGGTTGGTGGCCATGCCCTGCTCGTACTGCGCGGCGCGCTCCGAGTGCCCGGCCGACGCGATGGCCACCGAGCTGAAGGAGGCCAGGACGGTGGCCATCGCGACGGCGTCCGCGTCGAAGACTCCCGTGGTGTCGCTGAAGAGGTTCAGCGCCCCGGTGCGCTTGCCCTCCGCGAGCAGCGGCACCGCCAGCATCGCCCGCACGGGGGTGCGCGCCACGACGGCCTCGGCAAGCCGCGGCCAGCTGCTGTGCTCGGTGATGTCGTTGTCGACCTGGACCTTCTGGTCGGTGCTTGCCTCGAGGCACGGGCCCTCACGCAGCTCGTTCTGCAGCTCGTCGATCAGCCGCATCACGTCGTCGGTGGCGGCACCGCTGTGGAAGCGCCCGTTCGGCTCGAGGATCCCGATGGCCGCGCGGTCGCACCCGTCGACCAGCTGGGGGGCGGACTCGACCACGATCGCGTGCACCTCGGACACGCTGCGACCGTCCCGAAGCCGTTGCGCCAGCACGGCGAACTGGTCCTGCGGGCCGAGGTCGGAGGTCACTCTCCGCACCCTACGTGACCCGCTCAGCCCGGTGGTGCGAACGGGTTGCCGGATCGGTCCGGATCCGGCGGACCCGGGGATGGCGATGGCGGAGGTGCTTGCGGTGCGGGGGCGTACGACGGCGGGTAGGCTCGGCGGTGGGTAGCCCGCCGGCGGGTAGCCCGTCGGCGGTGGGTAGGTCGACGGCGGGTACGTCGCCCCGCCCGGTGCTCCGGGCGCCCCGAGCCGGAGCAGCTCGCGGCGACGTCGCTCGGCGAGCACGGCCGCGAGGTAGGCCCAGGGCGGGGTGCCCGGCGGCGGAGGCGGGGTCGTGACCGACTGCATGGCGGCGACGATGCGCGACCCCATGTCCTCACGGGCGGCCGGTGACAGCTCCGCGGCGCGGGACAGGAACTGCCGTGCGGCCAGTGCCAGGTCATCGGGCAGCCGCGAGAGATCGAGCGTGGTCGCCCAGCCGGCCAGCGGCGGCGGCATCAGCGCCACCGGGTTGGCCGCGACCGGGACCCGCTCGTGCACCACGACCGTGCCGGCGAGGTAGTCGCCGAGCCGCTTGCCCTGCGAGGACGCGAGGGAGGCGATGAAGGCGATCGAGCCGAGCGAGATCCAGATCTCGACGACCGACAGCAGTCCGCGCACGAAGGCCTGCCGGAAGCGGACCGGCCCGCCGTCCTCGCGCACGACGCGCAGCCCGAGTGCCATCTTGCCCAGGGACCGCCCGCGGGTCGATGTCTCCATCGCGACCGGGTAGCCGACGACCACGGCGACGAGGAAGGTCAGGCCCAGCGCCGCACCGAGCGCGCCGTCGACCGAGGCGCCGACCCCGCTCACCACGAACGAGACGACCAGGAGGGCAGCGAACTGGACCGTCAGGTCGATGGTGAGGGCGAGGGACCGGCTGGCGAGCTTGGCCAGCCGCAGCTCCAGGACGACGGCGTCGCCGGTGACGAGATCGGACATCCCGCACGAGGCTAGTGCCGACCGGTGCTGGCTACCCTGCGCTGGTGGACATCGATGCCTACGTCGCCGCCCACCGGGCGGAGTGGCGCCGGCTCGAGGAGCTGGTCACCAAGGCCGGGCGGCGCAGCCGCCCCACCGGCGCCGAGGTCGACGAGCTCGTCACCCTCTACCAGCGGGTCGCCACCCACCTGTCGGTCGTCCGGTCCGCCTCGCCCGACCCCGCGCTCGTGGGCCGGCTCTCGACACTGGTCGCCCGGGCGCGCGCCGCGGTCGCGGGGAGCGACAGCCCGGCGTGGGCGGACCTCGCGCGGTTCTTCGTCGTGACCTTCCCCGCCGCGCTCTACCGCAGCGCGCGCTGGTGGGCCGGCGTGGGCGTGGCCTTCTGCCTGGTCGGTCTCGCCGTCGGCTGGTGGGTGGCGGCGAACCCGCGGGTGCAGTCGAGCATCGCCGCGCCCGAGCAGATCCGGCAGCTGGTCGAGCGCGACTTCGAGGACTACTACTCGTCCAACCCGGCCGGCTCCTTCGCCGCGCAGGTCGCGACCAACAACGCGTGGGTGTCCGCGCTCGCGCTCGCCCTCGGCATCCTCATCGTGCCCGTCGTGTGGATCCTGTGGCAGAACGCCCTCAACGTCGGCGTCTCGGGCGGTCTGATGGCAGCCGGCGGCCGGCTGGACGTCTTCTTCGGGCTGATCCTCCCGCACGGCCTGCTCGAGCTCACCTGCGTGTTCGTGGCCGCCGGTGCCGGCCTTCGGCTGGGCTGGTCGTGGATCGACCCCGGCGCGCGCACCCGCTCCCAGGCGCTGGCCGAGGAGGGCCAGGCGGCCGGCGCGCTGGCGATCGGGCTGGCCGCGACCCTCGCGGTGTCGGGGGTGGTCGAAGCCTTCGTCACACCCTCCGGGCTGCCCACCTGGGCGCGGGTCGGCATCGGCGCCCTGGTCTGGCTGGCGTTCCTCACCTACGTCGTGGTGCTCGGTGGCCGCGCCGTCCGCGCGGGCGAGACGGGTGCGCTCCGCGGCGCCGGCCAGGCCGCTCGGGCGCCCGTCGCCGGCTGAGCGGGTCAGAGCCGGCCGGCGGCCTTGAGCGCGAGGTAGCGGTCGGCCAGCTCCGGTGCGAGCCGGTCGGGGTCGGCGTCGACGACCTCGACGCCCCGGCGGCGCAGCACCTGCGAGAGCCGCTCCCGCTCGAGCACCGAGCGCTCTGCGGCGGCCGCGTCGTACACCGCCGTGACGTCGCCGCGGGCGGCCGCCATCCGTGCCACCCGCGGGTCGGCCACCGATGCGACCACGACGCCGTGCCGCCGGGTCAGCTGCCCGAGCACGGGCAGCAGGCCCTCCTCGGCCGGCGCGGTGTCGAGAGCGGTCAGCAGGACGACGAGACTGCGGCGCGGCGACCCGGCGAGCACCGTCGCGACCATCCCGCGGTAGTCCGGCTCGACCAGCGACGCGTCCAGCGGAGCCATCGCCTGCACGAGCGCGGGCAGCAGTCCGCTCGCCGGGACGCCGTCGACGCGGGCCCGGACGGTCCGGTCGTACGCCAGCAGGTCGACGCGGTCGCCGGCCCGGGAGGCCAGTGCGGCGAGCAGCAACGCGGCGTCCATCGCCGCGTCGAGCCGCGGTGCGTCGCCGACCCGACCGGCCGCGGTGCGTCCGCAGTCCAGGACCAGCAGCACCCGGCGGTCGCGCTCGGGACGCCAGGTCCGCACCATCACGTCGGACGCCCGCGCCGAGGCGCGCCAGTCGATGGACCGCACGTCGTCGCCGACCACGTACTCGCGCAGCGAGTCGAACTCGGTGCCCTGGCCGCGCACCATCACCGCCGAACGGCCGTCCAGCTCGCGCAGCCGGGCCAGCCGCGACGGGAGGTGACGGCGGCTCTCGAAGGGCGGCAGCGCCCGCACCCGCCACGGCACCCGGTGCGACCCCTGCCGGGCGGCCAGACCGAGCGGACCGACCGAGCGAACCGTGACCCGGTCGGCGTGCCGGTCACCTCGGCGGGTGGGCAGCAGCGCGGTCGTCAGCCGGCGGCGCTCGCCGGCGGGCACGTCGAGGTCGTGCCGCTGGCTCTGCGCCCCGGCGCTCGGCGGCCAGGCGTCCCGGAGCCGGCCGCGCACCCGCCGCCCGGACGGGTTGGTCACCGTGAGCCGTACTGCGGCCGGTTCACCGAGGCGGACGGCGACGTCGCCGTCACGGTGCAGCTGCAGCGGGCCGACCGGCCCGGCGAGCGCGACGTCGAGAGCGGCGAGCGCCAGCAGCAGCAGAGTGGCGACGAGCACCGCCCACCCGGTCGGTGCGACCAGGCCGACGACGACAGCGGCGGCGGCGGCGAGCAGGGCCAGCCGACCGGTCAGCGCCACGGCGTCACGTCCACGGCGTCAGGTCCATGGCGGCCCGCCGGTCACCGCGGCACGGGGACGGTCCCCAGCACGCCGTCGAGCACGGCGTCGGGCGTGACGCCCTCCAGCTCGGCCTCCGGTCGCAGCTCCACGCGGTGCCGCAGCGCGGGCCGTGCCAGGGCCTTCACGTCGTCGGGCGTGACGTAGTCGCGGCCGGACAGCCAGGCCCACGCCCGGGCGGCGGACATCAAGGCGGTCGCGCCGCGGGGGGAGACCCCGAGCTGGAGGGAGGGTGAGCTGCGGGTCGCGCGGGCGAGGTCGACGACGTACCCGATGACCTCGGGGGCCAGCGTCACTCGGGCCACAGCGGCCCGCCCGGCAGCGAGCTCGGCGTCGCCGGCGACGGCCCGGATGCCGGCCGCCCGCAGGTCGCGCGGGTCGAATCCGCCGGCGTGCCGGGTGAGGACGCCGACCTCGTCGTCGCGCGAGGGCAGCGGGACGGTGAGCTTGAGCAGGAAGCGGTCCAGCTGGGCCTCGGGGAGGGGGTACGTCCCTTCGTACTCGACCGGGTTCTGGGTGGCGACCACGACGAAGGGGTCGGGCAGCAGGCGGCCCCGGCCGTCGACCGTGACCTGGCGCTCCTCCATCGCCTCGAGCAGCGCGGCCTGGGTCTTGGGCGGCGTCCGGTTGATCTCGTCAGCGAGCAGCAGGTTGGTGAAGACCGGACCCTCGCGGAACGAGAACGCCGACGACCGCGCGTCGTAGACGAGCGACCCGGTCACGTCGCCGGGCATCAGGTCGGAGGTGAACTGCACCCGCTTGGTGTCCAGGGACAGCGCGGCGGACAGGGCGCGGACCAGCAGGGTCTTTGCCACGCCGGGAACGCCCTCGAGGAGCACGTGCCCGCGACAGAGCAGGGCGATGACCAGCCCCGTCACGGCGGCGTCCTGGCCGACCACTGCCTTGGCCACCTCGGTCCGGACGGCCTGGAGTGCCGGCAGGGCGTCGGCGGGTGCACTGGTCGGCTCGCCCGGGTCGGGCCGGCTGGTCGGGTGGGTCACTGTCGGCGGACCTCCTGGTCGAGGGCGTCGAGGGCGTCGGCGAGGGCCACCAGCGCCCTGTCGTCGGCAGGTGCGGCACCGTACAGCAGGGCTCCCACCTCGGCCGGTGACCGACCGGACCTGGCCGCGACCGCGTCGACGAGCGCCGCCGCTTCGCTGCGCGGCGGCAGCCCGAGCAGCCTGCCGAGCCGGACCCGGCGGGCGCCTCGCAGCGACTCGGCGGCGGTGTCCCGCGCCCGGCTGCGGCGGTAGAGCCGGGCGCGGCCTTCCACCGTCTCGGCGGCCTGCACGACGACCGGCAGAGGCTCGGTCACCACCGGTCCCAGCCGCCGTGCTCGCCAGAGGGCGAGCAGCACGACGGCGACCGCCAGCTGGGCCAGACCCCACCAGACCCCGTCCGGCACGAGGTCGTACACGGACTCCTGGGCCGCGCCGGCCGGCACGTCGGACAGTGCGGGGAGGTACCAGACCAGCCGGTCCTGACCGCCGAGCAGGCCGAGCGCCAGCGCGGCGTTGCCCTCCTCGCCGAAGCGCCGGTTGGTCAGCGCGGCGCCGCTCCCGAGGAAGGTCACCGCCCGGCCGCCCTCGGCGACCCGGACCAGCGAGGGCTGGCCGTCCTCGGCGTAGCAGAGCCGGGTCCCGCGGGCGGTGGTGGCGACGACGTAGCCGGCGCCTCCGGTGTCGGCGCCGCCGGCCCGACGCGCGGCGGCCAGCCGGCACCCCGGCCTGCGCACCCCGGGCGGCGACACCTGACCCAGGCTCACCCCGGCGGCGAAGCGCTCGGGGCGCGCCGCCTCGACGACCACCAGGTCGGTCCCGAGCCCGAGCACCGCCGAGGCCTGCGAGTCCGCCAGCAGCTCGGGGTCGGTGACCAGCAGCGTGCGGCCCGGGCCGGCGAGCCGGCGGACGGCGGCGGTGGTCGTGGCCAGGTCCACCTGCACGCCCTGGTCGCGCAGCACCTCGGCCACCGCCCGGCTGCCGTCCGGGGCCGGTGACCGGGGGTCCAGCCGCCCGGCAGGAGGTCCACCGGCGAGCAACGCCACGGCGAGGGCGCCCAGGACGACGACGAGGGCCACGGTCACCGGGCCGCGGGCCGCCCGCCAGGCCTCGCGGGGCCCTGGGCCGGCGGTGTTCGCCACGGCGGTCGTCACCGGGTCGCCTCGGCGGTCGGGCGGGCGCGCTCGCACCTGCCGGTCCAGCTCCCGAAGGGTCGCGTCGTGCTCCGCCGTTGCCTCGCGGCCGCCGTACCAGATCTCGTCGAAGACCCGGGCTCCGCTGACCAGGTTGCGGGCGCAGGACGGAAGGGCCGTCCCGCCCTCTCGCGCCGCCTCGTCGGCCGTGCGCCCGACGCGCGGCTCGAGCAGCGCCCGCTCCTCGAGGTCGCGTACGACTGCCCGTAGCCGCTCGCGGACCGCCTCGGCCCACTGCTCGGCGGCAGCGTGCCGGTCGGCCGCGGCACGGTGCTCGGCGGCAGAGCGCTCGCCGCCGGTGAAGAGCGGCTGGTCGACCGGCTGCCGACGGCCGAGCGGCCCGACCCGGAGCCGGATCGCGACGGCCGCGGCCACGAGGAGCAGCAGGAGCACGAGCAGCCCGAGGCGCCCGCCGGGGGAGAGCCCGGCCGCGCCGTCGAGCAGGTCGGTGGCCTTCTCGTAGATCCAGCGCAGGACGCGCTCGGTCAGGCCGGGCCCGGCGTCGCGGTAGACCTGCTTCGCCAGCTCCTCGCGCGCGGCCTGCTGGGCGGCCTCCCTGCCGAGCTCGACCGGGACAGCCATCACGGCCCGGAGGTGGGTGTGCCGCTGCTGGTCGGGGCGGCGGCCGGGCCGGCCGGGTGCGCGACGCCGGCGGCCCGGGCCAGCTCGATGTCCAGCCCCTCCCGTCGGATCCGCCGATCGACGTAGAGCAGCGCCGTGGACACCGCGGTGAACGGCCAGGTGATCGCGGAGGCGACGATGGTCCCGAGCGCGGTGACGAGCAGGGGCAGGATCTCGTAGGGGTTGCCCGACCCGGTCGTCAGGGAGACGAGGACGGTGACGACGGTCGTCGGCACGCTGATGATCCCGGAGAGCACCTGGGCGATCACGTTGACGAGCAGCAGGATGCCGAATGTCCGCCACCAGGCTCCCTGCACCAGCCCCCTGGACCGGCGCAGCGACCCCACGACCCGCTGCCGCTCGAGCACGACCGTTGCCGGGGCGAGCGCGAAGGCGACGTACAGATAGACCGCCACCGCGATGCCGAGCGGGACTCCGATCACGAACGCGATCACGGTGACGGCGACCGGCGCCGAGGCGACGGCGAGCAGGACGCCCGGGCCGAGGCAGACCACGAGGACGCCGAGCTCGACGAGGATCACCAGCGCGGTGACGCCGAGCAGCGCGGGAATGCGCGGCCGGGCGCGCTCCCAGGCGTCCCGGGCGCCGAGCCGCTCGCCGAGGACCGCCCGACTGACCGCCACCGTGAGGATGCCGGTGAGCAGCAGGGAGGCGACCAGGGTGACGACGACCTGGATGCCGGCGGCGGAGATCGCGCTGGCGGCGAACGCGAAGTCCTCGCCGGGGTCGGCCGGCTCGGAGACGCTGAACGCCTGGTCGCCGGCGTCGCGCAGCAGCAGCCAGGTCAGCGGCACGGTGAGCAGCTGGGTCACGACGGCGACCACGGCGGACAGGCCGAGCATCAGCGCCGGCTGGGCCCGGATCGCCGAGATGGCGCCGTCGAGCACCTCGCCGACGCCGAGCGGGCGCAAGGGGATGACCCCGGGCTTGGGCGGGGGCGGAGGCGGTGTCCACTGCTGCTGCCCCCAGCCCGGCTGCTGCCCCCATGCCGGCTGCTGGCCCCAGGCCGGCTGCGGCGCGGGCGACGGCTGCTGCCAGCCGGGCTGCTGAGAGCCCGGCCGGCGGGCCGCCCGGCGGCGGGCCGCCGGGCCGGTACGCGGGCGGCTGCTGCGGCGCCCAGCCGGGCGGGACGTCCTCAGCCGGCGGCCCCGGCTCGCTGGGTGGCGTCCACCCCGGTTGGTCGCTCACGGTCGACATGCTGGCACGCCGCAGGTGGCGCCCGCCGCGCCAGTGTCCGACCCGGGGCTCTCTTTCGTGTCACGATGAGCGCATGAAGGGTCGGGTCCTCATCGTCGACGACGACACCGCGCTGGCCGAGATGCTCGGCATCGTGCTGCGCGGGGAGGGCTATGAGCCGACCCTGTGCGCCGACGGCGACCAGGCGCTCCCGATGTTCCGCGAGCACAAACCGGACCTGGTGCTGCTCGACCTGATGCTCCCGGGCACCGACGGCATCGACGTGTGCCGCGCGATCCGCGCCGAGTCCGGCGTCCCGATCGTGATGCTCACGGCCAAGACGGACACCATCGACGTCGTGGTCGGGCTGGAGTCCGGCGCCGACGACTACGTCGTCAAGCCGTTCAAGCCCAAGGAGCTGGTCGCCCGGATCCGGGCCCGGCTGCGGCGCAGCGAGGAGCCGGCGCCCGAGCTGCTGGAGATCGGTGACCTGGTGATCGACGTCGCCGGGCACTCGGTCAAGCGCGACGGTGCGGCCATCGCGCTGACCCCGCTCGAGTTCGACCTGCTGGTCGCGCTCGCGCGCAAGCCGTGGCAGGTCTTCACCCGCGAGGTGCTCCTGGAGCAGGTCTGGGGCTACCGGCACGCAGCCGACACCAGGCTGGTCAACGTCCACGTCCAGCGGCTGCGCTCCAAGGTGGAGCAGGACCCGGAGAGCCCCGAGGTCGTCGTGACCGTCCGGGGCGTCGGCTACAAGGCAGGTCCGGCCTGACGCAGAGCCCCGGCACCGACGTCCCCGCCGCCCGCGGGAGCGGTGGGCCGACCACCCGTGCGCCGGCGCCGGTCGCCCGCGGCCGGCGGCTGGTCCGCCGGTCGTGGCGGAGGACTCACGCCCTCTGGCGCCGCTCACTGCAGCTCCGCGTGGTCACCACGACGACCCTCTTCTCGCTGATCGCGATCCTGGTGCTGGGCAACGTGCTGATCAGCCGGGTGCGCGACGGCCTGCTCCAGGACCGCGAGCAGGCCTCCCTCGCCGAGGCGAGCACCGGCGTGCGCACCGCTCAGGAGACCTTCGACTCGGCCGACCGCAGCGAGCCGGGTGTCTACGACACCCTCGTCCCCGACCTGGTTCGCCAGCTGGCCCGCGGGCCCGAGGGGTCCAAGGACGTCGTGCTCCTGCGGGGGCCGGACGTCAACTCGCCCGATGCCCCGCTGGGGCGCAGCAGCTTCGGTGCCGACATCACGGCCATCGACGCACTCCGCCCGCAGGTGGAGACCCAGGCCACCCAGCTCTGGACCTACGCCGAGGTGCAGCGCGACTCGGGCCGACGGGTCCCGGTGATGGTCGTGGGAGCACCGGTCGTCATCCCGGAGAACGGGACGTACGAGCTCTACTTCCTCTTCCCGCTCGACAAGGAGCAGGACACGCTCAACCTGGTCCGCCGGGCCTTGCTGCTCGCGGCCTTCGGCCTCGTCGTGCTGGTCGGTGGGATCGCCTGGCTGGTCACCCGGCAGGTCGTGACGCCGGTGCGGATGGCTGCCCGGATCGCCGAGCGGCTCTCCGCCGGCCGGCTCGAGGAGCGGATGCGGGTCCGCGGGGAGGACGACCTTGCACGGCTCGCGGCGTCCTTCAACCGGATGGCCACCAGCCTGCAGCGCCAGATCCGCCAGCTGGAGGACCTCTCCCGGGTGCAGCGACGCTTCGTCTCCGACGTGTCGCACGAGCTGCGGACCCCGCTCACCACGGTCCGGATGGCGGCCGACGTGCTGCACGAGGCGCGGATCGGCTTCGACCCGGCCGTCGAGCGCAGCGCGGAGATCCTGCAGACCCAGCTGGACCGCTTCGAGTCGTTGCTGGGCGACCTGCTCGAGATCAGCCGCTACGACGCCGGGGCAGCGATCCTCGACCCCGAGCCGACCGACATCGTCGGCATCGCCCAGCACGTGGTCGAGGCGATGGAGCCGCTCGCCGACCGGCGCGGCAGCGAGCTGCGCATCGACGCACCGCCCGGCGGTGCGCTGGCCGAGGTCGACGGGCGACGGATCGAGCGGATTCTTCGCAACCTGGTCGTCAACGCGATCGAGCACGGCGAGGGACGGCCGGTCGTGGTGCTGGTGCGTGCTGACGACGACGCGGTGGCGGTCGCGGTGCGCGACCACGGCGTGGGCCTCGCCGCCTCCGACGTGCCCATGGTGTTCAACCGCTTCTGGCGCGCCGATCCCGCGCGTGCCCGCACCACCGGTGGGACCGGCCTCGGGCTCTCGATCGCGATGGAGGACGCCCACCTGCACGGCGGCTGGCTGCAGGCGTGGGGCGAGCCCGGCGACGGCTGCCAGTTCCGACTCACCGTGCCACGGCAGCTCGGTGCCGAGCTCGACGGGTCACCGATCCCGCTCGAGCCGGCCGACTCGGCGCGCCGGCTCAGGCCGGTTCAGGTCGGCGTGCCCTACCGGCGCACCGCGACAGCGGGCCAGGTCGGCGGCGGTGTCGATGTCTAGCCGCCGGTTCCGCGCCGTGGCGGCCGCGGCCGTCGTCGCCGCGACGCTCTCCGGCTGCGCCGGCATACCGACGTCCGGCTCGGTGCAGAAGGGCCGCAACCTGCAGCTGGAACGGCAGGACGCAGCGGTGCAGTTCATCGCCGAGGAGCCGGTGCCAGGCGCGTCGGCGGTGCAGGTGGTGCAGGGCTTCCTGCGCGCCAGCGCCGACTTCCGCGGAGACCACGAGGTGGCCCGGATGTACCTCACCGGCCGGGCCGCGCAGCGCTGGCGGCCGGCCGCCGAGACAGTGGTGCACGACGGCGGCGCGCCCCCCGCGGTCCGGGAGGGGGCGGACGGCTCGGTCGCCGCGCAGGTCACCGAGGTCGCCCGGATCGACGCCGAGGGGACCTACCGGCGGACTCCCGGCAGTCCCGATCTGACGCGCACCTACCGGATGGAGCGCGAGGACGGCGAGTGGCGGATCGCTGGGCTCGACGACGGGCTGGTGCTCTCCCAGCTCGACGTCGACCAGACCTTCCGCCAGGTCTCGCTCTACTTCCTGTCGCCGTCGCGCAACTCGCTGGTGCCCGACACCGTCATGGTGCCCGAGCTGCCCGGGCTGACGACGAAGGTCGTGTCCCGGCTGCTGAGGGGGCCGACGGCAGACCTGCGCGGCGCGGTGCTCACGGCCTTCCCGCAAGGCACCCAGCTCGAGGTGCAGTCGGTCCCGGTGCGGGACGGCCTCGCGACGGTGTCGCTGGACGACGCGGTGCTCGCTGCCGACCAGGACGCCCGGGAGCAGATGTCCGCGCAGATCGTCTGGACGCTCAAGCAGCTCGGATCCCAGATCGACCGGGTGCGGATCACCGCGGGCGGCGACGACCGCTTCGTGCAGGGTGCGCCGCAGGACCAGGCAGTCAACTCCTGGCTCACCTACGACCCCGACGGCTTCAGCGGCAGTCCGTCGGTCTACGTCGTGCAAGGCCCCCGGGTGGGGCGGATCATCGAGGGCAGCTTCCAGCCGCTGACCGGGCCTGCGGGGTCCGGCGACTTCCCGGTCCGCACCCCTGCGGTGTCGCTCGACACCACCGAGCTGGCGGCCGTGACGACCGACGGCACCGCCCTGCGCGTCGGGCGGATCGCCGCCGACGGGACCTTCTCCGCGGTCCTGACCGGTGGCGACCTGAGCCAGCCCTCGTGGGACCCGTTGGGCAACGTGTGGGTCGTCGACCGGTCGACCGGCCGGCTGCTCCTCCTGCCCGGCGGGGAGGCACCGGCGGTCGAGGTGGCCGTCCCCCGGCTCCCCGGCGGCCGGCTGGCGCAGGTCGTCGTGTCGCGAGACGGGTCCCGGGTCGCGATGGTCAGCGGCCGCGGCCGGGCCGCCCGCCTCACGCTCGGGGCCGTCACCGGCATCGAGGACCTCGACCCCGACGCGACCGGGACACCGCGCGTGGCGATCCAGGGGGCGCGCGAGATCCTCCCGCAGGTGCGCGCCGTCCGCGACGTCGCGTGGACCGACGCGACGATCGTGACGGTGCTCGGCAGCCTCGACGGCGCGCCGGTGGCGCCGTTCACGACCACCACGGACGGCTATGACGTGGTGACCGTGGAGCCGCAGGCCGACCTGGTCACGATCGCGGCGGCACCGGTCTCGGCCGAGTCCGGCCCGCTGATCGGAGCGACGGCGGATGCCGAGCTGCGGCAGTACACCTCGGGGCGCGGCTGGGTCAGCTTCGGCGAGGGGACGGACCCGGCCTACCCGGGCTGACCGGCCGCCGTCCACAGCCCCGTCCCCGTCCACAGTCCGGCGGCGTACGCCGTCAGGCGCCCGGTCCGGACCGACGCTGGTCGGCGTGACGGGCTCGGTGCTGCGCGACCTGCTCGACCTGGTGCTGCCCGAGACCTGCGCCGGCTGCGGCATCGCCAGCGGGCTGCTCTGCCCGGAGTGCCGGACCGCGCTGGCGGCTCCGGCGCGGGTGCGCTGGCCGGACCCGGTGCCGGCCGGCCTGCCCACGCCGTGGTCGGTGGCGGCCTACGACGGCCCGGTCCGGGCGGCGGTGGTCGCCGCGAAGGAGCACGGTCGCACCCGGCTGGCCGGCCCGCTGGGCGAGGCGCTGGCGCGGGCGGTCCTGGCGGCCGCCGGTCGCGATGGTGCCGCCGGCGCCGGTCTCCTCCTGGTCCCGGCACCGTCGCGGCGCGCGGCCGTGCGCGCCCGAGGTCACGACCCGACCCTGCGGATGGCCCGCCGGGCGGCCTCCGCCCTACGGTCGAGCGGGCTGCTCGTGACGGTGGCGCCGGTGCTGCGGGCGGCCAGCCGGGTCCTGGACCAGGCCGGGCTGGACGCGGCGTCGCGGGCTGCCAACCTGGCCGGCAGCCTCTCGGTGCCCGGTCGGCTCGTCGCTCTCGTCGCGGGCCGCCCGGTGGTCATCGTCGATGACGTGGTGACGACCGGGGCGACCCTCACGGAGGCCGCCCGGGCGCTTCGCGCGGCCGGCGCAGAGGTGGTTGCGGCGGCCAGCGTTGCGGCCACCTCGCGGCGTACGCCCTCCTCTCCCGAGGCCTGACTCCCGCGCCCGGTCACCCCCTCAGGCCCGGGGGTGGAGCCGTGCGCCACATGGGACTAGCGTTTCGTCATGGCACCCGCCCGGGTCCGTGGTTGCGTCGGGCCGACCGCCCCTCCCGGGGCGCAGGCCCGGCAAGCCGATGCCAGTCGCAGGCGAAACGGCCCACGTAAGGCGACTTATCGTCGTCCGATCACGGTGCGGCTTAGAAGTAAGTCCTGCCCCGACGGAGGTCCAGATGGCTTCCGACCCGGGAGAAGGGGAGTAGTGGCGGTCGACGCTGCGAGACCCTCAGCAGGCGGATGTGGGGTCGAAGACCAGGTCGGCCGGGCGGGTGCTCACCGAGGTTCCGACAGGCAGCGAAGAAATCGAGGGTCACTTTCGTGGACATCGTCGTCAAGGGTCGCAACACCGAGGTCGCTGAGCGCTTCCGCCAGCACGTCGAGGAGAAGCTCGCCAAGATCGAGAAGCTCGACACCAAGGTGATCAGCATCGACGTCGAGTGCTCCAAGGAGCGCAACCCACGACTCGCTGACCAGCGCGAGGTCATCGAGCTCACGATCCGGTCCCGCGGCCCGGTCGTGCGGGCGGAAGCCGCTGCGCAGGACTCCTACGTGGCGCTCGACCTGGCGGTGGCCAAGCTGGAGAACCGGCTGCGCCGCGCACGAGACCGTCGCAAGGTGCACCACGGCGCGAAGACGCCGGTGTCGGTCGCGGTGGCGACCGCCGGCCTCGACGCCTCCCCGAACGGCCTGCTGCCCGACCGGGTGGACGCCGAGGACGACGGGCGGAGCGACTGGGGCGTGCCCTCGGACGGACCGATGTTCGTCCGCGAGAAGATCCACGACGCGATCCCGATGGATCTCGACCAGGCCCTCTACGAGATGGAGCTGGTCGGCCACGACTTCTTCCTCTTCGTCGACACCGAGAGCGCGCGCCCCAGCGTGGTCTACCGGCGGCGGGGGTACCAGTACGGCGTGATCAGGCTGGCGGTCTGAGCCGGGGAGGTTCGCCGGACAGCACTCCTGGCCAGGCCTGACGTGCGATAGTGCACCGGTCTGCCCGAGGGGGCGACGTGGCGAGAGGGGCCAGTGGGTGAGCGAGCTGTCGGCGGGGCCTGTGCGGCCGAGCCGGGCCGCGTCGGGGGGCGAGCCGATCCGGGTTCTGGTCGTCGACGACCACGCGCTGTTCCGGCGGGGACTGGAGATGGTCCTCGGCCAGGAGAGCGACATCGAGGTCGTCGGCGAGGCCGGCGACGGTGCCGAGGCTGTCGACCTCGCCTCGGCTCTGCTGCCCGACATCGTGCTGATGGACGTCCGGATGCCGCGCCGCAGCGGCATCGAGGCGTGCACCGCCATCAAGGACGTCGTGCCGAGCGCCAAGATCGTGATGCTCACGATCAGCGACGACGAGGCCGACCTCTACGACGCCATCAAGGCGGGCGCGAGCGGCTACCTGCTCAAGGAGATCTCGATCGACGAGGTCGCGGCCGCGATCCGCTCGGTGGCCGGCGGCCAGTCGCTGATCAGCCCGTCGATGGCCTCCAAGCTGCTCACCGAGTTCGCCACGATGATCAAGAAGGGCGACGAGCGGCAGCAGGTCCCGGCCCCGCGGCTGACCGACCGCGAGCTCGAGGTCCTCAAGCTGGTGGCGCGCGGGCTGAACAACCGTGACATCGCCAAGGAGCTCTTCATCAGCGAGAACACGGTGAAGAACCACATCCGCAACATCCTGGAGAAGCTGCAGCTGCACTCCCGGATGGAGGCCGTCGTCTACGCGGTGCGAGAGAAGCTGCTCGAGATCACCTAGGCGCGCCCCGCGGCGGGTGTCGCCGCCCTCCCGCGAGGGCACGGTCCTGGGGTGCCCGAGGACCGCTTGGAGCGCTACCGGGGGATGCGAGACTTCGCGCGTACACCGGAGCCCGCCGGTCGCGCCGCGATGCCCGGCGACGGGCGAGCCCGCTTCGTCGTGCAGCGGCACCGGGCCCGACGCCTGCACTACGACCTGCGCTTCGAGATCGACGGCGTGCTGGTCAGCTGGGCGGTTCCGCGCGGGCCCACCCTCGACCCGTCGGCGCGTCGGATGGCGGTGCACGTCGAGGACCACCCGATCGAGTACCTCGACTTCGAGGGTGTCATCCCGGCCGGTGAGTACGGCGGCGGAGACGTGATCGTCTGGGACATCGGGACGTGGGAGCCGCACGCCACGGACGACCCGGCAGCAGCCGTCGCCGGCGGCGAGCTGCACGTCGACGTCTTCGGCGAGAAGCTGCGCGGCCGCCTGGTGCTGGTCCGCCGCGGCGGTCCGGTCCGCTCCGGTGACAGGGAGCAGTGGCTGCTGCTGCACAAGAAGGACGAGCACGCCGTCGACGGATGGGACCCGGAGGACCATCCGCGCTCGGTCGTCTCGGGGCGCACGAACGAGGAGGTGCGCGCCGACCCGGAGCGGTTGTGGCGCTCCGACGCGCCCGCGGCGCGGGCCACGGTCGACCTGCGGCCCGCGGCCCCGCTCGGCGCCGACGCGCTTCTGGCGCTCGACGACCTCGGCGCTGCCGGGACCTGGGTCGTGCACGGCCGTGAGCTGCGGCTGACCAACCTCGACAAGCCGCTCTTCCCCGGTCGGGACGGACAGCCGCCGGTGACCAAGCGCGAGCTGGTGCGCTATGCCGCGGCGATCGCGCCGGTCGTCCTGCCCTACCTGCGCGGGCGGGCCCTCAACATGCACCGCTTCCCGAACGGCGCGGACAAGCCAGGCTTCTGGCACAAGGCGCTGCCGGGACACGCGCCCGACTGGCTGCCGCGGTGGGACAATCCCGAGGCCGACCGGGGGGAGTCGCGGACCTACCTCGTCGTCGACGAGCCCGCCGCGCTGGTGTGGGCGGCCAACTTCGGCGCGCTCGAGTGGCACGCCTGGACGTCGCTGACGCAGGATCAGGGTCGGCCCACCTACGCCCTTGTCGACCTCGACCCGGGCGAGCGGACGTCGTGGGACGACCTGCTGGTCCTGGCGCGGCTGCACCGGACCGCCCTGGAGCACCTGGGGGTCCGGGGACAGGCCAAGGTGACCGGGCGCCGCGGGATCCAGATCTGGGTGCCGGTGCGGCGCACCGGTCGCGGAGCGCCGGACTTCGCGGAGACGCGCGCCTGGGTCGAGCGGCTCTCGAAGTCGGTCGGTGCGGTCGTGCCGGAGCTCGTCAGCTGGAAGTGGGGCAAGGGCGACCGAGGTGGCCTCGCGCGGCTCGACTACACGCAGAACGCCGTGAACAAGACCCTGGTCGCCCCCTACAGCCCACGCCCCGCCCCGGGGGCGCCGGTGTCGATGCCGATCTCCTGGGCCGAGCTGGACGACCCGTCGCTGCGCCCGGACGGCTTTCCGCTGCGCACCGCGGTGGAGCGGGTCGTCGAGCGGGGCGACCTGTTCCGCCCGGTGCTCGACCACGACCAGGAGCTCCGGCCCCTGACGTGAGTCAAAGCCTGACCAACGGGGGACTTGGCCAGGTCGGTCGGCCCATACTTCCCGCGTGGGCTTCCTGTCCGACGAACGGCGCCGGTGGTACCTGCTCGCCGGCGCGTGGGTCGCGCTGATCGTCCTGGGCTTCACCGGCTTCGTGGCGCAGGCCGAGGACGTGGCGCCCGGTCGCACGTTCCTGGACAACCTGTATCTCACCCTGCAGCTGGCGGTCCTCTCGTACGGCGGCGGCGACAGCGACCTCAACTGGCGCCTCGAGGTCGCGCGCTTCGCCGCACCGCTGATGGCGATGGGGACGCTGCTGCAGACCGCGTCCGTGGTCTTCCGGGAGCAGTTCGAGCGCTTCCGGCTCGGGAGCTTCCACGGGCACACGGTGGTCTGCGGCCTCGGCGCCTCCGGCAGCAAGCTGGCGCTCTCGCTCGCGGCGCAGCGCCGCCCGGTCGTCGGCGTCGACCAGGACGCGCACGGCCCCGGCATCGCCGCTCTCCGGGCACACGACATCCCGGTCTTCGCCGGCGACCCCACGGACCCGGCGGTCCTGCGCGCTGTCCGGCTGGACCGCGCGTCGAGCCTCGTCGCCCTGTGCACAAGCGACGCGACCAACGTCGCGATCGGTGCGGCGGCACGTCAGGTGCCGCGGCCGCGACGGGCGGTTGACCTGCGGTGCTCGGTCCACCTCGAGGACGCGGAGCTGACCCAGTTCCTCCGCGGCTCGGGCCTGGGCGGGGAGGAGACGGTTCGCATCGAGTTCTTCAACATGCACGAGCGGGGCGCGCGGGCGCTGGTCGCCGAGCACCTCGTGCTCGCACCGGGCACCACGCCGCACGTGGTCGTCGTCGGGCTGGGCCAGCTCGGTCGGGCGGTGCTGCTGGTCGCCGCCCAGCAGTGGGCGGAGGTCGGCGAGGGGCCGTTGAACGTGACCCTGGTCGACATGGAGGCTCCCAGCCGGATGCAGGCGCTGGAGATGCAGCACCCCGGGCTGGTCGACGCCGTCGCCGCGCGCCTGCTCACGATCGACACCGAGGCGCCCACCCGGGAGGGGCTAGCAGAGCTCACCAAGCGAGTGGCGGAGATCCGGCCGCAGCTGGTCGCCGTGACGTTGGACGGCGAGTCCACGGCGTTGGCCACGGCACTGTTCCTGCACCGTCTTCTCGACGACCCGACGATCCCGCTCGTGGTCCGGACGCGCGGAGACGCCGGTGTCGGCGCCTCGATCGGCATGGACGACGAGGACGGGCACGTCAGGTTCCCGGGACTGCGCCTGTTCCCCCTGCTCGACCGGACCTGCTCCCCCGCCCTGATCGACGGCGGTGTCCGCGAAGAGCTGGCCCGGACCCTCTACGAGGACCACCTCATCCGGGCAGCGGCACGCGGCGTCATCGACCCGGCCTGGTCGGAGCTTTCGGACGAGGAGCGCGAGGCGGCCCGCGAGGCGGCCGACGGCCTCAGCGACGCGTTGGAGGAGAACGGGTTCGAGCTGCTTCCCCTGCGTCACTGGGGCGCGCCGACGGCGACGTTCACACCGCAGGAGACCAGGCGGCTCGCCGAGCGCGACCATCACAGATGGCGGGCCCGCCGGGGAGCCGACGGCTGGCGGTACGGCACGGTGCGCGACGCCCGCGAGAAGGTGACCCCCCAGCTCGTTCCCTGGGAGGAGCTGAAGCCCGAGTGGCAGCAGTACAACCTGACCCGGATCGAGGCCATGCCCACGATCCTGGCCCGCACCGGTCTCGAGGTCACCCGGCGCTGACGGTCTGCGCTTGAGTCGGCGCTGCCGCTAGCCCTACGAGGGCGGCTCGGCCGTCCGGAGGATGCCGCGGGCGGTGTGCCGGATGCGCCAGTCGGTCGCCGTCCGTCCGAGCTCGACCGTCACTGCCCGGCCGGGCAGCCGCGCGTTCTGCCAGTCGGTCAGCGTGCCGTGGCAGCCGCCCTGGCAGTCGAAGGACTTCACCGGCAGGTCCAGCTCGCGCGCGAGCCGACGGACGAGCGTCATCGACCTGGCGTGGTACGAGTCGACGCCGAAGAGCGGCTGGTGGAGGACGAGCACGGTCCGCGGCTGCACCTGACGCAGCAGCGCCATCACCGCCTGCGTCTCGGGCTCGCTGGCCGGCGCCGGCCCCGACCACTTCGACGTGCCGGCGTCCGCCGCGACCCAGTGCCGGGGGAAGTTGCGGTTCAGGTCGACGCCGTTGGCGTTGGTGCGCCGGTCGGCGGCCGCACCGTCCGGGTTCATCGTCGGCACCAGCCACAGGTCGGTCCCGTCCGGCAGCGGCGCCGACCGCAGCGAGCGCACCACCCGCGTGCCTGCCCGCTCGTCGCCGTGCATCGACCCGATGACCATCGTCGTGCGGCTCGCTCCGTCGACCCACCGGTGCACGGCCACGATCTCGCGGCCCTCCACGGACGTACCGACGACGACCGTCTCCTCGTGCACCACGACGTCGGCCGCCGCCGGCAGACCCGGGAGCGCGCCGACGAGGGCGACCGCGACCACGGCCACGACCACCACCGCACGCCGGCCAGGTACACCCCTCGCGCTCCACACCCGCCGATCGTCGCAGCCGTTGTCAGCGTCGCGTGGCAGCATCGCCGTCCATGCCCCGGACAGCCGACCGCCTGACGCTCGCCCGGGCCCGCCGGGTGGCGATCGCCGCGCAGGGCCTGGCGGCGCCGCGACCCGCCGAGCCCGGCATGCGCCACCTCACCAGGACGGTCGACCGGATCGGCCTGCTGCAGATCGACAGCGTCAACGTGCTGGCCAGGGCGCACTACCTGCCGCTGTTCTCCCGGCTCGGTCCCTACGACCGCACGCTGCTGGAGCGCGCCACCAACCGCGCCCCGCGGCGGCTGGTCGAGTACTGGGCGCACGAGGCGAGCCTGGTCCCGCCGAGCACCTACCGGCTGATGGGCTGGCGGATGCGGCGCTCGGAGGAGGCGTGGGGCGGGATCAGGTCGATCGCCGTTCAGCGACCGGAACTGGTCAAGGCCGTGCTCGCCGAGGTCACCGATCGCACGGTCCCGATGACCGCCGGCCAGGTCGAGGCGGCCCTCGCCCATGACATCCCGCGCTCGAAGGACCACTGGGGGTGGAACTGGTCGGAGGTCAAGCGCGCCTGCGAGTACCTCTTCTACTCCGGCGACGTCGCGTCCGCGGGCCGAACCACCTCCTTCGAGCGGCGGTACGCCCTCCCGAGCCGTGTCCTGCCACGCGAGGTGCTGGCCGGCCGCGAACCGACCGACGAGGAGGCCTTCCTCGAGCTGGTGCGGATCGCCGCGCGGGCGCACGGCGTGGCCACCGAGGCATGCCTGCGCGACTACTTCCGGATGAGCCAGGAGGACACCGTGCCGGCGGTCAGCGCGCTGGTGGACTCCGGCGAGCTGCTGCCCGTCGAGGTGGAGGGCTGGTCGCGACGGGCATACCTGCACCACGAGGCGCGCATGCCCCGTGCCGTCCGAGCGCGGGCGCTGCTGGTGCCTTTCGACCCGCTGGTCTGGTACCGCTGGCGGGCGGAGCACCTCTTCGACTTCCACTACCGGATCGAGATCTACGTGCCCGCCGAGAAGCGGGTGTTCGGCTACTACGTGCTGCCCTTCCTGCTCGGCGAGCGGCTGGTGGCCCGGGTGGACCTCAAGGCCGACCGGCTGGCCGCCGGCGGCGAGGGAGTGCTGCGGGTGCGGTCGGCGTTCGCCGAGCCGGCAGCTCCACCGGAGACCGCCGTCGAGCTGGCGGCCGAGCTGCGCCAGATGGCCGACTGGCTCGGCCTCGCCGACATCGCGGTCGAGCGGCGGGGCGACCTCGCGGCCGCTCTGAAGCTGGCGGTCCGGTCGGTGGCGATCAGCGGATAGGAGGCCCGCCGGTCGGCCGCGGCCGTCAGGTGACAGGTGGCGGGTCGTCGCTGGCCAGCCGGGCGTGCAGGTGGTCGTCGAGCCGGGTGCCGTCGGGCTCGCGCCAGGCGCCGCGCATCACGCCCTCCAGGACGAAGCCCGCGTTCTCGGCGACCCGGCACGAGGCGTCGTTGCCGACGGTGTGCGGCAGGGAGATGCGCTCGATGCCGAGGCTGCCGAACGCCCAGCCGGTCACCGCGAGCAGCGCCGTCGTCGCGACGCCGCGGCCCCGCGCCCAGGGTGCCGTGCGGTAGCCGACCCACGCGCTCATCGACTTCTCGAGGTCGATCTGCCACAGCGAGATGTTCCCGGCCAGCCGGCCGGTCGTCGCGTCGAGCACCGAGAAGGTCGCGTGCGCACCGTCCGACCAGTCGGCGCCGCGTTCGCACCACTCGCGCGCGGTCCTGACGTCGACGACGTCCGACGCGTCGTTCCACTGCCGGGTGAGCGGGTCCGCGATCATGGCCAGCGCGTCCTCGGCCTCGCGCGGGTGGGGCGGGCGCAGCTGCCACGCGCCGGCCGCGATCTCGACGTGCTCGATGGGTCGAGGCGCCGGTCCGCTCACGTGCCCGCCAGCCGGACGTGCTGGTGCTCGTCGACGAACACCGGGCCGTCGGGACCCTGCAGCAGGCAGGACTCCCGCTGCACCGACTCAAGTGCGAAGCCGGCCTTCTCGGCGACCCGGCAGGAGGCGGTGTTGGCCAGCGCGTGCTGCAGCTGCAGTCGGTGCAGCCCGATGCCCTCGAACGCGTGCCGCGCGGCCGTCCGCACCGCGCGCCCTGCGATCCCGTGGCCGCGGTGCTCGGGCAGCACCCAGTAGGACAAGCTCGCATGGCTGTCGACGCGGTTCACCGAGCGGACCGCGACCGCCGCGGCGACCGCCCCGTCCACCTCGACGGCCCAGCCCAGCGTGCTGCCCTCCACCGCCCGCCGCGCGATCCGGTCGATGCGGCGCAGCGCCTCGTCACGCGTGGCCGGCGGCGGACCGCTCGCCCACCGCACGGCTTCCGGGTCGCCGAGACCGCGCCGGTAGGCGTCCACGTCGCCGCGGTCCCACGGCCGCAGTCGTACGCCCTCACCCTGGAGCACCGGCACCTCGAGCGGCACCGGTGGCGGGTCGGCCGGGCCCGGCGGGTCGGTCGCGAGGCGGGCGTGCAGGTGCATGTCGTGCGGGGGCAGTCCGTCCCCGTGGTCGAGCGACGAGCGCTCGACACCCTCGAACGTGAAGCCGCTGCGGACGGCCACCGCGCAGGACGCCAGGTTGCCGGCCGCGTGCACGAGCACGATGCGGTGCAGGCCCAGCTCCCGGATGGCGTAGCGGACCACGGTGGTGACGGCCGCGACCGCCACGCCGCGGCGGCGATGCGCCGGGTGCACCCCGTAGCCGAGCACCGCCGTCGCCGGCCCGTCGTGGAACCGCATCAGGCCGATCCGGCCGACCACCGCCCTGGTGTACGGGTCCCGCACCGCCCAGTCGAGCCGCTCCGGTGATGTCCGGTTGGTCAGCCATGCGCGGGCGTCGTCGACGGTGTGGACGTGGCGCAGCGACTCCGACCACCGCCTGCTGGCCTCGTCGTCGGCGATCTCGAGGACTGCGGGGAGGTCGTCCTCGTTCCAGGGGGACAGCACGCACGCCGTCCCCTCGCACCTCCGGCGACGGGTGGGGGATCTTCACTGCAGCTCCCCCGGGAGCAGGCCGGCGACCCAGCCGTCCCGGCGCTCGCCGCGGTGCAGCAGCCCCGCCCGCGCGGTGCCCTCGCGCTGGAAGCCCAGCTTCTCGGCCACCCGGAGCGACGCGTCGTTGCCCACCAGGGCGCACCACTCGATTCGCCCGAGGTGCAGGACGTCGAAGCCGAACCGGATGACCAGCCGAGCCGCGGCGGTCATCACCCCGCGGCCGCGGGCCTCGGGCGCGGTCCAGAAGCCGAGCTCGCGCATCGACGCGTCGCGGGCGTGCAGCCCGACCATCCCCAGCAGCTCGCCGCTCTCCGCGTCGGTGATCGCCCAGGTCATCTCGCCGTCGTCCGCCTGCCACCGCGCCGGGCGCTCGGCGACGAAGGTCCGCGCGTGCTCCTCCGTGTACGGCACCGGGACCGGGACGAAGCGCGCCAGGGTCTCGTCCTGGCACGCGGCCGTGATCGCGGGCACGTCGCCGGGCTCGGGGAGCCTCAGCAGCAGGCGGCCGTCGGTGAGCTTCACGGGTCCGGGATAGGTCACCCGCCCCATCCAACCGGGCACCAGGGCGGTGGTCGAGCCGTTAGGCACGGGCGTGCGCCTACGATGCTGTAGGCCGATCCGTGCGTCCAGACCGAGGAGTTCTTCGCGTGCCCGCCTTCTTCGACAAGATGCTCCGCGCCGGCGAGGGCAAGATCCTGCGCAGGCTGGCCGCGATCTCGACGCAGGTCAACGCCATCGAGGACGACTTCGTCGGGATGACCGACGCCGAGCTGCGGGCGATGACGGACGAGTTCCGCCAGCGGCTGGCGGACGGCCAGAGCCTCGACGACCTGCTGCCGGAGGCCTTCGCGACGGTCCGGGAGGCCGCCCGCCGGACCCTCGGGCAGCGACACTTCGACGTCCAGGTCATGGGTGGCGCCGCACTGCACCTCGGCAACATCGCCGAGATGAAGACCGGTGAGGGCAAGACCCTGGTCGCCACCCTGCCGTCGTACCTCAACGCGCTCGACGGCAAGGGCGTGCACGTCGTCACGGTCAACGACTACCTCGCGGAGTACCAGTCCGAGCTGATGGGCCGGGTGCACCGCTTCCTCGGCCTCGAGGTCGGCGTGATCCTCGCCTCGATGCGCCCGGACGAGCGTCGCCAGCAGTACGCCGCCGACATCACCTACGGCACGAACAACGAGTTCGGCTTCGACTACCTGCGCGACAACATGGCCTGGACCCGCGACGAGCTGGTGCAGCGCGGCCACAACTTCGCCGTCGTCGACGAGGTCGACTCGATCCTCATCGACGAGGCCCGGACGCCGCTCATCATCAGCGGCCCGGCCGACCAGGCGACCAAGTGGTACGCCGACTTCGCGCGCATCGTCGAGCGGCTCAGTCGCGACGTCGACTACGAGGTCGACGAGAAGAAGCGCACCATCGGCGTCCTCGAGCGGGGCGTGGAGCGGGTCGAGGACTTCCTCGGCATCGAGAACCTCTACGAGTCGGCCAACACCCCGCTCGTCGGCTACCTGAACAACGCCATCAAGGCCAAGGAGCTGTTCAAGAACGACAAGGACTACGTCGTGATGAACGGCGAGGTCCTGATCGTCGACGAGCACACCGGCCGCATGCTCGCGGGCCGCCGCTACAACGAGGGCATGCACCAGGCCATCGAGGCCAAGGAGGGCGTGGAGATCAAGCAGGAGAACCAGACTCTTGCGACGATCACCCTGCAGAACTTCTTCCGCCTCTACGGCAAGCTCTCCGGGATGACCGGCACGGCGATGACCGAGGCCGCGGAGTTCTCCCAGATCTACCGGCTCGGCGTCGTGCCGATCCCGACCAACAAGGAGATGGTCCGCAAGGACCAGGCCGACCTGGTCTACAAGTCCGAGGACGCCAAGTTCAGCGCCGTCGTCGACGACATCGTCGAGCGGCACGAGAAGGGCCAGCCGGTCCTCGTCGGCACGGTCAGCGTCGAGAAGTCCGAGCTGCTGTCCGGCCTGCTGAAGAAGCGCGGTGTCCGTCACGAGGTGCTCAACGCCAAGCAGCACGAGCGCGAGGCCCAGATCGTCGCGGAGGCCGGGCGCAAGGGTGCTGTCACGGTCGCCACCAACATGGCTGGGCGCGGCACCGACATCATGCTCGGCGGCAACGTCGAGTTCCTCGCCGACCACGAGCTGCGCGGCCGGGGCCTGGACCCGGTGGACACGCCGGAGGACTACGAGAAGTCCTGGCCGGAGGCCGTGGAGGAGGTCAAGCGCCGGGTCTCCGCCGAGCACGAGCAGGTCACCGAGCTCGGCGGCCTCTACGTCCTCGGCACCGAGCGGCACGAGTCGCGACGCATCGACAACCAGCTGCGCGGCCGCTCCGGCCGCCAGGGCGACCCTGGCGAGTCCCGGTTCTACCTCTCGTTGGGTGACGACCTGATGCGGCTCTTCAACGCCGCGATGGTCGAGAACTTCCTCACCCGGTTCAACATCCCGGACGACGTCCCGATCGAGTCCCGGATGGTCACCAACGCCATCCGCTCGGCCCAGACCCAGGTCGAGGCGCAGAACTTCGAGATCCGCAAGAACGTCCTGAAGTACGACGAGGTCCTCAACCGGCAGCGCACCGTCATCTACGACGAGCGCCGGCAGGTCCTCGAGGGCGCCGACCTCCATGAGCAGATCCGGCACATGGTCGACGACGTCATCCAGGGCTACGTCGTCGCGGCGACCACCGAGGGCTTCGCGGAGGAGTGGGACCTCGACCAGCTCTGGACGGCGCTCAAGACCCTCTACCCCGTGTCCGTGACGGTCGAGGAGCTCGAGGAGGCCTCGGGCGGCGACCGGTCCGGGCTCACCGCCGACTTCCTCGGCGAGGAGCTCAAGGCCGATGCTCAGAACGCCTATGACGCCCGCGAGGCAGTGCTCGGCGCCGAGGTGATGCGCGAGCTCGAACGCCGCGTCGTCCTCTCGGTGCTCGACCGCAAGTGGCGCGAGCACCTCTACGAGATGGACTACCTCCAGGAGGGCATCGGGCTGCGGGCGATGGCGCAGCGCGACCCGTTGGTGGAGTACCAGCGCGAGGGCTTCAACATGTTCGCGGCGATGATGGACGCCATCAAGGAGGAGTCCGTCGGTTACGTCTTCAACCTCGAGGTCCAGGTCGACGAGGAGCAGGCGGCCGCCGAGGCCGAAGGCGCTCGGGGGCACGCCGAGCTGGTGGCGAAGGGCCTCGAGGCGCCCCGCCGGCCGGTGCAGCTGCAGTACACCGCGCCCACGGTCGACGGCGACGCGTCCTCGGAGCCGACCCCGGCCGCGGTGCTGACCAGTGCTGACGACGACCTCTACGGCGACGTGCCGCGCAACGCCCCGTGCCCCTGTGGCTCGGGCAAGAAGTTCAAGCGCTGCCACGGGGACCCGCGCAACCGGACATGACGCCGGAGGAGCTGCGGGAGCACTGCCTGGCCAAGCCTGGTGCCTGGCCGGACTCGCCGTGGGAGGGCGACCAGGTGGCGAAGGTCGGACCGAAGATCTTCGCCTTCCTGGGCGCCGAGACCGTGGGTCTCAAGTGCGGCGCGACCCGCGACGAGGCCGACGAGTGGCTGGCCCGGTTCCCTGAGGACGCCACGGTGCTTCCCTACATCGGGCGGTCGGGGTGGAACGCCCTGCGACTCGACGGGGCCATCCCGGACGAGGACCTGCGTGAGGCGGTCGACGCGTCGTACGACGCCGTGGTAGCCAAGCTGCCCAAGCGCGACCGCCCACCCGCGTCCTGACGGTCAGCCGACCTCGAGGGCCGTGCACTGCCACCGGCCGTCGAGGCCCTCGAGGCGCAGGGCGACCGCGGTGGTGCGCCGTCCGCGCCGGACGGTCGCCGCCACCTCCGCCACCCCGTCGGCCGGCTCGGTGAGGTGCACCGAGCAGACCGCCGCCCGCACCGCCTGGTCGGCCGGGCCGGTCGAGCGGGAGACCCGGCCGGGCCGGTGGACCGGCAGCAGGGCTGCCACGTCGTCGTAGACCGCGCTGCTGGTCCAGCGAACCAGCTGGGTCAGCGGGCGGTCGCCCGCGATGACCTCGACCAGTGCCTGGACCAGACGTCGGGCCCACGCGCGCGGGTCGGCCAGGGCTGCGCGGCCGGTGGGCTGCGGGCCGAAGTCGGCGAGGTCGTCGCCGGTGAGGTCGCAGCGCCGGCCCGGCAGGTCCGGCACCAGGCGCAGCGCGGGGACGTGGTCCGGCGCGGGGCTGGACGGGAGACCTGAGGGCAGCAGGAAGGACAGGGCGAGCGTGCCCTGCACGGGTGGCCCCTCGGGGCCGGCCTCGTTTCTCGGGCCCGACGAGGGACTGCGCCGCCGGCCGACCTCGTCGTCGAAGGGCGGCTCGCACGCCGGCACGGGCAGCCGGCGCAGCCGGGTCTGGGCCACCGGGCGGGCGGTGGTGAGGGAGGAAGTGGTCATCGTGGCTCCTCGGTGGTGGGCGGGTGCAGCAGCTGTCCGGGCACGAGCAGGTCCGGGTCGGCGCCGATCAGGCCCCGGTTGGCCTGGTGCCATCGGGGCCAGGCGCGGGCGACGGCAGCGTCGGGCGGGTCCGCACCGAGGTGGCGGGCGGCGATCACCCACAGCGAGTCGCCCGGCCGGACCCGGACCCGGACCGGACCCGCCGTCGCCGGCGGGGTCGCTGCCGGCCGGTCCACCGAGGTGGCCGCGAGTGGCCGGTCCGCCGCTGACCCGCTCGCGGTCGCGGCCGGCGCCCACAGCACGGTGGCGGGTGCCGCGGCGACGCTGGCCCCGAGCAGCAGGGCAGCGAGCCGGCGCACCAGCCGCGGCGCACCGCTCCGGCCAGGGCCGCTCGGCTCGGGAGGGCGCGAGCCGTCGAGTCGGCACCGCGCGGTCGTCACGAGCGCCCCGGCGAGGGACACCGCGAACCAGGTGAGGACCAGCAGGGCGGCGACCACGGCCGCGCCGCCCGCGACGGCGTCGACGAGGGGCCAACCGGCGGTCGTCCCGTCGGCAACGGGCTCGGTCAACCGGCGGCCGAGACCGGCCAACGCCGCGGCGGCGGCCAGCCAGCCGGTCACCAGCACGGCCAGGACCGCCGCGGTCCGGCCGGCCACCCGCCACGTTGTCGTCGCTCGCATGCTTTGAACCCCCGTACCTTCCATTTGCTTATGTTTGCGTTCTACTGCGTCCGAGAGGGCGCTGTCAACGGGTCCTCCACAGGTCCGGGCGGTGCGGTTCCCTCGTCGGCAGCGGTGACCGCGGGACACCGGGGGGAGGATGGCCTGGTGCGCTGGGACGATCTCTTCCACGATCTCGAGGGCCAGCTGGTGGCCGCCGAGGCCGCGGACCTGACCGCCGAGGTGGCCGACCGGACCCGGCGCGAGAGCGCGCTGCTGACGCTGGCCGACCGGGCGCGGGGTGCTGTCGGGTCCCGGGTCGCGGTGCAGGCGTCGGGTGCTGGGCAGGTCGAGGGACTCCTGGTGGACGTGGGCTCGGACTGGCTGCTCCTGTCCGACGACACGGGTCGCGACGTGCTGGTGCCGCTGGCCGCCGTGCTCGGCCTGGCCGGGCTGGCCGTGTGGTCAGGTCCGCCGGCCGGTCCGGTGGCGGCTCGTCTCGGGCTGGGCAGTGCCCTCCGCGCGCTGGCGCGTGACCGGGCTCGGGTGACCGTGCACCTGGTGGACGGCAGCGCGCTCGCCGGCACGATCGACCGGGTCGGTGCCGACTTCCTCGAGGTCAGCGACCGGACCGGTGAGCGCTGCCGGTGCCCGGCGGCCGGCGGTGCAGACCGTGGCGACCGCAGCCGTCGGCGTGATCCGGGCGGCCGGCTAGGCCAGACGGCCAGACCGCGCGCGACCGGCAGCTACTCGTCTGGCTCTGGCCGAGGTCGGTTCCGGCGGCGACCGGACAGCTCGTCCTCGTCCGCCGCGTCCCCGTCAGCCACCGCAGGCCCGCCCCGCTGGTTCGGCCGGTCCGGCCGGTCCGGCTCGTCGGGCAGGCCGCGGCCGAACTGGTGGGTGCTCACGAACTCGCGGGTCTGCTCGTACATCCGCTGGATGTAGGTCTCGAGCTCGCTGGCCTCCACCCGCCACTGGCCCCGGCCGCCGATCTTGATGGCGGGCAGCTCGCCCGACCGGACCAGCGCGTAGACCTGGGCCGACGAGATGTTCAGCACCTCGGCGACGTCGGCGAGCTGCAGGAAGCGAGGCCCCGACCCTCCGGTCACGCTCGTGGTGCCCACAGTGGCCACTGTATGCCTCCGGTTGCCTGCGCTTGCGTGACCGTCCACAGCGACATCCCGTCGTGTCCACAGGCCAGACCGGTTCGCGTCCACAGGGACATTCCGTCACGGTCGGGACATACGGCACTATGGCGCCCAGCCAGTCACACGACGGGGGAGCGTCCGTGACCCACCTGAGCCGAGCAACGTCGCGACCTGACCACTCCGAGCGGGCCGCCGGCGCCGACCTGCCGCGACCTCCGGCCTCGCGGCTGCCCCGGGCCCGGTGGCTGGACACCCGGCTGGTCGTCGGGCTGCTGCTCGTGCTGCTGGCGGTCGCCCTCGGCGCCAAGGTGGTCACCGATGCCGACGAGCGGGTGCAGGTCTGGTCGGTGACCCGCGACCTCGGCGCCGACACCCCTCTCGGCCCCGACGACGTCCGGGTGACCGCTGTCCGGCTCGACGACTCGGCCGCGGCCTACGTCTCGGCGGGGGAGGACCTCACCGGCGTCGTGCTCCGTCGCCCGGTCGGCCGCGGCGAGCTGCTCCCGGTCTCGGCGGTGGCACCCGCAGGGGCACCCGACCAGCGCCGGATGGTGATCGAGGTGGACCGCGTCGGGGTGGCCGGCCTGACGAAGGGCCGCGTCGTCGACGTCTACGTCGTCCGCGAGTCGAGCAGCGGCGAGGACCCCGGCCCGCCGGAGCTGGTGCTCGCCGGGGCCACGGTCGCCGAGGACGTGCGCTCGTCGGACGGTGCCTTCGGAGGGAGCAGCGACCGCGCGGGCGTGACCGTCCTCGTCGACCAGGGCGACGTACCTGCCGTCATCGACGCCGTCGCGCACGGCTCGGTCTACGTGGTGCACGTCCCGCCCGGCGCCGAGCCGTCGTGAGCGTCCCCGTCCTGACAGCCGTCACCGGCGAGCCGTGGGAGGCGGCGCTCGTCGCCGGGCTGGAGCGCACCCCGACGGGCGTCACCGTGGTCCGGCGGTGCGTGGACCTCGCCGACCTGCTCGCGGTTGCGGCGACCGGTGCCGCCCGGGCGGCCCTGGTCTCCGCCGACCTGCGCCGGCTCGACCTCGACGCGCTGAACCGGCTGGGCGGTTCCCGGGTCGCGGTCGTCGGGCTCTTCGCGCCCGGCGACGAGCCGGGCGAGCGCCGGCTGCGCCAGCTCGGCGTCCACCACGTGCTCCCTGCCGACGCGCCCGTCGTGGCAGTGGCCGACGCCGTGTCCGCCGCCGTGCACGACCAGGTGGACGGCAACGGCCGGTCGGGCTGGAGCACCCCGCTGGACGGGCTCGCGACGGAGGGCGCCGTGCGCGCGGACGTCGACGGGCACCCCGTCGACGGGCACCCCGTCGACGGACATCCCGGCGACATGACCGGCCGTGAGAGGGAGGGGCGGCTGGTCGCGGTGTGGGGACCGACCGGCGCGCCGGGCCGGACGACGGTGGCCGTCGGCCTCGCCGACGAGCTCGCAAGCCTCGGGGTCGAGACGCTGCTGGCCGACGCTGACGTCTACGGCGGCGTGGTCGGTCAGGTGCTCGGATTCCTCGACGAGGCACCGGGGCTCGCGGCGGCCGCCCGGCTGGCCAACAACGGCTCGCTCGACCTTCCGGCGCTGGCGAAGCTGGCCCCGGGGACGTCGCCGCGGCTGCGGGTCCTCACCGGCATCTCCCGGGCCGACCGGTGGCCGGAGCTGCGGCACTCGGCCGTCGAGCAGGTCTGGACCGTGGCTCGGCGGCTCGCCGAGGTCACCGTTGTCGACTGCGGCTTCTCCCTGGAGGAGGACGAGGAGCTCTCCTTCGACACCATGGCCCCCCGGCGCAACGCCGTGACGCTGGCGACCCTGGCTGCGGCGGACCTCGTCGTCGTGGTCGGCACTGCGGACCCGGTCGGCGTGCAGCGGCTGGTCAGGGCGCTCGCCGAGCTCGCGGACGCGGTCCCGGCCGCCCGCACCAGCGTCGTCGTCAACCGGTTGCGCCGCAGCGCCGTCGGTCCCGAGCCGCGCCGGCAGCTCGCCGAAGCCTTGCAGCGCTACGCGGGCACCTCGGTCGCCGCCTTCCTCCCCGACGACCGCGAGTCCCTCGACGCGGCCCTGCTCCAGGCGCGACCCGTGCGCGAGGTCGCAGCGGGCTCCGCCGTCCGGGCCGCCATGCGCGACCTGGCGGTGTCCGTCGGTGCCGACCTGGAGGTCCACACGGCCCCGGTACGTCGCAGCCGGCGCAGCATGAGGACGGCCCGCTCCTAGGATCACCGGGTGACTCCACCGCCTTCCGGGCTGCGCGCCCTCGTCGTCGACTGGGGCGGTGTCCTCACCGAGCCTCTGGACACGGCACTGCGAGCCTGGGCGGAGATCGACGGCCTCGAACTCGACGGCTACGTCGCCGTGATGCGCGACTGGCTGGGGCCGCACCAGGGCGACCTTGCGCAGGACAACCCGGTGGCCGCGCTCGAGCGCGGCGAGATCGAGGTGCCCGACTTCGAGGTGCAGCTGGCGCGCCGGCTCTCGGACCACGGGGGCCACGAGGTGGCGGCCGACGGGCTCCTGCAGCGGATGTTCGACCAGTTCGAGCACGCACCGGCGATGGCCGGTCTCGTGCTGCGCGCGCGGCGGGCCGGCCTGCTGACCGGGCTGCTGTCCAACTCCTGGGGCAACGAGTACCCCCGCGAGGGATGGGACGAGATGTTCGACGCGATCGTCATCAGCGGCGAGGTGGGGATGCGCAAGCCGGAGCCGGAGATCTTCGACCACGTCCTGCGGCTGCTCGGGGTCGAGCCCCGGCAGACGGTGTTCGTCGACGACCTCGAGCACAACGTGCGCGCCGCGGAGGCGCTCGGCCTCGTCGGCGTCCACCACACGTCCTACGACCGCACCGTGGGCGAGCTCGAGCAGCTCTTCGGCCTCCCGCTGGGCGACACCGCCGCCGGGCACTGACCCGGTCGGGCAGGTCCCGGACGAAAACGGCCCCGATCGTGATCACGAGCCCCTAGCCTCTGGCGTCGTGGTGCGCTTCCTGCCCTTCGCCCTCGAGCTCGTGCTGCTCGTCTTCTGCCTGGTCGACTGCATCCAGACCGACCAGTCCGAGGTGCGCAACCTCGGCAAGGGCTGGTGGATCCTGCTCATCATCTTCTTCCCGCTGGTCGGCGGGATCGCGTGGCTGGCTGCCGGCCGTCCGCGTCGCGGCGGGCAACGGCGGTCGGTCCCGTGGCCGAGCACCCAGACCGCAGGGTTCCCCGAGTACGAGCGTCCCCGTCCCGTCGCGCCCGACGACGACCCGGAGTTCCTCGAGCAGATGCGCCGCGGCAACGCCGAGCAGGAGAGGCTCCTCGAGCAGTGGGAGGACGACCTGCGCCGTCGCGAGGAGCGGCTGCGGGACGGCGACGAGAACCCGCCGGAGCAGCCGCCGGGCTGACCGCTCGCGACTAGGCCGCGAAGAGCAGCGACAGACCGCCCACCGTGTAGCAGACCATCAGCGTGAGCAGCGGGATCTGTCCGACCAGGGCACGCTGCCGCGGCAGCAGGCCGACGGCCCGGTCGTGCGCCAGCACGACGCCGAGCACGTGCCCCGTGACCACGGAGACGACCTGCAGCACCGCGGTGAACGTCGGCTCGGCCAGCGTGCTGTCGATGCCGCGCCCCCCGGTTCCCAGCCAGTTCGCGTCGGTCCCGAGCGGATCCGAGAGCTGGATCACCGTCTGCTGGCCGATCAGCACGAACAACGACCAGTAGTGCGCGACGACGTACCCCATGACGATCGGCACCAGCGAGTGCGCGAACTCCCCGGCGACCTCCAGCGGGCGCAGCCCGCTGCCTCGTCCCGACAGCGCCGCCGCACCGGAGAACGCCAGCGTCACCAGCGCGACCGCGGCGAGCAGGCCGAGCGAGCCGGTCACCTCGGCGGAGAACGGGCCGTCCTGCAGCTGAGTCACCCACCACGGCGTGTTGGAGAAGGAGTCGTACGCCGTCGAGCCGAGCAGCACGCCGACGACCCCGAAGAGGCCCGGAGCCACCGGCGTCCCGGCGACACCCGCGAGCGGGTTCCGCACGACGAGCCGTCCGTCGCCCCGTCGTCCGAGCACGGACAGCCTGCCTGCGAGGGACGAGAAGACCTCGAAGCCGTCGCACCTGTCGAACCAGGCCGAGCCCCAGTAGGTCGCGGCAAGCAGGTGAACCGCGAGGTAGGCCGCGAAGAAGGTGCGCATCACGGGCAGCGTCGTGTTCTCGGGCGCGATGAGCTCGAGCCACACGAAGGCCATGAGCGACGCGGCGGCCGGCCAGTAGCCGAGTGCCGGCGGCAGCGGCGCGAGTCCATCGGCCGGGTCGGTGCGCAGCAGCCGGGAGAGCGCCCAGTGCAGCGACCGGATGGGGTTGATGAGCTTCCAGACGGGACCGAGCAGCAGCGACAGCAGGGGCACGCCGATCCACAGCAGGACGTAGACGACGCCCGCCGTGGGGTTGAGGGCGTCGTCCCGTCCGAAGACAGCGGCCATCGCGACGTATCCCGTCGCGACGATCCCGAGCACGCGCAGCGCGGCGCGCAGACCGCGTGAGTCGAGGACAGCCGCCAGTCGAGCGGGGAGTGGTCGTCCGGCGTTGGCCGGGTCGAGGCGCGGCTCCCGCCAGAGCAGGCCCAGCGCGAGGAACGACGCGAGCAGCGCCACGGCGGCGCCGACCAGCGCGTAGCTGAGGGGGATCGGCAGGTCCTCGCGGTTGCCGACGCCGTGCGCGAGCAGCCGTCCGGTGTCGAGCGGCCCGCCGGTCACCGCCGGTCAGCGCACCTCGAGCTGCAGCAGCTCGAGCTCGCTCTCGTGGGTCTCGACCTCGAAGAGGCCGGTCTGGTCGGCCGCGAACTCGACCGTCGTCGGCCGACCCGCCTCCAGCTCGGCCTCGATCTCGTAGCCGTGCACGTGCAGCTCGTCGTCGACGTCGCTGGTCACCAGCAGCCGCACCTGGCTGTCCTTGTCGATCTCGATGCGGCGCGGCGACGGCTTGACCTTGCCGTCGGCGACCGACACCCGGATCTCGACGACCTTCTCGGTCTCGGACGGGGTTGCCGACGTCGAGTCGCTGCCCGCAGGCGTGCTCGACGACGACGCCTTCGGGGTCGCGGTCTCGTCGTCCCCGGACGCGCAGGCCGATGCCCCGGTCAGCAGGAGGGCGACGAACGCGGTCGCGACGAGGAACCGGCGCCCGCGGCGCGGGAGATCCACTCGCATGGCGCCAGGATGTCATGCGGTCCGCGTCCGGCCGGCCCGGGCATGCCACCATGCATGGCATGGCCGACCGGCTCAGCCCGCTCGACGTGTCGTTCCTCTACTTCGAGGAACCCACCACGCCGATGCATGTCGGTGGGGTTGCCGTGTTCCAGGCGCCCGCCGAGGGATTCGACCACGACCGGCTGGTCGAGCTGATCTCGCAGCGCATCGCGTTCGTCCCGCGCTACCGCCAGCGCGTCCGCTGGGTGCCTGGGCGGCTGGCCAACCCGGTGTGGGTTGATGACCAGCACTTCGACGTCAACTACCACGTGCGCCGCTCCGCGCTGCCGCGCCCGGGGGACGACCGGCAGCTCGCCGAGCTCGTCGCGAGGGTGCAGAGCCGCCCGCTGGACCGCACCCGGCCCCTCTGGGAGATGTACCTCGTCGAGGGTCTGGCCGATGACCACTTCGCCATCATCAGCAAGACGCACCACGCGATGGTCGACGGCGTCGCGGCCGTCGACATCGGCCAGGTGATCCTCGACACGAGACCCGACCGCCGCGACCCGCCGGCCGACACGTGGCGGCCGTCCCCGGAGCCGTCCTCGGTCGAGCTCGTCGCGGGCGCCGTCGCCGAGACGGTCCGCCGGCCGGCCGCCGCGATCGACACCGTGCGCGGCGGCATCGGCGAGGTCCAGCACACCCTGGGCCGGCTCGCCGGGGCCGCCGGCGGCCTGCTGGCCGCGGCCACTTCCGCCGCCCGGCCGGCACCGGACAGCCCGCTCAACGCCGAGATCGGTGAGCACCGCCGCTACGCGATGGCGGCCTTCGACCTCGACGACCACCGGCGCGTCCGGAAGGCGCACGGCAGCACCGTCAACGACGTCGTCCTCGCGACCATCGCCGGTGCGCTGCGGGCCTGGCTGCTGACCCGTGGCGAGAGCGTCGGCGTCGCCACGACCGTCCGGGCGCTCGTCCCGGTCAGTGTCCGGGGCGAGGACGACGACCCCCATCCCGGCAACCGGGTGTCCAGCTATCTCGTCGACCTCCCGGTGGGGGAGCCCAGCGCGGTGATGAGGCTGCACCAGGTGTCCTACCGGATGCAGGCGCACAAGGAGACCGGTCAGGCGGTCGGCGCCGCGGCGCTCGCCGGCCTGGCAGGCTTCTCGCCCCCGACGCTGCACTCCCTGGGTGCCCGCGTCGCGAGCGGCCTCTCGAAGCGCTGGTTCAACCTCGTCATCACCAACGTGCCCGGCCCCCAGCAGCCCCTCTACGCCGAGGACGCCCCGATGCTCGCGGCCTACCCGGTCATGCCGCTGGCCAAGGGGCAGGCCCTGAGCATCGGGCTGACGTCGTACGACGGGAAGGTGTTCTACGGCCTCAACGCCGACCGCGACGCGATGCCCGACGTCGACGTCCTCGCGCAGTGCCTCGGTGACGCTCTTGCCGAGCTGGTGGAGACCGCGCACTGATGGCCGGGCGGTCGGGACGCTCGGGACGCCCGCGCCGCGGTCTGGTTCTCGGCGCCGGCGGTGTCCTCGGCGCGGCGTGGACGATCGGCGCGCTGGACGCCCTCGCGGAGGTCGAAGGCTTCACCCCGGCCGACGCCGAGGTCATCGTCGGTACGTCGGCAGGGTCGGTCCTGGCGGCGCTCCTGGGTGGCGGCCTCACCGTGCCCGCGCTGCTCGACCACCAGCGGGGGATGCCGCTGCCGGCAGAGCTCGCGCTGGACTGGAGCTATGACGAGGGCACCGGCGGCGCGCACCCGACCCGGCCGCGGCTCGCGGTCGGCTCACCGGCCCTGCTGCGGCGGTCGCTCGCCCGACCGCGCGCGGTCCCGCCGCTGGCGGTCCTCGCCGCTTTGACGCCGCCCGGCACGGGGACCCTCGCCGAGGTCGGCTCGATGATGCGCGCCGTGTCCGGATCCGACGGCTGGGCCCGCGACGGTCGGGTGTGGATCGTCGCCATGGAGTACGACACCGGCCGACGGGTCGCCTTCGGGCGCGAGGGCGCCCCCGAAGCGCGGCTCGACGAGGCGGTCACGGCGTCCTGCGCGATCCCCGGGTGGTACGCCCCGGTGCTGGTCGACGGGAAGCGCTACGTCGACGGGGGCACCCTGTCGGCGACCAGCGCCGACCTGCTCGCGCGCGAGGGGCTGGACGAGGTCTACGTGCTCGCCCCGATGGCGTCCTTCGTCAGCGACCGCCCGCGACAGGTCGCGGCCCGGCTCGAGCGCAGGCTGCGCCGGCAGGTGACCCGGCGGCTGATCCGCGAGGCGGAGGCCGTCAGCCGCGGCGGCGCGGCGGTCACCATCCTCGCGCCCGGCCCGGAGGACCTCGCGGAGATCGGCGCCAACCTCATGGACCCGCGCCGCCGGCTCGCCGTCCTCGAGACGTCGCTGCGGACCAGCCGGGAGGCGCTGGCCGAGCCGTCGCCGGACGACCTCGCGCGGACGCTGTAGTGCGCGTCTACCTGCCGAGCACGCTGTCGCGGCTCCGTGGCGTGGTCGACCAGGGAGTCGTCGAGGTTGTGGTCGGTTACGCCGTCACACCCGCCCTGCGGGAGTGGTACACCGAGGGCGACGTCGAGGAGCTGGAGTACGCCGCGACCGCCGCCGCAGCGCGCGCGTCCCTCGGGCTGGTGGCCGCCACCGGTGACCGGCCCCGACGCGTGGTGCTGGCCGCGGAGGTGCCCGACAGGGAGGTCCGGCCGGTCGGGGGCGTGGGCAGCGACGACCGGGCAGCGGTGGCCCTGTCGGCGGCCGTCCCGCTTCGCCTGGTCGAGTCCGCCCTGGTCGACGACCCGTCGGCCGCTGACGACGTACGCGCCGCGATCGAGGTCCTGGCCGCCGCCGAGGCCGGTGACGACGACGCGATCTTCACCGTCGACGCGGTCGAGGACCACGAGCTCGGGTGGTACGCCGCCCAGGAGCTCGCGGTCCTCGTGGAGGTCGAGTCCTGAGGGGTGGCACGATGACGGCCATGGACGCCGTCACCCAGGTCCCCGCCCCCGTCAACGAGCCGGTCCGGCAGTACGCCCCCGGCACCGCCGAGCGCACCGAGCTCGAGCAGACCCTCAAGCGGATGGCCAGCGAGCCGCGCGAGCTGACCAGCACCATCGGGGGCGAGAAGCGCTTCGGCGGCGGCGAGGAGATCGACGTCGTGCAGCCGCACAACCGCCACCACGTGCTCGGCACGATGCGCGGCGCGACCCACGAGGACGCGCGCGCGGCGGTCGACGCCGCGACGGCCGCGGCGCCGGGCTGGCGCGCGTTGTCCTTCGACGACCGGGCCGCGATCCTGCTCAAGGCGGCCGACCTGCTTGCCGGACCGTGGCGCTCGACGCTCAACGCGGCGACGATGCTCGGCCAGTCCAAGACCGCGATCCAGGCCGAGATCGACGCAGCCTGCGAGCTCATCGACTTCTGGCGCTTCAACGTCGACTTCGCGCGGCGCATCCACGCCGAGCAGCCCATCTCGTCGCCGGGCATCTGGAACCGCACCGACCACCGGCCGCTCGAGGGCTTCGTCTACGCCATCACGCCGTTCAACTTCACCGCGATCGCGGGCAACCTGCCGACCGCCCCGGCACTGATGGGCAACACGGTCGTGTGGAAGCCGGCGCCGACGCAGCAGTACGCCGCGCACCTGCTGATGATGCTGCTCGAGGAGGCCGGCCTGCCGCCCGGTGTCATCAACATGGTGACCGGCCACGGCAAGGTCGTGTCCGACGTGGCCATGGCCGACCCCGACCTGGCCGGCATCCACTTCACCGGGTCGACCCCCGTCTTCCAGGGACTGTGGAAGCAGGTCGGCGACAACATCGCGTCCTACCGGTCCTACCCCCGCATCGTCGGGGAGACGGGCGGCAAGGACTTCATCGTCGCGCACCCGTCCGCCGACCTGGGTGTGCTGCGGACCGCCATGGTGCGGGGCGCCTTCGAGTACCAGGGACAGAAGTGCTCGGCGGCGTCGCGCGCCTACGTGCCGCGCAGCCTCTGGTCGAAGCTGCGTGACGACCTGGCGTCGCTCACCGACTCGTTGACGATGGGCGACGTCACCGACCTGTCCAACTTCATGGGTGCCGTCATCGACGACCGGGCCTTCGCCAAGCACAAGGCGGCGCTCGAGCGGGCGAAGGGCGACGACAGCATCACGGTCGTCGCGGGCGGGACCTGTGACGACAGCCAGGGCTGGTTCGTCCGGCCGACCGTGCTCGAGTCGAGCGACCCCGACAACGAGATCTTCACGACCGAGTACTTCGGGCCGATCCTCGGTGTGCACGTGTACGAGGACCGCGACTACGACGCGATGCTCGCGCAGATGGAGTCGGTGGCGCCGTACGCCCTGACCGGCTCGATCATCGCGCAGGACCGGGCCGCCGTCGCCGCCGCGAGCGACTTCCTGCGCTTCGCGGCCGGCAACTTCTACGTCAACGACAAGCCGACCGGCGCAGTCGTCGGCCAGCAGCCCTTCGGCGGCGGCCGGGCCAGTGGCACCAACGACAAGGCCGGCGCGATGCAGAACCTGATGCGCTGGACCAGCACGCGGTCGATCAAGGAGACGCTCGTCCCGCCGACCGACCACCGCTATCCCCACATGGGCTGAAGCGTCCTCCACAGATCCGTCGCGGACCCTGGCCGCGCCCGTCGGCCGATGCCATGCTGGTCGGACTCGGGAGTGGTGTGGCGACGGTCGGGAGGTGGTGATGAGCACGGCGCAGAACTGGACCCTGCTGGGGATGGTGACCGTCCTGCTCAGCGTCATCGGCGGGCTGCTCGTGCACCAGCTGCGCCTGGTCGGCGACCGCATCGAGGTGCGCATCAGCGGCCTGGAGTCCACGACGGACGCGAGGTTCGCCGGGCTCCAGTCGACGATGGACGCTCGCTTCGACGCGGTCGACCAGCGATTTGCCGCCGTGGACCAGCGGTTCGACGCGGTCGACCAGCGGTTCGACCACCTCGACCGCGACGTCGAGGCGATCGCCCGGATCGTCTTCCCTCGGGAGTGAGCCTCAGCCGCCGGCCGGTGGCATCAGCACCTCGCCACAGAGCGGGCGGTAGCCGGCCGCGAGCACTGCCTTCAGCGATGCGGCGTGGCCGGGGGAGACCTGGGCGAAGACCGGCTCGTCGTCGGGCAGCAGGGCGGCGGCCGCCAGCGCGAGCTCCCGGCCGAGCCCGCGGCCGCGGGCGTCCGGTCGCACCTCGAAGGCGACCTCCCATCGGCCGGCCAGACCCCGCCCGAGCAGGACGTGACCGGCCCCTCCGGCCGACTGCCACACCCGGACGTCGTCGCGGTAGCGCAGTGCCCGACGCACCCGCGGATGGTCTCGTGCGGTGATCTCCGTCAGCCCGACGGTCGGCGCCGGTGCCCGGCGGCGGGCCAGCACGATGTCGAGCGCGCCGACGTCCGCACCGATCCGGTCGGCAAGGGCGACCAGGAACCGCGCGCCGTGCGGCGCCGAGTAGTCGCCCGGCGGCAGCTGGTCGCGGACCCACGACGGGTCGACGTCCGCGCACACCAGGAAGTGGGCCGAGAAGGCGACCACGCCGGCCGCCGGCCCGAGCTGCGGCAGCACCTCGACCGTCCCGTCCGGCTCCGGGGGCCGCCCGTCGACTGCGGCGCGCAGCACGTCGAGGAGGCTCACAGCTCGTGGCCTCGCGCGAGCCACGACTCGCCGACCGACCCGAAGGGCTCGGTGCCGTCCCAGAGCGCCGCCAGCACCTCGTCGGCGGTCCGGCGTGCGAGGTCGACCACATCGTCGGGGTAGCCGAGCTCCATCCGGTGCAGGTCGAACTCGTCCTCGTCGTCGAGCACCAGCGACCCGTCACGCATCAGGACGACGTCCAGGTCCAGGTCGATCATCGTGACGGTCGCCCCGGTCCACGTGGGCACCGTCGTCATGTCGACGTACGTCGCGATCGGCTGGTCGGCTGAGTCGTAGAAGGAGGCGGACCAGGCGCCCTCGTGCGGGAAGAGCGTGACCCAGGCGGACGGCGCCGCTTGGGATGCCCCCGGTCGCCACAGTCGGGTCCCGACGGCCCCGGCGCCCCAGACCCCGTGCTCGTCGACCCCGAGGCAGCGCAGCGGGAACTCCCAGTGCCGCCCGCCGCCCCACTTGGTGAAGCGGACGTCGAGCGGGTCCCCGTCGCGCAGCACGCCCGGCACCCTACGCACCCGGCACTACCCTCGGCGGGTGAGCACCCCCAGCACCGAGAGCACCAGCGACCACGACCGGCACTTCGGCGAGGAGGGCGCCCGGCTGACCTACGGGTCCTACCTGCGGGTGGCCCAGCTCCTGGACCAGCAGCACCTCGAGTCCGACCCGCCCGCGCACGACGAGCTGCTCTTCATCACCGTGCACCAGGTCTACGAGCTCTGGTTCAAGCAGCTGCTGCACGAGCTCACCGCGGCCCGTGAGGAGATGTTCTCCGGCGACCTCTGGCGGGCCAAGCACCTGCTCGCCCGGGTCGTGGCCATCGAGGACGTGCTGATCCGCCAGATCGCCATCCTCGAGACCATGACGCCCCAGGACTTCCTGGTGTTCCGCGACCGCCTGGCGCCGGCGAGCGGCTTCCAGAGCGTGCAGTTCCGCGAGCTGGAGTTCCTGTCGGGGGCGAAGGACCCCGGCTACCTCGAGCGCTTCCGCGGGCTCTCGGCGGAGGAGCGGTCCCGGCTGCAGCACCGGCTCGACGAGCCCTCGTTGTGGGAGGCGTTCCTCCACGTCGTACGTCGCGCCGGTCTGCCGGCCGACACCGACGAGCAGATCACGCAGTCGTTGCTGACCGTGGCCGGCGACCGGGGCACCTTCGGCGAGGTCTGGGAGCTCGCCGAGCGCCTCCTGGACCACGACGCCAACTCGGCCATGTGGCGGTCCCGCCACGTGCTGATGGTCGAGCGTCAGATCGGCACCAAGTCCGGCACCGGGGGCTCGACCGGATCGCCCTACCTGCGCAGCCGGCTGGGCCTGCACTACTTCCCGCTTCTCTGGGAGCTGCGCTCCCACCTGTAGCCCGCCGGGCCGCCAGCCACCGGCCACCGGCGAGACCTGCCGGCGCTAGGGTCGATATCGCCCGCAACGGCGCGGGCGGACGAACCACCGGACGGGTACGCAAGGGCGGGCGACGACGACGATGTCGGCGATCATGCAGGACAGGCAGGCGGAGCGGATCAACGCCCTGGAGCACGCGAAGGAGCAGCTGATCGCCCGGGCGCTCGCACTCCCCGAGGCGCAGCAGGCGCAGCGTCCCGACGCCGCTGAGGACGACCTGCTGCCCTTCCTCCGCCGCTACTACCGCCACGTGGCTCCCGAGGACCTCGTCGGCCGACGGGTCGAGGACATCCTGGATGCGCCGATGGCGCACCGCGAGCTCGCGGCCCGCCGGCCGCAGGGCACCGCCTCGGTCCGGGTGCGCACCCCGGACATGGAGGGGCACTCCGTCGTCGAGGTGGTCTGCGACGACATGCCCTTCCTCGTCGACTCGGTGACCGCGGAGCTCAGCCGGCACGACCGCGCCATCCACCTCGTGATCCACCCGCAGCTCGTGGTGCGCCGCGACGTCGCGGGCGACCTGCTCGCGGTCTGCGACGCCTCGACGCTCGCGGCCGCCGGGCCGCAGTGCCAGGACGGTGCGGTGGAGTCCTGGATGCGCGTCGAGATCGACCGGGAGAGCGACGAGGAGGAGCGCAACCGGCTGGTCGCGGACCTGGAGCGGGTGCTGCGCGACGTGCGCGAGGCAGTCGAGGACTGGCCCAAGATGCAGGCGATCGCCGTCCAGCTGGCCGACGACATCGCGGGCAACCCGGCGACCGGCATCCCGCCCCAGGAGGTCTCCGAGGCGAGCGAGCTCCTCCGGTGGCTCGCCGACGCGCACTTCACCTTCCTCGGCTACCGCGCGAACGAGCTGGTCGCCACCGACGACGGGGGCCACCGGCTGGTCGGCGTCCATGGCACCGGGCTCGGGATCCTGCGGGCCGACCAGAAGCAGGGCGGGGACGCCGGCCGCCTCCCCCCGGAGGTCAGTGCCCACGCGCGCGAGAAGCAGCTGCTCGTCGTCACCAAGGCCAACTCGCGCTCGACCGTCCACCGGCCGGCCTACCTCGACTACGTCGCGGTCAAGACCTTCGACGCAGCCGGTGAGGTCGACGGCGAGCGGCGCTTCCTCGGGCTGTTCACCTCCGCTGCCTACAACGAGAGCATCCAGCGGATCCCAGTGCTGCGGCGCAAGGCCGCCGAGGTGCTCGCCCGCAGCGGGTTCTCGGCCAACAGCCACTCCGGCAAGGACCTCCTGCAGATCCTGGAGACCTATCCGCGCGACGAGCTCTTCCAGATCTCCGTCGACGACCTCGAGAACATCGTCCGCAGCGTGCTGCACCTCCAGGAGCGCCGGCAGCTGCGGCTCTTCCTCCGCCGTGACGACTACGGCCGCTACATGTCGTGCATGGTCTACCTGCCGCGGGACCGCTACACGACACAGGTCCGCCAGGCGATGGAGGACATCCTGCTGGACGCCTTCCACGGCACGAGCGTCGACTACACGGCCCTGGTGTCGGAGTCCGTGCTCGCCCGGCTGCACTTCGTGGTGCGCACCGACCCGGGCTCCAAGGTCGCCGAGATCGACCCCGTCGAGGTCGAGGCCCGGCTGGTCGCCGCGACGCGCTCGTGGGACGACGACTTCCTCGACGCCCTGATGGACACCTGCGGCGAGGAGGAGGCGGCCCGGCTCGCTGACGCCTACGCGGCGGCCTTCCCCGAGGCATACAAGGAGGACCTGCCGGCGACCGCGGCGGTCGATGACCTGCTTCGCCTGGAGAAGCTCACGTCCGACGGCGACATCGACCTCAGTCTCTACATCCCCGAGGGCGCCGGGCCGGGTGACCGTCGACTCAAGCTCTTCCACGTCGGTACCCCGGTCTCGCTGTCGGTCGTCCTGCCCCGGCTGCAGCGGATGGGCGTCGAGGTCGTCGACGAGCGGCCCTACGAGATCGACCGCGCCAGCGGCCCGCGGGCCTGGGTCTACGACTTCGGGCTGCGTTACGAGCCCTCGGGCGAGCTGCCGGTCGAGGACGCCCGGACGCTCTTCCAGGACGCCTTCGCCGCGGTCTGGGCGGGCAACGCGGAGAGCGACGGCTTCAACGCCCTGGTCCTGCGTGCAGGTCTGACCTGGCGGCAGGCGATGGTGCTGAGGGCGTACTCCAAGTACCTCCGCCAGGGTGGCTCGACCTTCAGCCAGGACTACATCGAGGAGTGCCTGGTCTCCAACGTGCACATCGCGCGGCTGCTCGTGCGGCTGTTCGAGGCGCGCTTCCACCCCAGCCACCAGGAGGCCGCCGAGGACCTCACCGACGTGCTGCTCGAGGAGGTCCACGGAGCCCTCGACGCGGTCGCCAGCCTGGACCAGGACCGCATCCTGCGCTCGATCCTGGGCCTGATCCGCGCCACGCTCCGGACCAGCTACTTCCAGCTTGCGGCGAACGGCTCACCCAAGCCCTACGTCGCGTTCAAGCTCGACCCGCAGAAGGTCCCGGACCTGCCCCAGCCCCGGCCGCGCTTCGAGATCTGGGTCTACAGCCCCCGCATGGAGGGCGTGCACCTGCGCTTCGGCCCCGTCGCCCGTGGTGGCCTGCGCTGGTCCGACCGGCGCGAAGACTTCCGCACCGAGGTCCTCGGTCTGGTCAAGGCGCAGATGGTCAAGAACGCCGTCATCGTGCCGGTCGGCGCCAAGGGCGGGTTCGTCGTGAAGCAGCCGCCGGCCGACCACACCGACCGCGAGGCGGTCCAGGCCGAGGGCATCGCGTGCTATCGGACCTTCATCAGCGGCCTGCTAGACGTCACCGACAACCTCGTCGTCGTCGACGGCCGCCGCGAGGTCGTGCCGCCGCCCCAGGTGGTGCGGCACGACGGCGACGACTCCTACCTCGTGGTCGCGGCCGACAAGGGCACGGCCACCTTCTCCGACATCGCCAACCAGGTGGCCCTGGACTACGGCTTCTGGCTCGGCGACGCCTTCGCGTCGGGCGGGTCGGTCGGCTACGACCACAAGGCGATGGGGATCACCGCCCGGGGGGCGTGGGAGTCGGTCAAGCGGCACTTCCGGGAGCTGGGAGTCGACACCCAGAGCCAGGACTTCACGGTCGTCGGCATCGGCGACATGTCCGGCGACGTCTTCGGCAACGGGATGCTGCTGTCCGAGCACATCAAGCTCGTGGCAGCTTTCGACCACCGGCACGTCTTCCTCGACCCGGACCCCGACCCGGCGGTGACCTTCGCCGAGCGACGCCGACTGTTCGAGCTGCCGCGGTCGTCCTGGGCCGACTTCGACCCCTCGCTGATCTCGGCCGGTGGCGGCATCTACCCGCGGGCCGCCAAGTCGATCCCGGTCAGCCCGCAGGTGCGCGAGGTCCTCGGGCTGGAGCGCAACGTCACCAAGCTTCCCCCGCCGGAGCTGCTCAAGGCGGTCCTCGCCGCCCCGGTCGACCTGCTGTGGAACGGCGGGATCGGCACCTACGTCAAGGCAACCTCGGAGTCGCACGCCGACGTCGGCGACAAGGCCAACGACGCGATCCGGGTCAACGGCGCCCAGGTGCGAGCCCAGGTGGTCGGGGAGGGCGGCAACCTCGGCTGCACCCAGCTCGGCCGGATCGAGTACAGCCAGCACGGGTCGGTCGGTGCCGGTGGCCGCATCAACACCGACGCGATCGACAACAGCGCCGGTGTGGACACCTCCGACCACGAGGTCAACATCAAGATCCTGCTGGACGAGGCGGTGCGCGACAAGGCGCTCGAGGCCGGCGACCGCCCCGAGGTGCTCGCAGACATGACCGACGACGTCGCCCGCCTCGTCCTCGAGGACAACTACGACCAGAACGTCATGCTGGGCAACGCCCGCGTACAGGCGTCGGCCATGCTCTCCGTCCACGAGCGCTTCATCAAGGCGCTGGAGCAGCGCGGTGAGCTCGACCGGGCCCTGGAGTTCCTCCCGGGCCGCGACGTCATCGCCGACCGCGCCGCCGCCGGCCAGGGCCTGACGTCCAGCGAGCTCGCGGTCCTCGCGGCGTACTCCAAGATCACGCTGACCGCCACGATCCTGGACTCCGGGCTGCCCGACGACGCGTGGTTCAGCGGCGCGCTCCGGCGCTACTTCCCCGACCGGATCTGCCACGACTTCCCGGACCGGCTGGAGACCCACCCGCTGCGCCGAGAGATCGTGACGACCTGGATCAGCAACGACCTGGTCAACCACGCCGGGATGACCTTCGTCTTCCGCGCCCAGGAGGAGACCGGAGCCAGCCCGCTCGAGATCGTCAAGGCCTACTCCGTGGTGCGGGAGGTGTTCTGCCTCGACGAGTACTGGGACGAGATCAGCGGGCTCGACAACAAGCTGCCGACCGACGTGCAGTCGATGCTCTACCTGGAGGGCAGGCGGCTCATGGACCGGTGCACCAGGTGGCTGGTGCAGGCCAGGCGGGCCAGCATCGACGTCGGTGCCGAGGTCGAGCACTTCTCGGCCGACGTCCGGTCGCTGATCCCGAAGGTCGCCGAGCTGCTGATCGGGGCCGAGCACGAGCGCCTCGAGATGCGGGCCGCGGAGTTCACCGGGCTCGGTGTCCCCGACGGCCTGGCGAACCGGGCGGCGGGACTGCTCGACACCTTCTCGCTGCTCGACGTGGTCGAGATCGCCATCGCCGAGAAGCTGCCCGCCGACGAGGTGGCCGCCGTCTACTTCGCTGTCTCGGAGCGCATCGAGGTCGACCGGATGCTGACCCGGATCACCCTGCTGCCGCGCGACGACCGCTGGACCGCCCTCGCCCGCTCCGCGCTGCGTTACGACCTCTACGCCGCGCTGGCCGGCCTGACGTCCAACGTCCTCACGTCGTCCTCCTCCGACGCCGACCCGCACGCGCGGATCCTCGCCTGGGAGGAGGCCAACCGAGAGGGCGTCGCCCGTGCCCAGGCGACACTCGGCGAGATCATCACGTCGGACACGTTCGACCTGGCAACGCTGTCCGTGGCGCTGCGCACCATCCGCACCCTGCTCAGGGGCTGAGGACCCGCGCGACGACTTCGACGGCCCGTGCTGCCTCGGCGTCGGTGAGGTCGGCGCGCGCCGTGAGCCGAAGTCGCGAGACGCCGTCCGGCACCGATGGCGGTCGGAAGCACCCGACGCGCACCCCCGCGTCGAGCGCCGCGGCCGCAGCGTCGGCCGCCATGGCCGGGTCGCCCACGAGCACCGACACCACGGCGCCGTCGGGGGTCGTGGCCCGCAGGCCGGCCGCCAGCAGGTCGGTCGACAGCCCGGCCGCCCTCTCGCGCACCGCCTTGGCCAGCGCGGGCTCGGCGCGCAGCACGCCCAGGGCGGCCGCGGCGGCGCCGGCCGCCGCCGGTGCCAGCCCCGTGTCGAAGATGAAGGACCGCGCGGTGTTGACCAGGTGCTCGACGACGACCGACGGTCCGAGCACCGCACCGCCCTGCGCGCCCAGCGACTTGCTCAGCGTCGCCGTCAGGACGACGTCCGCCTCGCCGGCCAGCCCGGCCTGGTGAGCCGCCCCGCGTCCCTCGTCGCCGATGACCCCGACCGAGTGCGCCTCGTCGACCACGAGCAGCGCGCCATTTGCCCGGGTGACCGCGTGCAGGTCGGCGAGCGGCGCCAGGTCACCGTCGACGGAGAACACCGCGTCGGTGACCACGACCGCCCGGTCGGACGTACGTCCGGACAGCGCCCGGTCCACGGCCGCCACGTCCCGGTGCTCGACGACCCGGACCTCCGCACGAGAGAGCCGCGCGCCGTCGACGACCGAGGCGTGGTTGAGGCGATCGGAGACGAGCAGGGCCCCCGGCCCGGCCAGCGCGGTCAGGACGCCGAGGTTGGCCAGGTAGCCGGAGGAGAAGACCAGGCCGGCCTCGGCACCGACGAAGCCGGCGAGGTCCGCCTCCAGGTCGGCGTGCAGCCGGGTCGAGCCGGTGACCAGCCGCGAGCCGGTGGCGCCCGCACCCCACCGCAGCGCGGCCTCCGCAGCGGCCGCGGTGACCCGGGGATCGCGCGCCAGCCCGAGGTAGTCGTTGGACGCCAGGTCGAGCACCCCGTCGTCGGCGGCGCGCGGCCGCAGCACCCGGCGCATGCCGTGGTCGGCACGGTCGGCGGCAGCCGCCCGCAGCGCGGCGAGCGGGTCGGGCGGCGCGGTCATCGCACGACCGCCCGGACGCTCTCCGACACGACGCCGCAGAGCGTCTCGAGGTCCTCGTCGCCGATGGCCAGCGGCGGCATCAGCACGACGACGTCACCCAGCGGTCGCACCCACACGCCGCGCCGCCGGGCCTCCTGGCAGACAGCGAACCCGGTGCGCTCGCCGACGGACGCCACCTCGATGCCGGTCATCGTGCCGACCCGGCGCACCTCGCGGACGCCGTCGTAGGTCGACAGGTCCTTGGTGAGCTCGCCGATCCGCTCGCCGACGCGCGCCGCGTGCTCCACGGTCCCCCGCGCGGCCATCAGGTCGAGGTTGGCGACAGCCGCCGCGCAGCTCAACGGGTTGGCGGTGTAGGAGTGGCCATGGAAGAACGTGCGGGCCTGCGCGGGCGCGCCGAGGAAGGCCTCGTAGACCTCCTCGCGCGCGAGCACCGCCGACAGCGGCAGGTAGCCGCCGGTCAGCCCCTTGCCGCAGGTGAGCAGGTCAGGAGTGACCCCGGCGTGCTCGACGGCCCACATCCGGCCGGTGCGCCCGATGCCGGTGGCGACCTCGTCGACGACCATCAGCGCGTCATAGCTGTCGCAGAGCTCGCGCACGCCGCGCACGAAGGACACGTCGTGGGTGAGCATCCCGCCCGCAGCCTGCACCAGCGGCTCGATGACGACGGCGCACACCTGCCCGTCGGCCTGCTCCAGGGCCGCGCGCATCTCGGCGAGGACCTCGGTGGCCCGGTCGGCGCGCGTCTGCCCGTCGCCGAGGACACCGGGGGACGTCACCATGCGGGTCTCGAGCAGGATCGGGCGGTACGTCGCATGGAAGAGCTCGACGCCACCCACGCTGACCGCGCCGATCGTGTCGCCGTGGTAGCCCTCGGCCACGTGCAGGTAGAGCGGCCGGGCAGCGCCGGTGCGGCCGGCACGCTGCGCGCCCGCCTGGTAGGCCATCTTCAGCGCGGCCTCGACCGCGGACGAGCCGTCGCCCGCGTAGAAGACCCGGGTCAGCCCAGCGGGGGCGGTCGCGAGGAGCCGCTCGGCGAGCTCGATGCCCGGCTCGTGGGTGAGGCCCAGGAAGGTCGTGTGGGCCAGGCGCTCGAGCTGCGCGCGGATGGCGGCGTCGATCTCGGGGACCTGGTGCCCGTGCACGGTGACCCAGAGCGAGGAGACGCCGTCGAGGTAGCGGTTGCCGTCGGTGTCCCAGAAGTGCATGCCCTCGGCCCGGTCGACGACCATCGGGTCGTCCGCCGCCCACACCGAGTGCTGGGTGAAGGGGTGCCAGAGCGCGCGCAGGTCGCGCTGCACCAGGTCCGCGGTGGTCGAGGCACTCACCCGCCGAACTGTAGGGCTGCAGCGCCCGGCACCTAGGCTCGGGGCGTGGCCTCGCTCCAGGACGTCGCAGCCCGCCGGACCGACCTCGGCCGCGACGACGTCGACTGGCTGCACCAGCTCGTCGCGGACTGGCAGCTGCTGGCCGACCTGTCCTTCGCCGACCTCGTGCTGTGGCTGCCGCTCTCGCAGCGCGCCGGCTTCGTGGCGGTCGCCCAGATGCGCCCGACGACAGGCCCGACCGCCCATCACGACGACGTCGTGGGGACCGAGGTGCCGCGCGGCCGGCGCCCCCAGCTCGACCTCGCGCTCGACGAGCAGCGGATCTGCCGGGAGCGCGACCCGGACTGGCCGGGCGAGGTGCCGGTGCGCGAGGAGACGATCCCGGTCGTGCGGGCCGGCCGCGTGCTCGCCGTGGTCAGCCGGCACACCAACCTGTCCGCCGCGCGCACCCCGAGCCGGCTCGAGCTGACCTACCTGAGGACGGCCGACGACCTGGCCCGGATGGTCGCCCAGGGCCGCTTCCCGGTGGCCGACCAGGCACCGCGGGTGGCGCACGCCCCGCGGGTCGGCGACGGCCTGATCCGGCTCGACGAGTCCGGCGTCGTGACCTTCGCCAGCCCCAACGCGGTGTCCGCCTACCGGCGGCTGGGCGACTCCGGCGACCTGGTGGGTGCGCACCTCGGCGACCTCACGACCCGGCTGGCCGCCGGCGGGCCGGCCGCGGTCGACGAGGCGCTCTCGATGGTGGTCAGCGGCTGGGCGGCCCGCGAGGCCGAGGTGGAGGTCGCGGGCACCGCGCTGCGGCTGCGCGTCATCCCGCTGGTGCCCGACGGGGTGCGCACCGCTGCCCTGGTCCTCTGCCGCGACGTGTCGGAGATCCGCCGGCGCGAGCGGGAGATCGTCGGCAAGGACACCGCGATCCGCGAGATCCACCACCGGGTCAAGAACAACCTGCAGACCGTCGCCGCCCTGCTGCGCCTGCAGAGCCGGCGCCTGGGGGAGGGCGACACCACCGCCCGCGAGGCGCTGCAGGAGGCGGAGCGGCGGATCGGCTCCATCGCGGTGGTCCACGAGACGCTGGCCCGGGCGGCTGAGGACGTGGTCGACTTCGACGAGGTGGCCGACCGGGTGGTCGGGATGGTCGGGTCGCTCGGCTCCGGCGGCGGCGGGGAGGTGCAGGTGCGCCGGGAGGGCAGCTTCGGGCTGCTCGGGCCAGAGGTGGCCACGCCACTGGCGCTGGTGCTCGTCGAGCTGGTCCAGAACGCCGTGGAGCACGGCCTGGCCGACCGTGGCGGCGAGGTGGTCGTCAGCGTCCGGCACCCTCGCGCCGGCGGCCAGGCTGCGGCGACGCTCGCGCTTGCCGTGGAGGACGGCGGAGCGGGCCTGCCGCCGGGGTTCGACCTGGAGCGCGACGCCGGGCTGGGGCTGCAGATCGTGCGCACGCTGGTCGAGGGGGAGCTCGGCGGGTCCCTGCGCGTGGGACCGGGTGACGGGTCGGTCCCCAGGGGGACCCGCGCGGAGGTCGTGCTCCCGGACGCCGGCTAGCTGTTCTGCCTCGGGACCTGATGCATCGGGACCGCCCGCCCCGGGACGACGAGAGGCCCCGGCCTGTGTGGCCGGGACCTCTCGGGTGTCGCGTTGGTCAGGCGGTGCGGGCCCGGTTGCGAGCCGTCCGACGCTTCAGGGCGCGGCGCTCGTCCTCGCTCATCGCTCCCCAGACGCCGGCGTCCTGACCGGACTCGAGTGCCCACTGCAGGCAGGTGTCGACGACCTCGCAGCGGCGGCAGACGGCGCGCGCCTCCTCGATCTGCAGCAGGGCGGGGCCGGTGTTGCCGATCGGGAAGAACAGTTCCGGGTCTTCGTCACGGCAGGCCGCGCGGTGGCGCCAGTCCATGCGTGTCGCTCCTCGTGTCAGGCGGCGGGGGGCCTTGTTGATCAGGTGGTGCTCGTGAATCGGGTGCTGGGGGCTCGCATCAGCGTACGTCTTCTTGTGAAATCGTTCACGAGCATTTCCGATGGGCGGAAAGGGTCCGGTTGTCCGGTTCCCGATCTCCGCCCGTGGGATGTTCGTGCGTGCCGTACCCCGTGTGGCACCGTTTCGAACTCGTGATCTCAACCCTTCCAAAGGAACTCGCGGCATACAAGGCTCATCGACCACATTTTTCACCCTGCGCCGGTGGGCTTGGTCACAGGAATCCGTTGTCCGAGGCCTGGATCACAACGGGCGAACCGGGCGTAGCGGACACGTCCTCGGGCACGGGCCGGACCCGGTCGGGCCCGCTCAGACGACGACGCGAAGCGCGTGCGGCACCGACCGGAAGGTCAGCTCGCGGGTCTGACCCAGCGACTCCCCGTCGACCTGCGCGGCCACCGGGCGCACCGCCCGCAGGGTGAGCTCGGTCAGGTCGTGCTCGCGGCGGACGCCCTTGCGGTCACCGCTCCCGGACGACCCGGCCATCAGCCGCCGGACCTCCCGCAGGGTGCTGGGAATGCCCAGCCGGGTGAGGGCATAGAGGTCGAGGCCGGTGTCGAAGCTGGCCCGCGGCGAGGTGAGCAGCGGCCGCTCGCCCAGGTAGGTCCACGGGGCGGCGTTGGCGACGATCGCCAGGTGGATGCCCGACAGCGGCTCGGCCCCGGGCCGGTAGGCCGTGAGGGCCGGGTGCTTGCGGTCGGTGTCGAGGAAGAACTCCGCGAGGGCTGCTCGCACGTAGTCGTTGGCGGTCGTGCGCCGCGACGTGCCGCGCCGGGTCCGCGCCCGGTCCACGCGGGCCACCACCTCGGCGTCCCAGCCCATCCCGGCGTTGAAGGTGAACCACCGCTCGCCGGCGCGGCCGAGACCGACGGCGCGACGCCGGTGGTCCCGTAGCGCGGCGAGCACGGCGCCGGTCGCCTCGACCGGGTCGCGGGGGATGCCCATGGCGCGGGCGAAGACGTTGGTGCCGCCTCCCGGCACGACGGCCAGGGCGGGTACGTCGTCAGCCGGGCCTTCGGTGCCCAGCAGGCCGTTGACGACCTCGTTGACGGTGCCGTCGCCGCCCAGGGTCACCACGACGTCCAGGCCGTCGCGCCGCGCCTGGCGGGCCAGGTCGGCGGCGTGGCCGCGATGGTCGGTGTGGACGACGTCGAGCTTGAGCTCGCCCTCGAGGGCGCTCGCCAGGACCTCCCGGGTCCGGGCCGAGGTCGTGGTCGCGAACGGGTTCACCACCAGCAAGGCCCTCATGGAGCGCAGATTACCCGGGATAGGGTCCCCGCCGTGCCTCGTCCGGAGCCGGCCACCCTGCTGGCCGCTGCCGCGCTCGTCGCCCTCGAGGCCCTCGGCCTGCTCGCCGCGGCGGTGTTCTTCGTGGTCGAGCTCGGCGTCGCCGACGCCGACGACCGGGTCCGGGCCGTGACCGCGGCCGCGCTGGCCCTGCTGGGCGCCGTCGGGCTGGGGCTGGTCGCCCGCGGTCTCTACCGCCGCCGCCGGTGGGCTCGCGCGCCTGCCCTCGTCGCCAACCTGCTGGTACTGCCGGTCGCCTTCGACCTGACCCGCGGCGGCCGGTGGTACGTCGGGGTGCCGTTGCTGCTGCTCGCGGCAGCCGTCCTGGTGCTGCTCTTCGCGCGCCCGACCGACGACGCCCTCCAGGAGGAGTGACCGGCCGCGGCGACGTACGGCCTGATCGGTGTGACCGGCCTACTCGTCGACGAGCAGGCCCTCGCGGAGCTGGGCGAGAGTCCGCGCGAGCAGGCGGGAGACGTGCATCTGCGAGATGCCGACCTCGGCCGCGATCTCGGACTGCGTCATGTTCTTGAAGAACCGCAGCATCAGGATCTTCTTCTCGCGCGGCGGCAGCTGCTCGAGCATCGGCTTGAGCGACTCCCGGTACTCCACGCCCTCGAGGCCCTCGTCCTCGACGCCGAGCGTCTCCGAGACCGGCATCGGCTCGTCGCCGCTGCCCGAGTCGCCGGCGTCCAGCGACAGGGTGCTGTAGGCGTTGGCCGACTCCAGGCCCTCGAGCACCTCTTCGTCGGAGATCTTCATGTGGGCGGCGAGCTCGGCGACGGTCGGGGCGCGGCCCTGCTTCTGGGAGAGCTCGCTGGTCGCCGACGCCAGGGACAGCCGCAGCTCCTGGAGGCGGCGGGGCACGCGGACGGCCCAGCCCTTGTCGCGGAAGTGCCGCTTGATCTCGCCGACGATGGTCGGGGTCGCGTAGGTGGAGAACTCCACGCCGCGCTCGAGGTCGAAGCGGTCGACCGACTTGATCAGGCCGATGGTCGCGACCTGGACGAGGTCGTCGTAGGGCTCGCCGCGGTTGCGGAACCGGCGCGCGAGGTGCTCGACGAGCGGCAGGTGCTGCTCGACGAGGGAGTCGCGGGCGCGCTGCTTGCGCGGGTCGCCGTCGGGTGCGCTCTGCAGCTCGATGAAGAGCTCCCGGGTGCGCTCCCGGTCGACGGAGAGCCGGGTCGACCGCGGCACGGCCTCCTCGGTCGCCGCCACGGCCTGCGTGACGTCGGCCTCCTGGAGGTCGGTGGTCTGCTGACCGGCCGGGACGGAGTGCTCACCCCGTGCCTCCGGTACGTCGCCGGCGGACACCTGCGTAGCCTCCCCCGCCTCCTCGGTCGCCTCGGCTGCGCTGTTCACGCGACCCCCGCCGTGCGCCGCTTGCGCAGGCGGATCCACACCTGGCGGTCGTCGTCGAGCCCGGTGTCGACCTCGCCGGCCAGGGCGGACAGCACGGTCCAGGAGAACGTGTCGCGCTCGGGCAGCTGCCCCCGCGTGGTCGGGATGGTGACGGTCACCTCGAGGGTCGTGGGGTCGAGCCGGAAGCGACAGGTCAGCTGCGCGGTCTCGATCGCGTGGGGCAGGAGCATGGCGCACGCCTCGTCGACGGCGATCCTCAGGTCCTCGATCTCGTCGAGGGTGAAGTCGAGTCGCGCGGCCAACCCGGCGGTCGCGGTGCGCAGGACCGAGAGGTAGGCCGAGTCGGCCGGCAGCCGGATCTCGACCGCGTCCTCGATGTCCCCGGCCGCGGAGCCGAGGCTGACTCCGCCCTTGGTGGCGTCGGTGGTCGACTCGGTGACGAGGCGTTCGCTCACCCTGGTCCTCCCGTCGTGGCCCGACTGCGTCCGGTCGGGCGGTGCTGCCGGCGCAAACGGTACCCCGTTGCCGTGGATCAGCCTCCGGCCAGGCGGCGCAGCGCGTCGCCGTCCACCCGGTAGGGGATCCACTCGGTGAGCGCGTCGGCGCCGATGGCGGCGTAGAAGTCGCGGGCCGGGTTCCAGTCGAGCACCCACCACTCCAGCCGCGGGTAGCCGTGCTCCACGCAGATCTCCGCCAGCGTCCGCAGCAGCAGGCGTCCCACCCCGGAGGCCCGAGCCTCCGGCCGGACGTAGAGGTCCTCGAGGTAGAGGTTGTGGGCGCCGAGCCAGGTCGAGTACGACAGGAACCAGATCGCCATCCCCACGACGCGGCCGGTCGAGTCGTCGACGGCGAGGTGCCCGAAGACCTTCGGGTCGTCGGCGAAGAGCGTCGACCGCAGGTGCTCCTCGGTTGCCGACACCTCGTGCAGCGCCCGCTCGTACTCCGCGAGCTCCCGGACCATCGCCAGGATCTCCGGCACGTCCTCGACCGTCGCCGGGCGCACTGACGTGGTCACCGCGTCATCACCCATCGAGCCGCTCCCTCCCGGCGTCCGGCGGGAGTGTGTCCCGCCGCCCGGAAGTATGCGGCGGGCGCCCGGCCACCGATGACTCGGGTGATCGGCTGCCTGACCGTCACCTCGCGGTCAGTCCCGCCGCAGCGACCTGCACCGGCAGGGCCCGACCTTCCTGTACGAGAAGGCCACGGCCAGGCGGTGCCTCACGGATGCGTGGGACGCGGACGCCGAGCAGGTCGCCGTCCACGGGTGAATGTGGACCCAGCAGCAGCCCCGTCCTGCCCCTGCGGGCCTCGGCGACGACCCCGCGGAAGGCGGCGGCGAGGTCGGTCGTGGTGCCCGCGAGGACGAGCGACGCCCCGGCGGCTGCACGGTCTCGGTGCAGCACGGACAGCAGGGCCGGCTCGACCACGCTCCCCTGCAGCAGATCCGCGTCGTCGACGAGCACGACGCCGCCGGGGTGGCTCGCGAGGGCGGACGTCAGGGGTTCCGCACGATCGAAGCCGCCGACGTCGACAACGCCCGGTTCGCCCGCCAGCCGATGCAGTGGAGATCGGGGGTCGGACACGAGCAGGACCGGTCGGCCGCGTGCCTGGCACCAGCGGGCCAGCACAGCGAGTGCGTTGGTCCGGCCGCTGCCTGGAGGTCCAGCGACCACCGCCGCAGGCCGATCAGGGCACAGGTCGAGGCCGACCGGCACCACCGTGTCACCGCCGACGCCGACGAGCGTCCAGCCAGGGTCAGCCGCATCGCGATCTCGCGCGTCCTGCAACAGCTCCGTGAGGTCGACCGAGCGGGGCAGCGACTGGAGGCGCATCGGGCCGCTGCCGTGGCCGACGTCGCCGGCTTCGCGTTCGTGCGCCGCCGCGGCGATTCGATCGAGCGCCGCGCGTTGCCCGGCTCCTGACCCGTCCGCTCCGAGGACAGCGAGCTGGGTCTCGGTCCAGTCCGGCCCGGCGAGGGCGCGGCCAGCGATCGACGCGGTGGGGACCTCGATACGGGCGACCCCAGCCAAGGCGTAGTCGGCCGCGTCTCGCAACGGCAGCAGCAGGCGGTCGGCGATGCCGGCGCAGGCGCGGCCCGACAACGCGTCCCGGTCCCCGCTGAGGACGACCCGGAGGCCGGCAGCCGCGCCCTCTCGCAACAGCCGCTCGAGCTGGTGGACGGGGTGACCGTCGTCGACCTGCTCGAGCAGCTCTCGCACCGGGTGCCATCCGTCCACGAGCAGGACCAGGATCGGTAGCTCGGGGTACGGCGTGCGATCCCGGTACTCCTCGATCGACCCGCAGCCGTGGGCGGGGAGGATCCGCTGACGCCGGTCGAGCTCGTCGCCGAGCAGCTGCAGCAGCCTGGCGGCACGGTCCGGGTCGTGCCGGCCGACGACGGTGCCGCACTGCGGCAGACCGGTGAGCCATGACAGCCCGCCGCCGGGGTCGATCGCGTGCAGGTGCAGGTCGGCGGACGTGTGGTGCCGCGCGAGCTGTCCCGCGATGGTTCGAAGCGTCGTCGTCCGTCCGACCCCCGGTGAACCGATGACGAGCAGGTGGTCTCCGCCGTCCAGCGCGTAGGTGAGCACGCGGCGGCGTTGCTCGGCCGGCACGTCCTGGAGACCGATCGGCACGCCCGGGTGGGTCGACGGTCCCGCGCCCGCGCTCCCGAGGTCGTCGATGGACACCGACGTCGGGAGAGCTGGCAGCCACGGGCTGGGGATCGTTGCGGTACCGACGTCGGTGCTGGCGGACCTGACGGCCGAGACCAGTCGCGCCAGGTCGGAGACCTCGTCCCGGTCCGGTGACTCGCGCGGACGACCGGCGGCGTCGCGAGTCCGGGCCGTTCCGACTGCCGTCCGCCGCACCTCGGTCTGCCGGCTCGTCTCCCTGACCCCGCTGACACTGGCCACCTGCACCAACCGGACCGGGTCGCCACCGAAGCGCATCGCCGCCCGGCCCGGAGTTCCTCGTGGGAGCGCGGCCGCGGCGCTCGACTCGAGCACGTCGACCGACTCGGCCGGGTCGGAGACTCGCAGGGCGATGCGCAGGCTGGTGTTGGCTCTGATGTCGGCACTCACGACACCGGCCGGACGCTGGGTCGCGAGGACCAGGTGGACGCCGAGCGACCGGCCGCGCTGCGCGATGCCCACCAAGCCGTGGACGAAGTCGGGCAGCTCGTCGGCAAGAGTCGCGAACTCGTCGACGACGATCACCAGCCTCGGCAGGTGCTCATCACCGGAGTGGGCGCCGCCTGGCGTCTGCCGGACGTACGACGCGATGTCGGGGACGCCGGCGTCCCGCAGCACCCGTTCGCGTCGCCGCAGCTCGGCGTCCAGGGAACGCAGTGCACGTGAGGTCAGGTGACCGTCGAGGTCGGTGACCAGGCCCACCGAGTGCGGCAGCAGTGCGCACTCCCGGAAGGCCGCACCGCCCTTGTAGTCGACCAGGACGAAGACGAGCTCGTCCGGTCGGTTCACGGCGGCGAGGGCAGCGACGAGGGTCTGGAGGAGCTCGGACTTCCCGGATCCGGTGGTGCCGGCGACCAGGACGTGCGGGCCGTCAGCCGCCAAGTCGACGACGACCGCGTCACCACCGGCGCCGACTCCGATCGGTACCCGCGTGCATCGCCGCCGGCCTGTCCAGGCGGCGGCGAGCGACCAAGAGTCGCACGCGTCGACTTCGAGCAGGTCGAGGAGCCGGACGTCGGTCGGCAGTCCGTCGTGCCGGCCATCCGGGCCCGGGTCCCGCAACGGCGCGAGGGTGCGCGCGAAGCCCACCGCCCAGGACAGGCTGACGCCGTCGAGCACGACGTCGTGCGCGGACGTCCCGTCGACGCAGTCCACCCGCACCTGGGTGCTCGGCGCGTCGGCGAGCTCCACCGTCGCGGTGCACTCGATCGGGAGCGCAGAGACCGTCGCGTCGCAGCAGATGACGAAGATGCCGGCAGCGGGCCCCTCGGCAAGCAGCCGGGCACCTCCAGCGGCCGCGCGGAGCGTCGACCCGCCGAGCGCCAGCACGACAGTGCGTCGCGACCCGGTCACCTGCGGGTGATCATGCCGATCGACCTCGGCGACCAGCTCGTCGACCAGGACCTGCACCTCGGTTTTGGTGGTCGCGACGCGCGCGCTCGACAGCTGTCCACCCGACGGCGGCTGGACGTGCGGCAGCCAGCTGGTCCACGACCAACCCGGGTCGTCGGCGAGGACGACGAGGCTCACGTCTCGCGGGCTGTGCAAGCCGGCCACCTGTGCCACGAGGGCCCGCGTGAGCCGGTTGCGCGACGGCGACGGCCCTGCGACACCGAGGACACCGGTCGAGGGAAGCGACACGGCGACCGGGACGTCGGGCAGCTGCCTCGACTCGACATCACCTGGCGAGTCGGTACGCACCTCCAGGCGTGCGGTCGCCGTGCCGAGCCCGATCCGCAGGGCCAGGAACTCCTCGTCGGCAGGCTGTCGTCGCCACAGCCCCGCTCGGTGCCCTCGGGCCGCTAGGAGCAGCTCGGCGAGATCCGGGTGGGCTGCGTGGCGCCACCGGTGCTCGCGGCGCAGCGCCGCCGCCGCCTCGAGCTCTGCCCTGGCGACATCGCGTTCGTACGCGGACCGGTGGCTGCGTCGCTCACGACGCGCGGTGATCCGATCGCCGAGCCAGGAGCTCAGCAGCATGAGCGGCGACAGGATGACGAAGAGCAGGTACGCCGCGGTGCCGGTGGCGATGGCCAGTGCGATGCCGACCAGCAGAGGCACTGCGAGGGCGGCCATCGGTGGTCGGGACGGTGAACGCGTTGCCGGCGGAGAGGGCATGGTGACGACCGCTCGCGGCGCCGGCGGTCGCGACCGCGGTGGCCTGTTGACCTGCAACGTCCCGGAGCCGTCGCACCGGCGTACCACGGGGTCGCGCTCGGCCGGACCGACGCGCAGGGTCGAGTTGCCGATGCGGACGGGCTCGTCGGGATGGACGTGTGCCGTCTCCGACGAGCCGAGCGGGCGATGGCCGATCACGACACCGTTGGTCGACCCGACGTCCTGGACCGACACAGCGTGACCCGGCTCCGTGTCGACGCGGATCAGCGCATGCGTCCGCGAGATCTCTGCGTCGTCGATCGAGACGTCGCAGCCTTCCCGGCCGACCCGGTATGACCCAGCTCGCAGCGCGCGAACCCCACCCGCGTCCGGCCCCGAGCAGACGCGGACCTCCGTCACGGCCGCACCCGACGGGATCAGCCGACTCGGCCGAGTGTTCCGACTCGGAAAGCGTGAACGGCCTACCGATGTCGAGCACCGCACCGTGCAGCAGCGGCGGCACACCGAGCACCTCATCCGCCGACACCGGCTCGCCGCCGATCGACGCGGCCCCGGGCTCGACATCCGCCTCGGTGAGGACGTCGGTCCAGATGTCGCCGAGCCGAGTCCCGCGAGCGGCCTGGATGGCGACCGTCACCTCCGAGCCGGCTGTGGCACCACCGCGCACGACGAGGTCGATGTGCATGCGCGTCCCCAACCGCTGTGGCTGGAGGGACTCCAGTGGCCCTTGTCTCGCCAGGGACGATTCGGTCTGCACGCTCCGAGACTGGCCCGTCGCGCCTCGTGCCCGCGGCGGTCATCCACAGGCCTCACGTCGAACCGTCGTTCGTCGCTGGGTTGTCCACAGCTTCGCATGGAGGGGTTGACGTATGCCTTTTGCCCGGTAACGTCCCGCGCACCGGACGGACGCGTCCGACGCCGCGGGGGCGTCGGCCAGCCGCTCGCCGGCGGCGCGGGGGAGGCTCGGCGTGCAGGCCGTCACCGTTGTCGAGGACGAGGTCCGTGAGCTGGTCCGCCGTCGCGGGCTGGACCCCGTCGCCGACCCGGCCACCGTCCGCCGGCTCGTCGACGAGGTCATCGCCGACTACGACGAGCGGAGCGTTGCCGGGTCGCTGCCGGTCCTGGTGGACAGCCGGCGGGCAGCGCGGGCCGTGTTCGACGCCGTCGCAGGGTTCGGCCCCCTGCAGCGCTACCTCGACGATCCCGAGGTCGAGGAGATCTGGATCAACGAGCCGACGAAGGTCTTCGTCGCGCGCCGCGGTGTCCACGAGCTGACCACGACCGTGCTCACAGCCGACGAGGTCCGCGACCTGGTCGAGAAGATGCTCAAGTCCTCGGGGCGGCGGGTCGACCTGTCCACCCCCTTCGTCGACGCGATGCTGCCCGATGGGTCGCGGCTGCACGTCGTGATCCCGGACATCACCCGCGTGCACTGGTCGGTGAACATCCGCAAGTTCGTTGTGCGGGCCACGCACCTCGAGGACCTGGTAGCCCTGGGCACGCTGACCCGGCAGGCGGCAGCGTTCCTCGAGGCGGCGGTCGTGAGCGGCCTCAACATCCTGGTCGCAGGAGGGACGCAGGCCGGAAAGACGACGTTGCTCAACTGTCTCAGCGCGGCGATCCCGACTCGCGAGCGAGTGGTCACGGCGGAAGAAGTCTTCGAGCTCAAGGTCCCGCTGCCGGATGTCGTCGCGTTGCAGTGCCGTCAGCCGAATCTCGAGGGCACCGGCGAGATCAAGCTGCGTCGCTTGGTGAAGGAGGCGCTGCGCATGAGGCCTTCGCGCATCGTCGTCGGCGAGGTCCGCCAGGAGGAGAGCCTCGACCTGCTGATCGCGCTCAACTCGGGTCTGCCCGGCATGTGCACCGTCCACGCCAACAGCGCCCGGGAAGCGGTGACCAAGATGTGCACGCTTCCCTTGCTGGCCGGGGAGAACGTCGGCCACGCGTTCGTCGTCCCGACGGTCGCCAGCAGCATCGACCTCGTCGTGCACATCGAGTCGGGTCATGACGGTCGACGTGTGGTGCGCGAGGTCGTGGCGGTCCCTGGTCGCGTCGAGGGTGACGTCGTCGAGACGGCGGACGTCTTCACGACCCGAGGCGGTCAGCTGGTGCGTGCCGACGGCTGGCCGCCTCACCCGGAGCGGTTCGACCGGGCCGGTCTGGACCTTTCACGGCTTCTCGCGACGTACGACCGGGTCGGGTGAGGAGCCGGTGGGCGCTCTCGTCGGGCTCTGCCTCGGGCTAGGCCTGTTCCTGATCTGGCGGGCCATCACGGTGCCGCCCCAGCCCCGAACCACGGCGCGACCACGGCGCGACCGGTTGGCCGATCTGCTCGCCGAGGCTGGGATCGAGTCGGTGACGCCGGGTGGCCTGCTGGCGTCGAGCATCGGCGTGGGCGCGGTCGTGCTGGTCCTGATGGCAGTGCTCTCCGAGTCGTTGCCCGTAGCCGCTGCCTTCGGCGTGATCGCGGCAGGTGGGCCCGTGACCCTGGTGCGCTACCGGGTACGTCAACGGCGGAGCGAGCTTCGCGAGCTGTGGCCCGAGGTCGTCGACAACCTGGCGTCCGGGGTCCGTGCCGGGCTGTCACTTCCCGAGGCGCTCGGCCAGCTCGGCGAGCGCGGCCCGGACGAGCTGCGCCTGCCCTTCCAGCGGTTCGGCGAGGACTACCGGGCGACGGGCAGGTTCTTCGACTGCCTCGACCGGCTGAAGATCGCCCTGTCGGACCCGGTGGGCGATCGCGTCGTCGAGTCGCTGCGGATGGCGCGACAGGTGGGCGGCAGCGACCTGGGCCGACTGCTGCGGACGCTGTCCGCCTTCCTCCGTGAGGACGCGCGGACCCGGGCCGAGCTCGAGACCCGCCAAGGATGGACCGTGAACGCTGCGCGGCTCGCCGTGGCGGCACCGTGGATCGTGCTCGGGTTGCTGTCGCTGCGGCCGGAGGCGGTCGCTGCCTACAACAGCACGGCAGGGCTGGCCGTCCTCGCGGTCGGTGGGGCGATGTGCGTGGTCGCCTACCGGCTGATGGTCCGGATCGGCCGGCTGCCCGAGGAAGAGCGGGTACTTCGATGACGGCGGCGGTGCAGGGCGGGATGCTCGGTCTGCTCGCGGTGAGCGGGGTCGTGCTCGTCACCCGGCGGCTGCCCGTCCTGCGGCGACCTCGCCTCGACGACCGCCTGGCACCGTACCTCCGGGACACGCCTCGACCGTCGACCTTGCTACGCGCGGAGCGGACCGTCACGCCGTTCCCGACGCTCGAGCGGTTGGCGGCGCCGTTCCTCTCGGAGGGTGCGCGACTGATCGAGCGGCTGCTCGGCGGTGCGACATCGACTCGTCACCGGCTGGACAGGGCGGGCGGGACCACCACGCTCGAGGACTTCCGGGCAGAGCAGGTCGTCTGGGGTGGCGCCGGGCTGCTCGGCGGTCTGGTGGCCAGCCTCGCGCTCGCTGCCCGCGGTGCGGTGCGCCCCGTACCTGTGCTTCTGCTCTGCCTGCTGTCGACCGTCGCCGGAGTGCTGGCCCGTGACCACTGGCTGACGCGCCAGGTGGAGCGGCGCGAGGAGCGGATGATGGCGGAGTTCCCGACCGTCGCCGAGCTGCTGGCTCTCGCGGTGGCGGCGGGAGAAGGGCCGGTCGGAGCGCTCGAGCGGGTCACGACGGTCAGCCGCGGCGAGCTGGCTAAGGAGCTCCGCCGTGCGCTCGCGGATGCTCGGGCGGGGGCCTCGCTCGTCCAGGCGCTGCACGGCATCGGCAGCCGGACGAGCCTGCCGGCGCTGTCGCGGTTCGTCGACGGCGTCGCCATCGCGGTGGAGCGAGGCACACCGCTCGCCGATGTCCTGCGCGCGCAGGCGGTCGATGTCCGCGAGGCCGGCAAGCGCGCGCTGCTCGAGGCGGGCGGTCGCAAGGAGATCGCGATGATGGTCCCGGTCGTCTTCCTCGTGCTGCCGGTCACCGTTCTCTTCGCACTCTTCCCAGGGTTCTTCGGCTTCAGCTTCGCGAGCTGAGGTCGTCAGTTCGGTGTCGATTGCCACGGCGGTGGCGGACGAGGGAGGTCGGGCATGCAGGCAGTGGCTCGTACGACGGCAACGTGGGTCGGTGTCGCCTCGGCGATGCTCCTGACCGGGGCGCAATGGGTGCTTGCGGCAAGCCGTGCCCGCTTGGTCGGGCGCGGGCGTGACCGCGGTGACGTCCCCGGCTGGGTCCTGGTGACGATCATGACGGCTGGGCTGGTCACCGCCCTCTGGCTGGTCGCCGACGACAAGCTGACGCAGTTGTTCAACGACGCATTGGACAGCGTGGTCGGCGGCGCTCCCTGACAGTGGTGCGTCGTCCCGTCGGCACCGGCGGGGATCGTGGGTCGGCCGTTGTCGAGTTCGTCCTGGTCGGGGTCCTGCTGACGGCACTCTTCCTCGTGCTGCTGCAGCTCGGGCTGGCACTGCACGTGCGCAACACCCTGCTCGCGTCCGCCGCCGAGGGCGCGCGCTACGCCGCGAACGCCGACCGGTCGCGTGACGACGGGGAGGCGGTGACCCGGCGGCTCATCCGGGACTCGCTTGCCGACTCCTTCGCAGACGGGGTCTCCAGCGGGTTCGACACCGTCGACGGAGTCTCGACGGTCTACGTCCAGGTCGAGGCCTCCCTTCCTGTGATCGCCTTCTTCGGTCCGTCGCGGGGGATCACCGTTCGCGGGCACGCGCTGGAGGAGGGCCTGTGAAGCCGGCGCGGGTGCCACGCGGTGATGACGGCAACGCCATCGTGGAGTTCGTCTACCTTGCCGTGCTGCTGATGGTGCCGCTCGTGTACGTCCTCCTGACCGTCTTCCAGGTGCAGCGCGCGGCCTTCGCGGCGTCGAGCGCTGCACGCGAAGCCGGACGGGTGTTCGTGACGGCCGAGGACGTGGCCGTCGCGGAGGAGCGTGCCAGGACGGCGGCCGGGATCGTGCTCGGGGACAGCGGACTGTCGCTCGATGACGACGACCTGCGCATCTCCTGCTCGTCGTCGCCCTGCCTCGAGCCGGGCAGCCGCGTCGTGGTTGTCGTCGCCCACCGGGTCACGTTGCCGTTGCTGCCGAAGGTGTTCGGTGACCGCGGGCCGGCGTCGGTCACGGTCGCCAGCGAGCACCTCGAGGTCGTCGACAGGTATCGCGCGGTGCATCGGTGAGTGCGCTCCGCCGTGCCTTGGCACGCGTCCGACGCGATGACGACGGCCAGCTGCTGCTTCTGGTCATGGTCTATGCGCTGATTGCCGCAGCCCTCGTGACGGTGGTCGTCGACGTGTCCAAGGCGTACCTGCACCGGCGGTCGCTCGTGGCCGCGGTCGACGGTGCCGCTCTGGCGGCGGCGAACCAACCCGACCTCGACGCGGTCTACGGCGGGTCCGGACGCCGGGTGCTGCCGTTGTCGGAAGACGGCGCTCGCGATGCCGTCGAGCAGTACGTTGCCGACGCCCGACTGGCCGCGCGCTTCGACGACTTCAGCATCGTCGAGGTCTCGACCGACGGCGAGACCGTCACGGTGAGCTTCGCGAGCACCGTACGGATGCCCTTCGTCAATCTTGTGGTCTCGCGGGGTGGCTATCACCTCGACGCGACCGCGCGCGCCCGGTCACCACTGACGCAGTGACCGGGCGCCGTCGCGCTTACTTCAGGCGGCCGTAGAAGACGTTGCTCGACCAGATGTGCGTGCGCTTGACCGGGACACCGGGCTCGGAGGCGTGCCAGACGTAGCCGTGGCCGGCGTAGAGCGCCACGTGGTAGACGCCGCTGCGGCTGTAGAAGAAGACCAGGTCGCCGCGACGGCGGTTGTCGCGCGAGATGCGGGTGGTCTTGCTCACCTGGGCCGACGACGAGTGCGGCAGGTACTTGCCGACCCGGCCGTAGACCCAGCGGGTCAGGCCCGAGCAGTCGAAGCGGTGCGGGCCGTCGGCGCCGTAGCTGTAGGGCGAGCCCTTGCGGCTGCGCGCCCAGTCGACGGCGTTCTCGGCCTTGGCCTTGCTGACGAGAGCGGCGTGCGCACGGGGTGCGGCGGGGCTCACGGTGTAGCCCGCGAACATCGTCACGGCGAGAGCCAGGACGAGAGGAACGATCGCGAGCATGCGGACAGGGGACATGCGGGCATGCGACATTGCGGGGGATTCCTTCGGTATCCGCCTGCGAAGAATGACCTGTCGGGTTCGGGCGCCGAAGTTGCCCGGCCACCTCTCGATGGCTTCACCCCAAGGACGGTCGCGTGGTGCGTGCGGTGCGACCGTCCGCCGTGCTGGGTTCTCCGTCCCTGCCGGACGACGATCTCGTCGGGTGACCGCGGCGGTGGCAGGGCTCGGCGTCCGCTTGCGGCCGCCCCGCCGATCCGTTCGGCGAGGACTTGTTCTTCAACCAAGGGTCGGGCATGTCTGACCCTCACTTGACCGAAAACCCTTGTGCCACGCGGGAAATGTGACGGACGCAACCCTCGAAACCACGTCATCTAGCCAGGCGTGATGGCGTCGATGCACTAGGTGATCATCCGTTCTCACGATGCGTGACGGCATCAACGCGCGGCGTCTACGGCAAGGCCTCCCCGGTTCGGTGCGAGGTATGTGGCTGAATGGGCGTCGTGGACGAACCGGCGTGGAAGCTACGGCTGCCTCGACGCCCGTCCGTCCCGCCGGTCGTGGCGATCCTGCGCCGGGTCGCGATCGCGGTCGCGATCGTCGTCGTCAACTGGGGCGTCGTACTCCTGGAGCGCGAGGGCTACAACGACGCCGCCGACGGATCGGTGTCGGTCACCGACGCGCTCTACTACACGACCGTCACCCTCTCGACGACCGGCTACGGCGACATCACACCGGTCACCGACGGGGCGCGCCTCACCAACGCGTTGCTCGTCACGCCGATGCGTTTCCTCTTCGTCCTGGTGCTCATCGGCACCACCATCCAGGTGCTCACCGAGCGGTCGCGGGAGCAGATCAACGTCTCCCGCTGGAGGTCACGAGTGAACGACCACGTCATCGTCTGCGGCTACGGCACCAAGGGCCGCAGCGCCATCCGCGCCCTCCGTCAGAACGGTCTGGCCCGCGACCAGGTCGTCGTCATCGAGACCGACCACGAGGCGATCGAGAACGCAGCGGCCGCAGGACTCGCGACCATCCACGGTCGCTCCGACAGCGACTCCGTGTTGAAGGAAGCAGAGGTACGTCGCGCACGAGCCGTGATCATCGCCGTCGACCGTGACGACACGGCTGTGCTGACGACGCTGACCGTCCGGCAGCTGGCGCCGGACGTGACGATCGTGGCGGCGGTGCGCGAGGGGGAGAACGCCGACCTGCTGACGCAGAGCGGAGCCGACTCGGTGATCACGTCGTCCGACGCCGCTGGTCGCCTGCTGGGGCTGGCGACCGACAGCCCGAGCACGGTGGCGCTCGTCGAGGACCTGTTGGGCGTCGGCCAGGGACTCGACCTCATGGAGCGGGACGTGCGCGCGGAGGAGGTCGGCGCCAGCCCGCGGTCCGTGCCGACGCCGGTGCTTGCGGTGGTCCGGGGCGGTCGGAACGTGCCCTACGACGACCCGGCGGTGGGGTCCTTGCAGGCAGGGGACCGGTTGATCTACGTGTCCAGCCCGCGGGATCGCGGGGGGTCCAAGCCCGCGGGCCTGAGCCTCCGGGCCCCCACTGGTCGAGGCAGCGACCGCCTCTCGCGCAGGATTCGCATCAGTGGAGTGTTCGCGTCCAACAGCCTGCCCGAGGGGCACCTGTGCGACGACCACGACCCGTTGACATCGTGCGAACCCGAATCACGGCGTAACGCCTTGTGCCCGGCTGGTTGTACGCGTGGAGCACACGGTTGTGCCGTGTTTCGTGTTCGCCCCTCCGACGGGAGTGCCGGAGACCCGAGCACGCTGTCAGGTTTCTCACCCTCCCGGGCGGCTGATCCGCGCTCAGGTCGGCTCGCCCAACGGCCGATCACTGACGGGACAGTGATCACGTCGACGCTCGGGGACCAACCAGTGGCCGGCAGCACCCAGCAGGACGGGCCGCTGCCGGCTGCCCAGGAGCCGGCCATGGCTGCCCTGTCGCGGCGCGGGTTGCTGCTGGCGGGTGCCGGGTTCGCCGGCACGGCAGTCGCCGGGATCGCCAACATCGCCGCCGCCCCCGGTGCCGAGGCCGCCACCTCCGACCAGGTGCTGCACGTCGTCCGCCGCACCACCTACGGCGCGACTCCCGAGCTGCTCGCCCAGGTGCGCAAGCAGGGCGTCAACGCCTGGCTCGAGCACCAGCTGCGCCCGTCCCGCGTCCCCGACAAGGCGCATGACCAGCCTGCTCCGCCGGTGGCCCACCCTGCGGATGTCGCCCAACCAGCTCGTCGGGTCGATCGGCCGCTTCCAGTGGGACGCCATGTTCGACCTCTGCGACGCCCACATCGCACGCGCCGCCTGGTCCAACCGGCAGCTGCTCGAGACGATGGTCGACTTCTGGTCCAACCACCTCAACGTGACGTGCCCGTCGTCGGACGTCTGGGCCACCCGGCACCTCTACGACCTGCAGGTGATCCGCAAGCACGCCCTCGGGAAGTTCAGCGACATGCTGGTCGCGTCGGCGCGGCACCCGGCGATGCTCAGCTACCTCGACAACGCCAACAGCGACAAGGACGCGCCGAACGAGAACTACGCCCGCGAGCTGCTCGAGCTGCACACCGTCGGCGTCGAGGCCGGCTACTCCGAGGCGATGGTGAAGTCGGCCGCCCGCCTGCTGACCGGCCTCTCCGTCGACAACCGCACGATGCAGTACCTCTACGACACCTCCAAGCACGCGACCGGCCGGGTGAAGGTCCTGGACTTCAGCCACGCCAACTCGAGCCCGTACGGCGAGAAGGTCGCGATCGCCTACCTCCGCTACCTCGCCGCGCACCCGTCGACCGCGCGCCGGATCGCGCGCAAGCTCGCCGTCCGCTTCGTCAACGACGACCCGCCTGCGGCGCTGGTCACCGAGCTCGCGAAGGTCTACCGCCGCAGCGGCACCGACATCACCGAGGTCCTGCGCGCACTCTTCCGGTCCAAGGCGTTCAAGGCGTCCTCGGGCGACAAGGTGCGCCGCCCGTTCGAGGACATGGTCGCCACGGTCCGGGCGCTCGGCATCCAGCCGCCGGCGAAGGGCACCGAGGGCGTCCGCCAGCTCTACTGGCTCTCCGGACCCCTCGGCCAGCCGCCGCTGGGGTGGCACCCGCCGGACGGCTACCCGGACCGCGCCGACCTGTGGCGCAGCGCCGGCGGCACCCTCGCGCGCTGGAACTCCCACCTCGGCCTCGCCGCCGGGTGGTGGCCCGACGACCTCAGGCACCCCTCGCTCGCGTCGCGGCTGCGGCCACGGCATCCCAGGACGTACGGCGCACTCGTCGATGCAGCGGCCGCCGGGCTGGCGATGCCCCGGCCCACCGACTCCGTCCGGCGCGCCGTGGCCGGCTTCCTGGGCCACGGACCTGGAGAACGGCTGGGTGCCGACGACGAGGCGCTCGGCTGGCGGCTGCCCTGGGTGTTCGCCCTGGTGCTCGACAGCCCGGCGGGAGCCGTGCGATGACCGAGACCTGCGGCTGCCCCACGCCGACCGGCATCAGCCGGCGCCGGCTGCTCGGCGCGGCGACCGCCGCAGCGGCCATGGGTGTCGTCGGCGGCGCGGTCGGGGACCTCGCGTCAGCGCGCTACGCCTTCGCCGGCACCGACTACTCCGGTGACGTGCTCGTCGTGCTCAGCCTGCGCGGCGGCTTCGACGGGCTCTCCGCCGTCGTACCGGCCGCCGACCCGTCCTACGCGTCGGCCCGGCCGGGCATCGGCGTCCCGACCGGCTCGCTGATCCCGCTCGACGCGACCTTCGGGCTGCACCCGGCGCTCGCGCCGCTCAAGCCGCTGTGGGACGCCGGTCAGCTGGCCGCCGTGCACGCGGTCGGCCAGCCCGACCCGACCCGCTCGCACTTCCGGGCGATGCAGGAGATGGAGCGGGCGGCACCCGGGTCCAGCCTGCGCACCGGGTGGCTCGACCGGGTCAGCTCCGCCCAGGGCGCGGGCAGCGCCTTCGCCACCGTCGGCATCGGCGTCGAGTCCAACCAGCAGGCGCTGGTCGGGCCGGCGCCCGCGCTGCTGATGCCGGGCCTCGACGACTTCCAGCTCTCCAGCGCCGACAGCACGACCGAGCGGGCCCGGTGGACCAAGGCGCTCGCCGCGATGCACGCCGGCGCCCGGCCGGACGTCGCCGAGCCTGCCCGGCTGGCGCTCCGCGCCCTCGACACCGCCGCGGGCCTGCCCGACGCGTCCGACGCCGGCGGCTACCCCGACGGCGACCTTGGCCGCTCGCTGCGCGACGTCGCCCGGCTGGTGAAGGCCAACGTCGGCCTCCGCGTCGCCACCGTCGACTTCGGCGACTGGGACATGCACGTCGGCCTCGGCCGGGTCGACGACGGCTGGATGGCCCGCCAGCTGGCCGACCTCGGCCAGGCGCTCGCGGCCTTCGCAGCGGACCTCGGTCCCGACCTGACGCGGGTGAGCCTCGTGACCCTGTCGGAGTTCGGCCGCCGGGTGAAGGAGAACGCGTCCGGCGGGCTCGACCACGGCCACGGCAACCTGATGCTGCTGCTCGGCGGGGGCATCGTCGGCGGCCGGATGCACGGCGGCTGGCCGGGTCTCGCTCCCGGCGCCCTGCTCGACGGCGACCTGCCCGCCACCAACGACTACCGGGTCGTCCTGGCCGAGGTGCTCGAGCGCCGCTGCGGGGTGGCGGCGAGCCAGGTCTTCCCCAGGCTCGGCAGCGCCCGGCTGGGTCTCACCAGGCCGCGCTGACAACCTCTCCCGACCCCGCTCACCGGCCCCGACCGACGCGAGGACCGGGCGCCGTTGTCGCGTACTCTCAATTCACGTGGCAACCGTTGACGTCTCCGACGAGCTCAAGGAGCTCGACCAGACCTTGGGCAGCATCGAGGCCGTGGTCGACCTCGACGCGATGCGCCGCGAGCTCGTGGACCTCAACGAGAAGGCCGCGGCACCCGGACCTGTGGGACGACCAGGAGCGCGCCCAGAAGGTGACCAGCCGCCTGTCGTACGTCCAGGGCGAGCTCAACCGGGTCGAGTCCTTGCGCCGGCGCCTCGACGACCTCGGTGTCCTCTTCCAGATGGCCGAGGAGGAGAGCGACGCCGACACGCTCGCCGAGGCACAGGCCGAGCTCAACTCGATCCGCAAGACGCTCGGCGAGCTCGAGGTCCGCACCCTGCTGGCGGGGGAGTACGACCAGCGCGGCGCCCTGATCACGATCCGCGCCGAGGCCGGTGGCGTCGACGCCGCGGACTTCGCCGAGATGCTCATGCGCATGTACCTGCGCTGGGCGGAGCGCCACAACTACCAGGCAGAGGTGCTCGACACGTCATACGCCGAGGAGGCCGGCCTGAAGTCGGCCACCTTCCAGGTCGACGTGCCCTATGCCTACGGGACCCTGTCGGTCGAGCAGGGCACCCACCGGCTGGTCCGGATCTCGCCGTTCGACAACCAGGGCCGCCGGCAGACGTCGTTCGCCGGTGTGGAGGTGCTGCCCGGTCACCGAGCAGACCGACCACATCGACATCCCCGAGAACGAGATGCGCATCGACGTCTTCCGGTCCTCCGGTCCCGGTGGGCAGTCGGTCAACACGACCGACTCGGCGGTGCGCATCACCCACCTCCCGACCGGCATCGTCGTCTCCTGCCAGAACGAGAAGTCGCAGATCCAGAACCGCGCGGCCGCGCTCCGCGTCCTGCAGTCGCGGCTGCTCGAGCGGCGCCGCCAGGAGCAGCGCGCCGAGATGGACCTTCTCAAGGGCGACAACTCCGGGTCGTGGGGCAACCAGATGCGGTCGTACGTCCTGCACCCGTACCAGATGGTCAAGGACCTCCGCACCGAGCACGAGACCGGCAACACCGGCGCGGTCCTCGACGGCGAGATCGACGACTTCATCGAGGCCGGCATCCGCTGGCGGAAGCAGACCGAGAAGGCCGGCTGACCGGCTCGCTCGGACTGCCGAGCCGGCGGCGCCATCCGGGACTCGATGGGCCGAACGGATGATCTTCGCTGGACATAGTCGGACATCGGCGACACGGACACTGTCGGTTACCGAGTTCCGGTTGACCCTCCCTTGACTGTCACCCACAGTAAGCGAGCGCCCGCCTGGGGAGAGGTGGGCGCACTGCTGGGGGGGCTGTGAGCCGCGACCGGTTTGTCCGGTCACCTCGGCCGTCGGAGACGACGGTCGACGGTCGCGGGGAGCCACTGGTGAGACCGACCTCGGCGCCGATTCGTTCCTTACGAGAGGTGCCACTGATGGTCCGGTCTTTGACCAAGCGGGGAATGCCGAAGCCGTTCGCGATCTTGATCGCGGCGGTGCTGGCGCTGTACTTCGTGCCGTTCGGGGCGACTGCCGGCGATGCGGCGACGAGCCTCACACGCTGGAGGGGTGTCGCGGCTCGGCGGCCGGGTGACACGCTGCCCAACGGGCCGGCGATTCATCTGTGCCGGACGCGGACTACACGACGGGCAACCTGCAGAAGCTGTGGAACGAGCTGGACCTGGTGCCGCACCGGATCACGTCCACCGTTGACGGCGCTGGGACACCATCCTGTTCGCCATCGACGGTGGACCGCGGACTACCGGACGCGGCGACCTCGGCTACGACGTCTATCAGCGCGCCGGTTATCAACGACGCGCTGTCGGACGACAGCTGCCAGATCACGACCGTCGGGCCGCTGATCCAGTCGACAGCCGGTCGCAGGGCGGCGCGGACAAGACCTCTACCGGCTGAGTCACGGTGACCTCGGACGCCGGCACGGAATGTGTCTTCGACTGGTACGCGCGTCTGGCGCTGGGCTCCGCACCTCTACCCGGGTGCGTCGCTGCACGCGAACCTGCTCAGGCATCAACCTGGGCACCGGCGGCATCGGCTCGAAGGAGGTGTCGATCCCGGTCAATGAGATCGAGCCGCAGACGATCGACGAAGACGATGACGGCGACCCAGGGCTCGACCTACACCTGGACGTCAACAAGAACGCCAACCCGACCAGCGTCAACTTCGCGAACACCTGCGAGCAGTCGACCGACTCCAAGACGGCCAGACGTGACGATCACGGTGAACTGGACCCGCAGCGCGAAGACCGCCGCGGGTGACATCCCGCTGACCACCGAGATCACGGCGACCAACCCGGCGCACCGGCCGATCACGGTCAATGTCAGCGACCAGATGTACGCGGGCAGCGACCAGAGCAACCCGCTCGGTGCCCCGCAGACCGACTCGGCAGTGGTCGGCGGCCGGTGAGGACGACGACTTCACCTTCACCAAGACGGTGTCCTCGAGCGCGACCACGTTCAACGACGTGGCGACCGCGACCTACACCGACGAGGCGACGGAGATCCCGGTGCCGGGCAACACACACGGCGGCGGCCTCGGCGACGGTGACCGACAACGGCACCTCGTCCGGTGCGTCGGCCGCGATCAGTGATGTCGAGTCGATCACCGGTGCCGGGTTCTCCTACAAGGTCAACTCGGTGACCCCGGACGAGGCCACCGACAGCTTCGGCGCCTACGTGCTGGGCACCAACACCACCGGCAACGTGACCTGGACCAACACGATCACCCCGTCCGGGACCGGTGCGGCCAGCGGCAGCTTCGCGTTCTCCAAGACGATCACGGTGGCGGCCGGCACGGTGGGAACCGGGTCGCTGGACGACACGGCAACCGTCAACCCGGATGGTCTCCCGGACGTCGGCGAACGACGTGCCAACGCGTCGGTGTCGTCTGACGGCGAACGCGGCGGACCCGAAGCTGCGGTTCACCAAGACCGTGGACCAGGCGCCAGCCTCGGACGCGACATTCACCTTCGAGGTGCGCGCCAAGGACGCCGGCGGGCAGCCGACCGGGCCGACCTACACCTTCAACGTGACGATCCCGGCCGGCCAGACCTCGGCGACCTCGGCCTACCAGACCGTGGCACCCTCGGCGAACGGCTACGTCTTCACCGAGACGGTGACCGCGTCCGGCTACACCGGGGTCAACGGCACCATCGAGGCGCTGGCCAAGTGCGCGGTGAAGACCGTCACGGTCGACAACGTCCGTGACCTCGGCAAGATCAAGATCCAGAAGGTCTCTCGAGGTGCCCTGTGGCGGGTGCGTCCACCAGTTCACGGTCCACGTGGACTGCCCCGGGTGACGCCTACGACCAGGACGTCGCCCTCAACGAGGGCAACAACTGGACCAACGTCACCGGCAACATCCCGACCGGCCTGCAGTGCACCATCACCGAGCCCACCGTCCCCGAGGGCTGGGACCCCGCCGGGTCACCATCACCCCGAGCGCGGTCACGGTCAACGAGGCACGGCCGGCAGAGGTCAAGGTCGTTCGGTGACCAACGTCCGGCGACCTGGGCAGGATACAAGGTCCACAAGGACATCGACGGGAGACGGTGGCTGGTGACGTCGACCGAGCTTCACGGTCAACGTGAACTGCACCGGCGAGCCTACGACCAGACGTCGTCCTGAACGAGGGCAACAGCTGGACCACGGTCGACCGGACATCCCGACCGGCGTCGCGTGCATCGGTCACCGAGCCGACCGTCCCGGAGGGCTGGGACTCGTGTCGGGGTGACATCACCCCGATCGTCGTGGTCACCATCACCCCCGGCACGGTGACGGTGGTCAAGGGCACGCCGGCCGAGGCCCAGGTCGTGGTCACGAACGTCCGCCTCAAGGGTGGCTACGAGGTGCACAAGTCCTTCGACCCCGATGACGTGGCCGGTGCGAGCACCGTGTTCACGGTCCAGGTCAACTGTGACGGCACCGACTACGACTCAACCTTGGTCCTCGACTCGGAGCAACGAGTGGACGGACGGGTTGGGCGGTGTCCCGACCGGGGTGCACTGCACGGTGAGCGAGCCGACCGTCCCGGCCGGCTGGGACCCGCAGGGGATCACCATCGCGCCGAGTTCGTTCACCATCCAGGAGGGCGGGCAGGTGGTCAAGGTCGAGGTGACCAACACCCGCTTGTTCGGGCGGATCACGGTGACGAAGAACCTGGTGGGTGCGCCGAACGGTGCGTCGACGAGCTTCACCTTCGACGTGGACTGCGCCGGGACCGCGTACGACCAGAGCCTGACGATCAACGTGGCGAACGGGACCGTCGGCGTCCGCGACGACCGGGCTGATCCCGACCGGGGCTGACGTGCACGGTGACCGAGCAGGCCACGCCGGACTGGAACCAGACGTCGGTGGTGCCTGCCGGCGGCGTGGTGACGGTGCCGGGGACGGTGACGTTCACCAACACCCGCAAGACCGGTGTGCTGAACGTGTCCAAGGCGGTCTCGCCGGTGGCCGGTGGCGGCGTGGTGGTGGAGTTCGGTGACACGCTCACCTACACCCTCACGGTGAGTGCCACGGGTGAGGCGACCCAGCACGACGTCAAGGTCAGCGACTACATCCCCGGGTACGACCCGGCTCGCCCGACCTCGGGCAAGACGACGTACGTGGCGGGGTCGGCGACCTGCGTGGGTGCGGGGACCTGCACGGTGACCCAGCCGGGTGCCGACCACAAGATCACCTGGGCGCTGGGTGACATGGCGGCCGGGACGACCCGTCAGGTGACCTTCAAGGTGACCATCGACGACGTCGCCGGTGACCCGGGGGAGACGGTGGCGGTGGACATCCTCAACGCCGGCGCGGTGGAGTCGAGGGAGACCCCGAAGAAGCCGTCGAACCAGGTCATCACCCCGGTGACCAAGGTGCTGCCGGTCAAGGCCTCCAAGCCGCCGGCAGTCCTGCCCCACACCGGCGCCGCGCGTGCAGCCCGGTCTGCTCGCGCTGGCCGCGGCCGGCCTGCTCGGGCTCGGCCTGCTGCTCATGGCAGCCAGCCGGCGCAGAGGGACCGGTGATCACCGCCGGTGATAGCTAGGTAACACCGGACGGGCCCTCGCGGATCACCGCGGGGGCCCTTTCGGTGACAGCACCGGACCTCCGTCGTGCACCGCGCGGCCGGCGGGGGTCTGTGCACTGTGCGATCACGTTCGGAAGCCGACCGTCACGGACGGTGATCAGGTGTCGCCCGATGTCCGCAATGATTACGCATTGTGATTGACGGAGCGCGAACCGACCGCCATGATTCACACGTCGGCGCGACTGCGCCGGAGGTGGGGAAGCGTTGATGCGCGGCCGGTTCGTGACGGTCACCAATCTTGCCCGGGGGGGCAGGCTGGTCGCGCGGAGCTAGTGGTGAGACCGACCCCTGCACGGACGTGACTCAGGGAGTTGGACCCATGAAGACCAAGAGCACAGCGGTCCGCCTCGTCGGCGCCGCGATGGTGGCTGTCGCGCTGCTGCCGTGGATCGGGGGCGGCTCAGCGGCCGCGACGGTGACAAGGCCACGGCGGACATCGTCGTCAAGGACGATCAGGTCCCGGTCAACGGCAGCAGACTTTGCCAACAAGCAGACAGACTCGGGCACCGGCTTTGTCTTCGTGGTCGCGCCTTCGACGTGATGGCACTTACGTCCTGGACGGCAACAACTATGACTTCGCCGAGCTGATCACCGAGTGTCCTCGGCGAGCTCGACCGTCAGTGTCACTGCCGGGCGACAAGCACGCTGTACTCACGTCGCCGGCCGGGCTCACCCTGGTTGCACGCGCACGCCGATCGACGGGCGGCGAAGGCGCCTTCCCAGCCGATCTTCCAGCTGTCGCACGTCTGCACCGGCACGCCGACCACGCCGCCGAGCACGCCGCCGGTGGCGACCCCGGCCAGCACCCGCATCCACCCCGGCGAGCACGCCGGCCTCGGTCCTGCCGACCAAGGCGTCCTCACCCAGCGCGTCGGTCCAGGGCGTCAAGAACCGCAAGCCGCCGGCAGTCCTGCCGCACACCGGCTCGGGCATGTCGCTCGGCATGGCTCTGACGATCAGCTTCGGCCTCCTGCTCGGCGGAGCCGCGCTGATGTTCGCCCCGCGCGGTCTGACCGCGGACAAGGGCAAGCGTCGCCGTCACTGACGCTGTCGGCTCTCATGAGCTCACCTGAGATCGACTGAGTGCACGACCGACACACGAAGGGCCCCGGGAACCCGGGGCCCTTCGTGGTGCCCGGGCATAGACTCCTCAGGCGAGCCGCGCAATCTGCCGATGACGGTCGTGGCCGTCCCCTCGACCCAACCCCGGTGATGCCCCCGTGATCCGCCTGCAGAACGTCACGAAGCTCTACCCGAGCCAGACCCGGCCGGCGCTCAAGGACGTCTCGGTCGAGATCGGCAAGGGCGAGTTCGTCTTCCTCGTCGGGCAGTCCGGCTCGGGCAAGTCGACCTTCCTCCGCCTGGTGCTCAAGGAGGAGCGGGCCACCAGCGGCCAGGTCTTCGTGGCCGGCAAGGACCTCGCCCGCCTCTCGAGCTGGAAGGTCCCGGCCCTGCGCCGCCAGGTCGGCACCGTCTTCCAGGACTTCCGGCTGCTCAACAACAAGACCGTGACCGAGAACGTCGCCTTCGCCCTGGAGGTCATCGGCCGGCCGCGCACCCAGATCGCCAAGGTCGTGCCCGAGGTCCTCGACCTGGTCGGCCTCAAGGGCAAGGAGAACCGCCGCCCCGACGAGCTCTCCGGCGGCGAGCAGCAGCGGGTCGCCATCGCCCGCGCCTTCGTCAACCGGCCGATGATCCTGATCGCCGACGAGCCCACCGGCAACCTCGACCCGCAGACCAGCGTCGGCATCATGCGGCTGCTCGACCGCATCAACCGCACCGGCACGACCGTCGTGATGGCCACCCACGACGACGACATCGTCGACCAGATGCGCAAGCGGGTCATCGAGCTCGAGGCCGGACGGGTCGTCCGCGACCAGTCCCGGGGTGTCTACGGCTACTCGCACTGAGTCTCCGGTAGACAGTCAGCGGTAGTCACGAAGACCGAGCAGGCGTACGTCCGTACGGCAACTGGAGCAGAGACCACATGCGCGCGACCTTCATCGTCCACGAGATCGGGATCGGCCTCCGCCGCAACCTGACCATGACGCTGGCGATGGTCATCACGACCGCCGTCTCACTGGGCTTCCTCGGAACCGCGATCCTGTTCAACCAGCAGGTCAGCGTGATGAAGGACTTCTGGTACGACAAGGTCGAGGTGTCGGTCTTCCTGTGCGGCGCCGACAGCGAGGGCGCGTCGTGCGCCAACGGCGAGGTCACCCAGGACCAGCGGCAGACGATCCGCGACGACCTCGATGCGATGCCGCAGGTGCAGCGGATCTACTACGAGTCGAAGCAGAAGGCCTACACCCGCTTCAAGGAGCAGTTCAAGAACTCCGCGATCGTCGACAACGTCACCGCCGACCAGATGCCGGAGTCCTTCCGGGTCAAGCTGGTCGACCCCGAACAGTTCCCGATCATCGCGAGTGCCTTCATCGGGCGCGCAGGGGTCGAACAGGTGCAGGACCAGAAGGCCCTGCTCGAACGGTTCTTCAAGGTGCTGCAGTGGGTGCAGTGGTTCGCCTTCGGGCTGGCGCTGCTGATGGTCGTCGTCTCGGTGATCCTGATCGTCAACACCATCCGGGTCGCGGCCTTCAGCCGACGGCGGGAGACCGGGATCATGAAGCTGGTCGGCGCGTCGAGCTTCTCCATCCAGCTGCCCTTCCTGCTCGAGGGGGCGATCGCCGGCTTCCTGGGGGCGGCCCTGGCGACCGGGGCGTTCGTGCTGATCAAGGCGCTGCTCGTGGACCGAGATCCTGGCGCCGAACTTCCCGATCACCCGGTTCATCACCTGGGGTGACGTCTGGCTCGCCTCGGGGACCGTGTTCGTCATCGGCGTGGCGCTGGCCGCAATCGCGTCCTTCTTGACCTTGATGAAGTACCTTCGCGTCTAGTCACACGCGTCACATACGCACCATGTGTCCGATAAGCACCATCGCCAACAGAGCGTAAAGAAGTCCCGAGCACGCCGACAGTGGCGCGGGTGGCTGGCCGATAACGCCGACGACCCTGCCCGCGCCGACCCTCGGAGCCACCGACCTCATGCGCCTACGTCCCGCGCTGACCGTCGTCGTGATCGCGACGCTGCTGCTGGGCTTCCTCGGGCCGGCTCAGGCCGACGACGAGCGGCGGCGCAAGGCCCATGTCGACGCCGCAATGCGCGACCTGCGCCACGACCTGAGCGAGACCTCCCAGGAGCTGCGGGCGGCGGCCCGGATGCTGCAGCGCGCCGAGTCGCGGCTGCCGGCGGCCCGTGCCCGGGTGGCGCGGGTGCACGGGCGGCTGGTTGCCGCCGAGGCCCGCGACCGGCTGCTCGGGGAGCAGCTCGAGGTCGCGATCGCCGAGGTGCAGCGCGCCAAGGGCCAGATCAAGGACACCAAGCGCGACATCGCGGCCGGCCAGGTGCTGATCGGCCGGATCGCCCGGTCGTCCTACCAGGACGGCGGCATGGGCGAGCTGGCCGTCGTCCTGCAGTCCCAGAGCCCCGACGACTTCGCCACCCGGCTCGTGCTGGTGCAGAACGCGATGCGCTCCGAGGGCAGCGTGCTCGGCCGCCTGGCCGAGGCGCGGGCCGACCTGGCGGCGGAGAAGGCGACCCTGGTCGCCAAGAAGCAGCAGGTCCAGGAGATGAAGGACGCGCAGGAGGCTCTGGTCGCCCAGATCCAGGACCTGCAGGCCGAGGCCATCGCGGCCAAGGAAGCGGTGCAGCAGCTGATCGACGAGCGCGAGCAGGCGCTGGCGGCGGTCGAGCGGGAGAAGGCCGCCGAGGAGGCGCGCTACGCGCAGATGCAGGCGGAGTCGCAGCGCCTCGGCCGGATCCTGGCCGAGCGTGCCCGGCAGGCTCGGCTGGCCGCCGCGCGGGCCCGGGCGGCCGGGCGGTCCTCGGCCTCGGGGAGCGGTGCGCTGGCCTGGCCGGTCTCCGCCGGCATCACCTCTCCCTACGGGATGCGGGTCCACCCGGTCACCGGCGTCTACAAGCTGCACGACGGCACCGACTTCGGTGTCGGCTGCGGCACCCCGGTGCACGCCGCCGCGTCCGGCACCGTCATCCAGGCGGCCAACGTGGCCGGCTACGGCAACCAGCTGGTCATCGACCACGGCATCATGCGCGGGGTCGGGCTGGCCACCAGCTACAACCACCTCAGCAGCTTCTCCGCGGGAGCCGGGGCACACGTCTCGCGCGGCCAGGTCATCGGCTACAGCGGTGGCGCCCCCGGCATGTACGGAGCCGGCTACTCCACCGGGTGCCACCTGCACTTCATGGTCTACGTCAACGGCGGCACGTCCGACCCCATGGGCTGGCTCTGACGCTGGCTCTGAGCGGCCAACTCCCGTCCGGGGAGCCGTGTCCGGTCCTAGACTCGTGCGGTGCTCACCGCCCGGCGCGCGCTGCGGGTCACCGCGATGGTCGCGGTGGTCGCGCTCGCCTACGTCGGCGGGGTGGTCACCGGGGTGGTCGGCAGCGACAGCCCGCCGCAGAAGAAGCGCGGCGTGATCGACCAGGCGGCCGACCGGATCGTCGACAAGGCCGCCCGGCCGGTGGACCGGGACGCGCTCGAGAGGGCAGCGGTCGAGGGGATGCTGCGGGCCCTCGGTGACCGCTGGTCCACCTACTACGGCCGGTCGGAGTTCTCGTCCTTCCAGGCAGCGTTGCAGGGCCGCTACTCGGGTGTCGGCCTCTGGCTGCGAGGCGCCTCCCGACCGGCTGCCGGTGGCGGCGCGGTGGAGGTGGGCAGCGTGCAGCCCGGCTCGCCGGCAGAGCGAGCCGGCATGCGTGCCGGGGACGTGCTGATGTCCGTCGACGGGGCGGACGTCAGCACCTCAGACGTCCCGACCGTGGCTGACCTGCTGCGCGGACCGGCACCCTCCGCGGTCCGGGTCTCCTTCCAGCGCGGCACGTCGATGAGCACCGTCGAGCTCGACCGCGCCACGTTCACCACCCAGGACGTCACCGTCGAGCGGCTGGCCGGCAACATCTCCCGGGTCGCGGTCAGTGCCTTCACCCGGGGGGTCGGCCGCGACGTACAGCACGCGCTGGAGGCGACCGCCGACGGGGGCGAGACCGCCGGGGTGGTGCTCGACCTGCGCGACAACCCGGGCGGCCTGCTGGACGAGGCGGTGGCGGTCGCGTCGGTCTTCCTCGACGGCGGCCCGGTCGTGAGCTACGAGCGCCGCGGCAAGCCGGCGCATACCCTCGACGCCTTCGAGGGCGGCGACGTCTCGACGCCGCTCGTGGTCCTGGTGAACCCGTCGACCGCCAGCGCCGCCGAGGTGGTGGCGGCTGCGCTGCAGGACCGCAACCGTGCCGTCGTCGTGGGCACCCGCACATACGGCAAGGGCTCGGTGCAGGAGCCGTCTACGCTGTCCGACGGCTCGGCCCTGGAGCTCACGGTCGGCCGCTACCTCACCCCCGCCGGGCGAAGCCTCGACGGCGTGGGCGTCGAGCCCGACGTGATGGTGCCTCCCGGCGAGGCACCCGAGGTGGCCGAGGAGAGGGCGATCGACGTGCTGACCGGACTGGTCGCGGCACTGGACGGGACAGGACACGGATGACCACCCCATGCTTGCGTAAGGACCCCGGCTGATGCCGAAGGAGCAGGGCCGCAAGCTGATCGCGCAGAACCGCAAGGCGCGCCACGACTACCACATCGAGGACACCTACGAGGCCGGCCTCGTCCTGACCGGCACCGAGGTCAAGTCGCTGCGCGCCGGGCACGCCAACCTGGTCGACGGCTATGCGCACATCCGCGACGGCGAGATGTGGCTGGCCGGGGTGCACATCCCGGAGTACACCGAAGGCACCTGGACCAACCACGCGCCGCGGCGCGAGCGCAAGCTGCTGCTGCACCGCCAGGAGATCGAGCGGCTGATCGGCAAGACGAAGGAGGGTGGCTCCACGTTGGTGCCGCTCGCGCTCTACTTCAAGGACGGCAAGGCAAAGGTCGAGATCGCCCTGGCGCGCGGCAAGCGCAGCTATGACAAGAGGCAGGCGCTCGCGGAGAAGCAGTCGAAGCGGGAGATGCAGCGCGCCCTGTCGCGCCGCACGAGCGGCAAGTCCGACCGGTGAGCCCTCGGTGATCCGCCGGGGGGCCGGCGCGCTGGGCAACGTCCTCGGGGTGGTGGGGATGCTCGTCGTGATGGGTGCCGGCCCGGCACTCGCCGTCCCCGGCGAGAGCATCCGGACGTACGACGTCAAGCTGACCGTCCTCCCGGACGGCGGGCTGCGGGTCAGCGAGACCGTGGAGTACGACTTCGGGTCCGCCGAGCGGCACGGCATCTTCCGCGAGGTGCCGACCCGGGTCCCCTACGACCAGGGCAACGACCGGGTCTACCGCCTGCACGACGTCGAGGTGACCAGCCCCACCGGCGCACCGAGCGACGTCGACCGCAGCGAGAGCGGCGGGGTGACGACGCTGCGCATCGGGGACCCGGACCGGACCGTGTCGGGGCGCCAGGTCTACGACATCGACTACACCGTGGACGGGGCGCTCAACGCCTTCGACGACCACGACGAGCTCTACTGGAACGCCATCGGCGACCGGTGGGACGTGCCGATCGCCGAGGCCACGGTCGTCGTCGAGCTGCCGGCGGCGCCGACCCAGGCGACCTGCTTCGCCGGACCCAGCGGCAGCAGCCTGCCGTGCACCGGCGGGGTCGAGCTCGACGATCGCAACGTGTCATTCACCCAGCCGGGCGGCCTGCAGCCGTTCAGTGCGTTCACCGTGGTGGTGGGACTGCCCACCGGGGCCGTGACCGCGACCGGACCGCTGCTCGAGGAGCGGTGGACCCTTCGTCGCGCGCTGACCCCGACTCCGCTCACCGGGTCGCTCGCCGGCCTGATCCTGGTGCCCGGCCTCGTGCTGCTGACCTGGCTGGTCGGCACGAAGGGGCGGGACCGCCGGTTCGCCGGCGTCACGCCTGGCGTCGTCGCCACCGGCGGTGCCCACCAGGAGCCGGTGCCGCTCGTGGGGGCCGGTCCGGTGGCGGTGCAGTTCACCCCGCCCGAGGGGCTGCGGCCCGGCCAGCTGGGCACCTTGCTCGACGAGCAGGCCAACGTCGTGGACGTGACGGCGACCATCGTCGACCTCGCGGTGCGCGGCCACCTGCGGATCGAGGAGCAGCCGCGCAAGGGGCTCTTCCGCTCGCGCGACTGGTTGCTGGTCAAGCTTCCTGCTGGCACTGGCGACCTTGTCGAGTACGAGCGCCTGCTCTACAGCGGGCTGTTCGAGAGCGGCGACGCCGAGGGCAGGGTGCTGCTGTCGGCGCTGAAGAAGAAGTTCGCCGCCCGGCTGGCCAAGGTGCAGTCGGCGCTCTACACCAGCGTGACCACCGAGGGCTGGTTCCGAGGCCGACCCGACAAGGTGCGTGGCCGGTGGCAGGCAGCCGGCTTCGTGCTGGCCATCGCCGGCGGCTGGCTGACCTTCTTCCTCAGTCGTCGCTTGCACTGGGCGCCGGTCGGGATCGCCGTCACGCTGCTCGGGGTCCTGCTCTGGGTGCTCGCCCGTCGGATGCCGGCGCGGACCGCCAAGGGGTCGGCGGTGCTCGCCCAGGCCCGCGGCTTCCGCGAGTACATCCGCACCGCCGAGGCCGAGCAGCTGCGCTTCGAGGAAGGCGCGGACATCTTCAGCCGCTACCTGCCGTTCGCCATCGTGTTCGGCGAGGCCGAGCGGTGGGTCAAGGTCTTCGGCCCGCTGGCGGCGGCCGCCGGGACGACGGTGGCGAGCTCGCCGGCGTGGTACGTCGGGCCGAACGGCTGGAGCTCGGACAGCTTCGCCGACTCGCTGGACGGCTTCACGTCGTCGGCCAGCGGCACGATCGCCGCGGCGACGCCGTCGTCGTCAGGCGGGTCCGGCTTCAGTGGCGGGTCGTCCGGCGGTGGCGGCGGGGGAGGCGGCGGCGGGTCCTGGTGACCTGCTCACTCGTCGCCCTCCTCCCCGGCGCCACCGTCGGGTGCGGGCTCGAAGGAGTCGACCGCGACCTGCCAGATGCCCTGGCTGTCGGCCCACTGGTCCTCGGACGTCGACAGGTAGATCGCGTAGCCCTGGTCCTCGGCCGGCACGAACCCGCGGTCGCGGACGTGGGTCGACCCGATCGTGAACTCCCAGTCGGCCGCCTTCCAGCCGTTGTAGTCGACCTTCTCGATGTAGACCCGCTGGTAGTCCGGCTGCTCCTCCTGCAGCGACTTCTCCTGCTCCTCCCAGTCCTTCTTCGGGTCCTTCTTGGGCTCGTCGGTCCAGCCGAGCCGGATGAAGCGCTCGCTCTCGGGGTCCTGGATGTCCACCTGGTTCGCCCCGGTCTCGCTGGCGGTCCAGCCCTGGGGCACGGCGAGCGAGAAGCCGGTGGGGCCGTCGTAGCGCTGGTAGCCGGCCGGCACACCGCTGTCCTGCGGCGTCTCCTCCGCGGTCGACGACGGCGGGGTCGTGGACTCCGACGGGCTCGACTCCGGCTTCGAGCTGCTCGGCTTCGGCGAGGGCTGCGTCTGCGGGTCCTGCCCGTCCCCGGAGTTGGCCACCGCGTAGGCCACCAGGCCGCCGATCACCAGCAGGGCGACCAGGAGGGCAGCCACCAGGGGGCCGGAGCGCCGGGGCTTGGCTCCGTACTCGGTCTCGTATGCGTCGTACCGAGGCGGGCCCTCACTGGCTGCCGGAGGGGAACCTAGCGGCACGGCTTCGGTTCGTCCCGCTCGGTCGAGGGCTCCGGCAGCCGCCGTGATCGGCGCCGTGGTCGCCGTCGCCGAGCGATCGGCGGCGGCCTTCGTCAGCAGGGCGCGCGCGGTGGGGATGTCCATGCGCTGCTCAGGGTCCTTCGCCAGCAGCCCGAGGATCGCCTCGCGCAGCGGTCCCTCGACCCGGGGCGTCGGCACCGGGTCGGAGATGACGGCGGTCAGCGTCGCCAGCGCGTTGTCGGCGTCGAAGGGCGGCCGGCCCTCGACCGCGGAGTAGAGCGTCGCGCCGAGCGACCACAGGTCGGCGACCGCGCCAGGTCGCTTGCCGCGGGCCTGCTCGGGCGACATGTACGAGGGGGAGCCCAGGACGACGCCGGTCGACGTGAGCGCGGGGTCGCCGGCCATCGTCGCGATGCCGAAGTCGGTGAGGACGGCACGGCCCTCGTTCGTGAGCAGGACGTTGCCCGGCTTCACGTCGCGGTGCACGACGCCCTGCGTGTGGGAGGCCTCGAGGGCGCTGAGCATCTCGATTCCGATCTGGGCCACCCGGTGCGGCGGGAGCGGGCCGTCCTCGCGCAGCACGGTGCTGAGGCTCCGGGTCGGCAGCAGCTCCATGACGATGTAGGGGCGGCCGTCCTCCTCCACCACGTCGTAGGTGGTCACGACGTTGGGGTGGCTGAGCTGGGCGGTGGCCCGCGCCTCGCGCATCGTGCGCTCGCGCAGCTCGCCCTGCTCCTGCTCGCCGACCTCCGGGGGAAACCGGACCTCCTTGACGGCGACCCGTCGGCCGAGGAGCTCGTCGGTGCCCTCCCAGACGGTCCCCATCCCGCCGCTGCCGATGGAGCGGTCCAGCCGGTAGCGGCCGCCGATCGTGCGCGTCTGGGCGTCTGAGGTGCTCATCCGGGACCCCCTACCCCGCGTGGACGACTCACTCACGTGGCGGGCAAACCCGGTTCGGGCGCTTTCCGGGCGTACGTCCGGAAGGCACTGTCGACGCCTCGCGTTAGCATGGAGGCACAACTGCACAGGGGGTGAATGGTCTCGACTTCGGATGTCGTGCCAGGGGAAGCGGGCCGAGGATGGCCGGGATGATCTCGGAAACCATGCCCGGCAAACCAACAAGCGCCGATTCCAATCAGCGCGCCTACGCTCTCGCTGCCTAAGTAGCGCCAGAGCAGGCTGTCAGCCCGGGAGTGCCTTCGGCCCGGAGCCTGGCATCAGCTAGAAGGCTCAACCGCTCGGTCCGGTCGCGGGACCGAGCGGGAAATCTCACAGCGACTGGGCCTGTCGGCAGCTTGCCTGCGTGACTGCCGGGGCCGAGAAACTCAGATTCAGGCTGCGCCCGGAGAAGCCCTGGCTCCGCACCGAAGGACCCGGGTTCGATTCCCGGCACCTCCACCAAGGGGTGTTCGCGATATTCGCGAGCACCTGTTCGCGAAATTGGCGCCAGGCTTTCAGCGTCCTTGGCGCGAGGTCCGTTGCGCACGCGCTCACCGGTCCAGCGACCAGCAGTGAGGCCTCGCCCAAGGACGACGGCTCAGGCCGATGTGTAGTCCCCTCCATCGGGAGTAGCGGCTTACTCACATGCCGCAGTGGGGCGCGTCGCTGTCTGAACCTCTGTCTAGGACGCGGGCAGCCGCAGACCCGCGCGGATGTGTCGGGTGACGGTCGATCGGTCCGCGCGCGCATCAACGGTGACCAGCGGCGACTTCCGGCCGAGCAGTTGCAGGACCGGGTCGATCTTGTCGTGGAACTCACGCAAGCGCGCCTGCAGCGCCTCCTCGGTGTCGTCTTCGCGAGTGACCAGATCGCCGCCGCAGACGTCGCAGCGCCCCTCTTCCGTGGGCCGGTGCTCCATCAGGTTGTAGTCCAGTCCGCACGCGGAACAGAGTCGCCGGGACAGCACCCGGCGGCGTACTTCGCTGTCGGGCAGGTCTAGGTGGATCACCGCGTCGATGTCGTAGCTCTCGAGGAAGAACTGCGCCTGGATCACGTTCCGGGGGAATCCGTCGACGACGAAGCCGTAGTTCCAGTCGTGCTGCTGGAGGCGCTCGCGCACCACCGAGTCGACGACGGCGTCGTCGACGAGCTTGCCCTCGGCCATGGTGCGGCGGACCTGGGCGCCGAGCTTCGTGTGGTTCTGCACATGCCAGCGGAAGACTTCGCCGACGCTGATCTGTGTGAGGTCGAGTTCGCGCGCGAGCTGAGCGGCCTGAGTGCCTTTCCCGCTGCCCTGGACGCCGATGATCAGGTACTTGTGCATGAGCGCAGCCTGGCACCACCGGATCCGGTTGGGGAGTCCCCGCCCGCATTCACGGCCGCGAACAGACCGCCAGCCTCGCCGTCTGCTCAGACCAGACCTGGCCCCCCGTCGTCACACACCAACCGCCAGCGCGGGTGCGGGGCGGGACGATGAAAGCCACTGTCATGCAGCCGCTTGCAGGGTTCGTCATCGAAAGAGGAGGGTCGGGGACGCGCCCGGGACTAGCATGCGGCAAGCCGTGTCACCGTGCGGCCTGAAGGAAAGAGCACAGCGGTATGACCGAGGTGGTTCCGCGCTGGGAGTGGCGCACGTTCGCCGGTGCCTTCCCACGCGCGGATGTGGTGTTCGATGCGATGACCCCGGTCTCCGTCGAGGAGTCCGACGAGTTCTACCTGCTGGCGCGCGGCGGGGACAACGTCAAGGTCCGCGGCGGTCTGATGGACGTCAAGGTTCTGCGCGAGACAGATGCGGCGGGCCTGCAGTGCTGGGAACCGATTCTCAAGGCGACCTTTCCACTTGACGCCGAGGCCGTGAGGACGGTCCTCCAGGGCCTCCGACGCCCAGGAGCGGTCGTCCCGCCCGACGGGCTCGACTTCCACGGGCTGATGGAAGCTGCGGAGATCGATGCGGGCGACGGTCCGCGCGCTGTGCGGGTCCACAAGCGGCGTGCCCGCTATACCGTCGCTGGTTGCCTGGCCGAGAGGACCGTGGTGGAGGCCGGCGGACAGCGAACGATCTCGATCGCAGCAGAATCGATCCGCCCGGCGGACGTCCTGGCCGCGATCGACGCGATGGGCCTGCGCGACTACTGCAACCTGGACGTCCCGGCTGGCCTGCGGCTGCTCGTCGATCGTGTGCCGGAGCGCTACGCGGTCATCGACGCCGGCACGAACTCGATCAAGCTGCACATCGCCGAGCTCGACGCAGACGGGCGTGGTCCGTGGAGGACCGTCGTCGATCGCGCTGTCGTCACGCGGCTCGGCGAGGGCCTCGAGGAGACTGGGGTGATCGGCGCCGAACCGCTCGAGCGGACAGCGCGAGCGATCAGCGCGATGGCGGACGAGGCCCGCGGCCTCGACGCTCGGGCCATCGCGCTCGTTGCCACGGCAGGATTCCGGATGGCTGGCAATCGGAACGAGGTCGTCGAGGCGGTTCGTGCTCGCTCCGGGCTGTCCCTCGACATCCTCTCCGGGGAGGACGAGGGCAGGCTGGCCTACCTCGCGGTCGCAACCGGCGTCGGTCTCGGCGACGGGGCGATCGTGGCGTTCGACACCGGCGGCGGCAGCTCGCAGTTCACGTTCGGCCACGGGCCGGATGTCGATGAACGGTTCAGCGTCAACGTCGGCGCGGTCCGGTTCACCGAGCAGTTCGGGCTGGCCAAGGCCGTGTCGCACGACGTCGTGGCCGACGCCCTGGCGACCGTCGCTGCCGAGCTCGCCCGTCTCGACGGGCGACCAAGGCCGGACGGGGTCGTGGCCATGGGCGGCGCCGTGACGAACCTGGCCGCCGTGAAGCACGGCCTGGCCACCTACGACCCGGACGTTGTCCAGGGGACGCTCCTAGACCGCGCCGAGATCGATCGCCAGATCGAGCAGTACCGAACCCGGGACGCGGCGGGACGACGGGGGATCGTCGGGTTGCAGCCGGCTCGTGCCGAGGTGATCCTCGCCGGCGCGTGCATCGTCCGCACGATCATCGACAAGCTCGCCTGCGACGCGGTCACGGTCAGCGACCGCGGGCTGCGCCACGGTGTGCTCATCGAGCGCTTCGACTCGAGCAGCAGGTAGAGCGGAGCCGAGCACCAAACACGCTGCGGGGAACAGGCGTCGACAGCGGCTGCTCGCCCAGCGGCGGCCTTGACGCGCATCAGTTCCCCGGGTCGGCTCCTCCGACCGGTCGTCCGCCCGAGCCCGCCCCGCGCGGGGTTGTTGGCCAATGTTTGATCCAAGCTGGTCTGGGCCACCGTCCCCTGCGGCAGCCCCTGACCCGCACGGTGTGCGCGGGTCAGGGGCCGCCCGGGACCTGCTACGCCGCCATGTCGAGGACCGGCTCCGCCGCCGGTGCGGCCTCGAGGTCGTCGCGGCGGATCAGCGTGACCGCTGCGGCGATTCCGAGCGCTGCGATCACCACGCCGGCGCCGAACGCGGCGGTGAAGCCATCGACGAGCGCGTCGGGCAGTGCACTCCCGGTCGCGACCGCGTCCTCGGTGCGTGAGGTCGCGATGGTCGACAACGCGGCGATGCCCAGTGCCCCGCCGATCTGCTGCGAGGTGTTGAACAGGCCCGACGCCAGGCCAGCTTCGGAGTTGCGGACCCCGGCCAGGGCGGCGATCGAGATCGGCACGAAGGAGAAGCCGATCCCGAGGCCGGCGAGCAGGAAGCCGGGCAGCAGGTCACCCAGGTACGAGCCGCCGACCGAGACCTGCGTGAAGTACGCCAGGCCCGCGGTCAGGCTGACCATGCCCACGACGAGCACCGGCTTCACGCCGATCCGCGTGACGAGCTGCGCGGCCACGGTCGACCAGACGATCGCCGTGCCGGCGACCGCGAGGTAGGCGACACCGGTCTTCATCGGCGTGTAGCCGAGCACCTGCTGCATGTAGAGCGTCAGCATCAGGAACATCGAGAACAGCGCCGTACCGAGGATGAAGCCGGCCACGTTGGCCCCGCTGACGGTGCTGCTCCGGAGGATGCCGAAGCGCATCAGTGGCTCCTCCTGGCGCAGCTCCCACGCGACGAACCCGCCGAGCAGCACCAGCGCCAGCGCGCCGAAGCCCACCGTCTCCTGACCCAGCCAGCCGTCCTGGCCGGCCTGCGTGATCGCGTAGACCAGCGAAGCGAGCCCGGTCGTCACCAGGACGGCGCCGGTCGCGTCGAAGCGCTGCACGCTGGCGTCCCGGCTCTCGGCGAGCAGCACCGGAGCCAGCAGGAAGGCCGCCACACCCACCGGGATGTTCACGAAGAAGATCCACTCCCAGCCCAGCGAGTCGGTGAGCACGCCGCCGAGCAGGACGCCTGCTGCGGCCCCGAAGCCGCCGACGGCACCCCAGACGCCGAGCGCGATGTTGCGCTCCTTCCCCTCGGCGAAGGTCGTCGACAGGATGGACAGCGCCGCGGGGGAGATCACCGCGGCGCCGAGTCCCTGCAGGGCCCGCGCCGCGATCAGCGACTCCTCCGACCACGCCAGGCCGGCCAGCAGCGACGCGCCGGTGAAGACCACCACGCCGGCCAGGAAGACCCGTCGCCGCCCGAGGAGGTCGGCCGCCCGGCCGCCGAGGAGCAGCAGCCCCCCGAACACCAGCGCGTAGGCGCTGATCACCCATTGCAGGTTCTCCTGCGAGAACCCCAGGTCGACCTGGATCGACGGTAGCGCGACGTTCACGACCGCAATGTCCAGGACGACCATGAACTGCACCGCGCTCAGCAGCGCGAGTGCCAGCCACTTCCGTCGTTCCGAGGTAGCCATCTCTGGCGGCCCCCTTCCGTCCCCGTGTCTGCGATTGGTGCTTGCAAACAAACACCATTCACTTGCTTTTAGCAAGTCACATCTTCGCAACAGCAAGTAAAGGGGCTACAGTGAGCGCATGCGCCGGGCCTATGACCAGTACTGTCCGATCGCCCACGCGCTCGACCTGGTCGGTGAGCGGTGGTCCCTGCTCGTCGTCCGCGAGCTGATGCGCGGCCCGAAGCGCTACACCGACCTGGCCGAGACCCTCGGGATCGGCACCAACATCCTCGCGGCGCGCCTGAAGGACCTCGAGGCCGGCGGCATCGTCGTCAAACGGACCCTGCCGCCCCCGGCCGCCTCCCGGGTCTACGAGCTGACCGACTACGGCCGGGGCCTCAAGTCGGCCATCCGCGAGCTCGCGGTGTGGGGTGCCCGGTCGCTCGGGCCGCCGACCGACCCGACCGAGCTCTTCCCCGGGTGGCTGGAGAACGCCATCGACTCCGTGCTCGGGCCGATCGCGCCGCCGGGCCGCTTCGAGTTCCGCGTCGGGGACGAGGTCGCAACGCTCGTCGACGGTGAGACGGTCGGCGGCCGCGTCGAGGCGCCCGATGTCGTCGTCGAGGGTGACGCTGAGGGGCTCTACCACCTGTTCGTGGACCGCAGGCTCGACCTGGTCACCGTCCGTGGCGACCACGACCTGCTACGGCGGCTGCTCGACGTGGCTCCCGCGCCCGTGACCGCGACGGTCGACGCCTGACGAGCCTCAGCCGTTCGGGAAGGTCCACCAGAGGGCGCGGAAGTTGTCCGCGTCCACGGTTGCCACCCGGGAGACCCGCTCGACGACACCGGCGGTGGTGATGCGGACCTGAGCCGCGTGCCCGTCCGCCCAGACCCGGACGACGAACGAGTCGGCGTCCTCCCACACCGGGCTGCCGAAGTAGCCACCGTCGGGGGTGTAGCTCGCGAGCGGGGTGTTGTGCGTCGCGTCGCGCACCTCGAGCGTCGACGGGCCGATGCCGTCGGACTGGATGTCGGTGGTCACCATCAGCGACCGGTCCGGCGAGAAGGCGAGCGGCTTGTCGGTGCAGCTGCGCCAGAACCGGGTCGAAGGCTCGCGCAGGCGGCGATAGGAGAGGCACAGGCCGTCCGGGCCGGCGTTGTCCTCGACGGCCACGACTGCCCGGTCGGCAGCGATGTCGGCCTCCCAGACCTGCTGGCCGAAGAGCCGCTCCGTCGACCCGGCGGCCGGGCGGAACCAGAGGGTGCGGGTGGGTTGCAGCCCGGTGACCAGCACCCGGTAGCGGCCGACGTCGGCCACCTCGAGGAAGCCTGCTCGGCGGACGCTCCCCACGAGGGACCCGTCGGTCGTCCTGGCGACCATGACCCGGGTCCGGTCGTTGCCCGGTACGGCCCACGCGACGCGGTCACCGCGGGCGGAGACCCGCAGGATGCCCGCCCGGTCGGTGAGCTCCCGCAGCTTGCGGGCGGTGCCGTCGCGCCGGACCCGCCACAGGGTGGCCGACCCGTCACTCTGGTCGCGGGTGACGACGACGTAGCCCCGCACGGCGCGACCGATCATCGCCAGCTGACCGGACAGGTCGGTCCGCACCACCCGGTCGCCGTCGACGATCCGGTGACCTCGGCTGTGCAGGAGGTCGGTGTCGGAGCCACGCGTCAGCGTCGCCGGGTCGATGGCCGTGCTCGCGGCGCGGCTGCGCACCAGGGCCGAGGCCCCCGGAGAGCCGCCGGCCAGGGTCAGACCGAGGCAGAGGGCGGCAGCGGCGGCGAGCAGGGAGCGGCGGCGTGTGCGGTCCACCTGGTGATCATGTCAGAGCTCCACGGCTCCGGCGATCAAGGTCTTCCCGCGCCGCCCGGACGGGAATACGTTGGGCCGGGTCGCCGCGGTTGCGGCGACGCCGCGGCTCGGGGCCGGGTCGCCGTCCTGACCGCTGGGGGGTACCAGTGCGCCTGACCCGTTTGTTCGCCTTCGCCGGCGTCCTCTCTGTGGCCGTCCTCGCGCCGGCCGGCCCGGCGGCCGCGGCTGCGCCAGCCAACGACACCGTCGAGGGGGCGGTCGCACTGGACTTCGGCGACACGATCACTCTCGACACCACCGAGGCGACCACCGATGCGGTCGACAAGGCGTACTTCGAGGACTGCAAGCCACCGGCCGCCGACGCCACCGTCTGGTACACGTTCACGTCCGACACCCGCACCGGTGTGGACATCGACCCGTTCGAGTCCTCGTACTCCGTCGGCATGCTCGTCACGACCGGCACCCCGGGTGACGACCTGGACACGGTGCTCTGCGGTGGCGGGCGCTTCACGGCCGAGGCCGGCGTGGACTACACGATCGTGCTCTTCGACGACCAGCGAGACGAAAGGAACAAGTTCAACGAGGAGAAGGGCAAGCGGACGAACGGCGGAACGCTGCAGCTGTCCGTCAACGACTCGCCGCCCGTGCCGCACGCGGACCTCACGGTGGACGAGAACGCGGTGCTCAACCCCGACGGGAGCGTGACCGTCTCAGGCACCTACTGGTGCACTGAGGCAGAGTGGGTCAACGTGTTCGGCGGCCTCGACCAGACCGCGCGCGGGACCAAGGTGACCGGATTCGCCGAGACGGAGGGTGACGGCATCTGCGACGGCACGGTGCAGCAGTGGACGCTCACGGTCGTGCCGGAGGAGGGGACCTACAGGGAGGCGACAGCCGCGAGCTCGTGGTTCGCCCTGGGTTGCATCGACGAGGGCGCGTACTGCAGCGGACATGTCGTCGAGTTGCGGCTCAGGGTGCGTGCGGCGAGCTGAACATCCGGCCCTCACGATCGCCGGTTGCGAGAGCAGCAGACCTGGCTGGACGCCGGCACGGCAGCAGGCCCTCGGCGCGCATGACCTTCACGGCGGCGAGGACGGTCACTCCGACTGCGCAGGCGGTGAGCGCGGGGAAGGCCAGCGTCTTCGCGAGGACGACGTCGGGCACCGAGAGGGTCAGCACCAGCCAGGCGGTCGCCGCCCCCTTGACGAGGCAGACCATGCCCCACAGGAGCGTCAGCCGCCGGAAGAGCCGGCCCATCGGCGGTCGGTCCGAGAGGTCGGCCGTCATCGGGTAGAAGTCGGCGGCCAGCCGGGCCACGGCCGGGGACGTGGTCGTCATCGAGATCAGGAAGCCCGCACCCACCAGGACGCTGGTGAAGGCTGGTTGCAGGAGGTAGAGCGTCGGGTCCCCGGTGGCCATGGTGAACGCGGTCCGGGCCGTGAGCCCGACGACCGTGAGCCCGAGGAGCCCGGAGACCCGGCGACCGGTCATCAGCCGCCAGCCGATCACGCCGTAGCACCAGAGCAACGCAGCCGCCAGCGCGGCCCAGAGGCCGACCATGACGAGGCAGACGTAGAAGAGCACACCGGGCACGACCGTTGCCGTCAGCAGCGTCAGCCCGACGTGCCGCAGCACGGCACGCACGCGCGGGTGCCCGGCATGTGCACCAGGCGAGGGTGGCGCGGGCAGCACCACCACCGGTCGGTCCATGAGCGCGGCCGGCATTCCTATACCGCCGGGACGAGCTGAGGGATGGTCACTCCGGCGCGATGCGCCCGGTGATGCTTGTGCGGTTGATCTACTCGTAAGGTCCAGCCGACCGCCACGTGGAACCCGTCTCCGGCGCGCCCCGAGGCGCTGCCGGCATCGCCAGGGGCGGCGCCAGCCGTCGGGCCGGTGCTCGGGGAGAGACCGCTGCGTCGAGTGTCGCACGCGCCGCGCGCGCGCGTCGATACGGCTCGCGACCCGGTGACTCCACACGAAACACCTCGGTGAGGTGCAGGGCTGCGGTAGACCGGGACAAGCGGGACCGGTTCGTGACGGGGAGGTGGCGTGCGCCGAGCTGAGCTGCTGGTCGTGGGCGCCGGGCCGTTCGGGCTCGCCGTCGCCGCGGAAGCGGCGCACCAGGGGATCGAGTACGTCGTGGTCGGGCGGCCGATGTCGTTCTGGCGCGACCGGATGCCCGCAGGGATGCTGCTGCGGTCGCCGAGCGACTGGCATCTCGACGTCCAGGGCACGGCCACGATCGAGGCCTTCCTCTCGACGCGCGGGCTGACCGCGGACTCGGCGAAACCGCTGTCGCGGGAGACCTACCTCGACTACTGCGACTGGTTCCAGCACCAGAAGGCGATCGACCCGGTGACCCGGTACGTCCAACGGCTCGACCAGGGAGACGACGGCCTCGTCGCGACGCTCGAGGACGGCTCCGAGATCGTGGCCGGGGCGGTCGTGCTCGCGCTGGGGATGGACCCGCACCGCAGGTTGCCGGCCGAGCTGCTCGACCTGCTGCCCTTCGGCAGCTGGCGGCACACCTGCGACGCCGTCGACCCGACCGGCGCCGCCGGCCGCCGCTACCTCGTGGTCGGCGGGCGGCAGAGCGCCTTCGAGTGGGCGGCCCTGCTCACCGAGGCCGGCGCGGCGTCGGTGGACCTCGTCCACCGGCACGAGTCACCGGCCTTCGCGGCCGCCGACTGGTCCTGGGTCACCGCCGTCGTCGACCGGATGGTCGGGGACCCCGGCTGGTTCTCCCGGCTCGCGCCGGCGGAGCAGCAGGACTACCGGCTGCGGTTGTGGGCCGAAGGCCGGCTCAAGGTCGAGCCGTGGCTCCAGGGCCGGCTCCCGTCGGACCGGGTGCGGGTGCACGCCAAGAACCGCGTGACGAGCTGCGTCCGGTCACCCGGCGGGGCTCTGCGGGTGCAGCTGGCTGACGGGAGCCGCCTGGCGGTGGACCAGGTCGTCCTGGCGACCGGCTACCAGCCGCACGTGGACGACATCGGCTTCCTGCGTGCGGGCAACCTGCCGCCGCTCGCCCATCGCGACGGGCTGCCCGACCTGGACGACGGCTTCCAGACGTCGGTGCCGGGCCTCTTCGTGACGAGCCTGCTGGCGACCGGCCACTTCGGGCCGTTCTTCGGCTTCACCATCGCCACGCGCATGTCCGCCGCAGTCATCACCCGCGCGGTGCTGGGACGTACCACGCTCCCGGCGCCGGGCAAGTCCTGAGCCTTGCCCGATGCACCCCAGAGGGCGCCGACGCGCTACTCTTGGCGGCGTTGGACTGCGGGAACACCGTGTCTCGCGAACCTGTTGATGTTGTCGTTTGCTGTCCGCACGTGAGTGCGGGCCCGCGTGTTGTGGTCACGGTCCGACCGTGACCTCGCGGGAAGGCACCCGGTGACGCGTTGGAGCCGCCACGGCGGGCCGTCACCACTGGTATCCGTCGGGGCAACCGTTGCCCCGAGCCTCCGCCCCGGAGGAGTACGAGAGGACCTGCATGCAGAAGACTGATGCTGTCGAGGTCGAAGGCCGCGTCACGGAGGCGCTGCCCAACGGCATGTTCCGCGTCGAGCTGACCAACGGGCACAAGGTGCTGGCGCACCTGTCCGGCCGGATGCGACGCAACTACATCCGCGTGATGCTCGAGGACCGTGTCGTCGTCGAGCTCAGCACCTACGACCTCACCCGCGGACGACTGGTCTACCGCCACAAGTAAGGCGACCGACCCCTCGTCCCTCGGAGGACACATGACCAACTCAACCCCCGACAAGGGCGCTGCCACCGCGCTTGTCTTCCAGGCACCACCGTCGTTGCCGGACACGGACACGGACTCAGGCTGGGACCCGGACCAGGACCCGGGCTGGGACCCGGATCGGGACCACGACCACGGCAGCGTCGGGCAGCGCGCGGACAGCCGGCGCGACGACCGCCCGTCGGGTCCCTCCGGCAACGGCGCCCGCCACGCCGGCGGCCCGCTGCGCATGCTCCGGGGCGCCCGCGCTGCGGCGGCCGGGATGAAGATCTCGGACGACCAGATCCGCGCCGTCCTCGAGGACCCGCAGGACGTGCAGCCCGACCCCAACCAGCCCACCCGGACCCGGCTGCAGCGTGACGGCGTCACGGTGACCCAGGGCAACGACGGGATGATCCTGCGGGTCACCCGCAAGCGCTGACAGGCGCCCGGTGCCGGGCACCGGCCGGCGCCGTACCGGTCGTCAGTCGCTGACGGCCACCACACCCGCGCGCCGCGGGTCACCGGCGGCCTCGAGCGCCCCGTCGGACCGGCGCAACGCTGCGGCCACGCCACCGAAGTACATCGAGTGCGCGTGGTGTCTGCGGACCGGCAGGTCGAGTACCGGCAACGGCAGGTCCTCCTCCGCCTCGATCCTGGCGGCACCGTCGGGGTCCCCCTCGTCGAGGTGTTGCACGTGCAGGCGCGGCCGGTCGACGGCGGACTGCAGCGGTGCCCGGCCGTTGGCGAAGGCCGCGAGCACTTGGAGCAGCGCGGTGGTGATCCGGTCAGCCCCCGGGCTGCCGATCGCCAGGACGGAGCCGTCGTGGTGTCGGCCCACCGTCGGCGCCATGTTCGATGCCAGCCGGGCACCCGGCGCGAGTGCGCCGGCCCGGTTGAGCTCGTGCTCGCCGAGGCTGTTGTTCAGCCAGATCCCGGTGCCCGGCACGGTCGCCCCGGACCCGTAGCCGAAGGAACTCGTGATGGCGCACGCGGTCCCGTCGGTGTCCACGACGGAGACGTGTGCCGTGCTCGGTGAACCAGCCCCGGCGAGGCCGACCTCGCGCACCAGGTCCCACCCGGCGCGCGCCCGGTCGGGCGCCACGTCGACCACGTCGCGGCGGGCGTCGAGGACCTGCCGCTGCACCGCGACCAGCACCGCCACGTCGTCCTCGGTCCAGTCGGACCGTGGGCGGTCCCCGAGCAGGTGCAGCATCGCGGCCAGCACCGGTCCGCCGATGGCCGGCGGGGGGTTGGTCCGCAGCTGCCAGCCCGCTGTGGTCACGGCGAGCGCCGGCCGAACCATTGGCTGGTAGCTGGCGAGGTCGCTGGCACCCACCAGGCCGCCGCGCTCCGCCATGTCGTGGACGATCGCGGTCGCGAGGCTGCCGGTGTAGAAGCTCTGCGCGCCCTCCTCGGCGATGAGCTCGAGGGTGCTCGCCAGCCCGTCCACGACCAGGTGGTCGCCGGCCTCGAGCCAGCGCCCGCTCCCGTCCTGCAGGGCCGCCACCGTCTGCGGGTCCCAGCCGAAGAGCGTGTCCCGGACGTACCGCAGGTAGTAGCCCGAGGCCGAGCCCATCGCGAACCCGGTCCGGGCGACCTCCGCCGCCGGTGCAACCACCTCGCGCCACGGCAGGGCGCCCCACCGCTCGTGGGTGAGGGCGAGCGCTGCCAGCGCCCCGGGAACCGCGACCGAGCCGTGCCCGGCCGTCATCGTCACGCCGCCGCCGTAGTCGGTGCGAACCTCGCGCAGCGCGGGTACGGCCGACGGCGGCGGGCCGAGACCAGGCATCGCCAGGTGGCCGTCCACGGTGACCGCGTCGGGCTCACCGGCCGGCCAGACCGTCGCGAAGGCACCGCCGGCGAGCGAGACGATGCCGGGCTCGGTGACGAACGTGGCGAGGACGGCCGCGACGGCAGCATCGACGGCTGTGCCCCCGTCGGCGACGACCCGGAGGGCGGCGTCGGTGCCGAACGTGCTCGGCGCCGCCACCGCCACCCGGGTCGTCACGGGGACATGGTGCCCTGCTGGTGATCGCGCTACGCCGCGACCGCCAAGCCTTCGGTCGGCACGTCCTCCTTCTTGGCGTTGATGATGGTCAACGCCACGACGAGCGCCGCCGCCAGCAGCACCGCACCCCAGAAGAACGAGACGTGGTAGCCGTGCAGGAACGCCAGCTTCGAGGCCTCCTGTGCCTGGCTGGGGTCGCTCACCGGGTTGTCGACGAAGTAGGACGTCACCGCGCCGGCGAACAGCGTGTTGAGCAACGCCGTTCCGAGCGATCCGCCGATCTGCTGTGAGGTGTTGAGCACGGCGCTCGCGACCCCCGCGTCGTGGTGCCCGACGCCGACCAGCGCCGTGCTGGAGGCCGGGATGAAGACGCCGGCGAGCCCGACGCTCATCAGGATCATGGCCGGCAGCACGTGCGTCCAGTAGGACGTGTCCTGGCCGATCTGGGTCAGCAACAACATGCCGACCACGGCCATCACGAGGCCGGGGACCATGATCGGCTTCGGTCCCAACCGGGGCAGCAGCTGGGCCACGACCCCGGCGGTCAGGATGATGCCGGCGCTGAACGGCAGGAACGCGAAGCCGGCCTTGAGCGGGCTGTAGCCCAGGTTGATCTGGAAGTAGTAGGTGAGGAACAGGAACATGGCGAACAGGCCGGCCCCCACGAGCAGGAACATCAGGTAGGACCCGCCGCGGTTGCGATCGAGCACCACCCGCAGGGGCAGCATCGGGTTCTTGGCGCGCGTCTCCCACCACACGAACGCGACGAGCAGCACGACGGCCGTCGCCAGGAAGATGACGGTCGAGGAAGCCGTCCAGCCCAGGACCGACGTGTCGCCCTGGATCTCGGGGTGCTTGGCGCGCGCGGCCTCGGTGAAGCCGTAGACGAGCGAGAACAGGCCGAGGGTCGCGAGCAGCACGCCGGGCACGTCGTAGCGGGTGTCGCCGTGCGCCTTGCTCTCGTGCACCAGCGGGAACGCCAGACCAGCCACGATCAGCGCCACTGGGACGTTGACGCCCAGGCACCAGCGCCACGAGGCGTACTCGGTGAGAACGCCGCCGACGATCAGGCCGATCGCGGCACCGCCGCCGGCCAGCGCGCCGAAGACGCCGAACGCCTTGGCCCGCTCCTTCGGGTCGGTGAACGTCACGGTGACGATGGACAGCGCGGCCGGCGCCATCAGGGCGGCGAACCCGCCCTGGAGGGCGCGGGCCGCGAACAGCAGCTCCTGGTTGGGGGCGATGCCGCCCAGTGCGGAGGCGCCCGCGAAACCGAGCAGGCCGATGATGAAGGTGCGCTTGCGCCCGGTGTAGTCGGCGATCCGGCCGCCCAGCAGCAGCAGGCTGCCGAAGGCCAGCGTGTAGGCCGTGACCATCCACTGCCGGTTGGCGTTGCTGATGCCGAGGTCTTCCTGCGCCGACGGAAGGGCGATGTTCACGATCGACGCGTCGAGGACGATCATCAGCTGGGCGGCGGCCAGCACGGCCAGCGCCCACCAGCGGCGCGGGTCGGGCGCCTCGGTCGGGGGTGGTGCGTCGGCGACGGCTTCGCCGGACGGGCGGACGGGGTCGGTCACAACGTCTCCAGGTGTGCTTCGGGACTGTCTGTCAGGTCTGTGCTGCCGGACGTTCGCGTGCCGGCGGTGAGGAGCGGGAGCAGGACGTCGTCGACGACGTGGCAGATGAAGGCATCGTCCACGCGCCCACCGACAACCAGGACCCGGTGGAACCACAGCGCGCCGGCGACCTCGTGGAGCAGGAGCGGGTCCGTGCCGGCTGCCAGCTCGCCGCGGGCAACCGCCCGGGCGACCAGCGTGCGGCTGACGTCGCACTTGCTCTCGAACACCTGCGAGCGGACGCAGTCACCGAGCTCGGGCGCGCTGCGCATCGCGCGCAGGACCCCGGCGACGAGCTCGGCCTCCTCGGCAGCCACGCCGTGCGCGGCCGACCGGTAGGTCGCGAGCAGGTCGCCCCGCAGGCTGCCGGTGTCCTCGGGCACCGCCATCCCGGGTGCTCGTGACCGGACGGCGTCGAGGACGAGCTCCTGCTTGCCGGGCCAGCGGCGGTAGATGGTCGCCTTGCTCGCCTTGGCGCGGGCGGCCACCGCGTCCATGCTCATCCGGTCGTAGCCGACCTCGGCGAGCAGCGCGAGGGTGGCGTCGCAGATGGCGGCGTCCCTGCGGTGCGGTGCCTGGCCGTGCTGGGGGGTCACTCGAGGGCTCCGATCGGGCGTTACACGGACGAAACGAAACGGTGTCGTTTCGCTTCGACGTGGACGCTAGACCGCAGCACCGACGGCATCAACGGTATTTCCGAGCCGTCCCGTCCGCCGAGAGCGAACAGGCCGTGACGCACCTCTCAGCCGAGCGCGGCGGCCAGCTTCTCGCGCTCCTCCCGCAGCGCCCGGCCGGACCGGAATGCCGGCCGCAGGTCGGCCTGGTCGTAGTACCGGTGGAAGACCGGGGTGACCCCGCCGGAGACGGGCGGCACGATCCACGACCAGTCGGCCGGGCAGGTCCGCCCGGCGGCCTCCTCGCGCTCGAGGTGGTTGAGGAAGCGCTCCGACTCGGTGTGGTGGTCGGCGAGAGTGACCCCGGCGGCGTCGAAGGAGTGCAGCACGGCGACGTTGAGCTCGACGAGCGCGCGGTCCTTCCACATGGTCCGGTCGCTCGAGGTGTCCAGCCCCATCCGCTCGGCGACGAGGGGGAGCAGGTCGTAGCGGTCGGCGTCGGCGAGGTTGCGCGCGCCGATCTCGGTGCCGAGGTACCACCCGTTGAACGGCGCCGCGGGGTAGACGATGCCGCCGATCTCCAGGGGCATCGTGGCGATGGCGGGCACCGCGTGCCACCACAGCCCCAGGTCGGCGAACCACGGCAGCCCCGGGTGCGTCAGCGCCACCTCGAGGACCGCGTCGCCGGGCAGCTCCCGGACGTACGGCCTGCTGCGGGCGGCCTGCACCACCAGGGGCAGGACGTCGAACGGCGTGCCGGCACCGCCCGGCCAGCCGAGAGAGCGCGCCAGGCGGGTGGTCCCGACCTGCGACGGGTCGCCGACGACGGCGCCGCCGGACTCGTAGCCGGCGTAGCGGATCAGCTGGTCGTTCCAGATCCGCGGGCCGGCGTCGCCGGGACCGGCAGGCGGGAAGACCGTCAGGACCGGCCGGACCTTGCCGTCGTTGCTCGCGATGCGCAGGTGCTCGACGCACTCGTCGGCCATCCGCTCGGAGTCGCCCACCTCGCGCCGGTCACGGACGACCAGGCTTCGCCAGTAGAGCCGGCCGATGCAGCGGGCCGAGTTGCGCCAGGCCATCCGGGCGCCGTGCTGGAGCTCGGTGGCGGTGTGCCGGTAGGTGCCGGTCGCCTCGATCTCGGCGCGTACGCCGCGAAGCCGGTCTTCCACCGGGCCGAGGGCGGGGACCTCCTCGTGCACCAGCCGGACGAACGCCTCCGAGTCGGCGAGCAGCACGGCGTGGTCGGTATGGCCGGTCTGGTCGGCGTGGGGGGACGCCTCGTGGGCAACTGTGTGCGGGATCACTCGCAGGGGCGGCTCGGACACCGCGGCGGGCTGCACAGGGCACTGCTTGAGCACGGGATCACTACCCAGGGGCAGGGGACAAACGAGGCAAATCGGCGTCCAGAATGGCACGCCCCCGGAGGCCGGACGACCCGGCCTCGTCGGCGGGACCGGCGCCGCCCTCGTGGGCCGGCCCGGATCCGGATTGGGTGGACGACGTGTCGAGTGGGCACAATGGCGCTGCCCGTCGAGCCCCCGTACGAGCAGTGAGGTCTTCCCTTCATGTCCACAGCCGCTGAGACGGCCATCGCACCGGATGCCGTCCTCGACGCCCTCGAGGCCGAGGCGATCCACGTGTTCCGCGAGGCAGCGGGAGCCTTCCGTCGCCCGGTGATGCTCTACAGCATCGGCAAGGACTCCTCGGTCCTGCTGCACCTGGCCCTGAAGGCCTTCGCGCCCGGCAAGGTGCCCTTCCCGATCCTGCACATCGACACCACCTGGAAGTTCCGGGAGATGATCGAGTTCCGCGACCGGATGGCGCGGGAGAAAGGCGTGGAGCTCATCGTCCACACCAACCAGGAGGGCGTGGCGGAGGGTGTGACGCCCTTCACGCACGGCACCCACGAGTACACCCGGATCATGAAGACCGTCGCGCTGCGCGAGGCGCTCGACGAGGGCGGCTACGACGCGGCCTTCGGCGGCGCCCGCCGCGACGAGGAACGGTCGCGCGCCAAGGAGCGGGTCTTCTCGCTTCGCGAGCCCGGCCACCGCTGGGAGCCGCGCAAGCAGCGACCGGAGTTCTGGCGGACCGCCAACACCCAGCTCGCTGACGGCCAGACGATGCGCGTCTTCCCGATGTCGAACTGGACCGAGCTGGACGTGTGGCGCTACATCCAGCGCGAGAACATCGAGGTCGTCCCGCTCTACTTCTCCGAGAAGCGCCCGGTGGTCGAGCGCGACGGCCAGCTGCTCATGGTCGACGACGACCGCTACCCGCTGGAGGACGGGGAGCAGCCCCAGATGCGCAACGTCCGCTTCCGGACCCTCGGCTGCTACCCGTTGACCGCAGCGGTCGAGTCGACCGCCGACAACCTCGACGACCTGCTGGCCGAGATGCTCGTCGACCGGCGCTCGGAGCGGTCAGGCCGGCTGATCGACGGCGAGGGCGGCGGCTCGATGGAGAGCAAGAAGACCGAGGGGTACTTCTGAGATGACGACCACCACCACCTCCCCGAAGCTTTCCGAGGCTGAGGAGAAGGCGCTCGCCGAGCACCCGATCGTCCGCGTCGTGGCGTGCGGCTCCGTCGACGACGGCAAGTCGACGTTGATCGGCAGGATGCTGGCCGAGACCGAGAGCGTTCCTGACGACATCCTCGACTACGCGCGCAACACCCGCCGGAGCGGCTCGACCATCCCCAAGGGTGAGGTCGACTTCTCGATGCTGACCGACGGTCTCGAGGCCGAGCACGAGCAGGGCATCACCATTGACGTCGCGTACCGGCACCTCTACCTGCCTTCGGGCCGGCGCGCGATCATCGCCGACGCACCGGGCCACGAGCAGTACACCCGCAACATGGCGGTCGCCGCCTCGACCGCGGACGTCGCGATCCTGCTGGTCGACGCCACCCGCGGCATCCGGCCGCAGACGCACCGGCACCTGACGGTCTGCGCGCTGATGGGCGTGCGCACCGTGATCGTGGCGATCAACAAGCTCGACGCGCTGGGCTTCCGGCACGTCGCCTTCGAGGAGCTCGCCGGCGGCGTCCGCTCGGCCGCGGCACGCTTCGACCTCGAGGAGATCCACGTCATCCCGGTCAGCGCGCTGACCGGCGACAACGTCATCGAGAAGTCCACCGAGATGCCGTGGTACCACGGCCCGACCGTGCTGCAGGCGCTGACCGCGTGGCAGCCGGCCGCCTCCGAGGACCTCACCGCCGTGCCCTTCCGGCTCCCGGTGCAGTACGTGATCCGCGCTGACGACTTCCGCGGCTACGCCGGCACCGTCGTCGGCGGCACCGTCCGCCCGGGCGACAAGGTCGTCGTCAACGCTAAGGGCGGCTCGACCACGGTCGAGCGGGTCCTGGTCGGCGGCGAGGACGTCGAGGAGGCGCACGCCGGGACCGCAGTTACCGTCACCCTCGAGACCGAGACCGACGTGACGCGCGGTGACCTGCTCGTCGCCCCGGCCGAGGGACTGGCGGGCGACCACTACCCGCGCCCGGCCAACGCGTTCGCTGCCGACCTGGTGTGGACCGGCGAGGAGGAGCTCCGGCACGGCAGGTCCTACCTGCTGCTGGCCGGAGGGCTCGCCGTTCCTGCCGTCGTCACCGCGATCCGCGGGCGCCGCGACGTCGTGTCCGGCGAGGAGATGGCCGGGCGCACCCTGAAGATGAACGACATCGGCCACGTCGAGATCGCGACCGACACCGCCGTGCCGCTCGACCCCTACGCGCTGTCGCGTGACAGCGGCGGCTTCCTGCTCGTCGAGCGCGTCAGCCGCGACACCGTGGCGGCCGGCCTCGTCCGGCACGCGCTGCGCCGAGCCCACAACGTGACCCCCCACGCGTTCAGCGTCGACCAGGAGGCGCGGGCCCGGCTCAAGGCGCAGCGTCCCCGGGTGCTCTGGATGACCGGTGTGCCAGGCGCCGGCAAGTCGACGATCGCCGATGCCCTGGAGCGCAAGCTGCACGGCTTGGGCCTGCACACCTACGTCCTCGACGGCGACGGCGTGCGTACCGGCCTCAACCGGGACCTCGGCTTCACCCCCGAGGACCGTGCCGAGAACGTCCGGCGGGTGGCAGAGACGGCCAAGCTGATGATGGACGCCGGTCTGATCGTCATCGTGTCCCTCGTGTCACCGTTCCGCGGCGACCGGCGGGCAGCCAAGGGTCTGTTCCAGGAGGGCGAGTTCCTCGAGGTCTGGGTCGACACACCGTCCGACATCGTGGTCGAGCGTGACCCGAAGGGCCTGTACGCGAAGGCCAAGGCGGGCACGCTGCCCAACATGACCGGCGTCGGTCAGGGCTACGAGCCGCCGGAGAAGGCCGACGTCGTCGTCAGCGGCTCGGGCGAGATCGACGACGCGGTGAACCTGCTGATGGACGCTCTCGAGGTCACCCACTGACCGGAGCGGCCGGTCAGCGCCGGCCGGTCGATGTCGACGGGGTCACGCTGTCCGTCATGACGTGGGGCGACCCCGCCGGGCCGCCGGTCGTGCTGCTGCACTGCCTCGCCGGCGACGCCGACGACTGGGCGGTCGTCGGCGAGGCGCTGGCCGCGGACGGGCGGTGGGTGGTCGCCCCGGACATGCGCGGCCACGGCGCTTCCGGGCGTACGTCCGGCTACTCGTTCGACCTGATGCGCGACGACGTCCTGGCGCTCGCCGACGCTCTCGGCCTCGAGCGGTTCGACCTGGTCGGCCACTCGATGGGTGGCAGCGTCGCGATCCTCGTCGCGGAGGCCGCCCCGCACCGGCTGGGCAGGCTGGTGCTCGAGGACACCGCGCCGGCGACCGGAAAGCGGGAGTTCCCAGTGCCGCCGGACGAGGCACCGGAGGAGGTGCCCTTCGACTGGCCGATGCTGCAGGCTCTCATCGCCGAGCTGAACGATCCTGACCCCCGCGCCTGGGACGACCTGCCCGCGATCACCGTGCCCGTGCTCGTCGTCGGCGGGGGACCGAGCAGCGCCAACGACCAGGACGAGCTGGTCGAGCTCGCCGCCCGCGTGCCGGACGGTCGGGTCGTGACGATCGACGTCGGGCACCATGTGCACCGGGCGGCCCCGACGGAGTACCTGTCGAAGGTACGGCCGTTCCTCACCGGTCCGACGAGCGAGTAGGTTCCCCGCCATGGCCGAGCTGGTCTACCCCTCCGTCATCGCTTTAGCCCGCGGTGTCTTCGCCATGCAGGGCCTGCGCTTCGACCTGCGCGGCACGGAGAACGTGCCGCGGACCGGCGGTGCCGTGATGGTGATCAACCACGTCGGGTACATGGACTTCACCTATGCCGGGCTCGCTGCCCAGCCGGCCGGCCGGCTGGTGCGGTTCATGGCCAAGCAGGAGGTCTTCGACAACCGCCTCAGCGGGCCGCTGATGCGCGGCATGCACCACATCCCGGTCGACCGGGACGCCGGGGCCGGCTCCTACCGGCGTGCAGTCGACGCGGTGCGAGCCGGCGAGATCGTCGGTGTCTTCCCCGAGGCCACCATCAGCCGCTCGTTCGAGCTGAAGGACTTCAAGGCCGGGGCGGTGCGGATGGCCGCCGAGGCCGGCGCGCCGCTGTTGCCGACGGTGATCTGGGGGTCGCAGCGCGTGTGGACCAAGGACCACCCGAAGCGGCTCGGCCGGACGCGGGTGCCGATCACGATCGCGGTCGGCGAGCCGGTCACCGCAGACCTCGCCGCAGACCCGGTCGCGGCCACGGTCGACCTGCGCGCGGTGATGGAGAAGATGCTGCACGAGGCGCAGGAGACCTACCCCGACCGGCCGGAGCCGGGGGAGCAGGCCTGGTGGGTGCCGGCGCGGCTCGGCGGGGGCGCCCCCACCCCCGACGAGGCACTTGCCCTGGACCGCGACGAGCGTCGCCGTCGTCTCGCCCAGGCCAAGGCGGCCCGCGACGCGGCACGGGCGAGGGATGGCGGTCCGTCCGCAGGAGGGTCCTGAACACTTCCCGGCCATGCCTCCATCGTCCGGACGCATGCTCGACGCGGCCGCTTGGAGGAGGGCTCCGGAGGGGTCGGCGCGATAGTCTCCCGCCTGTGAGCGCCCTCGAGCTGCCTCCGTCGACGGACAGCGTCCCGGTGGCCCGGCAGTTCGCGCGCCGGGCGGCGGGCGACAGCGCTGCCGACGTCGAGACGCTCGTCCTGCTGGTCTCCGAGGTCGTGACCAATGCCGTGCTGCACGCGCGAAGCGACATCCGCCTCGACGTCCAGCCGGCCGCGGACCTGGTCCGCGTGGAGGTGCACGACGGGTCGCCGATCGTGCCAAGGGTGCACCACTTCCATCTGACCTCCGGCACCGGTCGGGGTCTGCGGATGCTGGAGCAGCTTGCGCGTCGGTGGGGAGTCGAAGCCGACCCGCAGGGGGGCAAGGTCGTCTGGTTCGAGGTGGGCGAGCCCGACGAGTCGGCGTGGCGGTTCCTCGCCGACGACCTGCTCTCCGAGGGCGCCACCCATGACGTCTGACCAGGGCGTCGACGACACGGGCACGCGGGACTCGGACTCGGAGCCGTTGCTCGACGTCTGGCTGCTCCGCTACCCGCTGCGCCTCGGGGTGCGTGCGAGTGAGCACTACGAGTCGGTCTTCCGCGAGTTCGCGCTGCTCGCCACGGCAGAGCCCGGGCCGTCCGTGCCCGGCCGGATGGTCGCGCTGATCGAGGAGCTGGGCCGCCGCTACGCCCGCAACAACGCCCACGAGCAGGAGCGCGACGCGGCTCTTGCCCGCGGCGAGGAGGTCCTCGACATCCGCATGCAGGTGCCGGCGTCGGTCGGACCGGTCAGTCGTCGCCTGGCAGGGATGCTCGACGAGACCGACGACTTCTGCCGGCAGGGAGTGCTGCTCACCTTGGCGCCCGCCGAGGACGTCGTGGCCTTCCGTCGCTGGTACGTCGACCAGCTCGAACGGCAGGTGGACGGCGCGCCGCCGCAGCCGTGGCCGGGTGAGACCACCTGACCGGGCCCGAGACCGCGGCGCAGGCACCGGCACTGGGGGCAGTCGACACCTCGACCGCGGAAACCTCGACGACGGACACCTCGACCTCGGGGACCGCTCGGCTGACCTCGGCGGCACTGCGCGTCCTGCTGGTGGAGGACGACGAGGGTGACGCCTTCCTGGTGCGTGAGCAGCTGCTCGACGCGGGCTCCGACATCGAGCTCGTCCGGGCACGCAGCCTCGCTGAGGCGGTCCTCGCGCTTCCCGGTGACGTCGACTGCGTCCTGCTCGACCTGGGTCTGCCGGACGCCGACGGGCTGGCCGCCCTGCGCGCGGTGCTGGAGGTGGCCCCGTCGATCGCGGTCCTCGTCCTGACCGGGCTCGCCGACGAGCACCGCGGGACCGAGGCCGTCGCGGGCGGCGCGCAGGACTACCTGGTCAAGGGGGCGATCGACGGCCAGCTGTTGACGCGGGCGATCCGATACGCCGTGGAGCGCAAGCGGGCCGACGAGTCGGTCCGTCGGCTCTACGCCTCCGAGGTCCGCGCGGCCGAGAACGCCCGTCTGGAGAGGGGGCTGCTGCCCCAGCCACTCGTCTCCGACCGGGGCGTCGAGGTGCACCGGCTCTACCGTCCGGGTCGCCACCAGTCGCTCCTCGGCGGCGACTTCTACGACGTCGTGGAGTCCGCGGACGGCACGATCTTCGCCCTCATCGGTGACGTCGCGGGGCACGGCCCCGACGAGGCCGCCCTGGGGGTCTGCCTCCGGATCGCCTGGCGGACCTTGGTCCTTGCCGGAGCAGATCCGGACACCATCCTCGGCTGCATGCACGATGTCCTGGTCAGCGAGCGCGACTCGGACGAGGTCTTCGCGACGGTCGCCATGCTGCGGGCCGAACCTGGTCGCGGCACGGCGCGCTTCTGGCTCGCGGGACACCCGGTGCCCCTGGTCCTCGACGGGACCGACGTCCGGCCCGGCCCGGCGGAGGCCACCGGCCTGGCGCTCGGGATCGTCGACGGCGTGGTCTGGGTGGGCGTCGAGGCACCGGTGCCGCGCAGCTCGACGGTCGTGATGTTCACCGACGGTCTGATCGAGGGGTACGACGGCCAGGGGCCGGGCCGTCGCCTCGGCGACGACGGCATGCGACGCGTGCTCGGCCGGCTCCTCGTCGAGGGGCTGTCGGGCAAGGAGCTCGCGGACACGCTGCTCGGCGAGGTCCAGGAGCGCAACGGCGGCGACCTCACCGACGACGTCGCCCTGCTGCTGCTGCGGTGGTAGCCGTGAAGATCACCGGCAGCCTGCGACAACGGCTCGCGCGGCTCTTCGTCGTCGTCGGCGTCGTCACCGCCCTGTTGACGCTGCTGACCGTCGGAGCCCTCGTCCAGATGCAGCGAGCCACCGTCGACCGCGTCGACGTGTTCGGGCCCGCCCTGCTGTCGTCGGAGACCCTTTACGGCGCCTACAGCGACCAGGAGACCGGGCTGCGCGGCTTCCTGCTCTCCGCCGGCGACGACACCTTCCTCGACCCCTACGACCAGGGCAGGGACGCCGAGCGGGAGAGCCTCGCGCAGCTGCGCGACCTCCTCCGGGGCGAGCCTGCCCTGCTCGAGCGGGTGGCCGAGGTCCGGGACGCGGCAGGCGAGTGGCAGCGAGAGGTGGCCCTACCAGCCATCGAGCAGGCGCGGACCGGTGAGATCTCCGGCAGCACCCTCGCCGACGTGGAGCGGGGGAAAGAGCGTTTCGACGCCATCCGGACTGCTCTCGAGGATCTCCAGGCGCCGATCCTGGCCCGCCGTGACACGGCGGACGCCGACCTCAAGGCCAGCCAGGACCGACTCCAGGTCGTGCTCGCCGTCGCGCTGGCGGGCTTGCTCCTCATCGCATTCGTCACGTGGCACGCCCTGCGTCGCTGGGTCACCGAGCCGCTCGAGCGCCTGGGTGACGCCGCGGAGCGCGTCGAGGGCGGTGAGCTCTCGCGGTCGATCGAGGTGCGGGAGGCCCCGACGGAGATCGCGGTGCTCGCCGACCAGGTCGACCGGATGCGGATGCGCATCCTGGAGGAGTACGCCCAAGCCGTCGGCTCGCGCGCCGAGGCCCTCCAGGCCCGCGAGCTGATCGAGGAGCAGGCCGAGGACCTGCGCCGGTCCAACGCAGAGCTCGAGCAGTTCGCCTACGTCGCCTCCCACGACCTGCAGGAGCCGTTGCGCAAGGTCGCGAGCTTCTGCCAGCTCATCGAGCGGCGCTACAAGGGTCAGCTCGACGAACGAGGCGAGCAGTACATCGAGTTCGCGGTCGACGGGGCCAAACGCATGCAGCAGCTCATCAACGACCTGCTGGCGTTCTCCCGCGTCGGCCGCACGACGAGCGACTTCGAGGACGTCGACCTCGAGCAGGTGATGCAGCAGACCGAGCGGCAGGTCGCGGCAAGCCTCGAGGAGGCCGGTGCGGTCGTCACTCACGACCCGCTGCCGCACGTGCGCGGGGAGGCCAGCCTGCTCGTGCAGCTGCTGCAGAACCTGATCGCCAACGCGGTCAAGTTCCGCTCCGAGGCGGCGCCCCGGGTGCATGTCGGGGTCCGGCGGTCCGCGACCGACCCGGACTACTGGGAGTTCTCCTGCGAGGACAACGGGATCGGCATCGACCCGCAGTACGAGGACAAGATCTTCGTCATCTTCCAGCGGCTGCACGGCCGGGACAACTACGGGGGCACCGGCATCGGGTTGGCCATGTGCAAGAAGATCGTCGAGCACCACGGCGGCAGGCTGTGGCTGGACAACCACCGGGCGACCCACGCGGGCACCGGGTCGACGTTCCGGTGGACACTTCCTGTCACAGACCCGAGCAAGGCACGGACGAGCGAGAGGACGGCGGATGACGCTGCAGCCCGAGCGACAGGTTGAGATCCTGCTGGTCGAGGACGACCCGGGCGACGTTCTGATGACCCGCGAGGCCTTCGCCGACTACAAGCTCCGCAACGAGCTGCACGTCGTGGACGACGGTGCCGAGGCCATGGCCTTCCTGCGCCAGGAGGGTCAGTACGCGGACCGGCCGCGACCGGACCTGGTGCTGCTGGACCTCAACCTGCCGCGGATGGACGGCCGGGAGGTGCTGGAGGCGATCAAGTCCGACCCTGAGCTCGCGAGCATCCCGGTCGTGGTGCTGACGACATCGGAGGCCGAGGACGACGTGCTCCGCAGCTACTCGCTGCACGCCAACGCCTACGTCACGAAGCCGGTGGACTTCGAGCGCTTCATCGAGGTGGTCCGCCAGATCGACGACTTCTTCGTGACGGTCGTCCGGCTGCCGACCCGACGCTAGGAGTCGTCGCTGTCGCGAACGGTCCAGCGCTCGAGGCGCTCCATCCCGAGGAGCACGGCGAGCAGGCCGAACGGCACGAGCAGAACTGCGAAAATCATGGTCAGATCACCTTCCGTCGCAGTTCTTGCCGTGGGGGCAGCGACGAAACCTTTCCGTCTGACGAGTATCGGTCGACCGCGCCTCGGTCTTGACGCAGCCGCGCAGGACGCGTGACCGGACTCACGCCGGTGTCCGGCCGCGCGGGGCAGGTCTGACACGATCGGCAACATGGCGACCCAGCCCAGCATCTCCTACTCGATCACGGTCCGACTCGAGGTGCCGGCCCGCGGCAACGCGGTCAGCCAGCTCACCCACGCGGTCGAGGAGGCCGGCGGCGTGGTCACGGCGCTGGACGTGACGGGCTCAGGCACCGAAGCCCTCCGGATCGATGTCACCTGCGCGGCCAGCGACACCGCGCACGCCCAGCGGCTCACCGAGGCACTGGCCTCGGTCGACGGCGTGTCCATCGGCAAGGTGTCCGACAGGACCTTCCTTGTGCACCTCGGCGGGAAGATCGAGATCCAGCCCAAGGTCCCCATCCGCAACCGCGACGACCTGTCGATGATCTACACCCCCGGCGTTGCCCGGGTCTGCCTCGCACTGGTGGAGAACCCGGACGACGCGCGACGGCTGACCATCAAGCGCAACACCGTCGCCGTCGTGACCGACGGCTCGGCGGTGCTCGGACTGGGCAACATCGGCGCGATCCCGGCGCTGCCCGTCATGGAGGGCAAGGCTGCGCTCTTCAAGCGCTTTGCCGGGATCGACGCCTTCCCGATCTGTCTCGACACCCAGGACGCCGACGAGATCGTGCGGGCGGTCGAGCTGATCGCGCCGGTGTTCGCCGGCATCAACCTCGAGGACATCTCGGCGCCGAGGTGCTTCGAGATCGAGCAGCGGCTGCGCGACAAGCTCGACATCCCGGTCTTCCACGACGACCAGCACGGGACCGCCATCGTGGTGCTGGCTGCGCTGTTCAACGCCCTCAAGGTGGTCGACAAGCGCCTCGAGGACGTCCGCATCGTGATGTCGGGGGCCGGCGCGGCGGGAATGGCGATCCTGACGGTGCTGCTGGCGGCCGGCGCCCGCCATGTCGTCGCCGCCGACAAGGACGGCGTCATCCATCGCGACCGGCCGGGCCTGTCGCCGGAGCTGGTCCCGGTCGCCGAGCGGACCAACGTCGACGGAGTGACCGGTGACCTTCGCCATGCCCTCGCCGGTGCCGACGTGTTCATCGGGGTCTCGGCTCCCAACCTGCTGACCGGTGACGACGTGGCGACCATGGCCGAGGGGTCGATCGTCTTCGCCATGGCCAACCCGGTCCCGGAGATCGACCCGCTGGTGGCCGCCGAGCACGCCGCGGTCGTCGCCACCGGGCGAAGCGACTTCGCGAACCAGATCAACAACGTCCTCGCCTTCCCCGGCGTCTTCCGGGGGCTGCTCGACGCGCAGAGCCACTCCATCAGCATCGAGATGCTCATCGCCGCGGCGCACGCACTTGCCGCCGTGGTGGCTGACGACGAGCTCAACGCCTCCTACATCGTGCCCAGTGTCTTCCACCCCGACGTGGCCACCACTGTGGCGGCGGCCGTGAGCGCCGCGGTCCGGGCGACCGGCTCGTCGGTCCTCGGCGACGACGCGTCGGCCGAGGCATCGAGGGCTCTGGAGGACGAGCCCGGGATGCCGTGACCGGTCGGCGCCGGGACCAGCTCCTCCTCGCACTCGTCGTCGTCGGGCACCTCCTCGTCCTCTACTGGCCGCGGGCCGCCGGCCAGGCCGGCATCCCCCACCTGGACAAGGCCGTGCACGCGCTGATCTTCGGCGCGGTGCTGTGGGCCGGTCGCCGGGCCGGGGTGCCGGACCGGGTGCTGGTGCCGGCGCTCGTGGCACACGCCTTCCTGAGCGAGGGCTTGCAGGCCTGGCTGCTGCCCGGGCGCAGCGGCGACCTCTCCGACGTGTTCGCCGACGTCATCGGGATCGCCGTCGTCGCCATCGCCGGTGGGTGGCGGGCAGGGCGCGGATCCGGCCGCGAGCGGGCATCATGGCGGGATGAGCGCGCAGGATCCGGGGGCGCCGCCGGCGAGCCATGAGCTCACCGGGCGGCTGCTGGTCGCGACTCCGGAGCTCGGCGAGGGCCCGTTCGAGCGCAGTGTCGTGCTCGTGCTGGACCACGACGAGGCGGGTGCGCTCGGCGTCGTCATCAACCGGCCCACCGAGGTCGAGGTCGCCGAGGTGCTGCCGGCATGGCAACCGTTGGCGAGCGACCCAGGAGTCCTCTTCCAGGGCGGGCCGGTGGCCCTCGACTCGGCGCTCGGCCTGGCCCTGCTGCCCCCGACGTCGACCGACGAGGAGCCTCTCGGCTGGCGGCGCGTCGTGGGGCGGCTCGGCCTGGTCGACCTGGACACGCCCCCCGAGGTCCTGGCAGCCGAGCTGACCCGGCTGCGCATCTTCGCGGGCTACGCCGGCTGGGCCGGGGGACAGCTCGAGGACGAGCTCGCCGAAGGTGCGTGGTACGTCGTGCCTGCGACGGCGGACGGCGCCTTCGCCGACGCCTTCAGCACAGCCCCTGACACGCTGTGGCGGGCTGTCCTGCGCCGGCAGGGAGGGGACCTCGCGATGGTCTCGACCTACCTCGCCGACCCGTCGCTGAACTGAACGCCGGCCGGCCAGGGGCGTTGCCTAGACTGGGCGCATGACGGAGCAGCCCGGCGACGGTGGGACGGTGCTCGAGGCGATCGAGGAGACCACTCCGCTCACCTCGAACGACAACGGCGACCACGAGCGCTTCGCGCACTACGTGAAGAAGGAGAAGATCCTCGAGTCGGCGCTGTCCGGTGACCCCGTCGTGGCGCTCTGCGGCAAGGTGTGGATCCCAGGTCGGGACCCGGGGCGCTTCCCGGTCTGCCCGACCTGCAAGGAGATCCTCAACCAGCTCCCGCCGGGAGACGACGGCGACGGTGCGGGTGGACCGGGCGGCGCGGGCGGCTAGAGGACCTTGCTGCCGTACATCTCGCCCAGCGGGTCGGCGAGCAGCTCGAGCCGGGCCCCGTCGGGGTCGCGGAAGTAGATCGAGACCTTGCTCTCCAGCTGGTACTCCACGCCCGCGTCGTCGAGCTTGGCGCGCAGGTGCGCCCACCGGTCCGGGGTGACCGAGATGGCGATGTGGTGCAGGCCGCCGAGGACCTCGGCGTAGGGACCGACGTCCAGACCCGGGAAGTCGAAGAAGGCCAGCAGGTTGCCGTTGCCGATGTCGAAGAAGAAGTGGTTGGAGCCGGGGTAGTCGCGGTTCTCGAAGATGTCGGTGAGCGGGAATTCCAGCAGCTCCTGGTAGAAGCGCACCGTCCGCTCCACGTCGGAGCAGACCACGGCGAAGTGGTGCAGACCGCGGGCCGACGACGGGGGCCGCTCACCGGCCGGACGGAGGTACGTCGCCCGGATCCGGTCGCGCTCCTGCTCGATCGCGGCACGGTCGCGCGCGTCCGGTGCGCCGGTCATGGCTGGTCCCTCACGCCGGCGGGCAGGACGAGCACGTCGAGCTCCTGGGGAGTCGTGTTGGCGAAGCCGCCCCGGTTCCATGGCTGGATGGCGGACTGGGTGCGCCCCGTGGCGTCGGCGGCCCTGGCGCCGACGACGTAGCGCCCCTCCACGGCCGTCCACGGGAGCGACCACGCGAGCCAGGCACGCGGGTCCGGCTGCGGTCCCAGCTCGGCCGCCTGCCAGGACCGGCCGCCGTCGAGGGTGACCTCGACGGACGTGACCGGGCCCCATCCCGACCAGGCGCGGCCCCGCAGCACGTGGTCGCCGACCCGCACGACCCGGCGGCGCGACAGGTAGTCGGGGAAGCCGGGCGGCTGCACGAGAGCACGGGGGGCGATGCGGGTCAGGCGCTCACCGACCTCCTTCGGGCTCTGCCGCAGCGAGTAGGCGCGCATCTGGTACCCGTCGAACCGCTCGGCGACCACCTCGACCGAGCGGAGCCACTTGACCGAGGCCATGCCGTACCAGCCCGGCACGAGCAGCCGCAGGGGGTACCCGTGCTGCGGCGGGAGGTCGATCCCGTTGCAGGCCCAGACGAGCATCACCTCGGGGTCGGTCGCCTCCTGGAGGGAGAGCGAGCGCTGGTAGTCCTGCTCGGTGCCCTTCTCGACGCCGTGGTCGGCGCCGGTGAACACGACGTCGACCGCGGCGTCGAGCGGGCCGGCGTCGGCGAGGACGGCTGCCAGCGGGGTGCCGGTCCAGGTCATGGTGCCGACCGCCTCGTGCAGCCAGGGCTGGCTGACCGGCCGCGGCGTCATGCGGGCCCGGCCGTTGCCCGCGCACTCCATGGTGACCGTGCGCGAGACCTCGGGGCGCGACCGGAGCTCGGCCATCGACAGCGACATCGGGCGCTCGACCAGCCCGCCCACCGCGAGCTGCCAGCTCGCGCCGTCGCCGGCGGGGATGTCGTAGTGCGTGAGCAGGTAGTGCGCGCCGATCGGCGTCACGTCGTGGCGCAGCAGCTCGAGGGGCATGCCGTGGTTGCGGGCGGCCAGGCCTGTCTCGTCGAGCCCGATCCCCTCACCTTCCTCGGCGACCCGCGAGGGCGGGCTGATCTCGGCCAGGTCGGGTCGGGGCACCTCGGTCGTGGTCACGGTCAAGGTGTAGTGGGCCGGACACGTCGACGGCAAGGCATGATCGGCGGCGTGACGCACGAGCCCGCCGCGGCCGCCGTCCCGGCGACCGGCAGTCCCGAGCTGCGGCTCTTCGCGCCGGAGTACCGCGCGCTGGTCGTCGGGGTGGTCGGCGTCGTCGTGGCGGTGGCGTTCGAGGCGATCGCGGTCGCGACCGCGATGCCGGTCGCGGCTCGCGAGCTCGACGGGCTGCGCTTCTACGGCTTGGCCTTCTCGGTGTTCCTGACCGCGAGCCTGCTCGGCATGGTCGTCGCCGGCGACGTGTGCGACCGTCGCGGCCCGGTCCGGCCTTTCGTGGCGGCGGCCGTCACCTTCGCGCTAGGCCTGCTGCTCGCCGGGCTGGCGACCGAGATGTGGGTCCTGGTGGTGGCACGGGCGGTCCAGGGCTTCGGCGGTGGGCTCAACATCGTCGCGATCTACGTCGTCGTGGGGCGTGCCTTCCCGGCGGCACTGCGCCCGCGGGTCTTCTCGGCCACGTCGAGCGGCTGGATCCTGCCGTCCATCGTGGGACCGCCGGTGGCCGGGCTGCTGGCCGACCATGCGTCGTGGCGCTGGGTCTTCCTCGGCGTGCTCCCGCTGCTGGCCGGGGCGGCTCTGCTGGTCGGTCCCCACCTGCGGGGCCTGGACGGGCCGGTGGTCAACGGCGACGACGCCAGCGAGCCGCACACGATGCCCCGCCGAAGCCGGGTGCCCGCGGCGGTCGTCGCCGCCGTCGGAGCGGGGCTCCTGCAGTACGGCGGCCAGGCGCTGACCGGTCAGCTCGCCCTGGCCGTGCCCTCGATCGTCATCGGTGTCGGCCTGCTGGCCTACGGGGTGCCGCGGCTGTTGCCGCCCGGTGCCTTCCGGCTCGGCCGCGGGCTGCCGACCGTCGTCGTGATGCGCGGTGTCATGGCGGGCGCGTTCTTCGGCACCGAGTCCTTCATCCCCCTGATGCTGGTGGAGCAGCGATCGGTCGCGACGACGCTGGCCGGGCTCTCTCTCACCGGAGCCGCGCTGACCTGGTCGCTCGGCGCCTGGCTCCAGGGCCGCCCCGACCTGCGGACGCCGCGATGGGTCCTGCTGACCGTCGGCTTCCTGCTCGTGCTCGCCGGCATCGGGCTGGTGGCCCTCACCGTCACCGGCACCGTCCCGGTCGTCATGACGGCGATCGGCTGGACGATCGCCGGTCTCGGCATGGGTCTGGGGCTGACGTCGTTGAGTGTCCTGGTGCTCGAGCTCTCCGCACCCCACCAGCAGGGTGCCAACTCGTCGTCGCTGCAGGTCAGCGATGCGCTCGGATCGATCGTGCTGATCGGCGTGGCAGGCGCCATCTTCGCCGGCTACGCCGCAGGGGTGGCCGACACCCGTGACGTGGGTTCGGCCCCGTACCTGCTGATCGACCTGGTGATGGCAGCCGTCTGCGTCGCGGGGGCCCTGGCAGCGCACCGGGTGGTGCCCGCAGACGACACGCACTAGCACGGTGGAGCCGGTTCACCGAGCTTCACCCTGGGTGGGCATGTCGTCCCTCGCCCCCGGTTAGCCTCGCCGGACCGATGAGTACCAGTGCCGCCTCCCACCTGTCCCCAGCCTTCCCGATGCGTGCCCCGTGGGGCACCGCCAGCGCCCTCCGGGCCTGGCAGCAGGAAGCCGTCGACGCGTACCTGTCCCGCACCGGGCTCGATGCGCGTGACTTCCTCGCCGTGGCCACGCCGGGTGCCGGCAAGACGACGTTCGCCCTGCGGGTCGCCAGCGAGCTCATGGCGCGCAAGCTGATCGACGCGGTCACGGTGGTGGCGCCCACCGAGCACCTCAAGCACCAGTGGGCCGATGCCGCGAGCCGGGTCGGCATCTCGCTCGACCCGACCTTCCGCAATGCCCAGGGCGCCGTCTCCAGCGACTACACCGGCGTGGCCGTGACCTACGCGCAGGTCGCAGCCCACCCGGTCCTGCACCGGCGTCGGACCGAGAACCGGCGGACGCTCGTGGTGCTCGACGAGGTGCACCACGGCGGCGACGCCCTGTCGTGGGGCGAGGCCGTGCGGGAGGCCTTCGAGCCGGCGGTCCGGCGGCTCGCCCTGACCGGGACGCCGTTCCGCTCGGACACCAGTGCGATCCCGTTCGTCACCTACGCGGCAGGACGGGACGGGGTCCGCCGCTCGGCGGCCGACTACTCCTACGGCTACGGGCGCGCACTGACCGACGGCGTCGTACGGCCGGTCATCTTCCTGTCCTACTCGGGACAGCTGCGCTGGCGGACCCGCGCCGGTGACGAGCTCAGCGCGACGCTCGGCGAGCCGCTGACGAAGGATGCGACCGCAGCGGCCTGGCGAACGGCACTGGACCCGCACGGCAACTGGATCCCGCAGGTGCTCGCGGCCGCGGACCGTCGGCTCACCGAGGTGCGCAACGGCGTGCCAGACGCCGGTGGCCTGGTGATCGCGACCGACCACGTCTCGGCGCGTGCCTACGCCGCACAGCTGCGCCGCATCACCGGCGAGGCGCCGACGGTGGTGCTGTCGGACGAGGCCGGCGCCAGCGCACGCATCGAGGACTTCGCCGCATCGGACGACCGCTGGATGGTGGCGGTGCGGATGGTCTCCGAAGGCGTCGATGTGCCGCGGCTCGCGGTGGGGGTCTACGCGACCTCGACGGCGACCCCGTTGTTCTTCGCCCAGGCAGTGGGCCGCTTCGTGCGCGCCCGCCGACGCGGCGAGACCGCGTCCGTCTTCCTCCCCTCCGTCCCGCTGCTGCTGCAGCACGCAGGAGAGATGGAGGTCGAGCGGGACCACGCCCTCGACCGGCCTCCGTCGGGCGACGAGGAGGGCGACCTCTTCGCGCTGGAGGACGCGATGTTGGCCGCAGCCAACCGGGCAGCCACCGAGACCGGGCTTGGCGAGGGGACCTTCGAGGCGCTCGAGGCGGAGGCGCACTTCGACCGGGTGCTCTTCGACGGCGGCGAGTTCGGCCCGGCCGACGGCTTCGCCGCGATGGGCTCGCAGGACGAGGCCGACTACCTGGGCCTACCCGGGTTGTTGGAGCCCGACCAGGTGGCGACGCTGCTGCGCGCCCGACAGAGCGAGCAGGCGGGCCGGTCGTCGCGGCGCACGAGGCCGACCAAGGCGACGTCGCCGACCGTGGCCGACGCCGCGAGATCGGCGGCGACCCACCGGGCCGTGCCTGCGCTGCGCAAGGAGCTCAACGGGCTGGTCGGCGCGTGGCACCACCGCACGGGCGTCCCGCACGGGGCCGTGCATGCCGAGCTGCGACAGGTGTGCGGCGGGCCGCCGGCCGCCCAGGCGACGGCCGAGCAGCTGCAGGCCCGCATCGACCAGCTCCGCACGTGGGCACTCCGGCGGCGCTGACGGGCGCCGCGCGGGGCCGGAGGGTCAGGTCGGGTTCTTGGCGGCGCTGTGCGCGCTGGACGCCTCGTCGACCGTGTCGTAGATCGCGAAGGTCTGGTCCAGGCCGGTCAGCGCCAGGATCTTTCGGACGGACCGGGACGGCCCGGCGACCCCGAAGGACCCACCGGCGAGGTCGGCGCGACGCTGGATCGCGAGCAGCACCTTGAGGCCGGTCGAGTCCATGAACGTGACGTCGGTGAGGTCGAGAACCACGTGCGGCGACGTGTCGCGTACGGCGTCCAGGGCGTGGTCGCCGAGCTGAGAGGCAGTGTCCAGGTCGACCTCGCCGCCGACAGTGACGACGGCCAGGTCGTCGACCTGGTGAGTGGACAGGACGAGATCCATGAACGGGGTCCTTCGGTGGAGGGGACGTGGCCGGCCGTCGCTGGACCGTCCGACGGGGCTCATCCTAGGCACCTTCCGGACAGGCCGGGACGTACCAGGGGCCGTCCGATCGTCGGACCCTACGCCGTGTGATCGATCACCAGCAGCCAGTGACCGTGGTCGCCAGCCGGTCCACAGCCCGGCGGGTCCGCAGCGTGGAGCCCACACGGTTGAGCAGGAACGAGAACGCCTTGAGCCGCCCGTCGGCGCCGCGGGCCAGGCCGCTGAGGGCGATGACGCCGCTCAGGGACCCGGTCTTGGCCTCGATGAGCCCGGCGGCGCACCGGGTCGGCGCGGTCACGTAGCGCAGGTAGTCAGGGGCCAGCGTGCCACTGACCCCGGCCACGGCCATCGAGCCGTGCTGCAACGAGGCGAGGTCGGGATGTGCCGGGTCGAACGCGGTGCGCAGCACGGCGACCAGCTCGGTGGGGCGCAGCCGGTCGGCCCGGGAGAGCCCGCTGCCGTCGTACACCGAACCGGGCGCGAGGCTGATCCCGAGGCGCGCGAGCGCTGCGACCTGTGCCGCCGCCGACCCCGGCCAGGTCGGGCGGAAGCCGGTCCGCACCGCGACCATCCGGTGCAGCAGCTCGGCGACGTCGTTGTCGCTGGTGCGCAACATGGCGGCGACGGTGGTCGCGAGGTCGTCGCCGTGGACCTCGGCGAGCGGAGGCGCACCGGCGGTCGCCGTCACCCGGCTCACCGAGCGCCGCACGTCGAGACCCTTGCGTTCCAGGACCTGCGCGAACACCTGGCCGGCGTCGATCGTGGTGTCCCAGCGGCGGTGCTGGTCGACGACGAGCGCCCGGACGGGGGACACGTCCCGGGTGACGTAGGACGACTTCCAACCGCGCGCCAGGCTCGGCTTCGGCAGCAGGGAGTCGTCGACGTCGACACGCACCCAGGTCAGTCCCGCGGCGCGTGCTGCCGCGACGGTCCGGGTGGCGAGGACCCGGAGGTCGGCCCTGGACAGCGACGGGTCACCGGCGCCGACGAGCACCACGCGCCGTGCCGTCGACCCCTGAACGACTGTCGTGCGGAAGCGGAAGTCCGGCCCGAAGGACTCGAGCGCGTTGACCGCGGTCAGCAGCTTGACGTTGCTCGCGGGCAGCTGCCGCTCGCCGCGTTGGTGGCTCCAGATGGTCTGGCCGGTCCCGACGTCGGTGACGAGACCGGCGAGGTCCGGCCCGAGCCGTGAGTCGTGGGCGCGCGTGCCGAGCCGGTCGTTGACCGCCTGGTCGGTGGCCGACAGCGGGGCGGCCGCGGCGGAGGCGGCAGCCGCCGGCAGGACGGCGGCGGCAACCGCCAGGGACATGCCGATGGCGGCCGAACGAGCGGCCCGAGTCAGGTGCACCGTCCGATGGTGCCGTCCAGCAGCGCCGATCCAGCGGACGTTTGCGGCGATTTTGCCCGCGTCGCGTTCAGGTGCCGACTGGGTCCGCGGTCACGAACAGCTCGTTGTAGCCCTTGTCCGCGACGGTGAGGGCCTCGAACCGGGAGGCGAGCTTCACGATCTCCGGGTCGCTCATGGCGGCCTGGGTCTCCTTCTCGTACGCCGCCAGGTCGGCGTAGTCGAGCTCGACGACGATCTCGTTGTACGGGCCGACGACCTGGGTCCACACGCCGCTCGACCGGACGCGGCCGGCAGCGGCCTGGATCTCGTCGATGTCTCGGATCAGGGTCAGGTACTCGTTCCAGGCGTCGAGGTCGCGGACCGTGGCGTGCATGCGTTCGCGGATCATCTGCGGCTCCCTCGTGTCGCGCGGCCGTCGTCCGGAGGTTCGCGGCCGTCGGACTCGACTGAACGCCCCCGGCGGGCGCGCGGCCATAGCGAGTGCGGACTAGTCCCCTGCGGCGGCCACCGCGAGAAGTGGGAGCAGGCGGCGCGGGATCTGGGTGTCCAGGGCGATCACGGTCGACGCGCGGACCACGCCCTCGGACGCCAGGACCCGGTCGATCACGCGCTGCAGGTCGGCGTTCGACCGCGCCACGATGCGGACGAGCACGTCGCCCGGGCCGGTCGTGGTGTGGGCCTCCAGGACCTCCGGGATCCCGGCGAGGTGCTCGGCCACCAGGTCGTGGGCGGCACGGTCGGGCTGGTGCTGGCGGATCTCCAGCGTGACGAAGGCGGTGACGACGAAGCCCACCGCCGCCGGGTCGACGTCCGGCCCCCAGCCGGTGACGACACCGTCTCGCGCCATCCGGTCCAGCCGGGCCTGCACGGTCCCGCGGGCGACCCCCAGGCGACGGGAGCACTCCAGCACACCGATCCGGGGCTCCCGGGTGAACAGGCGCAGGATCCCCGCGTCGAGGTCGTCGATGGGCATGGTGCGCAGGCCTCCGAGGCAAGTGGACCGAGAATCGGACAAGTTGTGCATTCAGGATGCCAGTGATTGCCCAACTTGTCGTCCGTACGCTTCGATTCCTGAACATGACGACCGACGCAGGCCCCGCCACGTCCTCTGCCATCCCCGCCCTCACCGACGCCGAGAAGGCCGCCGAGCTCTCACCGGAGCAGCTCCAGCAGCTCGTCGGGCTCGTCGAGTACGACGCCAGCCGGGACCCGTTCCCGGTCACCGGGTGGGACGCGGTGGTCTTCGTGGTCGGCAACGCGACCCAGGCCGCCCACTACTACCAGTCGGCCTTCGGCATGGAGCTCGTCGGCTACTCCGGACCCGAGACCGGCAACCGTGACCACAAGGCGTTCGTGCTCAAGAGCGGGTCGTGCCGCTTCGTGATCAAGGGCGGGGTGGACCCGGAGAGCCCGCTGCTCGACCACCACCGCGCGCACGGTGACGGGGTCATCGACATCGCCCTCGAGGTGCCCGACGTCGACCAGTGCGTCGAGCACGCCCGGGTCTCCGGCGCCCGCGTCGTCGTGGAGCCGCACGACGTCAGCGACGAGCACGGCACCGTCCGCATGGCGTCCATCGCGGCGTACGGCGACACCAGGCACTCCCTCGTCGACCGGTCCCGCTACGACGGCGTCTACCTGCCCGGCTACGTCGCGCGGACCTCCGGCTACGTGAAGCGCGATGGCGCGCCGCGCCGGCTGTTCCAGGCTCTCGACCACGTGGTCGGCAACGTCGAGCTCGGCCACATGGACGAGTGGGTCGGCTTCTACAACAAGGTCATGGGCTTCGTGAACATGGCGGAGTTCATCGGCGACGACATCGCCACGGACTACTCGGCGCTGATGTCGAAGGTCGTGGCGAACGGGAACCACCGGGTGAAGTTCCCGCTCAACGAGCCGGCGATCGCGAAGAAGAAGTCGCAGATCGACGAGTTCCTCGAGTTCTACCGGGGTCCGGGCGCGCAGCACCTGGCGCTGGCCACCAACGACATCCTGCGCACCGTCGACCAGATGCGTGCCGAGGGCGTCGAGTTCCTGTCGACGCCGGACTCGTACTACGAGGACCCCGAGCTACGCGCGCGCATCGGCCAGGTGCGGGTGCCGATCGAGGAGCTGCAGAAGCGCGGGATCCTGGTCGACCGCGACGAGGACGGTTACCTGCTGCAGATCTTCACGCGGCCGATCGGCGACCGGCCGACCGTCTTCTTCGAGCTGATCGAGCGGCACGGCTCGCTCGGCTTCGGCAAGGGAAACTTCAAGGCGCTCTTCGAGGCGATCGAGCGGGAGCAGGAGAAGCGCGGGAACCTCTGACCGGCCGGCCTTCCATCCGGGCTGATCGAGGAGTATCTTCCGGCCCATTCCACGGCCGCTCGAACGCGGACGTGACCCAGAAGGCCACGCCCGGCGGGCGACCTCCCCACAAGGGGGAATCGGCGTCCGCTGGAGGGTAGCCATGGCCGGCACGCACACCACCCGCCCGATCACCCGTCGCTTCGGCGTTCTCGCTGTGGCCCTCGCCGTCGTGGCCGCGCTCGCGGTCGCGGGTGGCGGTTCCGGCGCGTCCGCGGCCCCGGGCGGGGGTGGTGACGGTCTCGAGATGTACCGGGCCACGGTGGACTCGGCGACGCTGCAGGTGCTGCAGCGCGGGGGTTACGACATCGCCTCCGCGAAGGAGACGAGGCAGGGGGTCGACGTCGCGCTGGTGCTGACGGCGGCGGACCGGGAGCGGCTTCGGGGGCAGGGCGTGCGGCTCGAGGTCTACCGCGACAGGCAGGGCCGCACGCAGAGCCAGCGTGCCGCCGCGCAGGCCACGAACGGCTTCACGGTGTGGCGGTCCTACGACGAGCCAGGTGGCATCCGCGACGAGATGTACCAGCTCGCCCGGCGCAACCCTCAGCTGGTCAAGCTCGTGGTGCTGGGCGAGACCTACGAAGGCCGGGAGTACATCGCCCTCAAGCTGACCCAGAGCGCCAACGACGTGCCGGACGGAACTCGTCCGGCCGTGCTGTACGCCTCCACGCACCACGCTCGCGAGTGGATCAGCACCGAGGTCAACCGCAGGCTGCTCCGGTGGTACATCGACCGGTGGCGGGCGAACGACAGGGACATCAGGCGCCTGCTCAAGGACAACGAGCTGTGGTTCGTGCTCGTTCACAACCCGGACGGCTACCAGTACACGTTCGACCACGAGCGGCTCTGGCGGAAGAACCTGCGGGACAACGACGTGAGCGGCACTGTCAGCGCCATCGACGGCGTCGATCCCAACCGCAACTACGCCGAGCACTGGGGCTACGACGACGAGGGGTCCTCGTCGCTGTTCTCCAGCCAGACATATCGCGGGCCCGACCCGGAGTCCGAGCCGGAGACGCAGGCGATGGTGAGCCTGTTCGACAGGGTGCCGTTCAAGTTCTCCATCAGCTACCACTCGTTCGGGCCGCTGCTGCTGTACTCGCAGGGCTGGCAGACGCTCACCCCCTCGGCCGACGACCCCATCTACGTGGCCATGACGGGGACCGACACCGATCCGGCGGTGCCCGGCTTCAACCCGGGCGTCGGAGCCGACCTGTACACCACGAACGGTGAGTTCAACGACTGGGCGCACGCACAGCGAGGAGCCCTGAGCTGGACGCCCGAGCTGGAGGAGGGCTGTGCGGGCTGCGGTTTCGTCTTCCCGGACGACGAGGCGCTCGTGCAGGCGGAGTTCGAGAAGAACCTTCCGTTCGCGTTGAACGTCGCGAGGTCTGCGAGTGACCCGGACGACCCGGTTTCGCACACCGACGTCGACACGGCGAGCCTGTACGTGGACACCTCCACGATCGACCCGTGGAAGACGAACTGGCCGAGCTCGGACCTGCGAGTGCAGGTCTCCTACGCCGGTGGTTCCGCCCAGCCGGTCGAGGTCCTGGCCAAGCGCGCCGCCGGTGCGGTGACGCTGCACTACACGGTCAACGGCGACGCGGGCCAGGACACGGCGACCGAGTCGCCGGACGGCGAACGGTTCGGCGGCAACAACGCGTACGACACGTACTACCACTACCTGCGCGCCGAGATTCCGGGCCTGGAGGAGGGCGACGAGGTCGAGTACTGGTTCAGCGGGGGTGGCGAGACCACCGAGCCCGTCAGCTTCGATGTCGTGGAGGACTCCGACGACGCCGACGTGCTGATCCTCGCGGCCGAGGACAGAACAGGTGCATCGACGTCTCCGGCTACGCAAGCACCAGCCCGTCCACACCCAACTATCTCTCGTTCTACGAGGACGCCCTCACCGCGAACGGCATCGGCTACGACGTGTACGACGTCGACGCGATGGGGCGGACGGCGCCGGACCATCTCGGCGTGCTCGGGCACTACGACGCCGTGATCTGGTACCGCGGCAACGACATCCACGTACGAGAGCCGGGCTGGGGCGGCGGGAACGTGTCGCGCCTGGCGATCGACGAGACCCTGGAAGTCCGCCAGTACCTCAACGAGGGCGGCAAGCTGCTCTACACCGGCCAGTGGGCCGGAGGCACGGAGAACGGTCTCGGAGCAATGCAGTTCTACGACCCGGTCGCCAACCAGCAGTGTGTCGGTGGCGCCCCCGAGGTGGCGGCGCGCTGCCTCAACTGGGGGGACAAGAACGACTTCCTCCAGTACTACCTGGGCGCCTACCTCTACGTCTCGGACGCCGGGCTCGACGAGAACGGCGACCCGTTCCCGATCATCGGCGTGGACGAGCCGTTCGACGGACCTCCCGCATCGGGGTGGACGCTCGGTGGCGGGACCGGTGCGGACAACCAGGTCCACAACGCCTCGTTCCTGGCCACGAGCGGCGTCCTCGATCCCGTGACCTACCCCCAGTTCGAGAGCGGGATCCCGGCGAAGTGGGACCGCCCCGGCGGCCCCTTCGCCCCGCACACCGGCGACGTCTACGTCTACTCCCAGATCGCCGACATCACCTACAAGCGGCTGGCACACACGATCGACGTGCCCGCCGGCGGCGCCACGATGTCGTTCTGGACCTCCTTCGACACCGAGGTCGACTGGGACCACGTGTTCGTCGAGGCGCACACGGCCGGCCAGGACAACTGGACCACCCTGCCCGACATCAACGGTCACACGACCCAGGCGACCGGCGAGAGCTGCAAGACGGAGAACTCCGGCGGCTGGGCGACCCTGCACCCGCAGCTGGCCCACTACCAGACCCCGACCGGAGCCTCGACGTGCATCCCGACCGGCACGACTGGTGAGTGGAACGCCGCCTCCGGCAACTCCGGTGGCTGGCAGCAGTGGAGCGTCGACCTGAGCGGGTACGCGGGCCAGCAGGTGGAGGTCTCCATCTCCTACGCCAGCGACTGGGCGTCCCAGGGCCTGGGCGTCTTCGTGGACGACATCGAGGTGTCGACCGGGCAGGGCACGACGTCCTTCGAGACGGGCCTGGACGGGTGGGACGTCCTGGGTGCGCCGCCCGGAAGCTCGCCGAACTCGAACGACTTCGACCGGACCACTCCTGCCGGGTTCCCGGAGGGGCCGGTGGCCGCGGCCGCCGACTCGCTGTACTTCGGGTTCGGCTTCGAGGGGATCACCGACGAGGCGGATCGGAACGAGGTGATGGGTCGAGCGGTGGGCTACCTGCTGGACTAGGGAACCTCAGTCGTCGGTCGGTCGTCGGGACGGTCATGGACCTGACCTGCCCGAAGTGCCAGGCGCCGATGCGCAGCTACGAGCGCAGCGGCGTGACCGTCGACCAGTGCACCGAGTGCCGAGGCATCTTCCTCGACCGCGGCGAGCTCGAGCGGCTGGTCGACGCGGACACCCGGTTCCACGGGGACGCGCCGGCCGCGCCGCCGGCGCCCGCCCAGCAGCCACCCGCCTACCAGCAGCCGCCCAGCCACCAGCAGCCGTACGCGCAGCAACCCTCCTACGGTCACCAGGGCTACGGGCAGAAGCCGCACAAGAAGCGCAAGAGCTTCTTCGAGGAGCTCTTCGACTGACCCGTCCGCTGGCAGGATGCCCACGTGCTGGAGCCACCTGTCGACCTGACCACCAGGCTGCCCGGCCGGGTCACCTTCCGCCGGCTGAGCGCCGACGACGCGGCCGCGTTCGCCGCGCACGTCTCGTCCGACCTCGACCGGCTGCGCACCCACCTGCCCTGGCCCGACGTGACCAGCACGCCGGAGGGCGCTGCGGAGTGGCTGAGGGCGTACGACCGCCAGGAGGACGGTCGGGTCGGCGTCGGCGGGATGTGGCACGACGGCGAGCTGCTCGGCGGGGCGCTGCTCTTCCACCACGACACCGGCTTCGCCACGGTCGAGCTCGGCTGCTGGGTGGTCGCGGCCGGGGAGGGCGCCGGCGTCGTGTCGGCCGCGTGCCGCGTCCTGCTGGCGCACGCCCGCACCGACCTGCGGGTCGAGCGCGTCGAGTGGCACGCCGCGTCCGGCAACGTGCGATCGCGGCAGCTGGCCGAGCGGCTCGGCTTCCGCTACGAGGGCACGATGCGGTCCAACTACGTACTGCGCGGCGAGCGGCTCGACACCGACGTCATGTCGCTGGTGGGCACCGAGCTGGACGCCTTCGTCACCGGCTAGGCAGCACGGTGCCGGACACCGCGCCGAAGCCGATGCGCGTGCCGTCCGGGCCTGGTGCCCAGGCCGAGATCGACACGGTGTCGCCGTCCTCGAGGAAGGTCCTGGTCGACCCGTCGTCGAGCTTCACCGGGTCCTCGCCGTTCCAGGACAGCTCGAGGAAGGAGCCGCGCTGCTCGCGCTCCGGCCCCGACACCGTGCCGGACGCGTAGAGGTCGCCGGTGCGCAGCGCCGCGCCGTTGACCGTGAGGTGCGCGAGCTGCTGGTCCGGCGTCCAGTACATCTGCGAGAAGGGCGGCCGCGCGACGACGGTGCCGTTCCACGACACCTCGAGGCGCAGGTCGAGCCCCCAGTCGGAGTGCCGCTCGAGGTAGGGCAGCACCGCGGGGCTCTGCTCCGGTCCGGGTACGCGCGCGTCCCCGAGGGCGTCCAGCGGCACCACCCACGGCGACACCGAGGTGGCGAACGACTTGCCGAGGAAGGGGCCCAGCGGCACGTACTCCCAGGCCTGCAGGTCGCGGGCGCTCCAGTCGTTGACCAGGCACACGCCGAAGACGTGCTGCCGGAAGTCGCGCGTCTGGACGGCACGGCCGAGCGGCGACGGGACGCCGACGACGAAGCCGACCTCCGCCTCGATGTCCAGTCGCTGCGACGGGCCGTGAGACGGCTCGGCGTCGGTCGGCGCCTTGCGCTGCCCGCTCGGTCGCACGACGTCGGTGCCCGAGACGACGACCGTGCCGGCTCGGCCGTGGTAGCCGATGGGCAAGTGCTTCCAGTTGGGGGTCAGCGCGTCGCCGTCGGGACGGAAGATCCGGCCGACGTTCTCGGCGTGGTGCTGGGAGGAGTAGAAGTCGACGTAGTCGGCGACCTCGAACGGCAGGTGCAGCGTCACCTCCGACTGCGGCACGAGGTGGCTCTCGACGAGGTCGCGGTAGCCCTCGTGGGTGACCAGCTCGACGAGCCAGGAGCGCACCGCCGACCACGAGGGCCGGCCCATGGCGAGGAACGGGTTCAGGGTCGGCGCCTCGAAGACGTGCCCGCCGTCGAGACCTTCGGCCGCCGCGAGCGGCGCGAGGTCGACGACGTCGTCGCCGAGCGCGACGCCGACCCGCGGCGCCTCGCCGTCGTGGGAGAACACCCCGTAGGGGAGGTTCGTCGCCGGGAACGGGGTGTCGTCGGGAAGGCCCAGCCAGGTGGTCACCGGACTCATCGCGTCTCTCCCAGCAGGCCGAGAGCGCTGAGCTCGTCGAGGGGGTCGTGCACGCCGCAGCACCCGAACGAGCGGAAGGAGGCGCGTACGCCCGAACACGTCTGCTCGTCCCAGGCCGACACGAACTCGACCAGGGCAGGGGCCGACCGTTGGGCCAGCACGGCGGCGATGTCGTCCACGGACCCGCCGCTCTGCGCGACCCGGGTGGCGACCAGGACGTTGAGCACGCCGTGCTGCTCGAAGCCGGTGGCCGCGTCGGTGAGCCGCACCGCGTGGTGCAGCCCCGCCGTGAGCTTGAACGGCAGCCGCCGCCCGGTGACTGCCACGAGGAAGGCAGCGAGCTCGAGCTCGCTCGGGAAGGCCTCGGCCGTGGTGCCGCCGGTGCGGTACTTCGCGGCGTGCCAGCCGGAGGCGCCGACGAGGTCGAGGGCGTCGCCGTAGCCGGTGCGCGGGACCTCGAGGTAGCCCGTCACGCCCGGCAGCCGTGACAGGTTGCCGCCGACGGCTGCCGTGTCCGCGCCGAGCCGCTGCGCCGACGCCTCCACGCCGACCAGCTCGAGGGTGTCGTCGGAGCCGCATGCGCGGAGCGCGGCGTGGGCGTCGTCGCCGTCGACGTCGAAGATCAGCGACAACCGGATGCTCTCGTCGGCCGGCAGGTGGGCGCGCAGCTCGGTCACCCGCGAGGCCGGGCAGAGGAACGGGCCGACGAACTCGGACCGGCTGGTCGGGCGTACGGCGGCGTGCTCCTTCAGTGCCTGGTCCATCGGCGCGTTGCCGGGCGGGAAGAGGGCGGCGTCGTCGACGAGGCCGGTGAACAGCGGACGCGGGGCCACCTCATGGACCCTACTGGGCTGCCCCGGACGGCGGTACGCGTGGCAGGGTGGCGCCATGCCTTACTACCGCCAGGTGGGCGAGATCCCGCGCAAGCGTCACACGCAGTTCCACCAGCCCGACGGCAGCCTCTACGCCGAGGAGCTGATGGGGGTCGAGGGGTTCTCGTCGGACGCCTCCTTGCTCTACCACCGGCACATCCCGACGGCGATCGTCTCGAGCGAGGTCTTCGACGCGCCGACCTTCGAGCGGCGGCCCAACCACCCGCTCAAGCCGCGGCACCTCAAGACCCACAAGCTGGACGGCGCCGCGACCGCCGGGGACGCCGTGCTCGGCCGCCAGCACCTGATGGCCAACGCCGACGTGCGCATCTCCTACGCCGTCGCGACCGAGCCGTCGCCGCTCTACCGCAACGCGATCGGTGACGAGTGCGTCTACGTCGAGAGCGGTGACGCGGTCGTCGAGACGGTCTTCGGTGCCCTGACGGTGAGCAGCGGCGACTACGTCGTGCTGCCGACCTCGACGACCCACCGGTGGGTGCCGCAGGGGGAGCTGCGGCTGCTCGTCACGGAGGCGTCCGGGCACATCCGGCCGCCGAAGCGCTACCTGTCGAGCAAGGGGCAGTTCCTCGAGCACTCGCCCTACTGCGAGCGCGACATCCGTGGGCCGGGCGAGCCGCTGACCGTTGAGGGCGAGGACGTGGAGGTGCTCGTGCAGCACCGCGGCCCCGGGACCAGCTCGGCGTGGACGCGCTACGTCTACGCCCAGCACCCCTTCGACGTGGTGGGCTGGGACGGCTGCCTCTACCCGCACGTCTTCTCGATCCACGACTTCGAGCCGATCACCGGCCGGCTGCACCAGCCGCCGCCCGTGCACCAGACCTTCGAGGGGCCGAACTTCGTCATCTGCTCGTTCGTGCCGCGCCTCTTCGACTACCACCCCGAGGGCATCCCGGCGCCGTACAACCACGCCAACGTCGACTCGGACGAGGTCATCTTCTATACCGGCGGCGACTTCATGTCGCGCAAGGGCGCGGGCATCGAGCAGGGCTCGATCTCGCTGCACCCGTCGGGGTTCACCCACGGTCCGCAGCCGGGCTCGGTCGAGGCGTCGATCGGCAAGGAGAAGACCGACGAGCTCGCGGTCATGGTCGACACGTTCCGGCCGCTCGACCTGCTCGAGCCCGCGCTCGCGTGCGAGGACACGTCCTACGCGTGGACCTGGGCGGGCCGGACGGTCGACCCGGACGCCGACTCGACGACCGGGTGACCGCCGGCCGGCTGCAGCAGGCCTAGGGGCAGCGGCACCAGCCCTCACTCCCAGGCGAACTCCGGCGGTGTCGGGTTGCACGCGGCTCGGGCCCTCGCCCGCAGGTCGTCGAGCTCAGTCCGGTAGCCGGGCACGGTCGCCAGGTTGGTGAGCTCGTCGGGGTCGGCCACCTCGTCGTAGAGCTCCTCCTCGCCGGTCGCGTAGTGGACGAAGGTCCACCGCTGTCCCCGCCAGCCGCAGTAGGCAGGCCGGTCGAGCCGCGGCTCCGGCGGCGCTTCGAGCACGAAGCCGCCGCGCAGCTGCTCTCCCAGCACGCTGGCTCCGGCCGTGTCCATGCCGGCCCCCGTGACCGCATCGATGGTCGCGGTCACGTCGACGTTGAGCGCGAGCCGGTTGTCGACGCCATGGGCCGCTACGTGGCCGTCCCACCGCAGCACCATCGGCACCCGGGTCGCCGAGTCGTAGGGGACGGACTTGAACAGGATGTGGTGCTCGCCCCAGAGCATCCCGTTGTCCGACATGAACACGATGAGCGTGTTGTCGATGCGACCGCTGCGCTCGAGGGAGTCGACGATGTCGCCGACGGCGTCGTCTACGGCGAGCAGCGCCTCCTGCTGGCCACGTTGGACGTGGCGCACCCGCCATGCGGGCACCGGGTCGAGCGCGCGCACCCAGGCGGGCTTGTCGGACACGTCCTCCGTGATCGCGGCCGATGAGTAGGGCGCTGAGATCGCCACGCAGGGTGTCCCGGTGCCGCGGCGCCGGCAGGTAGGGAGCGTGTGGGGCGTAGGGCGCGAAGTAGAGGAACAGTCGCTGCTCGGCCGGCGTGGTGTCGAGGAACTGCAAAGCCCGCTGCGCAAGAACGTCGGTGGAGTAGTCGGCCGGGTCGGAGCCGTGCTCGCTGCCGTCGCTGAGCCGGTAGTCGTAGTAGGCCCCCGACCGGTGCGTCGTACGGAAGGACGTGAAGCTGTCCCATCCCGGCGGGGTGTAGCCCTCGGGCGACCAGTTGGCGAACGAGTTGAAGTACTTGCCGACCAGGCCGGTGCGGTAGCCGCGCGCGGCCAGCGCAGTGGCGAGGGTGCGGTCCTCGTTGCCGTCCTCGTGGAAGCGCCACCAGCCACCGGTCGGTCGGGAGTTGGACCACACGCCGGTGTCGTGCGCGAACCGGCCGGTCAGCAGCGACGCCCGCGACGGGCAGCACAGCGAGGTCGGCACCATCGCGTTGCCGAACGTGGTGCCGCGGTCTACGAGCAGCCGCTGCACCTGCGGCATCCCGGCCAGGGTGCGGGCCGGCTGGTCATCGGTCAGGATCACGACCACGTCGGGCGGGTCGTCGTCCTGCCCGAGGGTCTCGCCGGCGCTAGGCGCAACGCCCGCCGCGGAGCCGACCTCCGCTGACGCGCCGGGTGTGGCGACCGGGCCGAGGCTCAGGCCCACCACCGCGGCGAGCACGGAGAGAACAGCGAGCGCGGCCCAGGTCGCGACCATGTGCGAGCGCGTTCCCCCGACGATGGCCACGCGGTGCATTCAACAGGCACCAGATCACGTCGCGACGCGGCTTGACCGAGCCGTGGCGTGGTCGTGATGGCGCGCCGGCGGGTCAGAGGAGGCTGAGCTGCGGCTCCACGTCACCCGCGGACCGCCGCTCGAGCTCGAGCAGGGTGCGCTTGCGGTCCAGTCCGCCGCCGTAGCCGGTGAGTGACCCGTTGGCGCCGATCACCCGGTGGCAGGGGACGACGATGGAGATCGGGTTGCGGCCGTTGGCCAGCCCGACCGCCCGCGAGGCGTTGGGGTTGCCGATCCGGTTGGCCAGCTGCCCGTAGTTGATCGTCTCGGCGTAGGGGATGTCCCGCAGCGTCTCCCACACCCGCAGCTGGAAGGGGGTCCCCGCTGGCTCGAGCGGCAGGTCGAAGTCGGTGCGCTCGCCGGCGAAGTACTCGCCGAGCTGGCGCACCGCCTCGTCGAGGACGGGGCTCGGCTCGGTCGACCAGGTGGGGTCGGGCGGCACGTCGAAGAGCAGCCGGGTCAGTGACCTGCCGTTGGTGGTCAGCAGCAGCGGGCCGACCGGGCTGTCGATCGTGGTCGTCCAGGTTGTCAGGGTGGGACTGGTGGTCGAGGTGCTGGTCACAGCGTGATCTCCCGGTCGGTGACGAGGTGCCAGAGGTGCATGAGGGCGTACGACCGCCACGGCGCCCAGGTCTCGCCGCGCGCGGCGGCGGAGCGAGGGTCGCCGGGGGTGCCGAGGCGCTCCAGGCCGCGGCGTACGCCCAGGTCGGTCGTGAGCAGGACGTCGGGGTCGCCGAGTGCGCGCAGCCGCACGTAGTCGGCGGTCCACGGGCCGATGCCCGGCAGGGCGAGCAGGTCGGCGGTTGTCGTGTCGCGGTCGGCGCCGGCGTCGAGGTCGATGCGGCCCTCGGCGAGGGCCGTGCACAGCGCGACCAGGGTGCGGCCGCGGCTGCGGGGCATCGGCAGGGTCTGGGGGTCGACCGCCGCGATCGCCTCGGCCGTGGGGAAGTGGTGGGTGACGGCGCTGCCGTCGGTGCGGGTGACCGGCTTGCCGTACGCCGCCGAGAGCCGGGCCGCGACCGTGCGGGCGCCGGCGACCGAGACCTGCTGGCCGATCACCGCCCGCACCGCCATCTCGGCGCCGTCGACCGCGCCCGGGACCCGCACGCCCGGCCAGGCGGCGACCAGCGGCGCCAGAAGCGGGTCGGCCGCGAGGACCTCGTCGACCGCAGCCGAGTCGGCGTCGAGGTCGAGCAGCCGCCGGACGCGGGCCACCGCAGGGACCACGTCACGCGGGTCGGCCAGTGACAGCTCGCAGCGGACGTGGTCGCGTCCGTCGTGGAGGGCGACGGTGGCCTCGCCGTGCGGCAGCAGCATCGCCCGGCGGTAGGTCGTGGCGTCGACCTCCTCGACGCCGGGCACCGCCTTGGTGCCGAGCAGGCGCATGAGCCCTGCGCCGTCGAAGGGTGGCCGGACAGGCAGCCGCAGCGACAGGTGACCGGGCGACGGTGCCTCGGCTCCCTTGCGCCTCGCGGCCGCCGAGCGGAGCTCGCGGGGGGTCGTCGCGAAGACGGCCCGGACGGTGTCGTTGAACTGCCGGATGCTGGCGAAGCCGGCCGCGAAGGCCACCTCGGCGAAGGGCATCGCCGTCGTCTCGATGAGCACCCGCGCCGTGTGGGCACGCTGGGCGCGCGCAAGGGACTGCGCGCCGGCGCCGACCTCGGCGAGCAGGAGCCGGTGCAGCTGCCGGTCGCTGTAGCCGAGCCGGGCAGCCAGGCCGCTGACGCCGTCGCGGTCGACCGCGCCGTCGGCGATCATCCGCATGGCGCGCCCGACGGTGTCGGAGCGGACGTTCCACTCCGGCGAGCCGGGGGAGGCGTCGGGGCGGCAGCGGCGGCAGGCCCGGAAGCCGGCCTGCTGGGCGGCCGCCGCCGTCGGGTGGAAGGTGACGTTGCGGCGCTTGGGGGTGGTCGCGGGGCAGCTGGGCCGGCAGTAGATGCCGGTCGTGGTCACCGCCGTGACGAACCACCCGTCGAAGCGGGGGTCGCGGCTGCTGACGGCGCGGTAGCACGTCTCGTGGTCGAGCACGGGACCCAGCCTGCCTCTTCCCACCGACAGTTACTAGCGGGCATCGGACATCACGGTCAGCAGTCCTGGTCAGCGGCCTGGGCTAGCGTCGGGCGGGTGCGGATCGTGTCGCTGCTGCCCTCGGCCACCGAGATCCTCTTCGGCATCGGGGCGGGTGAGCAGGTGGTGGGCGTGACCTTCGAGTGCGACTTCCCGCCCGAGGCCCGGACCCGGCGGATCGTGTCGACCTCGGCCTTGCCCGAGGGGCTGACCCCGGCGGAGATCGACACCGCGGTGGTCGAGCGCATGACCGCCGGGGAGGACCTCTACCGGCTCGACGCCGGCGCGCTGGCCGACCTCGACGCCGACCTCGTGGTCACCCAGGACCTGTGCGCCGTCTGCGCGGTCGACGTCTCGGTGGTGGACGATGCGCTGGCCTACCTGGGCTGCCGCGCCGAGGTCCTGACGCTGGACCCGCTGGACCTCGACGAGGTCCTGGCCTCGGTCGAGACCCTCGGCAAGGCGACCGGCACCGAGGGGGTCGCCACCGGTCTGGTGCGCTCGCTGCGTCGCCGGCTCGACGCGGTGCGTGCCGCCGTCGCCGGTCGCGAGCCGGTGCCGGTGATGGTCCTGGAGTGGACCGACCCGCCCTTCACCCCCGGCCACTGGGTGCCCGACATGGTCACCATCGCCGGTGGGCTTCCGGTCATGGGGAGGAGCGGCCAGCGGTCCGGGCGTACGACGTGGCGGGACGTGGCCGACGCCGGACCCGCCGTGGTGGTCGCCGCGCCCTGCGGATTCGGGCTGGACGAGTCGGCGCGGCTGGCGCACGACGTCGCCGACCGGGTGCCTGCCGGCGTGCCGTTGTGGGCGGTCGACGCCAACGCGTCCTTCGCGCGACCCGGGCCACGGCTCGTCGACGGCATCGAGGCGCTCGCCGCGATCCTGCACCCGGACGCCGGGCTGCCGCTCGAGGAGTCGCTGGCGCGCCGCCTCCGCTGACCAGACGTTCGTCGCCGTCAGGAGAGGGTTACGCCGGCCGCGCGCATCTCGGCGATCGCGTCGTCGGCGTCGCCGGGGGCGAGCTCGACGAAGCGCGTCAGGTGCAGCGGCACCACGACCTCGTAGCCGAGCCGGATGCCGTCGAGCGCGGTCTCCTTGACGCAGTAGTCACCGGCGAGACCGGCGATGACGAGGCGCCGGATGTGGGTGTCGAGCAGCGACTGCAGCTGCGTCGGGGCGGCGATGCCGGACTCCGGGTCGCGCACCGAGAACCCCGAGTAGCCGTCCTCGCCGGACGTCCCCTTGCGCACCACCGGTCCGTGCACCAGCAGGGCAGGATGCAGCTCGGCACCCCACGTGTCGCCGACGCAGTGGACCGGCCAGATGCCGCCGTCCTTCTCGAAGTGAGGTGTGGACTCGGGGTGCCAGTCCTGGGTGTAGACGATCGGCGACCCGGCGTTCTGCGCCTCGCCCACCTCGACGCTGATCGGCGCGACGACCTCCTCACCACCGCGGATGTAGAGGCTGCCGGACGGGTCGGCGAAGTCGTTCTGCACGTCGGCGACGATCAGGGCGGTCGTCCGGTCGTAGGTCACGTGGCTCCCTCGTGCACGGTGGGTATCGCGGGCTCGCCCCTCGACAGCGCCAGGCCCTGCCAGGGCAGGGTCGTCAGCACCTGGCGGAGGTGGTCCCGCGACTCGGTCAGAGTGGGTCGGTCGAGCACTTCCCCGCTTCGCACGAACGGAACCTGCAAGGTCCGGTCACCGGCCCGCGTGTCCGGGACGCCCTGTGCCCGGACGACCTCCTCGGTGGCCGTCCCGGTCGACCGGTGGCGGCGCACGGCGGTCTTGCGCCCGCCGTGGGTCACCTTGTCCTCCGAGCGTTTCGCGACCGACCGACCCTCGACCTCGACGAGCTTGTAGATGAAGCCGGCGGTCGGCGCGCCCGAGCCGGTGACGACCGAGGTGCCGACGCCGTAGGCGTCGACCGGCGCCGTCGCGAGAGCGGCGAGGCCGTGCTCGTCGAGGTCACCCGACAGCACGATCCGCGTGCTCGTGGCGCCGAGCTCGTCGAGCTGCTGGCGGGCCTGGTGGGCGAGGACGCCCAGGTCGCCGGAGTCGATCCGCACCGCACCGAGGCCCGGGCCGGCGACCTCGATGGCGGTCCGGATGCCCTCGTGGATGTCGTAGGTGTCGACCAGGAGCGTGGTGCCCAGCCCCAGCGCGTCGACCTGTGCCCGGAAGGCGTCGGCCTCGGCCTCGTGCAGCAGCGTCCAGGAGTGGGCGGCGGTGCCGGTCGTGGGGACGCCGTGCCGGTGGCCGGCGGCGAGGTTGGAGGTGAAGGCGAAGCCCGCGAGGTACGCCGCCCGCGCAGCCGCGACGGCAGCATCCTCGTGGGTACGCCGGGACCCCATCTCGATCAGCGGCCGACCGTCCGCCGCCGTGACCATCCTCGCCGCTGCCGAGGCGACGGCGCTGTCGTGGTTGAGGACGGACAGCGCCAGCGTCTCGAGGACGACGGCCTCGGCGAAGCTGCCCTCGACGGTGAGCACGGGTGAGCCGGGCAGGAAGACCTCGCCCTCGGCGTAGCCGACCACGTCCCCGGTGAAGTGGTAGCCGGCGAGCCAGTCGCAGGTCTGCTGGTCGACCACCGCGCGGGCCGCCAGCTCGGCGAGCTCGTCGGTGGCGTACGAGAAGCTCGCGATCGCCTCGACGAGCCGGCCCGTGCCGGCGACGACGCCGTAGCGCCGTCCCTCGGGGAGCCGCCGGGTGAAGACCTCGAAGACGCACCGCCGATCGGCCGTCCCGTCGCACAGGGCGGCCTGCAGCATGGTCAGCTCGTAGTGGTCGGTCAGCAGACCCTGCCCTGTCGGGAGACTCTGCTGGACGCCCACGGTGGTCAGCCTAGATTGGGCGGCATGTCCGTGGCGCCCATGGAGGTCGAGGAGGCCGACACCGACCAGGTCGTGGTCCCCGACAAGCCGTGGGTGACCATCGTCTGGAACGACCCGGTGAACCTGATGAGCTACGTCGCCTTCGTCTTCCAGAAGCACTTCGGCTACCCGAAGGAGAAGGCGCACAAGCTGATGCTCGACGTCCACGAGAAGGGCAAGGCCGTCGTGTCCAACGGCACTCGCGAGGAGATGGAGCGCGATGTCGAGGCGATGCACGGCTACGGCCTGTGGGCCACCATGCAGCACGACGAGTAGCGGGGCAGGTGTGGTCGCGACCTTCCGCAAGGCCCGCCAGGGCGGCTTCTCGGTGACGTTCAACGTCACCGAGGACCGATTGCTGCAGCACGTCTTCACCGAGATGCTCGAGCTGCTCGGACCGGCCGACGAGGGCGTCGAGGCCGACCCGCTGGCCGCCGCAGTGGGGATAGGCACCTCGACCGCGGCACCGGACGACCCGGCGCTGGCCCGGCTCTTCCCCGACGGCTACACCGACGACGAGGAGGCATCGGCCGACTTCCGGCGCTACACCGAGCCCGGCCTGCGAGACCAGAAGCGGGCCGCACTGCAGACCGCGGTCGGCATGCTCGGTCACCCGGGGGTGCGGACCCCGGTGTCGACGGAGCAGGCCGAGCAGTGGCTGCGGGCCCTCAACGACACCCGGTTGGTGCTGGGTCAGCGGCTGGAGGTCGGCGAGGACTGGGACGAGATGCTCGCGATCCTGGCCGACGACGACCCGAGGCTGCCGCTCTTCTGGGTCTACGACCGCCTGACGTACCTCGAGGAGTCGCTGGTCCAGGCGCTCTGGTGAGCGCCTTCCCCCGGCCCGCCTAGGATCAGGGGGTGCTGCGCATCGACCGCGCGACGTACGACCAGATCGTCGCCCACGCCCGCCGGGACCACCCCGACGAGGCGTGCGGCGTGGTCGCAGGACCGGCGGGGACCGACCTGCCGGCGCGCTTCGTGCCGATGCTGAACGCGGCGCGGTCGCCCACGTTCTACGAGTTCGACTCCGGCGACCTGCTGCGGCTCTACCGCGAGATGGACGACCGCGACGAGGAGCCGGTGGTCATCTACCACTCGCACACGGCGACCGAGGCCTACCCGTCGCGCACCGACATCTCGCTGGCTCAGGAGCCGGGCGCCCACTACGTGCTGGTCTCGACCCGTGAGCCGGATCACACCGACGTCCGGTCGTACCGGATCGTGGACGGCGAGGTGACCGAGGAAGAGGTCACCGTGGTCGAGGCGTTGGCCCAGGAGGCCGCCCCAACCGGTCCAGCCCCCCGTGACGACAGCACGCATTGACCAAAGAGGAGTCAGTCCAGCGATGAGCATCGAGGTCCGGATCCCGACGATCCTGCGGCAGTACACCGGCGGTGAGAAGGCCGTCGAGGGCTCCGGGGGCACGCTCGCCGAGCTGATCGACGACCTGGAGTCGCGGCATGCGGGGCTGCGCACCCGGCTGGTGGACGAGAAGGGCCTGCGCCGCTTCGTCAACGTCTACCTCAACGACGAGGACGTCCGCTTCCTCGGCGGCCTCGAGACCTCGGTCAAGGACGGCGACAACGTCACCGTGCTGCCGGCGGTCGCGGGAGGGTAGGCCCCGGTGCGCTACGACTCGCTGCTCGACTCGGTCGGCAACACTCCGCTGGTGGGGCTGCCGCGCCTCTCGCCGTCGGACGAGGTGCGGCTGTGGGCCAAGCTCGAGGACCGCAACCCGACCGGGTCGGTGAAGGACCGGCCGGCGCTGTGGATGGTCGAGCAGGCCGAGAAGTCCGGGCAGCTGCGGCCGGGGTGCACGATCCTCGAGCCGACGTCGGGCAACACCGGCATCTCGCTGGCCATGGTGGCCCGGCTCAAGGGCTACCGCCTGGTCTGCGTGATGCCCTCGAACACCTCGGTGGAGCGCCGCCAGCTGCTGGAGATGTGGGGCGCGGAGATCGTGTCCTCGCCGGCCGAGGGCGGGTCGAACGAGGCAGTGCGGGTAGCCAAGGAGATCGCCGCCGAGCACCCCGACTGGGTGATGCTCTACCAGTACGGCAACCCGGCCAACGCCGAGTCGCACTACGCCACGACGGGGCCGGAGATCCTGGCCGACCTGCCGTCGATCACGCACTTCGTGGCCGGTCTCGGGACGACCGGGACCCTGATGGGCGTCGGGCGGTTCCTGCGCGAGCACGTGCCCGACGTCGAGATCGTGGCGGCCGAGCCGCGCTACGGCGAGCTGGTCTACGGCCTGCGCAACCTCGACGAAGGCTTCGTGCCCGAGCTCTACGACGCGTCGGTGCTGACGTCGCGCTACTCGGTCGGCCCGCGGGACGCGGTGCGTCGGGTGCGCGAGCTGCTGGACAACGAGGGGCTCTTCGCGGGCTTCTCGACCGGGGCGATCGCCCACGCGGCGCTCGGCATCGCGGCGCGGTGCCACGCGGAAGGCCGGCGTGCCGACATCGCCTTCGTCGTCTGTGACGCGGGCTGGAAGTACCTCTCGACCGGCGCCTACGCCGGCACCCTGGACGAGGCCGAGGCCCGCCTCGAGGGTCAGCTCTGGGCCTGACGCCGCTCGTCAGGCGGGGGGCTCGTCCTCGCCACGTGCCTCGGAGGCCTCGCCCTCGGCCTTGGTGCGGTGCACGGTGTCCGGCGCGTGGTCGGGCGGTCCGTAGATCGTCAGGAGCCGCACCAGCCCGGACCCGGTGTTGGTGAAGTTGTGCTCCGTCCCGGCAGGCACCACCACGAGGTCGCCGGCCCCGACGTCGCGCGACTCACCACCCACCTCCGCGCGCACCGAGCCCTCGGTGAAGATCAGCACCTGGTCGTTGTCCGGGTGCACCTCGGCGCCGATGTCCTCGCCCGCCTGCAGGGTCATCGCGACCACCTGGGTGTGGTCACCGGTCTGCAGCACGGTCCGGAAGTTGTCGTGCTCGGCGGCCGCTTCGCTCATCGTGATCTGGAACATGCCAGCGGCCTACCCGGCAGCCCGCCGGACCGAACGTCGTACCCTCTGGCCGTGGCAGACGCGCCGATCGGCATCTTCGACTCGGGCTTCGGCGGGCTGACCGTCGCCCGCGCGGTGCTCGACCAGCTGCCGCACGAGCCGGTGCTCTACTACGGCGACACCGCGCGACAGCCCTACGGCCCCCGGCCGATCGCGGAGGTGCGCGCCTTCGCCCTCGAGTGCCTCGACGGGCTGGTGGACCAGGGGGTCAAGATGCTGGTCATCGCGTGCAACAGCGCGAGCGCCGCGGTGCTGCACGACGCACGGGAGCGCTACGCCGTGCCGGTCGTGGAGGTCATCAGGCCGGCCGTACGCCGCGCAGTGGCCGCGACACGCAACGACCACGTCGGTGTGATCTCGACGGCAGCGACCAAGACCAGCCGGGCCTACGAGGACGCGTTCGCCGCCGCACCGCACGTCACGGTCACCACCCAGGCCTGCCCGCGCTTCGTGGAGTTCGTCGAGCGGGGTGTCACCGGCGGGGACGAGCTCCTCAAGGTGGCCCACGAGTACCTCGACCCGGTGGCCGCGGCCGGCGTCGACACCCTGATCCTCGGCTGCACGCACTACCCCCTGCTGAGCGCCGTGGTGTCGTACGTCATGGGTGACGGCGTGACCCTGGTGTCCTCCGCCGACGAGACCGCGAAGGACGTCTACCGGACCCTGGTGGCCGCCGGGCTGGAGCGGCCGGACGGGCTGCCCGAGCCCGCGCACCGCTTCCTGACGACGGGTGACCCGGCGGCCTTCCGCGACCTGAGCCGCCGCTTCCTCGGGCCGGAGGCCGGCGTGGCCGAGGCCGTCGCATGAGGCTCACGGTGGTGGGCAGCTCGGGGTCCTTCCCCGGCCCCGACGCGTCCTCGTCGTGCTACCTGCTGCAGGCGGACGGCTTCTGCATGGTGCTCGACCTGGGCAACGGCTCGACCGGCAACCTCCAGCGGTACTGCGGCATCCGCGAGATCGACGCGGTCCTCATCAGCCACCTGCACGCCGACCACTGCATGGATCTGCTGCCCCTCTACGTCGCCCGGACGTACGACCCGACCGGCAAGCACCCGTCGCTGCCGGTACACGCGCCCAGCGGTGCCGCCGAGCACCTGATGCACGCCTACGGGCGGTCGGACCCGCACCGGCTCGATGACTGCTTCGACTTCGTCGAGTGGTCCGCGGGCACCCACCAGGTCGGCCCGTTCGCGGTGACCGTGGCGCAGGTGGCGCACCCCATCGAGACGTGGGGGATGCGCATCGAGCACGGGGGATCGGTCGTCGCCTACTCCGCCGACACCGGGCCGTGCGACGCCCTGGTCGACCTGAGCCGGGACGCCGACATCGCGCTCTTCGAGTCGTCCTTCGAGGCCGGCCGGGACGACAAGGCGCCGCCCGACCTGCACATGACCGGCGGCCAGGCAGGTGAGCAGGCGACCGCGGCCGGCGCCAAGCGGCTCGTGCTGACCCACCTGCCGCCCTGGAACGATCCCGAGGTGTCCTTGGCGGCCGGCCGTGCCTCCTTCACCGGCGGTCCGGTCGATGTCGCCCGGCCGGGTGCGACGTACGAACTGTGAGACCTGGCATCTAGGGTCCTGCGCATGGCACGCACCGACGGCCGCACCTCCGGCCAGCTCCGACCTGTGACGTTCACCCGGCGATGGCTGGACCACGCGGAGGGCTCGGTGCTGGTGGAGTTCGGCCGCACCAAGGTGCTGTGCGCGGCGTCGGTGACCCAGGGCGTGCCGCGGTGGCGCAAGGGCAGCGGGCTCGGCTGGGTGACGGCGGAGTACGCGATGCTGCCGCGCTCGACCAACACGCGCTCCGACCGTGAGTCGGTCAAGGGCCGGATCGGCGGTCGCACCCACGAGATCTCCCGGCTGGTGGGCCGGTCGCTGCGCGCGGCCGTCGACTACAAGGCGCTCGGCGAGAACACGATCGTGCTCGACTGTGACGTGCTGCAGGCGGACGGCGGCACGCGGACGGCGGCGATCACGGGTGCGTACGTAGCGCTGGTCGATGCGGTGGCCTACCTGCGTGACAAGGGAGCCCTGGCCGGCGAGCCGCTGACCTCGTCGGTCGCCGCGGTGTCGGTGGGCATCGTCGGCGGCGAGCCGATGCTCGACCTCTGCTACGAGGAGGACGTCACGGCAGAGACCGACATGAACGTCGTCATGACCGGCGACGGCGCCTTCGTCGAGGTGCAGGGGACCGCCGAGGGTGCGCCCTTCGACCGCGGCCTGCTCGACCAGCTGCTGGACATGGCGACCGCCGGGTGCGCTGACCTGACGAAGCTGCAGCAGGAGGCCCTGTCGTCGTGACCGATCTGCCGCGGCTGGTCCTCGCGACGCGCAATGCCCACAAGGTCGGCGAGCTTCAGGAGATCCTTGCTGCGGCCGGCGTCGTGGTGGACCTGGTGGTGCTGCCCGACGACGCTCCCGAGGTCGTCGAGGACGGGATGACCTTCGAGGACAACGCGCTGAAGAAGGCGCGGTCGGCCGCAGAGTCGACCGGGCTGCCTGCCGTGGCCGACGACTCGGGGCTGTGCGTCGACGCGCTCAACGGGATGCCTGGCGTGCTGTCGGCGCGGTGGGCAGGCTCGCACGGCGACGACGCCGCCAACCTGCGGCTGGTGCTCGACCAGGTGTCGGCGGTGCCCGACGGCGCCCGCGGTGCGATGTTCGTGTGCGCGGCGGCGCTGGCGCTGCCGACCGGGGTGGAGCGCATCGTCGAGGGCCGGCTCACCGGCTCGTTGGTCCGCGAGCCACGGGGGACCGGCGGCTTCGGCTACGACCCGGCCTTTGTGCCCGACGGCGAAACCCGAACGACGGCCGAGATGACACCGGAGGAGAAGAACGCGATCTCGCACCGCGGCAACGCCTTCCGCGCACTGGCGCCGGCCATCCAGCGGATGGTTCTCGCGGACGCGTAGCGCGATCGGTGCGGGAGGGGGGACTCGAACCCCCACGCCCGAAGGCACGGCGACCTAAACGCCGGGCGTCTGCCAATTCCGCCACTCCCGCTGGGCCCGACGATCCTACGACGCGGCCTTCTCGTCACACTCACTTGTGACGTCGAACAGCCGCAGCAGCTCGAACTTGAGGATGGGTGTTGTCAGACCCGGCGGCATCCGGTAGGAGCGCACCGCCTTGTTCCGTCCGGCCCAGCTCGCCGTCTGCGTGTGGCAGTTGGGGCACAGGAAGCGCAGGTTCTCTCGCCGGCAGTCTTCATAGTTGCCGTTGATGTGGTCGACGTGGAGGACCAGCGGCTTCCCCTGCCACTCGTCCCCCCGTCCGCACTCCGAACACCGGTACGGCACGCCGATCTCCAGAAGCGCTCGACGTAGGACCTGCGGTTTCACGCGGTTTGAGCCGCGAGCCCGGTGGACGAGCACCTCATCGGCCGTCCTCCGGCGAGGGGAAGGCTTGCCGAGCCGATGACCCTGTCCCGTGAAGTGACTCGTGTCGATCCCGAAGTGCTTCAGCCTTCTGCTGATATGCGCGTGCATACCGCCAGACAACGGTATCTGGAGAAGGCGGAGGACCCCGGCGATGCTCTGCGACTCGGCCACCGCAGCCGCCAAGACGTCCTTCGAGTAGCTGCGATGCTTGCCCATGCCGAGACGCTAGGTGGACCCCTGGACAGAACTCAGGTAGCTCGACCGGCGGTATCCCGATGTGGGGCAGTTGACGATCGTCGAGTGGCGCGTAGCGGAGATCCTGGATCGATACAGAACAGCCGAAGTGCGCCGCTCGACGGGCGCCGGGCGCCGGGTCAGGCGGCGTCGATGCCGAGGTCGCGGCGCAGCTTGGCGACGTGGCCGGTGGCCTTGACCCGGTACATCGCCTGCTCGATGTTGCCCTCCTCGTCGACCACGAAGGTCGAGCGAAGGACGCCGATGATCGTCTTGCCGTAGAGCTTCTTCTCGCCCCACGCGCCGTAGGCCTCGAGCACCTCGCGCGACGGGTCGCAGAGCAGCGGGTAGGGCACGTGCTGCTCGTCGCGGAACTTCTTCTGCCTCTCGAGGGTGTCCGGCGAGATGCCGAGCACCTGGTAGCCGGCCGACTGCAGCGAGGCGATGTTGTCGCGGAAGTCGCACGCCTGAGTGGTGCACCCGGGGGTGGACGCTGCCGGGTAGAAGTAGACGACGACCTTCTTGCCGCGGAAGTCCGACAGCGTGACCGGGGTCCCGTCGGGGTCGGGCAGGGTGAAGTCGGGGGCCGGGTCACCCGGCTTGAGCGTGGTCATGCCGCCAACTTATCCGGACGCCACGACTCGTTCCGACGCCCGTAGTGCGCATACCGGCCACGATCATGGGGATGCAGCAGAGGTACCCGTGTGAGAGGTTCCAGCCATGACGACGAACGCCGCCACGCCAGGAGGCCTCGAGGCACGCCCGCCGGCCGACGGCCGCGAGCGCACCCCCGCCGAGATCGAGGCCGACATCGAGCGAACCCGCGCCCGCCTCGCGGGCACGGTCGACGCGATCGCCGACCGGGTCAAGCCGGCCAACGTCGTCCGCCGGGGAGCCGACTCCGCCAAGGCCCAGTTCGTCGACAGCCAGGGCAACCTGCGCGCCCAGCGCGTCGCGGTGCTCGCGGCGGTCGCGGGGGCCGTGGGACTGGTGCTCTGGCGCCGTTCCCGATAAGTGGGTGGCCCCGGTGCCGCCGGCTGGTAGCGGGGTTACCGTTCCGGTGTGAGCGAGGCACCGGCGACCGAGCCGACGCGACTGGGCGGCGCCGCCCCCATCCGGCTGCTGCACGACCGTGTCCTGGTCGACAGCGAGGGCGAGCCGGGGGAGCGTAGGTCGGCGTCGGGCATCGTCATCCCGGCGACCGCGCAGATGGGCAAGCGGCTGGCGTGGGCAGTCGTGGTGGCCGTCGGCGCCAACGTGCGGACGGTCGAGGTCGGCGACCGCGTCCTCTTCGACCCGGAGGACAAGGCCGAGGTCGAGGTACGTGGCCACGGCTACACGCTGTTGCGCGAGCGGGACCTCCACGCGGTGGCCAGTGAGCGGCTGCAGGACCAGGCCAACGGCCAGACCGGCCTCTACCTGTAGCCCGACCCCTTGTCGGCCGGACCGGGCGCCTCGCGGCGTACGACCGGTGATTTGTCCCGTGCTGCCGGATTCATGATCACAAAACTTGGGGCCGCACCGGCGATGGCCCTTGTCGTGACGGGTCTCGGCGGTCAGAGTGCAGAGCGCGCGGCCATGAGGTGCCGCGCTTCGTCATGGGAGGGAACTGCTAATGCGTCATCGCTCCGTCCGCACCGCGCTCGCCGGCCTGTCGGCCGTCGGGCTCGCCGTCGGTCTCGCTGCCTCGCCGGCCCACGCCGCCGGCGGCAACCTCATCGACGGGCTCGCCGGGCCGCTGTCGATCTCGGTCGACCACGGCAAGATCTACGTCGCTCAGTCCTTCGGCGGGATGCTCACGCGCTACGGCGTCGACGGCAGCGGCGGCAAGGTGCTCGTGAAGAAGAGCCCCAAGGTCGAGATCGGAGCGGTGCAGGCGAAGGGCCCGGGCCTGCTCTACGCGGTCACCGGGAAGAACGCCGACGGGAAGTACGCCAAGCTCAAGCACCGCGCCCAGGACGGCACGATCACGACCGTCGCCGACATGCGCGGCTTCGAGAAGCGGTTCAACCCCGACGGCCACGTCACCTACAACTTCCGCGACATCAGCAAGGCGTGCTCGGCCAAGGTGCCCGAGCAGGTGGGAGGCGGCTCCTACACCGGCATCGTCGACTCGCATCCCTACGCGACCGCGATGATGGCCGACGGCACCGCCGTCGTCGCCGACGCGGCCGGCAACGACATCATCACGGTGAGCCCGAGTGGTTTCCGCACCGAGATCGCGACCCTGCCCGGGCAGCCGGTGAAGGTCACCAAGGCGCTGGCGCACCAGTTCGGTATGCCCGGCTGCGTCGTCGGCCACAAGTTCTGGTTCGAGCCGGTGCCGACCGACGTCGAGGTGCACGACGGGATGCTCTACGTGTCGACGCTGCCGGGTGGCCCGGAGGACCCGAGCCTCGGTGCGCGCGGCAAGGTCTACACGGTGGACCCGGACACCGGAGACGTGACGCAGATCGGCAAGGGCTTCCTCAGCGCGACCGACCTCGCTGTCAGCCCGACGGGCAAGGTCTACGTGACCGAGCTCTTCGGCGGTCAGGTGTCGACCATCAAGGACGGCGTGGCGAAGAAGGTCAAGGCCTTCCCGCAGCCGGCGGCCATCGAGTGGTACCGGGGGCGGCTCTTCGTCGCCGGTGGCCTCGAGGGGCCGGGCTACGTGGACGTCTTCCGCCCGTAAGCGGCGAGGGACCCGTCGGCATGCTGCCGACGGGTCCCGTCCGCCTCGGATTCGTACTGCGACCGACCCGCTGATATTCTCGTCGGGCTCTTGCGCCGCTAGCTCAACTGGCAGAGCAGCGGACTCTTAATCCGCGGGTTCGGGGTTCGAGTCCCTGGCGGCGCACGCACGTGACCTGGGCGTTCTTCCCTCGGGAAGGGCGCCCAGGGTCGTGTTCGGCCCCCGCTGGTAACCGCTTGGTAACCGCGTGCCTGGCCGAATGGCGGCGCATTCCGGACGGGCCTGGGTCGAGAGCCCGGCCCGCCGCACTTCCCATTTCACGCGGTCAGATCCGCGCTCGTGTCTTGCCTGCCCGATAGCCTGCCCTGGCGCCGGCCGCGAGAACCAGCGGAGGGCTCGGCAACCTCCTCGTCTTCGGACGAGGGCGGACCAGCGATGGTCAACAGTCACAGCCGATCATGAAACGGGGCACGGGAGCGCATGACGGACAGGACATCGGTCACCGGAGATCAAGCCGATGGACCGGTCGATTCTGAGCCTCAATAGTCCCGATCTCAAGCCGTATAGACGATGGCATCGCGATTCCCGGCGCAGTGTCTACGGACGGACCACTACGGGTACAAATCCGGCAAGGTGGGCGTCGGCAAACATTGACCGTTGGGACTAGCGCGCCGGCCCGAAGGTCCCGCCGCTCAAGACGGCCAATGGCTGTGACCTGCGAAGTAGGCGCCCGAGGGCGTCCGACGCCTTCGGCGGGTTCCGTCGAAGCCTGCCGTTCATGCTCGGCGAGCATTCGACGCCGCAGGAAGGGTCAGTCACCATCGGCCGAGCACCGCGTCACGCGGATGTAAACAAAACCCAGATCGAGCCCTGCTTCAGCGGTTTGCGCCACATGTGAGGCGCCCGCCAGCAAGACGAAGGCGGGCAACCCACCACGTCTCAAGGAGAGCACGCATGTCCGCACCCACACTGCCGCCCCAGGGCGACTACAAGGATGCCAAGGCCTCGGCCAAGGCAGCGAAGGCCTACGCGAAGGCGCAGCGACCCTGGTTCAAGAAGAAGCGCTACATCACCCTGATCGTCGTCGGCGTCATCGCGGCCATCATGATGATGAACGGCGGTGGCTCGGACTCTCCCGAGGAGACCACCACCACGACCTCTAGCGGCACCTCGAACAGTGCCCCCGACGCCGCCGAGGAGGAGTCGGACAGTGGTTCCGAGGCCGTCGAGGAGAGGGCCCCGGCGAAGGCCGTCACGGCCAAGCAGATCCTCAAGGAGTTCGAGGACAACGAGGCCGCTGCTGACGCCAAGTACGACGGCAAGCGGATCGCCGTGACCGGCATCGTCGAGAAGATCGACACCGAGATCTTCAACGAGGACGAGTACGTCGTGGAGATCGCTAATGGTGGCGACTTCGTGCTCTGGACGGTGAACTGCGACGACCAGACCAACACCGTGGCGGCCAAGGTCAAGAAGGGCTCGACAGTCACCGCGACCGGCGACTTTGAGGACGGCGGCGACTACGGCATCGAGATGCACGGCTGCGTGCTCTCATGAGGAAGGTCATCCTGAGCATCATCGCCGCCGTCATGCTGGCCACGCCCGTCGTGGCTATGGCACCGGCCGCAAGTGCAGGCACCGTCACGGTGGCCTCGGACCGTACGTTCTCCGAGACCCGTGGCCAGCAGCAGGCGCGGCTCAAGGCTGCCGACTACCTGCGGTACACGGCGTTCTCTCGCAAGGGCCTCATCGGGCAGTTGCGGTACGAGGGCTTCACCTACTGGCAGGCGGTCTACGGCGTCGACCACATCACGGTCAGTTGGTATCGGCAGGCCGTCCGGAAGGCGAAGTCCTACCTGGCGTACAGCCACTTCTCGCGTAGTGGCCTACGTGACCAGTTGCTGTACGAGAAGTTCACGTACTCGCAGGCCGTCTACGGCGTGAATCAGGCCTACTGATGAACAGGGCCATCGTCGCACCGGCTGTCGCTGTCGCCGGGATCAGTCCCTTGTCGGGGTGGTAGGGAACCGGCCCGCGAGGAAACGCCGGAGCCGGCCATGAGTTTGCTCCTTCGGCGTCGAGATACGGGGATGCAAGCGAGCCATCGCGGTACTAGTAGCCGTCGTGCAGCGATTTGGCCATTGCTCGTGGGGCTTCTCGACGATCCAGTCCCGGCGCCAGGGCTGCCGCAAGTTCGCCGGCAATCTGATCGACCGGCCACCGAACCTCCGAGGTCGGTTGGTAACAGACTTGGTAACGCAACCCGCAGGACCGAACAGGTGGAGCCGAGCCACGACGAGACGGTCGAGGTGCTCTGACCTGCAGGAACGGTCTCCGCGGTACCCGGCGGCACATCGCCCAA
>CAVXNC010000022.1:0-156417 GCA_963762865.1 uncultured Actinomycetota bacterium
GTGACGGGTCGTCGGAGGTGAGCGTGGCCGGCGCGGCGGAGGCGCTCGGTGGGCTGCCGGGGACGGTGCTGGCCGCGTTGGGCGCGGCCCGCGGTGAGCGGGTCGGTCCGGTCGTACGTCCGGGCGACCGCCAGGTGTTGCAGCTCGACAGCGGGGTGACCTGGGAGCGGCTCGGCCAGCTGCCTCAGCCGCACGTCGATTCCTGCTCATCACCTACGAGCCGGGTGGCTCGTCTCTAGCGAGAGCGGCCTGATGCGGCACGGCGGCTCGGAGTACGGCTACCTGCCAGCGGCGAGCTGGTGCTGACGCTGGGATCTGAGGAGCTGCGTCTCGGCCCTGGCGACGCGATCTCGTTCGACTCCACCACCCCGCACCGCTACCGCAACGACGGCCTCGAGACGGCCGTGGGCGTTTGGTTCGTTACCGAACCGGGCTGATCCGCAGAGCGCACGCGTACTTGAGCGGGGGGGGTACCGTTCACTTCGCCTCTGGCTGAAGGGCGCACGCCCGAAGTTCGATGCGCGCGTGGGTGCGCTTGACTGCCCCCTCATCACGGAGAAGCGTCACGGCCGGCAGTCCCGGCCACTTGCTCACCGTCTTGGGTGGTTGAGACGAGCGCCGCGTCGCACACGTGCACTGGTCGGTGAACATCCGCAAGTTCGCTGACCCGGCGGTGGCAGCGTTTCCCCGAGGCGGCGGTGGTGAGCGGCCTCTACTTCCTGGGCGCAGGAGGGACGCAGGCTGACAAGACGACGTTGCTCAACTGTCTCAGCGCGGCGATCCCGACCCGCGAGCGCGTGGTCACGGCGGAGGAGGTCTTCGAGCTCAAGATCCCGCTGCCGGACGTCGTCGCGCTGCAGTGCCGTCAGCCGAATCTCGAGGGCACCGGCGAGATCAAGCTGCGTCGCTTGGTGAAGGAGGCGCTGCGCATGCGGCCTTCGCGCATCGTCGTCGGCGAGGTCCGCCGGGAGGAGAGCCTCGACCTCCTCATCGCGCTCAGCCCAGGACTGCAATGGCAACTCGGCACACCTCACCACTCGGGAACCGATCGGCAGTGCCAGCCTGACCAGGAGGACGCCGGCCGCGAGGCCGGAAGCTCGCCCTTGAGATTCTTGATGCACACTCGCTTGGATCTGACTCGCGCCTCTTCCAGACGCGGTGACGGGCCGTTGCCTCTCACACGGCTCTCACGAACCGACCGGAAAACACCCGACAGGTGGCGGTTCAGGCTGAGACGGCGTCAGCTCCCAATACGCCCGTGACCTGCAGGTTTACGTGGAGAGCAGAATCAGCCAGATCTCGCCGACGCCCGCATTCTGGATCTTGTAATCGGGCGGTTCGCGGTTCGAGTCCGCGCGTCGGCTCTGATGGTTCCGCAGGTCAGAGCGATATTCGTCGCCTCGGTCGGACTCTGGGTCCAGCCGAAATCGGCCGGCTCTCACAGAACCCTCACAGAACGCGCGTGATTGCCTGACCGACGGCCTCGCCGAGGGAGCGCATCTCGGCGGCGTGCACGTGCGCGTAGACGCGCTGGGTCATCACCGGATCGTGACCGAGCCAGGCTGCGACGACGTGCACCGGGTATCCGAGGGCAAGCATCAGCGAGGCGGCGGTGTGCCGGGCGTCGTGCAGGCGGATGTCGGGCAGGCCGGGTGCAGGGGGGAGCGGCACCGTGGACTCCGCGGCGGGTGCCTGTGGCCCTAGGCGTCAGCAGCAGCAGGACTGCGGGCTTCCCTCCTTGTGGTCGGCCCGGTGGCGTTCGAAGTCCCGGCGCGACATGGCCTGGACGTCCTCGCCGCGGCAGCGCTCGAGGTACTCGTCCCACTTGGCCTCGCCGGTCGCCTGCTTCAGGTACCAGAGGACCCCGCGACCCGCCCTGCCGACGGCGGTCCTCATTGTCGTCCTCCGGCGCCGGCGAGCTCACGCTGGGACTTCTCGTACTCGCGGACCGCCGCCTTCTCGTCCTTGGTCGCGAAGAAGTCGGACGGCGCGACGATGCTCGAGGGCTCGTGCGGGACCTCGGTCGTCGGCAGCCCGCCGCTCCTCGCCGCCTTGATCCAGATAGGGATCGCACTGACGACGACGGTGAGGGTGAGCAACGCGAACAGTGCCTGCAGGACGCCGTTCACAGTCGAGTTGGTGATGATCTGCTGCATCTGGTCCATGTCCGTCGCCGGCGCGAGTAGCTCGCCGTCGTCCATCGCGGCCTTGTAGGCCGACCGCTGCTCGAAGTAGCCGATCCTCACGTCGCCGGAGAACACCTTCTGCCAGCTGGCGGTCATCGTGGTGGTCAGGTCCCAGGCGAGGGGGACGCCGGGAACCCAGGCCCACTTCGCCTTCCCGTGCTTGAACATCAGCGTCACGCACAGGGTGAGCGCGATCGCCGCGAGCAGCTGGTTGGAGATACCGAACAAGGGGAACAGCTGGTTGATCCCGCCGAGAGGGTCCGTGACGCCGACGTAGAGCATGTAGCCCCACAGCCCGACGACGACGGCGCTGGCCGACCAGGAGGCCGGCTTCCAGGAGAGGTCGCCGTACCGCGGCCAGAGGTTGCCGACCGTGTCCTGCAGCATGAACCGGCCCACGCGGGTCCCGGCGTCGACGGCGGTGAGGATGAACAGCGCCTCGAACATGATCGCGAAGTGGTACCAGAACGCAGCGAGCCCGCCGCCGAAGGCGTCGGTGAAGATCAGCGACATGCCGAAGGCGAGGGTGGGCGCGCCGCCGGTGCGGGAGATCAGGGTCTCCTCCTCGATGGAGGCGGCCGCGTTGGTGAGGTCGGCAGGCGTGATGGTGAAGCCGATGCCGCGGATGAACTCGGCAGCCGTCCCCGGCTCGCCGCCAGTGGCGCCCGCGGGGGCGTTCATCGCGAAGTAGAGCCCTTGGTCGATCACCGAGGCGGCGATAAGTGCGCTGATGGCCACGAAGGACTCCATCAGCATCCCGCCGTAACCGATCATCCGGACGTGGCTCTCCTTGGCGACCATCTTGGGGGTGGTGCCCGAGGCGATGAGCGCGTGGAACCCGGACAATGCGCCGCAGGCGATCGTGATGAACACGAACGGGAAGAGCTTGCCCGCGAACACCGGGCCGGTGCCGTCGATCGCGAAGTCCGTGACCGCCTCGTTCTGCAGCACCGGCCGGGCGATCACCAGTCCGACAGCCAGCAGCACGATGACGCCGATCTTCATGAACGTGGACAGGTAGTCACGCGGCGTCAGCAGCATCCAGACCGGAAGGATCGACGCGACGAAGCCGTAGACGACGAGGCAGAGGACCAACGTCTCCTTGGAGAGCGTCAGCGTCTCCTCCAGACCCATCTCCTCGACGTAGCCACCACCGATGACCGCCAGCAGCAGCAGTGCGACACCGATCGCGGTGACCTCCATGACGCGCCCGGGTCGAATGTGCCGGAGGTAGTAGCCCATGAACAGCGCGATGGGGATCGTGAGACCGATCGAGAAGACACCCCACGGTGACTCGGCGAGCGCGTTGACCACCACGAGGGCGAGCACCGCGAGGATGATGATCATGATCGCGAAGACCGCGATCAGCGCGGCGATGCCGCCGACCGTCCCGATCTCCTCGCGGATCATCTGGCCGAGGCTCTTGCCGTTGCGGCGCATGGAGAAGAACAGCACCACCATGTCCTGGACGGCGCCGGCGAAGATGACGCCTACGATGATCCAGATCGTCCCCGGCAGGTAGCCCATCTGCGCGGCCAGTACCGGACCGACGAGCGGACCGGCGCCCGCGATCGCCGCGAAGTGGTGCCCGAAGAGCACCCGCCGGTCCGTGACGTCGAAGTCCTTGCCGTTGTTGAGTTTCTCGGCCGGTGTGGCCCGGGTGTCGTCGACCTGGAGCACCCGGTAGGCGATGAAGCGGGCATAGAACCGGTAGGCGATCGCGTACGACGAGAGTGCCGCGAAGAGGATCCACAGGGCGGAGACCTCCTCGCCCCGCGACAACGCGAGCACTGTCCAACACGTGGCGCCGATGGCTGCCACAGCGACCCAAGCGACCCGGGTTCCGGCCGGCGACTTCGGCTCTGTGGGATGCGGAGAAGTAGCCGTCGACATGGGGAACCTCCCGGTGACCTCTCTGGCACAGGCACCACCACCCGGGCTGGGCTCCACCAATGTGCCATAAAACGGAGGTTGTCAGGGCGGGTAAGACATTTCGAATCCTGCCCCGTGCCACCCCTCGGGTCCGGGGACTTCCCGCGGTCGGACGGCTGCCCGGCGGTGTCCCTCAACCATGAACACGCCCAGGAGGGGCGCTCGCTATGGCACCGGAGACCGGCGGGCTCGAGATCACGGACTGCGAGGCCGTATATCGTCAGCGCGACGAGATAGGGTAGGTGCCGTGACGGCCTACGACGCGTCGAGCTACCCGCCGTTCGCGGTGACGGTGGACCTGGTGGTCCTCACGGTGCGCGACGACGAGCTCCAGGCTTTGGTCGTACGTCGCGGCAGCGCCCCCTACGAGGGTCGGCTGGCACTGCCGGGCGGGTTCGTCCACGCGGACGAGGACATCGAGGCGGCTGCCCGGCGCGAGCTCGCCGAGGAGACCGGGCTCCGGCTGCGCGACGTACATCTCGAGCAGCTGGCGACGTACGGCCGGCCGAAGCGCGACCCGCGGATGCGTGTGGTGAGCGTCGCCCACCTGGCGCTCGCCCCCGAGCTGCCCGCGCCGGTGGCCGGCACGGACGCCGCCGAGGCGGACTGGCGGCCGGTCGCCGACCTGCTGGCCTCGCCGCGGCGGCTGGCCTTCGACCACGCTCAGATCCTGCGCGACGGGGTGGAGCGGGCGCGGTCGAAGCTGGAGTACACGCCGCTGGCGGCGGCCTTCTGCGAGGAGCCCTTCACGGTGGGGGAGCTGCGGCGGGTCTACGAGGTGGTCTGGGGGGAGGCGCTGGACCCGCGGAACTTCCACCGCAAGGTGACCGGCGCGCCCGGATTCCTGGTCGAGACGGGTGAGACGACGACCCGGCAGGGCGGCCGGCCGGCGCAGCTATATCGCCGCGGGGACGCCGTTCTGCTGTCCCCGCCGATGCTGCGGGCGGGCTGAGGCCGGGGGAGGGCGTAGGTTCAGGGCATGGAAGACCTGGACGAAACCCTCGAAGGCACCGAAGAGATCGCGGAGGACGTCGAGGTCCCGATCGGCGAGGCCACCGAGCAGTGGACCGTGCACGCGCGTCAGGCGTTGATCTCGACCGCAGGGCGCTACCACGCCTACATCACCTACGCCGAGCTCGCGGAGATCGTCCAGCACGAGACCGGGGTCGTGACGACGCTGCCGATGCACCAGTGGCTCGGCGCGGTGCTCGGAGCGGTCGCTGACGACTGCGTGAAGCGTGGCGAGCCGCCGCTCACCGCCCTGTGCGTGCGGGAGAACGAGACCGTCGGGCCGGCCTACCGCCAGGGCATCGTCCGCAGCGGCCAGCCGGTGCCCGAGGACCTCGACGAGCACGCGGCCGAGGCTCGCCTCGAGTGCTACCGCTACTTCGGAGCCGAGATCCCGAAGGGCGGTGGCCGCGCCGCGCTGACCCGGAAGGTCTACGACGCCCGGCGGCGGGTGGCCCGGCTGAACCCGGCTCCGGCCGCGGTCTGCCCGACCTGCTTCACCCAGCTGCCCTTCACGGGTCGCTGCGACGCCTGCGGCTGAGCCCGTCGAAGACGTCCGACAGCACCGGGCCGCCCGCCGGGGCTGGTCGGGCTGGTCTTGCGATGACGTAGTGCTCGCGTGAGGTGCTGCGCGCCCACTGCTCGTCGGTCACGCCGGGCAGGGCGATGACGTGCCGCTGGCTGCGGTGCTCGCGCAGCCCGGCGACCACCCGCAGCGCGACCGACGACGTGTCGACGGTGATGCCGATCTGCTCGTCGGGCACGCCGCGCAGGTGGTAGACCGCGTCCGGGTCCCAGGGCTCGATGGCCTTCCGGCGCCGGGTGTCGTTCCACCGATGGAAGACCGACTGCGGCAGGGCTCCGTGCACGAGCCGCCGCAGTCCCTCGCCGCCGCTGGCCGTGACCCGGTCGAACGCCGCGTCGGTCGCGGCCCCCACCGTGACGTGGTCCGGGTGGCCGGTGATGCCGTCGGGCCCGAAGGACCCCACGACATCGGGCCGCTCCTCCTCGAGGATCCCGGCGAGCCGGTCGACCAGCTCGTCGAAGGGCACCTCGCTGACCGCGCCGTCCTGGTAGCCGAGCCACTCGTGCCGGTCCGGCGGCCGGCCGAGCGCCCGCCACGCGCGCTCGTCCTCCTCGCGGCGGAGGGCGCCAAGGGTCTCGCGGGTCGCCGGGAAGTCGGGAGCGATGTCGCCGGCACCGCCGTCCGTGGCGTGCACCAGGACGAACCGGAAGCCCGGGTCGTCGGCGTGCAGCGCCACCGTGCCGGCCATCCCGTAGGCGTCGTCGTCCGGGTGGGCGGCGACCATCATCAGCGTCCGGTCGCGGACCATCTGCCGATGATGGGGCAGCCTGGCTCCGCGGGTCGCTGGATCGCGCAAACACCCAGCCCGTAGCGTGCGGGTGTGCCTGCGACCGGAGCGACCGGAGTGACTGTCCTCGGCAGTCTGAACATGGACCTCGCCCTGCACCTCGACGCCCTGCCCGCGCCGGGGGAGACCGTCCTGTCGCGGCGACGCGCCGACGGGCCCGGCGGCAAGGGACTCAACCAGGCGGTCGCCGCCTCGCGTGCCGGTGCGTTCACCCGGATGATCGGCGCGGTGGGGGAGGACGCCGAGGGCCACGCGTTGCGGCAGGTGCTGGCGGACGACCGGATCGACCCGGTGGTACGTGCGACGACCGGACGCACCGGGCTCGCGGTGGTGATGCTCGACGCAGCTGGTGAGAACTCGATCGTCGTCGTCCCGGGCACCAACGCAGCACTCACCGACCTGATGCCGGCGGAGCTGGCGGCGATCGCCGGCGCCCGGGTCCTGCTGATGCAGCTCGAGGTACCGCTGCCGACGGTCGCGGCCGCCGCCCGGGCGGCCCGCGAGGCCGGCGTGACCGTCGTGCTCAACGCTGCGCCCGCCGTCGCGGCGGCCGAGCTGCCGCTGGACCACGTGGACCTGCTGGTCGTCAACGAGCGCGAGGCGCGCACGGTCGCCGGTGTCGCCGGGGGCGCCGCGGGCGACATCGAGCCCCTCCTCGAACGGCTGCTCGACCTGGTGCCGGCAGTGGTCGTGACCCTCGGGCCGGCCGGCGCCCTCTACTGCGATGCCAAGGGCGCCCGGCACCGGGAGCCCGGCCGTGCCGTGCAGGTCGTCGACACGACCGGCGCCGGCGACACCTTCGCCGGCTACCTGGCCGCCTCCCTGGCCGAGGACGTCGACGTCGCCACCGCGCTGGGCCGGGCCAACGCGGCCGCGGCACTGTGCGTGCAACGGCCGGGCGCCGTACCCGCTGTGCCGCACCGCCTCGACGTCGAGGCCCTCGCCGGGCGCTGACCGACAGGTAGCGCGACGGGCGTCACGCGTCCCGTCGGGTGACGAGCACCGCGGCGCCGAGCAGGGCCACGACCACCCACGTCACCAGCACCAGCAGCCCGGCGGTCGGCGAGAGGCCGTCCGCCGAGGGCTGCACGCTGAAGAACGAGGCACCCGCGTTGCTCGGCAGGTAGGGCAGCACGTGCTCGCGCCAGCTGGCCGGGAGCAGCAGCCCGAGGGTCGGGGCGACCAGCAGCAGCGCGAAGAGGGTCGCGACGCCACCAGCGGTGCTCCGCACGACGAAGCCGAGCGCCACGGAGAACACCCCGATCAGCGCGAGGAAGCCGGCGACGCCGACCATCGCGCGCACCGCGCCGCTGCCCGTCAGCGACGTCCCGTGCGCCCCGAGGAGCTGCTGCCCGCCGAGGAACGCGACGAACGACGCGGCCAGCATGAGGGCGAAGGTCACGGCCGCATAGAGGACGGCCTTGGCCCACAGGACCGGCAGCCGTCGCGGCACCGCGCCGAACGTCGCGCGGATCATCCCCGTCGCGTACTCGCCGGTCACGAGCAGGACGCCGAGTACGCCGACAGCCAGCTGTGCCAGGTAGAAGCCGGCCAGGGTGGTGTCGACCGGGCTGAAGGCCGCTTTCTCGTCCGGCCGCAGCTCGGACCACTGGTTCTGCGTGCCCCAGCCGAAGAGCCAGCCGAGCGCGACCATGACACCGACCGCGGCGAGCAGGGTCAGGGCTGTGGACCGCAGCGACCGCAGCTTGACCCACTCGCTGCGCAGCACCCGGACGGAGGTGACCGGCCGGACGGCGACGACGCTCATGACGCGCTCCTCAGGGTGTGCTCGATCGGGGTGTCGTACGACGTCGGAGTTGTCGGTGTCGCCGGCGTCGCCGGTGTCGTCGCGTGGAACTCCACCTCGTCGCGGGTCATCTCCATGAACGCCTCCTCCAGCGAGGCCTGCTGCGGTGCGAGCCCGTGCAGCGGGATCCCGAGGCCGTGCGCCCGGTCGCCGATCTGCGCGGCGGTCAGGCCGGTCACCTCGAGCGTCTCCGGATCGGTCCGGGAGACGTGGACGTCCGGGGCTGCGAGTGCCCCGGCGAGCGCGGCGGCATGCGGGCTGCGGACCACGACCCTGCTGCTCGACGCCTGCGCGATGAGCTCGGCCATCGGCATGTCGGCCATCAGCCGGCCCCGACCGACCACGATGACGTGTTCGGCCGTCAGGGCCATCTCGCTCATCAGGTGGCTGGACACGAAGACCGTGTGCCCGTCGGCGGCCAGCCCCTTGAGGAGGTCCCGGATCCAGCGGATCCCCTCCGGGTCCAGCCCGTTCACCGGCTCGTCGAGGATCAGTGTCTCGGGGTCGGCCAGCAGCGCCGACGCGATCCCGAGTCGCTGTCCCATGCCGAGCGAGAAGCCGCCGGCCCGTTTGGCCGCCACGTCCTGCAGACCCACCATCTCGATGACCTCCGCCACCCGGCTCCGGGCGATGCCATGGGTGGCTGCCAGCGCCAGCAGGTGGTTGTGGGCCGACCGGGAGGTGTGGACCGCCCGTGCCTCGAGGAGGGCACCGACCACCTGCAGCGGCTTGGCGTGCTGCCGGTAGGGGCGGCCGCCCACCGTGACGGTGCCGGCCGTCGGCCGGTCGAGGCCGAGGATCATCCGCATCGTCGTGGACTTGCCGGCCCCGTTGGGGCCGAGGAAACCCGTCACGATGCCCGGGCGGACGGTGAACGTCAGGTCGTCGACGGCGGTCTTGGCGCCGTACCTCTTGGTGAGGTTCGTGGCCTCGATCATCGCGCACCGTCCAGGACCTCGACCGGGGTCTCGCGGGGTGCCGGGACCGGCACCTGACCTGGCAGCCGCACCGTGGTGTCGCTGTCGATGTTGATGTGCGGCAGCACGCGGTCCAGCCACCCCGGCAGCCACCAGTTCGCCCGGCCCATCAGGGCCATCGTCGCCGGCACGAGCACCATCCGGATGACGGTGGCATCGAGCGCGATCGCGGTGGCCAGCCCGAGCCCGATCATCTTCACGAAGGGCGACGGGTCGCTGACGAAGCTGAGGAAGACGATCATCATGATCAGTGCGCCGGAGGTGATGACGCGGCCGGTCGCCGCCAGGCCGCGCGCCACTGACTCGGTGTTGTCCCCGGTCGCGTTGTAGGCCTCGCGGATGCGGGACACCAGGAAGACCTCGTAGTCCATCGAGAGCCCGAACAGCACGGCGAAGAAGATCACCGGCAGAGGCGAGGCGATGCGGTACGTCCCGTCGAGGCCGAAGAGCCCGCCGAGCCAGCCCCACTGGAAGACGGCGACGATGACGCCGTAGGCCGCACCGATGGACAGCAGGTTCATGGCCGCGGCCTTGAGCGGGACGACGACCGAGCGGAAGACGACCATCAGCAGCAGGACGGAGGCCGCCAGGATCGAGCCGAAGAACAGCGGCCGGGTCTCGGAGAGCTGCTCGTCCAGGTCGAGGGTCAGCGCGGTCGCGCCGGTGACGTAGACGCCGTCGGGCGTGATGGCGCGGACCCGCTGCAGGGTCTGCGCGGTGTCGGGGTCGGACGGCTCGGTGGTGGGCAGCGTGGGCAGCACCACGGTGTCGCCGCCGGCGGTGGCCTGCGGGGCGCCGACCTCAGCGATGCCGGAGTCCGCAGCGATGCGGTCGGCCAGCTCGGTGACGTCCTGGCTGTCCAGCCCGGTGTCCTGCAGGTCGACGACGACGAGCAGCGGTGCGTTGAAGCCCGGGCCGAAGCCGTCGGCCAGCAGGTCGTACGCCCGGCGCTCCGTCTGGGCGGTCGGGTTGTCACCCGAGTCGGGGAAGCCGGTGCTCAGGGAGAACGCCGGGGCGGCAAGCGCGAGGAGGACCAGGGTGCCGGCGACGGCGTAGGGCCACGGCCTTGCGGCGATCCGGTGGGCCATGCGCCACCAGGTGGTGTCCTCGGCCGCCTTGGTGCGCCCGGCGGCGTGGCGCCGGCCGGGGATCAGGCTGAACCGTCCGCGGTCGATGCGGTTGCCGAGCAACGTCAGCAGTGCCGGCAGCAGGGTGGTCGCGGTCGCCACGGCGAAGAAGACGACGATCGAGGTGCTGAGCCCGATGGAGGCGAGGAAGCCCACGCCGGTGAGCACGAGGGCGGTCATCGCCAGGACGACGGTGCCGCCTGCGAAGACGACGGCCGTGCCGGACGAGCCCATCGCGGCCGAGAGCGCCGACCGGTTGTCCTGTCCCGCGGTGCGGTTCTCGCGGTAGCGGGACACGATCAGCAGGGCGTAGTCGATGCCCACGCCGAGGCCGACCATGGCGCCGATGGTCGGTGCGGCGGTGGAGACCTCCAGCGAGCCGGCCAGGACCACGACGCTGAGCAGCCCGACCGCGACGGCGACCAGGGCGAGCACGATCGGCACGAGGGCCGCCACGATCGTCCCGAACGCGACGACGAGGACGACGAGCGCCGCGAGGAGCCCGACCGCCTCGGCCGGGGAGGACTTCTTCTCGGCGTTGAGGAACGCAGCGTCGCCGCCGAGCTCCGCCTGCACGCCACCGGCACGAGCCGGCTCCAGAGCCTCGGTGATCTCAGCGGCAGCCGGGCGTCCGAGCTCGGTCGAGGGGACGTCCAGCGAGATCTCGGCGTAGCCCACCCGGCCGTCGGCCGAGATCCGGTCGGTCTCGAAGGGGTCGGTCACGGCGGCGACGTGCTCGATGCCGGCGACCTGGGCGAGCGAAGCCTTGATCTCCGCACGGTGGGCGGTGAGCTGCTCGCCGGGGTCGGCTGCGAAGACGGCGACACCACTGCCGCCGGCCACCGCCGGGAAGCGCTCCTCGAGCAGGTCCTGCGCCTGGGCGCTCTCGCTGCCGGGTGCGCTGAAGTCGTCGGCGAAGACACCGCCGACGGCGCCGGAGAGGACCGCGACCAGGACGGCGAGCACCGCCCAGGCACCGATCGTGGTCCAGGGCCGGCGAGCACTGGCGTCGCCGAGGCGTTGGACGAAGCGGTTCATGACGATGTCCCTTCGGGGTGGAGTGGGTCGATGGTGGTGACGGAGACCAGGGGCAGGCCGAGGTCGCGGATCCGCTGGAGAAGGCCGTGCAGGGCCGTCTGGTCGACCACCGGACCCCGCAGGGTGGTGGTGCCGTCGCCCTCGTGGGTGAGGTCCAGCCCGTCGAACCAGGCGACCCACCGGTCGTCGAGGTGGCCGTCGACCCGGATCTGGTAGGTCCCGGCCTCCGGGGAGGGGGTGCCGCCGGACGGGGCGCTGGGTGTGCTGGGTGTGCTCATGGGGTCCTTCTCTGACGTGGCGATGCCCGGAAGGTAGGAACGGACCTGGTGAGCGCGGATCACCACACCTGGTGATTTCCGGTGGTGACCGTCAGCGACTGACAGACTCGGGCCACCGAGCGGGGTGGAGACGCGCGATGCCAGACGGCAGCTGGAGCGCAGCCCGGCCGGCAGTCGACCCGGACCCGTCAGTGCCGACCGCGCTGTCTGGGCGCCCTGCGTCCCGCCCGGTGGGGCGGGGCTTCATCGCGCTCTACACGCTCGCCTACGCGAGCAGCTGCCTGATGCTCATCGCGCCGCTGCTGGTCACGCTGGCGCTCAAGGTCAACTCATTGGTGGGGATAGACCGGGCACCGGGCAACCTCTCCCTGGTGGCCGGCGTCGGCTCCCTCGTGGCACTGGTCGGCAACCCAGTTGCCGGCCGGCTCAGCGACCGCACCACCTCTCCGTTCGGCATGCGCCGGCCGTGGATGGTCGCCGGCTGGGCCGGCGGCACGCTGGGCATCCTCGTCGTGGCAGTTGCCCCGAGCATCCCGGTGGTCCTGGTCGGCTGGTGCCTGGCGCAGCTGTGCTTCAACGCCCTGCTCGCTGCCATGGTCGCCGTGCTGCCCGACAAGGTGCCGACCGTCCAGCGCGGGCTTGTCGCCGGTGTCCTCGGCATCTGCGTGCCGGTCGCGTCGGTGAGCGGGACCTACCTGGTCGACCTGTTCAGCGGCAGCCAGCTCGCCATGTTCCTCGTCCCGTGCGCGCTGGGCGGGTTCTTCATCCTGCTGTTCGTTGCCAGGCTCGACGACCGCCGGCTCGCGGCGGGGGACAAGCCGCCGTGGTCGCGGCGGGAGCTGGCCGCGACGTTCTACGTCAACCCGCGCGTCAGCCCGGACTTCGCCTGGGCGTTCGCCAGCCGGTTCCTGCTCGTGCTGGCCTTCGCATTCTTGACGACGTACCAGGCCTACTACTTGCTGGACAGGCTCGGCAGCGCCGAGGACGACGTGCCCCGGCAGATCTTCCTGGGGACCCTCACCCAGTCCGCGGTCGTCGTGGCTGCCTCCCTCGTCGCGGGCCGGGTCTCCGACCGGCTCGGGCGACGGAAGGCCTTCGTGGCCGGTGCGTCCGTCGTGTACGGCCTGGCGCTGCTGGTGATCGCCGGCGCCGGCAGCTTCGAGGGCTTCCTGGTCGGCATGGCGATCAGCGGGCTCGGCTTCGGCGTCTACATGGCGGTCGACCTCGCACTCGTCGCCGATGTGCTCCCGGACGACCACACCACCGCCAAGGACCTCGGCGTGCTCAACATGGCGGGTGCCCTGCCGTTCTCCGTCGCGCCGGCTCTCGCCCCGGCCGTGCTCGCGATCGGGGGCGGCAGCTACGTCCTGCTCTACGTCGTGGCCGGTGCCTGCGCCTTCGCCGGAGCCGCCGCCATCCTGCCGGTGAAGCAGGTGCGCTGACCCGCGCTGGGCGGACACGAATCGCGGCGGAACGAGCGATCGGCAAGATCGCCACGCTGGGCCGCCCGCATTACGCCGCGATTCGTGCGCGGTCGAGACGCTAGAGCGCGACGGCGGAGCCTGTCTCGTGCGAGCGGAGGGCGGCGTCGAAGACGCGGTGCGCGGCCAACGCCTCGGCCGGGGTCGCGGTGCCGAAGCGGTCGCCGAGCTCGCCCGCCCGCTCTGCGAGGTACGCCGCCCACATCTGCAGCAGCGCGTCGGGGAAGCCGAACTCGAAGATCCCGCCGGTCACCGTCGGCCACACCGAGCGGTGCCCGGGCTGCACCTGCGACCACACCTGCTCGCCGTCTACCAGCGAGAAGCGCTCGAGCACCTGCGGGCTGCGGGTCGAGAAGCGCACGCCGCCGTCCATGCCCACGGCCTCGAAGAAGAACGTGTTGCTCTGCCCGGGCGCGATCCGCTTGGTCTCCCACAGCATCGGGAAGCGCCGGTCGCCGGACTGCACGCCGAGAGTCAGAAGAGCGTTGTCCCAGGTGTCGCACGGGACGGGGTCGCCGTCAGGTCCGGGACGGGTGCGTACGACGTCGTCGAGCAGTGCGTAGACGGAGGACGGGGTCCAGCCGAGCCGCAGCGGCAGGTGCGCGGCGTGCATCCCGAGGTCGCCCATGACCCCGAGCTCACCGCAGTGCGCGACCTGGCGCTTCCAGTTGATCGGCTTGGCCCGGTCGATGTCGGAGGAGTGCAGCAGACCCGAGCGGACCTCGAGCACCTCGCCGAGCGCACCGTCGCGGACCAGGGCAGCCGCCCGCTGCGCGCCGGGGAAGAACGGCAGCTCGCTCGACACCCGCACAAGGACCCCGGCGGCGTCGATCGCTGCCACGATCCGCTCGGCGGCACCCAGGTCGATGCCGAACGGCTTCTCGCCGAGGAAGTCCTTCCCGGCGGCGACCGTGTCGAGGTAGAGCCGCTCGTGCAGGTCGTGCGGCACCGCGAGGTAGAGCACGTCGATCGACGGGTCGTCGAGCAGTGCCCGGTAGTCGTCGACGACGGTCTCCACGCCGACGCCACGCCACCACGACTGCACGGCCGGCGACGGGTCGGCCAGGGCTACGACCGACGGCCGCACCGGGTGGTCGAGCAGGGCGTCCCAGCGCCGGGTCAGCGCGAGCAGCTCCTTGCCCATCAGGCCGCCGCCGACGACCCCGATCCTCACCGGCGTGGGCGACGTACCCGACGTCACGGGAACCTCACCCGGCCCCGAGCATCGCTCGAGCAGCGTCCACGTCGGCGCCCTCGTGCAGCATCGCCATCAACGCCCGGGTCAGCCCGGCCGGGTCGGCGTGCTGGATGACGTTGCGGCCGTAGACGATCCCGGCTGCGCCCTGGTCGAGCACCGCAGCCGTGCGCCGGAAGAGCTCGTCGTCGTCGACGCGCCCACCGCCACGTACCAGCACCGGAACGCGACCCGCGGCCTGCACGACGAGGTGGTAGTCGCCGGTGTCGTCGGTGGGGTCGGCCTTGATGACGTCGGCGCCGAGCTCGACGGCCTGCCGCACCAGCGGAACGATCCTCGCCGTGGTGCCGTCGGACGTGTAGCCGCCGGCGGTCGCGTCCTTCATCACCAGCGGCTCGACCATCAGCGGCATGCCGTAGCGCTCGCAGTCGGCCTTGGCGGTCAGCACGTTGGCGACGCACGCCTCGCGCACCTCGGGCCGGCCGGGCAGGTCGAAGAGGTTCACGACGACGCACGCCGCGTCGAGCCGCACACCGGTCAGTGCCGGCTCGGGGATCAGCCGGCTGAAGAGCCGGTCCGGCAGCTGCTGGCCGTAGACGTTGGCGACGTCGGTCCGCAGCACCAGTGCCGGCCGCGACCTGCCGGGGATCTCCTGCAGCAGTCGCGCCTGCCCCTGCGAGAGCTGGATCGCGTCCGGCCCGGCCGCGGCCAGCACCCGCACCGCCGCCCCGAGGTCCTCGATGCCGGCGAGGAACGACGCCTCGCCGAAGAACCCGTGGTCGACCGCGATGTCGAAGCAGCGCCCCGACCCGGCGTCGAAGAGCCGTGACAAGCGGATGGCGACGTCGGCCACCGGACCTCCAGGTGCGTGGGCAAGGCGTTGACGCAGGTTACGGCGGCGACCTAGCGTGCGCGCGACCGGCTGTCGTGGCCGGCCGGGAGGGCAGGTGGCGGACGTGCCGGTCGTGCCGGACGCAGCGGGCCCGGCGCTGGCGCCCGTGCTGCTGCCGACCAACCAGTTCCCGCACTTCTACCGCGGCGGGGACCGCATCGGCGCGCTGCGCGGCGGCCCCGGCGGCCCGATGCGCCCCGAGGAGTGGATCGGCTCGACGGTCACCCGGTTCGGCGAGGAGCTCTCCGGGTTGTCAGAGCTGCCCGACGGACGCCTCCTGCGTGACGCGGTCGCCGACGACCCGCAGCGCTGGCTCGGCCCCGACCACCTGGCCGCCTTCGGGCAGAGCAGCGAGCTGCTGGTCAAGCTGCTCGACCCCGACCAGCGGCTGCCGGTGCACTTCCACCCGAACAAGGCCTTCGCCAAGCGGCACCTCGCTCTCGACCACGGCAAGACCGAGGCGTGGATCGTGCTCGAGGCACCCGCCGGCGCCGGTGTCGGGCTCGGCTTCGCCGACGCGATGACCAAGGCGCAGGTCCTCGACCTGGTCGAGCGCCGCGACAGCGCCGGGCTGCTCGCGTCGCTGACCCGCCGCGACGTGGCCGCCGGCGACACCGTCCTCGTCCCAGCCGGACTGCCGCACGCCATCGACGCCGGCGTCTTCGTGCTCGAGCTGCAGGAGCCGACAGACCTCTCGGCGCTCCTGGAGTGGGAGGGCTTCGCGGTCGACGGCGAGAAGGACGGCCACCTCGGCCTCGGCTTCCCGACCGTGCTCGACGCGCTGCGACTGGACCCGCTCGGTCTCGACGAGCTCGCCGGCCTGGTCCGCAGCCCCGGCCTCAGCGGCGGCGGCCCGCGGTCCCTCCTCACGGCTCGCGCCGACGGCTACTTCCGCGCCGAGCTGCTGCCGCGCGCCGGCGCTGTCGACCGCGGCTTCGCGGTGGGCCTGGTCCTCGACGGCGACGGCGAGGTGCGCACCGAGCACGGCGGCGCGATCGCCGTGCACCGCGGCTCGGCCTTCGTGGTGCCCTGGTCCGCCGGCCGCTGGGAGGTGCCCGGCACGGAGACCGTCGCCTGCCGCCCGCCGCAACCCCAGGACGCCGCGGCGGCGCCGTGAGCTCCGGCGCCGGCCTCGCCGGTGTGCTCGTCGGCATCGACGTCGGTACCTCCCGCGTCAAGGCGGTCGCGACCGACGTCGAGCTCACCGTGCTCGGCCAGCACGCGGTGCCGACGCCGTGGAAGCACGCCGGCGCCACTGCCGAGGTCGACCCGACCGCACTGGCCGCCGCAGTCCTCGAGGCCGCCGTCGGAGCGGTCCGCGCGTCGGGGCAGCGGGCGATCGCCGTCGGCGTCACCGGCATGGCCGAGACCGGGGTCCTCCTCGGTGGCGACGGCCGGCCGCTCGCCCCGGCCCTCGCCTGGTACGACCCCAGAGCCGAGATCGACGACGTACGCCGTCAGCTCGGTGACCAGACCTACCGACGCACCGCCGGCCGCGCGATCGACTCGGTCTCCAGCCTGACCAAGCTGCTCTGGCTGCGGTCGAACGTCGACACCGCCCGCGAGGCGGTCCGCTTCCTGTCGGTGCCGGAGTGGGCGGTGCACACCCTCGGCGGCGACCAGGTCAACGAGCTGTCACTGGTCAGCCGCACCGGACTCTTCGACGTGCCGGGCAAGCAGCCGTGGGCCGAGGCGCTCGCGATGCTCGACGCGGGCCCGGACTTCCTCGGCGAGATCGTCGCCGCGGGCCAGCCGGTCGGGCACGTCGACCGCGACGCCCCGGAGGAGCTGCGCGGTGCGGTGCTCACCGTCGCGGGTCACGACCACCAGACCGCGGCGTACGCCCTCGGCGCAGCCGTCGACGGCACCCTGCTCGACTCGCTCGGCACGGCCGAGGCGCTGCTGCGAACCGTGCGGGCGCCGCTGTCACCGGAGTCGATCGAGGCGATGGTCGTCGAGGGTGTGACAACCGGGTGGGGCGTGGTGCCCGACCACCTGTGCCTGCTGGCGGGCCTGCCGACGGGCATCTCGCTCGAGCGCCTCGGCCAGCTGGTCGGCGCACCGACCCCGGCCGAGCGGATCGAGCTCGGCAGGCGGGGCCTCGACCTCGACCGGTCGACGACCGCGATGCGCATCTCGGCGAGCTACCACGGGGTGACCGTGCACGACGTCGACGACGACGCCGCACCGGCCTTGGTCTGGCGGGTGGCCGTGGAGGACCTGACGGCCACCACGGTGCGCATCGACGAGGTGATGGCTGCCGAGGTCGGTGCCGACCGGGAGGTCGTCGTGGTCGGCGGCTGGCTGCACAACCCGCTGGTTCGCGCGCTGAAGGAGCAGCAGTACGGCTCGTTCTCGACCGGCGAGCTCGACGAGCCCGGGGCGGTCGGCGCGGCCGAGCTGGCCGGGGTGGCCGCCGGTCTGGTCGCCCCGCGGTGGGCACCCGGCGCACCCGGCTGACGGCGTACGCGCCTGAAGTTGGCGGGCTAAGGCGGGGGGATCTCCCCGGACCCGCGGACGACCAGGCGGCTGGGGACCACCTCGGTCGTGAAGGGGGAGCCGTCGCCGTCGAACCGGGCGAAGAGCCGCTCGGCGGCGCGGCGGCCGATGGTCTGCGGGTCCTGCGCGACGACGGTGACCGGCGGGTCGAGGATGTCGGCCAGGTAGAAGTCGTCGAAGCCGACCAGGGCGACCCGGTGGTGCAGGCCGAGCTGACGCAGGGCCCGCAGCGCGCCGTAGGTGACGAAGTTCTGGGCGGTGAAGAGCGCCGTCGGGGGGTTGTCGCCGCGCATCATCGCGGTGGCCGCCGCCTCCGCGAGCGACGAGGAGGTGGCGTCGTGGACGGTGTCCGAGCGGACAATCGGGAGATCCGCGCCACGCATCGCGTCGAGGTAGCCGGCGTAGCGCTCCTTGGCCGTCTGGATCAGCAGAAGGTCGCCCAGGAAGCCGATCCGGCGGTGTCCCCGACGTATCAGATGCTGGACACCGGTCCGCGCGCCGACCTGGTTGTCGGTCACCACGAGATCGGCCTCGATCAGCCCCGGGGCCCGGTCGACGAAGACCATCGAGGTGCCGGCCAGGCGCTCGGCGAGCAGGTAGCTGTGGTCGGGACCGGTCGGCATCATGATCAGCCCGTCGACCCGCCGGGAGGTGAAGGCGCCGACCAGCTCGCGCTCCCGGCCGGGGTCCTCGTCGAGGCTGCCGGCGAACACGGACACGCCGCGCAGGCGCGCGATGTCCTCCACGGCGCGGTGGATCGCGGAGGAGTACGGGTTCTCGACGTTCTCCAGGATCAGGCCGATCGTCGCCGTCCGGCCGTCGTTGCGCCGCAGGCTGCGGGCACCGAAGTTGAGCTGGAACTGCAGCTCCTCGGCCGCCTGGCGGACCTTGGCCGCGGTCCCCTCGGCCACGCCGGCCTCACGGTTCAGGACCCGGGAGACGGTCTTCAGGCTGACCCCCGCGCGTGCCGCCACGTCTCGCATCGTGGCGCGGGGCCGTGTGCTTGCAGGTAACGGATTCGTCACACGGGCCTCCGTTCGCAACAAGTCCTTGACGGCCGAGTAACCGTAGGGCTACAACTAACGACCAGGAAGACAACGTTGTCAATAGGTCTCCACTCTTCATCCCACCCGACCGACGTGAGGACAGATCCATGATTCGCAGGACGACAGGGGTGCGCGGGCTGCGGCTCGTCGGGGTCGCACTTGTCGGCGCGCTGGCACTCGCCGCGTGCGGCGGCGACGACGGCGACAGCGGCGACGGCGGATCGGGCGGCGGAGGTGGTGGGGGCAGCGAAGACATCGCCATCTCGCTGATCACCAAGGACTCGACCAACCCGTTCTTCGTGGCCATGCAGGAAGGCGCGAAGGAGGCCGCGGACGCCGAGGGGATCGACATCACCATCGCCTCCGGCAAGGAGGAGGGTGACGACCAGGGCCAGATCGACGCCATCGAGGCCGCGATCACCGCCGGGCAGCAGGGCATCCTGATCACCCCGATGTCCACCGGCGTCAACGACGCGATCCAGCGAGCGCGCGACGAGGGCCTCTACGTCATCGCCCTGGACACGCCGCCGGACCCGCCGGACACGGTCGACATCACGTTCGCCACCGACAACCGCAAGGCCGGCGACCTGATCGGCCAGTACGCCGCGGCGCAGCTCGGCGGCGACAAGGCCGTCATCGCGCTGCTCGACATCTTCGACGACAAGGTCGTCTCGGTGGACTACAACCGCGACCAGGGCTTCCTCGAGGGCATGGGCATCCAGGACATCGGTGACCCGAAGGTCAATGGCGACGAGCCGAAGACCGGGAGCTACTCGGGCGGCGAGTACGAGATCGTCGGCAACGTGGCGACTGGCGCCAACGAGGAGGGCGGCCGCACCGGCATGGAGCAGCTGCTGTCCAAGAACAGCGACATCAACGTGGTCTACACGATCAACGAGCCGACCGCTGCCGGTGCCACCGCCGCACTCGAGGCGCAGGGCAAGTCACTCGACGACGTCGTCGTGGTCTCGGTCGACGGTGGCCGCGCCGGCGTCGAGGCGGTCCAGGACGGCTCGATCGACGCGACGTCGCAGCAGTACCCGGCCAAGATGGTCGAGCTCGGCGTCGCCGCGATCATCAAGATCGTGCAGGACGGGACCAAGCCGGAGACCTCGCCGGGCCTCGACTTCTTCGACACCGGCGTGACGCTCATCGCCAACGAGCCGGTCGAGGGTGTCGAGAGCGAGGACGCGCAGTACGGCTTGGACAACGCGTGGGGCTGAGCCTCTCGTCGTAGATCAGGTTGACGCGTACGGTGGGGGCGGTCGCTGCGGCGGCCGCCTCCACCACGCGCGACCTACGCGCTTCGGCCGGCCACCGCCGCGTCGGAGTCCCGCCGCCGCAGTCGTCCGGTAGTCGTCTCGACGAGGAGGAGGCACCGTGAGCAGCTACGACAGCGGCACCCGAGAGCGGCTACGACGCGGCCGAGGAGTTCCTCGAGCACCGAACCCCGGCGCAGCGGGTCCAGACCCTGCTGCACAACTACCCGTGGCTGAGCCCGGCGGTCGTGCTGGTCATCAGCGTCATCGTCTTCAGCATGCTGAACAGCAGGTTCGCGACCCCCAACAACCTGTCGCTCATCACCCAGCAGGTCGCCGTCGTCGGCGCACTGGCCGTCGGCCAGACGCTGATCATCCTCACCGCCGGCATCGACCTGTCCTGCGGCGCCGTCATGGTGTTCTCGTCGATGGTGATGGCCAAGACAGCCTTCGACTCCGGGGTCCCCGGCCCGCTGGCGATCCTGCTCGGCATCGGCGTCGGTGCCCTGGCCGGTGCCGCCAACGGTCTGCTGGTGACCAAGGTCCGGCTGCCACCGTTCATCGTCACGCTAGGAACGCTGAACATCTTCGTGGCGCTCACGCTGCTCTATGCCACCGGCCGGACCATCCGTGACTCCGAGCTCGAGACCGGGCTGGCCTTCCTCGGTGAGACGTTCACCATTGCCGACGTGCGGATCACCACCGGTGTCGTGGTCATGCTCATCATGTACGCCGTCTTCGCCTTCGTGCTGAAGTACACCGCCTGGGGCAGACACGTCTACGCCGTCGGCGACGATGCGGAGGCTGCCCGCCTGGCCGGCATCCGCGTGCAGCGCGTCCTGATGAGCGTCTACGTCACCGCCGGTGCGCTGTACGCCCTCACCGGCTGGATCCTCATCGGCCGGGTGAACGCGGCGAGCCCGAACTCCGGCATCGACGCGAACCTGGACTCCATCACCGCTGTCGTGATCGGCGGCACCAGCCTCTTCGGCGGCCGCGGCACCATCGTGGGCTCGCTGATCGGCGCACTCATCGTCGGTGTCTTCCGCAACGGCCTCACCCTCGCCGGGCTGGACGTCTACTACCAGACCCTGGCCGTCGGCATCCTGATCATCGTCGCTGTCTCTGTCGACCAGTGGATCCGGAGGGCCCGCGCATGACCGCCACCAGCCAGGAGACCCCGACGACTGACGGTCGCGCCGGGCAGCCGGTGCTGCAGGCCGTCAACATCGTCAAGACCTACGGCCACGTCGTCGCCCTCGACGGCGTCGACCTCGAGCTCTACCCGGGCGAGGTCCTCGCGGTCATCGGCGACAACGGCGCCGGCAAGTCGACGCTGATCAAGTGCCTGTCCGGTGCCGAGGCGCCGAGCACCGGCCAGATCCTGCTCGACGGCAAGCCGGTGACCTTCAAGACGCCGCTGGACGCCCGCAACCACGGCATCGAGACCGTCTACCAGACCCTGGCCGTCGCGCCGTCGCTCGACATCGCCGGCAACCTCTACCTGGGTCGCGAGGAACGTCGCGCCGGCCCGCTCGGGTCAGTCCTGCGGATGCTCGACGGCAACGGCATGCGCAAGAAGGCCAAGACGCAGATGACCTCGCTCGGGATCGGGACCCTGCAGAACATGGGTCAGGCCGTGGAGAGCCTCTCGGGCGGTCAGCGCCAGGCCGTTGCCGTGGCCCGGGCCGCGGCCTTCAGCAGCAAGGTCATCATCCTCGACGAGCCGACCGCGGCCCTGGGCGTCAAGGAGTCCGGCCAGGTGCTCAAGCTGATCGAGAGCATCCGGGAACGCGGCCTGCCGGTCATCCTGATCTCGCACAACATGCCGCAGGTCTTCGAGGTCGCCGACCGGATCCACATCCAGCGGCTCGGCCAGCGGGCAGCCGTGGTGTCACCGAAGACGATCAGCATGTCCGACGCAGTCGCCGTGATGACCGGTGCGCTGAAGGTGGCGCCCGAGCAGGAGGTCGAGGTCGCCGAGGACGGCTCGACGCAGCTCGCCCACCCGGAGGCGGCCAAGCCGGGCGCGGACGCGTAGCCGCTGCGACCCGCTGCGACCGGCAGGTTCTGCTCGCGTCGGCCGCGTCCGGCTGCTAGCTCGCGAGGTCGGACTCGGCCACCACGCGCAGCGCCTGCGCGGCGATCGTGAGGGCCGGGTTCATCGCCGCGGACGACGGGAAGAAGCCGCCGTCCACGACCCAGAGGTTCTCGACGTCGTGCGAGCGGCACCACGGGTCCAGAACGCTGGTGGCCGGGTCGGTGCCGGCGACGACGGTGCCGCACATGTGACTGTTCATGCTGATGTCGAACCACTGGGTGAAGACCGCGTCGTAGCCGGCGGCGCGCAGCAACCGGCTGGCGCGGTGGTGCAGCCGCCGGTGGGTCCGGACGCCGACCGCCCGGCGTGCTGTCGTGATCCTTCCCTCACTGTCGACGAGCACTCGGTTGCGGTCGTGCGGCAGGTCCTCGGACATCACCAGCCACTCGACGCTGCGGCTCGCCATCGCCTTGAGCGCGGGCAGCGGGACCTTGGTCGCCCAGCTCTTCATCATCACGCCGTCGACCCGGCCGATGAGCTGCATCGTGCCGAGGGGGTAGCCGTCGCCGCCGTCGGCGTACCAGTCGTTGACCGACAGCGTCTTCTGGAAGGTGACGTCGTTGCGCCGGTTGATGTCCACGGCCGCGATGTGCGCGTTGTTGTGCATCATGAAGCGGCGCCCGACCAGGCCGGACGAGTTGGCGACACCCGCTGGGGTGTAGGAGTCGGCGGAGGACAGCAGCAGGGCCGCCGAGTTGACCGCGCCCGCGGCGAGCACGAAGCGCCCGCCGCGCACCGTCACCATCCCGTCAGGACCCTCGACGGCCAGGTGGGTGACGCGTCGGCCCGGGCCGTCGGTGACGATCCGTCGCACCCGCATCCCGGTCGCCAGCCGCAGGCCGGAGTCGGTGAGCGCGGGGTCGATGGCGCAGGTCTCCGCGTCGCTCTTCGCGCCGACCCGGCACGGGAAGCCGTCGCAGGTCGCGCACCGGATGCAGGTGCCGCGCCGCCCACCGTCTGCGTGCCGGCCGTCGGACCGGTCGACCCCCATCGCGTTGGCGCTCGGGTGCACGCCCTGCTCCGCCAGTCGCGACGCGAGGTCGGCGACGTAGGGCTCGTGCTCCAGGGCCGGGTGCGGGTAGGGCGTGCTGCGCCACGGCTCGGTCGGGTCCTCGCCGGTGGTGCCGTGCACCCGGTAGAGCTGCTCCGCCTGTCCGTAGTAGGGCTCGAGGTCGGCATAGCTGAACGGCCACGCCGGGGAGGTGCCCTCGCGGTGCTCCACGGCACCGAAGTCGTGCTCCCGGAAGCGCGGCAGGCTGGCCCCGTAGACCTTGGTGTTGCCGCCGACCACGTAGTGCACGCCGGGTGCGAAACCCCGGCCTTTGGCGTCGTACCAGGTCTCGTCGGGCTTGTAGCGCCGCTCGACGAAGACCGCGCGCGGCGACCAGTTCTCCGGCTCGCGCGGCAGCCGCTGGCCGCGCTCGAGGACCAGCACGTCGACCCCGCGCCGGGCGAGGGCGTGGGCCGTCGTGGCGCCGCCCATGCCGGACCCGATGACGACGACGTCAGCACGGAGCTCGCCGCTCGATCCGGACATTGGGACAGCCAACCACCAGGTGCCGTGGCGGTGCTGGAGATGCTTGACTTCGGGACATGCCGCAACCCCTGCGCTGGGCCCTGGTCGGCGCCAGCGACATCGCCGCCACCAAGGTGCTGCCCGCCATCCGCGCGGCAGGTGACACCGCCGTCGTGGTCCGCTCCGGCAACGCCGAGCACGCCACGGCCTGGGCCGCCGAGCACGGCGTTCCTGATGCCGTCACCGACCTCGCCGCCGCGCTGGAGCGCGACGACGTCGACGCGGTGTACGTCTCGTCGGTCAACTCGCAGCACCGCAAGCAGGTCGAGGCTGCCGCGGCCGCGGGCAAGCACGTGCTCGCCGAGAAGCCACTCGCCCTCACCCTCGAGGACGCGCGCGCGATGGTCGCGGCCTGCGAGGCTGCAGGCGTGGTGATGGCGACGAACCACCACCTGCCGGCCTCACCCACTCACCGGGCGCTGAAGAGGGCGGTGCTCGACGGGGCGGTCGGTGACGTGCGCGCGGTGCGGGTGCACCACGCCGTGCAGCTGCCCGACAGGCTGGCAGGCTGGCGCATCAACGATCCTGAAGGCGGGGGCGTCGTGCTGGACGTGACGGTCCACGACGCGGCTGCGACGGCCGCGATCCTCGGGACCGACGCCCGCTCGGTGCTCGCGACCGGCCTCAACCAGGACAACGACCCCGGTGGTCCCTTCGACGCGGTGATGACGAGCATCGACTGGGAGGGCGGCGTGCTGGTGCAGACCCATGACGCCTACAACAACCCGCACCTGCCGACCAGCCTGCACGTCCTCGGCACGGCCGGCGCCCTGGTCGCCGAGGACTGCAACACCGGTGACCCGGTCGGCAGCGTGACGTTGTGGCGCGACCACAAGCCCGAGCCTCTCGACGTCGGACCGCGGGACGACCTCTACGAGGTGACGGTGCGCGCCTTCGGCGCCGCCGTTGCTGGCGAGGGTGACGTCATCGTCAGCGGGCCCGACGGTGTGCGGTCGCTCGCGGTGTCGCTCGCCGTGCTGCAGAGCCTGCGGACCGGGGCCCGAGCAGAGGTCGGGTGAGCGGCTCGTGACCGGCTACCCCAGGTTCGACGTGCCGGGCCAGGTGGCGCTCGTCACGGGTGCGGCGCGCGGGCTCGGCCGGGCGATCGCCCTGGCGCTCGCCGACGCGGGCGCCGACGTCGCGGTCGGGCTGCGCGACGTCTCGCGGGACGGCGGCGTCGTCGCGGAGATCGAGGCGATGGGGCGCAAGGCCCTGCCGGTGCAGTGCGACGTCGCCGACGTCGGTCAGGTGCGGGGTGCCGTCGACGCGGTGGTCGAGAGGTACGGCCGCCTGGACATCCTGGTCAACAACGCCGGCGCGTCGCCGGAGAACCCGGCCGAGGACGTGGTCGAGGAGGACTTCGACACGACTCTTGGCGTCAACCTCAAGGGCACGTTCTTCGCCAGCCAGGCCGCCGGGCGGGTGATGATCCGGCAGGGCAGCGGGCGGATCGTGATGATCGGCTCGCAGGCCGGGTCGGTCGCGTTGCCGGGGGAGTCGGTCTACTGCATGACCAAGGCGGCGATCGCGCACCTCACCAAGTGCCTCGCCGTCGAGTGGGGCCAGCACGGCATCACGGTCAACTGTGTGGCGCCGACCTGGATCCGGACTCCCGGCACCGAGCCCGCGTTGGCCGACCCGGACTTCGAGGCCGAGGTCGTGGAGCGGATCGCGGCCCTGCACCGGATCGGCGACCCGATGGACGTGGCCGGCGCCGTGCTCTACCTCTGCTCGCCGGCGGCGTCGCTCGTCACCGGCCACACCCTGCTCGTGGACGGTGGCTGGACCGCCCGCTGACGGCCCGGCGAAGCCCGTCGACGACCTCGACGCCCGGCGAACCCGGTCGAAGAGCCGTCGGTCTGTCAGTCGGCAACATGCCGGACATCGTTGTGACACAAGGGATTCACCCGCGTCGGTGACGTCGGTCACAGCGCACGCTCGCACCGGGTGCTGTGACCGAATCGACAGCGCCAGCACGCGCAAGAGGTGATCCGGGTGCCGAGACTTGAGGTGTCGGTCGAAGCCTCGGCCGGCACCGTCCGACCTGAGAGAAAGCGTCATGCCTGCCATCCGTTCCACCGTCACCGACCTGCGCGCCACGGCCGCGCGGCGCCGCGCGCTGCGTGCCTCGCACCGTCAGCTCGAGCGCGAGCTGGCGGAGTACCGCAGCAGCGCCGAGCGGCACGAGCTCGACGCCATCCTGTCCCGCCACACCGCCGAGGAGATCGCGCACGTCGAGGCGATCGTCTCTCGCCAGCACCGGCCCGGCGGCCTCGCCTACCAGCTGTCCGGGCACTGACCCACCGCGTGGCCGAGCCACTGAGATTACTGACTCGGAGCAGCCAGCACCACCACCCGCACGACGACGCGCCCGGGACCCCTCGAGGGTCCCGGGCGCGTTCGCGTCTGCGACGACGTACCTGCTGGTGCTGGTTCAGCCCTTGGCGACGTACGGCGTGAAGGACTTCGGCGTGCCCAGCCAGTCGACCTCGTTCTGGCCGGGCGAGGTGCTTCCGGCGGGGAGCAGCTCGGCACCGGTCTTGACCTCGACGCGGACCCTGTCGGGCGATCCGATGACGACCTGGTCGATGCTGATCCGGGCGACGTCCTCGACGTAGTCGAGCTTCATGAGGTAGCTGCCGCCGTGCAGCGGGACCTGCCGGTTGCCGTCGGCCTTGAAGCCCTTCGCCGGGAGCAGCGCGTAGTCGCCACCTTCGAAGGTCGCGCCCTGGAAGACGTACTCCGGGCCGCTGCGCGCCGCGTCCGTGTCGATGAAGACGGCGATGCTGGATCCGCTCCGGAACGACTTGACGAGGTCGCGGTGACGGACGTTGACGCGCAGTGCCTCCTCCCCGTTCGTGACGCGAACCTTGCGGATGTCTGCACCCTGCTTCATGTCGCCACGGGCGTCGGCGAAGGCCGTCGACTGGGCGAGGGCGGCGCCGGCAGCGGCGGTGACGGCGGTGATGGCGATGGCGGACACCGTGGCGACTCCGGCCACGCGGCGGGCCGCGCTCTTCATGGTGTTCAACGTGACTCCCTGTGGGTTGGTCGCGGACCGGTCTCCCGCTCCGTGGGCGCCTCTCCTTGAGGCGTCGAAGATGAGAAGTCGCGAGCGAACCCATTGGTTGCAGCCGTGTTTCGTGACCTGCGTCACGCTGTCCGCTTTGACCTGAAGCGCACGGGTGTGGCCGACCGACCCGTGGTCACCGGGCGCACCGTCGCGTCGTCGACGGCAGGATCGGTCGGGTGCGGATCCTGGCTGTCTCCGACCTGCACTACCGACTGAAGCACTGGGACTGGCTGGTCGGTGCCGCCGCGGACGTCGACGTGGTGGCGGTGGCGGGGGACCTCGCCGATGTGGCGAGCCTGGTCCCGATCGAGGTGCAGTCGGTCGTGCTGGCGACCTACCTCGACCGGTTGGCAGGCGCGGCTGTGGTCCTGGCCGCCTCGGGCAACCACGACCTCGACGGGCCGGGCGAGCACGGCGAGCAGGTTGCCGGCTGGCTGCGGTCTCCGCGGGCGGCCGGGGTGGTGGCCGACGGCGGCAGCGTCGACCTCGACGGAACGCGCTTCACGGTGTGCCCGTGGTGGGACGGGCCAACAGGCCGGGAGGAGGTTGCGGCACAGCTCGCCGCCGCGGCAGTGGACCGGCCGGAGCGGTGGGTGTGGGTCTACCACGCGCCACCGGCCGGAACGGTCCTGTGCAGGGACGGACGACGGGAGTTCCCCGACCACGACCTGGCGGCCTGGATCGCACAGCACCAGCCGGACCTGGTCCTCTGCGGGCACATCCACCAGGCACCGTGGGTCGACGGCGGCTCGTGGCACGACCGGCTCGGCAGCACGGTCGTCTTCAACCCCGGCCGGCAGATCGGGCCGGTGCCGCCGCACATCCGGATCGACACCGATGCGGGGACTGCGGAGTGGTACGGCGTCTACCACTCGGAGACGATCGAGCTCGGCTGAGGGTCGGCCGGCCCTGCCGGACTTGCTGCGAATCCATGCCGGACTGCCTGGCTGGCCGCGGCCATGCCGCGCCGGTCAGTGGTCGTGCGCCCCTTCGGGGTCGCGAACCGAGCCGGTGCGGCCCGCGGCCGGCTGGTGGTGCAGCAACGTGTCGAGGATCTGGCCGACCATCCCGAGGTGACCGTCCTCGCCGGCCAGCTGGCTCTTCACGTCGGCGAGGTACTGCGTCATGCCGTCTAGCCGCGTGGCGGTCGTGCGCAGGACGGCGAGAGCTGCGCCCGGCCGGTCCATGAGGAAGGACACCGGGTCGTCGACCACCCGGACCTCGACCTGTGACCCGGCGCGCAGGGTCGCAGTCGCCGGCTTCTCGAGCACCACCGACATCTCGCCGAGCACCGCGCCAGGGGAGTCGATGCGGGCGATCGGCACGCCGTCGCGCTCGACGGTCACGGTGCCCGACTGCAGCACCAGCATGCGACCCGGTTCGGTGCCCTCCTCGATCAGCACCGCACCCGGCGGGATCGACTCGACGGGCAGATCGGCGGCGAACGCGAGCAGGTCGGTCACCCCGTCATTGTGAGCGTTCGGCGGCCCTTCGGGCGTACCTGCGGACGGACCGTCCCGCCCCGCAGACACGCCAACCCCGCAGATTGCGCGTACCGTGAGCACATCCGGTACCGCGACATCCCACTCGAGATGCCTATCCGCCGGCCCTCAAGGGACACGGCCATGTCGTTGTTCGGACGAAAGAAGCCTGCTACACCCGCCCGGGAGTACGAGTCCTGGGACCCCGCCGTTCTCGCGGCCGCGAATGCCACTGCGACGGCGGACGGCACGATGCCGAAGTCCGGTCGCTCGCGTACCGGCGCCGAGCACCTCCAGGCGGCCAGCGACGCGCTGGACGCCAAGGCCCGCCGCGACGCCTGAGCCCTTCAGCCGCGGCGCTTGTCGCGGATCAGCACGATCTGCCCGGTGCGCTTGACCTCGAAGAGGTCGGTCGCGTCGACCAGGTCGCTGAGCTTGCGGTAGCCGTAGTTGCGCGGGTCGAACGACGCCTGGTTGCCGATCTGGTTCCCGACCTCACCGAGGTGCGCCCAGCCGTCGTCGTCGGTGGCCGCGTCGACCGCGTTGCGCAGCATCTGCACGAGTCGGGCGTCTCGTCGCAGCTTGGTGCGGTCGCTGGGCTTGAGGGCCTGCTCGTCGGGCTTCTCCTCCGACGCCTGGCCGAGGCCCTCGACGTAGGTGAACTGCGAGCATGCGTTGACGAACGGCTCGGGGGTCTTGCGCTGGCCGAAGCCGTAGACCTTGAGCCCCTCGGTGAGGATCCGCATGACCAGTGGGGTGAAGTCGGCGTCGCTGGACACGATGGCGAACGCGTCGAGATTGCGCGCGTAGAGCAGATCCATGCCGTCGATGACCATGGCCATGTCGGACGCGTTCTTGCCGCTGCTGTAGGCGAACTGCTGGATGGGCCGGATGGCGTAGGCGTGCAGCACCGCCTCCCAGCTCTTCAGGTGCGGGCTCTTCCAGTTGCCGTAGGCCCGGCGCACGTTGGCCGCGCCGTGCCTCGCGACCTCGGCGAGGATCACGTCGATCTTCGCCGCCGGCGCGTTGTCGGCGTCGATCAGCAGTGCGATCCGTCGCTCGCCCTCAGCCATCTGCCATCCCCTTGGAGTCGGCCGATCGTATCGGCATGCTGGGGGCATGACAGATGCTGTGGACCTCGCGGGCGTGCTGGCCACGATCGAGGAGCCGTGGTCGCCGAGGACCGTGGCGGTTCTCAACGACTACGACGTCCGAGTGGTGCGTACGCAGGGGGAGTTCACCCGACACAGCCATCCGGACACCGACGAGCTCTTCCTGGTCCTGAGCGGCCGACTGACGATCCGGCTGGACGACGGTGACGTGACCCTCGGGCCGGGTCAGCTCTACGTCGTACCGCGCGGCGTCCACCACCAGCCGGTGTCGGGCGACGGTGCAGAGGTGCTGCTGGTCGAGCCCAGCGAGACGGTCAACACCGGCGACACGCCTAGCGAGCTCACCGCCGAGCGCCGGGTGGTCTAGCACGAGGGCGTACGTCCGGAAGGTTGCTCAGGGACGGATCCGCGGGGGGTTGAGGTCGTAGCGTTCGATGACGCCGGGCAGCCACGAGGGCTGACCGAACTCGAGCCCGTACTCGTCCGCGAGTCGTGCGACGTCCTCCGGGGCGGGTGGCCCGCTCTGGAAGAGGTCGCTCATCGCGGCGAAGTAGTCCTCGAAGCCCGACGGGCTGATGATCTCGATCATGCGGGCGGGCGTCTTCCCGGCGTTCCACATGGTGTGCATCTCGCCACGCGGCTTGGTGATGTAACCGCCGGCGCCGAGAACCACCTCACGGTCGCCGGAGCGGAAACCGATCTCGCCTTCAGTGACGATCGAGAACTCGTCCTCGCGGGTGTGCAGGTGCGGCGGGACCAGCGCGCCGACCTCGAAGGGGTGCTCGACGATCGACAACGCGCCGCCGGTGTCCGAGGACCAGAGCTTGAAGTCGACGCCGAGCGGGCCCAGTGAGCCCCGGCGGCCCTCCCCAGGCTGCACGATGGTCAGTGGAGGAGCGGTGGTCTCGGACGTGGTCATAGCTCTGCCTCTCAAATCGAGTAAACATCTGTGTACACTGAAATACGCCGGAGAGGAGTTGTCAACCCGTGGCGGAGCAGAAGCCGACGCGTCGTGCCGGCGGCAAGGACGTCGGCGGCGCCCTACGCAAGGACGCCGGAGGCGCCGGACGCAAGGACGCCGGAGGCGCCGGACGCAAGGACGCCGTCGGTGCCGGACGCGGGTACTCGATGACGAAGCGTGCAGACGACGTCGCCGCGACACGGCAGGCGATCGTGGAGGCCGCAGTCCGGCTGCACGGGACGCTCGGTCCGTCCTCGACGACCGTCTCGGCCGTGGCGGAGGAGGCTGGGGTGACCCGGCTGACCGTCTACCGGCACTTCCCCGACAACGACGCGCTCTTCGCCGCGTGCAGTGCGCACTGGGCCAGCGGGCAACGACTGCCGGACGTCGGTGCGTGGCTGGCCGTCGACGGGGCGCGCGCGCGGCTTCGCGCCGGGTTGACGGATCTGTACCGGTTCTACGCCGAGGGGGAGCCGATGCTCACCCGGGTACGCCGGGACCGGGAGATGCTGCCGACCTTCATCCAGGAGCGGACCAACGCTACTGAGCAGGCCATGAATGACGCGCTGCTCGAAGCCTTCGCCGTGCGGGGGGCTCGACGGCGACGGCTGAGCGCCGTGCTCGGTCACGCCGTGTCGTTCTGGACCTGGCGGTCGCTGTGTCTCGAGCAGGGTCTCTCCCAGCGCGAGACCGTCGACGCCGTGTGCGACTTGGTGATGGCGACCGCTGCCGCATCGCGGTGATCGGTCCGGCGCGTGGCGGTCCCGTCCGTCCGTGACCACGTAGGCGTGGCTGGCCCGGCACCCGTCGGCCTCGTACTCGTGAACCACGGGCCTGTGGACGGCGGACGCGCGGCGGGCGCCGATTTCGGCATGCTCGTCGGTCATGGCGATCTGTGTGGACTGCGAACGAGAGATGACGACGGCGGCCTCGTGCACGGTGACGACGCTGCACATGGGAGACCTGCCGTTCCCGATGGCGCGGCATCGCCGCTCCGGGGACGGGCGGTGCGGCGACTGCGGCGTCGAGCCCGGCGGCTACCACCACCTCGGGTGCGACCTTGCCCGGTGTCCGCGCTGCGCTAGGCAGCTGATCACCTGCGGGTGCCCGTTCGACGAGCTCGACGACGGCGAGGACTTCGACGACATCTACGACAGCGACGAAGGCGACGAGCTCGACGACAGCGACCGGCTCGACGACGTGTCCCCGGGCGATCTGCCGTGGAGACAGGCGTGTCCGCGGTGCGGGTCTGCAGCGGTCATCCCGATCCTCTACGGCATCCGGAACCCCACCTCGGCAGCGTTGGAGGCGCACGGCGTGCTGGAGCTGGGGGAGTCGACCGATCCCGCGCGTCCGACGTCCCGCTGCAAGGAGTGCGAGCACGGCTGGACCCTGGGCCGTCGATCCGCCTGAGCATCCTGGATGTTGCCTTCTGGTCTGCTCGAAGCTGTTCTCGGCGAATGTTCTGCGCGTTCTGTTCTGCGGGACCGGTCTGTTCTGCTGGACCGGTGTTGTTCTGGCGCTCGGCGCTGTCAGGTCCGGTGCCGGCCGGTGCGCAGGGTGAGGTCACGTTGGTCGGGGATGAGGAAGCGGTGGTGCTGGCGGGGTCGCTGCAGCGGGTCGATGCTCGTGGGTGGGGTGAGCTGGGGGTAGCCGTTGGGCGCCAGGCTCATCGCCCAGCCTTGGCGGTGGACCATCCGGTGGTGGAACTCGCACAACAGGGCTGCGTTGGCCAGGTCGGTGGGTCCGCCCAGGGTCCACCACCACATGTGGTGCACGTGGCAGGCCGAGGGGGGTTGGTCGCAGCCGGGGGCGACGCAGCCGCGGTCGCGCAGCGCGGTGGCGCGGCGCTGGGCGCGGTTGAAGTCGCGTTGGCGCGCGGCCGAGGTCGAGGACCTCGGAGTCGGTGCCGAGCACCGCCGGGACGACGAGCCCGTCGCAGGCCAGCATCCGCAGCGCGGCCGCGGACAGCGCGAGTCCGGTGTCCAGCCGGCCGGCCTTGGCCAGCCCGGAGCGCAGCCCGTCCAGGGTGGTGGTCACGGTCAGCACCGCCTTGACCGGGCCGGGCGGGCGCGCACCGCAGGACCCACAGGTCCCGTCCCGACCACCCATGCCGGGCAGCGGCTGCTGCCCGCCGCCTGACCCCGTCGGCGGCTCGTCGCCGAGATCGCCGTCCGGCTCCCTGTCGACCAGGTCGTCGTCTATGTCGATCGGCTCGTCGAGTTCGTTCTCGTCGGGATGGGCGCCACCGTGGTCATCGTCGTGCTGGTCGTGCTGGTCATGCTCGTCGGGGTCGGGATGGGTCTCGTTGCTCGTAGCGGTCGGTGTGGTGCGGGGGGTGGGGGTGCCGGCGGCCTGGTTGAGCAGCTCGACGAGGGCGTCGCCGCGGCGTTCGGACAGTGGCCGGGTGTCCTCGAAGCCGTCGCAGCCGGGGTGGCGCTTGTCGGCCTTGTCGTGCAGAAACCGCGCCAGGATCGCCTCGCCGATGGTGCCGGGCTCGAGGATCGCCCGGAGCTTGCCCGCGGCGGCGGGTGACGGTCAGGAAGTTGCGTTCCCTCTCCTGGGCTTCGGCTTCGGCGCGGGCCTGTTCGCGCTCCAGGGCGGCCTTGTCGGTCGGGTCGTCCTCGGACGGGGTCACGGTGAGGGCTTCGACCAGCGCCTTCCCGGCGCGGGCGAGGTCGCGGGGCGCCAGCGTCTGGCACTGGGCGACCAGGAACCGTCCCGCCGCTGCTCGGTCGGCGTCCTCAACGCCGGGCATCGCGGCGACGGTGTCCAGGACCCAGGCCAGCACCTCGGCCTGACCGGCGGTCACCGCCCCGGACGCCAACCCTGCCTGCACCACGGCGTGGCGGCCGACGGCCTCGGCGGCCCGCACCCGGGCGCCCGCGTCGACGCGGGAGAGCCGGAACCGGTCACTGAGCCAGCGCACCAACGTCAACGCTTGGGTGCGGGCCTTGAGGTCGCGGGTCTCGGCCTCCCGCAGCAACGCGCTCTGCAGTGCGGCCACCCGGGAGGCCACGTCGAACAGTCCGGCGAGGCCGGCCTCGACGTCGTCGTCGGAGAGCTGCCAGACAAGCCCGAGCCAGCCCGGGTCCAGGCCTCGGCCGCGGCGCGGATCCCGGTGACCACCGGGTGCTCCGCGATGCTGCCGGTCGAGCTCATGCCAGCAACCTAGCCACCACCCCGGACACAACTCCGGCCGTCGCGACGTACCGGAAACCGTTTGTGGACAACGGTTTTCCACACCCCGAACTTGTCCACAGATGTCACCGAACGGACCTGGACTGCTGGCAGTTGGTGTAGCGGCGAGATCGTCGATGTGCGTGACCCGGTCCTCCGCCGTGCCACCACGGTCGAGCTGTCGGCGCCGTCACCGGACAGCCCGGGCCAGTGTGATCGCGCAGACGTAGGCCCGGGCAGCCGTGCCCGCCCGGGCCCACGTGTCGGGTGGTCGTGCGCCGCCCGACGTTCTGCGCTACCTCACGGCCGCGACGCCGTCAGGGTGTAGCTCCCGGAACCGCTGTAGGAGTAGACCTCCCAGTAGTAGTAGCCCGCGGTTCCCGAGTAGGTGATCGTCTCGGTGGACGTCGAGGACTCCGACCGCGCGACGATCGACCAGGCCGACCCGTTCCACTTGTAGAGGTAGAGGTCGAAGTCCGCACCTGACGGCCCGGTCAGGCAAGCCTTGTGCGTTCCGGAGACGGTCGACTGGTAGTACGTCCCGCCCGGCTGGATGTCGTAGTCGCCGGTGCCGGAGAGCGATCCGGTGTACGTCGTCCCGCAGCCGGTCGGCGGCGGCGTGCCGCCCCCGGTGGTCAGCGGCGAGTAGAGCAGCCGGTTGGGCGAGCCCGTGCCGGGGTTGGTGACGACGTTGGCCGTCGAGGTGTTGACGATCGCGTCCCGCACGGTCGCTGCCGAAGCACCGGTGTTGCCCTGCAGGTAGAGAGCTGCCACACCGGCCACGTGCGGGTGTCGCCATCGACGTGCCGCTGATGGTGTTGGTCGCGGTGTCGCTGGTGTTCCACGACGACGTGATGCTCGAGCCCGGCGCGAAGACGTCCAGGCAGGTGCCGTAGTTGGAGAAGGACGAGCGCGCGTCGGTGCTGGTCGTCGACCCCACTGTGATCGCGGCGGCCGCGCGGGCGGGGGAGTAGCTGCACGCGTTGAGGCCGTCGTTGCCGGCGGCGACGGCGTACGTCACCCCGCTGTTGATCGAATTGGTGACCGCATTGTCGAGCGCCGTCGACGCGCCGCCGCCCAGGCTCATGTTGGCCACCGCTGGCCGGACCTTGTTGGCCGTGACCCAGTCGATGCCGGCGATCACCCCCGAGTCGGTGCCGTTGCCGGTGCAGTCGAGCACGCGTACGGCATAGAGACGCACGCCCTTCGCTACGCCGTAGGTCGAGCCACCGACGGTTCCGGCGACGTGCGTGCCGTGGCCATGGCAGTCGTCGGAGCCGCGGCCGTCGTTGATGGCGGTGTAGCCGCTGAACGCCCGGCCACCGAACTGCGTGTGCGTGCGCCGGATGCCGGTGTCGATGATGTAGGCGTTCACCCCGGCGCCGGTGGGCGTGTAGGTGTAGGCGTTGTTCAGCGGCAGGTTGCGCTGGTCGATCCGGTCCAGACCCCAGGTGGCGGGCGACTGCGTCGTGTCGGTGCTGACGCGGGTGTCAGCCTCGATGAACGACACGTGCGCATTCTCACGGAGCCGCTCGACGGCGCGGGCGGGCAACGTCGCAGCGAATCCCTCGAGCGCCGACGAGTAGGTGAAGTGCACCTTGCCACCGTTGCTCCGCGCCTGCGAGATCGCGTTGCCGCGCTGGGTCGCTGTCGTCGTCTTGTCCATCACGACGATGTAGCGGTCCTTGATCGCCCGCGGGCTGTCGGTGCCGATGACGCGGGCCTTGCCCGTCTGGTGCTGCGGTGCGTCGGGCGCGGCCGCCGAGGCCGCCGACGGCGAGCCGAGCGTCATCATCGCCGTCGCGCCGGCGACGATCACGGTCGCGGCGGCGCGAGCCAGCCTGGTCTGGGGTCCTGCCATGGATGCTCCTCGGTGTGGTGACGGAGGGTGCGCGGTCGTACGAGGCCTGTCGCCGCCGTACGAGGCCGTGCTGGACCGGCACCGCGGCACGCTGACGCCGAGGCATGAAATGTGAGATCTGTCACCTTCGTCCCGATCCGGGCGCTGACGGTAACGGTGCGCCCGGAAGGGCCGTCAAGGCTCCGCCGCGGCTCCTTGCCAAGTCATGACCAGCGCTTTCCCGGCGGCTGGCGGCCCTCCTGTGCGGGTCGTCTCAGCGGAGCGGCTGCACGGCGTACGTCCCACCGTCCTCAGCGATCAGGACGCCCTCGCCCTTGCCGAGCGGCTGGACCAGCGTGCCGGTCAGCCCCAGCACGGCTGCCTCGTTCGTCGGGCTGTGCCCGATCACGAGAGCACGACCGGCGTCGGGCAGCTGGTCGACGACAGCTCGCAGGGCCGCGCTCAGGACAGCGGTCTCCTGCTCGACCAGGTTCGGGTCGACCGTACGCATGGCCTCGAGGTCCCCACCTCCCGTCGCCTTCGACGCCTCGCGCCAGCGATCCTCGACGGCGGAGCGCAGCGACGTGACCGTGTGCACCGGTACGTCCACCTGCCCTGCGGCTGCGCGCAGGATTTCGACCATCTCGTTGGCGCGGGCGGCGCCGGTGGAGACGAACATGTCGTACGGCGCGTGCAACCCGGTCCGACCGATCTCCTCGGCGGCCGCCCGCCCATCGACACTGAGCCGGTCGCCGTCGTTGTCGGTGTGCCGGCGAATCTCTACGTACCTCACGATGTACCTCCTCCGTGGTGTTGGAGCAGCAGCGCAGCCGTCTCCTCGCCGGCGGCACGCAACGACTGCGGCTCCATGACGAACGCGTCCGGGCCGCAGCACAGCAGCAGCACGCCGAGTCGCTGGTCCACCGGCGGCAGCAGCTCGGCGCGCAGCGACACGGACTCCTCGTCGTCGGCGATGACGGTGACTGACTCGGCGAAGCGGTCCACCGCCCAGCGCCGCTCCTGCGGGACCACCAGGTCGACGGAGAGCGGAGCGCGTTGCGCGATGAGCAGCGCGTCCACGTCGGTCGGTGGCTCGAAGGTCTCGTCGAGCACCTCGCAGGTCGAGATGCCGGAGACGAGGTAGGTGCGCAGCTGGGCTATGTCGTCGGCCGGACCGGCGTCGACCTCCCAGCCGCGACGGGTCCGCACCACGCGGTAGGGGTCGATGACCCGCTCGCCGGCGCCGGGTCGCCAGACACGTGTGTAGGTGATGCGCACCTTCCGGCGTTCTTGCGCGGCGCGGTAGAGGAGCTGGGCAGTCGGTGCCCGCCACGTGGCTGCCTCGTCGCCCTCGGCCGGCAGCAAGGCCGACTGGAAGGCACCAAGCGCCGAGCGCAGCACCTCGTTGTCCGGCTCGAGAGCGAGCAGGTCCGACCCGGCCGCGAAGAGATGGCCCAGCTGCTCTGCCCCGAGGTGGTCGACGCCGAGCTCCTGCTCGGGGTCGCGCGACACGACCCGCACCCACTGCGCGGTCCGCGGGTCGACGTCGTCCTCGGCGTCGGGCGCGAAGAACTCCACCACCGGCTGGTCGAAGTCGCCGAGCTCCACCAGGTCGGCGCGGTAGTAGGCGAGCACGACCTCGCGCAGGTCGTCGGCCGCCACCCCGAGCTCCGCCGCCAGGTCGGCCAGCGGCAGCCCGCCGGGGTGCAGCTCGAGGATCCCGAGCGCCCGGGGGAGTGCCGCGAGCCGTCTCGCGTAGCCGGCCAGCTCGCTCACGCGTCCACCATCGCCTGCAGCTCGGCGAGCATCTCGGCCCGGACGTCGTCGGGTGACACGACGTGCACCCGCGTGCCCAGCTCGTAGACCCGCCAGCGGAAGACCGACCGGTTCGTGACGACGTACGTCATCAACGACTCGCCCGCGTCCTCCCGCACGGCGTGCGCCGCTCCGAGCAGGTTCTCGACCAGCAGCCGGTGCTCGGAAGCAACGCGCAGGACGACCTCGGTCGGCGGGTCCTCGCGCCAGCTCAACGGGTCCATGGCGGGTCGCGCGACCTCGTCGAGGACCTCGGCCGTCCCCGGGGCGTCGAGGGACACCTCACTCATGCGCGACACCACGAACTCCTTGACCAGGCCCGGCGGGTCACCACCTTCCTCCCGGCCGCGCAGGTACCAGCCGGACGGGCCGCTGTGGACCTGGCCGGGGTGCACGAGGCGCGGCTCCCCCTTGTAGGTGAAGCGGATCCGGCAGTGCCGGGTCGTGCCGCGCTGGACGAGGTCGAGCGTCGAGGGTGCGGAGTCCGGCGACGGCGTGGCGGGGTCGGCGGGCACGGCGCCAGCGGCGGCGCCGAGGTGCTCACCCAGGTGGTCCAGGCCGGCGGCGATGGCGGCCCGCAGCAGCTCGCCGCGCTGCTCCGGGGTGAGCAGCACCTGCAGCCGGTTGTCGCGCGCCCGCATGACGTAGATGCCGTCGGCGCCGGGGTCGGCGACGTTGCGCACGTCGTAACCGAGCTGGTTGAGCGCCTCGATGTCGCGGGTGAGCATCCGGCGACGTGCTTCGGGGGTGTGGTCCGCGGAGCCGAGAGCGGTCAGCATCACCGTCAGGGACGCGCCCTTGGGATGCCTCGTCAGGGCTCCGATCAGCCGGACGAGCCGTTCCATCGGACCGGTCTGGTCCCGGCCGGGCGCCGGCGTCATCCCCGTCTCCTCGCTGCTCGTGGACCCGTCCCGGGCCGCGGTGACCTGGTGCGACGCTAGCCCGGCATCTGACGCTAGCCCGGCACCTGTCGACGGACCGGCACCGCGGCGCGCGTGTCCCAACCTGGCACACGGGCCTCGGGCAGGCGGAGGCCGTAGGTTTCACCCATGAGTCAGCTGGTCGAGGGCGGCCGACCGATCGCACGCTTCCGCGTGTTCGGCTTCCCGGTGACCGTCGACATCTCGTTCCTGATCATCGTCGGGCTCCTCGGCTGGTACCCGGGTGTCGCCCTGCGCGACGTCGCCATCTGGGTCGTGCTCGCCACGGTCGGCGTTCTCGTGCACGAGCTCGGCCACGCGTTCGTCGCGCGGACGACCGGCGCCGAGCCAGTGATCACCCTCGCCGGACTGGGTGGCCTGACGTCGTACGTCCCTCCGAATCCGGTCTCGCGCGCGCGCTCTGTCGCGATCTCCGTCGCTGGCCCTGCAGTGGGGATCGTCATCGGCGGCGCGCTCTACGCGGTCGCGGCCGCGACGGACATCCAGTCGGACCTGTGGTCGACCGTCCTGCGCCTCGCGATCTACATCTCGCTGTTCTGGAGCGTTCTCAACCTGTTGCCCATCCTGCCGCTCGACGGCGGTCAGACGCTGCGTGAGCTGCTGCCCGGCGGACGCGCCAAGCGCGAGGTCCGCGCCGCGATGGTGTCGATCGCGGTCTCGGTGGTCGTCGGGATCGTCGCCTACCGCGCCGGACTCGTCTTCGGGACGCTGATGGTGGCCTTCCTGATCGCCAGCAACGTGATGACGATCCGGCAGGCGCGCGAGCTCGAGGGAAGGGACGTCAACCAGCGGGTGTCGGCCCTGTTGTGGGCGGGGCGGGTCAGTCAAGCCCGCGAGCTGGCGAGCGAGAACGCCCGAGACCTCAACGACGTCGTACGCACCATCGTGACCGCGCTCGACGACGACGGTGGCGAAGGCCGTGGCAACGACGGGCACGGCACGGCGGCGGGCGAGGACGCGCGGCGCCGCGTCGCGCAGGCTGCCCAGGACCCGGACGACCCGACCGGGTCGACCGTCGCGATCCTCGTCGCCCGGGCGCGGAACGACTGGACGGCGGTGCGGGACACCGTGGCGCACGCGCCGCTCGTCGGGACGTCGGCGGTCGTCGCGGCACAGCAGGCAGCCCACCACGACGGCCGACATCGTGAGGTCGCCGAGATCGGCCAGGCGTTCCTCGACCGGACGCTCCCGGTCCGCACCGACGGTGACGACCAGGCACCGATCATTGCGTACAACGCCGCCTGCGGATGGGCGTCTGTCGACGACCTCGACCGGGCTCTCCCCGCCCTGCGGCGGGCGGTCGCGCTCGGCTTCGCGGACCTCACGACCCTCGACAGCGACGACGAGATCGCGCCGCTGCGGCCGCTGCCCGGCTACGACGAGCTGCGCCGGCAGGTGCGCGACCGGGCCCTGGCGGGCGCCGGCGAGGCCGCGCCCGGATCCGCGCCGCCGACCCCTCCGGCGCCCGACTAAGGGTTCTGTCCAACCCCGCCGCGACCGTGGTCCCAGGTCGAGGGGGAGGGGTCGAGATGGGATCGAGAAGCGGTCGATCAGGCCGTACGTCGCGAAAGGCCGGTCGGCCGCTGTGCCCGGCCACCGGGAAGATCCGGTACCGGGACGGCCACGACGCCGCCCTGGCGCTGAAGTCGCTGGTCCGGCGCCGCTCGCGCGCAGAGTGCGAGGGGGCGGAGTGCGCGATCCGGGTCTGCCGCAAGTACCCGTGCGAGAGCTGCGGCGGGTGGCACCTCACGAGTCAGGGCCGGGCAGAGTGGACCGCCGCCTGAGCTACCGCTTCCCGGACGTCCAGGTCGTAGATCGCCGCGCGAGTGCAGCCGTGAGTCTGCGACGCATTCAGACAGAAGCCCCACTGCGGATCGGGCAGGGTTCGCGCGATCGGCTGGCGGGGGAGCGTCCGGTTAAAGCAGCCGCAGCCCCGCCTGCAGGCTGATGAGCATCAGAGACCGGCCGACGGGCGCGGTGCAGGCAAGGGCATGTCGAGCGTGCCGTCGTCATTGAGCTTCGCGATCGCGGCCGTCCGGCTGGTCACGCCCAGCCGGGCGAAGATGTTCTCGAGGTGCTTCCGGACCGTGGTCTCGGAGAGCTCGAGCCGGCGCGCGACCTGACGGTTCGTGTAGCCGAGCGCGACGTACGCGAGGATCTCGCGCTGCCGGCCGGTCAGGGGCGACGGACCGTGCCGGCTCCGCTCGTGGGCGAGGTATGCGGCCTGCAGGTGTGGTCGCAGCAGGGTCAGGACGGCGACGTCACGCGGCGAGAAGTCCGCGCCCGGGCCACGGAAGAAGAGGAGTCGGAGCGTGCGCTGGGGGGCACCGGCGTCCAGCGCCAGGATCAGCTCGTGTTCGATGCCGCCGGGCTTCATCATCTCGTTGAAGAAGCCGCCGTTGCGCTGCTCGCGGGGCGTCTCGATGTCGCAGTCGCGGACGGCCAGCGAGATGTCTCCGCGGTCCGGGTAGGAGCACGCGGAGTCCCAGTAGAAGAGCTGGTACAGCTCGCTGTCCTCGTCGGAGGCCATCGTGCCCCGCTCGCCGGCCTGGGCGTGGCCCTCGTCGAAGACCTGCTGCTCGGCGAAGTAGGTCCAGCTGGGCGTGTCCTGCCCGGACGCCTCGAAGAAGTCGCACGGGACCAGCTGCCTCAGGTCCTCGAGCATCTCCCACGGGAAGCGCTGTGCCGTCGTCGGCGGCGTACTTCCTGGTGATGGCCAGCATCTGCTGGACATCCCTGTCGGTGACGGCCAACTGCTCCATGGCGACCTCCGTGTGCCTGCTTCGACCATAGGCCCGTTCGGCGCGACGGGACGTACGACGAACGTCGTATGGCGCTGTGGGCGCTTCCGGCTCAGCGTGAGGGCACCGAAGAAGTCCACTCAAGGAGCTCTCATGAACGCCACTCGTCATCTGGTCAGGTTCGTCTCCGCGACCATCGTCGGGATGCTGACCACGCTTGTGCTCGGAGTGTCCGCAGCGTGGGCCGGGCCGGCCCCGCTCGACCAGCCGGGAGCACCCTCGCCCGAAGCTTCGTCGACCGGCGACCCGTTCTGGACCAGCACCTCCATCAGTCTCGCCGCGATCGCCGCGCTTGCCGTGATCACTGTCGTTGCCGTGCTGATGGTCACCACGGTTCGCCATCACCACCACGGCGCCCCGGCTGCTGTGTGACGTCGTGGTGCCACCTGCGGCGGGGGAACCGGCCGTGCCACCCCTCGCGGGGTGGCACGGCCGGGCCGTCGTTGATCCACACGCCATCCCGGACCGGCCTACAGTCCGGACAACGGGGCACTGCGTTCGCGATCCTTCTGACGCGACTGAGACGGTCCCGCGTCAGGTGGCGGTGATGCCCGGAGCCCGGGTGGCCCGCGTCGTCGCCCTCTTGCTGCTGGCAACGGCCTGCTCCTCCGACCCGGCCTCCGACGCGGACCGTGACACAGGCCCGGTTCGCGGGGGCGAGCTGACCGTGTTGACCAGCGACCAGAAGTTCACGCACCTGGATCCGCAGCGCACCAACTACGGCGAAGAGATGGCCTTCGCCGGTTCCTTCCTCACCAGGACCTTGACGGCGTACGCCCTCAGCCCGGGCAGCCGGGAGGCCGGGACCCTCGTCCCCGACCTGGCCACCGACACCGGCAAGCCCAACGCCGACCGGACCACGTGGTCGTGGAGGTTGAAGGACGGCCTCACGTGGCAGGACGGCTCGGAGCTGACGTGCAATGACGTCAAGTACGGGGTGTCCCGCACGTTCGCGACCGACGGTCGTGACCGATGGGCCGCAGTACGCCGCGTCGATGCTCGACATCCCGACCGACTCCACAGGGGCGTCGATCTACCGCGGCCCCTACGAGCATCGCGACGAAGGCAGTCGTGCATTCGACAAGGCCGTCGTGTGCGACGGCCCGACGATCACGTTCCATCTCAACCGGCCGGTGGCCGACTTCAACTACACCGTTGCCCTGACCGCGTTCGGCCCGGTGCCCGAGGCCGCTGACGACGGCGAGGCGTACGACCGGCACCCGGTCTCCTCGGGTCCGTACAAGATCCAGGAGTACGAGCCGGGCGAGCAGCTCGTGCTGGTGCGCAACCCGGCCTGGAACGCTGCGACCGACCCGCGGCGGCGCGCCTATCCCGATCGAGTGGTCGTGCGCTTCGGGATCTCGTCGTCGGTCATCGACCACCGGATGATCAAGGACTCCGGCGCCGACCGGCATGCGGTGACCATCGACCCCGTCGAGCCGCAGTCGTTGGCGACCGTCTTCGAGGACGACAGGTTCCGCATGCGCCGGATCGACCAGGCGGACCCCGTACGCCCACTACCTCGTCATCAACACGGCGCGGATCCCGGACCTGCTCCACCGGAGGGCGATCGCTGCCGCGCTGGACCGGGCGCAGCTCCGGACGATCGCGGGCGGCAGGTACGCGGGTGAGCTCAGCGACGGGGTGGTCAAGCCCAACCTCGTGCTCGACTACGCGAGCCACGGGTCTGTGGACCGGGCTGCTCGGCGAGTCGATCCCGGCGCAGGGGAACCCTGCGTATGCCCGCGAGCTCCTCGACCAGGCGGACGGTTCGTTGGGGACTCTGCAGTACGACTACCCGCAGACGCCGACCAACGACAAGCTCGCCGCGTCCGTCGTGGCGTCCCTCGGCCGGGCCGGCATCGAGGTGCGGCCCAACCCGATCGACTACGACGAGTACTTCGGCGTCATCGGCGACCCGAGCGTCGCAGGGCCACCTCGCCAGCTGGCCTGGGGTCCGGACTGGCCGAACGCGTCGACGATCATCCCCGTGCTCTTCACGCCGGGCGGCGGCTTCAACCTCTCGCAGGTCGACGATCCGGAGTTCACCGACGACGTCCAGCGGGCGCTCGCAGAGACCGACCGGGAGGCGCAGGCATCGCTGTGGAAGGAGCTGCACCGGTACGCCATGTCGCAGGCCTGGGTCGTGCCGACCCTGTACTCCCGGAGCCAGCGGCTCGTCGGGTCAAGCGTCCGGGCCGCCGCCGGCAAGAACGACCGGGTCTACCTCTGGATGCCGTACGGGGCCTGGCCCTACGCCGACCTGTACATCGACCAGTAGGCGCGCGCGTCGTTCGCGTCAATCGCCGCAGCGCAGCACGAGCATCGCGACGTCGTCGTCGCCGGCTTCGGCGCCCATCACTTCGAGGATCGCGTCGCAGACCTCGTCCGGCTTGCGGTTGCCGACCCTCGAGAACGAGTCCATGAGGGCGTCGATGCTCTCGTCCAGCTCTTCGTCACGCCGCTCGACCAGGCCGTCGGTGTAGAGCAGCAAGGTGCTGCCGGGCACCAGGTCGACGGTGTGCTCGGCGCGCTCCGCGCCGCGGATCAGTCCGAGCAGCAGGTCCGGCCCGTGCTCGAGCCGATGGACCGTGCCGTCGGGTTCGCGCAGCAGCGGTGGCAGGTGTCCGGCGTTGGTCCACCGCAACCGCCTGCGCCCATCGGCCCGGTAGTCCTCCGGCTGCTCCACCCGGGCCAGGACCGCGGTCGCCAGGGTGTCCAGCTCGAGTCCGTTCAGCGCCTCGTCCAGCCGCCGGAGCAGGTGCGCCGGACCGTCCTCGCTGTCGAAGGCCAGCCCGCGCAGGACGTTGCGGACCTGGCCCATCGAGGCGGCCGCGATCTGGTCGTGCCCGCTCACGTCGCCGACGACCAGCATGGTGCTGCCCGAGGCGGTGACGAAGGCGTCGTACCAGTCGCCGCCGACCTGCGCGGCCTGCTGCGCCGGCTGGTACCGCACGGCGATGTCCAGGGCATCCGGTGTCGGCGGCTGGGTGAGCAGCGACCGCTGCAGGGTCTCCGAGAGCTCCTGGCTGGCGTGCGCCGCCGCACGGTCGGCCTGCAGGTGCTGGATCCGGTCGAGCGCCTGGGCGCACATCGCCGCGAAGCCACGCAGCAGGGCGAGCTCCTCGGGCCCGAAGTCCCGCTCCTCCCGCCAGCCCACCACCAGCGCGCCGAGCAGGCGCTCGCCGACCTGGAGGGGGAGGGTCGCCCACGCGGCCCGGTCGGTCAACCGGTAGACGTCCTCGTTCGGCGGGGACCACGCGAGGCCGCTCTCGCGGGTGGGCAGCAGCACCTCCTCGCCGGTCCGCGCGACGTGTGCCGCCGGCAGCCGGCTGGACAGGGGCAGCTCGGCGTACTCCACCCGGGCCTCGTCGCCGAGGCTCTCGCTGATGGCCAGCCGCACGACGCGGGCTTCGTCGTCGCGCACGCTGACCGCGCCGCCCTGGGCACCCAGCACCTGCAGGCCGCGCCCGATGACGATCCGCACGAGGTCCTCGACCGTGTCGGCACGAACCACGTCCAGAGCCACGGCCGACAGCCGGGTCGCTCGAGCGGTGGCGAGCCGGCGGGCGTCCTCGGCGGCGGCGAGCTCCCGCTCCTGCCGTAGCGCCACCGCCTCGGCGGCATCGGTGATGTCGTTGCCCATCGCGACCACGTACGACCGGCCGTCCTCGTCGCGGAACGGGCGCAGGGACAGGTCGACGATGCGCCGCTCTCCGGACGCGACGTAGAACCGGCTCGTTGTCCGGAAGTGCTCGCCGGACCCGACCGCGTCCTCGACCCAGCCCTGCACACGTGCCCGCAGGTGGGGGTCGCTGGGCAGGTTCCACCAGCCGCACTCCCAGAAGGGACGACCCACGGTCCTGTCCCGGTCGAACCCGCACCCCTCGATCGCCAGCTCGTTGGCGTCGAGGACCCGACCCGACTCGTCGAGGATCCCCGAGAAGAGCAACGGCGTCTCGTAGAGCGCGTCGAACCAGCGCTCGGACAGGGTGGTGCCGACCGGGGTCCGCGAGACGCGGACGGACGGTTCGGTCGCGGCGTCGGTCTGGGCTTCCGCGCTCACGTCTGGGTCCTCCTGGCGCAGGCGTGCTCAACTTCCGGCAGGGTCCGCCGCGAACCGGCGGGTGGGTCCAGCAAGCTGGATCCAGGACGCTTGGTACCCCGCCTCAGCGGTGGTCACGCCAGGGAAATTTCGGGGCATTTCCCCCTCGATCCGGCACCCGCTGGGTCAGCCGGGAGATCGCGACCGTGAGAAGGCACCACAGGCGCGCTGGATCGGCCCGCTCCGCCCGACGTGTGGCACATTCGACGACGTGCCGGCCGTGATCGCCTTCGACGACCTCGAGCTGGACGTCGGGCTCTTCGAGCTTCGCCGGGGCGTCACCCGGGTACCGATGGAGCCGCAGACCTTCGACGTCCTGGCCTACCTGGTCGCGCACCGCGACCGGGTGGTGCCCAAGGAAGAGCTGATGGACGCGGTGTGGGGAGGCCGCTTCGTCAGCGAGGCGGCGGTCACCAGCCGGATCAAGCAGGCTCGCCGGGCCGTCGGCGACGACGGGCAGGCGCAGCGGGTGATCCAGACCGTGCACGGGCGGGGCTACCGCTTCGTCGCCGAGGTCGGCGATGTCGTTGCGGCCGCCGGGTCACCGTCGGATGCGACGGGCGAGGTGGGGTCGGTCCGCTACACGACCAGTGACGGCCTGGACATCGCCTTCCAGGTGAGCGGCCGCACCGACGGCGTCGGTCCGGACATCGTGCTGATCTCCGGCTTCGTCTCCCACCTCGAGCTCGACTGGGCCGACTCCCGTCATGCGCACTTCCTGCACCGGCTGGGCTCGATGGGCCGGCTGATCCGCTTCGACAAGCGCGGCACCGGGATGTCGGACCGGCCACCGGGCGTGCCGGACCTCGAGACCCGGATGCACGACGTGCTGTCGGTGATGGACGCGGTCGGCTCGCGACGCGCGGTCCTCGTCGGCTACTCCGAGGGCGGGCCGATGGCCCTGCTCATGGCTGCCACGCACCCGGAGCGGGTGGCGTCGCTGGTCCTCTACTCGACCTACGCCAAGCGGCTCTGGTCCGAGGACTACCCGTGGGCGCAGACTCCCGAGCAGCGGGCGGCGTACACCGACGAGCTGGTGACCCGCTGGGACTGGGAGGCGGACGCCCGCATGCGCATCCCGTCGGCGGACGAGGCGATGCAGCGCTGGTGGGCGCAGCGGATGCGCGCGTCGGCGACGCCGTCGACCGTGCGCGCGCTGATGGACATGAACTCCCTGGTCGACGTGCGCGAGACCCTGCCCGCGGTCCGGGTGCCGACCCTCGTGCTGCACCGGCGCGGGGACGCCCTCTTCAGTCACGAGGAGGGCAGGTACATCGCCAACCGGGTGCCGGGGGCGAGGTTCCTGCTCCTCGACGGCGAGGACCACTTCGTCTCCGGCGACCCGGACCAGATCCTCGACGAGGTCGAGCCGTTCGTCGCCGCGATGCAGGAGCCGGAGTCACCCCCGCTGGCACTCGCCGCTCTGGTGTCGGTCACCGGTCCTGGCACGAAGGCGGTCGTCGACAACCTCGTCCTCGCGGGCGGGCGGGCACGGACGGACGTCTCGGGTCATCCGGTCGTGCTCTTCGACGGCCCGGCGAGGGCGGTCCGCGCGGCCCTGGCGCACCGTCGGGACGACGCCGGCGTCGGTGTCGCGGTGGCCGAGGTGGAGCGCGACGCCGAGGTCGTGCGGGCGTACGGCGTCACGGTGGCCGTGGACATCGCCGGCGCGGTGCCGCTCGGCGAGGTTTGGCTGTCGGGCACGGTCGGCGTGCTGCTGGCCGGTTCGAGCATCGCCGTCGAGCCGGCGGGCACCGCTGTCCTGGGCGAGTCCGAGCACCAGGTCCTCCGCCCGGTCTGACGCCGCTGACGCCGAGACCGGCCGGCCCCGGACGAGGGGCCGGCCGGTCAGCGTCGGTCAGATCAGTCAGCGTCTGCGGCTCAGGAGCTCGTGACGTCGACCGACACCGCGGTGCCGTTGGTGACGACGTCGAAGACGGCCGAGCGCTTGCGGGACTGCTCGACGAGGGCCGCGAGCTGCTCCGCCTCGGCGTCACCGTCGACGTGGAAGACGACGCGGATGTTGTCGTAGCCGTTGCGCACCTCGGCGTCGATGCCGAGGATCCCGCGCAGGTCGATGTCGCCCTCGACAGTCGCCGTCACGCCCTGCAGGTCGATGCCGCGGGCCGCCGCGATGTTGGCGACGCCGCTCATCAGGCAGGCGCCCAGGGCGTTGAGCAGGAGCTCGGCCGGGGTCGGGGCGTTGTCCTGCCCGACGAGCACCACGGGGTGGTCGGCGGTGATGGTGGTCGGCTGCTTGTGCTGGTGCTCCTGGCCGGCGCCGTAGAAGCCGGTGATGGTGCCGCGGCTGTGCGTCCCGCTGACCCACTCGTGCGACGAGCGGAACTGGAACTTGGCCAGCGGCGGCTGGTCCCGCACGACGCCGATGGTGGCGAAGAGCGTCTCGACGTCGACTCCGTTGCGGGGCTGCGCCGGGGACTGGGTGGTGGTCATGGTGGTGGTTCCTCTCGATGGGTGGTGCGGTGGCTTGCTGTGGTGGGTCGGTGCGGTCGGTCAGGCGGCCATCGCGGTGCCCAGGGGTGCGGGCAGCGCGGCCAGGTCGGCGGCCTCACGCTCGAGGGCGTCGGAGAGCTGGATCTGCAGCTCGACGAAGCGCTCGGGGTTCGGGAAGGCGCTCAGCGCCCGGGTGATCTCGAAGGTCTCGCGGAGGGCGGCGTCGCGCCGGAGCTGGTACGCCGTCAGCAGATCGAGCTCGCTGCCCGCGTCGGCCGCGTGCAGGGCGGCGTCGACCGCGTTGGCCAGCAGCTCGGCGTCCCGGAATGCGTCGGTGATGCCGTGTCCGGTCACCGGGTCGCGGTGGTAGCCGGCGTCGCCGACCAGGGCCCAGCCCTGGCTGGTGCCCCCGGGCATGGGTCGGCCGATGGGCCGGCGGACGACGTTGGGCAGGTCGGCGACGCCGCGGACCGGGGACTCGACCCGGCCGGCCCGCACCCGCTCGCCCAGTGACGGCGAGGCCTCCGCGACGGCGGCCAGCAGGGACGCGGGCCGCTGCGGGCCGGGGGAGTCCAGGAAGCCGAGTCGCGGGGTCGGCGCCGCGAGCCAGACGCAGGAGCGTCCGTGGTTGGTCGGGAAGATGCCGGCGAACGCGTCCGGCGCGACGTGGAACTCGTAGGCCGGCCCGTCGGTCTCGAGCGGGACTCCGGCGACGTACGTGTAGAAGGTGCCGGTCCCGGACGGTGACGACTGCAGGACCTCGGCCCCCAGCCAGCCGGCCATCCGGGAGCGAACCCCGTCGGCACCGATGACGAAGTCGGCCTCGACGGTCACGGGCTCCCCTCCGGGCCCGCGCCCGTCGACGCCGACGACCCGGCCCTCGCCGCGACGGCGGACGCCGGTGACCGTGACGCCGGTGCGCAGGATGGCGCCGGCGCGCACCGCGGCGTCCTGCAGCAGCCCGTCGAGCAGGTGGCGCCGCGGTGCGACCAGGTGGTCGACACCGGCCCGGTCCTTGATCCGCCGGACGTTCTGAGCGTCGCCGAGCCGGAAGAGCACCTCACGGACTGCGGGTGCACCGGAGGCGTGCACGTCGTCGAGCAGGCCCCAGCGAGCCAGCTGGACGACGCCGCCGCGGGCGATGCCGTGGGTCGACACGGTGTCGCTCGGGAAGGGCGACCGGTCCAGGAGGAGCACGTCATGCCCGGCCCTGGCCAGGAGCATCGCTGTCGCAGCACCGGCGCAGCGGGCGCCGACGACGACGACCTGGTGGTGCTCGACCCGGGTTCTCATGACCGTCGACTCTGCGCGTCGTCGTGCCTGGGTGCTTGGCGACGGTGTGGAGAGAACGTGGAGACGGGCTGACGAATCAGCAGCATGCGTCGGCGCCGGGCTCGGCCGTGGCGCAGCACGTGCCGCCGGCCGTCGCCGGCCGGGCCGCCGGGTCGTCATCGAGCACGGTGTAGAACTCCCACGCGCCGAGCGGGGCGTCCGGCACGTCGACCCACACCTTGTCCTGCAGCGCGTGGCAGCAGAGGTCGGCCTCCGAGACGTTGTGCGGCAGACCGCTCGCCGCGAAGCGTTCGGTCGTCGCCTGTACGTCGTCGGGGGAGGGCAGCTCGACGCCGAGGTGGTTCAGCGGAGAGGCCGCCTGCGCGTTCTCGAAGAGCACCAGCTTGAGCGGCGGGTCGACCAGGGCGAAGTTGGCGTAGCCGGGCCGGCGCTTGGCCGGCGCGACGCCGAAGATCTCGGTGTAGCGCTCGACCGCGGCGTCCAGGTCGGTGACGTTGAGCGCGAGCTGCACGCGGCTGGTGGCGTGCGGGCCGCTGGTCTGCGGGGCCATGGTCTGCGGGGCCTTGGCCTGCGGGGCGCCGGTCTGCGGGGTGGTCATCCTCGGTCTCCTCCGGTCGGTGCGCTCGGCGGAGTGCGAGCGGCGACCAGGAAGACGAGGGAGCGTGGTCGGGGACGCACCGTCAGCCCCCGCCGGGTCAGGAAGTGCGTCCGTCGACGCGCCGACTCGTCTCTATGGTGGAGACCCAGGAGGACGCATGCCCGAGCAGGACAGCCGGCAGGGAGCCGTCGCCACCGCACCGCAGCCCGGTCGGGCCGACGTCGAGTGGGCTGAGACCCTGCGCCGGATCACCACATTCGTCACCAACCGGACCGGTGACCCCGAGCTGGCCGCCGACATCACGCAGGACGTGGTGGTGCGCAGCATCGCGTCCGGCGCTCTGGAGCGGGTCGACGACGTCACCGCCTGGCTCTACCGCTCGGCCCGCAACGCGGTCATCGACCACCACCGCACCCGGCGGACCGTTGTGCCGCTTCCCGACGACGACCGCTGGCCCGACCCGGACGCCTCGGCCGAGGTGCACGACTCCGACGACCCGAACGGCCCCAACGCGGCCACCCGGGAGCTGGCCCGTTGCCTCCAGCCGACTGCTCGGCCGGCTGCCGCCGGAGGCCCGCGACGCCCTGACCCGCGTCGACCTGGACGGCCAGACAAACCAGCAGGCGGCCGACCAGCTCGGCATCTCGGTTTCCGGGATGAAGTCCCGGGTGCAGCGCGCCCGCCGCCGCCTCAAGGACCTGGTGACCGGCTGCTGCACCGTGCAGCTCGACCACCTGGGTGGGGTCAGCGACTACCAGCGCCCCCCGGCAGGCTGCGGCTGCGAGTCCTGACCCGCCACGGGTCCCCAGGAGATCGCCAGGTCATCACCACGCGGTCGCCAAGTCTTGCGCGGCCGCTCCCACGAGAGTCCTCGACATGTCAGCCGTCACCGCCCCCACCCCGGCCGGAGCCCTCGCCTCTGTCCCCGTCGCCGCGGCCGTCGACCTCACCGACTCGGCCACCGTCGCCCGCGGCGGCCGGGCCGCCGACCGTCGCGCGTTCCTCGAGGGAGTCCGCGCGATGCTGCCGCTGCTGCTGGGCGTGGCACCGTTCGGTCTGGTCATCGGCGTCACCGTCGCCGAGCTCGGCGTGCCGCACCTCGCCGGCTGGTCGCTCGGGTGGCTGGTCTACGCCGGCAGCGCGCAGCTGGCAGCCGTCGGCCTGCTGGCGAGCAGCGCCTCGGCCGCGGTGGTCGTGGCCAGCGTCGCCGTCATCAACCTGAGGATCGGCCTCTACAGCGCGGCCATGGCGCCGCACTGGCGCGGGACCAGCAAGCTGTGGCGGCTGGTCGCCAGCTACCTGCTGATCGACCCGTCGTTCGCGGTCGGCAGCCAGTCCTACGACGGTTCGCGGCCCAAGCGGCAGGCGCACCTGCACTACCTCGGTGGTGCGCTGGTCCTGTGGGCCGGCTGGCTCACGGTCATCGGCATCGGGGTCACCGTCGGCGCGGCGCTGCCGTCGCAGCTGCGGCTCGACTCGATCGGCCCGCTCTACATCGTGGCCCTGGTGGTCATGTCCGCACGCACGGCGGCCGCCAAGGTCGCGGTCGCCGTCGCGGTCGTCACCGCGGTCCTCGCCTCGCTGCTGCCCCTGCACCTCGGGCCGGCCGTGGGAATGGTCGCCGGCCTGCTCGCCGGCTCGATGATGCTGAAGAGGACCTCATGAACACCTGGACGGTCGTCGTCCTGGCCGGCCTGGCCACCTTCGCGATCCGGGTGCTCCCGGTGGCGCTCCTCTCGACCCGGCCGGTTCCCGAGTGGCTGGAGCGGATCGGGCCGCTGACCGCGCCGGTCGCCTTCGCCGCCCTGGGCGCAGCCACGGTCGCCGGCGCCGCGAGCGGCGGGCCCGGGGTGCTGCTCCCGCTGGTCGCTGCGGTCGCTGTCGCCGGGGCGGTGGCGCTCCGTACCCGCTCGACGACGTGGGCCATGGCGCTCGGGATGGCCGCGGTCTGGGCCGGTGCCGCCCTCGTCGCTGTTGTCGGCTGACCGCGGTCCTTAACTAGGCACCCGGCACCGATCCCGCGCGGCGGCGCGGCCCCGACTCTCGTGATGACACCAGACATCACGACCGAGGAGCCACCATGCGCATCCTGTTCACCTCCACCGCCGGGCTCGGCCACGTCCACCCGCTGCTGCCCTTCGTCCGCGCCGCCCAGGCCCGCGGGCACGAGGCCCGGCTCGCCATCACCGTCGAGGCCCAGCCCGCGGCCACCGGTTTCGGCGTCCAGCTCGTCCCGACGGCGGCGCCCAGCCCCGCCGACGCCGGCGCCTTCTGGGGCGCGCTCGACCAGCAGGCCGACCAGGACTCCTACGTCATCGGGCGCTGGTTCGGCGGCCTGGTCACCAGGGCCGCGCTGCCGGCGATCCACGCCGAGGTCGAGGAGTGGCGCCCCGACCTGGTCATCAGCGAGGCCGCCGAGGTCGCCGGTGCGCTGTGCGCCGAGGCGGCGGGCATCCCGCACGTCACGGTCGGCGTCACGGCGCTAGGCATCGATGGGCTACACCTCGCAGACCCTGATCGACGAGGTCAACCAGGGACGTCGCCTGCTGGGCCTCGCCGACACCGACGAGGCGCCGTGGCAGCGCAGCACGACGCGCTACGTCACCGCCGTGCCGCGGGTCCTGTGGGGCAGCCCGGACGAGGCGCCCGCCGACACGATCGTGCTCCGGCACGACGACCCCGAGGGCCCGGTGCCGGTCTCGGTGCCGCAGCCGCGGGCCGCCGGCGCCCGGCCGACCGTCTACGCGACTCTCGGCAGCGCCGCACCCGGCTTCCACCTCGCCGGTCCGGCGTTCGCCGCCGTGCTCGCCGGCCTCGGCCAGCTCGACGCGGACGTGCTCTTCACGGTCGGTTCGTTCGACGTGGCGGCGCTCGGGCCGGTCCCGGCCAACGTGAAGGTCGAGAGCTACGTCCCGCAGTCGGTCGCGATGGCCTGCGACGCCGTCGTCACCCACGGTGGTTCGGGCACGACGATCGCCGCGCTCACCCGCGGGCTGCCCCAGGTCGTCGTGCCGCTCTTCGCCGACCAGCCGCACAACGCGGAGCGGATCGCCGCCGAGGGCATCGGCCTGGCCGTCGACGTACGGTCCGCGGCCGAGACGCTGGCACCGGCCGTGCGACGGGTGCTCGACGAACCGTCCTTCGCCGCCCGGGCTCGCGAGGCCGCCACTGAGCTCGCCGGGCTGCCGAGTGCCGACGAGGTGCTGGCGGAGCTGCTGCCGGTCGCGGTTCACTGACGCCGTGCCGGGAGAGCTGCGGGCGCGCGCCCTCGTGGGGCGCGACGACGAGCTCGCCGCGATCCGGACCGCCCTCTCCGCGCTGTCGCGTGGGGAGGGCGGTCTCGTGCTCGTCACCGGCGAGGCGGGCGTCGGCAAGTCCCGCCTGCTCCGCGAGGTCGAGTCGTACGCCCGGCAGGCCGGTGCGGCCGTCCTCCCGGGCCGTGCCCTGCCGGGGTCGGCGCCGCTGCGGCCGCTGAGCGAGGCGCTGCTGCGCGCCTGGCGCGGGCGGCCGTTCCCCGACGCGGCGGGGCTGCGGCCCTTCCGGACCGCGCTGGCCCGGCTGGTGCCGGGGTGGGCGGTGGACAGCGGCACCCCGGGCGGCGCCGACGCCGGCTCGCCGGTGGTGCTCGGCGAAGCAGTGCTCGAGCTGCTGGTGGCCACCGGCCCGGCGGCCGGCACGGTCGTCACCCTGGAGGACCTGCACTGGGCGGATCCTGCGACGGTCGCGGTGCTCGAGCACCTGGCGACGGCTGCTGCGACCAGCCCGGTGCTCGTCGTGGGCACCGCGCGCAGCGACGAGCCGGGGTCGGTGCTGCCGGTCAGCGGCGACGCGGTCCGTGGCGGCCTGCTCGGTGCCCGCGTCGTCGCGCTCGACCGGCTCCTGCCGGAGGTCGCGGCGTCGGTGGCGTCGGACGCCGCGGGCGGACGGGTGCTGCCGGTCGACGTCGTGGACTTCGTCGTGGAACGCGCCGACGGGCTGCCGCTGCTCGTCGAGGAGGTGCTCACCGGGCTGGTCGAGAGCGGCGTGCTGTCGACCGGCGGCGTCTGGGAACAAACGGGCGACCTGACCGCCGCGGTGCCGGCCGGGCTGCGCCACATCGTGGAGACCCGGCTCGCCCGGCTCGACCCACCACAGCGAGCGGTGCTCGACGCCGTCGCCGTCGGCGGGGCCGACCTGCCGTGGCGGCTGGTCGCGGTCGCGACCGGGTTCGACGATCCGGTCGTGCTGGGTGCGCTGCGCGCAGGTGTCGACGCCAACCTGCTCACCGCGACCGAGCCCGCGGGCGGCGTACTGGCGCAGACCGGGGCCGGAGGCACCGCCGGTTCCGGACTCGGGTGGCGGCACGACCTGACTCGGCAGGCGGTGCTTCACCTGATGCTGCCGCCGGAGCGTCAGCGGGTGGCCGGCGCGCTCGCCGACGCGCTGGCGGCGGCGGACGGAGGGCCGACGGACCCGACCGGCTCGCTCGACGCCGGGCGGCTGCTGCAGCTGGCCGACCTGCGGGTCGCCGCGGGCCAGGGGGTGGCGGCTGCCGGTGCGCTGCGGGCCGCTGCCCGGCGCGCGTTGCGGCGCGGGGAGCCCGCTGCTGCGGAAGCCCTGCTCCGGCGGGCCGCCGACCTCGACCCGTCGGCGCCGGTGACCGCCGACCTGGTCACCGCGCTGGCGCTCACCGGTCGCGCCGCGGAGGCACTCGACGTCGGGAGCGCGGTGCTGGCGAACACCTCGGGCGAGGAGCACGCCCGGCTCTGCCTGGAGCTCGCCCGTGCGGCGGTGACTGCCGACCGGTGGGCCGACGCCCTGGCTTTCGTGGAGCGCTCCGGCCTCGCCGGCGCGCCGGAGGCCGACGCGGTGGCCGCCGACGCGGCGTTCGGCAGCGGGGACGTCGAGCGCGCCGAGCGGCTGGCCCGGGCCGTGGTCGCGGATGCGGCGGCGACTGCCGGCGCAGGTCTGCGAGGCACTCGAGGTGCTCGGGCGGGTCGTCCGGATCTCGGACCTCGCGGCCGCCGAGGAACACTTCCGGCGCGGCGCGCAGGTCGCGGCCGCCGCCGGTCTGGTCGCCGCGCGGGTGCGCGGGCTGCACAGCCTGGCGACACTGGAGCTCGCCCGGCAGGGCAGGTCGGCGGCACTGGCGGAGGCCCGTTCGGTGGCCGAGGACGCCGGCATGCTGGCGACAGTCGCCGGGATCGACCTGCTGCTCGGCGAGGTCGCGACCGTCGCGGAAGGACCGCGGGACGGGATCGTCGCGGCCACCCGGGCGCGCGACCTCGCCGCGCGGCTGCGCCTCGACGAGATGGCAGCCGCCGCGACCCTGCTCCTGGCGATGGCGCACGCGCTGGGGGAGGACCGGGCTGCCGCGGATGCCGAGCTGGCCCGGGTCGAGCCGATGGCGGCGCTCGTGCCGGACATCGCCGGGCTCGCCGGGATCGCCCGCGCAATGACGCCCCTGCTGGCCGCCGACCTGGCGACCGCGCGCGACCTGCTCGACAACGCGGTGGCGACGCTCGCTGCCAACCGGGCCGGCGCACCGGTGGCCGGCTGGGGCGTCTGGGTCCTGCTGCGGGCGGTGCTCGACGACCGGCCGGCCGAAGCCAGGGACCTGCTCACCGGGTCGCACGCCCTGCTGGCCGGGACCAACCGGGCGGGTCTGCGCTATGCCGAGGCGGTGGCTGCGGGCCGCTCCGGCGACGCCGCGGGTGCGCTGCGCCTGACGGCCGAGGGCGACGAGCTGCTCGCCGAGCAGCCGTGGTGGCGGCGGTTCCTCCGGCTGCTCGTCTGGCGGGCCGCGCTGGCCGACGGCTGGGGCGACCCCGTGGCCGGGCTGCGCGCCGACCTCTCCGGCTTCGAGGCCGGTGGCGACGACGCGCTGGCCCGGACCTGCCGCGACCTGCTGCGGCAGGCGGGTGTCACGGTCCGGCGCGGCCGGTCGGCCACCCCGGTGCCGCCGCGGCTGCGCGCGGTCGGCGTCACCGCGCGGGAGGCCGAGGTGCTGTCCCTGGTGACCGAGGGGCTGACCAACGCCGAGATCGCCCGGCGGCTCTTCCTCTCACCCCGCACGGTCGACCACCACGTGGCTCGGCTGCTGGCGAAGACGGGGGCGGCCAACCGCACGCAGCTGGCCGCCCACGCCGCACCCTGAACCGGTCGCGAGCCGGTCGACCCGGGTCAGGTGGCGGGCACCGTCTCCGGCTGCGGAGCGCGCTGGCCGGGCAGGTGGACCTCCGGGCGACCCTCGACGTGCAGCTGGGGGAGCCGCCGGTCCAGCCACGCGGGGGCCCACCAGTTCCACCGGCCGAGCAGGTGCATGACGGCGGGCACCAGCAGCAGCCGGACCACCGTCGCGTCGATGAGGATCGCTGCGGCCATGCCGACGCCGATCACCTTGAGCACCACGTCCGGGCTCGGGATGAAGGCCGCGAAGACGGCAATCATGATCGCCGCTGCCGCCGTGATGACCCGGCCGGTCGACGCGAGACCCTCGAGCACCGCGCGCTCGTTGTCGCGGGTTCGCAGCCACGCCTCCCTCATCCGGCTGACGAGGAAGACCTCGTAGTCCATCGACAGACCGAAGAGCACCGCGAACATCAGCACCGGCACGAAGGCCGGCAGCGGCGTCTCGGTGTCGATGCCGATCAGCTGCCCGGCCCAGCCACCCTGCAGGACCAGGGCGACGACGCCGTACGCCGCCGCGACCGAGAGCAGGTTCATGGCGGCGGCCTTGATGACGACCGCAACCGACCGGAAGGAGAGCAGCAGCACCAGCATCGACAGCAGCACGACGCCGCCGATGAGCAGCGGGATCCGCTTGGAGATGTTGTCGGTCGAGTCGATGGACGTGGCAGTGACACCGCCGACGTGCACGTCGAGGCCGGATGCCTGGGTGGCGGCCGGGAGCGTGCTGTCGCGCAGCGTCGTCACCAGGTCCTCGGTAGCCGGTGCCTGCGGACCGGCCGTCGGCACGACGGTGACGATGGCGGTGTCGCCGGCCGGGTTGACGACCGGGTCGGCCACCGCCGCCACACCGGGCACCGCGCGGACCGCGTCGGCAACCGGCCCGAGGTCGTCAGCCGAGGCGCCCGAGGGCAGCTCGGTGACCAGCAGCAGCGGGCCGTTCATGCCGGGGCCGAAGCCGTCGGCGAGCAGGTCGTAAGCCTGCCGGGTCTGGGTGTCCTCCGTGTTGTTGCCCGCGTCGGGGAATCCGTAGCGGACGTCGAGGTAGGGCGACGCGAGCGCGAGCAGTGCCACCACACCGACGGTCGCGGCGATCCAGCGGTGCCGGTCGACGGCGCGGCTCCAGGCGAGCCAGGCCCGTGACGGCTGCACGTGGCCGCCGACCGCGACGTCGATCGGGCGCCGACGGCCGAGGGGGATGCGCAGCCGGTCGACGTGCCGCCCGAGGTAGCCCAGCAGCGCCGGGAAGAGCGTGACGCTGGCGGCCATCACGACGAGCACCGCGAGGATGGTGACGATGGCCGCGCCGCGCATGAACGACAGGCCCATCGCGAAGAGGCCCATCATCGAGATGACGACGGTGGTGCCGGCCACCATGACCGAGCGGCCCGCGGTGTCCAGCGTCGCGACTGTCGACGCGTGCTCGTCGAGACCAGCGGCACGCCACTCGCGGAAGCGGGTGACCATCAGCAGCGTGTAGTCGACGCCGATGCCGATGCCCATCATCGTCGCGAGCGAGGTCGACCAGTCAGGGGCGTCGATGAACGCGATGAGCAGTCCGGTCAGCGTGCTGCTGACGGCGAGACCCGCAACCGCGACCAGCAGCGGCAGTCCGGCGGCGACGACCGAGCCGAACGTGATGAGCAGGATCAGCGCCGCGGCCGTGAGCCCGATGCCCTCAGACCCGATCTCGGCGGCCTCGCCGCGCGTCACCGACTGGCCGCCGAGGGCGACCTGGAAACCCTCGTGATCCGCCCTTTCTGCGACAGCGATGAGCTGCTCGGCGTCCTCGACGGGCACATCGTTCGGGTTGACCACGTCGAGGCGGGCCTCGGCGTGCAGCGTGCGCCCGTCCGCCGAGATGCTCCCTGGTGTCGAGTAGGGGTCGTCGACGGAAGCCACGTGCGGTACGTCGCGCAGCTCGGCGAGCAGGGCCTCCACGTCGGACCGGGCGGCCGGGTCGTTGACCCCCTCGGCGCTACCGGTGGCGAGCACGACGACGTCGACGACGTCACCGGCCTGCGAGGGGAAGCGCGACTCGAGCAGGTCCTGGGCCCGGCTGGAGTCGGAGCCCGGTGCCGAGTAGTCGGCGTTGAAGTCGCCGCCGAAGGCCGCGGACAGGCCGATCGCCAGGAGCAGGGTGGCCAGCCAGCCGAGCACGACACGGCCACGGCGCCGGAACGAGACGTCGGCGAGCCGGCCCAGCGGACCGGGTCGACCGGCGCTCGACGTCGGGCCGGCAGCCGGTCTGCCGGCCCCGGTGGCCGGGGGATCGGTGGGGCTGGTGTTCGTGGTGGTGCTGCCGGACATGGCGGGACCTCTGCGGCTCGGATCGGGCGGAGACGAGTAACGCCTCATAACAAAGCCGATGCTCCGTCACTTGTCAAGAGGCATCACCTGTGTAATGCTCCGTAACACATCCGGTGAACGTACCCGACTTGGAGTGCTGCTGTGGTCGCCACCCCCCTCGGCTCGCGCCGGGAACGTGCCCGCGCCGCCACCATCGAGGAGATCAAGTCCACCGCGCTGCAGCTGATGCGCGAGCAGGGCACCACCGACGTGCGCTTCACCGACATCGCGCGGGTGATGGGGATGACCGCGCCGGCTCTCTACCGCTACTACGGCGACCGCGACGAGCTGCTGACCGAGCTGATCGCGGACGCCTACGTCGCGCTCGGCGAGGCGATCGGTGCCGCCCTGGACGAGCTGGCCCCCGACGACATCGGCGGCCGGTGGCTCGTCGCGGCCGGCGTGTACCGCGACTGGGCGCGACGCGAGCCGCAGCAGTTCGCCCTCGTCCTCGGGCTGCCGGTGCCCGGCTACGTCGCGCCCGACGAGGGTCCGACCACCGAGGCGGCGAAGCGGGCGATGTCGCAGCTGGCCAGCCTCTTCGTGGCGGCGGCCCACGCCGGTGAGCTGCGGCCGCCGCTCGTCACCGACACGACCCCGGGGCTCGCCGCCTGCATGACCGACAAGCATCCCGAGCTCGAGGGAGTCGTGCCGCCGGAGAGCTTCCAGGCGATGCTGCAGGCGTGGGCGTCGCTGCACGGGTTCACCAGCCTGGAGGCGTACGGCCACTTCGACTGGCTGACCGACGTCGACCGTGACGCGCTCTTCCGCAGCCACGTCCGGATGATCGCCGAGGCCTCCGGCATCCCGGCGCCGCCGCCCGCGTAGCGCCAGGTCCGCGGCACGGCGTCAGCCCAGGTCGACGACCAGCGCGCGGTGGTCGGAGAGCCCGAGGTCCCGCGCCTCGCCGCGCGCCGGCAGTAGCGCCCGGGGCAGCCCTTCGACGAGCACGTGGTCGATCTGCCGCGTCGGGTGCTCCACCGGGAAGGTCGGCGCCTCGGCGGCCGGCCGCAGCCCGCTCACCCGCACCGCGCTGCGCAACGACATGTTGAGGTCGCCCATCAGCACGCGGGGCGCCGGCCTGGCACCCAGCGCCCGGACCACCCGGCGCAGCTGCAGGCGGTTCCAGCCGGGCAGGAACGACAGGTGGGTGGTCGCCACGGTCAGGTCTCCGGCCGGAGTCTGCGACCACTGCCATCGCAGCGGCCCTGGGCTCGTCACGCACCACGTCTGGGCCGCCGGCTGCCCGGCCAGACGTACGGCGCGCGGCCGGGGAGGGCGGGCAGCCGCAGGACCCGCCAGTCACGCACCGGGTGGCGGGAGAGCAGCGCGACGCCGTACGCGGGTGCGTCGGCCGGCTCGCTCCCGGTGGCGACCGTCCACCGCTCGCCTGGCGTGCCGACCAGCGCCGGCACGAAGCGGTGGTCGACCGCGCCCATGGCCTCGGCAGCGACCGCGGTCAGGTCGGCGTGCTGCGAGCGCGGCTGGCCGCGGTCCACCTCCTGCAGGCCGAGGACATCGGCGTCCAGGCTGCGGATGGCGTCGGCGAACCGCCGCTCGTCGACCCGGTCGTCGTCGAGCGAGCGGCCGCTGAGGATGTTGAACGTCGCCAGCCGCACGTGTCGTGCCTACCCCGGCACGCGGGGTCGGGCACGCGTCAGGCGGTGACCGCGTCGATCGCCTTCTTGAGGGCCTTGGGGGAGGTGGGGCTCCGCGGGGCGGACTTCTTCATCTCGGCCATCTCGGCGCCGAGCTCCTGCAGCTGCTTGCGGGAGAGGCCCTCACGCACCTTCGGGAACCACTCCTGCTCCTCTTCCTCCATGTGGTGCTTCACGTTCTCCATGAGCACCGTCATCTTCGGCACGAAACGCTCGGCGTCGGGCTCCATGGCGGCCAGCTCCATCACCAGGACGTCCGCGACGTGGTGCTCCTCGTATGACTCGAGGACATCGTCCTCGACCTCCGGAAGCAGCTCACGGACACGCGGGTACATCACCTCGTTCTCGATGTAGGTGTGCACTGTCAGCGCCTCGATGATCTGCGTGGCCAGTCGAGCCTTGGTGGCGGTCGCCTGCTCCCCGGCCTTCTCGAAGTCGCGGAAGAGCTTGCGCATCTCCTGGTGGTCCTTCTTGAGCAGGACGATGGCGTCGGTCGACATGGCGGAGCTCTCCTCGTTCGGTGGTTCGGTGGTCGGTTCTCCGACCTGCTGCCCCCACCTGCACCAGTCATGCCACTAGTCGGGAACCGGTCTTGCGGGCTCGATGCCGGCCGGCAGGAGGTGCGACTCGGCCCGGATGACGTGCATGACGGCGTTGATCAGCGCGAGGTGGGTGAAGGCCTGCGGGAAGTTCCCCAGGTGACGTCCGCTGTAAGGGTCGATCTCCTCCGCGTAGAGCTCCAGCGGGCTGGCGTAGGCCAGCAGCCGCTCGCACAGCTTGCGTCCGCGCTCGAGCTCGCCGATCTCGACGAGGGCGGAGACCAGCCAGAACGAGCAGATGGTGAAGCTGCCCTCCTCACCGGCCAGACCGTCGTCGGTCTCCTCGACCCGGTAGCGCAGCACGAGCCCGTCGACCGTCAGCTCGTCGGCGATGGCGAGCACGGTGGCCCGGATGCGCGGGTCGTCCGCCGGGAGGAACCGCATCAGCGGCAGCAGGAGCAGTGACGCGTCCAGCGCGTCGGCGCCGTAGCGCTGCACGAAGACGCCCCGGTCGTCGACGCCGTTGCGGCAGATGTCGGCGTGGATCTGGTCGGCCAGGGTCTGCCACTTCTCGGCGTACTCCGGCTCGTCGTGCATCCGTGCCAGCCGCGCGCCGCGGTCGAGCGCGACCCAGCACATCAGCTTGCTCGACGTGAAGTGCTGGGGCTCGCCCCGGACCTCCCAGATGCCCCTGTCCGGCTTCTCCCAGTGCTCGGCGGCGCAGTCGACCTGCCGCTTGAGCACCGGCCACAGCGACTCCGGCAGCTGCTCGCGGGACCGGACGTGCAGGTAGACCGAGTCGAGCACCGCGCCCCAGACGTCGTGCTGGCGCTGCGAGTAGGCGCCGTTGCCGGTCCGCACGGGCACCGCACCCTCGTAGCCCGACAGGTGAGGCAGGGACTCCTCGACGAGCTCGTGCTCGCCGCCGACGCCGTACATCACCTGCAGGTCCCGACCGTCGCGGCACATGTCAGCAACGAAGTAGAAGAAGTCGTCGGCCTCGCGGTCGAATCCGAGGGTGTAGAGCCCCCACAGCGCGAAGGTCGAGTCGCGGACCCACGCGAAGCGGTAGTCCCAGTTCCGCTCGCCGTGCGGTGTCTCGGGCAGCGAGGTCGTGGCAGCCGCCACGAGTGCTCCGGTCGGCGCGTAGGTCAGCCCCTTGAGGGTCAGCGCGCTGCGCTGCAGGTAGCTGCGCCACGGGTGGTCCGGGAAGGTACCGAGGGTGATCCACTGCCGCCAGTACTCGGAGGTGCGCCGGAAGCGCTCCTCGGCGTCCGCGAGGGTCAGCGGGGGCGGCAGCGGCGACCAGGACAGCGCGACGAAGCGGCTCTCACCCTCGGTCATCCTGGTGCGCGCGTGCAGCCCGGGCCCTTCGATGCCGGGACGCAGGTCCGTGGTCAGCCGCAACGAGACGTCCTGCCCCTCGGCCGTGGCCACGACCTCGCCGTAGCCGGTGCTGGCGTACTCCCAGGTCGGCTCGGCGCGCGCGAAGTCGAACGACGGCTCGCACGTCATCGACAGGTCCACCGACCCGCTGACGCAGCGCACGAGGCGCAGCAGGCAGTGCTCGGCGTCGAAGTCGGTCGGTGACCGTCGATGCGTCTTGGAACGCTCGTCCACGTTGTGCCACGGCCCCATGCACAGCACGTCGCGCACCAGCAGCCAGCCGGTGCGGGTCTGCCAGGTGGTCTCGACGACCAGGCTGCCCGGCATGTAGCGACGGGCGGCCGGCACCATCTCGTCGTAGGGACCGATGCGGAACGAGCCGGCGCTGCGGTCGAGGATCGAGCTGAACACGCTCGGCGAGTCGGGCCGGGGCAGGCACAGCCACTCCACAGCGCCGCTCGGGGCGATCAGGCAGTTGACCTCGCAGTCCGACAGGAACGCGTAGTCGGCGATCGGCGGGAACGGGCTCCGCCCGGCGGCCTGCTGGTCGTGCATGTCCTGATGGTGGACCTGTCGGTGGCCGATCGCCACACGTAGCGTGGACCGGGTGACGCGTACTCGGGCGCGGGCCGTCCGGCTGCAGGTTGCCGGGCCCCTCCTGGCGACGCTGCTGGCGGTCCCGGCGGTGGGGTGCACGGCCGGGGACGAGGGCGGTGGCGGCGGGGCGACCGGGACCGCGAAACCGCCGGGGTCCTCGATGCGCGGGCAGGAGAAGCAGACGTCGCCCACGCCCTCCGGGTCGCAGTCGCCGGTGCCGGGCTCGCCGTCGGAGGTCACGCCGTCGGAGGCCGTGAGCTTCGACCGGGGCGCGGCGATGAGCACCGTCCGGAGGCTGGCCCGGGGCGGTGCCCGCGAGGCGACCTCGGCGCAGTTCCGCGAGGCGGCCGACGACGTGCAGGCCCGCTTCGCCGAGCTGGGCTACACCGTGCGACGTCAGGCGTTCCCGGTCCCGGCCGGGGTTTCGTGGGGGGTCGAGGTCGGCTCCGGGACGACGTACAACGTCATCGCGCAGCCGCCCGACTTCGACCCGACCCGGCCGCACCTGCTGGTGGGCGCCCACCTCGACACGGTGCCGCAGGCGCCGGGCGCCGAGGACAACGCAAGCGGTGTGGCCGTGGTGCTCGAGACGGCGCGGCTGGCTGCGGAAGGCGGCACGCGGCTTCCGGTGGTGTGGGTGGCCTTCGGCGCCGAGGAGCCGCGCGGTCCCGGTGACGACGAGCACCACTTCGGGTCGCGAGCGTACGTCCGGCGGCTCGACGGGGCCGAGCGTGCCGCGCTGCGGGGCATGGTGGCGCTGGACCGTGTGGGCGTGCCCGGCCGGGTACCGGTCTGCACCGGCGGGCTGTCACCCCTGCGGCTGCGCCGCGCGCTGCTGTCCGCGGCCGACGAGGTCAGCGTCCCGGCGAGAGCCTGCGACAACCGCACGAGCGACCACTGGCCCTTCGAGAAGGCCGGTCTGACGGTGGCCCGGCTCGGCGGCATCGACTACGCCGGCTACCACTCACCGCGCGACCGTGCGTCGGTGGTCAGCCCACGCCAGCTCGACCGGGTCGGTCGGGTCCTCTGGCAGTGGCTGGGGCAGCGCTGACCGCGGTTCGCAGTCCGGCTCGCTGCCGCGGTGAGCGTCGCGGTCAGCCGGCGTGCGATCCGCGCAGCGGTGCCGTGCTGGCTCGCCAGACGTCGGCCAGGATCGCGTCTCCCCTCGCACCTTGCGCCCGGCGCGGCGCGAAGTCGGCACCGATGACGTAGGGCACCAGCCGGGCGCTCTTGAGCGCCGCACCCCAGAAGGTCAGCTCGAGGACGAACCCCTCGTTGGTCTGCTGCGTGTCCATGTCGAAGACGAAGTTGCCGAGCGAGTAGGCGATCAGCCCGTCCCCGACGGCCTCGACCCCCTGCACCCAGTGCGGGTGCCCGCCCGCGACCACGTCGGCCCCGGCCCGCACCAGCGCGCGGGCGACCACGCGCTGGTCGCGGACGGTGCCGTGCGTGTACTGCGTGCCCCAGTGCGGCACCACGAGCACCACGTCGACCTGCCGGTCCAGCCGTCGCACGATGCCGAGCACCCGGCGGAGGTCACCCTCGTCGAGGGGCCCGGTGCGTGGCTGCATGCGCAGGCGCAGCGCGCCAGGAGACTCGGCCGTCGCGGCCGGTGTCTCCCCGATCGCGTCGAAGGCGACGACGCCGAACGTGGTGCCGTCGCGCTCGACCACCACCGGCCGGGCTGCTGCGGCCAGGTCGCGGCCGGCACCGACCGGCCGGAAGCCACCGGCCCGCAGCCGCTCGACCGTCCGGACCAGCGCGCGTGGCCCGTAGTCGCCGGAGTGGTTGTTGGCCATCGACAGGACGTCGAAGCCGGCGAGGCGTAGCCCGCGCCGCACGTCGGGGCGCGCGCCGAAGGAGTCACCCCCCTGTCGGGGGGCACCCGCCTTCGACAGCGTGCTCTCCAGGTTGCCGATCGTCAGGTCGGCGGCGGCCAGCCGATCGGCCATCGGTCGCAGGGCCGCGCGCGGGTCGCCGACCGCTGCCAGCCGGTCGCCGACCTGGCGCCCCAGCATGACGTCGCCGGTGACGGTCACGGTCGTCACCCGGTCGGGCAGCGGCGTCGCGCCGGCCACCTCGACCGTGGGGGCGTACGACGTCGGGTCTCGCAGCGGGTCGATGCCGTCGACCCGCGCGACGCCGACCCGGGGACCCACGTCGGTGGCCGGCACGACCGCGACCGCGGCGCGGGACCGGCGGACCGTCGCGAGGTCCGCGACGACCAGCCGACGCCCGGGCTCGCCGAGCTGCGACCAGGACCGCACCTCGCCGGAGCGAAGCTTCGCGACCTGCGCGCCGGTGAGCGAGAGGCCGTCCCGGGTCGGGTGCACGGCGACCGCCAGCGGGACGGTCACGACCGGGGCCGGAGGCGCCGACTCGCTCCCGGACGCGGTGGACGACGACGCGGGCGGGGCAGCCGACGACGCGCCCGGGTCGGGTGGTGCCGCCCGCTCGGCGTCGGCCGTGCAGCCCGCGGCCATGGTCGCGATCAGCACGAGCAGGGCAGGGGTCGCCCGGCGGGCGGCGGTCAGCACCATCGCCCGCTGAACGCGGGAACGCCCCGAGGTCGTTCCGACGGCGGTCCGGGGTCAGCCTGGGGGATATGTCGGGCACTCGGCACCTCAGGTCACCGCAGGGTCACGATGCGTCGTCGACGGGGTTACGCCAGGCGTGTCGGACGCGCGAAATGGCCGCCGCGGACGGCCTCCCGTCGCTACGGTGTGCCCCGACGCCGACCGGCGTACGACGGGGAACGGCAAGGGGGCAAGACATGCGTGGCGCATACCGGACCGTTGCAGGTCTCATCGCGCTGGGAGTTCTCGTGCAGGCGGCCGCGGTCGCCGGCGGCTGGTTCGGAACCATCCACGAGGTCGACGACGGGGCCACGATCACCTCGGACTACGAGGGCAACTTCGGGCACGCCCTGCACGGCATCAACGGCATGATGATCATGCCGCTCCTCGGCCTGGTGCTCTTCATCATCGCGTTCCTCGCCAAGATCCCCGGCGGCGTCAAGTTCGCCGGCCTCACGTTCCTGGCGATCATCGTCCAGATCGCGCTGGCGTTCATCTCCTTCGGGGTCCCGGCCATCGGGGCGCTGCACGGCATCAACGCGTTCGTCGTGTTCGGCCTGGCACTGATGTGCATCCGCCGAGCGGCGGCAGCGCAGGTCGCTGAGCCGGCGACCGCGCCGGGGGCCACCGCACCTGTCTGACCGTCACCGACGACTGCGGTGGCTCAACGCCGCCGCAGTCGTCGTGCTGCTCGCACTCGTCGGCACCGTCGGCTGGTTCTGGTACCAGAGCCTGGTGCCCTCGACGTACTCCGTCATGGACATGGGCTACGCCGACTACGGCGGCGGGCCGACGGGCGGTCACGGGTCGACCGGCTCCGGAGGGCACGCCGGGCACGACATGTCCGGCGTCAGTGTCGCGGACCTGACCGGACCGACGACCGGCACGCCGGCCATGTCGGCCACGCTGGTCGCGCGTCAGGGCACGGTGCAGCTCGCGAGCGGCGAGACGGTCCAGGGCTACACGCTCAACGGCACGTCGCCCGGGCCGGAGCTCACCGCGCGGGCCGGTGACCTCGTGCAGGTCACGCTTCGCAACAAGGACGTCCGTGGCGGCGTCACCCTGCACTGGCACGGCATCGACGTGCCCAACGCCGAGGACGGCGTCGCCGGTGTGACGCAGGACGCCGTGCCGATCGGCGGGTCGCACGTCTACCGGTTCGTCGTGCCCGACGCCGGCACCTACTGGTACCACTCCCACCAGGTGTCCCACGAGCAGGTGCGCGGCGGGCTCTTCGGCACCTTCGTCGTCGCGCCGCCGATCGAGACCACCGGCACCGACCTGGTCGCACCCGCCGCCGACGTGCTCGCCGTCGTCCACACCTACGACGGCCGGCGGACCGTCAACGGGTCGACCGGGGTCTCGCGGGCCGAGGTGCCGGGTGGTTCGGTGGCTCGGGTCCGCGTCGTCAACACCGACAGCGCGGCGGCCCGCGTCTGGGTCAGCGCGGCTCCGTACCGCGTCGTCGCGATCGACGGGCGCGACATCGCCGGCGGGGCGGACATCGTCGGCAAGGCGCTGCTCGTCCCGGCCGGGGGTCGGGCCGACATCGATGTGGACGTGCCGCTCACCGGCACCCAGGTGGACGTCGGTGGCAACGCTGCCCTCTTCGTGGGGCCGGCTGGCGGCAGGGTCACGGCCGAGCCGGAGCCGCAGGTCGACGTCGACCTGCTGTCCTACGGGCGGCGGACCGGTGAGCTGCCCTTCGACCCGCAGCGGGCGGACCGCAGGTTCGACTACGACATCGGCCGCCGCATCGGCTTCCTCGACGGTCGACCGGGCTTCTGGTGGACCATCAACGGGCACCAGTTCCCGGACGTCCCGATGTACGTCGTGGACGAGGGGGACGTCGTCGTGATGACCGTCAGCAACGGCAGCGGTGAGCCGCACCCGATGCACCTGCACGGCCACCACGCGGTCGTGCTCAGCCGCAACGGCGTGGAGTCGACCGGCGCGCAGTGGTGGATCGACTCGCTCCAGGTCGATGACGGCGACAGCTACGACATCGGGTTCGTGGCGGACAACCCGGGCATCTGGATGGACCACTGCCACAACCTGCCGCACGCTGCGCAGGGCCTGGTCGCGCACCTGGCCTACAACGGCGTCCGCGAGCCCTTCGTCGTCGGCCGCGAGGTCGGCGACGCGCACAACCAGCCGGAGTAGCCCGGCGCGACCCGCTACGCCAGGGCGACCGCTACGCCAGGGCGACCCGGATGACGCGGTCGTCGGCCGATCCCGGCGAACCGCGGCCGTCGCGGTTGGACGTCGTGATCCACAGCGACCCGTCGGGCGCCCGCTTCACCTGACGGACCCGGCCGAAGCGGCCCGCGAAGTGCCGCCGCTTGCGGCCCGCGTTGTCGCCGTGCAGCGTCACGGAGTAGAGGCACTCGCCCTGCAGCGCCCCGAGCCAGGCGCGGCCGTTGGCGATCGCGAGGCCGGCCGGAGAGCAGGTCGACGTCGGCGACCACACCGCGAAGGGGTCACGGTAGCCGCCGTCACCGTCGCCGCCCTCGACCCGCGGCCACCCGTAGTTGCCGCCGCGAACGATGCGGTTCAGCTCGTCCGCGCTCTTCTCGCCGAACTCGCTGGCCCACAGGTTCCCGCGTCGGTCGAAGGACAGGCCCTCGACGTTGCGGTGACCCATCGACCAGGTCCGGTTGCCGAACGGGTTGCCGGCCGGAGCTCCACCGGTCGGCGTGATGCGCAGCACCTTGCCGCCGAGCGAGGCGCGGCTCTGCGCGCGAGAGGAGTCCTCGCCGTCGCCGGTGCTCACGTAGAGCAGGCCGTCCGGGCCGAACGCGAGCGCGCCTCCGTTGTGGTGCACGTTCATCGGGATACCACCGAGCACCAGGTGCCGCTTGCCGAGCCGGCCATCGGCGAGCCGCATCCGGACGACGCGGTTGTCGCTGCTCGTGGACAGGTAGGCGTAGACCCACCGGTTGCTGGCGAACCCTGGATGCAGGGCGAGCCCGAGAAGGCCGCTCTCGCCGAGGCTCGAGCGCTGGCTGAAGACCGTCAGGCTGTCGACCCGCCGCTTGCCGCCGCTGCGGCGCACCACGTACACGTCGCCGCTGTCCCGCTCGCCGACCAGGGCGTCGCCGTCGGGCAGGAAGGCGAGACCCCACGGTGTCGCGAGGTTCTTGGCCAGGACGCGGTCGACCCGAGGTGCGGCGAGAGCGGCCGTGGGCGCCACGACCCCGGACCCGGCGAGCAGTGCGCCGGTCCCGACGAGACCGGCCTTCAGCAGCGCCCGTCGGTCGATGGTGGTCACACGGTCGCGCATGGGTGCAGCTCCTCCCACATCGGGTGGATTCGTCCGCACGAGGCTAACGGGGTCCCGTTGCGGCACCTGACGAAAGCATTACCCGCAAGGGGTGCTGGACCGGTTGACAGCGACGTACGCCCGGATGACCGTGACGGGAGAACGACGCCCGTCGATCCCGGGCGACGGGGTCACGTAGCACCCGGGGGTCCCATCGTGGACAGGCACGGCTCGGAGAGCTACTTCATCATCGGCGAGGGTCTGGTCGCGGAGGCCGGCGGCGGACGCGACCGGACCTTCACCGACGCGGTCGAGGCCGACGCACCGCCGTTCCGGTTCTCGCGGATGGGGCCGCGGGGGACCACGCTGCCGGAGGGGGCGCGGCGCCGGCTCGCCGTCGCGATGACGGCGAGCGGCGGCCGGGCCGGCACGATCCCGGCCGGGTTCACCTACCTCGGGCAGTTCGTCGACCACGACCTGACCTTCGACAAGACCAAGGTGATGCTCGGCGAGCACGTCTCGCCGTCCGAGCTGCTGCAGGGCCGCTCGCCGAGCCTCGACCTCGACTCGCTCTACGGTGCCGGGCCGCAGAGCGCCGGGTCCGCGAAGTTCTACACCGACGACCGGCACCTCAAGGTCGGCCGCACGGCGGCCGCCGGCGACCCGGCCATGGACGGCTTCGACCTGCCGCGCGCCGGGACCGGTGCCACGAAGGCCGACAAGCGGCGGGCGCTGATCCCGGACTTCCGCAACGACGAGAACCTCGCCGTGGCGCAGACCCACCTGGCGTTCATCCGCTTCCACAACCGCCTGGTCGACTCGCTGCCCGCGTCGACGCCGGCGGCGCAGCGCTTCACACGGGCCCGGGAGCTCGCGGTCAAGCACTACCAGTGGATGGTGTGGCACGACTTCCTGCCGCGGATCTGCGCCAGGGGTGTGCTCAACAGCGTCATGTCCGGCGGCCGCAAGGCCTTCGAGGTGTCCGCCGACCCGACCCAGGTGCCGACCATGCCGGTCGAGTTCTCGGTGGGCGCCTACCGCCTCGGTCACAGCATGATCCGCCGGTCGTACAACTGGAACGCGCGCTTCCCGGGGGAGCAGGGCACCCTGCAGTTCCTCTTCGCCTTCTCGTCGACGAGCGGCGACCTGCTCGGCGGACTGCGCCTGCCGAGCAACTGGATCGCCGACTTCCGGCGGCTCTACGACTTCTCCGAGGTGGGCCGCGCGGACCTGGCCGCCCCCGGCGGCCTCAACAGGGCGATGGCGATCGACACCCGGCTGACCCACCTGCTGGCGAACCTGCCGACGCGGTCCTTCGGGGGTCCCGCGGCGTCGCGCGGTGACCCCGCCCGCAACCTCGCTTTCCGCAACCTCACGCGAGGTTCGATGCTCAAGCTCGCGTCCGGCCAGCAGATGGCCGGCTTCCTGCGGCGGCACGGCGTGCCGGTCACGACGCTGACCCGCGCGCAGCTGCGCGACGGCCGCAACGGCGCGTCGCTCGACGACCTCACCGCCGCACAGCGCGACGCGGTGCTCACCAAGACACCGCTCTGGTTCTACGTGCTCCGGGAGGCGGAGCTCAACAACGGCAAGCTCAAGGGCGTCGGCGCGCGCATCGTCGCCGAGACGGTGCACCGGGCGATGCAGGGCAGCACGTTCTCGATCGTGCGCGACCCGACCTGGCGGCCGACGCTCGGCCCGGACAGCTCGACCTTCCGGATGACCGACCTGCTGATGTTCGCGTTCGAGGGGAAGAAGAGGCTGCTGGCGCCGCTCGGCAACTAGCCGTCAACCGAGGTCGACGACGACGGGCGCGTGGTCGCTCGGCCCCTTGCCCTTGCGCGCCTCCCGGTCGACGTAGGCGTCGGTGACCGAACCCGCCAGCGGCGGCGTCGCGTAGACCAGGTCGATGCGCATCCCGAGGTTCTTGTGGAAGTTGCCGGCCCGGTAGTCCCAGTAGGTGAACGGGTGGTCGTACTTCAGCGGCCGCGGCACGACGTCGACCAGCCCGACGTCCAACAGCGCCGCCAGCGCGGCACGCTCCGGCGGAGTGACGTGGGTCGACTCGGTGAACACCGCGGGGTCCCAGACGTCGGCGTCGGTCGGCGCGACGTTGAAGTCGCCCATGACCGCGAGCCGGTCGGTGCGCGCCACGTCCGCCGCGACGACGTCCCGCAGCGACGCGAGCCAGGCGAGCTTGTAGCGGTAGTGGTCGTGACCCGGCTCGCGGCCGTTGGGCACATAGACGCTCCACAGTCGTACGTCGCCACAGCTGGCCCCGACGGCCCGCGCCTCGGGGTCGGGGTAGCCGGGTCCGCCCGCCAGCCCGCGCACCACGTCGTCGAGGCCGACCTTCGACAGGATCGCGACGCCGTTCCACCGGCCGTCGCCGTGGCTGGCGACCTGGTAGCCCAGCTCGCGGACCGCGTCGGCCGGGAAGCCGTCATCGGCGATCTTCGTCTCCTGCAGGCACACGGCGTCGGGCGCGGTGTCCTGCAGCCACTCGAGGAGTCGCGGCAGGCGGGCGACCACCGAGTTGACGTTCCAGGTGGCGATGCGCACGGGTCGCTGTCCTGCCGACGGCCGGTCAGAAGACCGAGACGTGCACGTGGTCGTAGTGGTTGGCCGTCGTCGACCCGCGGTCGGACATGTAGCGCCAGCCCTCGCTGCCGCGCTCCACGGTCCAGATCCGCTGCGACCAGATGACGTAGCTGACGCCCAGCTCCCCCGCGTGCGCGCGGACGAACTCCGCGATGGCGTCGCCCGTCGAGCCCGAGGTCATGATGTCCAACGCCAAGCCGGCGCCGTGGTCGCCGGACCCGGACCGGCCGCCCCAGCCGGTGACGCTCGGGAAGGCGGCGCACACGGCGCGGTAGACCTTGATGGCGTTGGTGGTCAGCCCGCTCTCCACCGACGAGCCGTCGGAGCAGGGGGCGCCGGTCACCGGCGCGGCCACGCCGGTCGGTGGTGCGGGCTGGTGCTTCGCGAGCTCGTCGCTGACGAGCCAGACCAACCGACCGCGGTGCTGGACCTGGGCCCAGCCGTCGAGGACCAGCCCGGTGGCCCGCACCTTGGTGCCCTCGTCGAGACGGGCCAGCCGGTCGGTGCTGCGGGCCGGGCCGCTCCAGAGCGTGAGGTCGCCGGTCAGCCAGCGGGCCACGAAGTGCGTCGGGGCGACCTTCTCGGCCAGCCCCTGCACCTCGGCCAGGCGGGGGACCAGCGGGTCCGTGCGGTCGCCTGACCGGGACACCTCCCGGACGTACGCCCGGTCCGGGGCGCGGGTCGCCAGCGCGAGCTGGGCGGTCGCGGACGGCGACGCGCCCGCACCGGCCTGGCTGGTCATTCCCGCGACGGGGGCCACCGATGCGACCGCGAGCGCGGCCGCCGCGGGCACGCCGAGCCGCTGGAGGCGGACCCGGGCGGGCGTGGTTCTACGGTGGCGGCCGGCAGGCAAAGCAGGGATCACCTTGGGGGGACGTGAGCGGCAGGGGACTGGGACGAGTCAAACACATCCCTCCTCTCCATCCGCGGAGGCCCTCACACCTCTGCGGCAGCGTGTCAGGCCGCCAGCGCGAGAGCGAAGGGCAGCACGCCGCCCGCGCCGGCCCGCCGCAGCGCCTGTCCGGCGACGGTCACCGTCCAGCGGGAGTCGACCAGGTCGTCGACCAGCAGCACCGGGCCGTCGAGCCCGGCCAGGGCCGCCGCGGTCTCCGGCGGGACGGCGAACCTCCCGTGGACCGCAGCGAGGCGGAAGGCGCTGTTGCCCCCCGGCTCGCCCGGTGACCGGTCGTGGGTCAGCGCCAGCGCCCCGAGGTCGGGCAGCCGGCCCAGGTCGGCGAGCCGAGCCGCCACGGAGGCCACCAGCCGCGGGCGTCGCAAGGAGGGCATCGAGACCACGGCGGCCGGGCGGAGCGCCCAGTCCCAGCCGGCCAGGACCTCGACGCAGGCCGCGAGCAGCCGGTCGTCGGCCGGCCCGTCGGCGTCGTCGACGCGGCTCAGGACCTCGCGCAGACGCTGTCCCCAGCCGAGGTCGGTGAGGCGGGCGACCGCCCGCCCCTCCTCGACCCGCTCCTCGGCGGCGATCCGGCCACGCAGGTCCACGCCCAGCCGGTCCATCCCCGCCGGCCACTGCGACCTCGGCTCCACCGGTACCCCGACCCGTCGCAGGGTGCGCTGCGCGGCCTGGACCGCACCCGCCGGCACGGTCGCGTCGACCCAGGCTCCGGCGCAGCCGTCGCAGCGGCCGCAGTCGGCCGCCGACGGGTCGTCGAGCTGCTCCTGCAGGAAGCGCATCCGGCAGCCGGTCGTGCGCTGGTAGCCGAGCATCGCCTCCGCCTCGGTGGTGCGTGCGGCGGCGACCCGGGCGTAGCGCTCCTCGTCGTATGTCCAGCCCCTCCCGGTCGACGCCCAGCCGCCGCGCACCCGCTCGACGGCGCCCTCGACGTCGAGGACCTTGAGCAGCAGCTCCAGCCGGGTCCGCCGCACGTCGGCGACCGTCTCGAGGGCGGCGGTCGACATCGGGCCCTCGGCGGCACCCAGGGCCGTCAGGACGGCGTCGGCGTCGGGGCGGCGCGGCATCGAGGAGGTCGCGAAGTAGGCCCAGATGTCGCGGTCCTCGGTCGCCGGGAGCAGCAGCACGTCGGCTCGCTCGGTGGCGCGGCCCGCCCGGCCCACCTGCTGGTAGTAGGCGACCGGCGAGGCCGGCGCGCCGAGGTGGACGACGAAGCCGAGGTCGGGCTTGTCGAAACCCATCCCGAGAGCGCTGGTCGCCACCAGCGCCTTCACCTCGTTGTCGCGCAGTGCCCGCTCGAGGTCGAGCCGGTCGGCGGGGTCGGTGCGCCCGGTGTAGGCCCGCACGTCGTGGCCCGCCTCACGCAGCAGCGCCGCCGTGTCCTCGGCGCCCGCGACGGTCAGGGCATAGACGATCCCGCTGCCGGGAAGGTCGCCGAGCCGGGCGGCGAGCCAGCCCAGCCGGGCGTCGGCGGTGGGCAGGGCGAGCACCCCGAGCCGCAGGCTGTCGCGGGCGAGCGAGCCGCGCACCGTACGCACGGGCGCCCCGCCGGCGCCGAGCTGCTCGGCCACGTCGTCGACCACCCGCTGGTTGGCGGTGGCCGTCGTCGCAAGCACCGGCCGTCCGGCGGGCAGGGTCGTGAGCAGGTCGCGGATCCGACGGTAGTCGGGCCGGAAGTCGTGGCCCCAGTCGCTGATGCAGTGCGCCTCGTCGACGACCAGCAGGCCGGTGGCCGCGGCCAGCCGGGGCAGCTGCTCCTCGCGGAACCGCGGGTTGGTCAACCGTTCGGGGCTGACCAGCAGGAGGTCGACCTCGTCCGCCGCCAGCGCCGCCGACACCCCGGACCACTCCTCGGCGTTGGCCGAGTTGACGGTCACCGCCCGCAGCCCCGCCCGGCGCGCCGCGTCGACCTGGTCGCGCATCAGCGCGAGCAGCGGGGACACGATCAGAGTCGGTCCCGCGCCGCGTGCCCGCAGCAGGGCGGTCGCGAGGAAGTAGACCGCCGACTTGCCCCAGCCGGTCCGCTGCACGACGAGCACCCGCTCGCCGCCGTCGACGAGAGCGGCGACCGCCTCCAGCTGGCCGTCGCGCAGGACAGCGTCCGACCGGCCGACCAGTCGCCGCAGCAGCTCCTCGGCCTCGGCCGCCAGCGCCGCCCCGGGCCCGTCGACGAGGAGCGGGCTGGCCGGGGTCGTCTCCGTTGTCTCCGCCATGGGCCCCACCCCAGCACACCCCCGCGACGGAACCCGCCGCGCCGTCCACAGGTGTCAGCCCGCGGGCACCCAGCGGTAGCCCACGCCGCGCACCGTGACCAGCGCCTGGGCCAGCGGCTCGCCGAGCTTGCAGCGCAGCCGGTGGACGTGGACATCCACCGTGCGGGTGCCGCCCGCGATCCGGCTGGGGTCGTGGCTCTGCCACACGGCGTCGAGCAGGTTGCGCCGGGTGAGCACGCGCTGCGGCTGGTCGACCAGGTGCGCCAGCAGGTCGAACTCCCGCCGGGTCAGCTCGACCGCCTCGCCCGCGACCCGGACGGTCCGGCTGTCGCGGTCGACGACAAGAGCAGGGGCGTCCTCCGGCGAGGCAGCCTGGGTGGGCACCGCGGTCAGGTGCGCGTGCCGGCCGGTGACCGGCAGGCCGGCGCGCGCCCAGGCCTGGAAGCCGCCGGCGACGTCGGTCGCCCGCTGCACGCCGAGCTGCTGGAGGGCGTGCGCCGCCAGGCTGGACGTGTAGCCCTCGGAGCAGAGCACGATCACGTGCAGGTCGTACGACGCCTGCGGCAGCCGGGCGTCGCTCGCCGGGTCGAACCGCCACTCCAGGACGTTGCGCTCGACGACCAGGGCGCCCGGCACGTCGCCCTCCTCGGCCCGCTGGTGCGCCGGGCGGATGTCGACGAGCAGGCCGCCGGCCTGCCAGGCGGCCAGCGCCGCACGAGGCTCCAGCCGCACCAAGGCCGGCGCGAGCGGTCGCGAGCAGGTCGATCACGGACAGGGTCTCGACGGCCGCGGTGCTCACCAGTCCACCCCCGCCCGCTCGCGGGCCACGATGACAGCGCGGCCCTCGTCGTCGAGCAGGTAGCGGCGCATGCTGGCCAGCGCGGGACCGTACAGGTGCAGGCTCACGGCCGGCACCGCCCCGCCGCAGGAGACCTCGTGGACGTGGTGCGGGCCGAACGACCGCGCCCGGCCCGCGTCGAGGGTGCGGTGGACGAGGGCGGCCGGCTGGTGGCGGCGCGGCGGCGCCAGCGTGGCCTCCTCGAGGGCGCCCTCGACGACGACGAAGGCGCCGTACGAGCCGCCGTGGTCGTGCAGCCCGGTGGACTGTCCGGGCAGCCAGGTCAGCAGCCAGGCCTCGTACGTGGCCGTCGAGCCGACGCGCACGGCGAGTCGCTCGTCGGGGGACCAGGACACGAGCGGCGTCCAGACGGAGCGTTGCGCCGCGAGCCGCTGTGCGGCGGACACCAGCCGCCGGGCGGTCACCCGGCGGACGGCAGGCAGCTCGGCGGCGACGTCGGCGGCACGCGTCGGGGCGCTGCGCGGTGTCGGGCTCAGGTCAGGGGTGGTGCGGGTAGCGATGGTTGACACGGTCGGATCTCCTCGGGGACAGCTCCCTAGTAGTTGAGAAGCATGTCACTGGACAAAGTAGAGATGCAAGCCAGGTCCACATGTCGGCGTGTCGCCCACCGGACCCTGCGCGCTGCCACGCACCCCGGTTGTGGACCCGACCGCACCAGACACGCCGGCGCACCGGTGTGTCGGCGTCCACAAAGAGGGGGAGTGCGCGTCGTCAGAGCTGGGGGAGCACCTCGGCGGCCACCAGCTCGAGGTGGTCGAGGTCGGTGAGGTCCAGCACCTGCAGGTAGACCCGCGAGGCACCGAGCTCACCGAGCCGGCCCAGCTTGTCGACCACCTCGGCGACCGTGCCGCCGAGGCCGGCCTCCCGCAGCCGGTCGACGTCGTCGTCGATGGCAGCCGCTCGGCGTCGTACCTCCGACTCGTCGCGACCGACGGCCAGCGTCTGCGCGGCGGAGAGCGTCAGCGACGCCGGGTCCCGGCCCGCAGCGCCGCACGCGGCACGCACCCGCTCGAAGCAGGCGCCGACGACCTCCTCGGTGTCGAAGGGCACGTTGTACTCGTCGGCGAAGCGCGCCGCCAGCTCCGGCGTGCGCCGTTTGCCCTTGCCGCCGACCACGACCGGCGGCCGCGGCTGCTGCACGGGTCGCGGCAGCGCCGGGTGGTCGACCAGGGTGTGATGACTCCCCGAGAAGGAGTACGTCGCGCCGGCCGGTGTGGCCCACAGCCCCGTCACGATCTCGAGCTGCTCCGCCAGCACGTCGAACCGCTCGGCCACCGCCGGGAAGGGGATGCCGAAGGCCTGGTGCTCGCGCTCGAACCACCCGCTGCCGAGACCGAGCTCGACCCGGCCGCCGCTCATCGCGTCGACCGTCGCCGCGGCCAGCGCGAGCATCGCGGGGTGCCGGAAGGTCACCGACGACACCATCGTGCCGAGCCGGATCCGGGACGTCTCGCGCGCCAGTCCGGCCAGCGTCGACCACGCATCGGTGGAGCCCGGGTTGGGGGCGTCGTCGGCGATGCGCATCAGGTGGTCGCTGCGGAAGAACGCGTCGAAGCCCAGGTCCTCGGTGGCCCGCGCGACCCGCAGCAGGTCGTCGTAGGTCGCGCCCTCCTGCGGCTCGGTCATCACCCGTAGCTGCATCTGCCCCACCCGCCCGCTCCCGCCCGTCGAATGTGCGTCGACACACCGGACACGCCGGCGCGCCGGTGTGTCAACGCACAGTTGATCACTTGAGGGCGGCCGACACGACCTCGCGGGCCTCGGCCTGCAGCTGGGCCAGGTGCTCTTGTCCCCGGAAGCTCTCGGCGTAGATCTTGTAGACGTCCTCGGTGCCCGACGGACGGGCCGCGAACCAGCCCGACTCGGTCGTCACCTTGAGGCCGCCGATCGCGGCGCCGTTGCCGGGCGCCTCGGTCAGCTTGGCGGTGATGGGCTCGCCGGCCAGCTCGGTCGCGGTCACCTGGTCGGGGGAGAGCGACCCGAGCACCTTCTTCTCCTCGCGGGTCGCCGGCGCGTCGACGCGCGCGTAGGCAGGCGAGCCGAAGACGTCGGTCAGCCGCCGGTAGTGCTGCGACGGCGACCAGCCGGTCACCGCCTGGATCTCCGACGCGAGCAGGCAGAGCAGGATGCCGTCCTTGTCGGTCGTCCAGACACTGCCGTCGCGGCGCAGGAAGGACGCGCCGGCCGACTCCTCCCCGCCGAAGGCGACCGAGCCGTCGAAGAGCCCCGGCACGAACCACTTGAAGCCGACCGGCACCTCCACCAGCCGCCGGCCCAGCGACTCGGCGACGCGGTCGATCATCGACGAGCTGACGAGCGTCTTGCCGATGCCGGCGCCGGCCGGCCAGTCGGTGCGGTGGGTGTAGAGGTACTCGATCGCCACGGCCAGGAAGTGGTTGGGGTTCAGCAGCCCGCCGTCGGGGGTGACGATGCCGTGCCGGTCCGCGTCGGCGTCGTTGCCGGTCGAGATCGCGTACGAGTCCTTGGCACCGATCAGCGACGCCATCGCGAAGGGCGACGAGCAGTCCATCCGGATCTTGCCGTCCCAGTCCAGCGTCATGAACCGCCACGTGGGGTCGACCTCGGGGTTGACCACCGTGAGGTCGAGGCCAAGCCGCTCCGCGATCTCGCCCCAGTAGTCGACGCTCGCACCACCCAGCGGGTCGGCCCCGATCCGCACGCCCGCGTCACGGACGGCGTCGATGTCGAGCACCGACGGCAGGTCGTCGACGTAGGTGGCGAGGTAGTCGTAGGTGTCGGTCGTGTCGGCGGCGAGCGCGCGGTCGAGCGGGATGCGGAGTACGTCGCGCAGCTCGCCCCGCAGGATCTCGTTCGCGCGGTCCTGCACCGCCTTGGTGATGTCGCTCCCGGCGGGCCCGCCGTCGGGCGGGTTGTACTTGAAGCCGCCGTCGCGCGGCGGGTTGTGGGACGGGGTGACGACGATGCCGTCGGCCCGGCCGCGGTCGCCTGCGTCGCGGTCCGCGTTGTGGCGCAGGATCGCGTGCGACAGTGCCGGCGTCGGTGTGAAGCGCTCCCGGCTGTCGACGAGCACCGTGACCCCGTTGGCGGCCAGCACCTCGAGCGCGGTCGACCAGGCAGGCAGCGACAGTCCGTGCGGGTCGCGGCCGAGGAAGAGCGGGCCGTCGATGCCGGCAGCCCGCCGGTGCTCGCAGATGGCCTGCGTCGTGGCCAGGATGTGCGCCTCGTTGAACGCCCGGTCCAGCGACGAGCCGCGGTGCCCGGAGGTGCCGAAGGCGACCTGCTGCTCGGCGACCGAGGGGTCCGGGCGGTCGGTGTAGTAGGCCGTGACGAGGGCGGCGACGTCGACCAGGTCAGCGGCCTGCGCGGGCCGGCCCGCGCGAGGGTGCTCGCTCATGGTGGCCAGCGTGGCAGACTTCCCGGGCTGACGGTTCGGGGAGGAGGTGCGGTGTCCGACGCCCTCCAGCGCCCGGCCTCCGATCTGCCGGACGAGCCTGGCGGCCCCCCGGCGAAGACCGGCCCCGAGCCGCGCGGCTCGGACCCGATCGGCGGCATCCACCTCGACCTCGTCATGGCCGCAGCAGGAGTGGGCTGGTTCGACTGGGACCCCCGCGTCGACCACCTGGTCTTCGACGAGCGGGCGTGTCGCCTCTTCGGGATCGACCCCGACAGGTTCGACCACAAGGTCGCGACGTTCTGGGCAAGGGTGCATCCCGAGGACGTCGCCGGCGTCGAGGCAGCGGTGGCGCAGGCGCTGGAGACCTGCGGTGACTACGAGGCGGAGTACCGGGTCGTCCTCCCGGACGGCACGGTGCGCTGGGTCGAGGCCCGCGGCCAGGTCCTGCCCGGCGCCGACGGCGAGGCGGCCCGCATGCTCGGCGTCGCTCGCGACACCACCGACCTGCGCAGCGCCCGCGACGCCGTCGCGCGGGCGCTCGAGCACATGGCGGACGCCTTCGTGGCCGTCGACGGCGCGTGGCGGGTCACCTACCTGAACCGCAACGCCGAGGGCATGCTCGACACCGGCCCGGACGCGGTCGGCCAGGTGTTGTGGGACGTCTGGCCGGCCCTTGCTGGTCAGGGTCTCGACCGCGCGCTCCACGAGGTGATCCGGACACGTGAGCCCCAGGTCGCGACGACCTACGTGGTGGCGACCGAGCGCTGGTGGCAGCTGCGGCTGGTGCCTGCGGACGAGGGTGCGGGGGGGCTGTCGGTGTTCGGCACCGACGTCACTGCGGTCCGGGCGGCCGAGCTGGCCCAGGTCCGCGAGCTGGACCGGCCGGAGCAGGCCCGGCGGGTGCTGGCCTACACCGCGGCCCTGGCCGAGGCCGACTCCCTCAGCGACGTCGTGGACACCGTGGCGACCATGGTGCTGCCGGCCTACGGCGCCACCGGGATGCTCGTGTCCCTGGTCGAGTCCGGCAGGCTCCGGCTGGCGGGCCACTACGGCTACGACGAGCGGGCCGTCGAGCTGCTGACGGTCCTCGCGCTCGACGGCGACACCCCGATCTCCCAGGTGCTGCGGACCAGGGAGGCGCTCTTCCTGCCGACGCGGGACGCCTACCTCGGCCTCTTCCCGCACCTGCGCGAGACGGTCGAGGCCGCGGCCAAGAGCGCCTGGGCGTTCCTGCCCCTCACCGTCTCCGGCCGGGCGCTCGGCAGCCTGACGATCTCCTTCGCCGACGCGCACGACTTCCCGACCGACGAGCAGTCGTTGCTCGTCGGTCTCAGCGGCCTGATCGCGCAGACCCTGGCCCGTGCCCGGCTCCGGGAGTCCGAGCGGTCGCTGGCGGCCGAGCTGCAGGACCAGCTGCTGCCGCGGGCGCTGCCCGAGCCGGTCGGCGTGCTGGCCCGGGCGCGCTACCTGACGGCGACCGACGGGATGGGCGTGGGCGGTGACTGGTACGACCTGCTGGAGCTGCCCGGGCAGAAAGTTGGGCTGGTCATCGGCGACGTGCAGGGCCACAACATGCGGGCCGCGGCCGTGATGGGCCAGCTGCGCAACGCCTTGCGTGCCTACGCCGCCGAGGGCCACGAGCCGGGTGCAGTGCTCTCACGGACCAACCGGCTGATGAGCGACCTCGACCCGGGACTGTTCGCCACCTGCTGCTACCTGTCGATCGACGTCCGGGCGGGTCGCGCGACGGTGGCACTGGCCGGCCACCCGGCGCCGATGAGGCGCGGCGTCGACGGTGCGGTGGAGCAGCTCGACGCGCCCGTCGGGCCGCCGCTCGGGGTGGCACCGGAGGACGACTACCCGACGCGGGAGTGGCGGCTGTCGCCCGGCGACGTCCTGCTGCTCTTCACCGACGGCCTCGTGGAGGACTCCAGCAGGAGCCTCGACGTGGGCCTCGACGCCCTGGCACGTGCCCTCTCGGGTGCCGAGGTCGACGACCTCGACACCCTCGCCGACCACCTGATGACGGCGTCGCTGCCCGACGACCGGCGGTCGGACGACGTGGCCGTCCTGCTGGTCCGCCACGACGGGCTGCCCGGCGCCCTCGCCCCGGTGACCGCGCGGTTCTCGGTGGACCGCAGCGACCCGCGGGCCGCCCGGCACGCCCGGGACGCGATCTCGACCTTCGTGTCCGAGCCGGGGATGGGGGAGCTGCGCGAGACCTGCGTGCTGCTGGTGTCGGAGGTTGTCACGAACGCACTGCGGCACACCGACGGGCAGATATGGCTCGAGCTGTGGCGCTACCCGGCCAGGCTGCGGATCGAGGTCTCCGACGAGACCAGCCGTGGCCTGGTGACCGGCGGCCGCGGCCTGCTCGACGAGTCAGGCCGCGGCGTACCACTCATGGACGCCTTGAGCGACGCCTGGGGGACCGCCCCGCGGGGTGCGGGGAAGGTCGTGTGGTTCGAGCTGGCCCTGCCGGCGGCGCCGGCGGCAGGCTGATCGCCTCGCCGGAGTCGGCGAGGTCGCGGACCGGCTCGGACCCCGGCCCGGCCTGCACGGGCGAGACCCGGACCCCGGCGCGGTCGAAGAGGCGCTGAGCGGGGCGGACCTGGTCGGGTGCCAGCACCGAGACCACGACACCGTTGGCGCCGGCCCGGGCGGTGCGGCCCGAGCGGTGCAGGTAGTCCTTGTGGTCGTTCGGCGGGTCGGCGTGCACGACCAGGTCCACGTCCGGGACGTGGATGCCGCGCGCGGCGACGTCGGTGGCGACGAGCACCCGGGAGTGACCGCTCGCGAACGCGTCCAGCGCGCGCTGGCGCTGGCCCTGAGTGCGGTTGCCGTGGATCGCCTGGGCGTGGACGCCGGCCCGGCCGAGCTGTTTCACGAGCCGGTCGGCGCCGTGCTTGGTGCGCACGAAGAGCAGGGTGCGCGCCGGGCGGCCGGCGATCTCGGCGAGCACATCCACCTTGTTCGCGTTGGACACGACCAGTGCGCGGTGCTCCATCGTCGACACGTGCGTGTCAGCGGCGTCGACCGCGCGAGCGACCGGGTCGGTCAGGTAGGCGCGGACCAGCTGGCCCACGGCACCGTCGAGGGTGGCGGAGAAGAGCATCCGCTGCGTGCTGGCGGGCGTCATGTCGAGGATGCGGCGTACGTCCGGAAGGAAGCCCATGTCGGCCATGTGGTCTGCCTCGTCGAGGACGCAGACCTGCACCTCGTCGAGCCGGCACGAGCGCCGCTCGATCAGGTCCAGCAGGCGGCCCGGGGTGGCGACGACCAGGTCGACGCCCCGCTCGAGCGTGGCGATCTGACGGCCCATGGCGGCGCCACCGTAGATGGCGACCGTCTTGACGCCGACGGCGTGGCCCAGCGGCTCGAGGGCGTCGCGCACCTGCACGGCGAGCTCGCGGGTGGGGACCAGGACGAGGCCGCGCGGCGCCTTGGGCGCGGAGCGCGCGCCGGTGAGCCGGGCCAGCATCGGCAGCCCGAAGGCCAGCGTCTTGCCGGAGCCGGTCTTGGCGCGGCCGAGCACGTCGTGCCCGGCGAGGGTGTCGGTGAGCGTTGCCGCCTGGATCGGGAAGGCGGTGCGGATCTCGCGCCGCTCGAGCGCCGTCACGAGGCGCTGTGGCAGGCCGAGCTTGGCGAAGGAGGTCTCGGTCGGGGCCGGAGCGGCCGCGGCGGCCTTCTCGAACCAGGCCTCGAGCTCGCGCTCGGCGGCGCGGTCCGGGCCCTTCGGGGAGCGGGCGGCCTTCGGGGCCTTGGACCGGGTCGAGGTCGTCGGGCGCCCGGACTGGCCGCCGGGACGCTGGCGGTGCGCGCCGCCGCCACCGGAGGTGCGGGTGGCGGGACGGCGCTGGGGACGGTCGGACGTGCGAGGTGCAGGCATACGGGTGAGTACTCCGGGGCTTGAGGCCGCGCCGGAGGGCTGCGCCGCCGGTCAGGGCGGGAGCTCGTCTCGTGGAACGACCACGCGAGCAGCTCGCTCGCGGGAGCGGCGGCCGAACGGCCGCCGTGTGAGGTTCAGCCTACCGTCCCCGGGGGCCGGGACCGACCGTCCTGGCTGTGTCGGTCGTCACCCGGGGCCGCGCGGGGCGCCCTGCCACGGGCCTCAGCTGCTCGGGGTCAGCCCCCAGGCGGCCTTGAGGTCGAGGACCCGACGGGCCGAGGCGACCGCCTGGTCGCGGGGGAGCCGGCCGTCGTCGATGGCGGCGCGGACCGCGGAAACGGCACGCATCGGTGCCACGTCACAGGCCATCGCCCAGTCGGCACCTGCGCGCAGCGCTCGCACCGAGGCCTGCGCGGTGCTGATGCCGAGTGCGCTCGTGACGGCGCCCATCGCCAGTGAGTCGGTCATGACCACGGTGCTCGGGCTCGCGGTGCCGCGCAGGTAGCGCAGAGCGTGCGGCGACAGGCTGGTCGGGACGCCGTCGCGCGTCAGACCTCTCGACAGCAGGTGGCCGACCATCACGACGGGGGCGCCGGCAGCGAGCTCGCGGTCGAAGGGCACCAGCTCGCGGCCCTCGAGGACGTCGAGCGGCGGGACGCGCGCCGGGCCGAGGTGCGAGTCGCCGGTGGCCGCGCCGTGGCCGGGCCAGTGCTTGACGACCGTGACGACACCCTCGTCGGCCATGCCGAGCCGCCAGGCGCGGACCAGGCGGGCGACACGGTCGGGGTCGCGAGCGAAGGCCCGGTGCAGCTGGTCGATGTAGCCGCCGCGGATGGCGAGGTCCGCGACAGGGGCCAGGTCCATTCGGACGCCGAGGCGGCGCATCCGGGTCGCATAGGCAGCTGCGGTCCGGCGGACCTTCGCCGGCCGCCAGGTCCCCATCGTCTCGGCGCTGGGGAGCCGGTAGATGGCGGACCGGAGGCGCTGGACCAGCCCGCCCTCCTCGTCGCTGGCGACGTACGGGAGCACCCGACCGGGCGCGGCATCCCGTACGGCGCGCAGCCGGGAGCGGAGGTTGCCGGGGGGAGTACCGAGCAGGGTGACGGCGCCGATGCCGCGCGCTGCCTGCCGGCGAGCCCGGTCCAGGTGGTGCATGTCGACACAGCTGATGACCAGCTGGGCGGCCAGCCGGCGGTTGCCCCACCGGGCCGGGTCCACGGCGCTGGACGCCGTGATCGTGCGGGCCGGGACGCGCGCCGCGGTCAGGTCTGCGGTGGCCGCCGACGACCCGCCTGCCGGGAGCGGCGCGAGCAGCGCTGCCACGAGGGCGGCGACGGGCAGCGAGACGGCTGGGCGGGGACGGGGCACGGGGCGACGCTAGCCGCCGGGTGTCACGGAGGTGCGGGTCCCCGGGATGGGTGTGTCCCGGTGCGAGGATGTCGGCGTGGCTCCTGGACCCGAGGACGGCGCACCGAGCCGACCGCGCCGTCCCACCCTGCTGGGCAAGGCGGCCCTGGACACGCTCGGCGGCGCCCCCGATCCCGCGACGCTCGCGGAGGCAGCGCACGCGACCGCGTCGATGCTCGTCGAGTCCGGCCGGGCCACCACCGACGACGCGGCCCGCGCCCGGCTCGTCGGCCTGGTCGATGACGTCGGGCTCGACACCGTGGCGGACCTGTGGGCCGGCCGGCCGGCCCGCTCGCTGCCCGGTGCGCTGTGGCGGCTCTATGCGCTGCGCGAGTGGGTGCGCACATCGCCGATGGAGGCGTCCACTGACTTCGCGGCCGGCCGGGCCGCCGCCGCCGTCGCGCACGTGGTGGCCGGGGTCGCGGACCCACCGACCCCTGAGGCGCTGCGCGACCTGCTCGACCAGGTGCTGCACGGCGTCTTCGCCGGCGACCTCGACGTGGCGCTGGAGCGGGCCGGCGCGTTCTGCCGGGTGGTGGTCGCGGGCCGGGTCGCCCGGGCCGACGAAGCGGAGGAGCACGACCCTCTCGGCGCCGAGGCGCTCACCCGCTCGTCGGCTGCCCTCCACGACACGGCTGCCGACCTGGAGGCGGCGGCCATCCTGTGGCGCACCCACGACCTGGTCTGACGCTCTCACCCGGTTGCGCCGTGATCTGTCTTCACCTGCGGCCGCACTGTGCCGATCAACACGCCGAGACCCCGACTGGCGGGCCGCCCAACGGTTTGCGAGACTGGTCTCCGGCCCCCTCCGCGGGGGTCGGCGAGGGTGTCGGGCCGCGGTAGCCCCGGGTCCCATTTGAAGCCGCTTCGAGCGGCCCTGCGCCGTGAGGCGCTCCCGGCCCGACACCCCGCTTTTCCCTCAGCAGTCAGTCGAGTGGCGCGCTGCGGCTGTCCGGGAGTCGCTCCGACAGCCGCAACGCGCCACTCGACGCATGGGTCCTGCCTCGTACGCCCGGGTCAGCGCTCCGGCGGCGAGTCCCCCCGATGCTGGTCGGCCAGGAAGCGCTCGAGCTCGGCGCCCAGCTCGTCGGCGGTGGGGAAGCCGGCCCGGCCGGCCAGCAGCGTCTGCTCGTCGCCCGGGGCGTCTCCGCCCCGGGCAGCCACGTAGGCGTCGTACTGCTCCTCGAGCGCGTGGACCACGGCAGCGACCTCCGAGGACCCCGCGACCTGCTCGTCGAGCTCGGTGAGGGTCGACGCGGCCACCTCGTGCAGCGGGCCGGTGGGCAGCGTGAGCTCGGTGACGGCCGCCACGTTCTCCAGCAGCGCGGCCGCGGCTGCCGGGTAGTCGGCCTGCGCGAGGTAGTGCGGCACGTGCACGGCGAAGCCCATCGCGTCGTGCCCCTGCTGGCCGAGGCGGTACTCGAGGAGGTTCGTCATCGCACCGGGGACCTGCACGGTGCCGACCCAGGCGTCGCGACCCTGGACCAGCTCGGCGCGCGTCGCGTGCGCGGTCACCGAGGTCGGCCGGGTGTGCGGCACGCCCATCGGGATGCCGTGCACGCCGATCGTCAGCCGCACCCCGAGCTGGTCGACCAGGCCGCGGACGGCAGCGACGAAGCGCTCCCAGAGGATGTCGGGCTCCGACCCCTCGAGGAGCAGGAACTGCACCCCGGCCGCGTCGGTGACCTCGTGCAGCACGAGGTGCGGCTCGTCGTAGGACTCCCAGTGGTCCTCGACGAAGATCATCGGCGGTCGTCGGGACCGGTAGTCGAGGAGCTGGTCGACGTCGAAGGTCGCGACCGGCCGGTGGTCGAGGGTCGACAGCAGGTGGTCACGGGCCAGCGCACCGGCCTGGCCGGCGTCGATGAAGCCGGTGAAGACGTGCAGCAGCACCGGCCCCTCGTCGGAAGGGCCGGTGCTGCCGGTCGCGTCGTCCGGCTCGGTCAGCTCGTGCAGGTCGTAGAGGTCACGGGGGTCGCGCTGGTCGGCCACCCCGTCATCCTCCCACTGCGTGATCTGCCTGCAGGTGTCCCCGCCCCGGCCGCTGCTGCCCGGGCTACTGCACCCGCGGCTGCAGCAGGTGCTGCTCCGACTCCCGCTTGTGGCAGCGCTCGTCGTGCATGATCTGGCGGAACAGGTCGCCGAGCGACGTGAAGGTGCCGTACTCCGCGCACAGCTGGCTGTCGTAGGGCGTCACGTCGAACTCCGGGTTGGCCTCGACGAGCTCGGCGTACGAGTGCTCGGCGTGGTCCTCGAAGTCGGCGTTGAGGCGGTGGCTCCAGGCCGGCTTGACGGCGTACATGACCCAGCAGATGTTCCACCAGGTGAAGGCCATCAGCTTGGGCAGGAAGCGGAAGCGCAGGGCGCCGGTCTTCGTGCCGGAGCGCTCCACCAGCTCCGACAGGATCAGCAGGTGCCACTGCTCGTTGTCCTGCTGGGCACGGAACTCCTTGAGCCGGTCGAAGATGCGCAGCGCGAGGCCGACCTTGCGGTGGTTGCGGGTGATGCGCTTGTACGACGCGGTCTCCCAGGTCTGGTAGGGAACCCGGGCGACGATCTCGAGCACCATGAACTTCTCGAGGGTCATCTTGCGGCCGTAGAGCAGGTCCATCTGCAGGAACATCGCCTTGGACACCAGGCTGTACTTCCGCCGCGGCGCCGCCAGGGTCTCGGCGTGCACCTCCTGCAGCTGCTCGTGGGTCAGCTTGGGCGGGTCGCCGTGCGTGTCGTGCGAGAAGTCGGTGGTGGCGGTGCGCTGGCTCGGGATGTCGATGAGCATGGTCATGGCGGCGGCTCTCCGTGTGGTGTGCGGCCCGGTGTGGCCGTGTCGAGGACGTCTGGCGTACGTCCCAAAGGCTGGTCGCCACGGCCCGCCACGACGACCGTGCTTCCTGGCGGATCGGGGGTGTGGGCAGCACCACAGCCGCCGCCGGGGTGCCACCCCGCCGCCGGCCCGTCGGGTGCCCACGGCGTGTCGCGACCGGTCCGACCGGGAATGCCGGGTTACAACTGACTCGGCACACATTCCGCCGAACGCGAGAAGGCCCCTCGACGCATGAGGTCGAGGGGCCTTTCGCGTGCCGGCTAGGAGCTGGCGGCGGCGCTAGCTACGAGCTGGCGGCGTCGCTGCCCAGGGTGGCGGTGGCCTTCTGGCTGGACCCGTCCCGGGTGAAGGTGATGGGCACAGCTGCGTCCGGGCGGTAGGAGCGGATGGCCGCGATCAGTGAGTCGGCGTCCTCGACCTGACGTGATCCGACGTGGGTGATGACGTCGCCCTCGCGCAGCCCGATCCGCTCGGCGGCGCTGCCGGGCTCGACCACGGCCACCGACGCGCCGCCGTCGCGGGCGTCCTGGACGCTGACACCGAGCTGGGCGTGCGTCGCGGTGCCGGTGTCGACCAGCTCGCGGGCGATCTCCTTGGCCTGGTCGATCGGGATCGAGAAGCCCAGCCCGATGGAGCCGGTCTGGCCGCCCGTGGAGCCCAGCGTGGCGATCGCGCTGTTGATGCCGACGACCTCGCCCCGCAGGTTGACCAGCGGGCCGCCGGAGTTGCCCGGGTTGATGGCCGCGTCGGTCTGGATGGCGTCGATCACCGTGCTCGCGGTCTCGGCGCTGGTGGCGTCACCGGTGCGCACCGGCCGGTCGAGGGCGCTGATGATGCCGCTCGTCACGGTGCCCTGCAGGCCCAGCGGCGAGCCGATGGCGACGACCTGCTCGCCGGGGTCGAGGTCCTTCGAGCTGCCCAGGGTCGCGGCGGTCAGGCCGCTGACGCCGGAGACCTTGATGACGGCCAGGTCGGTGACCGGGTCCCGACCGACGATCGTCGCCGAGTGGCTGGTCCCGTCGTTGAAGGCGACCCGCAGCGAGCCGCCGTCGGCGGCCCCGGCCACCACGTGGTTGTTCGTGAGGATCAGGCCGTCGCTGTCGATGATCACGCCGGTGCCCTCGCCGCCGCCGGTCGCCGAGGTCTCGACGATGGACACGACGCTGGGCAGGACGGCGGCGGCGACCTGCTCGACGGACCCGTCGGCGGCACTGTTGTCCTGGCTGCCGTTGGACGCCGCTCGCAGCGAGTCGACGCTGGTCGAGGAGGTGGGGGCGGCGCCACCGCCGTCCTGGGTGGCTGCGGTGATCGCCGCCCCGGCCCCGCCGCCGATCAGTCCGGCGGCGACCGCGACGGCCGCCAGCAGCGCCACTCCACGGTGCGGCCGCTCGCCACCTGTCGGCGGAGCCTGCGGCCCCGGGTGCTCAGGCGGGGCGGGCGGGAGCCATGGGTCCGGCCGCGAGCCCTGGGTGCCGTACCCGCCCGGGGTGCCGTACGGGCGGAAGGGGTCGCTGTCGGGGCGCTGCTGGACGGTCGTCTGATCGGTCATGCCAGTCACGGTGCGTCCCGAGCCTGGGAGGCACCTGTGAGCGCGCTTCGCGCTCGCCGTGAATGGCGCGGCGGGCAAAATTTCCGGACGAAAGGTTTAGGACCGCACAACCCGGTGGAAACATCCGCGGAACATGAAAGCGCTTACACGCTCGACCAAGGCCCGCGACACGACGATCTACCAGGTCGCCGAGCAGGCCGGCGTCTCGATCGCAACCGTGTCGCGGGTGCTGCGCGGCACGGCGCGGGTGGCACCGGCGACCCGGCAGCGCGTGGAGTCCGCGGTGCAGGACCTGCAGTTCACGCCCAGCCGGTCGGCTCGCTCACTGGCGGAGGGCCAGCACGCGGCGGCCGGGATCGTCTTCCCCGACCTGTCCGGTCCGTACTTCGCCGAGGTCGTCCTCGGCTACGAGGAGGTCGCGGCCGAGCACGGCCGGACCGTCCTGATCCTGTCGACCCACGGCCGCGAGGCCGCCGCCGAGATGGTCGTCGACCTCGCCTCCCGCGTGGACGGCATGGTCGTCCTCGGGCGGACCGTCGGGGACAAGCGTCCTCGCCGACCTGGCGGCCAAGGGGCTGCCGCTCGTGGTGCTCGCCCGCGACGCCGTGCCCGGCGCCGACTCCGCGAGCACCGAGAACGAGCACAGCGCCGAGGCGTTGGCGCGCCACCTGGTGGCCGACCACGGGTACCGGTCGATCGCGTTCCTGGGCGACCCGGTCTCGTCGAACGACGCGTCGGGACGCTGGGCGGGCGTCCGCCGGGTGCTCGACGAGGCGCGGCTCCCGTCGGGCGACGACGTGGTCGTCCCGTGCGCCTTCGACGAGGAGGACGGTCGGCGCGCCGCCGACCGGCTGCTGCGGCGGAAGCCGCCGCGAGCACTGGTCTGCGCCAACGACGAGATCGCCCTGGGCGCTGTCACAGCCGCCGAGGCGATCGGGCTGCGGGTCCCCGACGACCTCGCGGTCACCGGCTGGGACGACGTGATGGCCGCTCGGCACTCACGTCCCGGCCTCACCACCGTCCGTCAGCCCATGCGCGAGCTCGGCGCCTGGGCAGCCCGACGGCTGCACGAGCGCTTGGCGGGGGACGCAAGCGAACCACGGCATGAGGTGCTGCCCACGCAGCTCGTGCAACGTGCCAGCTGTGGGCACCACCCTGAGGAGGACCGATGAGGACCCTGCACAACAGAGGCCTGACCCGGGCCGTCACCGTGGCGCTGCTCGCAGGCGTTGCGTTGACCGGTTGCGGACGGGACGAAGGCGGCAGCACTGCGGACACCACAGCCAAGAAGGTGAGTGGCGGCAAGGCCAGTGGGGACATCACGGTCTGGGCGCTGGGTGCCGAGGGCGAGAAGCTCGGTGAGATCGCCAAGGACTTCGAGGCGGAGAACCCGGACGCCAAGGTCAAGGTCACGGTCATCCCGTTCGATGCGGCGCACGACAAGATCGCCAGCGCCATCGCCGGCGGCCAGACCCCCGACATGACGCTGCTCGGCACCACCTGGCTGCCCGAGTTCGCGGCCACGGGCGCCCTGGACCCCACCCCCGAGGACGTCATCGACAAGACCAAGTTCTTCGAGGGCTCGTGGAACACCACCGTGGTGGACGGGACCTCCTTCGGTGCTCCCTGGTACACCGAGACCCGGCAGATCTACTACCGCAAGGACCTCGCCGAGAAGGCCGGCGTCATGCCGGAGGCCGGCTGGAACTGGGACGACCTGAAGGCTTTCGCCAAGGCCATGCAGGAGAAGGGCGGCGCCAAGTGGGGCATCTCCCTGCAGCCGGGCGGCCAGGGTTCCTGGCAGTCGATGGTGCCGTTCGCATGGCAGAAGGGTGCCGAGCTGGTCGACGGCGACAAGTTCACCTTCAACACGACGCCGATGCAGGAGGGCCTGGACTACTACGCCTCCTTCTTCGAGGAGAAGCTCTCGCCGACCGACCTGGCGCAGGGGGCGCTCGAGCCCGGCTTCATCGACGGCTCGATCGGTGCCTTCATCTCCGGCCCGTGGCACATCGGGATCCTGGCCGACCAGGGTGGCGAGGGCTTCGAGAGCAAGTGGGCCGTGGCTCCGATGCCGACCGAGGAGGCCGGCACCTCGTTCACCGGCGGCAGCGACTGGGCCGTCTTCAAGGACTCCGAGAACCGGGACACGGCGTGGAAGTTCGTCGACTTCCTGACCCAGGACGCGCAGCAGCAGAAGCTCTATGAGCTGGTCGGCAGCCTGCCCGCGGTCCAGAGCACCTGGGAGTCCGGCGAGCTGTCGACCGACCCGCTGCTGAAGTCGTTCGGCGACCAGCTCCAGGACGCCAAGTCGGCGCCTGCGATCGCCACCTGGGAGCAGGTCGCGGCACCGCTGGATGACGCGATCGAGCAGGTGTCGCTGGGCAAGAGCGATTCGAAGACCGCGCTCGCCGACGCCGAGTCCAAGGCCAACAGCATCGGCTTCGGCAGCTGACATGGACACCGTGACCGCGGCGTCGACCGCGGGCTCGTCCACCTCTCGCCGGCGCCCCGACCGGGGCCGCCGGCGGGAGGTGGCGGCGGGATACCTGTTCTCGCTGCCATTCCTCGCGCTGTTCCTGGTCTTCACCATCGGGCCGGTGATCGCCTCGTTCCTGATGAGCTTCACCGACCTGCGCTCCGCCGACATCCGCAACCCGCTCGCCGTGGGTCTGGTCGGCATCGAGAACTACACGAAGCTGTTCAGCGACGAGACGTTCCAGAAGGCCGCGTTCAACACGGCGTACTTCGTCGTCATCGGGGTGCCGCTCACCATGGGGCTGGCGCTCCTGGTCGCGGTCCTGCTCGACTCCGGCATCACCCGGTTCCGTACCTTCTTCCGGGTCGGCTACTACCTGCCCGTCGTGACCAGCATCGTCGCGGTGGCCGTTGTCTGGCGGTTCCTCCTCCAGCCGGACAGCGGCATCGTCAACACGCTGCTGGGGTACGTCGGCATCGAGGGCCCGTCCTGGTTGCGCAGCGAGACGTGGGCGATGCCCTCGTTGATCGTCATGTCGGCCTGGCGCAACATGGGCGCCCTGGTGATCATCTTCCTGGCCGGGCTGCAGGTCGTGCCCAAGGAGATGCACGAGGCAGCGGCGATCGACGGCGCGGGCGCGTGGGGCCGGTTCCGGCACATCACCCTGCCGATGATGCGGCCGACCCTGCTGTTCGGCGGCGTGATCACGATGATCGGCTACCTCCAGTTCTTCGAGGAGCCGTTCATCATGACCCGCGGCGGTCCACTCGACTCGACGCTGTCGACCGCCTACTACACCTACAACCAGTTCGGCTTCGGCAACTACAGCTACGCGGCGGCGATGGCCTACGTGCTGTTCGTCGTGATCGCCCTGGTGACTGCGGTGCAGTTCAAGCTCCTCGGGTCGAAGGACTGATGCGACGATGACCACCTCGACCCGCCCCGAAGCAGCCGCAGTCACCGCGACGCCGCGCGAACCCGACGGACCCGCCGCCTTCCCGTCGTCGGCGGCACCATGAGATCGGCGAGCCGCAGCCCATCCCGTGGGTCTACGCGGTCCTGATCGGCGGCCTGGTGCTGCTGGTCGGCCCGTTCCTGTGGATGCTGCTCGGCTCCTTCCGGCCCGACCGCGAGCTCAAGCAGGTGCCACCGTCGTGGCTGCCGGAGAACCCGACGCTGGACAACTACCGCACGCTGTTCACCGAGCTCGACTTCCCGACGTACTTCTTCAACAGCACGGTCGTCGCTCTGGTCATCACGGTGGGCAACCTGATCTTCTGCTCGATGCTGGGTTACGCACTGGCCAAGCTGCACTTCCCGGGCAAGCGGATCATCTTCGCTCTGGTGCTCGGCACCCTGATGGTGCCCTTCGTGGTGACCTTCGTGCCGCTGTTCGTGCTGGTCAGCAACCTGGGAATGGTCAACACCTTCCCGGGGCTGATCTTCCCGTTCCTGGCCGGCCCGTTCGGCGTCTTCCTGATGCGGCAGTTCTTCCAGTCGCTGCCGGACGAGCTGATCCACGCGGCGCGGGTCGACGGCGCCGGGGAGTTCCGGATCTTCTGGAGCATCATGCTGCCGCTGTGCAAGCCGGCACTGGCGACGCTGGGGATCCTCACCTTCCTCGCGTCGTGGAACAACTTCCTCTGGCCGCTGGTCGTCGCGCAGTCCGAGGACAAGTACACCCTGCCGGTCGCGCTCTCCATCTACGCCATCGGTGAGAACAAGGCCGACTACGGCCTGCTGATGGCCGGCTCGGTCGCGATCATCATCCCCATCCTGGTCGTCTTCCTGGTCCTGCAGAAGCACTTCGTCCGCGGTATCGCCATGACCGGCATCAAGTAGGGAGAGCACACCCATGACCCGCACCTCCCGGCTGCTCGCGCTCGGCGCGGCCGCCACCGTCGCGGCGACCGCAGTCGTCGCGCCATCCACGTCCGCCGCCGGCGCGACCGACTCGCGAGCCACCTTGCTGGAGTACGCCCAGGACACCTGGCGATCGATGGACGCCATGGTCGATCCCGGCACCGGGCTCGTCTCGGACAACATCGGCGGCGACCTGTCGACCCGGCCGACCGGGCGGCCTACACGTCGCCGACCAACATCGGGGCGTACATGTGGAGCGCCATCGCCGCTCGCGACATCGGCCTCATCGACGAAGACACGATGCGAGGCGAAGATCGCCGCCACGCTGCACGGCGTCGCGGGTCTCGAGAAGCACGAGCCGTCGGGCATGTTCTACAACTGGTACAGCCCGACGGACGGCCACAAGCTGACTGTGTGGCCGGCGGACAACAGCACCGTCTTCCCCTTCCTCTCCAGCGTCGACAACGGCTGGCTGGCGACGGCGCTGACGATGGTGGCGAAGGAGGTGCCGGCCCTCGCGGACGAGGCGCACTCGATCCTCGACGAGATGGACTTCGGCTACTACTACAACCCGGCCGAGAACCAGATCCGCGGCGGCTTCTGGCTCACCCCGCGTCCGGGCTCGGTCGAGGGCAACTACCGAGGCGGTGACCCGGTCTACTACACCGGTCACCACTACGGCGCGTTCAACACCGAGCCGCGGATGGCCAGCTATCTCGGCATCGCCTCCGGCCAGATCCCGCAGCGGCACTACTTCGGCACCTTCCGCACGTTCCACAACGACAACTGCGACTACGCGTGGACCGAGCAGCGGGCGGTCGGCGAGTGGAAGGAGTACCTGGGCGTCCGGGTCTTCGAGGGCGCGTACAAGTACGCCGGCCGGCGACTCATCCCGACGTGGGGTGGGTCCATGTTCGAGGCCCTGATGGTGCCGCTCTTCGTCCCCGAGGAGCAGTGGGGCGCCAAGAGCTGGGCACTGACCCACCCGACCTACGTGCGCGCACAGATCGAGCACGGCATGGACGAGGCGAAGTACGGCTACTGGGGGTTCTCACCGTCCAACAACCCGGCGGGCGGCTACCGCGAGTACGGCGTCGACCCGATCGGCATGGAGCCCAACGGCTACGCGTCCGACCAGGAGCGCACCTACGTCGACTACGGCTACGGCGAGTGCCGTCCCGCCCAGAAGGAGCCGAACAAGTACGGCCAGGGCGTCGTGACACCGCACGCGTCGTTCCTCGCCTACCGCTTCGCGCCGAAGGCCGCGCTGCAGAACCTGGCCAACCTGCGGGAGGACTTCGGCGCCTACGGTCCGGGCGGCTTCTACGACGCGGTCAACGTCACCACCGGCCAGATGTCCGAGCGATACCTCTCTCTCGACCAGGGCATGGTGATGGCGGCGCTCGGCAACGCGCTCGCCGGACGACGACATGCGCCGACACCTTCGCCACCGGCGACGATGGACGAGAAGGTCAAGCCGCTGATGCGCATGGAGGAGTTCAGCGGGATCACGGAGGGCGGCAGGTGAGCGAGCGTGTCGACCCCGACGACGACAGGGCCGGCGCCGCCCGGGACAGCTTCGAGCAGGGCATCGGGCGGCGGACCGGCGGCGGTGACCGGGCGGAGCTCCCGGCCCCCGCCGGGCTGACCGCGACCGCCGGCCGCGGCCACGTCACCCTCGACTGGCAACCGGTCGACGGGGCGGTGGGCTACCTGGTCCACCGCGCCCCCTCGCCCGACGGGCCGTTCGAACCTGTCGACCACGGCGGCAACGACGTGCTCGCCGTGCCGCACCCGCCCTACGTCGACACGTCCGGCGAGCGCGGCCGCGACTACTGGTACGCCGTCGCCTCCCTGCCGGAGGTGTCCCGCTCCGGACCGATCAGCGAGCCGGTGGGCTGCGTCGCCGCCACGGGGGGCGACGCCGCCGTCGACGCCCGGGTGGTCACCTCGCAGGTCGTCGGCCGGCTCGACCGCCCGTGGCGGCCGATGATCGGGTCCGAGCACCTGAGCCTGATGCTGTCGACCGACGAGGTCGGCGGCCGGGTGATCGGCCCCGAGCTGACCGAGGCCCTACGACGGATGCACGACGACCTCGGCGTGCGGACGGTGCGGGCGCACGCGATCCTCGGCGACGACCTCGGCGTCTACCGCGAGGTCGACGGCGAGCCGGTGCACGACTTCTCGGGCGTCGACCGGGTCTACGACGCGCTGCTCGAGACCGGCCTTCGGCCGGTGGTCGAGCTGTCCTACATGCCACGCGACCTCGCCAGCGACCCATCGAGCAACCGTCTTCGCCTATGAGGCGATCATCTCGCCGCCGAAGGACTGGGACCGGTGGGCCGACCTGGTCACCGACCTCACCGCGCACCTCGTCGACCGCTACGGCATCGAGGAGGTTCGGGAGCGCTGGAGCTTCGAGGTCTGGAACGAGGCGAACCTCGACGTCTTCTGGAGCGGCTCGGAGGAGGAGTACCTGCGGCTGTACGACGTCACGGTCGCCGCGGTGCGCAAGGTCGACGAGCGGCTCGTCGTCGGGGGACCGAGCTCGGCCGCGGCCCAGTGGGTCGAGCTGCTGCTCGACCACGCGGCCACGTCGGGTGCGCCCGTCGACTTCCTGTCGACGCACACCTACGGCAGCCCGCCGCTGGACCTGCGGCCGATCCTCGAGCGCGCCGGCCGCCCGGACGCGAAGATCTGGTGGACCGAGTGGGGTCCCGGGTCGCAGCACTTCCACCTGGTCGGCGACAGCGTCTTCGCCGCGACCTTCCTGGTCGACGGGATGGTGTCGAGCATGGGCCGGCTCGAGGCGCTGTCGCACTGGGTGGCGTCGGACCACTTCGAGGAGCTCGGCCGGCCGACACGGCTCGGGCACGGCGGCTTCGGACTGCTCACCGTCGGCAACCTGCGCAAGCCCCGCTGGTGGGCCCTTGCCTTGCTCGACCGCCTCGGCGACGACCGGCTCGCGGTGTCGCTCGAGGGCGACGGGGCGGGCGGCCTGGTCAAGACGCTCGCCGCACGGCGACCCGACGGGGAGGTCGGCGTCCTGGTCTGGAACAGCTCGCTCGACCAGTCCCGGATCCCGGCGGACCCGTTGCTCTCGCGGTCGGTCACCGTACGGCTGGAGGACCTTCCCGCAGGCAGCGTGGCGGTGACCCACCACCGCGTCGACGAGCGGCACAGCAACGTCTTCGCCGCCTGGCGCGACCTGGGCGGCGCCGACCGTGACTGGCCGGAGGGTGACGAGTGGGAGCAGCTGGCGGCTGCGGACCAGCTCGCCGAGGCAGAGCCCGCGCGCACCCTCGAGGTCGGTCGCGACGGGAGCGTGCAGCTGGCCTTCGAGCTGCCGCAGCCCGGCATCTCCTTCCTGACCGTCCGGCCCGGACGTACGACTTGACGGCATGACCTGACGTATCTGACGGCTCCGGCGCGGGTCGCGTCCCTCGCCGGTCCGGCGCCCTGACGCGATCGGGCAGGATCGTCGCCGTGCGAGCAGTCGTCTTCGAGGAGTACGGAGCGCCGCCGGTCGTCCGGGAGGTCACGGACCCGAGCCCGGCGGTGCACGGCGTCGTCGTGCGCGTCGAGGCGACCGGGCTGTGCCGCAGCGACTGGCACGCCTGGGCCGGGCACGACCGCACGATCGCGCTGCCGCACGTGCCGGGCCACGAGCTGGCCGGCGTCGTCGAGGAGGTCGGCGCTGACGTCAGCCGTTGGCGCGCGGGTGACCGGGTCACCGTGCCGTTCGTCTGCGCCTGCGGCACCTGTGAGCAGTGCCTGACGGGCAACCACCAGGTCTGCGAGCGGCAGACCCAGCCGGGGTTCACCGGGTGGGGGTCCTTCGCCGAGCTGGTGGCACTCGACCACGCCGACGTCAACCTGGTCGGGCTGCCGGTCGGGATGACGGCGGCTACCGCGGCCGGGCTGGGCTGCCGGGTCGCGACCGCCCACCGAGCCGTCGTCGCGCAAGGGCGGGTGCACCCGGGGGACTGGGTTGCGATCCACGGGTGCGGCGGGGTCGGCCTGTCCGCCGTCATGGTCGCGGTGGCCTGCGGTGCCCGGGTCGTCGCGGTCGACGTCAGCCCGGGCGCCCTCGAGCTCGCCCGCTCCTTCGGCGCCGAGGTCACCGTCGACGCGTCGAGGCCCGGCGTCGTCGCGGCGGTCCGAGAGGCGACAGGCGGCGGGGCGCACCTCTCGCTCGACGCCTTGGGCAGCCACGAGACCTGTGGTGCCTCGATCAGGTCGCTGCGCGTCCGCGGACGTCACGTGCAGGTGGGTCTGCTGCCCCCCGACCTCGGCCACCCGGCCATCCCGATGGCACGGGTCATCGCCCACGAGCTGGTGCTCGTCGGCAGCCACGGGATGCCGGCGCACGACTACCCGGGGCTGCTCGCGATGGTCGGGTCCGGCCGGCTGCCCGCCGACCGGCTGGTGACCCGACGCATCTCCCTGGACGAGGCCGGCCCGGCACTGGCCGCGATGGGGGAGCCGGGCTTCCCGCCGGGCGTGACGGTCGTCGAGCCGCAGGCGACCGCCCAGTCGTGACCCGCCCTCGGGTCCTTCGCCCTCTTCGGCGTGCTGTCGGTCCTGACCATCGCCGACCAGCTCAAGGAGTTCTAGGGTCGACCTGCGGTCCAGCGGCGTACGTCCCGTCTGGAAGACTGGTGTGCGCGTCGCGACCGAAGGGAAATGACCTCCCATGGCGGATTTCGAGCTCAAGCACCCCGGTGGGCAGCTGCCCCTCCCGGCCACCGAAGCCACTGAGGGGCCCTCGGGCCTCGAGGTCTCGACCCTGCTCAAGGACACGGGTTACGTCACGCTGGACCCCGGGTTCGTGAACACGGCGTCCTGCTCCTCGGAGATCACCTTCATCGACGGTGACGAGGGCATCCTGCGCTACCGCGGCTACCCGATCGACCAGCTCGCCGAGAAGTCCTCGTTCCTCGAGGTCTCCTACCTGCTGATCTACGGCGAGCTGCCGACGCCTACCGAGCTGGAGGAGTTCGACGGGCGGATCCGGCGTCACACCCTGCTGCACGAGGACCTGCGTCGCTTCTTCGACGGGTTCCCGCGCGACGCGCACCCGATGGCGGTCCTGTCGTCGGCGGTCAGCGCGCTGTCGACCTTCTACCAGGACAGCCTCGACCCGTTCGACCGGGAGCACGTCGACCTCTCGACCGTGCGGCTGATGGCCAAGCTCCCGACGATCGCGTCCTACGCCTTCAAGAAGGCCGTCGGGCAGCCGCTGCTCTACCCCGACAACTCGATGGGCTATGTCGACAACTTCCTGCGGATGACCTTCGGTGTGCCGGCCGCGCCGTACGAGGTCAACGAGACCATGTCCCGCGTCCTCGACATGCTCTTCGTCCTGCACGCCGACCACGAGCAGAACTGCTCGACGTCGACGGTGCGCCTCGTCGGCTCGAGCAACGCCAACCTCTTCGCCTCGGTGTCCGCCGGTGTCAACGCGCTGTTCGGCCCGCTGCACGGCGGCGCCAACCAGGCCGTGCTCGAGATGCTCGAGGGGATCCACGAGGACGGCGACGACGTCGAGGGCTTCGTCCGGCGGGTCAAGGACAGGGAGCCGGGCGTCAAGCTGATGGGCTTCGGCCACCGCGTCTACAAGAACTACGACCCGCGCGCGGCGATCGTGAAGAAGGCGACCCGCGACGTGCTGGAGTCGCTCGGCACCTCGGACCCGCTGCTCGACATCGCGATGAGGCTCGAGGAGGTCGCCCTCGCGGACGACTTCTTCGTCGAGCGCAAGCTCTACCCGAACGTCGACTTCTACACCGGCGTCATCTACAAGGCGATGGGCTTCCCGACCCGGATGTTCACCGTGCTGTTCGCCCTCGGCCGGCTGCCCGGCTGGATCGCCCAGTGGCGGGAGATGATCGAGGACCCGGCGACCAAGATCGGCCGGCCGCGCCAGGTCTACACCGGCAGCCCGGAGCGGGCTTACGTCGGGATCGACCAGCGCTAGACCGGCCGCACCCGGGGCGCCTGCCCGCCGACACCCTGGCGCAACAGGGGCGAACCACCTGGAAACGCCACCCTCGCTCCACCCGGTCGGCTTTACTCGTCACAGAGACGAGCCGATGACCCACCGGGAGTGACCGGCTGGAAAGGCGGGAGCGTGCCTGGTCCGCAACAGACCAAGCGCGCCATCAGCTGGGTGTTCGACGTCGCGGTGATGACGTCCGGAGCACTCATCGGGCTGGTGGCGCTCGTCGCGCTGCTCGTCGGCCCCTACCTCGACCGCCAGTGGGTCCTGGCGCTGGCCCTCGGTCCGCCGGTCATCGCCCTGATGAGCCGCTTCCCGCTGGTCCTGGACCGCACCTCCACCGGCGTCGAGGTCGGCTTCGAGTCGGCTGTGCTCGTCTTCCTCGCCTGCGTCGGTGGCGGTCACGGCGCGCTCGCCGTGTGGGCCGTCGGGCAGGTGCTCTCGCAGGCCACCACGGCCAAGCGGGCCGACATCCGGCTCTTCAACATCGGCATCAGCATCCTGTCCGGGTGCGCCGCGCTGCTGACGATGCGCGCCCTCAGCCCCCTCGACGCCACTGACCCGCGGGAGCTCCTGGCCGTCGGCGCCGGATGCGCGGTGTTCTTCGTGCTCGACTACGTCATCTCCGCGATGTCGATCGCGCTGGAGTCCGAGGTGCCGGTGCTCGCTGAGCTGCGCCAGGCCAGCGCGCTGCTCGCCCTCGGAGTCTTCGTCGCGATCGACAGCCTCGGCTACCTCGCCGCCCTGGTGACTCGCTCGCTGGACGCCTGGGCGGGGGGGCTGCTGGCGGTGCCGCTGCTGACCATCCTGGTCGCGACGCGCGCCCTGTCGCGCGGCAGCGAGCACCGCCGACGGCTCGAGGCGCTCTTCGGCGCCGCCGCCGAGACGCAGGTCGTGCACACGAGGGCATCACTCGAGGAGCTCATGCGCCGGCAGGTGCGCGCCGTCGTCGCCACCGGTCGCGCGGACCTGCGCCGCGACGGGCCGTCTTCCCGCGAGATCGGCGCCCGCGTGCGCACCGGTGAGGGCACCTGGTGGCTCGTCGCGCCGGCCATCGACCGTGCCCGTGCCTCCGTCGAGGCCGACCAGAAGGCCCTCGAGGCGCTGGCGACGGTGGCCGAGGAGGCCTTCGGCAGGCTCGCGCTGACCGAGGAGATGGGCCACCTCGCGCGGCACGACGCGCTGACCGCGCTGCCCAACCGGACGCTCTTCCTCGACCGCGTCGAGCAGGCCGTGATCCGCTCCCGGCGCAGCGGCAGCAGCATCGCCGTCCTCTTCCTCGACCTCGACGGCTTCAAGGGCGTCAACGACCGCTTCGGCCATGCCGAGGGCGACGAGCTGCTCAAGGCCGTGGCCGCGCGACTGGTCGCCTGCGTGCGCGCCGAGGACTCGGTCGCCCGGCTCGGCGGCGACGAGTTCGCGGTGCTCGTCGAGGGCGTCGAGGACGTCGAGGAGCTCGACGTCCTCTGCCACCGACTGCTGGGCTCGCTTCGCCGCGAGGTCGTGATCCACGGACACGAGGTCGTGGTCGGCGCAAGCATCGGCGTCGCAGTCGCCAACATCGACGACGAAGCCGCCGGACTGCTGCGCAACGCCGACATGGCGATGTACCGGGCCAAGGCCCTCGGCAAGGACCGCTACTTCGTCTACCAGCCGTCGCTTCGCGAGGAGAACGTCCGTCGCCTGGAGCTCGTGGAGGCGCTCCGACGTGACATGGCGACCCAGCTCGTCGTGCACTACCAGCCGATCGTCAACCTCGAGACCGGCGTCGTCGACGGGCTCGAGGCCCTCGTCCGGTGGCAGCGCCCCGACGGCCTGCTGGCACCGGACCTCTTCATCGCCGCCGCGGAGGAGAGCGGGCTGATCGTCGAGCTGGGAGAGCGCGTCCTGCAGCAGGTGGTCGCGGACTCGGCCGCCCTCGAGGCTGCCGCGGGTCGCCCCCTGTCGCTGGGGTGCAACATGTCCGCGCACCAGCTCCGCGACGCCGCCTTCCCTGACCTCGTCGCCTCGGCCGTCACTGCCCTCGGCGACAACAACCTGGTGCTGGAGATGACCGAGACCGTCGTCGTCACCCACGACGAGGAGACCGACGCCGCCCTGCGCAAGCTCACTGCCGTCGGCGCCCGGCTGGCCATCGACGACTTCGGTGTCGGCTTCTCCTCGATCGGCTACCTGCAGCACCTGCCGGTCGCGATCCTCAAGATCGACCGCAGCTTCACCCGCGACGTCGACTCCAGCCCGCGCGCCGCGGCGCTGGTCGAGGCGATCCTGGTGATGGGCGCCGCACTCGACCTGCGGGTGGTCGCCGAGGGGATCGAGCGGCCGAGCCAGGCACTCCGGCTGCGCGAGGCCGGCTGCGTGGTGGGCCAGGGCTTCCTCTACGGCCGCCCCGTCCCGCTCGAGGAGGCCACCGAGCTGCTGCGCGCCGGCCGGGACGCCACCCCGGACCACACCCCCGTGGCCGACCTGTCCGCGACCACCGCCTGACGACCCTGCGCTGCCGGCCCGCACCAACCCGCTCGGCCAGGCCCGCACCGACCCGCCGGCCAGGCCGGCAGAGGCGTGACCCGGCTCACCCGCCCGGCGTGGGCCTGGCGCGGCGCGAAACTCGTGGCTGGGCAGAGGCTTAGACCTCCGCTACGGTGGTACCTACGGTGACGTAACCGTAGGTATGTACGGCAGCACCACCCCCCGACCCGTGTCCCCCTCAGCCGCACCGGAGGCCAGCTTGACCGTCCTAGGCGCCCCGACGCTCAGCCAGACCGACCTGCTCCGCGAGCTCGAGCCGGTGGTCGAGGAGAACCTGGAGCGGCACCTCAAGGTCGCCAAGGACTGGATGCCGCACGAGTACGTCCCGTGGAGCGAGGGCCGCGACTTCGCCCTCCTCGGCGGCGAGGCGTGGGAGTCCAGCCAGTCGAAGATGTCCGAGGTCGCCCGCACCAGCCTGGTCGTGAACCTGCTGACCGAGGACAACCTGCCGAGCTACCACCACGAGATCGCCACGGTCTTCGGCCGCGACGGCGCGTGGGGCACCTGGGTGCACCGCTGGACCGCCGAGGAGGGCCGGCACGGCATCGCGATCCGCGACTACCTGCTCGCCAGCCGCTCGGTCGACCCGGAGGCGCTCGAGCGCGCCCGGATGACGCACATGACGGCCGGCTTCGAGTCGGCCAACCACGACGACCTGCTCCGGTCGCTGGCCTACGTCTCCTTCCAGGAGCTGGCCACCCGGATCTCGCACCGCAACACCGGCAAGATCACCAAGGACCCGGTCGCCGACCAGCTGCTGGCCCGCATCGCGGCCGACGAGAACCTGCACATGCTCTTCTACCGGAACCTGCTGGGTGCCGCCCTGCAGGTCGCGCCGAACCAGACGATGCGCGCCATCACCGAGGTCGTGAAGACCTTCGAGATGCCCGGCAGCAGCATCGAGGACTTCACCCGCAAGTCGGTCCAGATCGCGCTCTCCGGCATCTACGACCTGCGCATCCACCACGACGACGTGCTCGCGCCGGTGCTCCGCCAGTGGGGCGTCTACGACATCGAGGGTCTCGACGCCGAGGGCGAGGCGGCGCGGGACGAGCTCGACGCCTTCCTCGCGGAGCTCAACACGGCGGCCGACCGCTTCGAGGACAAGCGCAACAACCACCACCAGAAGCTGCGCAGCCGCGGGGTCGAGCCCGAGGTCGTCTAGCTCCCGCTCAGCCGGCGCCCGCGAGCCGCACCAGCAACCGGCCGCCGTCCACGCGCACGTCGAAGGCGTGCACCGGCGCGGTCGCCGGACCGTTGCGGACCGAGCCGTCGTCGAGGCTGAAGACACTGCCGTGCCACGGGCAGGTGACGCAGCCGGCGTCGGCGTCGACCGCCCCCTCGTGCAGCGGCCCTGCCAGGTGCGAGCACCGGTCGGAGAGGACGTCGATCCGGCCGCCGCGACGTACGACCAGAACCGGCACGGCGTTCGCGCCCTCGCCCAGGACCCGCACCCGACCCTCGCCGTCCGGCCCGAGGTCGTCGAGGGCGCACAGGTCGTGCCAGCCAGGTGGCACCAGGTGCGGCACGTCCTCGGCGTGGTTGGCGCCGACGGCCTGCCGGTAGGCGAGGTGCCCGCCGAGGTAGCCGCTCAGGCCGAGCATCGACAGCCCGGCGTAGCCGAGCACCCGGCCGGTCGTCCGGTCCCCACGGACCCGGGCGACCAGCGAGCCGGTGTACAGCGCGATCGCCACCGTGTTGGCCGCCGCGTGCACGACCCCGACCCGCTGCTGCTGCTCGTGCATCTCGGCGAAGTCCGCCAGCCCGGCAGCCGCCGCCGGCCCGGCCGAGGCGATGCCGGTGGCGACCAGGACGTCGGCGGACCGCTCGTGGCCGGGCAGCGCGTCGAGCACTGCGGCCGACGCGAAGGAGCCGACCGGGATCTGCACCAGGAAGGGATGCAGCGGGTGCCCCAGCCACACCCCGTGCAGGAGGTCGCGGAGCCCCTGTGACCGCAGGATGCGCCGGGTTGCCCCGCGGACCGGCCCGACCACGGTGTCCAGCGTCGTGGCGTCCTCGAGCAACGACGCCGACTCGAAGGGGTTCATGGCGGCTCCTCCCGTTGCCTCATCCTTTCGCGTCGGACCACCGCTGCACAGCCCCGACGTCGGCCACGAAGCGCACGCCGCTCCCGGCGGCCCACCGCGCGGCCGTCCGCTGCAGCACGTCGTGCATGAGCTGCTGCACCTCGTCGGTGCTCTCGGCCGGGGCGTGCACGAGCAGCTCGTCGTGCAGGCAGAGCACGATCTCGGCACCGTCGGGCAGCGCTGCCCGCACCGACACCGCCCACATCTTGAACAGCTCTGCGGCGGCTCCTTGGACGACGGCGTTGCGCGCGAAGCGGCCACGTGCCGCCACCGCGGGCGGTATGGGCTCGTCGAGCGGCCACATCCTCACCAGCCGGCCGCCGTACGTCCGCACGTCCTGGCCGGCTCGGCCGCGCTCGTCCGCGGCGCGCAGGTAGGTCATCGCGACCGGGTACGCCCTCTCCAGCCCGCGCAGCGCCTCCCCGGCGGTGCCCGACGTCTGCCCGTACATCGCGGCCAGCACCGCGACCTTGGCCGTCGGACGGTCGCAGCCCAGGCGCGCCGCCACCGGGGCGTAGAGGTCCTCGGCGGCCGCCGCGGTCGCGAATGCCTGGTCGCCGGAGACGGCGGCGAGCACCCGCGGCTCGACCTGCCCGAGGTCGGCGCGGACCAGCACGTGACCCGGCTCGGCGGCCACCGCGGGGCGCAGCTCGGCCGGCAGGTTGTGCAGGCCGGCGGACGCGGTCATCCGGCCGGCGGCGCCGTCGCAGCCCGTCCACGACCCGCGCAGCCTCCCGTCGGTGCCGACGTGCCGGTCCAGCCAGGTCCAGCCGTACGTCGTCGCGATCCGCTCGGCCTTCCGCCAGGTCAGCAAGGCTGCGACGAGCGGGTGCGCGTCGCGCAGCGGTTCGAGGCGCCAGGACCGGGTGTCCGGCACGTCCACACCGATGCGGGTCAGCAGCTCGCGGACCTGGGCGGGGTTGCGCAGGTCCGGCCGTACGGCGCCCTCGGGGAGCAGGTCCAGGACCGTGGCGTCGCGCGCCGCCCGAGCCGATGCGGCGGCTGACGTGTCGGTGGGCCGGGCACCGATCCGCTCGGTGAGCAGCCCGGTCGCCGCCGCGCGGTCGATCGGCAAGCCGGTCGTCTCGAGCTCGACGGCCAGCAGCTCGGCAGCCGACTCCGACCAGGCGGTGAGGACGGCGATGGGCGGGTCCGGCGCGGCGCCGCCGGGGCCGCCGGTCCCGTCACGTCCGGTCCGTCCGTCGGGGAGGGCGGCGAGCTGCTCGCGGTGCGCGGTCGCCACCTCGAGCGCGGCGGCAGCCCAGGCGGCGGCGGCCGCCGGTGTCGGCGGGCCGGACTCGGCCCACCCGGGCCGCAGGTAGCCATCGGGTCGCACCGGGTCCCAGGGGTCGGCCGGGTCCTCGGCGCGGGAGTGCCGGTCGGGGTCGTCGTCGACAGGGCCGCCGAGGAGGTCGAGCTGGCCGCTGCGGGGTCGGTGCCCCGGCGGCCGCCCGCCGTTCACCGCCCACAGGACACCGGGATCGGACTCGAACCCGCCGTGCACCAGCCGGTGCGACGCCGTGACGTCCCAGGTGGCCGGCGCCCGCACTCCGGCAGCGACCAGCTCACGAGCCGGTTCGCCCGTCCGGCCGGCTGCCCACCACACGAGCCTGACCCCGAGGTCGCCGGCCAGCCGGGCCGCCACCTCGGTGACCCGCGCGGGGCTCCACCAGCAGGCGCCGTGCGTCGCGAACCCGGTCCCGCCACCAGGTGCGGTCGCCAGCCCCACCAGCGCACCCGGTGCCACTGCCGCGGCACGGAGGTCCGCGACCGGGTCGGCGGACTCGATCGGGGCCGGCACGGACCCATCCTGTCCTGCCGTGCCGACACGCCCTCGCCACGCCCGCGACACGCCGCGCACCCGCGACACGCCGCGCACCCGCGACACGCCCGGTGTCGGCGGGTGACCCAGGTCGCGCCCACGGAGAGGTTCACCGTCGGTCGACCCGGGGAGGGGACGAACCGGACGCAACTGGAGGAGTTCTGATGCAGACCCGCACCATCGGTGGAACGACAGTCAGCGCGATCGGGCTGGGCGGGATGCCCATGTCCATCGAGGGCCGGCCCGACCGCGACCGCTCGCTGTCCGCGATCCACGCTGCGCTCGACGCCGGTGTCACCTTCATCGACACCGCGGACGCCTATCACCTCGACTCCAGCGACATCGGGCACAACGAGATCCTGATCGCCGAGGCCTTGGCGACGTACGGCGGTGACGTCTCCGAGGTGCTGGTGGCCACCAAGGGTGGCCACACCCGACCCGGCGACGGTGCGTGGGACATCGACGGCTCGCCGGAGCACCTCAGGTCGGCGTGCGACGAGTCGCTCAAGCGCCTCGGTGTCGAAGCCATCGGGCTGTACCAGCACCACCGCCCCGACCCGACCGTGCCGTACGCGGAGACCATCGGCGCCCTCGCCGACCTGCTCGACGAAGGCAAGATCCGGATGGCCGGCATCTCCAACGCCGACCCCGCGCAGATCCGTGAGGCGCAGCAGGTGCTCGGCGGTCGCCTGATGTCGGTGCAGAACCAGTTCTCGCCGGCCTTCCGCAGCAGCCAGCCTGAGCTCGACCTGTGCGCCGACATGGGCATCGCGTTCCTGCCGTGGAGCCCGCTCGGCGGCATCAGCGACGCGGCCCAGCTCGGCTCGCGGCACGCCGCCTTCGCCGAGGTCGCCACGGCCCGCGGCGTCAGCCCGCAGCAGGTCACGCTTGCCTGGATGCTCGCGCTCTCCCCTGTGGTGGTGCCGATCCCGGGCGCCAGCCGGCCGGAGACCGCCCGCGACTCGGCGGCCGCTGCCGGCCTCGAGCTGACCGCTGACGAGGTCGTCAGGCTCAGCGCGGCCTGACCGGAAACGGTGCGCAGATCAGTACGCTGGACGGGTCGGACCGGGGCAGACTGGTACGACCCACCCAGTGCACGGGGGAGTGACCATGGCCGACGACGAAACTGCAGCCGGTGAGGCGACGCTCGCTCCCGGACCCGGCATCCCGGACGAGGTCGACCCCAAGGTCGCCGAGCTGGTGATGACCATCCGGGACCGCTTCGGTCTGCGCGGCCTGCGCGGCGCCCGGTGGATGATCGACAACGAGATCGCGCTGGCCGAGGAGGCCTTGGCGGCCTTAGCAGCCGATCGGTGACAGCGCGCTGCTGGTCCTGGGCACGGGGTGGCGCTGACCCGAGGGCCAGCGTCAGTCGCCGAGGTCTCGTCGGCCGCGCTTGGTCTCCGAGCGGCGGCGCTTGCCGGCGAGGCGCCGCTCGACGGAACCCTTCGTGGGCCGGGTGGGGCGTCGGGGACGAGGCGGGGCCGCGACCGCCTCGCGGAGGGCGTCGGCGAGGCGTTCCGCGGCAGCCCGGCGGTTCATCAGCTGCGAGCGGTGTTCCGCGGCGACCACCGTGAGCACCCCGTCGACCAGGCGGCCGGCCAACCGCTGCCGGGCGCGGTCCCGCTGGGTCGGCGACAACGCCGTGCTCCCCAGCACGTCGAAGGACAGCTCGACCCGGCTGTCCGTCGTGTTGACCGACTGGCCGCCGGGACCGCTGGCCCGGGAGAAACGCCAGCCCAGCTCGGCAGCCGGAACGACCAGCCCGGGCCGCACCTCCAGGTCGCCACGCACGCGTCGAGCATGGCCCATGGCCTGGACGGAGGGTGGCCGTGACGGGGCCGGCGGGCAGGTGTCCCATCTGTGGACGCCCGGTTTGCCCAACCGTGACCTGTGCCACTATCCTCCTCCCGCCGTGCGACGCGTGCGGCCCCTGCGACGGTCCGCCGAGTCCTGCCCACCGTCGACCGGGTCCCCACGGACACCGCGACGGGCAGGAGTGGGGGACCCACTTCGGGCGGCACCGACCGGGCAGCGACCCGGCACGGGACCGTCCTCGGGGTGAAGCCGCAGAGATGCGGCCGGGCACACTCTCTCGCCCGAACCCGACAGCTCACCTCGCAGGCGGCGAGAGGGACAGACGACATGGCGCACGGCGCGCATGCCCGCACAAAGCCGTCCACAGCCAAGGGACGGCGGCGCAAGCCCAGCAACCACAAGCGCAACTTCGGCCTGGCGACGGCCCCGTTCGTCGCTGCCATCCCGATGGCGACCGCCTCGGGCGCCTCGGCGGCCACCACCCCCTGGGACCGGCTGGCCGGCTGCGAGAGCGGCGGCAACTGGCACATCAACACCGGCAACGGCTACTACGGCGGGCTGCAGTTCGCCGACGGGACCTGGGACGGCTGGGGCGGCGAGAAGTACGCCGGCCGGGCCGACCTGGCGACCCGCGCCGAGCAGATCGTCGTCGCAGCCAAGCTGGTCGAGAACGGCGGCTGGGGATCCTGGCCGGCCTGCAGCGACCGGCTCGCCCTGGGCTCGGACGACCGGCGGGTCGCCCTCCAGATCGCGGCCGACCTGAAGGCCGCGATGTCCGGCGACACGCAGTCGGCCACCCAGGACAACGGTGACGCCACCAAGGCCGACAGCACCAAGGCCGGCGACACCACGGCCGCGCAGAAGCGCGCCGACAACAACCGGGTCAAGACCGAGCGTGCATCGCGCGGCAAGCACCGCAAGGCGCCCGACTCGACCGGCGTGGCGACGTACCGCGTCCGTCCCGGTGACACCCTCTCGGGGATCGCCCGCAGCAAGGACGTTCCCGGCGGCTGGGAGAACCTCTACCGGATCAACCGGGAGACCATCGGCAAGAACCCGGGCCTGATCTTCCCCGGTCAGCGCCTCACGCTGCGCTGACGAACGGCACGGCACCCACCGGCACCAGCCGGCACGACGCACGACGCAGGACCCGAGGGCCTCAGCGGACGGTGAACCCGCTGAGGCCCTCGGGCTGCTCGTCGCTGACCGTCGTGCCGACGACGGACGCGTGCGGCGGCCCGACCTCGGCCCACGCGACCATCGCCTCGACGGCGTCGGGTGCACCTTCGAACACCGCCTCGACGCTCCCGTCGGGGCGGTTGTGCACCCATCCGGCCACCGAGCGGGACCGCGCCTCGCGCCGGCAGGACTCGCGGTAGAAGACGCCCTGCACCTGGCCGGTGACGACGACGCGGCGGCGGATCGTCGCGCTCACGAAGTCCCCGGCGCCAGCTCGGTCAGCACCTCGTGCGCCCGGCGCATCGACACGGCGGGATCGGCGTCGACGGTCCCGATCTCGGCGTCGAAGTTCAGGTCGACGAACGTCTCGGTCACCCCTTGCTCGGCGAGCGTCTCGAGATCGGCGCGGATGGCGTCGAAGTCGCCGGACAGCGGCCGGCGGTCCGGTGCGTCCGACCCGGCGACCCGGCCAGACCCGCCGTCGCGACGTACCCGCACTACACCCCGGGTGACGAACCGCAACGCCGCCGGGTCCTTCCCGGCCTCGACCGCCCCCGCCCGGACCGTCGCGATCGACGCGCCGATCGTGCGCAGGTCCTGCCCGCTGCTGCTGATCCAGCCGTCCGCTGCCCGCCCGGCGCGTCGCAGGGCGGGCTCCGCGGACCCGCCGAGCAGGAGAGGTGGCCGCGGTCGCTGGGTGGGCTTCGGATCCACTCGTACGTCGCGAAAGGAGCCCAGCTCGCCCTCGTGCTGGACCACGTCCTGGGTCCAGATGGCGTCCAGGGTCGCCAGGAACTCCTCCGCCAGCGCACCGCGCCGGCCGGGGCTCGTGGCGGTCGCGGCGAACTCCTCCTGCGCCCAGCCCAGGCCGAGCCCGAGGTCCAGGCGGCCGCGTGACACCGCGTCCAGGGTCGTGGCCATCTTGGCGAGCAGCAGCGGCGAGTACCACGGGTAGTTGAGGACCGCGACGCCCAGCCGCACCCGGCTGGTGACCCCGGCGAGGTAGGCGAGGGTGATCAGCGGGTCGTGGACGCTGCGGTAGACGGGCTGCCACCGGCGAGGCGTCGCGCTCCGCTGCGGGTCGGCCGGGTAGAGCAGCCGCTGGAAGGTCCACAGCGACGAGTAGCCGAGCTCCTCCGCGCGCCGGGCGAGCTCGACCTGGTTGTCGGGCGTGGCCCACGAGCCGGCCGTCGGGACCGCGAAGCCGAGCAGCACCAGGGACCTCCTGTGCACGGCCGGGTCGGGGGTCGCCGTCAGCCGTGTCAGCCGTCAGTAGTCGTCGTAGCAGCGTCCCATCCCGAGCAGCTCGAGGCCCCGTCGGTCCCCGGCGCGGTAGGACGACAGCGGGTAGGAGTTGGTGTCGAACATGACCTGGAAGGGGTCGGGCACGTGGTCCAGCCCCACCACGTGCCCGAGCTCGTGCAGCAGGACCGCCTTCGCGTCCTCGTCGCGACCGAGCTCCATCTGGGCGGCGACGGCGGGCGCGTTGAACACGGCCTGCCCGGTGACCCAGCGAGCGGAGTCCGCGTCCGGTCCGGTGAAGGGGATGGGCCCGGCTCGACCGAGGACGTCGCCGGCCAGCATCGCGTTGCCGGCGGGGGAGTCCCAGGTGACCAGGACCGGCGCCCACCGGTCGCCGTAGCGGTCGGGCTGGTAGGCGGACCGCTCCGCGGTCATCACCTCGGTCGTCTCGCCGTCGATGACGAACTGCAGGCCGGTCGCCGTGCTCAGCTCACCGAGGACACGGAGCAGCACGTCGCGCGCTCCGGGCGGCTCGTTGACCGGGTTCACCACGACGTGGACCTGCCGGCACGGGTCGAAGGTGACCGGTGAGCCGTCGGCGTGCGTGGCCGTGAACGCGTAGCCACCCTCACCGGTGGCGGGGGGAGGCGTCCCCAGGGGCCGGCTGCTCTCCGCCTGCCCTGCCGAGGGCACGTCGACGCCCGGGCGGAGCCCCGGGGCCGCGGTGGCCCGCTGGATCGCGGTGCAGCCGGGCAGTGCGAGCAGGGCGACCAGGGCGAGCAGCAGCGGGAGGGACCGGCCGGCCGTCGTGGCCGGCCCTGGCGACGTACGCACGAGGACTTATCGGCACGGACCGGGCGCACCTGCACCCACGTGCAGTGTGGCCAGCGTCCTCCTGCCCAGTGCCGGGCCGTCACCTCGGGTGACACAGCGTCGAATGACCCGATGTAGTCATGGGATTCCCGTTGGTCGACGGAGGAGATTGTCGCCAGGCCGTGCCGTCCGGCGCCGCCCGACGAGAGGAACGTCATGAGGCTGCGACTTCGCTTGGTCCTGACCGCGGTCCTGGTGGCGATCCTTGGGATCGGCGCGTTGGGGACCCTTGGCGCTTCGGCTGGTCAGGCGCCGCCGATCTTCCCGCATCGGCATTTCCTGGTAACCCCTCAGGGCCTGGTCCCGGTCGGGCCGACCGTGTGTGACAACCCCAACCTGCAGAGCGCGTTCAACCAGTTCCACGCCAAGATCCACGTGGGACCGGCAAACACCGCGTTCGACCACACACACAACCGGGTGGACATCACTTCCGGGCTTTGCTGAACTCGCGGTGCCCCGAGTGGGATTCGAACCGAGTTCTCTCGGGCCTGTGACCTGCGGCTATGCGGAGACTTCCCGTGCCGTGATTCCAATCTAGCCGGTTGTCCCCTGTGACGTCCGTTATGGACGCGTGGGTGATCCCACGGGATCACGCCGAGCAGCTGTTGGTTGCCGCGACTGGAAGCACCAAGGCGGTGGGCGCGGCACCTATCGAGTACCTGTCGCGGACTAGGACTTGCGCGGCGCGAGCCCGTCCGTCCCGATGGCCCGGAGTACTTGCGACCCGATGTCGTGGAGGTGGCGCACCTGAGATCTCGTGAGCTGGTCGAAGATGAGCCGACGTACTTCAGACACGTGACCGGGGGCTGTTTCTACGACCTTCTCCCAGCGCGCGTCGGTGAGCACCGCCAGCGTGGAGCGGCATCGTTGGGGTCGGGGCGGCGGCAGACCCAGCCGCGCTGGTCAAGCCGGTCGAGCACCCGGGACAGGCGAGTCAGTGACCCGTTAGCCAGTGCCGCCAGCCTGCTCATGCGCAGCGTGCGATCGGGCTCCATCGAGAGCATGGCCAGCACCTGGTACTCGAAGTGGCTGATGCCGGCGTCACGCTGGAGCTGCGCGTCGAGGGCGGTGGGGAGCTCGATAAGCAGGCCCGCAAGGGTCACCCATGCGAGGGCTTCCGACTGGTCGAGCCAGCGCGGCTCCTCGGTGGTGACGGCCGATCCACGCTGACCTTCCACGGCTAGACCATACCGATCATTACTTGACACGGCAAGTGATCTGCGCGAAGGTTCACTTGCTGAATCAAGTAATCCGACCATGAGAGAAGAACGGTATGCGTGCACTTAATGTCCCGGCCGCCGGCGAGCAGCCCCAGCTGTCCGACCTGCCCATCCCGGAGGTCACCGAGGGCACCGTCCTTATCCGGGTGACGGCAGCCGGGCTGAACGGCTTCGACAACGCCGTGGCCGCCGGGATGCTGACCGAGATGGTCCCGCACCAGTACCCGGTGGTGCTGGGCCGGGACGCCGCCGGTGTCGTCGAAGCCGTCGGCGCCGGTATAGACGATGTAGCGGTCGGCGACGAGGTGATCGGGCACGTCCTGATGGCTCCGCCGATCCAGGCCGGCACGCTGGCCGAGTACGCGCTGATCCCAGCGGCCGGGATCACCCCGAAGCCGGCCGGGCTGGACTTCGTCGCGGCCGCAGCACTGCCAGTCGCTGGGGCTGCCGCGGTCGCGGCTATCGAGGCGATCGACCCGCAGCTGAGACAGGTCGTCTTCGTCAACGGCGCCTCTGGAGGCGTCGGCTCTTACGCGATCCAGCTGCTCGCGGCACGAGGTGCGACCGTGGTGGCTACCGGCACGGCGCAAGACATCGAGCGGCTGGTCGCCAACGGGGCCGATCTCGTCATCGACTACACATCCGGCGCAGTCGCCGAGCAGGTCCGCTTCACCTACCCGGACGGGGTCGACGCGCTCATCGACCTGGTCAACTACACGCCGGACGGGCTGCCGCTGGATGCCGTTCGCAAGGGCGGCAAGGTCGCCAGCAGCATGGGCGCTGCGAACGACGAGGTCCTGGCCGCAGCGGGCCTCACCGGGTCGAACATCATGGCCAGTCCGATCCGCGAGGTCGTCGAACCCCTAGCCCAGCAGGCCGTCGACGGCACGCTGAAGGTCCACGTCGCCAGCAGGCTGACCCTCGAGCAAGCGGCCGAGGGCCTGGCCACCATCGCTTCTGGCGCTGCCCACGGAAAGATCGTCGTCACCATCGCAGACTGAATCATTGCGTCGCGGCCCGGCCGTCCCAGACACACCAGCTCGGCCGGGAACGGCAATTCGGTGCGCCCGTACTACGAGACGGGCGGCCGGCTGTCGGCGACGAGAACCGCCCCTCAGGGTGGGGTGGGCTGCAAGTCGAGAACGCGCTGCAACCGGACTGTCCGCCGTGGACTTCGCTCTCGGACAGGTCACTCTCGGTGCGGTGTCGTCAAGGCCATGTCGAGGAGTGCCGTGGCGGCTTGCCGAGCGTCGGTGAACGCTTGCGGGTCGTTGATGGAGGCTGCCAGCGCGTTGGCGCCTTCGTAGATGACGGCGAGCTGTCTGCCGAGACGCTCCGGATCCGACGCTCCCGCGTCGGTGGCGACGGCCACGAGGCGATCGCGGAACGCTTGCTTGTGTCGCCGGGCGAGCCGGGCGACCTCGGGGAGCTCTCCGGCGCCCTCGACGGCTGCGTTGTGGAAGGGGCAGCCGCGCATCTGCATCGGTGTGGGCGAGTCGGTCTGCGGCGGGTCGAAGATCGCCAGCAGGCGCTGGGCGGGGGTCAGGTCGCCGCGCCCGAGCTAGGCTTCAGCGGGGATCAACTGCTTCCGACTCGAACCGGCGAAGGTACTCCTCCACCAGCGCGGTCTTGCTCGGGAAGTGCACGTAGAAGGTCCGGGGCGAGACGTGCGCCGCCGTCATGAGTGCTGCCACCCCGGTGGCGTGGATGCCGCGCTCGTAGAAAAGCCGCTCGGCGGCGCGCAGGATGCGCTCGCGGGCGCCGCGCCCGCCGCGGGCCACCTGGGCGGTGCGATCGGTGTTCCCATGCCGGTAACCATAGCGAGCGCTTTACATCCGACCGGGCGACGGTATACGGTCCATCGCCAGGTAAAGCGACCGCTATACTTGGAAGGACTTCCGCCATGAGCTCGACCGAAATCACGTACGACGTCTTCATCAACGAGCCGCCGACGCAGGACAACGGCGACCTTCCGAACGGGGAGCCGAGGCGCTTCCCGCCGCTAGCCAGCACGCTGATCTCCGGCGCGCGGGACGCCGTGCTCGTCGACCCGGGCTTCACGAGCGAGGCTGGCGCACGCGCTTGGGCGACTGGGTCGCCGGCAAGGACCGCAACGTGACCGACATCTTCGTCACGCACGGCCACGGCGACCACTGGTTCGCGGCCGGCCTGCTGGCCGAACGGTTCGGCGCCCGCATCGTGGCAACCGAGGGAACGATCGCTCACATGCACGCCAGCGTCGCCGCTCGACCGTTCGTCTGGGACCAGATCTACTCCGGTATCCCACCGTCCCCGGTGACCGCAGTGACCGTGCCCGGCGACCGATTCACCCTCGAGGGCCGCGATCTCGTCATCGTCGAGGTCGGACACGCAGACACCGACGCCAGCAGCGTCCTCCACGCCCCCGACCTCGCACTCGTCGTGGCCGGCGACGTCATCTACAACGGCGCCCACCTCTACCTCAGCGAGACCTCGCTCGCCGGCTTCGACACCTGGCGCTCCGCGATCGACAAGGTCGAGTCCCTCGGCGCACGCCACATCGTCGCCGGCCACCAGAACTCGAAGCTCGACGACGACGCCGCGCGCACCATCGCCGAGACGCGCGAGTACCTCGACGTCGCCGAAGACACGCTGAACACCGAGAAGACGGCCATCGACTACTTCAACGCGATGATCACCTGCTACCCCGACCATCTCGGACGCACCGTCCTGTGGGCAACAGCCCAAGCCGTCTACGGCATCCGCGAGCACCCCGGAGAAGACCGCATCCCGTTCATCGCCGGAGGCTGGCTCTAACTCGTCGAGGCGCACCTAATGCCGGTTCCGGTCGGTCGTGGGGCAGCCGCCGAGCGAGCAATCGCGAACGACGCCTATGTGGCCTGACCGTTTGGCCGATGGCTCGCGCAGCCTCACAGCCGTGCTCGCAGGACGGCGACCTCGGGAACGACTCCGGCGAGCCGTAGCCGTTCTCGGCCAGCCACCTAATCGCGATCCGGCTTCGAAACGACCACCACGCGCGGATGAGGACGAGGTCGACGTCGACGCCGTAGCCGGCGACGACGTCGTCGAGGTGTTCCTCGTGTGCGAGCGTCAGCGTGGCGAGGTCGTAGAGTCCGTCGCGCTGGGACGCCTCGGACCGATCAAAGATGCCGGTGACCTCGTCACCTTCGACGAAGACATGGGTGATCTGAAGGTCGCCGTGAATGAACACCTCTGTCCATGGACGGAGCACGGTCTCCGCGAGCCCGCGATTGCGCGTGACCACGTCGACGGGCAGGACATCATTGGCGACGAGCCAATCGCACTCGTCGGCGAGTCGGGACGCGAGCTCGTCCAGGCAGCGGCCGGGCCGTGGCGGCAACGGCGCGTCGTGCAGCGTGCGTATCGGAGGCACCCGCCGCAGCCCGCGCCGCGGGCGACGCCTAGGGCTGGGCCGCGTTCAGGGATGCCGCGGTTCCCAGGTGGTGGCGTGAGCCCCACGCCCACAAGGACAGGTCGTACCCGGCCTTGACGACCCCGGACACGACCAGCGGAGCGCCCAGGGAGATCTGCTGGAGTGCGGCGGCGATGATCGGCCCGAATGGGCGCACGACGTAGCGGGCGGCGTTGGTCGTCGCCGCGGCAGGGGTGCGTTCGGCCGGGGTGACCACCGCCATCACCAGGGCCTGGCGGGTGGGGACGTCCATGCTGGACAGCAGGCTTCGGCCGAGCAGCAGCACCGACGCCCACGTCAGGGTCGGGGCGAACGCGGCTGCGATGAGGAGCAGATTGCTCGGCAGGTGGGTGCCGACCATGGTGGGGATCAGCCCGAACCGGTCGGCCACTCGCGGAGCGAGCAGGACGCTGAGGGCTTGCAGAAGAGTGATCGCGAAGAACAGGACGCCGAGTCCGAACGGTGCAGCGTCGTAGCGTGTGGTCAGGTAGTACGACAGGAAGGTCGTGGTCACCAGGCCGCCGCCGCCGGCATCGACCGCGAACAGGCCGGCGAGGCCGAACACGCGCCGCCGTGAGGGGCCGAGGCGGGACACCCGGGCGCGTCGCTGCGCGTCGTGGGGGTCGTCCGCGGCGGCGGGTTCCACGTGAGGGCTTAAGGACAGCGCGAGCGCAGCACCGCCGAGGCCGATCGGTACGAGGACCAGGAAGGCCGCCGCACCGGGTGATCCGTGGGAGAGCAGGCCGACGCCACCTTGGGCAAGGGCTCCCAGCGCACCGGAGATGAAGCCGATGAAGTTGTAGACCCCCAGGGCGCGCGCACCGGACCGGCCGCCCCGTTCGGTCGCGAGCATCGCCTGTTCCAGCGTGGTCGCCGGTCCGTTGTCCACGACATCCGTTGACAGCGTGCCGGTCACTGCCACGAGCCCGATCAACCACACCGGCGCGCCGAGGGCCATGACGGCACCGGCGACCGCGATCCCCAGGTAGATCGACGCGTAGGAGCGGCGTCGGCCAATCACATCCGCGAACCGGCCGACCACCAACGACGAGACCGCGGACCCGGCTACCAGCGCGGCCAGCAGCAGGCCGACCTGGCCCGGTGAGGCACCGCGATCTGCCAGCAACCGGCCCAGCAGAACCGAGGTGAACCCGTAGCCCGCGGCGCGCAGGGCCTGAGCCCCCACGACTCGACGGCCATCGACCGACAGCCCGGCTCGCCGCGCGCCCTGGTTGTCGGACCCGCCCCCGCGCTGGCCTACACAGGACCAGCGTCCCACCTCGGGTCACCCGCATCCGGGACTCGTACAGCCGCGGCGCAGCCGCGTCCACCTGACAGATTCCGACCTGACATCAGCCACACCGGTGCCCCCGACCGATGCCTCGGAGCGGGGTGACGCTGAGCCCCACCTCGCTCCGCGTCAGCCGGATGTCATGAACGTCGAGGACGACAGCGTCTGATTGCCGCTCCCCTCGATGGCGAGCACCTCCCAGGAGTACTCCGTGTCCGGGCGGAGGAAGCCCGGCGGCACGCGGAGCCTCGTGGCTGTCGGCGGCATCGTCACGTCCAGGGTCCGGACCGGAAGGGCCTTGAGATCGGTCTCGCGCTCCACCAGCACCTGGTACCCGATGATCCGGCTGCCTGCCGGTGCGGGGACCCGCCGCCAGCGCATCACGGTGTCCCTCGGCTTCTGTGGCGCCGAGCTCGCGACCGGAGACACCAGCTTCGGGCCGCGAGGGAAGGTGATGCGTCAGCCGCGCCGAGCCGCGGAACACCTGGCCGTCCGCCCCGGTGCCGCGGAACTTGTAGACGCCGGCCGGCCACTGCTTCAGCAGCTTGAGCGAGTGGCAGCTCGGAGAACGGCGGCTCCCCGCTCTCGAGGAACAGCTCCGAACCGCCGAATCTGGCCAGTCTGCCTCGGGTCTCCGTCGAGAAGATCCGGTTGCCACGCGGGTCGAAGATGGACATCGGTCGTCCATTCCTCGGCGTCGATGAACACCTGGACGCCGCCGTCCCGATCGGTCGAGTTGATCTCGAACTTCAGCGTGCGTCCCCAGGGGGGTTACCACGCGCTGCGCTGCTAGTGGTTGATCGGCTGCTGTGTCGGCACTGCAGAGCTCTCCGACTGCGCCGGGTGCCAGGCTGCCGCTCGCGACGAGCAGCGTCGCCAACGTGACGCATAGAGCCTCATTCCGCTGCCTTCCGTCGCGCCACCCGTCCGATGGCCTCTCAGTCGGGAACGTAAGGCGGTGCGGCTGAAGGCCGCCTGAACGCATTCCTCAGAGCGGGAGCCCGCCGGGCGTCGCGTTCCTTCCTACGGCGCCAACAGCTCGACGGTCTCGGAGGCTCTCGCTGCAGGGTTCGCCGCGGTCGTGGCCGGCTCAGTCGCGGTGCTCGTCGACATGAGCTAGCCCTTCTCCGGCGTCTTCGCGCTTCTCGCGGACGACTCTCACGCAGGTGTCCTTGAGCCGTAATGCCGGTCCGTGCGGTCGTGTCAGCGCCGGGCGGGTGTACGGGAAGGGCGCTATCGCGCTTGCAGCCTGTCTCGACGCCAGATCAAGCCCACGACTTGACGCCTGTCCACATGGCTTGCGGTTGGGCAGTACCCGCGTCGATGAGCGGTCCAGTGCACCTTTCATGCCGACGTTCGGGCGTGGGCGCAAGGACTGGTCTGGTCATTTCGGGCCTGGATGAGCAGCCAGATGCCGTGCAGGGTTGCCGTGAAGGAGTCACCATGACAGCCGCCAGCCTTCCCGCGATCGTGATGCTCGTCCTGCTGGCGGTCTGCTCGGGAGGCGATGGCGATCCACCTGTGGCCGCCGGTTCCTCCTCGACGAACCCTTCCCCGACCGCTACTGCCCCTACCGCCCTTGCCGACTCGGCCGCGCAGCCGACCATCGACGACGCGTTCGCGGTCACCGCCGGAGGCAGACAACTCAGACTCGGTGTGATGGGGAACCGGGAGTCCGACCGTGCTCCTGGAGTCCGGAGGCCCCGGGATCGAGGAGTGGACCGGGTCTGGAATCGTCGGCGAACTCGCCAGCCGCACCCGAGTGTGCACCTACGACCGGCGGGAACTGGCGGGAGTGACGCGGCGCCCAACAAGCGACGGGACGCCGATGATGTCGTGACTGAGGCACACGCTCTGCTCGAGGCGGCGCACGTTAACGGCCCGCTCGTGCTGGTTGGCCGATCCTTCGGCGGCATGATCGCCACCCACTACGCCGACACGCTGCCGAAGGATGTCATCGGCGTCGTCGTGCTCGACACACCAGCGCCGTCGGCCGAGTTCACCGAGAAGAGCGAGCCCGGGCTGGTCTGGGACGCACCGGGCAACACCGCGCACCTCGACGTGGTCCACGGCTTCGAGAACCGCTTCGCCAACCATCCACCCCACTTTGACGTGCCCCTGCTCTTGATCACCCCGGTCCCCGGCGAAGGCAGCGTCAAGAACGAAAGCTTCTGGTTGCAGACCAGCCCGCAGGCTAAGCAGGTCCACCCTCCTGCGGCGAGGAACCCACCGAGGGCCCCTGCGCCACCAAGGTCGCCGACTTCGTTGAGAGTCTCGACACGAGCAGGCAATGACCCAGCTCAAGCCGCGCGGGCGCCGCCAATCTCGTTGTGGATCCCACAGCGGGAGCACGGAGCGCCCTCCGACCGCGTCGCCGCAGGTCAGAGGGCGTGTCGCAGTGCCCCGAGTGGGATTCGAACCCACACTGGACGGTGTTTGAGACCGTTGGCTCTGCCAGTTGGCCTATCGGGGCGGCCCGCTCCGCCCGCCGGCAGCGGCCGAGGCGTTCGGAGCGTGGGCGCAAGTCTGCCACCGGCGGCGGTCTCGGTAGCCTCCCGGCCGTGACCAGACGCGTCGTGATCGCCGAGGACGAGGCCCTGATCCGGCTCGACCTGCGGGAGATGCTCGAGGAGGAGGGCTTCGAGGTCGTCGCGGAAGCCGGGGACGGCGAGGCGGCGGTGCAGCTGGTCGAGGAGCACCGGCCCGACCTGGTCGTGATGGACGTCAAGATGCCCCGGATGGACGGCATCACCGCGGCCGAGCGGATCGCGTCGGCCCGGCTGGCGCCGGTGGTGATGCTCACCGCCTTCTCCCAGCGCGAGCTGGTCGAGCGTGCCCGGGCCGCCGGCGCGATGGCCTACCTGGTCAAGCCCTTCGGCAAGGCCGACCTGCTGCCGGCGGTCGAGATGGCGATGAGCCGGTTCGACGAGCTGGTGACCCTGGAGGCCGAGGTGGTCGACCTGCGGGACCGCCTGGAGACCCGCAAGCTCGTCGACCGGGCCAAGGGGATCCTGCAGGCGCGCTTCGGGCTGGACGAGGCGGCGGCCTACCGGTGGGTCCAGCGGACGTCCATGGACCGGCGGATGACCATGCGCCAGGTGGCCGACCTGGTGATCGCCGACGGCGCCGTCGGGGGCGCTCAGGAGCCCGTCACGGACCGTTAGGTCACGACTTGGCAACGACGTTGCACCCATTCGGGGCGGACCGGCGCATCCTGAGCGCGGACTTCGGTAGGTTCCCGGGGTCAGGAAGCCCCCTGATGCGGTCCCGAGGCTCCCCTGCCGCCGCGGCCGCGAACCCTTACAAGGAGATGGTTCATGATCCGCCCCACCCCGCTCTGGCGGTCGGTCGCGGTCCTGGGTGTCGCCGGCCTCGTGCTCACCGCATGCGGTGGTGACGACGGCGACACCACGGCCGAGCCCAAGGACAACGCGTCGAGCTCTGCGCCCGCCGCCAAGGGCGACGGCACGCTCAAGATCGGCACGCTGCTCCCGCAGACCGGTTCGCTCGCGTTCCTCGGCCCGCCCGAGTTCGCCGGAGTCGACCTGGCTGTCCAGGACATCAACGACGCCGGTGGCGTCAACGGCACGCCGGTCGAGGTCACCCACTCGGACTCCGGTGACACCTCCACCGACACCGCGTCGCAGTCGGTCGACCGACTGCTCTCCAACGACGTCGACGCTGTCATCGGCGCCGCGTCGTCCAGCGTGTCGCTCTCGGTGATCGACAAGATCGTCGCCGCGGGCGTCCTCGAGATCTCGCCGGCCAACACCTCCGACGAGCTCACCAAGTACGACGACAAGGGTCTGTACTTCCGCACCGCCCCGCCGGACGTCCTCCAGGGCCGGGTCCTCGGTGACCTGATCCTGGCCGACGGCAACTCGACGGTCGGCATCCTGGCGCTGCAGGACGCATACGGCACCGGCCTGGCCGACAGCACCACCCAGTCGATCACCGACGGTGGTGGCGAGGTCGTCGAGACCGTCGTCTACGACCCGAAGGCCGCCAGCTTCTCGACCGAGGTCGGCAAGATCAAGGCCGCGGACCCGGAGGCCATCGCGGTCATCGCGTTCGACGAGACCAAGAAGATCATCCCCGAGATCGTCAAGCAGGGCATCGGCCCCGACGCCAAGAAGATCTACTTCGTCGACGGCAACCTGGCCGGCTACGACAAGGACTTCCCGAAGGGCACCCTCGAGGGCGTCAAGGGCACCCTGCCGGGTGTCGCGGCGACCGACGAGTTCAAGGCCCGGCTGACCGACCTCAAGTCGGACCTGACCGAGTTCGCCTACGCGCCGGAGTCCTACGACGCGACGATCCTGGTCGCCCTGGCCGCCACGGCGGCCGGTGACGACTCGGGTGAGTCGATCGCGTCGGCGATGCAGGACGTCAGCACCGGCGGCACGAAGTGCACCTCCTACCAGGAGTGTGTCGACCTGCTGGGCAACGACGAGGACATCGACTACGACGGCGTCAGCGGTCCGGTCGAGTTCAACGACGCCGGTGACCCCAGCGAGGCCACCATCGGCATCTACCAGTACGGCGCCGACAACACCTACACCTTCGTCGAGGGCAAGGCCGGCAAGATCTGACGATCATCTGAGGATCTCGTCGGCTCCTGACGGAGTCGTACGTCGCAGAGGGGCTCGGCCTTCGTGGCCGGGCCCCTCTGTCATGCCGGGCGAAATGTCGTGCCGCGTGAACGAGCCAGCCACAGCCCGTGGCTACTCGTGGCTACTCGGGCTACAGCGTGGCGTGCTCAGGCCTTGGCGAGCGTGCCGAGGTAGAGCTCGATGACCTTCGGGTCGTTGCTCAGGTCCTTGCCGCTCGCCGTGTAGGCGTTGCGGCCCTGGTCGAGCACGTAGCCGCGGTCGCAGATCTGCAGGCAGCGCCGGGCGTTCTGCTCCACCATGATCACCGAGACGCCGGCCCGGTTGATCTGCCGGGTGCGCACGAATACCTCGTCCTGCAGGGCGGGGGAGAGGCCGGCGGAGGGCTCGTCGAGCAGCAGCACCGACGGCTCCATCATCAGGGCGCGACCCATGGCCACCATCTGCCGCTCGCCACCTGACAGGGAGCCGGCGCGCTGCGCGCGGCGGTCGCCCAGAGCCGGGAAGAGGCCGGTGACGAACTCGAAGGACTGCTTGAACTTCTTGGGAGCCTGGTAGACCCCCATCTGCAGGTTCTCCTCGATGGTCAGGCTCGGGAAGACGTTGTTGGTCTGCGGCACGAACCCGACGCCCTTGGCGACCAGCTCGTTGGCCTTGAGCCCGATGATCTCCTCGCCGCGCAGCTTGATCGAGCCGGTCGAGACCTTGACCAGGCCGAAGATGGCCTTGAGCAGCGTCGACTTGCCGGCGCCGTTGGGGCCGATGATGCCGACCAGCTCGCCGTCGTTCACGTAGAAGTCGCAGCCGTTGAGGATGTTGACGCCGGGGGCGTAGCCGGCGACGACCTCGTCGGCGCGCAGCAGTGAGTCCCGCGCGCCGGCCTCGTGGGCGGACCGGTCGCCCTCGGTGATCGCGTACGTCTCCTCGCCCCCGTCAGCCGCCTTCACCGCGGCGTCCTGCTCGGCGCCGGCCGGGTCGCCCGGCTGGTCCGCAGGCTGCTCGGCGGCGGAGGGCCGGTCGGGCGGCTGGGTGGTCATGAGCCATCCTCCTTGTCGGCGCGCTCTCGCTCGGCGCGCTCCTGCTCGAGAGCCTCCTCGGCCTCGGCGAGGATCTTCTGCTCCTCCTCCTCGGTGAGCGGTGCGTCGTGGTGCGACCCGAGGTAGGCGTCGATGACCCGCGGGTCGCCCATCACCGAGTCGGGTGGTCCCTCCGCGATCACCACGCCCTGCGCCATCACGATCACCCAGTCGGAGATGTCGCGGACCATGTCCATGTCGTGCTCCACGAAGAGCACGGTCATGCCGTCCTCACGCAGGTCCTTGACGTGCCCGAGCAGCGACTGTGTCAGTGCGGGGTTCACACCGGCCATCGGCTCGTCGAGCATGACCATCTGCGGCTCGACCATCAGTGCCCGGGCCATCTCCAGCAGCTTGCGCTGCCCGCCGGACAGGCTGCCGGCGAAGTCCTCGCGCTTGGTGTCGAGCTTGAACCGGGCGAGCAGGTCGTCGGCGCGCTCGGTGATCTCGCGCTCCTGGTCCTTCCAGATGCTGTGCAGCAGCGCCCGGAAGACGTTCTCGCCCTTCTGGCCGGTCGCGCCGAGACGCATGTTCTCGATGACGGTCAGCTTGGACAGCGCCTTGGTGAGCTGGAAGGTGCGGACCATTCCTCGCCGGGCCACCCGGTGGGCAGGGACGCCGGAGAGCGACCTCCCCTCGAAGGACCAGGTGCCGGAGCTCGGCTGGTCGAAGCCGGTCAGCAGGTTGAAGAACGTTGTCTTGCCGGCGCCGTTCGGGCCGATCAGCGCGGTGATGGCGCCGCGCTGGATCTCGACGTGCTCCACGTCGACGGCAGTCAGGCCACCGAACTGCCGCACGACGCTGTCGGCCACCAGGATCGGGTCCGGCTTCGGGGCGCCCGGCTCGTGCGGGACGTCCTTGAGCGCCTCGGAGGCGGCGTCCTTGCGCTCGCGGCGGGTGCCGGTCGCAGCCCGGCCGGGCGACGGCTGGGCCGGTCCGGTCGACTGCTCGGTCGACGGGTCAGCGGGCATCGAGCGCGATCTCCCTCCGGTCGCCGAAGATCCCCTGGGGACGGAAGATCATCAGCAGCATGAGCAGCAGCCCGACCAGCATGAACCGGAACTGGCCGACCTGCGTGTTGTTGATGACCGACGACGAGATGTAGCCGGCGTCGATCGCCTCGTTCAGGATGTTGTCGGTCAGCGAGAGCAGCACCCAGAAGATCATCGCACCGACGACCGGGGCACCGACGCGGGCCGCGCCGCCCAGGATCAGGACGGTGTAGGCGAAGAACGTCGTGTCGGTGCCGAAGATGTCGGGCTGGATGGAGTTCTGCCCGAGGCCGTAGATGAAGCCGCCGAGGCAGCCGAGCACGCCACCGATGATCAGGCTCTGCATCTTGTAGGCGTAGACGTTCTTGCCGAGGCTGCGCACGGCGTCCTCGTCCTCGCGGATCGCCTTGATGACCCGGCCCCACGGGCTGCGCATCAGCAGGTAGACGACCAGGCAGGAGAGCCCGACGAGGATCCAGCCGACGGTGAGAATCCACATCTGGGACTCGTTGAAGCCCAAGCGGCCGATGTCGTACCGGCCGTCCGGGTAGGGGTTGAGGGCGTAGAAGTCCTCGGAGAAGGCCTGCCGCCCGTCGGAGCCGCCGAGGGTGTCCTCGAAGGTCACCGACCGCGCGACGAGCCGGATGATCTCTGCCGCCGCGATCGTCACGATCGCGAGGTAGTCGGCCCTCAGCCGCAGGGTGGGCACGCCGAGCAGCAGGGCGAGCAGGACTGCCGCCGCGAGGCCGATGCCGATGCCGAGCCACAGCGACAGGTCGAACGTCTGCACCGTGACGGCCATGCCGTAGGCCGCCACGGCGAGGAAGCCGGACTGCCCGAAGTTCAGCAGGCCGGTGTAGCCGAAGTGCACGTTGAGGCCGATCGCGGCGAGGGCGAAGACGACTGCCTGTATGCCGATGGACGCCTCGAGGGCGTTGGTGATGATCCGGGTCCAGTCCACGTCGAGGTCTCCGTCCTAGCCGACCCGCTGCGCGCGGCCGAGGATGCCCTGCGGCCGGACGAGGAGGATGACGATCAAGATGCCCAGGGCTCCGACGTTCTTCAGCTCGACGGGGATCCACAGGGTCGAGACCGTGATGAAGAGGCCGACCACGATGGAGCCGACCAGCGCGCCGTACGCCGTCCCGAGGCCGCCCAAGGTCACGGCCGCGAAGATCAGCAGCAGGATCTGGAAGCCCATCTGGAAGTTGATGCCCTGCGACAGGCCCAGCAGGATCCCGGCGAGCCCGGCGAGCGTGGCGCCGGCGACCCAGACGACGCGGATCACCCGGTCGACGTCGATGCCGGTCGCGGCAGCGAGTGCCGGGTTGTCGGACACCGCCCGGGTCGCCTTGCCGATCCTGGTGCGCAGCAGCGCGAAGATCACGGCGGCCAGAACGATGACGGCCACGGCCATGGACCAGTAGTCGCGGGCCGCCAGGTCGATCGGGCCGAGGCTGATCCCCTTCTGTCCTTGGTAGTCGGGGTACTGCCGGGTGTTGCCGGTGAACTTGTAGAGGAAGAAGTAGCGCAGGAAGATGCCGAGCCCGATGGAGACGATCATCGCCGCGATCAGGCCGGTGCCCCGCCGACGCAGGGGTTTCCAGAGCCAGGCGTCGTTGGCCCAGCCGACCCCGGCGCAGAGCAGCAGGGCGACCGCGGCCGCCGGGAAGAACTGCAGCCCGTCGAAGTCCGGGAGGAACGGCATGTTCCCGACACTGAGCCACCAGGTGAACAGCGCGCCGATCGTCACCAGCTCGCCGTGGGCGAAGTTGGTCAGCCCGGTCGTACCGAAGATGAGGGAGAGGCCGACCGCCGCCAGCGCCAGGATCAGGCCGAACCGCAGGCCCTCCGCGGTCAGCTGCACCGCCTGCGACCACTTGCTCTGCACGTTGCGGGTGCTCTTGCCGAGCGCGAAGAGCACCGGCTTGTCCTGACCTTCGGCCACCGGCACCTTGATGGTGTCGGCGTCCGGGTTGCGCAGGGTGACGCCCTTGGGGAGCGTCTCCTGGTCGAGGGTGACCGTGAACGTGCCCGCCTGGTTGGTCTCGACGGTCCACCGGCCGTCCTCGTCGGAGGTGGCCGTCTCGTTGACGCCGCCTGGCCCCTTCACCGTGACCTCGACGCCCGGGACGGGGACCGGGTCCGCCTTGCCCTTCGCGTTCTTCAGGAACCCGAAGATGGACTCACCCTCCGCCGCTGCCGGGCCGGCCCCGAGGCCGAGCAGGACGACGAGTGCGGACAACAGCGTCGCCAGGAACACAGCGACCTTCGTGCGCACCAGGACACCTCCGGAGGCGAAAGGCGGTCAGTCGTACCGATCGTGGTCGTTCGGTCTTCGCGTGTGGCTCGATGGCTCAATCTGGCACGGTCGGCGTCACCGTGGGCGGGAGCATAGTGCCCAGGCCCCGGCGCCGTGGGGTGGGTGCGAAGGCTGGTGCGGCGGAAGATCATGGATCCGGCCAACTCCTCGCGCACTCCCAGGTCCAGGGCGTAGTGTCCCGCCCGGCTGTGCGGGGCAGCCCGTCCGGACCAGACCTCGCCGGCGCCGCTCGCGGGGAGGTCGCCCCGACCGATGCGGAGGATGCGTTGACGCGACCTGGTGTTGTCGTCCGGGAGGCTCGCCCCGAGGACCTCCCCGCGCTGCTGGCCATGTGGGACGAGCTGCGCAGGATGGGCAGTCGCCTCGAACGCGTGATGCCCGCCGCGGACGAGAACGCCGTCCTCGACCGGCTGTCCGCCGTCGAGCACGACCCGAGCTCGCGGGCCCTGGTCGCGGTCGTCGACGGCGAGGTGGCGGGCATGACGGTGCTCAGCATCACCCCCTACGCCCCGCTGTTCGACCAGCAGGCCGTGCACGCCCACTACCTGCACGTCCGCGAGGGGTTCCGCCGGAAGGGCGTCGGCAAGGCGCTGCTGGGCGCGGCCGTCGCCTTCGCCGACGAGTCGGGGGCCGAGCACGTCATCACCAGCGTCCTGCCGCAGATGCGCGAGACGCAGCGGTTCTACGCCCGGCTCGGCTTCGGTCCGGTGGTCGTACGTCGCTCCGCCCCGGTGAGCGTCCTCCGCCGCCGCCTGGCCGGCCCGGTCGGCGCGGCCGAGCACGTCGTCGCCCGCCGGCGCACGCTTCGCCGCGTACGGGCCGCAGTCGCCCGGACCGCGGACCAGTCGTACTGACGGCGTACGGGCGCTCTGTCAGGACCCGGACGGCGGCTCAGCGGGCGGGCGGGCGGTCCCGCAGCAGGCAGGTGATCCGCGACGTGCACACCCGCTTGCCGTCCTCGTCGGTGATCGCGACCTCGTAGCTCACGATCGTCGACCCCGCGTTGATCGGTGTCGCTGTGCCCGTCACCAGGCCCCTGCGGGCGGCCCGGTGGTGCGTCGCGTTGATGTCCAGGCCGACGGCCACCCGCTCGGGCCCGGCGTGCAGGGCCGCGCCGATCGAGCCCAGGGTCTCTGCCAGGACGACCGACGCACCGCCGTGCAGCAGGCCGTAGGGCTGGGTGTTGCCCTCGACCGGCATGGTCGCGACCAGCCGGTCCGGGGCCGCCTCGAGGATCTGGATGCCCATCCGCTCGGCGAGGGTCCCGACGCTCATCGCGCGGACCGCCTCGAGCAGCTCTTCGGGGGTCGGTGATGCCACGACGGGGATCGTAGGGGTGTCGGGCGGCGCGGCTAGGGTCGGAGCCGTGACGGACCCGACTGACACGGCCGACCAGCGCGGCGGGAAGCTCCTCCTGCTCGACGGGCACTCGCTGGCCTACCGCGCCTTCTACGCCCTCCCGGTCGAGAACTTCTCCACCACCACCGGGCAGTCGACCAACGCGGTCTACGGCTTCACCTCGATGCTGATCAACCTGCTTCGCGACGAGCAGCCGTCACACGTCGCCGTCGCCTTCGACGTGTCGCGCAAGACCTTCCGCAGCGAGCTCTTCACCGACTACAAGGCCAACCGGACGACGAGCCCCGACGAGTTCCGCGGCCAGGTCGACCTGGTCAAGGAGGTGCTGGCGGCGCTGCGCATCCCCTCGCTGGAGGCCGATGGCTACGAGGCCGACGACGTCATCGCCACCGTCACCTCGCGCGCCGAGCGCGAGGGCTTCGACGTCCTCATCTGCACCGGGGACCGCGACGCGCTGCAGCTGGTCAGCGATTCGGTCACGGTGCTCTACCCGCGCAAGGGTGTCTCGGACATGTGGCGCTTCACCCCGGCGGTGATGGCGGAGAAGTACGGGCTCACGCCGGCGCAGTACCCCGACTTCGCGGCCCTGCGGGGCGACCCGAGCGACAACCTGCCCAACATCCCCTCCGTGGGGGAGAAGACCGCGACCAAGTGGGTCGTGGAGTTCGGCGACCTGGACACGCTGGTCGCCCGGGTCGACGAGGTGAAGGGCAAGGCCGGCGACGCGCTGCGCGCCCACCTCGCCCAGGTGATCCAGAACCGGCAGCTCACCGAGCTGGTCCGCGACGTCCCCATCGAGGTGATGCCGGGCGACCTGGCGCGGGCCAACTGGGAACGCGACGAGGTGCACACGGTCTTCGACGCCCTCGAGTTCCGGGTCCTCAGGGACCGGCTCTACGCGACGGTCGAGGCCGCCGAACCGGAGGCCGACGAGGGCTTCGACGTCACCGCGCGGGTCCTGGCGAGCGGCGAGCTGTCCGGCTGGCTGGCCGAGCACGCGTCCGGCGACGACCGCCTCGGTGTGCACATCTCGGGCTACTGGGCCGGCGGCACCGGCGACGTCGTCGGAGTCGCGCTCGCCTGCTCGTCCGGGGAGGGCGTGTGGTTCCAGCCCACGGACCTCGACGCCACCGACGAGAAGGCCTTCGCCGAGTGGCTGTCCGACCCCGCGCAGCCCAAGGCGTTGCACGACGCCAAGGGGCCGCTGCTTGCTTTCGCTGCGCGCGGCTGGGAGCTGGCCGGGGTCACGAGTGACACCGCGCTGTCGGCGTACCTCGCGATGCCCGACCAGCGCAGCTACGACCTCGCCGACCTCGTCCTCCGATACCTGCGCCGCGAGCTGCGCGCCGAGGACGACGGCGGCGGGCAGCTGTCCTTCGACGGGCAGGACGAGGTGGCGGCCGCGGAGGCCGACGTCGTCCGAGCGCGCGCGGTCCTCGACCTCGCCGAGCGGCTGGACACCGAGCTCGAGGCGAAGGCCGCCACCCGGCTGCTGCGCGAGGTCGAGCTGCCGCTCGTCCACGTGCTCGCCGAGATGGAGCGCACCGGCGTGGCCGTCGACCAGGACCATCTCGCGTCGCTCGAGTCGAAGTTCGGCTCCGCGGTGAAGTCCTCGGCCGACGACGCCTTCGCGGTGCTCGGCCGCGAGATCAACCTGGGCTCGCCCAAGCAGCTTCAGGTCGTGCTCTTCGACGAGCTCGGGATGCCCAAGACCAAGCGCACCAAGACCGGCTACACCACCGACGCCGACGCGCTTCAGACGCTGTTCGCCCAGACCGCGCACCCGTTCCTCGAGGCGCTGCTGCGCCACCGAGACGCCACCCGGCTGAAGGTGACGGTCGACGGGCTGCTCAAGACCGTCGCCGATGACGGGCGCATCCACACCACGTACAACCAGATGATCGCCTCGACCGGCCGGCTGTCGTCGACGGACCCCAACCTGCAGAACATCCCGATCCGCACCGAGGAGGGCCGCCGGATCCGGGAGGCCTTCGTGGTCGGGCCGGGCTACGAGTCGCTGATGTCGGCCGACTACAGCCAGATCGAGATGCGGATCATGGCGCACCTCTCGGAGGACGCTGCGCTGATCGAGGCGTTCCACTCCGGCGAGGACCTGCACGCCTTCACCGCCTCGCGGGTCTTCTCGGTCGAGCCGTCGGACGTGTCGATCGAGCAGCGGGCAAAGATCAAGGCGATGAGCTACGGGCTGGCCTACGGCCTGTCCGCGTTCGGGCTGTCGCGCCAGCTGGCGATCGGCACCGACGAGGCCAAGGGCCTGATGGACGAGTACTTCCTGCGCTTCGGCGGTGTCCGCGACTACCTGGCCGACGTGGTCGGCGAGGCCCGGCGGTCTGGCTTCACCGAGACGATCCTGGGGCGCCGCAGATACCTGCCGGACCTCACCAGCGACAACCGGCAGCGCCGGGAGATGGCCGAGCGGATGGCGCTCAACGCGCCGATCCAGGGGTCGGCCGCCGACATCGTCAAGGTCGCGATGCTGCGGGTCGACGCCGCCCTGCACGACGCCAGGCTGCGGTCGCGGGTCCTGCTGCAGGTCCACGACGAGCTGGTGATGGAGGTCGCGGCGGGGGAGCGGGAGCGCCTCGAGGAGCTGCTGCGCCGCGAGATGGGTGCGGCCGCCGACCTGTCCGTCCCGCTCGACGTGTCCATCGGAGTCGGCCGGACCTGGCAGGACGCCGGCCACTGAGGGCCTGGAGGCGACGGCCCGGAGTGCTGTCCGATGGGCACAGCGTGACGCGGCGGTGACACCCCGTCGATTTCCCGGGGAACGGCTTCCGCGATGGGTGGGTTCGTGCCTACCGTCGACGGTCAGATCGACCACCAGCACCACGGGGAAGGCAGTCGTCACATGTCCGTCGGGGTCCTGCGCCGATACGCGGTGCCGCTGACGGTCGCGCTCCCGATCGCACTCGCCGGCCTGGTCGCCGGCGACGGCAGCCTCCCCCTTCCCTTCCAGCCGGACGAGTCGACGGTGCGCACGGTGACGTCGTCCGGGGGGCTCGGCATCAGGGACCTGCCGCACGACCCGAGGCTGCCCGACCCGGGGGACCAGACCGGGGCGCACCCGGTCACCTACCCGGTCGGGACCAGCGCCGTACGGCAGGCCGCCGACCGGCAGGAGGCGCCGGGACCGGACACCAGCGACCTGGCGCTGCCGGCGCGCGTCCTGCAGGCCTACCAGGCGGCTGCGCGCGACGTGAACCGCAGCGACACGTCCTGCCACCTCGACTGGCCGCTGCTCGCCGGGATCGGCAAGGTCGAGTCCGGGCACGCGTACGGCGGCGAGGTGGACCGGCACGGCGACACGCTGGTGCCGATCCTCGGTCCGGTCCTGGACGGTGGCCCCGGGGTGGCTGCCATCCCGGACACCGACGACGGACGGTGGGACACCGACGACACCTGGGACCGGGCCGTCGGGCCGATGCAGTTCATCCCGTCCAGCTGGTCGATCTACGGCGCCGACGGCAACGACGACGGCAGCCGAGACCCCAACAACGTCAACGACGCCTCGCTCGCCTCCGGCGACTACCTGTGCTCGTACGGCCGCGACGTCAGTGAGCGCAAGGACCGTCGTCAGGCTGTCTTCAGCTACAACCACTCCTGGGACTACGTCGACCTGGTGCTCGCATGGGCCGACGCCTACGCCGGCGGTACCCCGGTCCTGACCGGCTCCCTGGCGCTGGCTCTCGAGGACCCGACGAAGCGGTCGAAGGACGCCGACGAGGCCAGCGGGGACGCCTCCGGCGACGCGACGGGCGACGTGACTGCCGAGGCACCGCCGAGCGCGGCGCCGGTGAGCGAGCCGACCGCGTCCACCGACCCCGCGGCGCCCGGCTCTGACGGACCCACGCCGGAGCCGACCGCCAGCAGCGACCCCGGGCAGACCCCCGAGCCGACGCCGGCGGAGACCACCGCCGAGCCGACGCCGGACCCGTGCCCGACGCCGACCGACACACCGAGCCCGGGCGAGAGCAGCCCGACGCCGACCGACTCGGCAACCGCCGACCCGTCGCCCACGCCGACCGACACGGCGACGCCCGACCCGTCCGGGACCGCGACGCCGGACCCGACCCCGACTTGTCCCTGAAAGTCGCGAATGTCCTTATAGCGCCAATCCCAGAAAGTGGACAGGGGGCACTGTTCACCTGATAGAAACTCGTCTCGACCCCCGCCGCTACTGATCGGTAACCGGTGGGCGTCCGGGCCGCGGCGACGCGATCCGGCCACCTTGCGTCTCGCTGGAGCCCCATGTCTCGACCGTCAGGTCTGCCCCGCCGACGGGCCCGTCTCGGTGGCCTCGTCGCACTCCTGTCCGGTGCGTTGGTCGTCGGTGCCGGCGCCGTGCCTGCGCCGGTGTCGGCCGCCGAGGCGCTGCATGCGTCCGGCCGGACCGCCAACGGCGAATGGGTCCTCGACGTCCCGGCTGACTTCAACGGGACGCTGCTCGTGTGGTCGCACGGCTACACATTCACGCCCGTCCCGGGATCGAACGCCCCGAGCACCACGGTGCGCGACGAGCTGCTCGGGCAGGGCTACGCCCTCGTGGGCTCGTCCTACGCTCGCGGTGGAGCGGGCTGGGCCGTCCGGGAGGGGGTCCGCGCCGGGATCGAGGCCCTCGGGATCGCCGAGCGCCGCATCGGTCCCGGCCGGGTGGACACCGTCGTCGCCTGGGGCGCCAGCCTGGGTGGCCTGGTCACGCAGACGCTTGCCGAGCGCCGGCCGGAGCTGGTGGACGGCGTCGCCCCGCTGTGCGGGGTCCTCGCCGGGACGAACAAGAACCTCGACCTGGCCCTCGACGTCGCGGTCGGCGTCAAGCACTTCTTCTACCCGAAGCTTCGGCTGCGTGGCTTCCCGAGCCGGGCGGCCGCGCAGGCCAACCTGGACGCCGCCACGAAGGCGATCCTCGGCCAGCTGTCCGACCCGGACACCCAGGCGGCGGCCACTGGCCGGATGCTGGCACTCGCGGCGCTGTCCGGGTCCGCCGAGAAGACGAAGGCCTCCAACGGTGTCGGCACCAGCGCAGCCGCCGGGGCCGCCACCGAGTCGGTCATCACGGCTCTGAACTACGGAACCCTCGGTCGCTACGACATCGAGCAGCGCGTCGGCGGCAACCCGTCCACCAACAGTGGCACCGACTACCGAGAGCGGGTGACCGGCCGTGCACTGGCACGGTTCACCGCATTCGGCTTCGCCGAGGGCCTGCTGTCGGCGTACGCCCGCTCCTTGCAGACCTATGGCAAGCGGGTCACCGCCGAGAAGGACGCGCGGAGGGCCGCGGACCGTCTCGGGAACCCGACCGGGCAGCTGGCAGACCCGACGCTCACCATGCACACGGTCCACGACCCGCTCGTGATCGTGCAGAACGAGCGCGTCTTCGCCCGGCGGGTCGCGCGCCAGCAGGACTCGGCACTGATGCAGCAGCTGTTCATCCAGCCCCCTGCCTACGCCACCGGCGCGCCGTACGGTGCCGGTCACTGCAACTTCACGGCAACGCAGTACGTCGGGGTCGTCGACGCGATCGACGGCTGGGTCCGCACGGGCTCCCGACCGACCGCCACTGAGCTCACCCAGCTGTTCGCCGCCCAGCCAGGGGCACTCGACTTGGACTACCGACCCGCCGCCTGGCCGGCGCGATAAAAGGAGCGCACACATGCGACGCACTGCTATCGGCGGCGCCATCCTGGCCGTCGTCGCCTTCCTGCTCATCCTCTTCGGCGAGGCCCTCGACCTCGACCTGGAGAAGGTCGCCCTCACCGGCGCCGCCCTCGGCGCCGTCGTCGCGCTGGTGCCGGACCGGCAGCCGCTCTTCCGCGGTCTCGGGTTCGCCGGTGGCTTCCTGGTCGGCTGGGGCGGCTACGCGCTGCGTGCCGGCTACCTGCCCGACACGTCGTTGGGTCGGGCGCTGGCCGCACTGCTCGTGCTCCTGGTGCTCATGGGGATCTCCGTCGCGACCGGCACCCGGGTGCCGCTGTGGTCGCTGCTCACCGGCGCCGCGGCCATGACCGCCGCCTACGAGACCACCTTCATGATCACGCCGTCGGCCTTCCCCTACGAGTCGCCCACCGCTGCCACGCAGATGGCGATGGCGGCCGGGATCGGCTACCTCGCCGCGAGCTTCCTCGGCGCAGCCGTCGAGGCGGACCGCGACGAGCATCCCCACGAGCACCCCACCCGGGGCAAGCCGGCACCGGAGCAGGGCTCCGACGCCAAGCTCGACTCGCTCATGACCACCCCGAAGAACGAGGGCTGACCTGCCATGCGAACGCGCCGACACCTCCTGATCGCCGGAGCCGCGTCCACCGCCGTCCTGCTGTCCCTGTCCACGGCCGCCCCTGCGCTCGCGGCCGGGGAGGTCGTGGTGACCGACCGGGAGACCGTCCAGGCCTACCTGACGCCCACCGGCGAGGTGAAGGTCGCCCGCGTGTACGACCAGATCACCGCCACCGGCCAGGGAACCGTCGACATCGCCAACCCGGTCAACACCGACGGCCTGCGCGACCTCGAGGAGCTCGGTGACGTCGAGGTCGAGGACGGCAAGGCTGTCACCGAGCTGGAGGTCGACGGCGAGGACCGGCTGCGGACGGTGAGCTCCTTCGACGAGAACGACCTGCCCGTCACGATCAAGCCGACCTACGAGCTCGACGGCAAGGTCTACGACGACCCCGAGGACCTCGTCGGCAAGTCGGGCGAGCTGAAGGTGACCTACCGGGTCGAGAACACCACCTCCGAGCCGACCACCATCACCGTTCAGGACGGCAAGGGCCAGGACGTCGAGCAGACGATCGACGTCCCGATGCCGTTGGTCGGCTCGCTGGTGACCGTCCTTCCCAAGGGCTTCTACTCGGTCCGCTCCGACCAGGCGAACTATCTCGGCCGATGGCCGCGGCGGCACCCGGATGACCTACACGATGACGCTGCTGCCGCCGATCGCCTCGACGGTCGCGGAGCTCAGCTACACCGCGCAGGTCGAGGACGCGATCATCCCCAAGGCCACAGTCTCGATCGCCGTCGTCCAGCCGCTGAAGAACCCGAGCCTCTCGACGGCTGCCGCCAGCTACCAGGGTGGCGCCGACACCGGTGCCACCCTCACGGCCGGCGCCGAGGAGATCGACTCGAACCTCCTCAAGCTGCGCGACGGTGCCGGCCAGCTTCTCGGCGGCCTGATCCAGCTCCGCGACGGTGCCGCAGCAGCTCAACGACGGCCTGGCCGGCGAGGCAGCTCCCGGCGCTCGGCGGCTCGCCGACGGCGCCGGAGAGGCGGCGGTCGGTGCAGACCAGCTCGCCTCCGGACTCGGGGACGCGGAGGAGGGCAGCGGCGACCTGGCCGACGGTGTCGGGCAGATCGCCGACGGCAACGGCCAGCTCTCGGAGGCGTTCAACAGCTCGACCGGAGCCCAGGACCTGGTCAGCGGCTCGCAGGACCTGGCTGCCGGTCTCGGCCTGATCAGCGGCGGGCTGTCCCAGCTCGCCGGTGTCGAAGGGCTGCCCAAGGCCTACGCGACGGCGCTCGGCGCTGCGCGAAGGGGTCGACAAGATCCTTCGCCGGGCCTCGGGTTCGGCATCGCAGGCCGGAACGATTCTCAACGGTCTCGCCCAGCTCAGCTCGCGGCAACGCGCAGCTTCAGGCGGGTCACGGCTGCGGTGAAGGCGGGCGCTGGCCAGTCCTGGCAGCCGGGCTGCCGGCCGCCAAGGCCGGCGTCGACCTGATCAGGCAGGCCATCGACGCGAGCACCGAGCAGTGGCGGGGACGGTCGATCAGCTGAGCGCGGAGTGGCTGCGATCCCGCTGCGCAGCTGCAACGCCGTGACGTGCGACCCGGCGGCACAGGCGGCCTGTGGAACGGCGCTGGCGACGGCCAAGGCTCTCGCTCGGACGCTGTCGCGACTGGCATCGAGGCAGCTGACGGTCTGCGAAGCAGACGTCCGATGCGTCGGCCGGTCTCGGGCAGGTCTCCACGGGGCTGGCGACAGCGATCGCCGGCCTGGGCATGCGTCCACTACGGCAGGGTGCCCGAGCTCTCCGCGGCGGCCTCGCGCAGGTCGCTGGGGGTCTCACCCAGTCCGCCGCGGGGCTCACCTTGGTGACGTCCGGCGTGAACCCGGTGAAGGCCGGTCTCAGCAACCCGTCGTGCGACCCCGCGAACCCGACGAGCCAGACGAACCCCTGCGGGATTCGTGAGGGACTCACGTTGCTGACCAACGGCCTGCTCACGGCAGTCGGTGGCGTGACGCAACTCTCGGCCGGTGCGAAGACGGCAGCGAAGGGTTCCGGCGACCTGGCTGACGGCATCGCCGAGGCGGGGGACGGCGCCGAGCAGCTCGCCGACGGCAGCCTCGAGGCAGCGGCCGGCTCCAAGAAGCTGGCCGACGGCCTCGCCGCTGCCAGCGACGGGTCCGCGCAGCTGGCAGACGGCAACCAGCAGATCTCGGACGGCGCGGGCGATCTCGCCGCCGGGCTCGGTACCGCGGCCGACGGGTCCGGTCAGCTCGCGACCGGTCTCGGAACAGCGGCGGACGGCGCACCGGCGCTCGTCGACGGCGCCCAGCGCCTGAGCGACGAGGGGACCAAGAAGCTCGTCGAGGCCGGCAACGACACGACCGTCGAGTTCGCGACCAACTACGCGGTCATCGATGCGATGGCCGAGATGACGGAGGACGGCGGCCTGCCCTACGGCGCTCCCGAGGGCGCCACGGGCTCGACGGCCGCTTACTCCTTCGAGCTGGCCGCTGCGGCGAACGAGGGCTCCAAGAACCTGACCCGCGGTGTCCTCGCGCTGGTGGCCCTCGGGGTCGGTGCCCTGCTCTCCACCGTGATCCGGGCGCGCTTCTTCTGACCGGCGTGATCGTGAGGGGATGACGGCCTCCCGGAGGCCCGATTCCCCTCACGATCATGGAGTGGGCGGACTACAGAAGTCAGCCGCTCACGCACACGAAGATCGCGGTCCCCGGCACCAGCCGGCCGCGCAGCGGGCTCCACGCGCCCCAGGTCCGGTCGTTGTCGTCCGGCCACTCCGGCTCGACGAGGTCGACCAGCCGGAAGCCCGCCGCCGTCAGCTCGCGGACGCGGTCGCCGAGGGTCCGGTGGTGCTCCACGTACGTCGCGGAGCCGGACTCGTCCTGCTCCACGTAGGGGGTCCGGTCGAAGTACGAGTGCCGCACGACCAGCCCCTCGGGGCCGGGGTCGTCCGGCAGTGCCCAGCGCAGCGGGTGCGTGACGGAGAAGACCCACCGGCCGCCGCGGCGTACGACCCGGGCGACCTCGCGGTGCACCGCGGGGGAGTCGGCCACGAACGGCAGGCCGCCGTAGGCCGAGCACACGGCGTCGAAGGACCCCGCGGCGAAGGGCAGCCGCGCGACGTCGGCCTGCACCATGGGGACCGCGACCCCGGCGGCCGCACCGAGCTCGCGACCGCGACGCAGCATCTCGCCCGACAGGTCCAGCGCGACCGGCGAGGCCCCCAGCCCCGCGAGCCACCGCGAGCACTGGGCCGCGCCGGCGCCGACCTCGAGGACCCGCTGCCCCCGGACATCGCCGAGCAGGCCGGCGTCGGTCTCGGTGAGGCCTTCCGGCCCCCAGACGAAGTCGGCGTCACCCAGGAAGTCGCCGTGCTCTGCCAGGTAGGACCCGGCGGCGGCGTCCCACCAGGAGCGGTTCGCGCGCACCGTCTCGCCCTGCTCGCTCGCCCGACGTGCCACTGGCCAGGGAGTCCACGGTGAGCGATCCTCCCGCATGCCGACCGGCAGGGGCGATAGTGTCGAGGGACACCCCCCTCGGCGCACCGCGCGTCCTGGCTGGTGGGGAGCGCGCCATGTCCGACAAGTCGCCACGTCAGTCGAGCAGCAAGAAGTCGGGCAAGAGCCTCAAGGAGAAGCGCGCGGAGAAGAAGGCCAAGGTGGCCGGCAAGAGCGACAGCCCGGCCACGGTCCCGCACCGCTGACGCCCTCACCAGCACGCGCGGGTCAGGCGTGACCCCCGCGTTGACCTGTGATCACGCCGGAGCGTAGGCTGCCCGGTGCGCTTGTGGGCCTGCGCGACCTCGGACGGAGCAGGCCACGCTCGGTGAGTCGATCCTCCCCGCCCTCGTGACGGCACGTCGTGAGAGGTCCCGGGTCCCGGCACGTCGAAACGGGCCCGTCGGCGCGTCCTGCTGACACCTGTCCGCACACGACACCTGTCCACCCACGGAGCCATCCCTTCATGACGGCAAGCATCGAAGCCACCCCGATCTCGAGCGCCACCCCGAACGTCGCGATCAACGACATCGGTGACGAGGAAGCGTTCCTCGCAGCCATCGACGAGACGATCAAGTACTTCAACGACGGCGACATCGTCGAGGGCGTCATCGTCAAGGTCGACCGGGACGAGGTCCTGCTCGACATCGGCTACAAGACCGAGGGCGTCATCCCCTCGCGCGAGCTCTCGATCAAGCACGACGTCGACCCCAACGAGGTCGTCAGCGTCGGCGACGAGGTCGAGGCCCTGGTCCTCCAGAAGGAGGACAAGGAGGGTCGGCTGATCCTGTCCAAGAAGCGCGCCCAGTACGAGCGCGCCTGGGGCACGATCGAGAAGATCAAGGACGAGGACGGCATCGTCACCGGCACCGTCATCGAGGTCGTCAAGGGCGGCCTCATCCTGGACATCGGTCTCCGCGGCTTCCTCCCCGCCTCGCTCGTCGAGATGCGCCGCGTGCGCGACCTCCAGCCGTACGTCGGCAAGGAGCTCGAGGCGAAGATCATCGAGCTGGACAAGAACCGCAACAACGTCGTGCTCTCCCGCCGCGCCTGGCTCGAGCAGACCCAGTCCGAGGTCCGCTCGACCTTCCTGCAGACCCTGCAGAAGGGCCAGGTCCGCTCCGGCGTCGTGTCGTCGATCGTCAACTTCGGCGCGTTCGTGGACCTCGGCGGCGTCGACGGCCTGGTGCACGTCTCCGAGCTGTCCTGGAAGCACATCGACCACCCCTCCGAGGTCGTCGAGGTCGGCCAGGAGGTCACGGTCGAGGTCCTCGACGTGGACATGGACCGCGAGCGGGTCTCGCTGTCGCTCAAGGCGACGCAGGAGGACCCCTGGCAGCAGTTCGCCCGCACCCACCAGATCGGCCAGGTCGTGCCGGGCAAGGTCACCAAGCTGGTGCCCTTCGGCTCGTTCGTCCGCGTCGACGAGGGCATCGAGGGCCTGGTGCACATCTCCGAGCTGGCCGAGCGCCACGTGGAGATCCCCGAGCAGGTCGTGCAGGTCGGCGACGAGATCTTCGTCAAGGTCATCGACATCGACCTGGAGCGCCGCCGCATCTCGCTGAGCCTCAAGCAGGCCAACGAGGGCGTCGCCCCGCCAGAGGGTGACGACAGCGCCTTCGACCCGACCCTCTACGGCATGTCGGCGTCCTACGACGAGGCGGGCAACTACCAGTACCCCGATGGCTTCGACCCGGAGACCAACGAGTGGCTGCCCGGTCACGAGACCCAGCAGGCCGAGTGGGAGCGGCAGTACGCCGAGGCCCGCGTCCGCTACGAGGCGCACATGAAGCAGGTCACGGAGGCCGCCAAGGCCGAGGCCGAGGCCAACCTGGAGAGCGGCTCGCCGTCCACCTACTCCTCGGAGGCCGCTCCGGAGCAGGCCGAGACCGGGGACAGTGACGAGCCCGCGGCGGCCGGCGGTGCCGGCGGCGGTGGCACCCTGGCCTCCGACGAGGCGCTCGCCGCTCTGCGCGAGAAGCTCACCGGCGACAAGTAGTCGCCCGCGGCTCGCAGCCGCACCTCACCGAGGCCCCGCACCCGACCGGTGCGGGGCCTCGGTGCGTCCCGGGCCCGAGCCGGACCGGTCACGTCGGGTCCGGCCGGTGGCCCGGATCCGGCGGACGACCCGCCGGGTCCGCCCGCGCAGCGCGGCGGCGCCGGGCGGGAGCACTGACCGGCCGCGGACCCGGGCCACGACCGGTCGCTCGCCGAGGCGGCGGCGGACCCGCAGGCCGCACGCACGCAACACCACCTCGAGGTCCCACAGCCCCGGTCGCAGCCCCGCCGGCCCCCGGTCGGGGCGCGGGTCGAGGGTGGCGGTGACGTGGGCGCCCACAACCCGGGTGTCCCGACCGGACCGGTCCAGCGGGCGGGTCACGGTGGGCAGCCGCACGGCCTCCTCGTCCCCCCGTCGACGGGCGAGCACCAGGGCACTCGCCCGGCGCAGCTCGGCGGTCAGGTCGAGCGACCCGGCCGAGGAGCCGACCCCGGGCAGGCCGGCAAGGTCCACCGGTGGCGTCCACCACCAGCGCCCGGCACGGTGCCGCACCGTCACCGGCGCGCCGTCCCTGTCCACCAGGAGCACGTCGGCCGCCACCGTCAGCCGACCTGCGGACGCCCAGCACAGCTCGGTCGACTGGCGGAGCCCCAGGCCGTCCTCCCACGCGGCGAGGTCCGCGATCTCCCGGTCGGCGCCGGCCCGCAGCAGCGCAGCGCGCACCTTCACCAGCCCGGTGAGCCGGGCGTCCAGGGACTCCGGGAAGCGCGCCAGCGTGAGGCCCCGGAGCCCGGCCGTGAGCTGGGCCGCCTCCAGCGGCGGGGCCACCGCCAGCTGCGTCCCGAGCCTTCGCAGCCCCTTGTCGCGGTACCAGTGGAGGAGCATGCGGTCCCGCAGTGGACCGGGCTCGGTGTGCGCCTCCACGACGTCGATGGCGTCGTGCATGCTCGCGAAGTACAGGTGCCAGTCCCGCGCGCGGCTCCCCGCGCTGTCCGGCCTGTTGTGCCAGTAGTAGCAGGTCGTGCTCGCCAGCACGGAGATCACCCGTGCGCGGAAGTACGCCGCCATGACGAAGGGATGGTCCTCGAGCCGACGCGGTCCCTCCAGGAACCGGATCCCGTGCTCGACCAGCAGCCGTCGCCGGAACAACTTGTGCGGCGTCAGCAGGAGCAGCAGCTCGGGCGTCTCGGCCAACGTGGTGGCCGGCAGGTCCTGCCGGAAGAGCGGTCCGGCGACCCAGCCCTTGCCGCGTCGTACCTCCCGGCCCACCACGACGTCCGAGTCGTTGGCGACCGCGTAGGCGTACATCCGTTCGAGCGCGTCGTCGCCGAGCTCGTCGTCGTGGTCGACGAAGAAGACGTAGTCGCCGCGCGCCTCGTCGATGCCGAGGTTGCGCGGACGCCCCGGCCAGCCCGAGTTCGGGATCCGGAGCACCCGCACGTTGGCCGCGGCCGCCGCCACGTCGCACAGCAGGGCCGACGTCCCGTCGGTCGAGCCGTCGTCGACGAAGACGACCTCGAAGTCGGTGGGCGGCATCGTCTGCCTCGCCAGCGACACCAGCAGGTCGTCGAGGTAGCGGCCGGGGTTGTAGACCGGCACGACGACACTGACCTTGACCGCGCTACCCACCGACATGCCGCCCCCCGTCCCGCCCCGTGCACCGAGGACGACCGCGGCTCCTGGTCGGTTCGACGTCAGTCCTTGACGGGTTCCTCGGCGAGGAGTCCATTGGCGCCATGGACGTCGACGCCTTCACCTCGTTCCTGCGGACGGCCGAGCTGCCGCCGGGGCTCTTCGCGACGGACGTCTTCTGCGACCTCAACGTCCCGGAGTGGCGCTTCCAGCTGCAGGGCGCCGAGGCGTTCGCTGCCTGGGCGAAGGGCGAGGCACCGGACGGGTCGACGGTGACGACCGGCCGGGTGGTGGATGCCGACCGGACCGCGGTCGTCGAGACCGAGATGGTGAGCGGGGGCAGCTACGCGCGGAACCTGTGGGTGCTCCGCTCGGACGACACCGGACTCGTCGACGAGGTCGTCCTCTACTGCACCGGGCCGTGGGACGCCGCGACGATCGAGCGCCAGGCCCGCGAGGCGCCGATGATCCGGCGATGACCCGGCGATGATCCGCCTGCGAGCCGTGGGACCCAGCCGCCTAGCATGAGCGCGTGCTGCGGGTCCGTGGAGCGACCGCGGGCCGGCTGACCGGAGTCGACGTCGCGCGCTGCCTCGCCCTGTTCGGCATGGCGGCGACGCACATCTTCCCCAGCACCGACCCGGACGGCAGCGTCCACCTGTCGCACACCTTGGCGGCCGGCCGGGCGTCGGCGCTCTTCGCGGTGCTGGCCGGGGTGTCACTGGTGCTGGCCACCGGCGGTCGCACCCCACCACGGGCGCGGGACCTGTGGGCGGCGCGGGCCTGGGTGTCCGTCCGGGCGGCGTTCCTGGTCGCGCTCGGCCTGCTCCTCGGGCAGGTGGACTCGCCGCCGCTGGTGATCCTCGCCTACTACGGGCTGCTGTTCGTCGTGGCGCTGCCCGTCCTCGGCCTCGGAGCCCGTGCCCTGGCAGTCCTGGCCGTCGTGGCCGCGGTCGTGACGCCGGTCGTCAGCCACCTGCTGCGGCAGAGCGTCGACCCGACCCCGATCGCCGAGCCGTGGGGCGCCGACCTGCTGACCGAGCTGCTGCTGACGGGCACCTATCCGGTGCTGAGCTGGACGACGTACCTCCTCGCCGGCATGGCGCTGGGCCGCACCGACCTGCGCCGCCTCTCCGGCGCCGTGCGGCTGCTCGTGGTCGGAGGGGTGGTCGCCGTCACGGCCAAGGCGCTGTCGGCCGGGCTGCTCGACGCGGTCGGGGGAGCCGACAGGCTGGCGAGAACCATCGGCGCCACCACCGACGAGGTGACCCGCTCCCTCGGGACCGGCTTGTTCGGGACCACGCCACGCGAGGACTGGAGGTGGCTGGTGGTCAGCGCTCCGCACAGCGGCACCACCCTGGACCTCGTGCACACGACGGGCAGTGCGATGGCCGTCCTCGGCGCCTGCCTGCTGCTCGCCCGGCTGTTGCCGCGGCTGGTCGTGCTGCCCTTCGCCGCCGTCGGGAGCATGACGCTCACCCTCTACACCGCCCACGTGCTCGCCCTGGCCGACGGCAGCCCGTTCCTGACCGACGACCTGCGCACGCTGTGGCTCGCGCACGTCGCGGTGGCCCTCGTCGTCGCCACGGTCTGGCGCACGACCGTCGGCCGCGGACCGCTGGAGGCGCTGGTCGCCTGGCTGTCCGGCAGCGCCCGCCGGGCGGTCAGCGGCGGCCGGCCCGCCCCGGTCGGGGCTCGGTCGTGAACGTCGGCCTCACCGGCGGCATCGGCTCCGGCAAGAGCGAGGTCGCCAGGCTGCTGGCCGGGCACGGTGCCGTCGTCGTCGACTCCGACCTGCTCGCGCGGGAGGCCGTGGCGCCGGGGACGCCGGGGCTCGCCGCCGTCGTCGCCGAGTTCGGGCCAGGGGTGCTGGCCGACGACGGCTCGCTCGACCGGCCCGCCCTGGGCCGCGTCGTCTTCGCCGACCCCGCGCGCCGCGCCGTCCTGGAAGGGATCGTGCACCCTTACGTCCGCCGGCGCAGCGCGGAGATCGCAGCCGGTGCGCCGGAGGGAGCCGTCGTGATCCACGACGTGCCGCTGCTGGTGGAGGCCGGCCTGGCGGACCGCTACGACCTCGTCGTCGTGGTGGACGTCGGCGAGGAGACGCAGGTACGTCGCCTCACGACCGGGCGAGGCATGTCCGCGAACGACGCCCGGGCGAGGATCTCGGCCCAGGCCGACCGGGCCGCCCGGCTGGCGGTCGCCGACCTGGTCGTCACGAACGACGGGTCGATCGACGACCTCCGGCGCCGCGTCGACGAGCTCTGGGTCGAGCTGTCAGGCCGCGCCAGCTCGACGCGGAACGCCGACGGATCTGGTGGCGTCGAAGCGCCATGACCGTGCCGGGGACGGCTGGGGTGTCGGACGTGCGACGTACGGTGGCCGCGTGAGACCGACAACCGACCTCGTGCGCCGAGTGGCGCCGTTCGAGGTGATCAGCGACTTCCAGCCCTCGGGCGACCAGCCGACGGCGATCGACGAGCTGGCGCGGCGGGTCGAGGCCGGTGAGAAGGACGTCGTCCTGCTGGGCGCGACCGGCACGGGCAAGTCGGCGACCACCGCATGGCTGGTGGAGCGGCTGCAGCGCCCGACCCTGGTCATGGCCCCCAACAAGACGCTGGCGGCGCAGCTCGCCAACGAGTTCCGCGAGCTGCTGCCCAACAACGCGGTCGAGTACTTCGTCTCGTACTACGACTACTACCAGCCCGAGGCCTACATCCCGCAGACGGACACCTACATCGAGAAGGACTCGTCGATCAACGACGAGGTCGAGCGGCTGCGCCACTCCGCGACCAACAGCCTGCTGACCCGGCGCGACGTCATCGTCGTGGCCTCCGTGTCGTGCATCTACGGTCTCGGCACGCCGCAGGAGTACGTCGACCGGATGGTCCGGCTGCGCGTCGGCATGGAGATCGAGCGCGACCAGCTGCTGCGGCGCTTCGTCGAGGTCCAGTACACCCGCAACGACCTGGCGTTCACGCGGGGAACCTTCCGGGTCCGTGGCGACACCATCGAGATCTTCCCGGTCTACGAGCAGCTCGCCGTGCGCATCGAGATGTTCGGCGACGAGATCGAGCGGCTGATGACGCTGCACCCGCTCACCGGCGAGATCGTGACCGAGGACGAGGAGCTCTACGTCTTCCCGGCGACCCACTACGTCGCCGGGCCGGAGCGCATGGAGAAGGCCATCACGGGCATCGAGCTCGAGCTCGCCGACCGGCTGGCCGAGATGGAGCGGCAGGGCAAGCTGCTCGAGGCACAGCGGCTACGGATGCGCACCACCTACGACATCGAGATGATGCGCCAGGTCGGCTTCTGCTCCGGCATCGAGAACTACTCGCGCCACATCGACGGCCGGGCGCCCGGCTCCGCGCCGCACTGCCTGATCGACTACTTCCCCGAGGACTTCCTGCTCGTCATCGACGAGTCGCACGTGACGGTGCCGCAGATCGGCGGCATGTACGAGGGCGACATGTCGCGCAAGCGAACCCTCGTGGACCACGGCTTCCGGCTGCCGAGTGCCGTCGACAACCGGCCGCTGAAGTGGGAGGAGTTCCTGGAGCGCATCGGCCAGACGGTCTACCTCTCGGCCACGCCAGGGTCCTACGAGCTCGGTCGCGAGAAGGGCACGCCGGTCGAGCAGATCATCCGGCCGACCGGGCTGGTCGACCCGGAGGTCGTCGTCAAGCCGACGAAGGGCCAGATCGACGACCTGGTCCACGAGATCAAGGCGCGGGCCGAGCGCGACGAGCGGGTCCTGGTCACGACACTCACCAAGAAGATGGCCGAGGACCTCACCGACTACCTCCTCGAGCTCGGCATGCGGGTGCGCTACCTGCACTCCGAGGTCGACACACTGCGCCGGATCGAGCTGCTGCGCGAGCTGCGGCTCGGCCACTACGACGTCCTGGTCGGGATCAACCTGCTCCGCGAGGGGCTCGACCTGCCAGAGGTGTCGCTGGTGTCGATCCTGGACGCCGACAAGGAGGGCTTCCTCCGGTCCGGCACCTCGCTGATCCAGACGATCGGGCGCGCCGCCCGCCACGTGTCCGGGCAGGTGCACATGTACGCCGACAGGGTCACCGACTCGATGGCCAAGGCGATCGACGAGACCAACCGGCGGCGCGCGAAGCAGGTGGCCTACAACGAGGCGCACGGCGTCGACCCCATGCCGTTGCTGAAGAAGATCAGCGACATCACCGAGCTGCTCGCCCGCGAGGACGCCGACACCGAGGAGCTGCTCGGCGGCGGCGGCCGCCAGCAGTCGCGTGGCAAGGCGCCGGTCCCCGGCATGTGGTCCAAGGACAGCACCATCTCGTCGAAGGCGGGCGTCGGTGACCTGCCCGCCGCGGATCTCGCCGACCTCATCCAGCAGCTCACCGACCAGATGCACACCGCGGCCCGCGAGCTGCAGTTCGAGCTCGCGGCGCGGCTGCGCGACGAGATCGGCGAGCTCAAGAAGGAGCTGCGCGGCATGCGCGCGGCCGGATCTGCCTGACAACCAGGAGGACGTACGTGGCAACGCAGCTGCAGGTGGTCATCGACGCCGCCGACCCGGCAGCGGTGGCCGAGTTCTGGGCGGCCGCCGCCGGCTACGTGGTCCAGCCGCCGCCGCCCGGCTACGACTCGTGGCCGGCGTTCCTGCGGGAGCTCGGCGTGCCCGAGGACCAGTGGGACTCGCGGTCCGCGGTCGTCGACCCGGACGGCAAGGGTCCTCGGATCTTCATCCAGAAGGTCCCCGAGCCCAAGACGGTCAAGAACCGGGTGCACCTCGACCTCCAGGTCGGTGCCGGCGCCGACGCCGCAGAGCGCCCCGGTGTGGTCGCGCGGGAGGTCGAACGCCTCACGGGTCTCGGCGCCACGACCGTGCGGGTGTTCGACGAGATGGGCGAGCACTGGGTCGTGATGGCCGACCCGGAGGGCAACGAGTTCTGCGTGTCGTGACGCCGCGCGGGGCGGGCGGCCCGCCTGGGGCCGATGTGCGCCGGGAAGGGGCAGTGGGTAAGACTGACCCCCGACACGTGGAGGGGAGTATTCCTTCGCAGCCTCGTCGTCATCACGGTTCCGACGCACTGACAGTGCCGGGACCCGGCGTGGCTGGCCGCGTGGCCACCTTGGTGGCCGACCGGCGGAAGAGACCTCCGGCCTACTCGCGATGCCGGAGGACTGACCACCTGTGAACGTGCCCACCTGGCTCTGGATCGCCAGCATCACCCTGCTCGTGGGGCTGCTGGCGGTCGACGTGTTCGTGATCGGGCGGCGCCCGCACGAGCCCACCATGCGCGAGTGCGCGATCGCGATCAGCTTCTTCATCGGGCTGGCAATCGTCTTCGGACTGGGCGTCCTGTGGTTCGCCGGCCCTCGCTATGCCGGCGAGTTCTACGCGGGCTGGCTCACCGAGTACAGCCTGAGCGTCGACAACCTCTTCGTCTTCGTGATCATCATGGCGAAGTTCGGGGTGCCGCGGAAGTACCAGCAGACCGCGCTGCTGGTCGGCATCATCCTGGCGCTGGTGATGCGCGGCATCTTCATCGCCCTGGGCGCCGCCGCGATCGAGAACTTCAGCTGGATCTTCTACGTCTTCGGCGCCTTCCTGATCTACACCGCCGTCAAGCTGGTGAGGGAGGGGGAGTCCGGCGAGGAGGACTTCGAGGAGAACCGCCTCCTCAAGTGGGTCGAGCACCGGTTCCCGGCGACCCAGGAGTGGTACGGCGTCAAGCTGATCGCCACGGTCGACGGCAAGCGGCTGATCACCCCGATGTTCATCGTGATCCTCGCGCTCGGCACGACCGACCTGCTCTTCGCCCTGGACTCGATCCCGGCGATCTACGGGCTCACCAAGGAGCCCTACCTGGTCTTCACGGCCAACGTCTTCGCCCTGATGGGCCTGCGGCAGCTCTACTTCCTGATCGGTGGGCTGCTGAGGAAGCTGGTCTACCTCAGCATCGGCCTGTCGGTGATCCTCGGCTTCATCGGCGTGAAGCTGATCATGGAGGCGCTGCACGTCAACGAGCTGCCCTTCATCAACGACGGCGAGCACATCGACGCGGTGCCCGAGATCCCGATCTGGGTCAGCCTGGCCTTCATCCTCGGCACCCTGGCGGTCACGACGATCGCCAGCATCATCAAGGTCCGCCGGGACCCGCTCGCGCAGCCCGACCTGCCGGTCGTCGCAGAGGGTCAGGACGCGGACGAGGGCGAGGACCGCCCGGCCGCCCGTTAGGCTCCTCCACCGAGAAGGTGGACGATCCGTCTGGAGGACCGCGTGGACCCGAGCTGGTGGGCGGTCGCCATCGCCGGGCTGTTCGTCGGGTTCGTCGTCGGGCTGACCGGCATGGGTGGCGGCGCGCTGATGACGCCGATGATGATCCTGTTCTTCGGAGTCCAGCCGCTCGCCGCCGTCTCCAGCGACCTGGTTGCGTCGATGGTGATGAAGCCGGTCGGCGGCGCGGTCCACCTGCGCAAGGGAACCGTCAACAAGGAGATGGTCCGCTGGCTGGTGACCGGCTCGGTCCCGTCGGCCTTCCTCGGGGTGCTCCTGCTGAGATCCATCGGCGACGACGAGCAGACGCAGAACGTGGTCAAGACCAGCCTGGGCGTGGCGCTGATCTTCGCGGCCGGCGCGATGGTGGCCAAGGCGCTCCTCGACCTGCGCAAGGCCCAGCGGCTGCAGCTCGCGGCCGCAGCCGGCGAGCAGGTGGACTTCCGGGTCGAGGACATCCGGGTCCGGAAGGTGCCGACGCTCTTCGTCGGCATCATCGGCGGGATGATCGTCGGCATGACGTCGGTGGGTTCCGGCTCGCTGATGATCGTCGCGTTGCTTCTGCTCTACCCGACCATCCGCGCCGGGCAGCTGGTCGGCACCGACCTGGTGCAGGCCGTGCCGCTGGTGGCCTCGGCGTCGCTGGGGCACCTGCTCTTCGGCGACTTCCAGCTCGACCTCACCGTGTCGCTGCTGATCGGTGCGCTGCCCGGCGTCTACGTCGGCGCCCGGGTCTCCAGCAGCGCGCCGGGCGGCATCATCCGCCGGGCGCTCGTGGTCGTGCTGCTCGCCTCCGGCCTCAAGCTGCTCGATGCCAGCACCGCCGTGCTCGTCATCGTGCTGCTGGCCGTCGCGGTGGTGGGACCGGTCCTCTGGGCCACCGTCTACCGCTCGGCCCGGCCGGACGAGATGGCCCGGGGAGAGCGAGGGGCGAAGGACCTGCTGCTCGCCGCCGTCAGCGGTCGCTGGCTCAGCTGGGGCGGCACCGACAAGGACACCCGCGCCGACCGGCCGGTACGCAAGCCCCCAGAGCGCGCCGGCCGCTGACCGTCACCAGCCGCGAGCCCGCCACTCGGGCAGCGCCGGTCGCTCCCGGCCCAGGGTCGAGTCGTCGCCGTGGCCGGGGTAGAACCAGGTGTCGTCCGGCAGCCGGCCGAAGACCTTCGTCTCGACGTCTGTGACCAGCGACGCGAAGTCCTCGGGGCTGGTCGTCCTGCCGACACCGCCGGGGAAGAGCGAGTCACCGGTGAAGAGGTGCGGGTGGCCGGCGGGGTCCTCGTAGAGCAGCGCCACCGATCCCGGCGTGTGCCCGACCAGGTGGATCACGCTCAGCGGGACCTCGCCGACGCGGACGGTGTCGCCGTCGGCCAGCGGCTCGTCGGTCGTGACCGGGATGCCCTCGAGGTCGTCACGGCCGGCGGCCGTCCGGGCGCCGGTGGTGTCGACGACCTCGCCGAGTGCCTGCCAGTGGTCCCGGTGCCGGTGGGTCGTCACCACGGTGGCCAGCGGCCGTCCCCCGACCAGGCCGAGCAGCCTCGACGCGTCGGCCGCGGCGTCGACGAGCAGCAGCTCGCCGGTGGCCCGGCACTCCAGCAGGTAGGCGTTGTTGTCCATCGGCCCTACCGACACCTTGGTGATCGTCAGAGCGGCCAGCTCCCGGGTCGAGTGCGGCCCGCCGGGGGAGACGTGTCCGTCGTAGCTCACGCCGCCCAGGCTATGTCGCCAGCCGTCAGCCCCAGCGTGGTGCCCGGGGCAGCTCGCCCGGGGGGTCCAGCACGAGCCCGTCTCCGGACGTACGACCGGTGAGCCAGCCGACCAGCGCGGACCGCGGTCCGGCGAGCGTCGGACCGGAGCTGGCGACCTCCCAGCGGCCGTCACCGTCGGTGGCGGCGAGCACCCCCACCGGGCAGTCCCGGTTGTCGCGGAAGAACGGCGAGATCTGGTCCAGCGTGCGCGCCGCGAAGTCCGGCGACCAGTCGTCCGGCGTGTATCCCGCGTCCAGGTCCACGTGGTGGATCTCGACCTCCCGTACCCGGATCCGCGGAATCTCCCAGCCGTACGCCGTCGCGCCGGAGCGCATGGCGACCTCGCGGCCGCGGGCGTCCTCGGAGAAGTCGGCGAAGGCCGCCATCAGTCGGTCGCCCGAGTCGGCGAGGTCGAGGCGCAGGTCGCCCAGTCCCCGCCCTGAGCCGGCCTCGATGTCGAGCTCGCGCTGGTCGGGCGCGCCGGGGTACATCGGACCGTCGTCACCGGTCCGTGCGTTGTGCGCCAGGACGGCCAGGGCGTCGGCGTTGCGGGCGACGTGGGTGAGCACGTGCGCCCTGGTCCAGCCCGGCAGGAGCGAGGGTCCCCGCAGGTCCGACTCGGACAGCCGGTCGACCGAGGCCAGCAGCCGGTCGGTCGCGCCGGCCATCTCGTCGAGGGATCTCTGCAGGTCGTCCGCCCCGGTCATGCGCCGACCCTAGCGGGGGACCGGGGCGCGTTCGGGTGCCTGCTCCGCTCCGGGCGTCACCTGTCGGCGGAGGCACCTAGCATGGTCGCCGACCTGACCTTTTCGGCCAGAAGGATCTCTGAGTGGACCAGCTGATCGTCCGGGGTGCGCGGGAGCACAACCTCAAGGACGTCTCCCTCGACCTGCCACGCGACTCGCTCATCGTCTTCACCGGGCTCTCCGGCTCCGGCAAGTCGAGCCTGGCCTTCGACACGATCTTCGCCGAGGGCCAGCGGCGCTACGTCGAGTCCCTGTCGGCCTATGCCCGGCAGTTCCTCGGCCAGATGGACAAGCCCGACGTGGACTTCATAGAAGGCCTGTCGCCCGCGGTCTCGATCGACCAGAAGTCCACCAGCCGCAACCCGCGGTCGACGGTCGGCACGATCACCGAGGTCTACGACTACCTGCGCCTGCTCTTCGCCCGGGCCGGCCGGCCGCACTGCCCCGTCTGCGGCGAGCCGGTCAGCCGGCAGACGCCGCAGCAGATCGTCGACCGGGTGCTCGAGATGGACGAGGGCACCCGGTTCCAGGTGCTGGCACCGGTGGTGCGCGGCCGCAAGGGGGAGTACGCCGAGCTCTTCCGAGAGCTGCAGACGAAGGGCTACAGCAGGGCGCGGGTCGACGGCGAGACCGTGTCGCTGGCCGAGCCCCCCAAGCTGGACAAGAAGTACAAGCACTCGATCGACGTCGTCATCGACCGGCTGGCGGTCAAGGCGTCCGCCAAGCGGCGGCTGACCGACTCGGTGGAGACCGCGCTCGGCCTGGCCGGCGGTCTGCTCATCCTGGACATGGTCGACCTGCCGGAGAAGGACAAGAACCGGGAGCGCCGGTTCTCCGAGAAGCTCGCCTGCCCCAACGACCACCCCCTGTCGATGGACGAGCTCGAACCGCGGTCGTTCTCGTTCAACTCGCCGTACGGCGCCTGCCCGGAGTGCACCGGCATCGGCACCCGGCTCGAGGTCGACCCTGAGCTGATCGTGCCGGACGACGAGAAGTCGCTCGGCGAGGGGGCCGTCGCGCCCTGGGCGTCCGGGACGACCTCGAGCGAGTACTTCCAGCGGCTGCTGGAGGCGATGGCCGAGGACATCGGCGTCCGGATGGACACGCCGTGGCGCAAGCTGCCGGTCCGGGCCAAGGACGCGGTGCTGCACGGGCTCGACTACCAGGTCCATGTGAAGTACCGCAACCGCTACGGCCGGATGCGCAGCTACCACACCGGCTTCGAGGGTGCGATCCCGTTCGTGCAGCGCCGGCACACCGAGACCGAGTCGGACTGGAGCCGGGACCGCTACGAGGGCTACATGCGCGAGGTGCCCTGTCCGGTCTGCGGCGGCGCCCGGCTCAAGCCGGAGTCGCTCGCGGTGCTCGTCGGCGGGCGGAACATCGCCGACGTGTGCCGGCTGCCCATCCGCGAGTGCGACGAGTTCCTGCGCGACGTCGACCTGAGCGACCGCGAGCGGCAGATCGCCGAGCGGGTGGTCAAGGAGATCCACGCCCGCCTCGGCTTCCTGCTCGATGTCGGCCTGGACTATCTCTCGCTGGAGCGCCCCTCCGGGACCCTCTCCGGCGGCGAGGCGCAGCGGATCCGGCTGGCCACCCAGATCGGCGCCGGGCTGGTCGGCGTCCTCTACGTCCTCGACGAGCCGTCCATCGGCCTGCACCAGCGGGACAACCACCGGCTGATCGAGACGCTCACCCGGCTGCGCGACCTGGGCAACACGCTCATCGTGGTGGAGCACGACGAGGACACCATCCGCACCGCCGACTGGGTCGTCGACATCGGCCCGGGCGCGGGGGAGCACGGCGGCCAGATCGTGGTGTCCGGCACCGTGCAGGACCTGCTGGCGAGCAAGGACTCGCTGACCGGTGCCTACCTGGCACGGCGCAGGGTGATCCCCACGCCGGAGATCCGCCGGCCGCGGACCCGAGGCCGTGACCTGACGGTGGTCGGGGCCCGCGAGCACAACCTGCAGACGATCGACGTGACCTTCCCCCTGGGGTGCTTCGTGGCCGTCACGGGGGTGTCGGGCTCGGGCAAGTCGACCCTGGTCAACGACATCCTCTACACCGCCCTGGCCCAGAGGCTCCACGGTGCGCGGACGGTCCCTGGCCGGCACAAGAAGATCAAGGGGCTCGAGCACGTCGACAAGGTGGTCCACGTGGACCAGAGCCCCATCGGCCGGACCCCGCGGTCCAACCCGGCCACCTACACCGGCGTCTTCGACCACATGCGTCGGCTCTTCGCCGAGACCACCGAGGCCAAGATCCGGGGCTACCAGCCCGGCCGCTTCTCGTTCAACGTCAAGGGCGGCCGCTGCGAGGCCTGCTCGGGTGACGGCACGATCAAGATCGAGATGAACTTCCTGCCAGACGTCTACGTACCGTGCGAGGTGTGCCACGGCGCGCGCTACAACCGCGAGACCCTCGAGGTGCACTTCAAGGGCAAGACGATCGCCGAGATCCTCGACATGCCGATCGAGGAGGCCGCCGAGTTCTTCGCCGCCGTCCCCGCGATCGCCCGTCACCTCACGACGCTCAACGAGGTCGGCCTCGGGTACGTCCGGCTCGGTCAGCCGGCTCCCACGCTGTCCGGCGGCGAGGCCCAGCGGGTCAAGCTGGCCTCCGAGCTGCAGAAGCGGTCGACCGGTCGCACCGTCTACGTGCTCGACGAGCCGACCACCGGGCTGCACTTCGAGGACATCTCCAAGCTGCTGCGGGTGCTGCAGGGCCTTGCCGACAAGGGCAACACGGTGATCGTCATCGAGCACAACCTCGACGTCATCAAGACCGCCGACTGGGTCATCGACATGGGGCCGGAGGGAGGCTCGGGCGGTGGGACCGTGGTCGCGGAGGGTACCCCCGAGGACATCGTCACGGTTCCGGCGAGCCACACCGGGCTCTTCCTCAAGAACGCTCTCGGTGCGACAGCCGTGCGACCGGCCCCCGCGCGCAGGTCCCGCAAGAAGGCGGTCGCCGCGCGGCGCTGATCCGGGCCGGCCCGGGCGAACGGCGAACGGCAGGCGGCCGCTGGGGGAGGGGCCGCCGGCCGTTCGCCGAGGCGCCGGTCGGGGCACACGGGGGGACGACCCGGCCGAACGGCCGGACAGGACGATCAGGGGGTCCGGCCGACTGCTCGGGCGGTCCGTCGTGTCCGGCACCGACAACTCTGCCGTCGAGGGGCCGCCGTCGGAAGGGTCATCCGCACCCTCTGGCCTAGTGCATCCGAGCGCGTCCGGATGACACCCGGCGGGCCGGCCGGGAGGCCGCTCCGAGATCCCCTCGACGATATCGACCCAGCGACACCTCGCCGTGGCAGGCTGTGACTACACGGGTACCGGTTCGAGGGGACGGGGGCCGTCGTGGGCGACGAGTCATCGGTTGCTACGGGCGTTGCGCGGCCCGGCGCGCCCGTATCGATGACGCGGCTGCTGATCGTCGACGACCACGACATGTTCGCCGACAGCCTGCGGATGGCGCTGTCGGCGCAGCCGGACTTCGAGGTGGTCGGGACGGCGTCGACGATCGCCCAGGCCAAGAATCTGGTGGCGACGACCGCGCCTGACGTGGTCCTGCTCGACCACCAGCTGCCGGACGGGCTCGGTGTCGACTCGATCACCGACCTGCGGGCGATCCGGCCGCAGGCAAACATCGTGGTCCTGACAGCGGCCGCGGAGGACTCCATGCTGGTCGCCGCCACCGAGGCGGGCTGCGCGGGCTTCATCCTGAAGACCAGCCCGCTCGACGAGCTGGTGGCCGCGGTGCGCACCGCCGCCGCGGGCGAGATCATGGTGAGCTCGGACCTGCTGAGCCGGCTGCTCAACCGGCTGCACCACCAGCACCAGGAGCCCTCGAGCGACCTGACGGCGCGGGAGCAGGAGATCCTCCAGCTCATCGCGGAGGGGCTGACCAACGGGGCTATCGCCGCCCGGCTCTTCATCTCGGTCAACACGGTGCGCAACCACGTCCAGAGCATCCTGGCCAAGCTTGGGGCCCACTCCAAGCTGGAGGCGTTGTCCGTCGCCATCCGCGATGGGATCATCGACCCGCCCACCGCCTCGGCATAGCCGACCGGTGGCTCGGTGAACCATTTCGCGCCGACCTACGTTCGGAAGGTCATGTCTGAGCTGACACCCACCACCCGTACCGAGTCCCTGCTCCAGGAGCCGCTGCCGCTGCCCCTCTCCCGACGCAACGTCCTGCGCGTCGTCGCCGTGACCGGCGCCGGTGCAGTGCTTGTCGCGTGCGGCGGGGGCGGTGACGACACCGCGAGCACCGGCTCCGGCGAGACGTCAACGAGTGCCCCGGCCGACGACAGCTCGTCCCCGGCCGCCACCGACTCGGCCGACGACGGCGGTGGCGGCGGTGGCGGCGGTGGGGGCGGCCTGGTCGCGACGGCCGACGTTCCCGTCAAGGGCGGCGTCGTGCTGGACGGCAAGAAGATCGTCGTGACCCAGCCGACGGCCGGGGAGTTCAAGGCGTTCACCGCTGTGTGCACGCACATGCAGTGCCTCGTGTCGAGCGTCAAGAACAACACCATCTCGTGCCCGTGCCACGGCAGCACGTACAGCGCAGCCGACGGCTCGGTCAAGGGAGGCCCCGCGTCGTCACCGCTCAAGTCCGTCGCCGTCACTGTCGAGGGCGACCAGGTCGTCCAGTCCTGACGACCGAGCCGCACCGAACTCCTCCCCGGCGACCTGCGGGTGACGGTCCCCGGTCGTAGGGTTGCGGGGTGGCTGACCCGGCGTCGTACCGTCCCGCGCCGGGATCGATCCCGGAGCAACCGGGGGTCTACCGTTTCCGTGACGAGCACGGGCGCGTCATCTACGTCGGCAAGGCGCGCAGCCTTCGCCCCCGGCTGTCGTCGTACTTCCAGGACCTCGCCAACCTGCACGCGCGGACCCAGACGATGGTCACCAGCGCGGCCAGCGTCGAGTGGACCGTCGTCAGGACCGAGGTCGAGGCGCTGCAGCTGGAGTACAGCTGGATCAAGGAGTTCGACCCGCGGTTCAACATCCGCTACCGCGACGACAAGAGCTATCCCAGCCTGGCCGTGACGCTGAACGAGGAGTTCCCACGGCTCCAGGTGATGCGTGGGCCGAAGAAGAAGGGCGTCCGGTACTTCGGCCCGTACTCACACGCGTGGGCGATCCGCGAGACCCTCGACCTGCTGCTGCGCGTGTTCCCGGCCCGCACCTGCTCCGCCGGCGTCTTCAAGCGTGCCGGCCAGGTCGGCCGGCCGTGCCTGCTCGGCTACATCGGCAAGTGCTCGGCGCCGTGCGTCGGCCGGGTCAGCGCCGACGAGCACCGCCGCATCGTGGAGGACTTCTGCGACTTCATGGCCGGCCAGACCGCCACCTACCTGCGCCGGCTCGAGAAGGACATGCAGGTCGCCGCGGCCAACCAGGAGTACGAGCGGGCGGCCCGGCTGCGGGACGACATCAAGGCGCTCGAACGCGCGCTTGAGAAGCAGTCCGTGGTCCTCGGCGACGGCACGGACGCCGACGTGGTCGCGTTCGCCGAGGACCCGCTCGAGGCGGCGGTGCAGGTGTTCTACGTCCGCGGCGGCCGGGTCCGGGGCCAGCGCGGCTGGGTGGTGGAGAAGGTCGAGGAGCTGACGACCGGCGACCTCGTCGAGCACTTCCTGCAGCAGGTCTACGGCGGCGAGAGCGGTGACGCGGTGCCTCGTGAGGTGCTGGTGCCGGCGATGCCGCCGGACGCGGACGCGGTCACGCAGTGGCTCGGCGAGCTGCGCGGCGGCCCGGTCTCCCTGCGGGTGCCGCAGCGAGGCGACAAGCGCGCCCTGATGGAGACGGTCGCGCGCAACGCGGGCCAGTCCCTCTCCCTGCACAAGACGCGGCGCGGCAGCGACCTCACCGCGCGCAGCCAGGCGCTCGAGCAGATCCAGGAGGCCCTCGGGCTCGACGAGGCGCCGCTGCGCATCGAGTGCTACGACGTGTCGCACCTGCAGGAGAGCGAGGTCGTCGCCTCGATGGTCGTCTTCGAGGACGGGCTCGCCCGCAAGAGCGAGTACCGGCGGTTCGTCATCCGCGGGCAGTCCGACGAGCGGTCCGGACGCCCGGGGTCCGGCGGTGACGTCGCTTCCATCCACGAGGTCATCAGCCGGCGCTTCCGCCGGCTGGTCGACGAGCGGGCCCGGACCGGAGACCTGGAGGCCACGGCCGAGGGCGCCGGCGTCGACGGCCCCGAGGTGCCGGTCGGGATCGACCCCGAGACGGGCCGGCCGCGGAAGTTCGCCTACGCGCCCAACCTGGTCGTCGTCGACGGCGGCGCTCCGCAGGTTGCCGCGGCGCAGCGCGCGCTCGACGAGCTCGGCGTCGACGACGTCGCCCTCTGCGGGCTCGCGAAGCGCCTCGAGGAGGTGTGGCTGCCGGGGGAGTCGCACCCTGTGGTGCTGCCACGCACCAGCGAAGGGCTCTACCTCCTGCAGCGGGTCCGCGACGAGGCACACCGCTTCGCGATCACCTTGCACCGCAGCCGAAGGTCCCGGTCGATGACCGCCAGCGCGCTCGACGGGATCCCCGGCCTGGGCGAGACCCGGCGCCGCGCGCTGCTGAAGCGCTTCGGCTCCCTGAAGCGGCTGTCGGCCGCCTCCGTCGAGGAGATCGCGGAGGTCCCGGGGGTGGGGCCGCGAACCGCAGCCGCCGTCGTCGAGGCGCTGTCCGGCCGGAAGCCGGCGTCCGTATCGGTCAACACCGCGACCGGTGAGATCCTCGACGACGTGCCCGACGACCGTGCAGACCGAGCAGACCTGGGTACGCCGCCGGGAGGCAACGCGTGAGCCACTCGGCCGAGGGGCCGGGCGCCCCGCCCCACCTCCCCGAGCTGGCCATCATCACGGGCATGTCCGGGGCCGGGCGCAGCACGGTCGCCAACGTGCTCGAGGACCTCGGCTGGTTCGTCGTCGACAACCTGCCGCCCGCACTGCTCCCGACCCTGGCCGAGCTCGGTGGCCGCGCGCGCGGTGACGTGGCGCGGATCGCCGCGGTGGTCGACGTGCGCAGCCGGACCTTCTTCGCGGACCTGACCGAGGCACTGACCCAGCTCGGTGCCAGCGGCAGCACGCCGAGAATCATCTTCCTCGAGGCGTCCGACGACGCCCTGGTCCGGCGGCACGAGGCGGTCCGGCGACCGCACCCCCTCCAGGGCGAGGGCATGCTCAGCGACGGGATCGCACGCGAGCGCGAGCTGTTGCGGGACCTGCGGGCCGACGCCGACATCGTCCTCGACACGACGGACCTCAACGTCCACCAGCTCGCCGCGAAGGTGATCCAGGCCTTCGAGCAGGTGACTCCCGGGCTGCACGCCACCGTCATCTCCTTCGGGTACAAGTACGGACTGCCGGTGGACGCCGACCTGGTCGTCGACTGCCGGTTCCTGCCCAACCCGCACTGGGTGCCCGAGCTGCGACCGCTCACCGGCAAGGACCCGGCCGTCCGTGACTACGTCCTGTCCCAGGTCGGCGCGCTGCCACTCCTCGACGCCTACTCCCGGGTCCTCGAGCTGATCGGTGACGGCTACCTGCGCGAGGGCAAGCGCTACGCCACCATCGCCGTCGGGTGCACGGGCGGCAAGCACCGCTCGGTCGCGATGGCCGAGGAGCTGTGCGCGCGGCTCGAGGCGACCGGCGTCGACGCGTCAGTCGTCCACCGGGACCTCGGTCGTGAGTGACCTCTCCGTCCACAGCACCCGGACCGACCCGTCGGTCGTCGCTCTCGGCGGCGGTCACGGCCTGGCCGCCTCGCTCCAGGCACTCCGCCGGGTCACGGACTCCCTCACCGCGGTGGTGACCGTCGCCGACGACGGCGGGTCGAGCGGCCGGCTGCGTCGTGAGCTCGGCGTTCTCCCGCCCGGCGACCTGCGCATGGCCCTGGCTGCGCTCTGCGGCGACGACGAGTGGGGCCAGACCTGGAGCCGGGTCGCGCAGCACCGCTTCCGCAGCGCCGGCGACCTGCACGACCACGCCGTCGGCAACCTGTTGATCGTCGCGCTGTGGGAGCTGCTCGGCGACTCGGTCGCGGGACTCGACTGGGTGGCTCGGCTCCTCGGTGCCCACGGCCGGGTGCTGCCGATGTCCGTCGTGCCGCTGGACATCGAGGCGGTGATGGCCGTGGACCAGCCGGTACCGGTGACCAGGGGGCCGGCTCCGACACCGTCCTCACGGCCGTGCGGGCCAGGTGGCGGTGGCAACCACACCCGGCCGGGTCGTGCACGTCGGTCTGGTGCCAGACCGGCACCCGGCCTGCTCCGAGGCGGTCGCCGCCGTGCGCAACGCAGACTGGGTGGTGCTCGGGCCCGGGTCGTGGCTCACCAGCGTCATACCGCACTCACTCTCGTGCCTGAGCTGGCTGAGGCGCTGTGCACAACAACCGCACGACGAGCCGTCGTGCTCAACCTCCCTCGCCGCGGGCCGACGAGACCGCGGGCTCTCTCACCGGAGACCCACCTGAGGTGCTCGCCCGCCACGCGCCGGA
>CAVXNC010000023.1:0-45434 GCA_963762865.1 uncultured Actinomycetota bacterium
CGCGCGGGCTCGACGCGGGACCTCGACGGGCCGGGCAACGTCGAAGCGTAATGACCGTGCCGGGGACGGCTGGGGTGTCGGACGGCCGACGTACGGTGGCCGCGTGAGACCGACCACCGACCTCGTGCGCCGGGTGGCGCCCTTCGAGGTGATCAGCGACTTCCAGCCCTCGGGTGACCAGCCGACGGCGATCGACGAGCTGGCGCGCCGGGTCGAGGCCGGGGAGAAGGACGTCGTCCTGCTGGGCGCGACCGGCACGGGCAAGTCGGCGACGACCGCGTGGCTGGTGGAGCGGCTGCAGCGCCCGACCCTGGTCATGGCCCCCAACAAGACGCTGGCGGCGCAGCTCGCCAACGAGTTCCGCGAGCTGCTGCCCAACAACGCGGTCGAGTACTTCGTCTCCTACTACGACTACTACCAGCCCGAGGCCTACATCCCGCAGACGGACACCTACATCGAGAAGGACTCGTCGATCAACGACGAGGTCGAGCGGCTGCGCCACTCGGCGACCAACAGCCTGCTGACCCGGCGCGACGTCATCGTCGTGGCGTCCGTGTCCTGCATCTACGGTCTCGGCACGCCGCAGGAGTACGTCGACCGGATGGTCCGGCTGCGCGTCGGCATGGAGATCGAGCGCGACCAGCTGCTGCGGCGCTTCGTCGAGGTCCAGTACACCCGCAACGACCTGGCGTTCACGCGGGGCACCTTCCGGGTCCGTGGCGACACCATCGAGATCTTCCCGGTCTACGAGCAGCTCGCCGTGCGCATCGAGATGTTCGGCGACGAGATCGAGCGGCTGATGACGCTGCACCCGCTCACCGGCGAGATCGTGACCGAGGACGAGGAGCTCTACGTCTTCCCGGCGACCCACTACGTCGCCGGGCCGGAGCGCATGGAGAAGGCCATCACGGGCATCGAGCTCGAGCTCGCCGACCGGCTGGCCGAGATGGAGCGGCAGGGCAAGCTGCTCGAGGCGCAGCGGCTGCGGATGCGCACCACCTACGACATCGAGATGATGCGCCAGGTCGGCTTCTGCTCCGGCATCGAGAACTACTCGCGCCACATCGACGGCCGGGCTCCCGGCTCCGCGCCGCACTGCCTGATCGACTACTTCCCCGAGGACTTCCTGCTCGTCATCGACGAGTCGCACGTGACCGTGCCGCAGATCGGCGGCATGTACGAGGGCGACATGTCGCGCAAGCGCACCCTCGTCGACCACGGCTTCCGGCTGCCGAGCGCCGTCGACAACCGGCCGCTGAAGTGGGAGGAGTTCCTGGAGCGCATCGGCCAGACGGTCTACCTCTCGGCGACGCCCGGGTCCTACGAGCTGGGTCGCGAGAAGGGCACGCCGGTCGAGCAGATCATCCGGCCGACCGGGCTGGTCGACCCGGAGGTCGTCGTCAAGCCGACCAAGGGCCAGATCGACGACCTGGTCCACGAGATCAAGGTGCGGGCCGAGCGCGACGAGCGGGTCCTGGTCACGACACTCACCAAGAAGATGGCCGAGGACCTCACCGACTACCTGCTCGAGCTCGGCATGCGGGTGCGCTACCTGCACTCCGAGGTCGACACGCTGCGCCGGATCGAGCTGCTGCGCGAGCTGCGGCTCGGCCACTACGACGTCCTGGTCGGGATCAACCTGCTCCGCGAGGGGCTCGACCTGCCAGAGGTGTCGCTGGTGTCGATCCTGGACGCCGACAAGGAGGGCTTCCTCCGGTCCGGCACCTCGCTGATCCAGACGATCGGGCGCGCCGCCCGCCACGTGTCCGGGCAGGTGCACATGTACGCCGACAGGGTCACCGACTCGATGGCCAAGGCGATCGACGAGACCAACCGGCGGCGCGCGAAGCAGGTGGCCTACAACGAGGCGCACGGCGTCGACCCCATGCCGTTGCTGAAGAAGATCAGCGACATCACCGAGCTGCTCGCCCGCGAGGACGCCGACACCGAGGAGCTGCTCGGCGGCGGCGGCCGCCAGCAGTCGCGTGGCAAGGCGCCGGTCCCCGGCATGTGGTCCAAGGACAGCACCATCTCGTCGAAGGCGGGCGTCGGTGACCTGCCCGCCGCGGATCTGGCCGACCTCATCCAGCAGCTCACCGACCAGATGCACACCGCGGCCCGCGAGCTGCAGTTCGAGCTCGCGGCGCGGCTGCGCGACGAGATCGGCGAGCTCAAGAAGGAGCTGCGCGGCATGCGCGCGGCCGGATCTGCCTGACAACCAGGAGGACGTACGTGGCAACGCAGCTGCAGGTGGTCATCGACGCCGCCGACCCGGCAGCGGTGGCCGAGTTCTGGGCGGCCGCCGCCGGCTACGTGGTCCAGCCGCCGCCGCCCGGCTACGACTCGTGGCCGGCGTTCCTGCGGGAGCTCGGCGTGCCCGAGGACCAGTGGGACTCGCGGTCCGCGGTCGTCGACCCGGACGGCAAGGGTCCTCGGATCTTCATCCAGAAGGTCCCCGAGCCCAAGACGGTCAAGAACCGGGTGCACCTCGACCTCCAGGTCGGTGCCGGCGCCGACGCCGCAGAGCGCCCCGGTGTGGTCGCGCGGGAGGTCGAACGCCTCACGGGTCTCGGCGCCACGACCGTGCGGGTGTTCGACGAGATGGGCGAGCACTGGGTCGTGATGGCCGACCCGGAGGGCAACGAGTTCTGCGTGTCGTGACGCCGCGCGGGGCGGGCGGCCGCCTGGGGCCGATGTGCGCCGGGAAGGGGCAGTGGGTAAGACTGACCCCCGACACGTGGAGGGGAGTATTCCTTCGCAGCCTCGTCGTCATCACGGTTCCGACGCACTGACAGTGCCGGGACCCGGCGTGGCTGGCCGCGTGGCCACCTCGGTGGCCGACCGGCGGAAGAGACCTCCGGCCTACTCGCGATGCCGGAGGACTGACCACCTGTGAACGTGCCCACCTGGCTCTGGATCGCCAGCATCACCCTGCTCGTGGGGCTGCTGGCGGTCGACGTGTTCGTGATCGGGCGGCGCCCGCACGAGCCCACCATGCGCGAGTGCGCGATCGCGATCAGCTTCTTCATCGGGCTGGCGATCGTCTTCGGACTGGGCGTCCTGTGGTTCGCCGGCCCTCGCTATGCCGGCGAGTTCTACGCGGGCTGGCTCACCGAGTACAGCCTGAGCGTCGACAACCTCTTCGTCTTCGTGATCATCATGGCGAAGTTCGGGGTGCCGCGGAAGTACCAGCAGACCGCGCTGCTGGTCGGCATCATCCTGGCGCTGGTGATGCGCGGCATCTTCATCGCCCTGGGCGCCGCCGCGATCGAGAACTTCAGCTGGATCTTCTACGTCTTCGGCGCCTTCCTGATCTACACCGCCGTCAAGCTGGTGAGGGAGGGGGAGTCCGGCGAGGAGGACTTCGAGGAGAACCGCCTCCTCAAGTGGGTCGAGCACCGGTTCCCGGCGACCCAGGAGTGGTACGGCGTCAAGCTGATCGCCACGGTCGACGGCAAGCGGCTGATCACCCCGATGTTCATCGTGATCCTCGCGCTCGGCACGACCGACCTGCTCTTCGCCCTGGACTCGATCCCGGCGATCTACGGGCTCACCAAGGAGCCCTACCTCGTCTTCACGGCCAACGTCTTCGCCCTGATGGGCCTGCGGCAGCTCTACTTCCTGATCGGTGGGCTGCTGAGGAAGCTGGTCTACCTCAGCATCGGCCTGTCGGTGATCCTCGGCTTCATCGGCGTGAAGCTGATCATGGAGGCGCTGCACGTCAACGAGCTGCCCTTCATCAACGACGGCGAGCACATCGACGCGGTGCCCGAGATCCCGATCTGGGTCAGCCTGGCCTTCATCCTCGGCACCCTGGCGGTCACGACGATCGCCAGCATCATCAAGGTCCGCCGGGACCCGCTCGCGCAGCCCGACCTGCCGGTCGTCGCAGAGGGTCAGGACGCGGACGAGGGCGAGGACCGCCCGGCCGCCCGTTAGGCTCCTCCACCGAGAAGGTGGACGATCCGTCTGGAGGACCGCGTGGACCCGAGCTGGTGGGCGGTCGCCATCGCCGGGCTGTTCGTCGGGTTCGTCGTCGGGCTGACCGGCATGGGTGGCGGCGCGCTGATGACGCCGATGATGATCCTGTTCTTCGGAGTCCAGCCGCTCGCCGCCGTCTCCAGCGACCTGGTTGCGTCGATGGTGATGAAGCCGGTCGGCGGCGCGGTCCACCTGCGCAAGGGAACCGTCAACAAGGAGATGGTCCGCTGGCTGGTGACCGGCTCGGTCCCGTCGGCCTTCCTCGGGGTGCTCCTGCTGAGATCCATCGGCGACGACGAGCAGACGCAGAACGTGGTCAAGACCAGCCTGGGCGTGGCGCTGATCTTCGCGGCCGGCGCGATGGTGGCCAAGGCGCTCCTCGACCTGCGCAAGGCCCAGCGGCTGCAGCTCGCGGCCGCAGCCGGCGAGCAGGTGGACTTCCGGGTCGAGGACATCCGGGTCCGGAAGGTGCCGACGCTCTTCGTCGGCATCATCGGCGGGCTGATCGTCGGCATGACGTCGGTGGGTTCCGGCTCGCTGATGATCGTCGCGTTGCTTCTGCTCTACCCGACCATCCGCGCCGGGCAGCTGGTCGGCACCGACCTGGTGCAGGCCGTGCCGCTGGTGGCCTCGGCGTCGCTGGGGCACCTGCTCTTCGGCGACTTCCAGCTCGACCTCACCGTGTCGCTGCTGATCGGTGCGCTGCCCGGCGTCTACGTCGGCGCCCGGGTCTCCAGCAGCGCGCCGGGCGGCATCATCCGCCGGGCGCTCGTGGTCGTGCTGCTCGCCTCCGGCCTCAAGCTGCTCGAGGCCAGCACCGCCGTGCTCGTCATCGTGCTGCTGGCCGTCGCGGTGGTGGGACCGGTCCTCTGGGCCACCGTCTACCGCTCGGCCCGGCCGGACGAGATGGCCCGGGGAGAGCGAGGGGCGAAGGACCTGCTGCTCGCCGCCGTCAGCGGTCGCTGGCTCAGCTGGGGCGGCACCGACAAGGACACCCGCGCCGACCGGCCGGTACGCAAGCCCCCAGAGCGCGCCGGCCGCTGACCGTCACCAGCCGCGAGCCCGCCACTCGGGCAGCGCCGGTCGCTCCCGGCCCAGGGTCGAGTCGTCGCCGTGGCCGGGGTAGAACCAGGTGTCGTCCGGCAGCCGGCCGAAGACCTTCGTCTCGACGTCTGTGACCAGCGACGCGAAGTCCTCGGGGCTGGTCGTCCTGCCGACACCGCCGGGAAAGAGCGAGTCACCGGTGAAGAGGTGCGGGTGGCCGGCGGGGTCCTCGTAGAGCAGCGCCACCGATCCCGGCGTGTGCCCGACCAGGTGGATCACGCTCAGCGGGACCTCGCCGACGCGGACGGTGTCGCCGTCGGCCAGCGGCTCGTCGGTCGTGACCGGGATGCCCTCGAGGTCGTCACGGCCGGCGGCCGTCCGGGCGCCGGTGGTGTCGACGACCTCGCCGAGTGCCTGCCAGTGGTCCCGGTGCCGGTGGGTCGTCACCACGGTGGCCAGCGGCCGTCCCCCGACCAGGCCGAGCAGCGTCGACGCGTCGGCCGCGGCGTCGACGAGCAGCAGCTCGCCGGTGGCCCGGCACTCCAGCAGGTAGGCGTTGTTGTCCATCGGCCCGACCGACACCTTGGTGATCGTCAGAGCGGCCAGCTCCCGGGTCGAGTGCGGCCCGCCGGGGGAGACGTGTCCGTCGTAGCTCACGCCGCCCAGGCTATGTCGCCAGCCGTCAGCCCCAGCGTGGTGCCCGGGGCAGCTCGCCCGGGGGGTCCAGCACGAGCCCCTCTCCGGACGTACGACCGGTGAGCCAGCCGACCAGCGCGGACCGCGGTCCGGCGAGCGTCGGACCGGAGCTGGCGACCTCCCAGCGGCCGTCACCGTCGGTGGCGGCGAGCACCCCCACCGGGCAGTCCCGGTTGTCGCGGAAGAACGGCGAGATCTGGTCCAGCGTGCGCGCCGCGAAGTCCGGCGACCAGTCGTCCGGCGTGTATCCCGCGTCCAGGTCCACGTGGTGGATCTCGACCTCCCGTACCCGGATCCGCGGAATCTCCCAGCCGTACGCCGTCGCGCCGGAGCGCATGGCGACCTCGCGGCCGCGGGCGTCCTCGGAGAAGTCGGCGAAGGCCGCCATCAGTCGGTCGCCCGAGTCGGCGAGGTCGAGGCGCAGGTCGCCCAGTCCCCGCCCTGAGCCGGCCTCGATGTCGAGCTCGCGCTGGTCGGGCGCGCCGGGGTACATCGGACCGTCGTCACCGGTCCGTGCGTTGTGCGCCAGGACGGCCAGGGCGTCGGCGTTGCGGGCGACGTGGGTGAGCACGTGCGCCCTGGTCCAGCCCGGCAGGAGCGAGGGTCCCCGCAGGTCCGACTCGGACAGCCGGTCGACCGAGGCCAGCAGCCGGTCGGTCGCGCCGGCCATCTCGTCGAGGGATCTCTGCAGGTCGTCCGCCCCGGTCATGCGCCGACCCTAGCGGGGGACCGGGGCGCGTTCGGGTGCCTGCTCCGCTCCGGGCGTCACCTGTCGGCGGAGGCACCTAGCATGGTCGCCGACCTGACCTTTTCGGCCAGAAGGATCTCTGAGTGGACCAGCTGATCGTCCGGGGTGCGCGGGAGCACAACCTCAAGGACGTCTCCCTCGACCTGCCACGCGACTCGCTCATCGTCTTCACCGGGCTCTCCGGCTCCGGCAAGTCGAGCCTGGCCTTCGACACGATCTTCGCCGAGGGCCAGCGGCGCTACGTCGAGTCCCTGTCGGCCTATGCCCGGCAGTTCCTCGGCCAGATGGACAAGCCCGACGTGGACTTCATCGAAGGCCTGTCGCCCGCGGTCTCGATCGACCAGAAGTCCACCAGCCGCAACCCGCGGTCGACGGTCGGCACGATCACCGAGGTCTACGACTACCTGCGCCTGCTCTTCGCCCGGGCCGGCCGGCCGCACTGCCCGGTCTGCGGCGAGCCGGTCAGCCGGCAGACGCCGCAGCAGATCGTCGACCGGGTGCTCGAGATGGACGAGGGCACCCGGTTCCAGGTGCTGGCACCGGTGGTGCGCGGCCGCAAGGGGGAGTACGCCGAGCTCTTCCGCGAGCTGCAGACGAAGGGCTACAGCAGGGCGCGGGTCGACGGCGAGACCGTGTCGCTGGCCGAGCCCCCCAAGCTGGACAAGAAGTACAAGCACTCGATCGACGTCGTCATCGACCGGCTGGCGGTCAAGGCGTCCGCCAAGCGGCGGCTGACCGACTCGGTGGAGACCGCGCTCGGCCTGGCCGGCGGTCTGCTCATCCTGGACATGGTCGACCTGCCGGAGAAGGACAAGAACCGGGAGCGCCGGTTCTCCGAGAAGCTCGCCTGCCCCAACGACCACCCCCTGTCGATGGACGAGCTCGAACCGCGGTCGTTCTCGTTCAACTCGCCGTACGGCGCCTGCCCGGAGTGCACCGGCATCGGCACCCGGCTCGAGGTCGACCCTGAGCTGATCGTGCCGGACGACGAGAAGTCGCTCGGCGAGGGGGCCGTCGCGCCCTGGGCGTCCGGGACGACCTCGAGCGAGTACTTCCAGCGGCTGCTGGAGGCGATGGCCGAGGACATCGGCGTCCGGATGGACACGCCGTGGCGCAAGCTGCCGGTCCGGGCCAAGGACGCGGTGCTGCACGGGCTCGACTACCAGGTCCATGTGAAGTACCGCAACCGCTACGGCCGGATGCGCAGCTACCACACCGGCTTCGAGGGCGCGATCCCGTTCGTGCAGCGCCGGCACACCGAGACCGAGTCGGACTGGAGCCGGGACCGCTACGAGGGCTACATGCGCGAGGTGCCCTGTCCGGTCTGCGGCGGCGCCCGGCTCAAGCCGGAGTCGCTCGCGGTGCTCGTCGGCGGGCGGAACATCGCCGACGTGTGCCGGCTGCCCATCCGCGAGTGCGACGAGTTCCTGCGCGACGTCGACCTGAGCGACCGCGAGCGGCAGATCGCCGAGCGGGTGGTCAAGGAGATCCACGCCCGCCTCGGCTTCCTGCTCGACGTCGGCCTGGACTATCTCTCGCTGGAGCGCCCCTCCGGGACCCTCTCCGGCGGCGAGGCGCAGCGGATCCGGCTGGCCACCCAGATCGGCGCCGGGCTGGTCGGCGTCCTCTACGTCCTCGACGAGCCGTCCATCGGCCTGCACCAGCGGGACAACCACCGGCTGATCGAGACGCTCACCCGGCTGCGCGACCTGGGCAACACGCTCATCGTGGTGGAGCACGACGAGGACACCATCCGCACCGCCGACTGGGTCGTCGACATCGGCCCGGGCGCGGGGGAGCACGGCGGCCAGATCGTGGTCTCCGGCACCGTGCAGGACCTGCTGGCGAGCAAGGACTCGCTGACCGGTGCCTACCTGGCCCGGCGCAGGGTGATCCCCACGCCGGAGATCCGCCGGCCGCGGACCCGAGGCCGTGACCTGACGGTGGTCGGGGCCCGCGAGCACAACCTGCAGACGATCGACGTGACCTTCCCCCTGGGGTGCTTCGTGGCCGTCACGGGGGTGTCGGGCTCGGGCAAGTCGACCCTGGTCAACGACATCCTCTACACCGCCCTGGCCCAGAGGCTCCACGGTGCGCGGACGGTCCCTGGCCGGCACAAGAAGATCAAGGGGCTCGAGCACGTCGACAAGGTGGTCCACGTGGACCAGAGCCCCATCGGCCGGACCCCGCGGTCCAACCCGGCCACCTACACCGGCGTCTTCGACCACATGCGGCGGCTCTTCGCCGAGACCACCGAGGCCAAGATCCGGGGCTACCAGCCCGGCCGCTTCTCGTTCAACGTCAAGGGCGGCCGCTGCGAGGCCTGCTCGGGTGACGGCACGATCAAGATCGAGATGAACTTCCTGCCAGACGTCTACGTACCGTGCGAGGTGTGCCACGGCGCGCGCTACAACCGCGAGACCCTCGAGGTGCACTTCAAGGGCAAGACGATCGCCGAGATCCTCGACATGCCGATCGAGGAGGCCGCCGAGTTCTTCGCCGCCGTCCCCGCGATCGCCCGTCACCTCACGACGCTCAACGAGGTCGGCCTCGGGTACGTCCGGCTCGGTCAGCCGGCTCCCACGCTGTCCGGCGGCGAGGCCCAGCGGGTCAAGCTGGCCTCCGAGCTGCAGAAGCGGTCGACCGGTCGCACCGTCTACGTGCTCGACGAGCCGACCACCGGGCTGCACTTCGAGGACATCTCCAAGCTGCTGCGGGTGCTGCAGGGCCTTGCCGACAAGGGCAACACGGTGATCGTCATCGAGCACAACCTCGACGTCATCAAGACCGCCGACTGGGTCATCGACATGGGGCCGGAGGGAGGCTCGGGCGGTGGGACCGTGGTCGCGGAGGGTACCCCCGAGGACATCGTCACGGTTCCGGCGAGCCACACCGGGCTCTTCCTCAAGAACGCTCTCGGTGCGACAGCCGTGCGACCGGCCCCCGCGCGCAGGTCCCGCAAGAAGGCGGTCGCCGCGCGGCGCTGATCCGGGCCGGCCCGGGCGAACGGCGAACGGCAGGCGGCCACTGGGGGAGGGGCCGCCGGCCGTTCGCCGAGGCGCCGGTCGGGGCACACGGGGGGACGACCCGGCCGAACGGCCGGACAGGACGATCAGGGGGTCCGGCCGACTGCTCGGGCGGTCCGTCGTGTCCGGCACCGACAACTCTGCCGTCGAGGGGCCGGCGTCGGAAGGGTCATCCGCACCCTCTGGCCTAGTGCATCCGAGCGCGTCCGGATGACACCCGGCGGGCCGGCCGGGAGGCCGCTCCGAGATCCCCTCGACGATATCGACCCAGCGACACCTCGCCGTGGCAGGCTGTGACTACACGGGTACCGGTTCGAGGGGACGGGGGCCGTCGTGGGCGACGAGTCATCGGTTGCTACGGGCGTTGCGCGGCCCGGCGCGCCCGTATCGATGACGCGGCTGCTGATCGTCGACGACCACGACATGTTCGCCGACAGCCTGCGGATGGCGCTGTCGGCGCAGCCGGACTTCGAGGTGGTCGGGACGGCGTCGACGATCGCCCAGGCCAAGAATCTGGTGGCGACGACCGCGCCTGACGTGGTCCTGCTCGACCACCAGCTGCCGGACGGGCTCGGTGTCGACTCGATCACCGACCTGCGGGCGATCCGGCCGCAGGCAAACATCGTGGTCCTGACAGCGGCCGCGGAGGACTCCATGCTGGTCGCCGCCACCGAGGCGGGCTGCGCGGGCTTCATCCTGAAGACCAGCCCGCTCGACGAGCTGGTGGCCGCGGTGCGCACCGCCGCCGCGGGCGAGATCATGGTGAGCTCGGACCTGCTGAGCCGGCTGCTCAACCGGCTGCACCACCAGCACCAGGAGCCCTCGAGCGACCTGACCGCGCGGGAGCAGGAGATCCTCCAGCTCATCGCGGAGGGGCTGACCAACGGGGCTATCGCCGCCCGGCTCTTCATCTCGGTCAACACGGTGCGCAACCACGTCCAGAGCATCCTGGCCAAGCTTGGGGCCCACTCCAAGCTGGAGGCGTTGTCCGTCGCCATCCGCGATGGGATCATCGACCCGCCCACCGCCTCGGCATAGCCGACCGGTGGCTCGGTGAACCATTTCGCGCCGACCTACGTTCGGAAGGTCATGTCTGAGCTGACACCCACCACCCGTACCGAGTCCCTGCTCCAGGAGCCGCTGCCGCTGCCCCTCTCCCGACGCAACGTCCTGCGCGTCGTCGCCGTGACCGGCGCCGGTGCCGCAGTGCTTGTCGCGTGCGGCGGGGGCGGTGACGACACCGCGAGCACCGGCTCCGGCGAGACGTCAACGAGTGCCCCGGCCGACGACAGCTCGTCCCCGGCCGCCACCGACTCGGCCGACGACGGCGGTGGCGGCGGTGGCGGCGGTGGGGGCGGCCTGGTCGCGACGGCCGACGTTCCCGTCAAGGGCGGCGTCGTGCTGGACGGCAAGAAGATCGTCGTGACCCAGCCGACGGCCGGGGAGTTCAAGGCGTTCACCGCTGTGTGCACGCACATGCAGTGCATCGTGTCGAGCGTCAAGAACAACACCATCTCGTGCCCGTGCCACGGCAGCACGTACAGCGCAGCCGACGGCTCGGTCAAGGGCGGCCCCGCGTCGTCACCGCTCAAGTCCGTCGCCGTCACTGTCGAGGGCGACCAGGTCGTCCAGTCCTGACGCCCGAGCCGCACAGAACTCCTCCCCGGCGACCTGCGGGTGACGGTCCCCGGTCGTAGGGTTGCGGGGTGGCTGACCCGGCGTCGTACCGTCCCGCGCCGGGATCGATCCCGGAGCAACCGGGGGTCTACCGTTTCCGTGACGAGCACGGGCGCGTCATCTACGTCGGCAAGGCGCGCAGCCTTCGCCCCCGGCTGTCGTCGTACTTCCAGGACCTCGCCAACCTGCACGCGCGGACCCAGACGATGGTCACCAGCGCGGCCAGCGTCGAGTGGACCGTCGTCAGGACCGAGGTCGAGGCGCTGCAGCTGGAGTACAGCTGGATCAAGGAGTTCGACCCGCGGTTCAACATCCGCTACCGCGACGACAAGAGCTATCCCAGCCTGGCCGTGACGCTGAACGAGGAGTTCCCACGGCTCCAGGTGATGCGTGGGCCGAAGAAGAAGGGCGTCCGGTACTTCGGCCCGTACTCACACGCGTGGGCGATCCGCGAGACCCTCGACCTGCTGCTGCGCGTGTTCCCGGCCCGCACCTGCTCCGCCGGCGTCTTCAAGCGTGCCGGCCAGGTCGGCCGGCCGTGCCTGCTCGGCTACATCGGCAAGTGCTCGGCGCCGTGCGTCGGCCGGGTCAGCGCCGACGAGCACCGCCGCATCGTGGAGGACTTCTGCGACTTCATGGCCGGCCAGACCGCCACCTACCTGCGCCGGCTCGAGAAGGACATGCAGGTCGCCGCGGCCAACCAGGAGTACGAGCGGGCGGCCCGGCTGCGGGACGACATCAAGGCGCTCGAACGCGCGCTTGAGAAGCAGTCCGTGGTCCTCGGCGACGGCACGGACGCCGACGTGGTCGCGTTCGCCGAGGACCCGCTCGAGGCGGCGGTGCAGGTGTTCTACGTCCGCGGCGGCCGGGTCCGGGGCCAGCGCGGCTGGGTGGTGGAGAAGGTCGAGGAGCTGACGACCGGCGACCTCGTCGAGCACTTCCTGCAGCAGGTCTACGGCGGCGAGAGCGGTGACGCGGTGCCTCGTGAGGTGCTGGTGCCGGCGATGCCGCCGGACGCGGACGCGGTCACGCAGTGGCTCGGCGAGCTGCGCGGCGGCCCGGTCTCCCTGCGGGTGCCGCAGCGAGGCGACAAGCGCGCCCTGATGGAGACGGTCGCGCGCAACGCGGGCCAGTCCCTCTCCCTGCACAAGACGCGGCGCGGCAGCGACCTCACCGCGCGCAGCCAGGCGCTCGAGCAGATCCAGGAGGCCCTCGGGCTCGACGAGGCGCCGCTGCGCATCGAGTGCTACGACGTGTCGCACCTGCAGGAGAGCGAGGTCGTCGCCTCGATGGTCGTCTTCGAGGACGGGCTCGCCCGCAAGAGCGAGTACCGGCGGTTCGTCATCCGCGGGCAGTCCGACGAGCGGTCCGGACGCCCGGGGTCCGGCGGTGACGTCGCTTCCATCCACGAGGTCATCAGCCGGCGCTTCCGCCGGCTGGTCGACGAGCGGGCCCGGACCGGAGACCTGGAGGCCACGGCCGAGGGCGCCGGCGTCGACGGCCCCGAGGTGCCGGTCGGGATCGACCCCGAGACGGGCCGGCCGCGGAAGTTCGCCTACGCGCCCAACCTGGTCGTCGTCGACGGCGGCGCTCCGCAGGTTGCCGCGGCGCAGCGCGCGCTCGACGAGCTCGGCGTCGACGACGTCGCCCTCTGCGGGCTCGCGAAGCGCCTCGAGGAGGTGTGGCTGCCGGGGGAGTCGCACCCTGTGGTGCTGCCACGCACCAGCGAAGGGCTCTACCTCCTGCAGCGGGTCCGCGACGAGGCACACCGCTTCGCGATCACCTTGCACCGCAGCCGAAGGTCCCGGTCGATGACCGCCAGCGCGCTCGACGGGATCCCCGGCCTGGGCGAGACCCGGCGCCGCGCGCTGCTGAAGCGCTTCGGCTCCCTGAAGCGGCTGTCGGCCGCCTCCGTCGAGGAGATCGCGGAGGTCCCGGGGGTGGGGCCGCGAACCGCAGCCGCCGTCGTCGAGGCGCTGTCCGGCCGGAAGCCGGCGTCCGTATCGGTCAACACCGCGACCGGTGAGATCCTCGACGACGTGCCCGACGACCGTGCAGACCGAGCAGACCTGGGTACGCCGCCGGGAGGCAACGCGTGAGCCACTCGGCCGAGGGGCCGGGCGCCCCGCCCCACCTCCCCGAGCTGGCCATCATCACGGGCATGTCCGGGGCCGGGCGCAGCACGGTCGCCAACGTGCTCGAGGACCTCGGCTGGTTCGTCGTCGACAACCTGCCGCCCGCACTGCTCCCGACCCTGGCCGAGCTCGGTGGCCGCGCGCGCGGTGACGTGGCGCGGATCGCCGCGGTGGTCGACGTGCGCAGCCGGACCTTCTTCGCGGACCTGACCGAGGCACTGACCCAGCTCGGTGCCAGCGGCAGCACGCCGCGCATCATCTTCCTCGAGGCGTCCGACGACGCCCTGGTCCGGCGGCACGAGGCGGTCCGGCGACCGCACCCCCTCCAGGGCGACGGCATGCTCAGCGACGGGATCGCACGCGAGCGCGAGCTGTTGCGGGACCTGCGGGCCGACGCCGACATCGTCCTCGACACGACGGACCTCAACGTCCACCAGCTCGCCGCGAAGGTGATCCAGGCCTTCGAGCAGGTGACTCCCGGGCTGCACGCCACCGTCATCTCCTTCGGGTACAAGTACGGACTGCCGGTGGACGCCGACCTGGTCGTCGACTGCCGGTTCCTGCCCAACCCGCACTGGGTGCCCGAGCTGCGACCGCTCACCGGCAAGGACCCGGCCGTCCGTGACTACGTCCTCTCCCAGGTCGGCGCGCTGCCACTCCTCGACGCCTACTCCCGGGTCCTCGAGCTGATCGGTGACGGCTACCTGCGCGAGGGCAAGCGCTACGCCACCATCGCCGTCGGGTGCACGGGCGGCAAGCACCGCTCGGTCGCGATGGCCGAGGAGCTCTGCGCGCGGCTCGAGGCGACCGGCGTCGACGCGTCAGTCGTCCACCGGGACCTCGGTCGTGAGTGACCTCTCCGTCCACAGCACCCGGACCGACCCGTCGGTCGTCGCTCTCGGCGGCGGTCACGGCCTGGCCGCCTCGCTCCAGGCACTCCGCCGGGTCACGGACTCCCTCACCGCGGTCGTGACCGTCGCCGACGACGGCGGGTCGAGCGGCCGGCTGCGTCGTGAGCTCGGCGTTCTCCCGCCCGGCGACCTGCGCATGGCCCTGGCTGCGCTCTGCGGCGACGACGAGTGGGGCCAGACCTGGAGCCGGGTCGCGCAGCACCGCTTCCGCAGCGCCGGCGACCTGCACGACCACGCCGTCGGCAACCTGTTGATCGTCGCGCTGTGGGAGCTGCTCGGCGACTCGGTCGCGGGACTCGACTGGGTGGCTCGGCTCCTCGGTGCCCACGGCCGGGTGCTGCCGATGTCCGTCGTGCCGCTGGACATCGAGGCGGTGATGGCCGTCGACCAGCCGGCGACCGGTGACCAGGGGGCCGGCTCCGACACCGTCCTCACGACCGTGCGAGGCCAGGTGGCGGTGGCGACCGCACCCGGCCGGGTCGTGCACGTCGGTCTCGTGCCGGACCGGCCGCCGGCCTGCTCCGAGGCGGTGGCCGCCGTGCGCGACGCGGACTGGGTGGTGCTCGGGCCCGGGTCGTGGTTCACCAGCGTCATCCCGCACCTGCTCGTGCCTGAGCTGGCTGAGGCGCTGTGCACGACGACCGCACGACGAGCCGTCGTGCTCAACCTCTCGCCGCAGGCCGACGAGACCGCGGACTTCTCACCGGAGACCCACCTCGAGGTGCTCGCCCGCCACGCGCCGGACCTCCGGCTGGACGCCGTGCTGGCCGACACCGCGGCCGTCCCGGAGCCGGACCGGCTGCGCGACGTGGCCGCCGGGCTCGGTGCCGACCTCCATCTCGGCGACCTCGCGCGCGGTGGTGTGACCGACCAGCACGACCCCGACCGGCTGGCCGCCGCCTTCGCCGACCTCTTCCAGCGCGCCGACCGACCGACCCACGCCCGGCGCGACCGCCTTCCGAGTGACAGGATGTGAGCCCATGGCCATGACCGCCGCCGTCAAGGACGAGCTCGCACACCTCGAAGTGACCAAGCCGTGCTGCCGCAAGGCCGAGGTGTCGGCGATGCTGCGCTTCGCCGGCGGGCTGCACATCGTCGCCGGGCGGATCGTCGTCGAGGCGGAGGTCGACAGCGGGGCCACGGCACGACGGCTGCGCAAGGACATCGCCGAGGTCTACGGCCACACCTCCGAGATGGCCGTGGTGGCACCCGGAGGGTTACGCAAGGGCAGCCGCTACCTGGTGCGCGTCGCCAAGGACGGAGAGGCGCTGGCCCGCCAGACCGGGCTGCTCGACGGCCGCGGCCGGCCGGTGCGCGGGCTGCCGCCGCAGGTCGTGTCGGGCGCCATCTGCGACGCGGAGGCGGCCTGGCGGGGCGCCTTCCTCGCCCACGGCTCGCTGACGGAGCCGGGCCGGTCGTCCGCACTCGAGATCACCTGCCCCGGCCCAGAGGCGGCCCTCGCCCTGGTCGGTGCCGCCCGCCGGCTAGGCATCAGCTCGAAGGCGCGGGAGGTCCGCGGGGTCGACCGGGTGGTCGTCCGCGACGGGGACGCCATCAGTGCCCTCCTGACCAGGCTGGGCGCGCACGACAGCGTCCTGGCGTGGGAGGAGCGGCGGATGCGCCGCGAGGTCCGGGCCACGGCCAACCGGCTGGCCAACTTCGACGACGCCAACATGCGCCGCTCGGCCCGGGCCGCCGTCGCGGCGGGGGCCCGCGTGCAGCGGGCGCTGGAGATCCTCGGCGACGACATCCCCGACCACCTGCGCATCGCAGGGGAGCTCCGCCTCGCGCACAAGCAGGCCAGCCTCGAGGAGCTCGGGACGCTTGCCGACCCGCCGATGACCAAGGACGCCGTGGCGGGACGCATCCGGCGACTGCTGGCAATGGCCGACAAGCGCGCTGCCGACCAGGGCGTCCCGGGCACCGACGCCAACCTCACGCCGGACATGCTGGACGCCTGACCGGCCCCGCGGACCCGGACGCCATCTCGCCTGGTGAGGTGGCCGTACGACCGGGAGACCGCTCCTGGATAGGGTCGGACGTGCACGAAGGACGTGTGAGGCGAAGGAGACTGTCGTGACTGTTCGGGTGGGGATCAACGGGTTCGGCCGCATCGGCCGCAACTTCTTTCGGGCGGCGCTGGCGCAGGGCGCCGACATCGAGGTGGTGGGCGCGAACGACCTCACCGACAACCGCACGCTCGCCCACCTGCTGAAGTACGACAGCATCCTCGGGCGGCTGCCGGCGGACGTGTCCTACGACGACGAGAACATCATCGTCGGCGGCCACAAGATCCGGGCGCTCGCCGAGCGGGACCCGGCCGCGCTGCCCTGGAAGGAGCTCGGCGCTGACGTCGTCATCGAGTCGACCGGCTTCTTCACCGACGCCGACAAGGCCAGGGCGCACATCGACGGCGGCGCGCAGAAGGTGATCATCTCGGCGCCGGCCAAGAACGAGGACTTCACCGTCGTCCTCGGAGCCAACGACGGCGACTACGACCCGGCGAAGCACCACATCATCAGCAACGCCTCGTGCACCACGAACTGTCTGGCTCCGTTGGCCAAGGTCCTGCACGACGCCTTCACGATCGAGCGTGGCCTGATGACGACGATCCACGCCTACACCGCGGACCAGAACCTGCAGGACGGTCCGCACTCGGACCTGCGTCGCGCCCGGGCAGCCGCCCTCAACGTGGTGCCCACGAGCACCGGGGCCGCCAAGGCGATCGGTCTCGTCCTGCCGGAGCTGAAGGGAAAGCTCGACGGCTACGCGCTCCGAGTCCCGGTGCCCACCGGCTCGGCGACCGACCTGACGGTCACGCTCGGCCGCGACACGACGGTCGACGAGGTCAACGCGGCCTACCGCGCAGCCGCGGACGGTGCGCTGAAGGGCTACCTGACCTACACCGAGGACGAGATCGTCTCCAGCGACATCGTCACCGACCCGTCGTCGTGCATCTTCGACTCCAAGCTCACGAAGGTGATCGGCAACCAGGTGAAGGTCGTCGGCTGGTACGACAACGAGTGGGGATACTCCAACCGCCTGGTCGACCTCGTCTCGCTCGTCGGTTCGTCCCTCTGAGGCGCAGCCACCCGTGAAGACCGTCGACGACCTGGGGGACCTGCGCGGGAAGCGGGTCCTCGTCCGCTCCGACCTCAACGTGCCGCTGGACGGCTCGACCATCACCGACGACGGCCGGATCCGGGCGAGCGCGCCGACGATCGCGGAGCTCGCCGACCGCGGCGCGCGCGTCGTGGTGTGCGCGCACCTCGGTCGACCGAAGGGGCAGGCGGTCGAGAAGTACAGCCTCGCGCCGGTAGCCGAGCGGCTGGCCGAGGTCCTGGGCCGGCCGGTGCAGTTCGCGACCGACACCGTCGGCGACAGCGCGCAGGCGGCAGTCGCAGGACTCGGCGACGGGGACGTCGCGCTGCTGGAGAACCTGCGCTACAACGCGGGCGAGGAGAGCACGGACGACGGCGAGCGCGGGGCCTTCGCCGACCAGCTCGCCGATCTTGCGGACGTCTACGTCGGCGACGGCTTCGGGGCCGTGCACCGCAAGCACGCGAGCGTCTACGACGTCCCCCGGCGGCTGCCGCACGCGGCGGGCGAGCTCGTCGAGGTCGAGACCGAGGTGCTCCGCCGGCTCACCGGCGACCCGGAGCGGCCGTACGTCGTCGTGCTGGGCGGGTCGAAGGTCTCGGACAAGCTCGGGGTCATCGACAACCTGCTCGGCTCGGTCGACCGGCTCCTCATCGGTGGCGGCATGGTCTTCACGTTCCTCAAGGCACAGGGCCACGAGGTCGGCAGGAGCCTGCTGGAGCAGGACCAGGTCGACGCCGTCCAGGGCTACCTCGACCAGGCCGCGAGCAAGGGGGTGGAGATCGTCCTCCCGGTCGACGTCGTCGTGGCGACCGAGGTGTCCGCCGAGGCCGACCACGAGGTCGTCGGCGTCGACGCGATCCCGGCCGACCGCTACGGGCTGGACATCGGTCCCGAGAGCGGCCGGCTCTTCGCGAGCCGGATCGCCGACGCGCGCACCGTCTTCTGGAACGGGCCGATGGGCGTCTTCGAGATGGCGCCCTACGCCGAGGGCACGCGGGCCGTCGCGCAGGCGCTGACGGAGGTGTCCGCCGCGGGCGGTCTCACCGTGGTCGGCGGCGGCGACTCCGCCGCGGCCGTCCGCCAGCTCGACTTCGACGAGGGCGCTTTCGGCCACATCTCGACCGGGGGCGGTGCCAGCCTCGAGCTCTTGGAGGGCAAGGAGCTCCCCGGTCTCACTGCCTTGGAGGACTGAGCACACATGGCACGCACCCCGCTGATGGCGGGCAACTGGAAGATGAACCTCAACCACCTCGAGGCACTGGCCCTCGTGCAGAAGCTCGCCTTCTCACTGACCGACGAGGACTACGACGCGGTCGAGGTGGCCGTCCTGCCGCCGTTCACCGACATCCGCTCGGTGCAGACGCTCGTCGATGGTGACAAGTACCGCATCGTCTACGGAGCGCAGGACGTGTCGCCGCACGCCCCGGGTGCCCACACCGGTGACATCGCCGCCGGGATGCTTGCCAAGCTCGGCTGCAGCTACGTCGTCATCGGGCACAGCGAGCGGCGCGCCGACCACGGCGAGGACGACACCCTCGTCAACGCCAAGGTCAGGGCGGCTCTGGCGGCGAAGCTGGTCCCGATCCTGTGTGTCGGCGAGCCTCTGGAGGTCCGCCAGGAGGGCGGCCACGTCCCGCACTGCCTCGACCAGCTGACCGCCGACCTCCAGGGAGTCACCGCCGACCAGGCCAGGACCCTCGTCGTCGCCTACGAGCCGGTGTGGGCCATCGGCACCGGCGAGGTGGCGACACCCGAGGACGCGCAGGAGGTCTGCGCCGCGGTGCGCACGCGTCTTGCCGAGCTCTACTCGGGGGACCTCGCCGACGGTGTGCGGATCCTCTACGGCGGCTCGGTCAAGGCCGCCAACGTCGCCGGCATCATGGCTCAGGCCGACGTCGACGGAGCCCTGGTAGGTGGCGCGAGCATCGACGCCGAGGAGTTCGTCGGTATCGTCCGCTACCGCAACGCGGCGGGCCAGCCGGAGTCCTGACAGCCTGGAATGTGGCCCGAGATGTTCTGACGTACCCTGGTGCCTCCCGTACCACCCCCGAGTGAAGGCAGATAAGCGGCGTGGAGATCGTGTTCGAGATCGTGCTCATCATCACGAGCCTGCTGATGGTGCTGCTGGTCCTGCTGCACAAGGGCAAGGGGGGCGGGCTCTCCGACCTGTTCGGTGGCGGCGTGTCGTCGTCCCTGGGCGGGTCGTCCGTGGTCGAGCGCAACCTCGACCGCCTGACCATCGGCATCGGCATCCTGTGGGCCGCCTCGATCGTCGCGCTGGGGCTGCTGCTCAAGTCCTGACGGTCTTCCAGCCCGCTCCGTGGAGCGGCACCTGCTGGGTCAACACCTCGAGAAGCTGGGGAGCAACGAACGTGGCAAGCGGTAACGCGATCCGGGGCAGCCGTGTCGGCGCGGGCCCCATGGGCGAGGCGGAGCGCGGCGAGGCCGCACCCCGGTTCCGCCTGTCCTACTGGTGCGCCAACGGCCACGAGACGAAGCCCAGCTTCTCCGAGGAGACCCAGGCCCAGGCGCCGGAGATCTGGGACTGCCCGCGCTGCGGCTTCCCGGCCGGCCAGGACCGGGAGAACCCGCCGTCCCCGCCCCGGACCGAGCCGTACAAGACGCACCTGGCCTACGTGAAGGAGCGCCGCACCGAGGCTGACGGCGCCGCCATCCTGGAAGAGGCGCTCGCCAAGCTCCGCGGTCGCTGACCCCGGCACCCGGCGGCCCGTACCTCACGGCTCGACGGTGACCTCGCGGGCGGTGCCTCCCGCGGCGCAGCCGGAGGCCCGGCGGCGCCTCGACACGCAGGGCGAGCCGCGCGTCCACGGCGCGTGCGGCCGACCCACGCCCTCGACGACGAGGAGCCGCGGTCCGGCACCGGGACCCACTCGGCGAAGCGGTCGGTGGCCCAGTCGAACCGCCGGTAGCCGGCCGGCGTACCGGACCCCAGCGGCTCGAGCAGCTGAGCGTCCAGCCGTTCCCAGACGGCGGCCAGGTTCCCGGTCCAGCCCTCAAGCAGGTCGTCCAGGTGCACGAGGGGTACGGCGCCGAGCTCACGGGCCAGCCGCTCGGCCGCGGTGGTCTTGCCCGAGCCGGCCGGGCCGTCGACGGCCAGCACCCGGACCGGGCCGCAGGTGGGTGGTGCGTCGTGCAGTCGCCGGGCCACGTCCGCGGGGTCCAGCGGGGCCGCAGGTCGGTTCACGGGGAGGGATTGTGACAGGCTCGACCGCCATGAGCGGTCCCCTGGACGGTGTCCTCGTTGTCGACCTCTCGCGGGCTCTTGCCGGCCCGCACGCCGCGATGATGCTCGGCGACCTGGGCGCCCGCGTCATCAAGGTGGAGAACCCCGACGGGGGTGACGACAGCCGCGGCTGGGGCCCGCCGTTCGTCGACGACACCGGGTCGGTCGCGGACAGCGGCGAGAGCACCTACTTCTTCTCCTGCAACCGCAACAAGGAGTCGGTCACCGCAGACCTGAAGTCCGCGGCCGGCAAGGACCTGCTGACCCGACTGGTCCGCCGCGCCGACGTGCTGGTCGAGAACTTCCGACCCGGGGTGCTCGACCGGCTCGGCTTCTCGGTCGAGGCGATGCACGAGCTGAACCCACGGCTGGTCGTGCTGTCCATCACCGGCTTCGGCCACGACGGTCCGGAGGGCGGGCGGGCGGGCTACGACCAGATCGCTCAGGGCGAGGCGGGGCTGATGTCGCTGACCGGCACGGGTCCTGACGACCCCAACAAGGTCGGTGTGCCGATCGGGGACCTGCTCGCCGGCATGTACGGCGCCTACGGGGCGGTGGCTGCCCTGCACGAGCGCGACCGCACCGGCCGCGGCACCGTGGTGCGCACCTCGCTGCTCGCCAGCATCGTCGGCGTGCACGCCTTCCAGGGCACTCGCTACACCGTCGCCGGCGAGGTGCCCTACGGCCAGGGCAACCACCACCCCTCGATCTGCCCCTACGGCCTCTTCCACTGCGCAGACGGCCTGCTGCAGATCGCCGTCGGCAGCGAAGGGCTCTGGAAGCGCCTGGCCCCGGCCTTCGACCTGCCGCTGGACGAGCCCGGCTTCGCGACCAATGCCGAGCGCGTCCGCAACCGGGAGGCGGTCAATGCGGCCGTCGACAGCGCCTTCGCGACGTACGCCCTCGCTGACCTCCTGCCGAAGCTGGCCGACGTCGGCGTGCCGGCAGGCGAGGTGCGGTCCCTGGACCGGGTCTACGACTGGGAGCAGACGCGGTCCCAGGGGCTGCTTCTCGAGGTCGAGCACGCGACTGCCGGCCGGATCACCCTGCCCGGTCCGCCGCTCCGCTTCGACGGCTCCGCTGCCCACGAGCACACCGCGCCGCCGACGCTCGGCCAGCACGACGAGTCGGTGCGTCGTTGGCTGTCGGAGACCGAGAGCCCGTGACCGCTCCGAGCAGCCCCGGTGCCCTGGACCTGATCGGAGCCGTCCTTGACGAGGGCAGCTGGGTGCGCTGGGACGAGCCGGTCGACGACCGGCCGGCCGATGCGACCTACGCCGAGGCCTTGCAGCGGGCGCGGGCGCGGACCGGGCTCGACGAGGCGGTCGTCACCGGCGAGGGCCGGGTCCGTGGCCGGCGGGTCGCCGTGGTCGCCTGCGAGTTCGCCTTCCTGGCCGGGTCCATCGGGGTGCGCGCGGCCGACCGGCTGGTGCGCGCTGTCGAGCGGGCGACCGACGAGCGGCTGCCGCTCCTGGCGTCACCGACGTCGGGGGGGACCCGGATGCAGGAGGGCACCGTCGCGTTCCTGCAGATGGTGAAGATCTCCGCGGCGATCGGCCGGCACAAGGCGAACGGCAACCCCTATCTCGTCTACCTGCGCAACCCGACGACGGGCGGCGTCCTGGCCTCGTGGGGCTCTCTCGGGCACGTGACCGTGGCCGAGCCGGGTGCGCTGATCGGCTTCCTCGGCCCTCGGGTCTTCACCGCGCTCTACGGCGGCGAGTTCCCGGCCGGGGTGCAGACCGCGGAGAACCTCCACGAGCACGGCATCGTCGACGCCGTGGTGCCGCCGGCGGCGATCGCCGAGGTCCTCGACCGGGCGCTCAACGTGCTGACGGCGCCGCTCGAAGGCGCGCCCGCGGTCGCGAACCCGCCCGACGACGAGGTCACCGACCTCCCGGCCTGGGACTCCGTCCAGCGGTCCCGCCGGGTGGACCGGCCGGGGGTGCGCCAGCTGCTGCGGCACACCGCTCGCGACGTCGTCCCGCTGCACGGCACCGGCGCGGGGGAGACCGAGCCGGGCCTGCTCCTGGTGCTGGCGAGGTTCGGTGGCGCGCCGTGCGTCGTGCTCGGGCAGGACCGGTCGCGGCAGGGTGCCGGCAGCCCGCTCGGGCCGGCCGGGCTGCGCGAGGCCCGCCGCGGCATGAAGCTGGCCGACGAGCTCAAGCTGCCGCTGCTGACGGTCATCGACACAGCAGGGGCCGCCCTGTCCAAGGAGGCGGAGGAAGGTGGCCTCGCCGGGGAGATCGCCCGCTCGCTGGCCGACCTCGTCCTGCTGGACGCGCCGACCGTCTGCCTCCTGCTCGGTGAGGGCGCCGGCGGCGGTGCCCTCGCCCTGCTCCCGGCGGACCGCGTCGTCTGCGCGCAGCATGCCTGGCTGTCGCCGCTCCCTCCGGAGGGCGCGTCGGCGATCATCCACCGCACGACCGAGCGGGCGCCCGAGATGGCCGCCGCCCAAGGCGTGCGGTCGCTGGACCTGCTGCGCGACGGCGTCGTCGACCGGGTCGTCGCCGAGCACCCGGACGCGGCGGACGAGCCGGCGGCCTTCCTCGAGCGGCTGGCCGGAGTTCTCGAGCACGAGCTGACCGCCTTGCTGCGTCGCGACCCCCGGACCCGCCTGGCGGCCAGGTTGGCTCGGTACCGCGGCCTGGGCAGCTGACGGCACCAGCCGGGGGACCGGCCGGCCTCCGGTCGCCGGGACGCCATTCCCTAGGGTTCCCCCCATGCGAGCCCTCATCGCCCTCGGCGGCAACGCCATGACGGGACGCGACGGCGACGCGTCCCCGGTGCAGCAGGACCGCGCGATCGGCGTGGCCATGCAACGGGTCGCCGACCTGGTCGGCCAGGGCGTCGACGTCCTGCTCACCCACGGCAACGGCCCGCAGGTCGGCAACCTGCTGGTGAAGAACGAGCTCGCGGCGGGCGTCGTACCGCCCGTGCCGCTGGACTGGTGCGGTGCGCAGACCCAGGGAACCATCGGCTTCCTGATCCTGGACGCCCTGGAGGCGGCCATGGCCGCGCGCGGGCTGGACCGGCAGGTCGCGACGGTGGTGACCCGGACGCTGGTCGATGGCGACGACGGCGGGTTCGAGCGGCCGACCAAGCCGATCGGCCGCTACCTGCCCGAGGACCAGGCCCGCACCCTGATGCAGCACGGCCAGACCTGGGAGGACCGCGGGAGCCGAGGCTGGCGCCGGGTGGTGGCCTCGCCGGCACCGCTCGAGATCGTCGACGCGCCCGCGATCGCCGCGCTGGCCGCGGCCGGGTTCCTCGTCGTCGGCGCGGGTGGTGGCGGCATCCCCGTGGTTCGCGGGGAGGACGGGGTGCTGCACGGCGTCGAGGCGGTCATCGACAAGGACCTCAGTGCCGCGCTGCTCGCCCGGTCCGCTGCGGTCGACGTGCTGGTCATCGCGACCGACGTCGAGCACGTCGTCCTCGGCTGGGGGACGGCCGACGAGCGGCCGATCGAGCGCGTCACCCCCGACGAGATGCGGAGCCTCCAGCGGGAGCACGACTTCGCGAGCGGCAGCATGGGCCCGAAGGTCGAGGCCGCGCTGCGCTTCGTCGAGGCCGGTGGCACCCGCTCGGTGATCACGTCCCTGGAGAACATCGAGCAGGCCGTCCACGGCCGGGCCGGCACCGTCATCGAAGCAGAGAGGTCCTGATTCACATGGCGACCACCGCGCAGCCCATCGAGGTCCACAAGGTCCCGATCGAGAGCGTCTCCGACGCGTCCGGCCTGGCCCGGCTGATCGACGACGGCGTCATCGAGGCCGACCGGGTCATCGCCGTCATCGGCAAGACCGAAGGCAACGGCGGCGTCAACGACTACACGCGGATCATCGCCGACCGGGCCTTCCGGGAGGTGCTCGAGGCCAAGGGCACCCGGGCGATGGACGACATCAAGCAGATCCCGATCGTGTGGTCCGGCGGCACCGACGGCGTCATCTCCCCGCACGCCACTGTCTTCGCGACCACCGACGCCGCCACGGTGCCTGCGACGGACGAGCCGCGGCTGTCGGTCGGCTACGCGATGAGCGAGCAGATCCACCCCGAGGACATCGGCCGCCTCCCGATGGTCGAGAAGGTCGCCGCGGGCGTGAAGATCGCGATGGAGCGCGCCGGCATCACCGACCCCGCCGACGTGCACTACGTGCAGACCAAGACCCCGCTGCTCACCCTCGAGACCATCACCGACGCCAAGCGGCGCGGGCAGGACGTCTGGACCGAGGACACCCTCAAGTCGATGGACGTCTCCAACTCCACGACCGCCCTCGGCATCGCGGTCGCGCTCGGCGAGATCGACATGCCGACAGCCGAGCAGATCCACAAGGACCTCACGCTCTTCTCCTCGGTCGCGTCCTGCTCGTCGGGCGTCGAGCTCGACCAGGCGCAGATCGTGGTGCTGGGCAACGTGCGCGGCGTCGGCGGCCGCTTCCGGATCGGGCACAGCGTGATGAAGGACGCGCTCGACGCGGACGGCGTCTGGGAGTCGATCCGCAGCGCCGGCCTCGACGACCTGCCGGAGCGCCCGCGCACCGAGGACCTGAAAGGCCGGGTCGTCAACATCTTCTGCAAGTGCGAGGCCGACCCGACCGGCCGGGTCCGCGACCGGCGCAACATCATGCTCGACGACTCCGACGTGCACTGGCACCGGCAGATCAAGTCGTGCGTCGGCGGCGTCGTCGCCTCCGTCACCGGCGACCCGGCCGTCTTCGTCTCGGTCGCGGCGGTGCACCAGGGGCCCTCGGGCGGTGGGCCGGTCATCGCCATCGTCGAGCCCTGAGCGGGCACGACGACGGCGGGGGCTCCGGGGGCCGCCGGATCCCGGACCCCGGCTTCGCCGGCGACACGGGTGAGGTCGATGCCGCCCTCGCGGCGGCGCTGTCGGCCGTGGCTGCGGACGAGGGCCGTCAGCCTGAGGTGCTCGCGGCGCTGCACGGTGCCCGGGTCTTCGCCGCGGTCGCCGCCGTCGCGGACGAGACGGCGACGACCGCTGCCGGGCTGACGGTCGACAAGACCGCGGACATCGCGCTCGTCGTGCTGCAGGACCCGACCGGCCGGCGTGCGCTGCCCGTCTTCAGCAGCCTCGCGGCGCTGACCGCCTGGGACGCGAGCCCCCGGCCGGTGCCCGTCGAGGGTCCCCGCGCCGCCGGGGTCGCCCTCGCCGAGGGCGCCGCTGACCTCCTGCTCGACCCCGCGGGTCCGCAGCCGGTCACCCTCGGCGAGCGCGAGGTCCGGGCGCTGCTGCGCTCCACGGCCACCGTCCCGGCGTACGACGACGAGGAGCTCGCCGCGACGATCCGGGCGGTGACCAGCCACGTCCCGGCGGTCCGGAGCATCCGGCTCGAGCCGTGGCCGGGTGCCGACGGCCGGCTGACGCTCGTGCTGGACCCTGCCGGCGACCCGGAGGAGACGGCCCGCGAGGTCGCGGCGCGCCTCGCACCGCTGGCGGCCACCCTGGTGCGCGGCCTCGACCTGGCCGTCGTCCAGGACGGGGCGTGATCGCTGTTTTCCCGCTCGGGTGCCCTGGCTGGTAGCCTGACCCGCGACCCACCTGGGTGACCAACCGGTCGGCTGGGTGCGCAAGCGGAGGTCCTCCTCCCACCCGCACGACCGCAGCACCACTGAGCACGACAAGGTCGTCGGGTCCCGGTCAGGTCGGTCGCCCTCGGGCGGCAGACCCGGCGGCTCGCCGTCCTCTGTCGGATGCAGGGGATGGCCAGGCGCCGGCTGGGTGTTGAGGCTTCCGTGAGCTGCGGCCACGGGAGCCTTTCTCGTGTCCGGGGCTCGAGAAGATCAACGAGAGCCCGACGAGAGCCCTGGAGGCCCCATCAGCACTGAGCCCAGGATCAACGACCGCATCCGCGTCAACGAGGTGCGCCTGGTCGGTCCGAACGGTGAGCAGGTCGGCATCGTCGCGATCGGCGACGCGCTCCGGCTGGCGCAGGAGGCAGATCTCGACCTCGTCGAGGTCGCGCCGATGGCCCGCCCGCCGGTCTGCAAGCTCATGGACTACGGCAAGTTCAAGTACGAGTCGGCGCAGAAGGCCCGCGAGGCCCGCAAGAACCAGGTCAACACGGTCATCAAGGAGATGAAGCTCCGGCCCAAGATCGACCCGCACGACTACCAGACCAAGAAGGGTCACGTCGTCCGGTTCCTGAAGCAGGGTGACAAGGTCAAGATCACGATCATGTTCCGCGGCCGTGAGCAGTCCCGGCCGGAGCTCGGCTTCCGGCTCCTGCAGCGCCTCGCCGAGGACGTGCAGGAGCTCGGCTTCGTCGAGTCGGCCCCGAAGCAGGACGGCCGCAACATGATCATGGTGCTGGGCCCGACGAAGAAGAAGGCCGACGCCCGCGCCGAGCGCGCCGCCGACCGCGCCCGCCGGGAGGGCGCGCGCGACGAGACCGAGACGCCAGCGCCGGCAGAGGCCGTCACCACGGACCCGTCCGCGGCACCCGAGGTCGCCGCGGCAGCGGAGCCGGCCCCGGAGACCGAGCCGGCCCCCGAGGCAGCCGCCGCAGAGCAGCCCGTCGCCTGACCGGACGACCAGCACTCGCACTACGCGCACCCCGAGCACTCTGAGCACCCGACCAGCACGACCGACAGCCCGACCAAGGGAGACCCCGGCGCCATGCCGAAGAACAAGACGCACAGCGGAACCAAGAAGCGCTTCCGCCTGACCGGGACCGGCAAGGTCATGCGCGAGCAGGCCAACCGTCGGCACCTCTTCGAGGGCAAGCCGTCCAAGCGGACGCGCGCCCTCGCACTCGACGTCGAGACCTCCAGCGCCGACGTCAAGAAGGTCAAGCGCCTTCTCGGCAAGTAGCCGACGACCCCCCACGACGAAGGAGCAATTCAGTGGCACGCGTGAAGCGGGCGGTCAACGCCCACAAGAAGCGCCGGGTCGTCCTCGAGCGGGCGAGCGGCTACCGCGGTCAGCGGTCGCGGCTCTACCGCAAGGCCAAGGAGCAGGTCACCCACTCGCTGGTCTACGCCTACCGGGACCGCAAGAAGCGCAAGGGCGACTTCCGGCAGCTGTGGATCCAGCGGATCAACGCCGCCGCCCGGCAGAACGGCATGACGTACAACCGGTTCATCCAGGGCCTCAAGGCCGCGGGCGTCGAGGTCGACCGCAAGGTGCTCGCCGACCTGGCCGTCAACGACGCGACCGCGTTCACCGCGCTCGTCGAGGTCGCCAAGGGCGCCCTGCCCGACGACGTCAACGCGAAGAAGGACGAGACCGCCGCCTGACCGTCGGTCAGCAGCGCAGTCGACCCGAGCCGCCTGTGCCCCTCGGACCCGAGCTCACGAGCATCAGGTCCGCGCGGGTGCAGGCGGCTCGGCGTCTGGGCAAGCGCGCGTTCCGGACCCGCGAGGGGCTCTTCCTCGCGGAGGGGCCGCAGGCGGTCCGGGAGGCGGTCGCCCGGCCGGCCACCGTCACCGAGGTCTTCGTCACCCGGGACGCCGCCGACCGCCACGCCGACCTCGTCGACGCGGCCGGGCGCGCTGCGCCGGTCCACCTGGTCAGCGGCGAGGTCATGTCCGCGCTCGCCCAGACGGTCACGCCGCAGGGCGTCGTCGCCGTCTGCCGCACCCTGGACCGGCCGCTCGGCGAGGTCCTGGCGGCGGCACCACGGCTGGTGGCGGTGCTCGCCCACGCCCGCGACCCCGGAAACGCGGGCACCGTGCTGCGCACCGCCGACGCGGCGGGCGCCGACGCGGTCGTCCTGACCGGTGACAGCGTGGACCCGTACAACGCGAAGTGCGTCCGGGCCACTGCCGGCAGCATCTTCCACCTCCCGGTGGCTGTCGGGCACGACGTCGCTCACGACCTCCCCGCCCTGCGCGAGGCCGGCTTGCGGGTCCTGGCCGCCGACGGGCACGCCGAGGTGGACCTGGACGTCGCCTCCGACGAGGGGCTGCTCGACGGCCCGACGGCCTGGGTCTTCGGCAACGAGGCCTGGGGGCTGCCGGAGGAGACCCGGGCCCTCGCCGACGCCGTGGTCAAGGTCCCGATCCACGGCCGCGCCGAGAGCCTCAACCTGGCCACCGCCGCCGCGGTCTGCCTCTACGCGTCCGCGAGGGCCCAGCGCGCCAGGTGAACGGGGCCACCTGGCGCGCCGGACCGCGGGTCACTCGGTCAAGGGCTCAGCCACGAGCAGCGTCGCGGTCCCGCCGTCGCTCTGGCTGGCCGTCCGCGTCCCGTCGAAGCTGCCGGTGACCCGCCAGCGACCGACCGACGGCGGCCGGAAGCTGATTGCGCCGCGACCGCCGAAGACCGTCGGCTGGTAGCGGGCATGGAACAGCCAGCCGTCGATCGGGTCGAAGCGCTCGACGAGCATCGACGCCCGCCCGGCGACCGCCGGTTGGACGACCACGGCAAGCTGCACCGTGGCACCGCGGGTGACCGTGCGGCTGCGCTGCCCGTCGATCAGGGTCCTGGCCGTGGTGATCGTCCGGACCACGCGCCGCAGGACGTAGGAGCCGTCGGAGCCGTCGAGGGCGCGGACCGCCACGAAGTAGCGCCCCTGCGGCAGCCGACGGTCCACTGACGTGCCCGAGCCCAGCCGCTTGCCGCCTGCCGACAGCAGGGTCACCTCCAGGTCGGCCCGGCTGCCCAGGTGCAGGCGAAGGTCGCTGCGCCGCAGCACGTCGAACCGGTACAGGTCCAGGGCGTCGAGCTCGCTGCCGGTCAGCCGTCCCCGCATGGCCTGGTCGTTCGGCAGGCGGATGCCCGGGGCGGTGTCGTCGGCCAGTGCAGGACCCACCCGAAGCCGGTATCGCAGCGTCGCCCGCGAGGCACGCGGAGCCTCGATGTGGAAGCTGTACCGGCCGGTGGTTGTAGCGGCGAAGACGGCGTGCGCGTCGCACTGGCGCCGAAGGACCGCGCTGCCGAACCCGGTCTTCGGGCGGTGCAGCGACACCGACGCACAACCCTCGCCCTTGGTCACGAAGTTCATCCGGTACGTCCGGCCGCGCTGCAGCCGCACCGACCAGGCGTCGTCCGGGTTGGCGAACCTGTCGACGGTCCGGGCCACCCCGCCGGCCGGCAGCAGCGGCCCGGGCGCGTTCGCCGGGCGGTCGGGCACGACGGCGAGGAGCGAGAAGCGGTCGGCCACCGAGTTGCTCAGAGGAGCGACCCGGACGAGGTAGGCGGCGTCCTCGGCGACGTCGATGTCGACGGTGGCCTCACCACGCGAGTTGGTGAGCTGGCAGGTCACCGACGTCAGCTGGGAGCGCTGTCGCCGGAAGACGTCGACGGCGGCGTCCATGTCGCCGGCGGCGTCGAGTGCCAGGATCACCGAGCGCGAGGTCGTCGACGTGAAGGCGTACCAGACCGATCCCTTCAGCGCTCGCCCGCAGGCCGAGGCGGGCTCGTCCGGTTCGAGTGTCGCCTCGAGGGTCGTCCCCTGGACGGTCGTCGGCAGGGCCAGTGCCTGCGGCGCCGTCCGTGCGTCGTTGGCCGGCGCCGCCGCCGACGCCGGGGCCGCCCCCAAAAGGCTCAGCGCCAGCAGCGTGGTCGTGCTGGCGGCGAGCGCCCGCGCGCGGCGCGCTCGATCCGTCCGGTTCCCACAAGTCTGATGCCCGGTCATGTCCCCCTCCTCGGGTCCGTGGATCTGTCGAGGACGGCTGAGGGCGATCTTCGGTTCGCGTTTGCGTCCCGTGCGGCGCGCGGTCTGCCGCTACGCGTCCGCGAGGGCACAGAGGGCGACCAATCGGCGCGACTCCTGACGAACCGTCATCGGGGTGACAGAACTGACCGTGCCGCCTCGCTACTGTCGCTGCTGTGACCTCGGGGAACGCCGACGGACCCGCCGCCTGGGACGACCTGCCGGACGGGCTGCTCGTCGCGGACGGGCACGGCTCCGTCGTGGTGTTCAACACCGCGGCGGCCCGGATCACCGGCGTGGACGTCCAGACCGCACTCGGCAAGGACCTGGACGCGGCCCTCCCGCTGGAGACGCTCGACGGCCGGGACTGGTGGGCCTGCACCAGGCCCTACACCGGGCTCGCGAGCGTGACCGGCCACCCCGAGCGGAACCTGCTGCTCCCCGGCGGGCACGAGGTCCTCGTCACCTCGCGGTACGTCCGGGACGAGCCGCGAGGTCCGGTCCGTCGGGTGATCGTGTCGATCCGCGACACCCGTCACCGCGCTCGGGAGGAGCTCAGCCGGGCCGAGCTGGTGTCCACCGTCGCCCACGAGCTGCGCTCGCCGCTGACCTCGGTGAAGGGCTTCACCGCCACGCTGCTGGCCAAGTGGGACCGCTTCAGTGATGACCAGAAGCGGCTCATGCTGGAGACCGTCAACGCCGACGCCGACCGCGTGACGCGGCTGATCACCGAGCTCCTCGACATCGCGCGCATCGACTCCGGCCGGCTCACCGTCCGGCGGCAGGTGGTGGACCTCGGGACCGTCGTCCACCGGCACGTCGACGGCCTCGTCGCGTCGGGGCACGACCCGGACGGCTTCGACGTGACCATCCAGCCGGGCATCCCGGAGATGTGGGTCGACGCCGACAAGCTCGACCAGGTGATGGCCAACCTGCTGGAAAATGCGGTGCGGCACGGGGCCGGCCAGGTGACGATCGTCGTCGAGCCCGAGGGAGACGGAGCGGCGGTGACGGTCATGGACGAGGGTGAGGGCATCCCCGACCAGCTGATCGACCGCGTCTTCACCCGCTTCTGGCGGTCCGGCCGTCGCGGCGGCACGGGTCTGGGGCTCTACATCGTGCGCGGCCTGGTCGAGGCGCACGGTGGTCGGATCGAGGTCGGCCGGGCTCCCGGTGGCGGTGCGAGGTTCCGATTCGTGCTGCCCGCCGCGACCCCGGACTTCGCCGACTAGGCGACGAGCACGGCCGGGAGCGGCGGGCCTCACCTGCACCCGCCGCCGGCCTCCATAGACTCGGCCGGCGCCCCGACCCCGACCGGAGCCCACGATGTCCGCACCCAACAAGTCCTACGACCCCGTGCAGGTGACCCCCTTGAACGCCGACGAGGTCGAGCACGCCCGCGACCAGGCGCTGGCCGCTGTCTCGGCAGCTCGTGACCTGGACGCCCTCAAGCAGGTCCGGCTCGACCACGCCGGCGACCGCTCGCCGCTCGCGCTGGCCAACCGGGAGATCGGCGCCCTGCCGCCGGCCGCGAAGGCCGACGCCGGCAAGCGGGTCGGCCAGGCCCGGCGGGCCGTCACCGAGGCCCTCGCGGCGCGCCAGGCCGAGCTCGAGCAGGAGCGCGACGAGCGGGTCCTGGTCGAGGAGGCCGTCGACGTCACCCTTCCCGGGGACCGGCGGCCCAGCGGCGCCCGCCACCCCCTCACGACCGTGACCGAGCGGGTGGCCGAGCTCTTCGTGGCCATGGGCTACGAGTGGTCGGAAGGGCCCGAGGTCGAGGCCGAGTGGTTCAACTTCGACGCCCTCAACATCCCGCCGGACCACCCCGCCCGGTCGACCCAGGACACCTTCTGGGTCCGGTCCCCGGAGTCCGGCGTCGTGCTGCGCACCCAGACCTCACCGGTGCAGATCCGCACCATGCTGCGCAAGGAACCGCCGATCTACGCCGTCTCGCCGGGCCGGGTCTACCGGACGGACGAGCTGGACGCCACGCACACGCCGGTCTTCAGCCAGGTCGAGGGGCTGGTCATCGACGAGGGCATCACGATGGCCCACCTGCGGGGGACGCTGGAGCACTTCGCGCGGCAGGTCCTCGGTGACGACGTCACGACGCGGCTGCGGCCCTCGTACTTCCCCTTCACCGAGCCCAGCGCCGAGATGGACCTGCGCTGCTGGGTGTGCCACGGCGAGTCCGTGGGCAACCCGGACCGCCCGTGCCGGACATGCTCCTCGGAGGGGTGGATCGAGCTCGGCGGCTGCGGCATGGTCAACCCGCGCGTCCTGGTCGCCTGCGGGCTGGACCCGGAGCGGTGGACGGGGTTCGCCTTCGGGATCGGCCTGGAACGCACCCTGATGTCCCGGCACGGTGCCGAGGACATGCGCGACATGGTCGAGGGTGATGTGCGCTTCACGCGGCCGTTCGGGACGGAGCTCTGATGCGGGCGCCCCTGTCTTGGCTGCGCGAGCACGCCGACCTGCCGGCCGACGTCACCGGCCGAGACCTCGCGACGCGGCTTGTCGCTGCCGGGCTCGAGGTGGAGACGGTGGAGCAGCCCGGCCAGGACATCGGCGGCCCCCTGGTCGTCGGCCGCGTCCTCGCCTTCGAGGACGAGACGGCCTCCAACGGCAAGACGATCCGCTGGTGCACGGTCGACGTCGGCGAGGCCGAGCCGCGCGGGATCGTCTGCGGTGCCCTGAACTTCGCGGTCGACGACCGGGTGGTGGTCGCCCTGCCGGGCTCGACCCTGCCCGGTGGCTTCGCCATCACGGCCCGGAAGACGTACGGCCACGTCAGCGACGGGATGATCTGCTCGTCCCGCGAGCTCGGCACCGGCGACGACCACACCGGGATCCTGGTGCTGGACGGCGAGCCCGGCGTCGGCGAGGACGCAGTGGCGCTGCTCGGGCTGCGCGACGAGGTGCTGGACATCGCGGTCACCCCGGACCGGGCGTACTGCCTGTCGATCCGCGGGATCGCCCGGGAGGCGGCCACGGCCTACGGGGTGGCCTTCCACGACCCCGCGGGCATCGCGCCGCTGCCGGTCGACGGGTCCGGGCACCCCGGTGAGATCGCCGACCCGACCGGCGCCGACCGGCTGGTGCTCCGGACGGTCACCGGGCTCGACCCGACCGCCGGGTCGCCGGTGTGGCTGCAGCGCCGGCTGGTGCTGTGCGGCATGCGACCGGTCTCGCTGGCGGTCGACATCACCAACTACGTGATGCTCGAGACCGGCCAGCCGCTGCACGCCTTCGACCGGACCCGGCTCAGCGGTCCGATCGTCGTGCGCCGGGCGGCCCCGGGCGAGCGGCTGGAGACGCTGGACCACGTCGTGCGTGACCTCGACCCCGCGGACCTGCTGATCACCGACGGCTCGGGGCCGATCGGGCTCGCCGGGGCCATGGGTGGCCTGACGACCGAGATCGACAGCGGGTCGACCGAGCTGGTCCTCGAGGCCGCCCACTTCGACGCCGTCGCGGTGGCCAGGACCACCCGACGTCACAAGCTCACCAGCGAGGCGGCCAAGCGCTTCGAGCGCGGCGTCGACCCCGAGCTGGGTCCGGTCGCGTCGACCCGTGCCGTCCAGCTGCTCACCGAGCTCGGTGGCGCCTCGCACGCCGGCTCCGTCGAGGTGCGCCACCCCCACGCGCCGGTCGTGATCCAGCTGGACCCGGCGCGACCCGGGCGTACGGCCGGGCTGGAGATCCCGGCGGACACGGTCGCCCGCCACCTGGAGCAGGTGGGCGCGTCGGTCGACCGCTCCGGACCGACCTGGTCGGTCACACCGCCGACCTGGCGACCGGACCTCACCGACCCGGCCGACCTCGACGAGGAGGTGATCCGGCTCGTCGGCTACGACTCGGTGCCGGCGCTGCTGCCGCTCGCCCCCGCCGGGCCGGGCTTCAGCGACACCCAGCGGCTACGGCGCCGGATCGGCCAGGCGCTCGCGCACGCGGGCCTCGTGGAGTCGCCGTCCTACCCCTTCGTGGGGGAGGAGGCTCTGGACGCGCCTGGGCCTGCCGGCGGACGACGACCGGCGCAACGCGCTGCGGCTGGCCAACCCGCTGTCCGACGAGGAGCCGCTGCTGCGCACGACGCTGCTGCCCGGCCTGCTGTCGACCCTGCGGCGCAACCTGGGCCGCGGCAACACCGACGTGTCGCTGTTCGAGCTCGCCCCGGTGTTCCGGCCCGGTCCCGCCGAGCTGCCGGAGCCACCCCGCCCGCGCCTCGACCGCCGGCCGACGGACGAGGAGGTGCGCGCGCTCGACGCCGCCCTGCCGTCCCAGCCCTGGCGGGTGGCCGCCGTGCTGTCGGGGGAGCTCGACCAGCGCGGCTGGTGGGGTCCCGGGCGGCCGGCCGCCTGGTCGGACGCCGTCCAGCTCGCCCGGGTGGTGGCCGAGCAGGCGAGGGTCACCCTGACCGTCACCGCCGACCAGCACGCCCCGTGGCACCCCGGCCGCTGCGCCGCCCTGCACGTCGACGGCCGGCTGGTCGGCCACGCCGGGGAGCTGCACCCGCGGGTGGTCGCGGCGTTCGGGCTGCCCGACCGGACCTGCGCGATGGAGCTCGACCTGGAGCTGCTCGGGGCAGACCACGCCCCGGTGCCGGCACCGCGGATCTCGACCTTCCCGGTCGCCACCCAGGACGTCGCGCTCGTCGTGCCGGCCGGGACACCGGCGGCCGACGTGGAGGCGGCCCTGCGGGACGGCGGCGGGGAGCTCCTCGAGTCGGTGCGGCTGTTCGACGTCTACCGAGGCAGCCAGGTGGGAGAGGGCCGGGCCTCGCTCGCCTTCGCCCTGCGCTTCCGGGCACCGGACCGCACGCTCACCGCCGACGAGGCGAGCGCCGCGCGCCAGGCCGCCGTGGCCGAGGCGGCGCGGCGCACCGGCGCCGTCCAGCGTGCCTGACGACGGAGGCGGCGCGCTGCGTGGACAGGTCGCGCTGGTCTCGGGCGCCGGTCGAGGGATCGGCCGCGCGATGGCGCTCGGGCTGGCAGGCGACGGCGCCTCGATCGGGCTGCTCGGGCGGAGCCGCGCGACGCTCGACGCCGTGCTGCGCGACTGCGCGGCGCTCGGCGCGAAGGCGGTCGCCGTGCCGGCCGACGTCACCGACCGCGCGACGGCGAAGGCGGCCATCGAGACGGTGGAGCGGGACCTCGGCCCGGTCGACCTGCTGGTGACCAACGCCGGGCAGCGCGACAGGGTGGCCGCGGTGCCGTGGGAGACCGACCCGGACGACTGGTGGCGCGCCGTCGAGACCAACCTGCGCGGCACCTACCTGCTCGACCGGCTCGTCCTGCCCGGGATGGTCGCGCGCGGGCGCGGCCGGGTGCTGCACGTCGGCAGCGGGATGGGCCAGCGCCCGCACCCGGACTGGTCCGCCTACGCCGTGTCCAAGGCCGCGGTCAGCCGGCTCACCGACACGCTCGCCGCTGCCCTGGACGGCACGGGCGTGACCCTGCTCGAGGTCAGCCCCGGCCTGGTCCGCACCGACATGACCGAGACCATGTGGGGGCCGCCGGACGAGCAGCCGTGGAACGACGTCGCCCGGGTGGTCGAGGTGGTGCGCCGGTTCGCCGCCGGCGACCTTGATGCACTGCACGGCCGCTTCGTCCACGCCGCCCGCGACGACGTCGACGCGCTCGTCGCGCTGGCCGGGCGGGTCCGCGAGACGGATGCCCGGACGCTCCGGCTGAGGGCGTACGGCCCCGAGGACCCGCTGGCCTGAGCGCGTCCCGCCGCCGTCGCGGCACGCCGGATGGCATGCTCCCGCCGTGGCGCGCTACCGGATCTCCGTCGGCGACCGGGACAACGGCGGCGAGGTGGAGACCGGGCTGCGCGGGCTGCTCTACCGGTTCAACGTCGAGGCCACCGGGATCGACGACGGAGACCTGCTCGTGATCACGGTGCGCGACGACGACGAAGCGATGGTCGCCGGCCTCTTCGGCTGGACGTGGGGCGGCACCTGCTTCGTCGACCTGCTGCACGTCGCCGAGGAGCACCGCGGTGCCGGGCTCGGCTCCCGGCTGCTGACCGCGGCCGAGGAGGAGGGCGCTCGGCGGGGCTGCACGCAGGTCGTCCTGGCGACCCACAGCTTCCAGGCGCCCGAGTTCTACCGGGTGCGCGGCTACGTCGAGTACGGCCGCATCGACGACTACCCGGCCGGCCACGCCCAGATCCACCTGGTCAAGCCGCTGCCCTGAGACGCGTTTGCATGAAGATGCGTAGCACCGCATACTCATGCACATGGGTCGGAGGGCAGCGGTCGCGGGAGCGAGCGGCTACGCGGGGGGCGAGCTGCTCCGGCTCGTCCTCGGGCACCCCGGGTTGAGCCTGGGCCCGGTCGCGGCGGGGGCGGCGGCCGGCCGGCCGGTGACCGAGCTGCACCCGCAGCTCCCGCAGCTGGCGTCGACCACCTTCGGGCCCACGACCGCCGACCGGCTCGCCGAGGCGGACATCGTGTTCCTGGCGCTCCCGCACGGCGAGTCCGCCGCGCTTGTCGCCGACCTGCCGGCGGACCTGCCGGTGGTCGACCTCGGCGCCGACTTCCGGCTCGCCGACGCAGCGGACTGGGGCACCTACTACGGCGGCAGCCACGCGGGCACCTGGGTCTACGGGCTCCCCGAGCTCACCGGGGCGCGCGAGCGGGTCGCTGCAGCCAGCCGGGTCGCCAACCCGGGGTGCTACCCGACGTCGGTGGCCCTCGGGCTCGCGCCGCTGCTGGCCGCCGGGCTGGTCGAGCCGTCGGACGTCGTCGTGGTCGCCGCGTCGGGGACCTCGGGCGCCGGCCGCAAGACGTCGGCGTCGCTGATGGCCAGCGAGGTGATGGGCGCCCTGACTGCCTACAAGGCCGGCGGGACCCACCAGCACACGCCCGAGATGGAGCAGGCGCTGTCCTCCGCCGCCGGGTCGCCGGTGACCCTGTCCTTCACCCCCGTCCTCGCCCCGATGCCGCGCGGCATCCTCGCGACGAGCGCCGCGCGGCTCGCGGCGGGCACGTCCACCACGCAGCTCCGCGACGCGCTCATGACCGCCTACGCGGACGAGCCGTTCGTGCACGTGCTGCCCGAGGGCACCTGGCCGACGACGGCCGCCGTCGCCGGCAGCAACTCGGCCCACCTGCAGGTCGCCGCGGACACCCATGCCGGCCGCGCCGTCGTGGTCGCCGCGATCGACAACCTGGTCAAGGGCGCCGCCGGGCAGGCCGTGCAGAACGCCAACCTGGTCCTCGGCATCGACGAGACCGCTGGGCTCTCCGCAGCCGGGATCGCACCATGAGTGTCACCGCGCCGCTCGGCTTCCGCGCGGCCGCCGTCTCGGCCGGCCTCAAGACCAGCGGCCTGCTCGACGTGGCGCTGGTCGTCAACGACGGCCCGAGCCACGCCGCCGCCGGCGTCTTCACGGCCAACCGGGTCAAGGCCGCCCCTGTCCTCTGGTCGCAGCAGGTGCTCGGCGACGGCCGGGTCGACGCGGTGGTCCTCAACTCCGGCGGCGCCAACGCCTGCACCGGTCCGGCCGGCTTCCAGGACACCCACGCCACCGCCGAGTGGGCCGCCGGGCTGCTGGAAGTCTCCCCGACCGACGTCGCGATCTGCTCCACCGGCCTCATCGGGGAGCGGCTGGCCATCGACGAGCTGCTGGCCGGCGTGGACGCCGCGGTCCCGCTGCTGTCGCCGGCCGGTGCCGACGAGGCGGCGCGGGCGATCATGACCACCGACTCCCGGCCCAAGCAGTCGGTGGCCGCGGTCGACGGCTTCACCGTGGGTGGGATGGCCAAGGGCGCGGGGATGCTCGCGCCCGGCCTCGCCACGATGCTCGCGGTGGTCACCACCGACGCCGAGGCGACGCCCGAGGTGCTTGACCGGGTCCTGCGGTCCGCCACGTCCCGGAGCTTCGACCGGGTCGACTCGGACGGCTGCATGTCCACCAACGACACTGTCCTGCTGCTCGCGTCCGGCGCGGCCGGGCTGGTGCCTGACGAGCGGGTGCTCGCCGCCGCGGTCGAGCAGGTGTGCGCCGACCTCGCCCGCCAGCTGGTGGACGACGCCGAGGGCGCCTCCAAGACCGTGGCCGTCACGGTCACCCGCGCGGCCGACGAGCGGGACGGCCTCGTCGCGGCCCGGGCCGTCGCGCGGAGCAACCTCCTCAAGTGCGCCCTGCACGGCGAGGACCCGAACTGGGGACGGGTGCTCGCCGCGGTCGGCACCACCGACGCCACCTTCGAGCCCGAGCGGCTCGCCGTGGCGCTCAACGACGTGTGGGTCTGCCGGGACGGCATGGCGGCCGAGGACCGGAACAAGGCCGACCTGTCCGGCCGCGAGATCAGCGTCGTGATCGATCTCGCGGCGGGGGACGCCGAGGTCACGGTCTGGACCAACGACCTGACCGCGGCGTACGTCCACGAGAACTCGGCCTACTCGACGTGAGCGCGCCCACCACCGCGAGCGCGCGGCACGCGGCTGCCCTGGAGAAGGCCGGCGCACTCGTCGAGGCGCTGCCCTGGCTCGAACGCTTCCAGGGGCGCACGGTCGTCGTGAAGTTCGGCGGCAACGCGATGACCGACGTCCCGCTCCAGCAGGCGTTCGCCGAGGACGTCGTCTTCCTCCGGTACGCCGGCCTGCGCCCCGTGGTCGTCCACGGCGGAGGACCGCAGATCACCGCCGCTTTGGAGCGCCACGGGATCGAGTCGGTCTTCGCGTCCGGGCACCGGGTCACGACTCCCGAGGTGATGGACGTCGTCCGGATGGTGCTCGTCGGGCAGGTGCAGCGCGAGATCGTCGGGCTGGTGAACTCGCACGGCCCCTTCGCCGTGGGGCTCTCCGGCGAGGACGCCAACCTCTTCACAGCCGAGCCCCACCACGTCGAGGTCGACGGCGAGCAGGTGGACCTGGGACTGGTCGGCGACGTGGTGCACGTCGAGCCGGGCGTCGTGCACGGTCTCGTCGCCGACGGCCGGATCCCCATCGTCTCCAGCGTCGCCCGCGGGCACGCGGGAGAGGTCTTCAACGTCAACGCAGACACCGCGGCCGCAGCCCTTGCCGTCGCGCTCGGCGCGGTGAAGCTCGTCGTCCTCACCGACGTCGCCGGGCTGTACGCCGACTGGCCTGCCGACGGCGTCGCGCCGGTGGGGGACGACGTGGTGAGCAGCATCTCGGCGGACACGCTGGAGTCGCTGCTCCCGACCCTGTCCAGCGGGATGGTGCCCAAGATGGCCGCCTGTCTTCGCGCGGTGCGCGGTGGCGTGCCCAAGGCGCACGTCATCGACGGGCGCGTGCCGCACGCGCTGCTCGTCGAGGTCCTCACCGACGAGGGCGTCGGGACGGAGGTGCACCCGTGAGCGCGCCATCCATCGCCTCGGGCACGGCCGCCTGGTCCGACGTCATGCTGGCGACGTACGCGGCGCCGACGCTGACCCTCGTCCGCGGGGAGGGGGCGCGGGTGTGGGACGTGGACGGCCGCGACTACGTCGACCTGGTCGCCGGGATCGCGGTCAACGCGCTCGGGCACGCCCACCCGGCGGTGGTCGAGGCGGTCTCACGGCAGGTCGCAACCCTCGGGCACACCAGCAACCTGGTGGCCAACGAGCCGTCGGTGCGGCTGGCGGAGCGGCTGCTCGCGCTTGCCGGCCGGCCGGGCGAGGGCAGGGTCTTCTTCGCCAACAGCGGCGCCGAGGCCAACGAGGCGGCGTTCAAGCTGGCCCGGCGCACTGGCCGCCCGTCGGTCGTCAGCACCCACGGCGCCTTTCACGGCCGCACGATGGGCGCGCTCGCGCTGACCGGGCAGCCGGGCAAGCGGGCACCGTTCGAGCCACTGCCGGACGGCGTCGGCTTCGTCCCCTTCGGTGACGCGGAGGCACTCGCCTCGGCGGTCGGCGCAAACACGGCAGCCGTCTTCCTCGAGCCGGTGCAGGGGGAGGCCGGCGTCGTCGTGCCGCCTGCCGGCTACCTCGCGGCCGCCCGCGAGGTGACCAGCAGGTACGGAGCGCTGCTGGTGCTCGACGAGGTGCAGACCGGCATCGGCCGCACCGGTGCCTGGTTCGCGCACCAGCACACCGGTGTCGCCCCGGACGTGATGACACTCGCCAAGGGCCTCGGCGGCGGGCTGCCGATCGGCGCCTGCCTCGCCTTCGGTCACGCTGCCGACCTGCTCCAGCCCGGGCAGCACGGAAGCACCTTCGGCGGCAACCCGGTGTCGTGCGCCGCGGCCCTCGCCGTCCTGGACACGATCGAGGCCGACGGGCTGCTGGCCCGGGCGACGGTCCTCGGTGAACACCTGCGGGCCGGGATCGCGGCGTTGCAGCACCCGATCGTCACGGAGGTGCGCGGTGTGGGCCTCATGCTGGCCGTCACTCTCTCGTCGCCGGTAGCCGGTGCCGTCGAGGCCGCGGCCCGCGGGGCGGGCTTCCTGGTCAACGCGGTCGCGCCGGACACCATCCGGCTGGTCCCGCCCCTGGTTCTCACCGACGGCCAGGCCGACGCGTTCCTCGACGCGCTGCCCGGTGTCCTGGACACGGCCGCGGGACTCGCTAGCGTCCCCGCGACGCCCCTGACGCGGGAGGACGCCTGATGCCCCGCCACTTCCTGCGCGACGACGCCCAGAAGGCGCTGCTCGCGTGGCTGCTGGAGCAGGGGTGAGCGGACGATGAGGAGAACCGAATGACGTCCCAGCTGGCCACCAGCCGCACGGCTCGCCACCGGCGCATCGTCGAGCTGCTCGAGACGCGGCGGGTGCGCTCGCAGGCAGAGCTGGCGCGGCTGCTCGCGGACGACGGTGTGGCGGTCACGCAGACGACGCTGTCACGCGACCTCGACGAGCTCGGCGCGGTGAAGATCCGCGACGGCGACGGTGACCTCGTCTACGCCGTGCCCGCCGAGGGCGGTGACACCACGCCCCGCCTCGCACCGGTCAACGGCGAGGTCGGTGCGCGGCTGTCGCGGCTGGCGGCCGAGCTGCTGGTCTCGGCCGACGCGTCGGCCAACCTCGTCGTCCTCCGTACGCCGCCCGGAGCCGCCCAGTTCCTGGCGTCCGCCGTCGACCGGGCAGCCCTGCCTGACGTCATCGGCACCATCGCCGGCGACGACACCGTCCTGCTGATCTCCCGCGACCCCGACGGGGGAGCGGCGCTGGCCGACCGGATGCTCGCACTAGCCAGTCTGGCCAGCACCACCACCGACGCCGGCAGCACCCCGCCCGGCAGCTGAGAGGAAGACCCCGAATGACCGAGCGCGTCGTACTCGCGTACTCCGGAGGACTCGACACGTCCGTCGCCATCGGCTGGATCACCGAGGAGACGGGAGCCGAGGTCGTCGCCGTGGCCGCCGACGTCGGTCAGGGTGGGGAGGACCTCGACGTCATCCGCGAACGAGCCCTGGCCTGCGGTGCGGTCGAGTCCGTGGTCGTCGACGCCCGCGACGAGTACGCCTCCGAGTACTGCCTGCCGGCGCTGAAGGCCGACGCGCTCTACCTCGACCGCTACCCCCTGGTCTCCGCCCTGTCGCGGCCGATCATCGTCAAGCACCTGGTGGAGGCCGCGCGCTACCACGGCGCCTCGGCGGTCGCGCACGGCTGCACCGGCAAGGGCAACGACCAGGTCCGCTTCGAGGTCGGGACCGGCGCCCTGGCGCCGGACCTCACCGTGCTCGCGCCGGTCCGTGACTCCGGCATGACCCGTGACAAGGCGATCGCCTTCGCCGAGGAGAAGGGGCTGCCGATCGACGTCACCAAGAAGTCGCCCTACTCGATCGACCAGAACCTCTGGGGTCGCGCGGTCGAGACCGGCTTCCTCGAGGACATCTGGAACGGGCCCGCCGAGGACGTCTACGAGTACACGGCCGACCCGGCGGTGCCACGGGACCCGGACGAGGTCGTCATCACCTTCGACCGCGGCGCGCCGGTCGCGATCGACGGCCGGCCGGTCTCGGTCCTGGAGGCCGTCGTCGAGCTGAACAAGCGCGCGGGCGCCCAGGGTGTCGGCCGGCTCGACCTGGTCGAGGACCGGCTGGTGGGCATCAAGAGCCGCGAGGTGTACGAGGCGCCCGGCGCCATCGCTCTCATCACCGCCCACCAGGAGCTCGAGAACGTCACCCTCGAGCGTGACCTCGCTCGGTTCAAGCGGCAGGTGGACCAGCGGTGGGGCGAGCTCGTCTACGACGGGCTGTGGTTCTCGCCGCTCAAGCGGGCGCTGGACACCTTCCTGGAGGAGGCCAACGAGCACGTCTCCGGCGACATCCGGATGACCTTGCACGGCGGCCGCGCCGTGGTCACCGGCCGGCGCAGCGACGAAGCGCTCTACGAGTACGAGTGGGCCACCTACGACTCCGGCGACGTCTTCGACCAGACACTGGCCAAGGGCTTCGTCGAGCTCTGGGGCCTGCCGTCGAAGATGGCTGCCCGGCGGGACCAGCGGTCGGGGGACAATGCCAAGCGTGACTGACCAGGACGGCGCTTCCCCCACCCGGCTGTGGGGCGGCCGGTTCGGCGGCGGCCCCAGCGACGCGCTGGCCCGGCTCTCCGTGAGCGTGCACTTCGACTGGCGGCTGGCGCCGTACGACCTCGCCGCCTCGAAGGCGCACGCCCGCGTCCTGCACGCCGCCGAGCTGCTCACCGGCGACGAGCTCGCGGCGATGCTCGACGCGCTCGACTCGCTGGGGGAGTCGGTCCGCGACGGCAGCTTCCGCCCGACGGTCGACGACGAGGACGTGCACACGGCGCTGGAGCGTGGGCTCCTCGAACGCGTCGGCGCGCTCGGCGGCAAGCTCCGCGCCGGCCGCAGCCGCAACGACCAGGTCGCCACCGACCTCCGGCTCTACCTGCGCGACGCGGCTCGTTCGGTCGTCGCGCGGGTGGCCGAGCTGGAGACCGCGCTGGTCGGGCTCGCGGAGCGGCACCGGGGAACCGCGATGCCGGGCATGACCCACCTCCAGCATGCGCAGCCGGTGCTCCTGGCCCATCACCTGCTGGCCCACGTGCACGCCTTCAAGCGCGACGTCGAGCGGTTCCGCGACTGGGACCGCCGGGCGGCCCTGTCGCCGCTGGGCGCCGGCGCGCTGGCCGGGTCCTCGCTGCCCCTCGACCCGGTCGCCGTCGCGGCGGAGCTGGGCTTCGACGGCCCGGTCGACAACTCGATCGACGCCGTCAGCGACCGCGACTTCGTCGCGGAGTTCGCCTTCGTCGCGGCGCTGCTCGGGGTCCACCTCTCCCGGCTGGGTGAGGAGGTGTGCCTGTGGGCGACCACGGAGTTCGCCTGGGTTGAGCTCGACGACGCCTACACCACGGGGTCGTCGATCATGCCGCAGAAGAAGAACCCGGACGTCGCGGAGCTCGCCCGCGGCAAGTCCGGCCGGCTGGTCGGAAACCTGATGGCGCTGCTGACCACCCTGAAGGGTCTCCCGCTCGCCTACGACCGGGACCTCCAGGAGGACAAGGAGCCGGTCTTCGACTCTGTCGAGCAGCTGATGCTCGTCCTGCCCGCGGTCGCGGGCATGGTCGCGACGATGACCTTCGACGACGAGCGGCTGGAGGCCGCCGCCGCGACCGGGCACGCGCTCGCGACCGACGTGGCCGAGTGGCTGGTCCGCACCGGCGTCGCCTTCCGCGACGCCCACGAGATCACCGGCCGTCTGGTGCGGCACTGCGAGGTCGAGGGCCTGGAGCTGTGGGAGGTCCAGGACGACGCGCTGCGGTCCGTCGACGAGAGGCTCACCCCGGACGTACGGTCCGTCCTCAGTGTGCGAGGTGCCCTGGCGTCCCGCTCGACGCACGGCGGGACAGCCCCCGCCCGGGTCGCGGAGCAGCTCTCGGCCCTCGCCGACGCGGCGCACGCGCACGCGGCCTGGGCGACCAGCGGGTGAACCTGCCGCCGGACTTCTTCGACCGTCCGGTCCTCGAGGTGGCCCCCGACCTGCTCGGCGCAGTCGTGACGCACCGGAGCGCGGCCGGGCCGGTGTCGGTGCGGCTGACCGAGGTGGAGGCCTACGACGGCGAGAGCGACCCCGGCTCGCACGCCTTCCGCGGGCGCACTCCCCGGAACGAGGTCATGTTCGGGCCGCCCGGCCGGGTCTACGTCTACTTCACCTACGGCATGCACTGGTGCATGAACCTGGTGTGCGGTTCGCCCGGCTACGCATCCGCGGTCCTGCTGCGGGCCGGCGAGGTGGTCGAGGGATTGCCGCTCGCCACCAGCCGGCGCACGACGACGCGATCGCCGCGCGACCTGGCCCGCGGGCCGGCGCGGCTCACGATGGCGCTTGGTGTCGACGGCTCCCTGAACGGCACCGACGCGACCCGCCCGCGGTCGCCGATCGTGGTGGCTGCCCGGTCTGCCGGCCAGCCGACCGGATCGGTGGCGGCCGGCCCGCGCGTCGGCGTTGCCGGTGACGGTGCAGGGCACCCGTGGCGGTTCTGGCTCGAGGGGGAGCCCACGGTGTCGCCGTACCGCGCGGCGGTACCGCGTCGCCCGCGGGCCGCCCGATCGGGCAGGCTGGGCTCTTGACGTCCGTACCGTCTCGGCTCCCTCGGGGACCGGGGCACGACCGGGAAGGCCTCACGTGACCCCCGCCGCCGAGCTCCTCGACGACCTGCAGTGGCGCGGTCTGCTCGCCCTGAGCACCGACCTCGGTGCCATGCGCGAGGCCCTCGACGCGGGCCCGGTCACGTACTACGTGGGCTTCGACCCCACGTCGCCCAGCCTGCACCACGGCCACCTGGTCCAGGTGCTCACCGCCCGGCGCCTCCAGCGGGCCGGCCACCGGCCCCTGGCGCTCGTCGGCGGGTCGACCGGCCTGATCGGGGACCCGAGGCCGACTGCTGAGCGGACGCTGAACACCAAGGAGACCGTGGCCTCCTGGGTGGACAGCATCAGGGCCCAGATCGAGCCGTTCCTGTCCTTCGAGGGCGACAACGCCGCGGTCATGGTCAACAACCTCGACTGGACTGCCCCGATGTCGGCGATCGACTTCCTCCGCGAGGTCGGCAAACACTTCCGGGTCAACAAGATGATCACCAAGGACGCGGTGGCCGCGCGGCTGAACTCCGAGCAGGGCATCTCCTACACGGAGTTCAGCTACCAGCTCCTGCAGGGCCTGGACTTCCTCGAGCTGCACCGCCGGCACGGGTGCATCCTGCAGTTCGGCGGCAGCGACCAGTGGGGCAACCTCACCGCGGGCCTGGACCTCATCCACCGGGTCGAGAACACGCCGGTGCACGCGTTCGCCACGCCGCTGCTCACCCGGGCCGACGGGACCAAGTTCAGTGCCAGCGA
>CAVXNC010000024.1:0-212030 GCA_963762865.1 uncultured Actinomycetota bacterium
GACCTTCTCGGCGGTCGGCCGGACCACCCGCTCGGTGGTCTGGGCGTAGTCGTCGGCGAAGGAGCCGGTCAGGACGTCACGGGCCCGGGCGAAGTCCCGGTCCAGGTGCCGGTGGTCGTAGGAGAGCAGCGTCACCGCGTGGCGCTCCCCCGCCGCCTGGGCAGTCGCGCGGGCGGTCTCCACCTGGTCCTCCCCGCGGGCCCGCAGGACCAGCAGGCCGGCCGTCACACCGAGGGCCACCACGAGGGCGAGCGCCACGAGGACCAGCAGGTCCGAGCGGCGCCCGGGCCGGTCTCGGCCGGGCACCGGGTCGTCGACGGGCGGGGGCGGCGCCGGCCGGTCCAGGACGGCAGTGCGCGGCCGGGAGCCGGTCGGCTTGTCCGCTGAGCGGTCAGGGCGCTCGGGACCCGAGGCACCGAGCCGGTCCCTCGAGCGATGCCCGGCGATGGGACGTCTGGTCACGGTGTCACCCCACGAACTGCAGGTCGGAGACGAGCCACCGGTCGCCGCGGTGGACCAGGTCCAGCTGCAGCCGGTAGTGCCGGCGCTGCGGGTCGGTGCTCGCCGAGTTGGTCACGGTGGAGTCGGCGACGACGAGGACCCGCGCGGAGTCGGCGTCGTCGCTGACGATGCCGGCCTCCAGGACCTCACCCTCGGAGACGGCCTGGTTGGCGGTCACCAGCTCGGAGAGGTCCGTGGTGCCCTGCTGGAACTGCTTGCGGAAGTCCCCGGTGGACCCGGCGAGCACCCGGCCGAGATCACGGTCGAGATGCTGGTAGTCCAGCGTGGTGAAGTTCACGGCCTGCTGCCGGGCCGCCTCCAGCACCTCCGTGCGCCGCTGGTCGCGGTCCGAGGCCGCGGAGATCCGCGGGACGGTCATCGAGATCACGACGAGCGCGGCGACAGCAGCGAGGACGAGGGCGGCGACCGTCAGCGCGCGCACCGGCACCTGCCTCACCTGCTCAGCGGTCCGAGGAGCAGCCATGTCCACGACTCCTCTCCGAAGGCTCGTTCCTGTCCCCCGCGGGACCCCACCGCGAGCGGCACGTCGCCCGCCCCCATCGCGAGTCCGCTGGTCGGGTCGTACCCGGTCAGGGCCAGCGACGAAACGGCAGCTGTCCGGGTCGTCCCGGTTCGTCCCGCCCCTGGGGACGACGCTCGCGTAGCGGTTGCTCGGCGCCGGAGCGTTCTGGGCGCCGCGGACGGAGGTCTTGGACCCGCGCGGCTCCGCGCAGCGCGCGTCGGTGTTGGCCGGCACGTCCGAGGTGGCTGCCGGCGTGCGCTGATCGGTGCCCTCGTAGCCCTTGCGGCAGGACGGCGGGTCGCTGTTGAGCACCAGGCCGAAGTGCGAGGACCCGTCGCCCGGGACGACGGTGTAGCCGCCGGCCACGTTGTCGGGGTACGTCACGAGGACCTGCTCGACGCCGTCGAGCCGGGCCACCGTCACCTGCCCGGTGGTCAGCAGGTTGGCCAGCAGCGCCGAGATCTCCGGCCGGTTCTCGGCGACCAGCGTCCGGAGCTCCTGGGACGCCACGACGCCGTTGTCGAGGACCTTTCGCAGGTCGCCGTCGCTGGTCCTCAGCGTCTGGCTGAAGTCGGCCAGGTCGGCGGCGAAGCTCTTGATGGCCGAGCCGGACTCGCGCTGGGTGGCGAGCACGGTCTGGCCGTCCTCGATGAGGCGGATGGTCTCGGGGAGGGCGTCCACCGCCGCGCGGGTCAGGGCGTCGCCGGAGTCCAGCAGTCGCTGGAGGTCCCGTCCGGTCCCGCCGAACGCCTTGCCCAGCTCGTCGATGACCACGACGAGGTCGCGCTTGTCGACGGACTGCACGAGCCGGTTCAGGTTGAGCAGCAGCACCTCGGTCGGGAGCGGGGTGCGGGTCTCCTTCTCGGCGATCCGGTCGCCGTCGGCCAGGAACGGGCCGCCCTGGCGGCGGGGCTGCAGGTCGACGTACTGCTCGCCGACGGCCGACCGGTTCTCGACGACGGCCGCTGTGTCGGTCGGGATGCGGGCCTCGTCGTCGATCCGCAGGTCGACGTGGACGCCGTCCTCGGCGAGCCGCAGACGGTCCACGCGGCCCACGGCGACGCCCCGGTAGGTCACCTCGGCGTTCTCGAAGATCCCGCCGGCCTGGGCGAAGTCGGCCGTGACCAGGTAGCCGGCACCTGTGAGGCGCTCCCCCAGCCCGACGTAGCGGGCGCTGACGTAGCTCAGCCCGAGCATGGTGATCAGGGCGAACACCAGCAGCTGCACCTTGGTGCCCCGGCCGATCACAGCAGCCCCCCGAGCATCATGGCGGCGAGGTTCGTGTCGTAGGCGCCGCTGCTCGTGCCGGTCGTGCCGGAGCCGGCCTGGCCGACGCAGATCGTCAGGGCGCAGGTGGGCGACACGACGGGTGTGCTGGTCACGCCTGGCACCGTGGGCACCGAGACGGTGACCGTCGGGAGGCTGGTCGGCAGCGAGGTCCCGGTCGGCAGGCTGGGCAGGCCGGTCCCCGTCGGGTTGGGCACCGGCGGCAGGTTCGGCAGGTCGGGGCCGCCGATGTTCTTCAGGATCGTCCGGAGGTCGAGGTCGGCGGTGATCCGCAGGTTGGTGAAGTCACCCTTGACGGCATCCGTCGCGGCCCGCGGGAAGGGGTAGGTCACCAGCATCTCCAGCGCCTTGGGCAGCGCGTCGCCGGCCTCGGAGAGCCGGGTGAGGATCGGCACCAGGGCGCGCAGGTTGGCGACGGTGTCGGCCTGCGACGCCCGGATCACCCGGGTCCCGACCCGGCCGAGGTCGGAGAGCGCTGTCAGCATCCGGGTGAGCTCCGCGCGCTGGTCGGCCAGCACCTTCAGGCCGGGGCCGAGGTTCTCGATCGCGGCGCCGATGTCCTTCTTCTGGGCCGCCAGCCGGGCGCTGAGCCGGTCGAGACCGTCGAGCGCCCGCGCGATCTCGCTCTTGTGCTCGTCCAGGCCACCGATGAAGGTGTCCAGCTGGTGGATCGCCCCCTGGATGTCGGACTCGTGGCCCTCCATCGCCTTGGTCAGCTCGACGTTGATCGTCTTGAGCTGCGCGACGCCGCCACCGTTGAGCAGCAAGGACAGCGCCGAGAAGACCTCCTCGACCTCCGGGTTCCGGCCGGACCGGTCCAGCGGGATGGTGTCGCCGTCTCGCAGCCGGCCGGAGCCTCCCCCCGGAGGTCGCTCGAGCGACACGAACTTCTCGCCGAGCAGGCTGGTCTGGCGCAGCTGGGCGACCGCGTCGTCCGGCAGCGTGACCGAGTCCAGCAGCCGCAGGCGGACCCGGGCGTGCCAGCCGTCGAGTGCCACGTCCTCGACGGCGCCCACGGTCACGTCGTTGACCTTGACGGCCGACTGCGGCACCAGGTCGAGGACGTCGGTGAACTCGACCGTGACCCGGTAGACGTCGTCGCCGCCCGCCACGCCGCCCGGCAGCGGCAGGTCGTAGATCCCCTCGCAGGCCGTCAGCGACAGGGCGCCGACCAGCGCCGTCAGGGCCGTCGCCACGCGACGCAGCCGGGAGGGAGACAGCGGCCGCGTCATGGCGTCCCACCGAGGATGCCGCCCAGGGTCAGGTCCGGTTCGGACGACCCGCCACCACCCGTGCCGCCGCCACCGCTGCCCGAGGTCCCGGGGATCACCAGCTCCTTGCGGTCCAGGATCTTCTTGATCTGGTCGCAGGAGCTCTCCGGCTCGCCCAGGCCGGTGAGCAGGGAGCACAGGTAGAGCGCTGGGTCGTCGAGCTGCGACTCGTTGTTTCGCGTGTCCAGGGTCCCCGAGGAGGGGTTGAACGCGAGCTGCAGGTTCGACAGGGCCGTCGGCCCGGCCTCGAGCACCTCGGTGAGCGCGTCCTTCTGCTTGGCGAGGGTGCCGGTGATGTCGGCGAGGCCCTCGATGTCCTTGCTCAGGGTGGCGCGGTTGTCCTTGACGAACGACGCGACCTCGGACAGGGCGATCGCCAGGTTCTTCAGCGACAGCGCCAGCTCCTCGCGCTCGGCGGCCAGCTGGTCCGCGACACTGGCGAGGTCGGTGTTGAAGGCCTTGACCTGGTCGTCGCTGCGGGCGAGGGCGGTGGTGAAGACCTGCAGGTTCTGCACCGTCCCGAAGAGATCCTCCCGTCCGTCGCTCAGGGTCGAGATCGCGGTGGAGAAGTCACGGACCGTCCGGTTGATGTTGCGGCCCTCGCCGTCGAGGTTGTCCGCTCCGACGGCGAGCAGCCGCGACAGGGCACCGGACTTGTTCGCGCCCTCCGGGCCGAGGGCGACGTTCAGGTCGTTGAGGCTGGAGAAGATGCGGTCCAGCTCGACCGGCACCGCCGTGTGCTCGAGATCGATGCGCGCGTCGTCGGCCAGCGCCGGGCCACCCTCGTAGACCGGGGTGAGCTGGACGTAGCGGTCGCTCACCACCGACGGCGCGATGACGACCGCCTTGGCGTCGGCAGGGATCTTGTACTCGTCGTCGTAGGTCATCTCGACCTCGACGCGATCCCCGTGCGGCGCCACGTCGGTGACCTCGCCGACCTTGACGCCGAGGATCCGCACGTCGGAGCCCGGGTAGAGGCCGACGGCTCGGACGAACTCCGCCCGGGCGGTGCGCTGGCCACCGCCGGGCCAGAGCAGCACGACGAGCGCGGCGACGACGACCAGCGCGAGGCCACCGGCGATGCCCTTGAGCAGGGCGGGCCGGCTCACTCGGCGCTCCCGACGCCGCCGGGCACCGGCACCAGGTTCTGCACGTAGGTGTCGAACCAGCGACCGTTGCCCGTGGTGTTGGCGAATACCCGGACGAAGGGGGCCAGCAGCTCGATGCTGCGGTCCAGGCTCTCCTGGTTGGCGCGCAGGGTGGCCAGGACGTTCTCCAGGTTCCTCAGGGAGGGCCCGATCTGGGCCCGGTTGTCGCGCACCAGACCGGTGAGCTGCCGGGACAGCGTCACGGTGCTGACGAGCAGGGTGTGGATGTCGTCACGACGCTTGCGCAGCTCCTGGAGGAGCAGGTCGCCGTCGGCGAGCAGCCTCACGAGCTCCTGGTTCCGCTCGGCCAGGACTCCGGTCACCCCGTCGGCATGGTCGAGCAGCTCACGCAGCTGGTCGTCGCGCGAGGCGACGGTCCGAGACAGCCGACCGAGGCCGTCAACGGCTGCCCGGACCTCCTCCGGCGACTCCCGGAAGGTGTCGGCGATGGTGTCCAGCGCGGTTGCGAACTGCGTGGTGTCGATCTCCTCGCTGGTGCGCGCGAGGTCGCTGAACGCCTCCACGACGTCGTACGCCGGGACGGTCCGTGAGACGGGGATCTCCTCGTCGAGCTCGCCCTTGCCTGCCGGCTCGAGCATCAGGAACTTCTGGCCGAGGATCGTCTTGATCCGCACCGACGCCGCGGTCTCCGAGCCCAGCTCGGTGGATCGCCCGACCCGGAAGTCGACGCGCACGTGGTCGCCCTCGAGGTCGACGGCGGTGACCTTGCCGACCTTGACGCCGGCGATGCGGACCTCGTCCCCGGCCTTCAGCCCACCCGCCTCGGTGAAGGCAGCTGAGTGCGACCGCCCGGCGAGGAGCGGGATGTCGTCGATGTTGAAGGCGAGCATGAGCATTGCCGCGATCACCGCGAGGCCGACGGCACCGATCACCACCGGGTTGCGCTCGCGGAACGGCACGAAGCTGCTCCCGCGGCGACGCTTGGGCGCTTTGCGAAGCATCATCGCTAGTCGCACCTCGCAGCGTCCGAGTGGTAGTTCGGCGTGTAGGTGACGGTGTTCGAGAGGATGACCCGCCCGGTGAAGTCGCAGAGGTAGAAGTTGAACCACGAGCCGTAGGTCGCGGTCCGGGTGATGGTGTTCAGCTTGCCGGGCAGACCTTGCAGGGTGGCCGCCACGAGCTCCTTGCTGTCGTCGAGGTTCTTGGTCACCTCGCCGAGCTCGCGGACGTCGTCGCGGATCGCGGGCCTGGCGTCCTTGACCAGGCCGGCTGTCGACTCCGCGAGACCGGCGACGTTCGTCAACGACGCCCCGATGGCCTCGCGGTCCTCGGCGAGACCGCTGACGAACCGCTGCAGCTCGAGCAGCAGTGTGGACAGCTGACGGTCGCGCTGGTCGACGGTGCCGAGGACGGCGTTGAGGTTGTCGATGGTGCGCCCGATGACCGCGTCGCGGTCGGCGAGAGTCGTCGTGAGGGACGCGGTGTGCGACAGCAGCGAGTTCACGTTCCCGGCCTCGCCCTGCAGGGTCTTGATGATCTCCATGGCGAAGGCGTTGACGTCCTCGGGGTTCAACGCGGCGAACAGCGGCTTGAAGCCGTTGAAGAGGACCGTGAGGTCCAGCGCGGGGGTGGTCTGGCGCAGCGGGATGGTGCCCTGCTCGGTCAGGGCCCTGCTCGAGCCGGCGCCCTCGGACAGCGCGACGTAGCGCTGCCCGACGAGGTTGCGGTAGCGGATCAGCGCGCGGGTGCTCTGCGGGAGGGTCCGGTCGGAGTCAACGTTGAAGGTCACCCGCGCGAGGGTCCGACGCTCCGCGGCGGTGGGTGGCGCGACGTCGATGCCGTCGACCTCACCGACGCGCACACCGGCGATCCGGACGTCGTCACCCTTCTGCAGCCCGGTCGCGTCGGTGAACATGGCGTGGTAGGTCGACGTGCCGCCCAGGCGGATGTTGCCGATCGTCGCGGCGAGCACACCGGTGGCCAGCAGGGTCACGACGGCGAAGGCGACGAGCTTGATCAGCGATGACGTGGTCTTCACGACTGCCCCACCGCCGTGCCGCGCGCCATCGGGCCGAAGAGCAGCGTGGCCAGGTCGGGCACGTCGTCCGCCGGCCGGCCCATCTGCGGCGCGACCAGTGCGTCGACGACCCGTTGCTCCTCGGCCGACCCGCTGTGACCGCTCGTGGGGTCGACCAGCCCGGCGAGCCCGGACGGCAGGACGCTGGCGCTGCCGGCCTTGCGAGTGCCGTCGTCGAAGGAGTTGCCCGGGAAGGGCACCGGCGGGGTCGGGACGCCGTAGCAGGCCGGCCCGCGGGTCTCGCCCCAGCGGGGCTCCTCCCCCGGGACGTACTGCGGCCTGGACCGGACCACCTCCAGGGTGATGTGCAGCTCCTCGTTGGCGAAGGTCCGGCCGATGAAGTCGTTGCTCTGCGCCAGCCCCTCGAGGAGGCAGGGGTACTCGGGCGAGTACTTCGCCAGCACCTCGAGGGTGGGCCTGCCCACGGCGGCGAGCTGGATGATGCGCTGCTCGTTGGCGGACAGGAACTCCCGCGTCGTGTCCGCGAAGCCGGTGGTGCCCGCGAGGAAGCCGGCGTAGACCTTCGACTTCTCGGCGATCGTCCGGGTCGAGACCGAGAAGTTGCGCAGCATGTCCACCAGGTCCGGGGCCGCGTCGGCGTAGATCGCCGAGACGTCGGCCAGGCCGGTGATGTCCTTCTTGATCGTCTCGAGCTGGGGGTTCAGCTCGGTGAAGTAGCCGTCGACCAGCTCGAGGTTCTCGCCGAGCCGCTCGCCGCGGCCCTCGAGGGCGGTCGCCAGCGCGTTGAGCGTCGCGTTCAGCTTGGCGGGCTGGACCGTGCGGAGCAGGGGCAGCAGGTTGTCGAGCACCGTCTCCAGCTCGATGGCGGTCGCCGACCGGTCCTGGGGGATGACGTCTCCCTCGGCGATCCGCTCCTGCGACCGGCGCTCCGGGAGCTGAAGGTCGACGTACTTCTCACCGAAGAGCGTCTTCGGCAGCAGGCGCGCGCTCACGTCCTTCGGGATGAGACCGGCGGTCTGCGGGTTGAGCGCGATGTCGATGCTCGCCCGCTCGCCGTCCGACCGCACGTCGCGGACCTCACCGACGATCATGCCGCGCAGCTTCACGTCGGCGGGTGGTGCGAGCTGGTTGCCGACCCGGTCGGTCTGCAGGGTCACGTGCACGACGTCGACGAAGGTCTTGTTGTAGATGGCCACCGTGAGCCCGACCAGCAGAGCGATCACGACGAGGAAGACCACGCCGTACGTGCGCAGCAGCACGCCCTGGCCGACCTTCGCCCGCGACGGGGCCTTCATCAGCATCCCGTCACCCCGCGATCCGGACGGTCGTCGTCGCGCCCCAGATGGCCAGGCTGAGGAAGAAGTCGACGATGTTGATGGCGACGATCGACGTGCGCACCGCCTTGCCGACAGCCATCCCGACGCCGGCCGGGCCGCCGCTCGCGGTGTAGCCGTAGTAGCAGTGGATCAGGATGATGACCACCGCGAAGACCAGCACCTTGCCGAAGGACCAGAGCACGTCGCCAGGCGGCAGGAAGAGCTGGAAGTAGTGGTCGTAGGTCCCCTTCGACTGCCCGTAGTAACCCGTCGCGATCAGCCTCGTCGCGGCGTAGGACGACAGCAGCCCGATGACGTACAGCGGGATCACCGCCACGAAGCCGGCGATCATCCGAGTCGTCACCAGGAAGGGCAGGCTCGGGATCCCCATGACCTCGAGCGCGTCGACCTCCTCGCTGATCCGCATGGCGCCTAGCTGCGCCGTGAAGCCGCACCCGACGGTGGCGGCCAGCGCTAGGCCGGCGACCAGCGGGGCGATCTCGCGGGTGTTGAAGTAGGCGGACACGAACCCGGTGAACGCCGAGGAGCCGAGCTGGTTGAGGGCCGAGTACCCCTGGAGCCCGACCTCCGTGCCGGTGAAGAACGCGAGGAACGCGATGACGCCGACGGTGCCGCCGATGACCGACAGCGCACCGGTGCCGAGGCTGACCTCGGCGAGGAGTCGCAGGACCTCCTTCTTGTACCGGCGGACGGTGCGGCCGCTCCAGCCGATCGAACGGCCGTAGAAGCGCAGCTGGCCGCCGAGCCCGACCAGGCCGTCGTCGACGGTCTTCACGGGTTTCTTCAGGGCGCTCTGGATGCTCACCGCGTCACCCGAGCTTCTGCGGGACGACCTGGAAGTAGATCGCCGTCAGGACGAAGTTGACGACGAAGAGCAGCATGAAGGTGATCACGACGGACTGGTTGACCGCGTCGCCGACGCCCTTCGGGCCACCACCGGCGTTGAGGCCCTTGTAGGACGCGACGATCGCGGCGATGGCCCCGAAGATCAGGGCCTTCACCTCGCCGATGTAGAGGTCGGGCAGCTGGGCGAGAGCGGTGAAGGACGCCAGGTAGGCGCCGGGGGTGCCGCCCTGCAGGACGACGTTGAAGAAGTAGCCGCCGGCCACACCGACGACTGACACCAGGCCGTTGAGGAGCACCGCGACGAGCATCGACGCGAGGACCCTGGGGACGACCAGCCGCTGGATCGGGTCGATGCCGAGGACCTGCATCGCGTCGATCTCCTCGCGGATCTTGCGGGCCCCGAGGTCGGCGCAGATCGCCGAGCCGCCGGCTCCGGCGATGAGCAGGGCGGTGACGATCGGGCTGGCCTCCCGGATGACGGCGAGCACGCTGGCCGACCCGGTGAAGGACTGGGCTCCCAGCTGCCGGGTCAGGTTGCCCAGCTGGAGCGCGATGACCGCACCGAACGGGATGCTGACCAAGGCGGTCGGCAGGATGGTGACGCTGGCGATGAACCAGGACTGCTGGATGAACTCCTTGGCCTGGAACGGGCGCCTCGGCAGGGTGCGGATCACATCCAGGCCGAGCGCGAACAGGTTGCCGCTCTGCCGGAGGGCGCCGACCGCCGGGTTGCTCATCGGCTGCGTTCCAGCGGGACGGGCGCCGGATGGCCGTCGAGCGGCGCATCGGCGGCCGGCGCGGACTGCGCGGACTGCTGCTGCCCGGCCTGCTTTTGCTCGGCGCGGCTCGCGTCCGGAGCGGCGGCGTGGTGGCCCTCGAAGGACCCGGGCGGTGGCGTCACGCCGTTCTCCCGGCACCACTCGCCCGGCTCGCGCTGCGTGGGGCGGGCCTTGTCGTCGCTGGTCAGCAGCTGCAGCGGGATGGGCGGCAGCGGCGGCATCACGTGGCCCTCGGCCTCTTCCTGTGCCAGCTCGTCGGCGTCCTTCTCCTCAGCCATCCCGATCGGGCCCTGCCGCTGGGCGTTCAGGAACTGGCGGACGACCGGCTCCTCGCTGGAGAGCAGCATCTCGCGCGGGCCGAACATCGCCAGGTGCCGGTGGTAGAGCAACCCGATGTTGTCGGGGACGGTCCGGGCTGTGTTCACGTCGTGCGTGACGATGAGGAACGTCGCCTCGATCGCCGCGTTGAGGTCGATGATCAGCTGGTTGAGGTACGCCGTGCGGACCGGGTCGAGGCCGGAGTCGGGCTCGTCGAAGAGGATGATCTCCGGGTCGAGGACCAGGGCCCGGGCGAGACCGGCCCGCTTGCGCATGCCGCCGGAGATCTCACCTGGCAGCTTCGTCTCGGAACCGACCAGGCCGACCATGTCCATCTTCTCGAGGACGATCGACTTGATGTCGGACTCACTCTTGCGGGTGTGCTCGCGCAGCGGGAAGGCGATGTTGTCGTAGAGGCTCATCGAGCCGAACAGCGCACCGTCCTGGAAGAGGACGCCGAAGAGCTTGCGGACCTCGTAGAGGTCGTGCTCCCGCAGCGTGGTCAGGTCCCGGCCCTGGATCATGATCGAGCCGCGGTCCGGCTTGAGCAGCCCCACCAGGGTCTTGAGGAAGACCGACTTCCCGGTGCCCGAGGGGCCGAGCATCACGGAGATCTCACCGGCGGGCAGGGTGAGCGAGACGTCCTGCCAGATCACCTGGTGTCCGAAGGACTTCGTCAGTCCGTCGACACCGATCTCGACGCCCACGTGTACACACACCTCACCGCTCGGCGGCAGCCCTCACACGGGGCCTGCTTGGCAGGGAACTGCTTGGTCAACGAGCGCGCGTCCGCCGGGTTACGCGCAGGGTGACCTGAAGCCCGGCAGGAGACCCGGGGGTGGGCCGGCTGGGTGACGGGAGTCTGCGCAGTCTGTTACCTGGTGAAACATGCAGGTCACGGGCGGTTCTGGACAGCAGGGGGCCGGACAACATGCGTCGGGGCGGCCACCCGGACCGGGTGGCCGCCCCGACGAGGCGGTGCGGTGGGCGCCCTGCGGAGCCCGGTGTGGCTGGTGCTACTTGACGGTCACCGTGGCGCCGGCGCCCTCGAGGGCGGCCTTGGCCTTGTCCGCGGCCTCCTTGTTGACCTTCTCCAGGACCGGCTTCGGGGTGCCGTCGACCAGGTCCTTGGCCTCCTTCAGGCCCAGGCTGGTGAGCGCGCGCACCTCCTTGATGACCTGGATCTTCTTGTCGCCGGCGGCCTCCAGGACGACGTCGAACTCGTCCTGCGCGGCCTCCTCCTCGGCACCCGCGGCGCCGCCACCGGCGGCCGGGGCGGCCGCGACGGCAGCCGGAGCAGCGGCGGTGACGCCGAAGGTGTCCTCGAACTGCTTCACGAACTCCGAGAGCTCGATCAAGGTCATCTCCTTGAACGAGTCGAGCAGCTCGTCGGTGCTGAGCTTCGCCATGGTGGCGGTCCTTCCTGTCTGGTCAGGCCTGGCCGGTATCGGACCGAGGCGCTGGGATGCGGGGTGGGCCGATCAGCCCTCGGTGGTGGTGGCCGCGTCTTCCTCGGCGGGCTCCGGCTCGGTCTCCGCAGCAGCGGGCTGCTGCTGCGGGGCCTCTCCGGCGCCCCCGGCGAGGACGCTCGGGTCCTGCTCGGCCTTCTGCCGCAGCGCCTCGATGACGCGTGCGGTCTGCGCCAGCGGCGCAGCGAACAGCGAGACGGCGTTCTGCAGCGACGCCTGCATCGCCCCGGCCAGCTTGGCCAGGAGCACCTCGCGCGACTCGAGGTCGGCGAGCTTGGTGATCTCGGCGGGACTCAACGGCTTGCCGTCGAGGACCCCGCCCTTGATGACGAGCATCGGGTGGGCCTTGGAGAAGTCACGCAGACCCTTGGCGGCCTCGACCGGGTCGCCCTTGACGAAGGCGATGGCCGACGGACCCTGCAGCAGGTCCTCGAAGGCACCGACCCCGGCATCCTTGGCCGCGATCCTGGTCAGCGTGTTCTTCACCACGGCGTACGACGTGTCGGCGCCGAGGGACCGGCGCAGCTCCTTGAGCTGGGCCACGGTGAGCCCGCGGTACTCGGTGAGGACGGCGGCGGTCGAGCTGCGGAACTCCTCCGTCAGCTCGGCGACTGCGGCCGCCTTGTCAGGCCTCGCCATGGGTGGCCGGCCTCCTTCCGTCGGGTCGTGCCGGAAGGGGCCCGGACGTGCGGGACGCCCCGGCGCGAAGCGCAGCGGGGCGTCGAGGTCGGCTGCGCGAGGCTGCCGGTCTGTCGTCCTGGTCTGCACCTGCGCGGGCCGCCCGCCTGAGCGGGACCTTCGACCGCGCCGTCCGGCAGGAGCCAGGCGGTGCGGCGACCGGCGGTCTGTGGTGGTGTTGCGGCGGTCAGCCTACGCGGGCCCGCGCGTCCAGGCCAAATCCTCAGCCCTTGAGCTTGTCGGCGTCGAAGACCCGCGAGGCCTTGGGGGCGACGACCGCGACCTTGCGGCCCCAGTCCCGGTAGATCCCGGTCACCGAGAAGAGACCGGACGTGGTGGGGATGTCCGCGCTGAAGCGCCGCGGCAGCCCGGTGGTGTCCAGCCAGACCTCGTACTCCAGCGTGCTGACCCCCGCGTCCAGCATCGACTGGAACTGGTCGCGGGTGCCGCCGTCCACCTGCGCCGTGGCCCGCCGCAGGTCCAGGACCGCGTGGTACTGCGTCGTGGGGACGTCCTCCACCGTCGCCGGACCGACCTCGGTGACTCGCCGGGCGGACCGGAGCAGCCCGAGGCTCTGGGCCGGGTCGAACGACGAGCGCAGCTGGTCGACGACCGGCAGCAGGGTGCGTCCGAGGCGGGTCTCGGGGCGGGCCGCGACCTTCATCCACGGCTTGGACCTGGCCTGGCCCCTGGCGGCAGGCATCGCCAGGTACGACGCGGCGGGGAGCAGCAGGGCCCGCACCCGGCCGGTACTGGCCATCGTCAGGCTCACGTCGGCGTCGAACGAGCCGGCCTCGAAGTGCATGGCGCCCTGGCCGGACAGGGTCTCGCCGCCACCCACCCCGGAGAAGACGAAGGTGGCGGTGCCCTCGTCGACCATCCGCTGCTCGACGTCGCTGTAGAGGGCCGGGCCCGGGGTCGTGACCGGGGCCGGGCGGACCCCCTGGCCGGAGCCGGCGTCGTCGACGACGACACCGCACCCGGCGAGGAGCGCGACTCCGAGAAGAGCGCAGGCAGTGCGGGCGAGCATCGGCCTACGCAGAGCCGGCGTCGGCGTCCTCGAGCAGACCCCGTGTCCGGTTTGGGTCGAGAGGGATGCCCGGGCCCATCGTCGTGGACATGGTCGCCTTGCGGATGTACCGACCCTTGGCCGCCGACGGCTTGAGCCGCAGGATCTCCTCGAGCGCGGCCCCGTAGTTCTCGACCAGCTGGTCCTCGCCGAACGACGCCTTGCCGATGATGAAGTGCAGGTTGGCGTTGCGGTCGACCCGGAACTCGATCTTGCCGCCCTTGATGTCGGACACGGCCTTCGCGACGTCCGGCGTCACGGTGCCGGTCTTGGGGTTCGGCATCAGGCCGCGCGGGCCCAGGACCCGGCCGAGGCGGCCGACCTTGCCCATCAGGTCCGGCGTCGCGACCACGGCGTCGAAGTCCAGGCGACCCTTGTTGACCTCGTCGATCAGGGCGTCGTCGCCGACGATGTCGGCGCCGGCGGCCTTGGCCTGCTCGGCACGCTCGCCGGTGGCGAAGACCAGGACCCGGGCGGTCTTGCCGGTGCCGTGCGGCAGGTTGACGGTGCCGCGGACCATCTGGTCGGCCTTGCGGGGGTCGACGCCCAGCCGCATGGCGACCTCGATGGTCGGGTCGTACTTCGTGGAGCTGGCGCCCTTGGCGAGCCGGACGGCCGCCAGCGGGGCGTAGAGCGCGTCCGCGTCGATCTTCTCGGCCGCGGCGCGATAGGCCTTGCTGCGCTTCATTGCTGACTCCTTCGTCATGCCGGGTTCGCTCTACCGGCTCTGGGAGGCGTGGTACGTCGGGCCGCGCTCGGCCCTCCCACGGTTTTTCTGGTCGTGCTGGTCGTGCTGGCTCAGCCGTGGCCCTCGACGGTGATGCCCATCTGGCGGGCGGTGCCGGCGATGATCTTCTCGGCGGCGTCGAGGTCGTTGGCGTTGAGGTCGGGCATCTTGGTCTCGGCGATGGCCCTGACCTGGTCGCGGGTGAGGCGGGCGACCTTGGTCTTGTGCGGCTCGCCGGAGCCCTTCTCGATCCCGGCGGCGGCCAGGATCAGGCGGGCGGCCGGCGGCGTCTTGGTGATGAAGGTGAACGACCGGTCCTCGAAAACGGAGATCTCGACCGGGACGATCTGGCCGCGCTGCGACTCGGTGGCCGCGTTGTAGGCCTTGCAGAACTCCATGATGTTGACGCCGTGCTGGCCCAGCGCGGGGCCGACCGGCGGGGCGGGGGTGGCCGCGCCGGCCTGGATCTGCAGCTTGATGACCGCTGCGAGCTTCTTCTTGGGGGGCATGTCGGGTCCTCAGTGTCCTTCGTTGATTGCCACGTTGTGCCGTCCGTCGGCGGGTCGGGCGACCGGCCGGACGGACGTACGTCCTAGATCTTCTGCACCTGGTTGAACGAGAGCTCCACCGGCGTCTCACGACCGAAGATCGACACCAGGACCTTGAGCTTCTGCGAGTCGGCGTGGATCTCGTTGATCGACGCCGGCAGCGTGGCGAACGGGCCGTCCATGACCGTGACCGACTCACCGATCTCGAAGTCGGCGGCCTTGGTCTCGACGACCTTCTCCTTCTTCTCCTGCTCCGGGGCGAGGAACTTCAGGACCTCGTCCAGCGACAGCGGGGAGGGGCGGTGGGTGTGGCCGACGAAGCCGGTCACACCGGGGGTGTTGCGCACCGCGCCCCACGACTCGTCGGTGAGGTCCATGCGGACCAGGACGTAGCCGGGGAGGAGGTTCTGCTTGACCTGCTTGCGCTGGCCGTTCTTGACGACGGTCTCCTCGCGCTGCGGGACCTCCACCTGGAAGATGTACTCCTCCATGTTCAGCGAGGTCGTGCGGGTCTCGAGGTTGGTCTTGACCCGGTTCTCGTAGCCCGCGTAGGAGTGCACGACGTACCACTCGCCGGGGGCGCGGCGCAGCGCAGCGCGCATCTCCTCGACCGGGTCGACCTCGACCTCGGCTTCGGCCTCGGCAGCGGGCTCGACGGCGGCATCGGCGAACTCGGGGGTGGCGGCAGCGACGTCGGTGTCCTCGGCGACCTCGGCGGACTCGGCCGGCACCGGAGCCTCGTCGGCAGGCGCTGCCTCCGCGGTCTCCGGGGCGTCCGCGGTCTCCGGGGCGTCCGCGGCCTGCGTGGCGTCCGTCGCGTCAGCGGTGTCGACGACCTCGACAGCCTCGACCTGAGGCGTCTGCTCGTCGATCTTGCTGGGGGTCTCGGACACGGTGAGGGTCACTTCCTGGGGTGCGGGGGTGGACGGTGCGGAGGCGGATGGTGCGGGGGGTGCGGTCAGCCGAAGATGGCCAGCACGCCCTTCGCGAAGCCGAAGTCGAGCACGCTCACGTAGGCGATGACCATCAGCACGAACACGATGACCACCGACGTGTAGGTGATCAGCTCCTTGCGGGTCGGCCAGATGACCTTGCGCAGCTCGGCGATCACCTGGCGGTAGAAGAGCGAGATGCGCGCCGGGAGCGGCTTGCGCTGCTCCTTGGGGCGCGACGGGCTCGCGCTCTCCCTGGTGTCGGTCACGTCGTCTCCATCTGTCGCCGCCTGATCGATCGGTCGAGCTGCTGACGCCTGGTGCCGGCGCGCTCACCGCTGGCACCTTGCAGGGCCGGAGGGACTCGAACCCCCAACCGCCGGTTTTGGAGACCGGAACTCTACCAATTGAGCTACGACCCTTCGTGGTCGCCGATCAGTCCCGGGACGCTCGGGCGACCCGGCTGCGGGCGCGCTGGCGCAGGGGCTGTCCAGCCACCAGGGGCGAGTCTACGCACAGGACGCTGGTCGGGTCGAACCCGCGCGAGCCGACCCAGCCGGCCTCCCCACGGGCCGGAACGGGCGCGCACCCGCCGGGGCCAGGGTGGCAGCATGGCCGCCATGACGGGACGGTCAGGTCGGGTGTCGCAGCGTGTGGGGTCCATCAGCGAGTCGGCCACGATGGCCGTCGACGCCAAGGCCAAGGCTCTCAAGGCAGCAGGCAAGCCGGTCATCGGCTTCGGTGCCGGGGAGCCGGACTTCCCCACCCCGGACTACATCGTCGAGGCGGCCGCCGAGGCCTGCCGGGACCCGCGCTGGCACCGCTACACCCCCGCGGGCGGCCTGCCCGCGCTGAAGGAGGCGGTCGCGGCCAAGACGCTGCGCGACTCCGGCTTCGAGGTCGCCGCCTCCCAGGTGCTGGTCACCAACGGCGGCAAGCAGGCCGTGTACGAGGCCTTCGCCGCCCTGCTCGACCCCGGGGACGAGGTGCTGGTGATCGCGCCCTACTGGACGACCTACCCGGAGGCGATCCGGCTGGCCGGCGGCAGCCCGGTCGTCGTCATGACCGACGAGTCGAGCGGCTACCTCGCCGACGTGGCGGCCCTCGAGGCCGCGCGCACGGACCGGACCAAGGTGCTGCTGTTCGTCTCCCCGTCGAACCCGACCGGTGCCGTCTACTCCCCCGAGCAGGTGGCCGAGATCGGCCGCTGGGCCGTGGAGCACGGGCTCTGGGTGGTCACGGACGAGATCTACGAGCACCTGGTCTACGGCGACGCCACGTTCACCTCGATCGTCACGGCCGTCCCGGAGCTCGCCGACCGCTGCGTGGTGGTCAACGGGGTCGCGAAGACCTACGCGATGACCGGCTGGCGGGTGGGCTGGCTGATCGGCCCGACGGACGTGGTCAAGGCCGCGACCAACCTGCAGTCGCACTCGACGTCCAACGTGGCCAACGTCAGCCAGGTCGCCGCGCTCGCCGCGGTCCGCGGCGACCTGTCGGCGGTCGCGGCGATGCGCGAGGTCTACGACCGGCGCCGGACCACGATCGTGCGGATGCTGCGCGACATCCCCGGTGTCGAGTGCCCGGAGCCGCTCGGCGCGTTCTACGCCTACCCCTCCGTCAAGGGCGTGCTCGGCAAGGAGCTGCGCGGCAGGCGACCGGCCACCAGCGCGGAGCTGTGCGAGCTGGTGCTCGAGGAGGCCGAGGTCGCGATGGTGCCGGGCGAGGCGTTCGGGACCCAGGGCTACGTGCGGATGTCGTACGCCCTCGGCGACGACGACCTCGTGGAGGGCGTGACCCGGCTGCACAAGCTGCTGACCGAGGCCCGCTAGTTGCGGGACCTGCGGGCGCTGCCGAAGGCACACCTGCACCTGCACTTCACCGGCTCGCTGCGTCCGGCGACGCTGCTCGAGCTGGCCGAGCTGCACCGGGTGCGGCTGCCCGACACCCTGCGGCTCTCCGGCAGCGGGCACCTGCCGGACCTGCGGGCCACGGACGAGCGCGGCTGGTTCCGCTTCCAGCGGCTCTACGACACCGCCCGGTCGGTGGTGCGCGGCGAGGCCGACGTGCGCCGGCTGCTCCTGGAGGCCGCCGAGGACGAGCGCGCCGAGGGGTCCGGCTGGCTGGAGATCCAGGTGGACCCGACGTCCTACGCGCCGTGGCTGGGCGGGCTCACGGCGGCCGTCGAGGTCGTCCTGGACGCCGCCCGGGAGGCGGAGGCGGCGACCGGCGTCGGGGTCGCAGTCGTCATCGCGGCCAACCGCACTCGGCACCCGCTCGACGCCCGGACGCTGGCCCGGCTGGCCGCCATGCACGCCGGCGAGCGCGTCGTCGGCTTCGGGCTGTCCAACGACGAGCGCCGAGGGGTCACGGCCGACTTCGCCCCGGCCTTCCGGATCGCCGAGCGCGCCGGGCTGCTGCCGGTGCCGCACGCCGGCGAGCTCGCCGGTCCCGACCATGTGCGCCAGGTGCTCGACGAGCTCGGCGCCCGCCGGGTCGGCCACGGGGTGCGCGCGGTCGAGGACCCGGGCCTGCTGGAAAGGCTGGCCGGCGAGGGCGTGACGCTGGAGGTCTGCCCGGTCAGCAACGTCCGGATGGGCGTCTACGACCAGCAGGCCGACGTGCCCCTGCGCAGGCTGCGCGACGCGGGCGTCCCGATCGCACTCGGCGCGGACGACCCGCTGCTCTTCGGCTCGCGCCTGCTCGCGCAGTACGAGGCCGCCCGGGACGTGCACGGCTTCTCCGACGCGGAGCTGGCCGACCTCGCCCGGTGCTCGGTCAGCGGGTCCCGGGCGCCGGCCGACGTCCGCGACCGGCTGCTGCGCGGCATCGACGACTGGCTGGCCGGTCCGGGCTAGAGCTCGCCGCCGAGGATGACCGGCTCGTTGACCAGGGTGATCCCGAAGCGGTCGCGGACCCCGTCGCGGACCTCGCGGGCGAGCGAGAGCAGGTCGGCCGTGGTGGCGCCGCCGCGGTTGGTCAGGGCCAGGGTGTGCTTGGTCGAGATGCGCGCCGGACCGGTGCCGTAGCCCTTGGAGAAGCCGCTCGCCTCGATGAGCCAGGCCGCGGAGGTCTTCACCCCGCTGTCGCCCTCGGGCCAGCGGGGCGCGTCGTCGGGCAGCAGCCGGGCAGCGTCGTCAGCAGGCAGCACCGGGTTGGTGAAGAACGAGCCGGCGCTCCAGGTGTCGTGGTCGGCGGGGTCCAGCACCATCCCCTTGCCGCGACGCAGCTCGAGCACCGCCGCGCGCACGTCGGCCGATGGCACCCGCTCGCCGACATCGACGCCGAGCGTCCGGGCCAGCTCGGCGTAGCGGACCGGTGCCCCGTCGCGGGAGTGCTCGAGGGCGAACGAGACGCTGAGCACGACGTAGCGGTGCGGATGCCGCTTGAAGACGCTGCTCCGGTAGCCGAACGAGCAGTCCGCGCGCGAGAGCCAGACCACGTCGTGCGTCGTCCGGTCCAGGGCGCGGACCCAGCCCAGCGTCTGGGCCACGTCCTGGCCGTAGGCGCCGACGTTCTGGATCGGGGCTGCTCCGGCCAGTCCCGGGATCCCGGACAGCGCCTCGAGGCCGGCATATCCCTCGTCCACAGCAAGGCGGACGGCGTGGTCCCAGTCCACACCCGCTCCGAACTGCAGCGCGTGCTCGGCCAGCGGAGCCACTGCGAAGTGACGGAGGTCGACCCGGAGCATCGTGCCGTCGAAGCCCTCGTCGGGAGCGACCAGGTTGCTGCCGCCGCCCAGGACGATCAGGGGCTCGCCGGCGGCGTCCGCGTCGCGGACCGCCGCGACGACCTCCTCGTCGGTCGTCGCGGTGAGGACGCGACGGGCCGGCCCGCCGAGCCGGAGGGTGGTCAGCCCCGCGATCGGGACGTCCCGCTGCTCGAGCACCGCGGCGTACCTCCTGCCGGGCCGGCTAGAGCTGGACGACGGCCTGGGCGCGGCCCAGGACCTTCTGCCCGGCGTGGGTCGCAGTGAGGTCCACGCGCACCCGGTCGCCGTCGAGGATGACGGCGACGACGCCGGTGACCTCGACGTCCGCGCCCGTCTCGTCGTCGGGGACCGGCACCGGACGGGTGAAACGCACGCCGTAGTCGACGACGCGGCCGGGGTCGCCCGCCCAGTCGGTGACGACCCGGGCGGCGAGCGCCATCGTGTACATGCCGTGGGCGATGACGTCGGGCAGGCCGACGGACCTCGCGACCCGCTCGTTCCAGTGGATGACGTTGAAGTCGCCCGAGGCACCGGCGTAGCGGACCAGGTCGGCGCGCCGGATGGTGAAGGTCTGCGAGGCGACGGTCGTGCCGACCTCGACCTCGCCGGGCGAGGGTGCCATCAGTCCTCCCCTCGCACGACGAGCGTGGACCGGACCGCGGCCACGTGCTCCCCGTCGACGGTCACGACGTCGCTGCGGGAGGTGAGCATGTCGTGCCCCCCGGCCGAGCGGACGGTCTCGAGGGTCACTGCCACGGTCAGTGCGTCGCCCGCGCGCACCGGGCGGGAGTACTCGAAACGCTGATCGCCGTGGACGACCCGGCTGTAGTCGATGCCGAGCTCCGGGTCGTCGACCAGCTGCCGCGAGGCGCGGAAGGTCAGCACGAAGGCGAAGGTCGGCGGCGCGATGACGTCGGGGTGACCCAACGCCTTCGCCGCCTCGCGGTCGCGATAGGCCGGGTTGGGGTCACCGATCGCGTCGGCGAACTCCCGGATCTTCTCCACGCCGACCTCGTAGGGCTCGGTCGGCGGGTAGGTCCGCCCGGCGTGGGACGGGTCGATCGGCATGCCTGAACACTAAGGGGACGCCCGACTCGGGGCCCCCGCGGGATCGCGAGCGCCGGCGAGCGATCTCGTGGGGTACTTAGCGGGTCTCGCGGTGCAGGGTGTGCCGACGGTCGCGCGGGCAGTACTTCTTCATCTCGAGACGGTCGGGGTCGTTGCGGCGGTTCTTGCGCGTGATGTAGTTGCGCTCCTTGCACTCGACGCACGCCAGCGTGATCTTCGGACGGATGTCGGTCTGCTTGGCCACGGTGGCTTCTCCCAGCCTTGTCGGTCGGCCCGTGGTGGGCCGGGTGCAGTCGAGTCGCTGCGGGTGGTGCGGTGACGCCGGTCGGCGTCGGTAGCGGAGGCCGGACTTGAACCGGCGACACAACGATTATGAGCCGTTTGCTCTACCAGGCTGAGCTACTCCGCCGGGCCGGCCGCCGCCGCGCACCGGGGTGCGTGACAGGCCGCCGTCCAGAGCCCCCTTACGGAATCGAACCGTAGACCTTCTCCTTACCATGGAGACGCTCTGCCGACTGAGCTAAGGGGGCGCGAGCCCGACGAGAATACATGCTTCCGGCCGGAGCGCTGAACCGCGTTGGCGGAGTCGACAGCCACCTCAGGACCGGCGAGAGGGCGCGACCGGACCGGTCGCGCCCTCTCGTGGTGGTGGCAGGTGAAGGATTCGAACCTTCGAAGGCAAAGCCGACGGATTTACAGTCCGCTCCCATTGGCCGCTCGGGCAACCTGCCGTGCGCGGACGAGAATATCGGACGTCAGCGGCGACCCCGCATACCCGGCCCTCCGGACCTACCCGGCCCGGCTCAGCCGGGGAGCTCCGCGGAGTCGTCGGCGGCCGGTCGCGGGCCACGGACCCCGCGCACGGCACCGGTGACGCCGGCGATCCCGAGTCCCACCAGCATGGCCGGCAGCAGCCAGCGCAGGTCCGGGTCGTCGCCCGCGGCAGCACCCACCAGGTGGGTCACCGCCACGAGCAGGAACACGCCGCCGGCGATCAGGGACACCCAGTCGATGTCGTGACGCTTCATCGCTGCACCACCTTCAGGTTGCCGAAGCCGACCTCGGCGTCGATCGTCATCCGTGTCCCGCTCGGGGTCCCGAGCGGACCGCCGCGGACGGTCCGGTCGAGGTCCGTGCCGCCCTCTTCCTGTCCCCCCAGCAGCTCGGTGTTGCCCGCGCCGACGTGAGCGTCCACGACGACCCGCGCGTCTGCCGGCACGTAGACCCGGAGCTCACCGACCCCGAGCCGGGTCTCGACGTCCACGGTGCTGCCGTCGGGCAGCTGCGTCAGGTCCAGCTCGGCGTCGCCGATGCCGAGCCGGTGCACCCGCTCGGCGGCCGCGACGGTGGTCGGTGTCCAGGTGCGCTCCCCGACGCCGCCGGAGAGGCGCTGGTCGGTGGCCGCCGCGACCGAGGTGGCCAGCGAGAGCAGGATCCCGAGGACGATCAGCCCGCGGGCCCGGCCCAGGAACGCGCCGACCAGCAGCCCGATCGCGACGATCCCGAGTGCGGTTCCCAGGACCGCGACGGCTCGGAAGTCGTCGGCGCTCCCGTCGCTGGTCGCGTTCCAGAGCAGCATGAGACCGGCGACGGTGAGCGCGGTGAAGAAGGTCAGCCGACCGAGGTAGGAGCGCTCCCGCGGCACCGGCGGGCCGGGCGGCGGTGGCGGCGGCACCGGCGGCAGGTGCTGGGTCGGCGGCGGGGGCGGCAGGTAGCCGGTCGACGTGGGCGGTGCGGCCGGGGTCGCCGTCGAGCCCGGGGTCGCGTAGGCGGTGCCTGGCGTCTGCCCGTAAGCCCCCGGCTCGGTGGGCGGCGGGACCGGGCCGTACGGCGCGGAACCGGAGGTGGCCGTGGTCGGTGCCGCGGGCTGCCCGCGCAGGTCGCCGTTGCGCACGAGCAGCAGGATGATCACCGCGACCGCGACGATGACGCCCAGGCCGCTGAGCCCCGGTCCGGTGTCCAGGACGCTGCCCATGAAGACCAGGCCGAGGATGAGCACGACGGCACCGAAGACGACCGTCGACACCGTGGAGCCGTCGGTGTGCCCGCGGTAGAGCCGCTGGCCCTGCGACTCCTGCTCTCCGTCGTCGGCGATCAGCAGCCAGCCGAGGACGTAGAGCAGGACGCCGGACCCGCCGAAGATCGTCAGCACCACGAAGAGGATCCGGATGACCAGCGGGTCGACGCCGACCCACCGGCCGAGGCCGCCCGCGACACCGGCCAGCTTGCGGTCGCTCCGGCTGCGGCGCAGCGCGCTCAGCGGCGGGAAGTTGGGGGGCGGCTGGGCGCCGGGCGGTGGCGGCGCCTGGGGACCGGGCGGTGGCTGGTGTGACGGCGGCTCGTGGGGCGTCGTCTGGTCTGTGCTCATGGGCCCATCGTGGCCGCAGCCGCCCGTCCCGCCATCAGGTGACGGCCCTGGCCGGACCCTGAACCGACCCTGAGCGCCGGGGTAGGGCGCCGACCCTGATGCGGGGCCTTCGCGTACGTAGGAGGATCAGGGAGTGAGCCAGCCAGTCGACGAGGCACCAACGGCTTCGGACAGTCGGTCGCCCTCGGGCGTGCCGGTTGCCGACGCGCCCCGCCGGATGTACCGCAGCTCGGACGGCCGGGTACTCGCCGGAGTGGCCCGGGGGCTGGCCGACCACCTGGGCGTCGAAGTGCTCTACGTGCGTCTTGCGTTCATCGTCCTGGCGGCCGCCAGCGGGGCCGGCGTGGTGGCGTACGGCCTGTTCTGGGTCTTCGCGCCGCAGAATCCCTACGAAGCCGGACGCCCTCGCGACCGCGAACGCGACCTCACGCTGCTCCTGGCGCTGGGCTCGCTGACGGTCGGCAGCGTGCTGCTGCTGGCCGCGCTCGGCTTCGGCTTCGACCCGGCCATCACCCTGCCGCTGGTCGTCGTCGGCGTCGGCGTGGCGATCCTGTGGCGGCAGGCCGACGACGACGCCCGCGAACGATGGCGGCAGGCGACGGCGACGCACCGGCTTCCCGGCGCCGCGCGGGCTGCGATCGGCATCGCCCTGGTGGTCATCGGCGCGGTCGCGATCCTCGTCGGCCCGGCCCGGTCGGGCGGGACCCGCGGTGGTCTGGTCGCCGCCGTCGTCGTGGCGGTCGGGATCGCGCTGGTGAGCGGCCCGTGGTGGGTGCGGATGGCCCGCGACCTGGCCGCGGAGCGCAACGCCCGCATCCGGGAGCAGGAGCGCGCCGAGGTCGCGGCACACGTGCACGACTCCGTCCTGCACACCCTCACCCTCATCCAGCGGCACGTGGACGACCCGCGCGAGGTCAGCCGCCTGGCTCGCGCGCAGGAGCGCGAGCTGCGCGGCTGGCTCTACCGGCCGACCGGCGGTGACCAGGCCGCCACGCGCCAGCTCGTGGCCGCCCTGGAGGCGGCGGCTGCCGAGGTCGAGGACGCGCACGGCGTCACCATCGAGGTGGTCGTCGTCGGCGACTGCCCGGTCGACGAGCAGTTGGCCGCCGTGCGCGACGCGGCGCGCGAGGCGCTGGTCAACGCCGCGAAGTACGCAGCCGGCGCCCCGATCTCGGTCTACGCCGAGGTCGAGCCGGAGCAGGTGACGGTCTTCGTCCGCGACCGTGGACCGGGCTTCGACCCGGACGCGGTCCCCGAGGACCGGCTCGGCCTGCGACAGTCAGTGGTCGGCCGGATGGCCCGGCACGGCGGCCTGGCGACAGTCCGGTCGGTCCCCGGCGAGGGCACCGAGGTGCAGCTCGAGATGCGGCTCGATCCCGAACGCGACAGGAGCACCACATGACCGACGACGGCGCCACCGCTGCGCCAGCTGCGAGCGCCCCGGCGGGGCCGGTGCGCGTCGTGCTGGTCGACGACCACCGGATGTTCCGCAGCGGGGTGCGAGCCGAGCTCGGCGACGCGGTCGAGGTCGTCGGCGAGGCCGAGGATGCCGACCAGGCGATCGCAGTGATCCGCGAGACGCAGCCGACGGTGGTGCTGCTGGACGTGCACCTTCCCGGTGGGGGTGGTCGCGCGGTGCTGGCCGCCCTGACGACCGAGCTGCCGGACGTACGCTTCCTGGCTCTGTCGGTCTCCGACGCCCCCGAGGACGTGATCTCGGTGATCCGCGGCGGCGCGCGGGGCTACGTGACCAAGTCCATCACCGGGCCCGAGCTGGCCGGCGCGGTGCTTCGGGTCGCCGACGGCGACGCGGTCTTCTCCCCCCGGCTGGCCGGCTTCGTGCTGGACGCCTTCGCCGCGACCACCGACGTCGCGACCGTCGACGAGGACCTCGACCGCCTTTCGCAGCGGGAGCGCGAGGTGCTGCGGCTGATCGCGCGCGGCTACACCTACAAGGAGGTGGGTAAGGCGCTCTTCATCTCGGTGAAGACCGTCGAGACCCATGTGTCGGCGGTGCTGCGCAAGCTGCAGCTCTCCAACCGCCACGAGCTCACCCGCTGGGCGACCTCACGTCGACTGGTCTGAGCCGCCCGCCGGAGGCCTCGGCTCCCGGCCCGAGCGTCGTATAGCGTTCCGCGCATGGCTGACTCGTCGTTCGACATCGTGAGCAAGGTCGACCACCAGGAGGTCGACAACGCGCTCAACCAGACCGCCAAGGAGATCTCGCAGCGCTTCGACTTCAAGAACGTCGGAGCCTCGATCAAGTGGTCGGGCGAGGCGATCCGCATGGAGGCGAACAGCGAAGAGCGGGTGAAAGCCATCCTCGACGTCCTCGAGACCAAGCTGATCAAGCGAGGAATCTCGCTGAAGGCGCTGAAGAAGGGCGACCCGACGCTGTCGGGCAAGGAGTACTACCTGGTGTGCGAGATCGAGCAGGGCATCACCTCGGAGAACGCGAAGAAGGTCTCCAAGATGATCCGCGACGAGGGGCCGAAGTCGGTCAAGGCGCAGATCCAGGGCGACGAGCTGCGGGTGTCGTCCAAGAGCCGCGACGACCTGCAGGCCGTGCAGGCCCTGGTCAAGGGCGCGGACCTCGACTTCGCGGTGCAGTTCGTCAACTACCGCTGAGGCGACCGAACCCCGCTGGTCCACCCGCCGTCCTCGATGCAAGGTCGAGTGATGGGGGACTGTGATGGCAAGGCGACTCGTGGTTCTGCTGGCGGTAATGGCCGCCCTGATGGGCGGGCTGCTCGCCCATCGGGCGACGGCCGCAACGTCGTCCGTGACGTCCGACTTCAAGTTCGTCAACGGCTTGCTGCTCGCCGCGGGGGTGGACTGCGATCCGGAGACCTACTACGTCTGCGGCATCGGGGAGTTCGACGGACGGGCGGCCGTGACGCGGGTCGAGTACCCGACCAACCAGCGCCTGCTGCTCGACGAGGGGTGCGCCCTCTACGACACCGTGGAGGTGGTCACCCTTCTGGACGGCTCGGGAGATCTCGTCCTCGAGCACCTCGACGCCAAGCTCTGCGGGCCGAGCCCGAACTGGCTGCTGCACGCCACGGACCGGTCCTTCGGCAACCCGTTCCGGGTGACGTCCACGTGGACCGTCGACGACGGCTCCGGTGTGTACGAGGGCGCGAGCGGGTCGGGGGGCTGGGTGGTCCGGTGGGCGGGCGGCGCAGGCTCAGGCGGCCACAGCGGCACGCTGACGATGCCGTAGGCAGCCGCCACTCGGCGACGATGGTCAGCGCTGGTAGCCGGCCATCTGCTCGAGGCGGGCGATCCGCTCGGCCATCGGCGGGTGCGTGGAGAACAGGCTGGACATGCCTTCGCGGCGGAACGGGTTGGCGATCATCAGTGCGCTGGTGGTCTGCAGGTTGGGCTCCGGCGGCAGCGGCAGGGCGCGGGTGCCCATCTCCAGCTTGCGCAGCGCGCTCGCCAGCGCCAGCGGGTCGCCGGTCACCTGGGCGCCGGAGGCGTCGGCCTGGTACTCGCGGGACCGGCTGATGGCCATCTGGATCAGCCCGGCGGCGACCGGACCGAGGATCATCACCGCCAGCGCACCGAGCGGGCCGGGGCCGTCGTCGTCACTGCTGCGGCCGATGGGCACCAGCCACGCCATGTAGCCGAGGTACATGATCACGCTGGCCAGCCCGGCGGCGACCGAGCTGATCAGGATGTCGCGGTTGTAGACGTGGGCCAGCTCGTGGCCGAGGACGCCCCGCAGCTCGCGCTCGTCGAGGAGGCCGAGGATGCCCTCGGTGCAGCAGACGGCGGCGTTGCGCGGGTTGCGGCCGGTGGCGAAGGCGTTGGGGGCGTTGGTCGGGGAGACGTAGAGGCGCGGCATCGGCTGGCGGCTGGCCGTCGAGAGCTCGCGGACGATGCGGTGCATCACCGGCTGCTCCGCCTCACTGACCGGCCGGGCGCGCATCGATCGCAGCGCCATCTTGTCGCTGTAGAAGTACGCGATGCCGTTCGTGGCCAGCGCGACGACAAAGGCGATCGCCAGGCCGGCGCTGCCGCCGAGCCACTGTCCGGCGAGCAGGATCAGCCCCGAGAGCAGGGCGAGCAGGACGGCGGTCTTGACGCCGTTCGCGTGGCGGTGCACGGGATCCTCCGCAGGGTCAGGGGGTCACCCGGTCAACGCGGGTGCCCTCCGGCCCGTTCCCGGGTGCGGGGCACGTCACACGCTCAGCGGAACCGCAGGATCGGGTCGGGGAGCACGGAGAGGAGCAGGGCGGCCCCGAGCGTCATGCCGATGGCGATCCCGTCCGACCACGAGATGCGGTACGAGGGCGGGCGCTCGGCCCCCGTGGCCGCCGGGTCGGGCTTGCCGCGGACGTACAGCGAGGCGGCCCACGACAGGTAGTAGAAGAGACCGATGACGACGTTGACGGCCATCACCACCGCCAGCCAACCGGCGCTGTGGTCGACGGGCGCCTGGAAGACGACGACCTTGGCGAACAGCCCGAGCAGGCCCGGCGGCAGACCGGCCAGGCAGGCAAGGGCGAAGGCGAGCGCGAAAGCCGACAGGGGCTCGGTCCGGCCGAGGCCGCGGTAGTCGCTGAGCAGGTTGGCCTCCCGATGCCGGCCGACCAGCGTCACGACCGAGAACGCCAAGAGGTTCATGACCGAGTACGCCAGGACGTAGGCGACGGTGGCGGGCAGCACGTCGTCCACCTCCCCGACGGCCGCGGCGCCCAGCGGCACCAGCATGTAGCCCGACTGCGCCACCGACGACCAGGCCAAGAGCCGCACGGCATGCCGCTGCCGCAGCGCGGCGAGGTTGCCGACGGTCATGGTCAGCGCGGCGACGACCGCCACGGCGGGTCCCCAGACGTCGGCGTAGGGCGCGAACCCCTTCGTCAGCAGCAGGGCGAGGCCGACGAAGCCCGCGGCCTTGGACACGACGGACAGGTAGGCGGCGACCGGGACCGGCGCGCCCTGGTAGGCGTCGGGCGCCCAGAAGTGGAAGGGGACGGCGGCGACCTTGAAGCCGAAGCCGGCGAGCGCCAGGGTGACGCCCAGCAGCAGGGCCGCCTCGCCGCGCTGGCCCTCGGTGGCGTCGAGCGCGGTGGCGATGCGCTCGAGGTGCACCTGACCGGTGACGCCGTAGACGAGGCTGAGCCCGAAGAGCATGACCGCGGTGGACACCACCGAGACGAGGAAGAGCTTGAGCCCCGCCTCGCCGGATCGAGGGTCGTCGCGGCGGAGGGCGACGAGGGCGAAGGCAGGCAGCGACACCACCTCGAGTGCGACGACGAGCGTCAGGACGTCACGGCTCGCGGCGAGGGTCAGGGCCCCGGAGACCGAGCAGAGGAGCAGGAAGAAGTACTCGCCCGCCGGCAGCCGGTCGTCGCGGACGGTGTCGAGCGACAGCAGCACGACGACCACCGCGCCGACGACGACGAGCCCCTGGAAGACGAGGGTCAGGTCGTCGACGACGTAGGAGCAGGCCTCGAGGGTCAGGCCCTGGCCTCCCACGCAGAACGTCCGGCGCGGGTCGTCGACGAGGGGCAGCAGCAGGGCGCCCGCAGTGGCCAGGCCGGCCAGCGCGAGCCAGCCGCTGACCGCTCGCCGGGCCGCCGGCAGCAGGGCGTCGAGGACGAGCACGAGCAGCGCGGTGAGGGCGACGACCAGCGGTGCCGCGACCGCCAGGTAGTCGATGTCCTGGATGCGGCTCACTGGCCCACCGCCGCCGGGAGTGCGAGCAGCTGGTGGACCACCGGGTCGCTGGCGTCGAGCAGCCAGCCCGGCCAGAGACCGAGGACGAGGACGAGGACGACGACCGGCGCCCAGACGGCCATCTCGAAGCGGCTCACGTCGCGTAGGAGGACAGCGTCCCGCCAGGCCTGGAAGCTGACGCCCTGCGCGACGCGGCGGAGCATCGTGGCGAAGTAGGTGGTGGTGAGGACGACACCCACGCCGGCGAGCACCATCAGCACCAGGAAGTACGGCCGGTTCAGGCCGTCGGCCGGGTCGAAGGCGCCGAGCAGCACGAGCATCTCCCCCCAGAAGCCCGCGAGGCCGGGCAGACCGAGGCTGGCGACGGCGGCGAAGGCGAGCAGCCCGCCAAGTCGGGGCATCCGCTCGTAGAGGCCGCCGCCGAGGATCTCGATCGACGCCGTGTGGTGCCGGTCCTTGACCGCGCCGACGAGGAAGAAGAGCAGGCCGGTGATCAGGCCGTGGGCGATGTTGGCGTAGAGCGCGCCGTTGATCCCTGCCGGGGTCAGCGTCGAGATGCCCAGGAGAACGAAGCCCATGTGGCTCACCGACGAGAAGGCGATCAGCCGCTTGAGGTCGGTCTGGGCGAGGCAGGCCAGGGAGCCGTAGACGATGCCGACGACCGCGAGCGCACCTAGGAACGGCGCGACCGCCTCGGCCCCCTCGGGCACCACCGGCACGGCGATGCGGACGAAGCCGTAGGTGCCCATCTTCAGCAGGACGCCGGCGAGCAGCACCGAACCGACGGTGGGCGCCGCGGTGTGCGCGTCCGGCAGCCAGGTGTGCAGCGGCCACATCGGCGTCTTGACCGCGAAGCCGAGGCCCATCGCGACGAATGCCACGACCTGCACGCCGCGTGCCATGTCGGCGCCCTGGCGGTCGGCGAGCTCGACCATGTCGAAGGTGCCGGCGTAGGAGCCGATGACGAGGAAGCCGACGAGCATCAGCACGCTGCCCAGCAGCGTGTAGAGGATGAAGACGTTGGCTGCCCGCCGCCTGCCCCCGGGAACCGAGTCGTCACCCCACTGCGCGATGACGAACCACATCGGCACCAGCACGATCTCGAAGAAGACGAAGAAGAGCAGCAGGTCGAGGGCCACGAAGGTGCCGACCATGCCGACCTCGAGGAGGAGCAGCAGGCCGACCAGTGCGCGCAGCCGCGCGGCCTCGGGGCGGATCCGCAGCAGGTAGCCCATGCAGAGCGCGGTCAGCCCGCAGGTGAGCAGCACCAGCGGCGCGGAGACGCCGTCGACGCCGAGGTGGAAGCGCAGCCCGAGGGTGGGCACCCACTGCACGTCGGTGGCGGCGTCCGCGGCGACCGCCCACACGGCGACGGCGAAGGTCGCCGTGGTGACGCCGAGGCCGAAGCGCACCGCGAGGCGCTCACCGCGGCGCGGCGGCGCGACCAGGAGCAGCAGCGCCCCGGCCGCCGGGAGGGCGACGAGGATCGGGAGCAGCCAGTCGTTCACGAGACGAGGGTCACCACCCCGGCGACGAGCAGGAGCACGCCCGCCAGCAGCCCGGTCAGGTAGGTCTGCACGTTGCCGCCCTGGGTGCGCCCGACCCAGCCGGAGAGCCGGCCGGTCTCGGTGCCGGCGCCCAGCACCGCTCCCCCGACCACCGTGTCGTCCGTCCAGCCAACGGCCCGTGCGGCGACGCGGACGGGCCGCACGAAGGCCCGGTCGTAGAGGTCGTCGACGAAGAAGGCGTGCTCGAACGCCCGTCGCTGGCGCAGCTCGGCGGTGGGGTCGGCGGCGGGAGCCCTGCGCCACACCAGCCAGACAGTGACTGCACCTGCCGCCGCCAGGACGAGCGAGAGCACCGAGGTGACCGCGCCGACGTGCAGCGAGGTCTGGGCGACCTCGTCACCCGGGCCGAGCAAGGAGTCGGCGCTTTCCAGAGCGGAGATCGTGGTCGCGGCCCACTCCGGGAGCCAGCCGGCGCGCAGCCCGACGAACCCGAGCAGGAGGCTCGGGACCGCGAGCAGGAGCAGCGGCCAGCGCATCGCAGGCGCCGGCTCATGGGCGGCCACCGGGCTGCGCGGCCGGTGGAAGAACGTCATCAACCAGAGCCGGGTGACGTACGCCGCGGTGACCGCGACGGTCGCGAGACCGATGACGAGGACCAGCCAGCCGGTCCACGCGTAGGCCGGGCCTTCGTGGTGGACCGCGGTCTCCTCGGCCGCCCCGAGCACGGCCTCCTTCGAGAAGAAGCCGGCGAACGGCGGGATGCCGGCCAGCGCGGCCAACCCCACGGTCATGGTGGCGAAGGTGACCGGCATCAGGCGGCGCAGCCCGCCCATGTCGGGCATCAGGTTGGTGCCGACGGCGTGGATCACGGACCCGGCGGCCAGGAAGAGCAGCGCCTTGAAGGCTGCGTGGGTGAGCAGGTGGAACTCGGCGGCAACCGCCGACCCGACCGACAGCGCGGCGAGCATGTAGGCCAGCTGGCTGACCGTGGAGTAGGCGAGGACCCGCTTGATGTCGTCCTGGCCGAGGGCAGCCAGCGCTCCGCCGAGCATCGTGATGCACGCGATCAGCGCCATCACGGCGAGGGTCGCCGGGGAGAGCAGGAACACGTCGAAGAGCCGGGCCACCAGGTAGATGCCGGCAGCCACCATCGTCGCGGCGTGGATCAGGGCGCTGATCGGTGTCGGGCCGGCCATCGCGTCGGGCAGCCAGGTGTGCAGCGGGAACTGCGCGGACTTGCCGACGACACCGCACAGCAGCAGCAGAGCCGCGATCGTCGCGGTGTGCTCCGGCCAGGAGTCGAAGCTGATCGAAAGGTCCGGGATCGAGGCCGGCTCGAGGCGACCGTTCTGCACGGCGGCCGACGTGACGATCCGGTCGATGCTGAAGGTGTCGACCGTCGTCGCGAGCAGGAAGATGCCGAAGAGGAAGCCGACGTCACCGAGCCGGGTGACCACGAACGCCTTGACCGCCGAGGCCCTGGATCCCTCCTGCTCCCAGTGGTGGCCGATCAGGAAGTAGGAGCAGACGCCCATCACCTCCCAGCCGACCAGCAGCACCATCAGGTCGTCGGCGTAGACGACCAGCAGCATCGCGGCGGTGAAGAGGGAGACCAGCGCGGCGTAGGAGGAGTAGCGGGGGTCGCCCTTGAGGTAGGCGGTCGAGTAGACCTGCACGGCCAGGGCGACGGAGCAGACTGCGAGGGCGACCAGGGCGGCCAGCCCGTCGACCCGCAGGTCGACGCCGATCGGCGGACCTCCGGTCGGGACGTCGGCCAGCCGAGCGCGCTCGTAGAGGCCGTCGCCGATCGCCAGCGAGGTCTGCGCCGCTGCGGCGACCAGCGCCACCGCGGTGCCCCCGACGGCGACCGGGACGACGATCCGCGGCCACGTACGGCCGGCGAGCAGGCCGACCACCGCGGCGACGAACGGCGCGCCCAGGGCGAGGTAGACCGTCGTCATCGCACGACGTCCCTGACGTCCTCGACGTCACCGGCGGGCTCGTGCAGCTCGGTCAGCTCGTCGAGCGCCGTGGTCGCCCGCTGCCGGAAGACGAGCAGGATGATCGCGAGGCCGAGCCCGACCTCGGCGGCCGCGATGGTGATGACGAAGAGCGTGAAGACCTGACCCGCGAGCAGCTCGTCACGCAGCCAGACGTCGAAGGCGACCAGGTTGATGTTGACGGCGTTGAGCATCAGCTCGACGGACATCAGCACCAGGACCGCGTTGCGGCGCGCGAGCACACCGTAGACACCGATGCAGAAGAGCAGGCTCGCCAGCAGGACCGGCATGAGGAGCGGCATCAGCGGCTGTCCTCGCGGTCGTCACCGATGTCCCGGCGGGACAGCACGATGGCACCGACCAGCGCGGCGAGCAGCAGCACCGAGAGCACCTCGAACGGCAGCACCCAGCTGCGGAAGATTGCCTCACCCGCCGCGGTCGAGCTGCCGCCGACGTCGTCTGACGAGAGCTCGACGTGCTCGCCACGGAAGGCGTCGACGGAGGCGACCACGATGATCGCCGCGAGCCCGAGCGCCACCACCGCAGCGGCGACCCGCTGCATCGGCGGCGCGTCGAGGTCGGTGGAGACACCGATCGGCGCGCGCGTGAGCATCAGGCCGAAGAGCAGGAGCACGACCACGGCCCCGACGTAGATCAGCACCTGGACCCAGGCCACGAACTCCGCCGACAGCAGCAGGTAGCAGCCGGCGACGGCACCGAGGCACACCACGAGGTAGAGCGCGGCGTGCACCAGCTGGCGGGTGGTCACGACCAGCAGGCCGGCGCCCAGCGCGACGACGCCGAGCAGCCCGAAGAGCGCCTCGACCAGGCTCACGGGCGGCTGCCGTTGTCGGGATCGTCCGGGCGGTAGACCACGCCGCCGAGCGGCCGCCGCCCGGTCGGGGTCTCCTCGACCTCGGCCGTCGTGGCCGGCTCGGCCGTCGTGGCCGGCTCGGCTGGCGTCGTCGCCCGCGCGGCGGGGTGCCTCGACGGGCTGCTCGGCCTCCGCCTCGGCCTCCGCCTCGGGTGTCGTCTCGGGGGCCGGGCGCTCGTGCCGCGGCCGGGCCTCACGCGCTGGCTTGGCTGGCTTGTCCAGCCCCGCGATGGCGCTCTCGAGCTCCTTCGGGCGTACGCCGTGGTCGTCGTGAGCGGGCGGCGGCGGGACGGTCGCCATCCACTCGCCGAGCCGCTCCTTGCCGTGGGTGAGGTCGCGGATGTCGAGCTCGGAGTACTCGAACTCGGGCGACCAGAAGAGCGCGTCGAAGGGGCACGCCTCGATGCAGATGCCGCAGTACATGCACAGCGAGAAGTCGATGTCGAAGCGGTCGAGGACGTTGCGCTGCCGCTCGCGGCCGCCGGGCGGCGCCGGGATCGTCTCCTTGTGGGAGTCGATGTAGATGCACCAGTCGGGGCACTCCCGGGCGCACAGCATGCAGACCGTGCAGTTCTCCTCGAGCAGGGCGATCACACCGCGGCTGCGCGGCGGCAGCTCGGGCTTGACGTCGGGGTACTGCGCGGTGACCGACCGCCGGCCCATCGTGCGCATCGTGACCGCCAGGCCCTTGGCCAGTCCAGCGCCCGGGACCTTGTCGAGTCGGACCTTCATGACACCACCACCGCAACCACCCCCGTCAGAGCGAGCTGGGCCAGGGCCACCGGGACGAGACCCTGCCAGGCGAGCCGTTGCAGCTGGTCCTCGCGCAGCCGCGGGTAGGCGACCCGGAGCCAGATCACCAGGAAGGCCAGCGCCATCGTCTTGAGCAGCGTCCACACGACGCCGACGGCGCCCCAGAGGGCGTCGTCGAAGGGACCGCGCCAGCCACCGAGGAAGAGCACCGTCGTGAGCGCCGCGAGAACGACGATGCCGGCGTACTCGGCGAGCAGGAAGAGCGCGAAGCGCAGCCCGGTGTACTCCGTGTAGGCGCCGAAGATGATCTCGGAGTCGGCGACCGGCATGTCGAAGGGCGGGCGCTGCAGCTCGGCCAGCCCGGCGATGAAGAAGACGACCGCGCCGGGCAGCTGCCAGAACAGCCACCACCACTCCCACTCGGCGACGATGCCGGGCAGCGACAGCGTGCCCGCGGCCATCGCGACCGACGCGGCGGCGAGCAGGAAGGGCAGCTCGTAGGCGAGCAGCTGCGCCGCACTGCGCAGTCCGCCGAGCAGCGAGAACTTGTTGGCGCTGGCCCAGCCGGCCATCAGCGAGCCGAGCACGCCGATGCCCATGACGGCCAGCACGAAGAAGAGGCCGGCGTCGAGGTCGTGGCCGACCCAGTCCGGCGCGACCGGGATCGCGACGATCACGACCAGGTAGGGGATCAGCGCGACCGCGGGCGCCAGCTTGAACACCGTCCGGTCGGCAGCCGCCGGCACGATGTCCTCCTTCTGCGCGAACTTCACGCCGTCGGCGACCAGCTGCGCCCAGCCGTGGAAGCCGCCGGCGTACATCGGCCCGAGCCGGCTCTGCATGTGGGCCATCGCCTTGTGCTCGGTCTGGCCGACCAGCAGGGGCAGCACGAGGAAGGCACCGAGCACCAGGACGATGCGCAGCGCGACCTCGAGCGCGTCGTTCACTCCCCGTCGACCTCCTCGGTCGTCGAGTCGGCGGGTACGTCCGGCGCCCCGTCCGGGCGTGGTCCCCAGACCGCGGGGTCGGGGACGCCGGGTGGCCGGGTCTTGCGCCGACCCGGCGCGGCACCGCCGTGGGTGTCGGCGTCGGACTCGCCCGGCTCCTTGGCGCCGGGCCACGCCTTGGCGGCGCGGGCCGCCAGGATGAAGTCCTTGCGCAGGGGGTGCCCCTCGAAGCCGTCCGGCAGCAGCAGCGGCTTGAGGTCCGGGTGGCCGGTGAAGTCGATGCCGAACATCTCGTAGGTCTCGCGCTCGTGCCAGGCCGCGCCGGAGAAGACGCCGACCAGGGTCGCCAGAGCCGGCTCGGCAACCGGGACCCGGGTGCGCAGGAGCAGGTGCTCGCGCCGCTCGATGCACCACAGGTGGGTCACCACGTCGAAGCCGGGCGTGTCGGTGTCGTCGAGCTGGTCGACGGCGGTCAGCCAGTCGAAGTAGTCGAAGCCGCGGTCGCGAGCCGCCGTGACCTCACCCACCCAGTCCCCCGGTGCGACGTCGACCTCCGCCGAGGGGTCGAGGACAGGAGCCTCGGCCGGGTCGTCCGTCACGCGTCACCGACCGGGATCGAGGTGATCGGGCCACGCGGCGCGACCGGGTGGTAGCGGTCCGCGAGCGACTCGCCGGCGATCTTCTCCTGCAGCTTGAGGATCCCCTGCAGCAGCGCCTCCGGCCGCGGCGGGCAGCCGGGCACGTAGACGTCGACCGGCACGATCTGGTCGACGCCCTTTGTCACGCAGTAGGAGTCCCAGTAGGGCCCGCCCGAGTTGGAGCAGGCACCGAAGGAGATGACGTACTTGGGCTCGGGCATCTGCTCGTAGAGCCGCTGGACGGCCGGCGCCATCTTGTCGGTGACCGTCCCGCTGACGACCATCAGGTCGGCCTGCCGCGGGCCGGGGGCGAAGGGGATCACACCGAGCCGGATGAAGTCGTGGCGCGACATCGACGACGCGATGAACTCGATCGCGCAGCAGGCCAGGCCGAAGTTGAAGACCCAGAGGCTGTAGCGGCGTCCCCAGTTGAGGATCAGCCGCATCGGCTCGGGCGCGACCCGCTGGAGCGCGCCCACCGAGGGCGGGCCGACGGAGGGCGACGGCAGGTCGACGGCGCCGTTCACAACCACGACAGCACCCCCTTGCGCCAGGCGTAGAGCAGCCCGACGGCGAGGAAGCCGATGAAGACGAACATCTCGACGAGTGTCGTGGCGCCGAAGCCGGGGGCGGCGAAGACGGTGGCCCACGGGAAGAGGAAGACCGCGTCGACCGCGAAGATCACGTAGAGGTAGGAGAAGACGTAGTAGCGGATGTGGCTCTGCGCCCAGCCCTCGCCCACCGGGTCGACACCGCACTCGTACGTCGTCGACTTGGCCACGCCGGGCACCGACGGGCGGAGCAGCCGGTTCGCGGTGAAGGCCACCGTGACGAAGGCCACGCCGACCAGGATGACCAGCCCGACCAGGGCGTAGCCGCCGTAGAAGCCGTCCACCGAGCCTCCTCGATCACGCGCAAGCGGGAGTCTAGGGGGCGGCGCAACCTACGCTGACGTAACCTGGCTGTGTGCCGCGAGCCAAGGACGTCCAGCAGCTCGACCGGGTGATCATCCGCTTCGCCGGCGACTCCGGAGACGGGATGCAGCTCACCGGGGACCGCTTCACGACGGAGACCGCGTCGTTCGGCAACGACCTGTCCACGCTGCCCGACTTCCCCGCCGAGATCCGGGCCCCCGCCGGCACCCTCCCGGGCGTGTCGGCCTTCCAGCTGCACTTCGCCGACCACGACATCATGACCCCGGGCGACCGGCCGGACGTGCTGGTCGCGATGAACCCCGCGGCCCTGATGGCCAACCTCGAAGACCTCGCCCGCGGGGCCGACATCATCGTGAACACCGACGAGTTCACCGGTCGCAACCTGACCCGCGTCGGCTACGCCGCCAACCCGATCGAGGACGGCTCCCTCGACGCCTACAACGTGCACCCGATCGCGCTCACGTCGATGACGGTCGAGGCGCTCAAGGGCTACGACATCACCAAGAAGGAGGCCGAGCGCGCGAAGAACATGTTCGCGCTGGGCCTGCTCTCCTGGCTCTACAACCGCCCGACCGAGGGCACTGTGAAGTTCCTCAAGGCGAAGTTCGCCCGCAACGAGGCGATCATGCAGGCCAACCTGACGGCCTTCGAGGCGGGCTGGTCCTTCGGGGAGACGACCGAGGACTTCTCGGTGTCGTACGAGATCAAGCCTGCCCAGCTGCCCACCGGGACCTACCGCAACATCTCGGGGAACCTCGCCCTGTCCTACGGCCTGATCGCCGCCTCGCAGCGCACCGGGCTGCCGCTCTTCCTCGGGTCCTACCCGATCACCCCGGCGTCGGACATCCTGCACGAGCTGAGCAAGCACAAGCGGTTCGGTGTGCGCACCTTCCAGGCCGAGGACGAGATCGCAGCCGTCGGTGCGGCGCTCGGTGCGGCGTACGGCGGCTCGCTGGCCGTGACGTCGACCTCCGGCCCCGGACTGGCGCTGAAGGCCGAGACGATCGGCCTCGGGGTGTCCCTCGAGCTGCCGCTGATCATCGTCGACGTACAGCGCGCCGGGCCCTCGACCGGCATGCCGACCAAGACCGAGCAGGCCGACCTGCTGCAGGCGATGTTCGGCCGCAACGGCGAGGCGCCGGTGCCGATCGTGGCGCCGCGCTCGCCCGGCGACTGCTTCGACACCGCGCTGGAGGCGGCCAGGATCGCGACCACGTTCCGGGTGCCGGTGATCCTGCTCTCCGACGGCTACCTCGCCAACGGCTCGGAACCCTGGCTGGTCCCGACCGTCGACGAGCTGCCCGACCTGACGGTGACCTTCGCCCGCGAGCACAACGGCGAGGAGGACGGCAAGCCCGTCTTCCAGCCCTACCTGCGCGACCCGGAGACGCTGGCGCGCCCGTGGGCCGTGCCCGGCACCGCGGGCCTCGAGCACCGGATCGGCGGCATCGAGAAGGCAGACATCACCGGCAACATCTCCTACGACCCGGCCAACCACGACTTCATGGTGCGGACCAGGCAGGCCAAGGTCGACGCGGTCGCCGCGACGATCCCGCCGCTCGAGGTCGAGGACCCGTCGGGGAGCGCCCGGGTGCTCGTCCTTGGCTGGGGGTCGACGTACGGCCCGATCGGCGCTGCCTGCCGGCGGGTGCGGACGGCGGGCGGCGAGGTCGCCCAGGCCCACCTGCGCCACCTCAACCCCTTCCCCGCCGACCTCGGCGAGGTCCTGCGCCGCTACGAGAAGGTGCTGGTGCCGGAGATGAACCTCGGCTACGGCTTCGGCGGCCAGCTGGCGATGCTCGTGCGGGCGAAGTACCTCGTCGACGCCATCGGCTACAACCAGATCCGCGGGCTGCCCTTCAAGGCGGAGGAGCTCGCCACCGTCATGACCAACGTGATCGAGGACCTGCAGTGACCCCTCCGGCGAACGACTCGTTCCCGTCGCTGTCGCTCGTGCCCAAGGCACGCGAGAAGCAGACGGGCAAGGACTTCAAGACCGACCAGGAGGTCCGCTGGTGCCCGGGCTGCGGCGACTACGCGATCCTCGCGGCCGTCCAGTCCTTCATGCCGACCCTCGGTCTGGCGCGGGAGAACATCGTCTTCGTCTCCGGGATCGGCTGCTCGTCGCGCTTCCCGTACTACATGGACACCTTCGGGATGCACTCCATCCACGGCCGGGCGCCGGCTATCGCCACCGGACTGGCGGCCTCGCGCCCCGACCTGTCGGTCTGGGTCGTGACCGGCGACGGTGACGCACTGTCCATCGGCGGCAACCACCTGATCCACGCGCTGCGGCGCAACGTGAACCTGAAGATCCTGCTGTTCAACAACCGGATCTACGGCCTGACCAAGGGTCAGTACTCCCCCACCTCGGAGCTCGGCAAGATCACCAAGTCGACGCCGATGGGCTCGCTGGACTCGCCCTTCAACCCGGTCTCGCTCGCGCTCGGCGCCGAGGCGTCCTTCGTGGCTCGCTCGATCGACTCCGACCGCAAGCACCTGACCTCGGTGCTGGAGGCCGCGGCCGCGCACCGCGGCACGGCGCTGGTCGAGATCTACCAGAACTGCAACATCTTCAACGACAACGCCTTCGAGGCACTCAAGGACCCGGGCACCCGCGACGACTTCACCATCCGCCTCGAGCACGGGCAGCCGATCACCTGGGGCGCCGAGGGGGAGCACGGCGTCGTGCGCGACCACGAGCAGGCCCTCAAGGTCGTCGAGACCGCCACCGTCGACCCGGCCGAGCTCGTGGTGCACGACGCGCACGTCGAGGACCCGTCGCACGCCTTCGACCTCTCGCGACTGGCCGACATCTCGCTGGCGCGCACGCCGATCGGCGTGTTCCGAGCAGTCGACCGGCCGGTCTACGACGACATGATGCGCGAGCAGATCGAGCGCAGCCAGGAGTCCCAGGACACCCGTGATCCCGGCGCGCTCGGGTCGCTGCTGGCGGGGTCGGACACCTGGACCGTGTCCTGACCGACGACCACCAGGTCGAGGCGCGCCGCGGCCTCTCCTACGGTGTCGCCTGCTACCTGATCTGGGGTCTCTTCCCGCTCTACTGGCCGCTGCTGGAACCGGCCGGGGCGGTCGAGATCATGGCCCACCGGGTCGTGTGGTCCCTGGTCTTCGTCCTCGTCGTCCTCGCGGTACGCCGTCGCTGGGAGTGGCTGCGCCCGCTGCTCGCCGACCGGGCGTTGCTGGCCCGGCTGGCCCTCGCTGCGGTGCTGATCGCCGGCAACTGGGCGCTCTACATCTGGGGCGTCAACAACGAGCACGTCGTCGAGACGTCGCTGGGCTACTTCATCAACCCGGTCGTGACCGTCCTGATCGGAGTCGTCGTGCTGCACGAGCGACTGCGCCGGTGGCAGTGGGTGGCTGTCGCGATCGGGGCCTCGGCAGTGGTCGTCCTGACGGTCGACTACGGGCGGCCGCCGTGGATCGCACTGGGCCTGGCGGGCTCCTTCGCGACGTACGGACTGCTGAAGAAGCAGGTCGGCCCACGGGTCGGCGCGCTCCAGTCGCTCACCGTCGAGACCGCCGTGATCGCCCTGCCGGCGCTGGGTTTCCTGGTCGCGCTCGAGGTGCGCGGAGACGGGCAGCTCGGGCACTCCGGGGTCGGTCACGGGCTGCTGCTCGCGTCCGCCGGCGTGGTCACCGCGATCCCGCTGCTCTTCTTCGCGGCGGCTGCGCGGCGGGTGCCGCTGAGCATCCTGGGGCTGCTGCAGTACCTCACACCGGTCCTGCAGTTCCTGACGGGTGTCCTGCTCTACGACGAGCCGATGCCGGCGTCGCGCCTGGTCGGCTTCGCGCTCATCTGGGCCGCGCTCGCGCTGCTGACGTTCGACAGCCTGCGCACCCGCCGGTCGGCTCGTCGCGCACCCGACCCGGGGCCGGAGTCGGTCGAGATCCTCGCCTGAGCACTCCTGGCCAGGGGCGTCGCATCGGCGGCGAGGTGAACCGGTGCGGGGGGTCGCTTCGTGTGTACGGGCGACAGGGTCCAGCCCGACACGAGGAGAACGCCATGTCGATGAAGGTCTCGACGTCGAACCGCCGGCTCGCCGGGGCAGCGGGAGTGCTCGCTGCCGGACTCCTGCTCGCCGCCTGTGGCGGCGGGACGAGCGACGGCGACGCGGGCAGCTCCGGCGGCTCACCCAAGGCTTCCCAGGCAGTCCAGACCGGGGAGACCGACGTCGGCGAGGTCCTGGTGGACTCGAAGGGGATGACGTTGTACGCGTTCGCCGCGGACTCGCCGGGGAAGTCGAACTGCACGGGCAGCTGCCTGCAGTACTGGCCCGTCGCCAAGGCCTCCGGCACCGTGAGCCACTCGTCGGACGTGACCGCCGACCTGGCCACGATCACCCGCGACGACGGCACGACCCAGCTGACCGTCAACGGGTGGCCGGCCTACACCTACGCCGCCGACTCCGGGCCCGGCGAGGCCACCGGCCAGGGCCTGGACCTCTCCGGCGGGAAGTGGTGGGTGATCGCGCCGTCAGGCTCCCAGATCAAGTCACCCGGCGACTCCGAGTCCGAGTCGGACCCCGGCGTCGGCGGCTGGCGGCTACTGGGCAGCCCGGGCCGCGCGGTCGGTCAGCTGAGCGCGTCGAGGGCTGCGTCGACGTCGGCCTCGGTGTTGTAGAGGTGGAACGACGCCCGGACGGCGCCTGCGCGGGTGGCCGCCCGGATGCCGGCCCGCTCGAAGCGCTCAGCAGCACCGTCGGCGGCGGCCGACACGATCGCGCTGTCACCGGGTGGCAGCCCGAGGCCGACCCGGAACCGGTTGGCGAGCGCGACGTCGTGCTCGTGGACGGCCGCCACGGTCAACCGCTCGAGAGCCTCGAGTGTCGGTGCCGTGCCGACCCAGCAGAACCAGGCCGGTGAGACGTCGAAGCGGCTCGCGTCCTCGGCGAGTCGCAACGGCGTGCCGTAGTAGGTGGCGAACACGTCCGGTCCGGCGTACCACCCGGCACTGTGCGGCCTGAGCCGCTCCGCGAGGCGGTCGCTGACCGTCATGAACGCGGTCCCGCGAGGCGACATCAGCCACTTGTACGCCGCACAGGCCAGGGCATCGACCCGACTCGCGTCGACCGGCAGCCAGCCGACCGCCTGGGTGCCGTCCACGACGGTCAGAGCGTCCACCTCGGCCGCCGCATCGAGCACGTCGTCCATCGCCGCCAGCTCGCCGGTCGCGCTCTGCACCGCGCTGAAGGCAACGACTGTCGTCCCTGGGGTGACCGACTCGGCCAGCCGCTCCAGCGGCACCGCGACCACCTCGACGCCCCGGTCGACCTGCACCAGCCACGGGAAGAGGATCGAGGTGAAGTCGCCCTCGGGCACGACCACCCGGCTGCCCGGCGGGAGCGCCGCGGCCACCAGCCCGACGAGTTCGGACACGGCGCCGGCCGCAGCCACCTGCCGGGACTCGACGCCGACCAGCCGGGCGAACGCCTGCCGCGACCGGTCGATCGAGGCGTTCCACGGCTCCCAGCTGTGCCGGCCGGTGCGCCAGGCCGACAGGGCCTCCTGCAGCTCCTCCCACGCTGAGTCGGGCGGCAGCCCGTAGGTCGCCGTGTTGAGCCACCCGGGCTCGGCCCGCCAGGACGTCCCACTGGCAGTGAGGTCGATCGGCATGGGGACATCGTGGACCGGGAGGCTCGGAGGCCCCACGTAGGGTGGGCGGGACATGAATGACTTCGTCGTCGTCGCCAACCGCCTCCCCGTCGACCGGGTGGAGAGGCCCGACGGCTCGGTCGGGTGGAAGCCCAGCCCGGGCGGTCTGGTCGCGGCGCTCGAGCCCGTCATGCGAGCCGGTGACGGCGCCTGGGTGGGCTGGTCCGGCTCCCCCGGCCCGGCGGAGGACCCCTTCGAGGCCGACGGCATGGACCTGGTGCCCGTGGGTCTCGCCGAGCAGGAGGTCGCCGACTACTACGCCGGCTTCTCCAACGCCACGCTGTGGCCGCTCTACCACGACGTGATCGCCCCGCCGGTCTTCCACCGGCAGTGGTGGCGCACGTACCAGAAGGTCAATGCCCGCTTCGCCGAGGCCGCCGCTGAGCACGCCGCCCGGGGCGCGACGGTCTGGGTGCACGACTACCAGCTGCAGCTCGTGCCGGCGCTGCTGCGCGAGGCCCGGCCGGACCTGCGGATCGGCTTCTTCAACCACATCCCCTTCCCCGGCTACGAGATCTTCGCCCAGCTGCCCTGGCGCTCGGAGATCGTCGAGGGCCTGCTCGGCGCCGACCTGGTCGGCTTCCAGCGCCAGCAGGACGTCACCAACTTCCTGCGGGCATCCCGGCGGGCCGCCGGCCGCAGCACCAAGGGCTCCAGCGTCACGGCCGGCGAGGACGGCAGCCGGCGCGTCCGGGCGGGCACCTTCCCGATCAGCATCGACGCGGCCAGCCTCGAGGAGCTCGCCCGGCGCGATGACGTGCAGGCCAGGGCGAAGGAGATCCGAGCCGCTCTCGGCGACCCCCGCACGGTGCTGCTCGGCGTCGACCGGCTCGACTACACCAAGGGGATCCTGCACCGGCTCAAGGCCTACGGCGAGCTCCTCACGGAGCGTCGGCTCGGTCCCCCCAGCTCTGTCCTGGTCCAGGTCGCCAGCCCCAGCCGGGAGCGCGTGGAGCAGTACCAGGTGCTGCGCGACGAGGTCGAGGGCACGGTCGGCCGGATCAACGGCGACCACAGCGTCCTCGGCCACCCGGCCATCAACTACCTGCACCACTCCTACCCGCGGGACGAGATGGCTGCGCTCTACCTGGCGGCCGACGTCCTGCTGGTCACCTCGCTGCGGGACGGGATGAACCTGGTCGCCAAGGAGTACGTCGCCTGCCGGTTCGACGAGACCGGGACCCTGGTCCTGAGCGAGTTCACCGGCGCAGCGGACGAGCTCACGGCGGCCTACGGCATCAACCCGCACGACATCGAGGGCTTCAAGGACGCCATCATGCGAGCCGTCGATGCCCAGCCGGCCGAGGCACGCCGTCGGATGCGCTCGATGCGCCGCCGGGTCAAGGAGCACGACGTGGCCGCCTGGGCGGCCGGCTTCTTGAAGGTGCTGCAGCACGACTCGTGACGGACGAGAGCTGGCGCAACTCGTCATGCACGGAACCTTCCGGCTCGGAGATCGGCGATGACCTGGTCGATCGGGTAGCCGGACGCGATGAAGCCGCCCTCAAATGGGCTGCCGATCGCCAGCAGGAGGGCCATAGCAACGGCCACCACCGCGATCAGACCAGCCGGGAGGTACGTCAGCCGCCGGGTGTCGTTGACGGTCAGCATCGACGCGTTCGCGACCAGTGCGAGACCCGCCAGGCCCACGACAGCGATGTACAGGACTGGGAGGTCGTGGTGCGAGGCTGCAAGCCGCTGTCGTCGAGCCGAGGTCAGCCCGTCGAGCGAGTCCAGCAGCTCGGTCGCATGCGGGGCGCTGATGCCGGGTGTCGCTGCACCGGCGCGTGTGCGACGCTCCAGCTCAGCTAACGCGTTCAGAGTTCCCGGATCCCCGCCCTGGTCTGGACTCCCCCATTCCTGAGCCCTCGTCGTCTGCAAGTACCTCGAGAGCGCCCGCTGCAGCGCGTCCGTGTCGATCCCGGGGCCGGTTGCGCCCCACGCCAACCGGCTGGCCTGCGCCGCCTCTGCGCTCCCTTGGTCCTCGGTCGCCCGGAGCTCGCTGGCTGCACCCGCGAGCGACAATGCGGCGAGCAAGGCGAAGACCGCACCGAGGGCAGGCATCAACGGACCGGCAATGGCCGCGGCTCGCGTGCGCTCCGCTGCCGGAAGGGCACGACGCGCCAGCAGCCGCGCCCCCACCGCGCAGCCGCTGAAAACGACGAGCGAGAGCGCCGTCAGCGCCCACATCGGCAGGGATGTAACCATCGACACCCGCGTGACGCTACCCCGTTGACAGTCAGCCCCGATGGGCGCGCTTGCGGGTGCGCAACTGTGTCGGAGCGCGCACTACCGATCGATTGGCGCGTGCCCAGACGAACGAGCCGGAGCGACGCATACCTGGCGCTCATCGCGGCAGATGACGGCGGCCTGCGGCGATTCTTTGTCTGCGGTGGCGCCGCTGCGCGGCATGTGACGTCAGGCCGGTTGCCGGACTGACTCGAAGAAGGTGATCAGTTCGTCGGCGACGGCCTCTGGTTCGAGCAGTGGCGCGAAGTGCCCCACGCCCGGCATCACACAGACCTGCGGCTCGGGGACGTGCTGGGCGATGAGGTGCGCCGCATCGGCGAGGAATGCTCCGATCCGGGTCCGCTCGCCCCGCAGCAGCAGCACTGGCACAGAAATCCGTGCAAGCTCTTCGGGATCGGTGGACCGGACACCCTGGTAGGACGCGTCCTGCTGGACGAACCGGAGCATGGCCGGTACGGCGCCCGCCCAATGTTCGAAGAAGTCCGTCTGCTTCAACGCTCGGACCTCTTCGTCGGTGCAGATCCACCGGGTGAACGCCCGCAGCGCATCGACGAGCCTTCCATCGGCCGTCGCGGTCCCAATCTGTTCCATGGCGCTGACAGTTCGGCCGAGGTCGTCCTCGCCCATCACCGCGGTCACGAAGGGTTCGTAGGCTGCCACGGCGGCCACAGAGGCGCTGCGCGCGGCCGCGCCGAGCACCCATGTTCCGCTTCCCGACCAGCAGACCACGCCGACCGGCTCACCGATGCTGTCGACGAACGCCGTCACGTCCTCCTCCAGGCGAGGTGGCGAGTGGTCCGGGTTGTCGGCCGACAGTCCGCGGCCCCGGGTGCTCGGCAGGTAGCAGGTGAACCTGTCGGCGAGGTGGGGCCACAGGGCCTCCCAGGCGATCTCGCCATCGCCGATCCCGCCGTGGACCAGGACCAGCGGCGGACCCTCTCCCAGTACCCTGCCGGCGATCTCGGTGCCGTCGACGGAGACCGCGCGGTGGATGCGCTCCTCAGTCATGGTGATCTCCCGATGGATCGTGCGCCGCTCTTCGGCGCGACTACCGGGACGCTAGAAGGGGCCGCAGCCCTGGGCATCGGCGCGATTGACCAACCTGCTGCCGCCGACCTACGCGGTATTGCGCAGTCGCCTTATCGGGTGGCTGTCAGCCCGTGGTCGATTGCATAGCGCGCGGCCTGGGTCCGGGAGGTGGTCCCGATCTTGTGGAAGATGTTCGTCAGATGCCGCGCGACCGTGCGGTCGCTGATGAACAGCTTCTCGCCGATCTCTCGGTTGGATCGGCCGTCAGCCACGAGAGCAAGCACCTCGCACTCGCGACGCGTCAAACCCCCGGGCAGCTCCCGCGCCGGCCGGTGTGCACCGAGCTGCTCGAACGTCGCCTCCGCCCGCGAGACCTCTGCCGCGGCGGACGCATCGTCACCCAGGGCCCGGTATGCCGCGGCGAGCCGGACACAGGTGCTGGCGGCGTCGTACGCCGCACCGAGCTCGTGCCAGCGTCGGCAAGCGTCACGTAGCACCGGGAGGGCCTCCTCGGCGCGGTCCTCGGCAAGTAGTACCGCGCCGCGCGCCCCCGCCGCCATGGCCTCCAGTCCCGAGGTGCTGTAGGTCGCTGCCGTTGCCGCGAGCTCGGACGAGGCGACGGCAGCGTCATCGAGGCGTCCCGCGGCGATCGCGATCTCGACAGCTGCAGCACACAGGGGAGCGCGGCGCAATGGGTCCGTGCCGGCCGCCGCCACAGCTGTGCGCACCGACGCTGCGGCCCCCGCGGAGTCACCCTCCTGCAGTCGCAGCAGCGCCCGTCCCGGCTGCGGGTCACGGCCGCGGGCGTGCGCTTCGTCGTAGGCGTCGATGGAACTCGGGTCACCGCGCAGCCGGCGCGTCTCGGCCACGAGGTACCAGGCCTCCGCGGCGTAGTCGATCCGGTTGGCTTCGAGATCCCTCACGATCCGAAGTGCACGTTGTTCGGCCTCGGCCCACTCGCCGCGGAGCAACAGGAGTTGTGCCCGATGCACTCCGCACAGGCCCCCGAAGAACACCGCCGCGGGGAAGGTGGACAACCATCGTTCGGCCAGGTCGGTCCACCGGGACATCCTGCTCAGGTCGGCGACCTCGTGGCAGGCCGCAATTGTGTGACAGTAGAGAGTGCCTGAGATGAACGGCGCGAGCCGGCCGTCCAAGACGGTGACCATCGCCTCATCGAGGACCGCGAGCCCGTCGACAACGTGACCAGACCTGATGAGGGCACGGCCCTCGCCGTTGAGGCCCACCGCGACCAGGTCCGGCGCGCCTATCCGGCGGCCGAGGTCCTGCACCCGGCGGGCCGCGTCCAACGCCGCGGCCGGTTGGCCGGCCATGAGACTCGCCTCGACGACGGTGAAGTTGACCAGGTACCCGTGCGCCGCGGACTCCGGGATGTCATCCGCTAGCCGGCCAGCGCGGCCCAACCAGCCCGCAGCCTGCGGCCCGTCGCCTCGCGCCATGTGGAAGATGCCGAGCACAGTGGCGGTCAGCGCGGCCTCGGCCGATCGGGAATCAGCCAGGAAGGCGTCGTAGCTGGCGGCGCCCAGCCGCAGGTTGTCCTCGATGCGGCCGAGCCACCACACGGCGTCTGCGTAAGCTGCGAGGTCGTCTGCGGTGAGTCGTTCGGCCGCGACGATGTCGAAATGCGCCGCGGCGGTGGCCCAGTCTCGCGCCGCATACGCCTGCCGTGCCTGGGTCAGGTTGTCCGTGTTTTCGTCCACCGGCTTCCCCTCAAGGGACAGCAGGTTATCGATCTCAGGTCAGTCAAGCTGGGCATACGCCATCGCCGCTGCGCATCAGTCCGCCGAGTGAGCCGCAGAGCCCCCAGGCGCGCGGGCCGCGACTAGCTGGTTTCGCTCCATTGCGCGCGAGTCACGATGGCCAGCATCTCGTCTGGGTTCGGTGTGGCGGCGGCGGGGTCGTCCGGCCAGTCGGTGACCTGTCCGCTTGCCCAGTCGGCCCAGTCGGCGACGAGCTTGTAGAAGTCGGTGAGGAATGCCCCCACCAGCATCGTCGGAGCTGCGCGAGCATGGAACTCGGCACCACCGGCGAGGAACGCCCGACCGGCCGCCAGGTTGCCTGCATTGCGCTCTTCGGCCCAGGCACGCGCTGCGGCCAAAGTCGCCAGCGTGTCAGCCCGGGTGCCTTGGTCGGCCAGGAAGACCCGGAGCAAGGGTTCTGCCTCCAGAGCGAAGCCAGTCGACGGCTCGCTCTGCCACCCCGCCAGTGCACGACGACCCTTGGCGGTGATGGCGTAGACGGTCCGCTCGCGTTGTCCGGTGCGCTCCGTTCGCGAGGTGGCCAACCCGTGCCGTACGAGCTTCTTCGGCTCCTCGTACAGCTTGCTCTTCGCCCGCGGCCAGAACCGGCTGAGGCTCCACTCCATCTGCCGGGTGAGCTCGTAGGTGCTCCATGACCGGATCGCCAGCAGGCCGAGGAGCGCGTAGGACGTGGTGGTCAGACCGCGACTGCTTGACATGGCCACCTTTCTGGACTACTCAGAGTGATAGTCCCTTTGGGACTATACCGTCGAGGAGACTCTATGAGCGACATCGCCGCCGTCCCGGTCGCCGCGGCGAACACCGCCCAGCTCACCGCGTGGGATGGATCGGAGGGGCAGTACTGGGCGTCGCACGCAGACGACTACGACGCCGCAATCGCCGGCTACCACCAACTGCTGCTCGAGCTCGCGGCCATCCGCCGAGACGACACGGTCCTCGACATCGGGTGCGGCACCGGTCAGACGACCCGTGATGCCGCGCGGCTCGCCTCCTCAGGGTCAGCTCTTGGAGTCGACCTGTCCTCGGCCATGCTCGGTGTGGCACGCGCGCGAGCCGAGCAGGCAGGGCTGGCCAATGTGAGCTTCCTGCAGGCGGACGCCCAGGTACACCGCTTCGAGCCGGGGACTTTCGACGTGGCCATCAGCTGCACCGGAACCATGTTCTTCGGCGACCCCGCGGCCGCGCACGCCAACATCGCAGGAGGGCTGCGACCGGGAGGCCGTGTGGCCTTCGCGGTCTGGCAGGGCAGGTCGGAGAACGAGTGGTTCACGGCATTCACTCGCGCCCTCAGCGCTGGGCGTGATCTGCCGGCCCCGCCACCCGACGCGCCGCATCCGTTCTCGATGAGCGACCCTGACCGGGTAGCCCGGTTGCTCACCGGCGCCGGCTTCGATGACATCGTGTTCAGCGAGGCGCGCAGCCCGATGACGTTCGGAGCCACGGCCCGCGCGGCCCACGACTTCGTCCTCGGGCAACTGGGCTGGCTCATCGCCGACCTCGACGAGACCCGCCGCAGCGCGGCTACGCTCGCACTGATGCAGACGATGCAGGAGCACGAGAGCAGCGAAGGTGTCCAGTTCGGGTCCGCCATGTGGCTGATCAGCGCGCGCCGCTCTTAGGCCAAAAGGGAGTGGCCTCCGCCGCGAGCGGTCCTAGGCGAGCGTTGAACTTGCAGACTGTTCCGGACCCCTGCCGCGCAAGAAGTCCTGGCACTAGTCGAAGGGGACGGTTTCGAGTTCCCTGGCTTCGTCTGGCTCCTCGAACTGGGCCTCGTGTTCGCGTTGACTGATCTGGGCCGGCCACCAGATGTGCCGGCCCAGGTCGAGGTTGAGTCCGGTGACCAGGATCGAGCGGACGATGATCGTGTCGAGCAACACACCGAACGCGACAACGAAGCCGATCTGCAGCGTGAACGTCAGGGGCAGCGTGGCCAGGGTTCCGAACGTGCCGGCGAGTACGAGGCCGGCGGACGTGATCACACCACCCGTCGCCGCCAGTCCGATGAGGGCGCCCCGTCGGCTGCCCCCGCGTCGTGCCTCTTCGCGGACGCGTGTCATCAGGAAGATGTTGTAGTCGATGCCGAGAGCTACGAGGAAGACGAACGCGAACAGTGGAAGCCCGGTGTCTGCGCGGTCGATATCGAAGAGGTACTGGAAGGCGAGCGCACTGAAGCCGAGCGCCGCGGCGAACGACAGAACCACTGTGCCGATCAGCAGCAGCGGAGCCACGATCGCCCGCAGCAGTACGACGAGGATCAGGAACACCATGACCAGCACGAGCGGGATCACGATGGTGTTGTCATGCCGGTTCGCTTCCTGGACGTCCCGGTTGACCGCGGCATTGCCGCCGACCAAGGCATCAGCGTTCGGAATCTCGTGGACCGCGTCCCGGACCCGGTCGACCGTGGCATAGGCCTGGTCGCTGAACGACCCGCTTGTGATCCCGGCCAGGATCAGCGCGGTGTCGTCCTGTTCGCCGGCCACCATTACGGCGTCGGGGTTCACGCCCTCGACAGCCGTGACCGTCTCGACCAACCGGTCAGCCGCATCGGGGTTGGCGACGATCTGAAGGTTGTTGTCACCGGCGGACGCGAAGTGCTCCGCGATGACCGCCTCGCCCTGAACCGAGTCAGGAGTTCCGACGAACTGCTCGTCGCTGCTAAGCCCCTTGGCGTCGAGTGTCATGATGCCAAGGGCCATCGCCGCGAGTATGAGGGACGTGCTGACCCAGATCATGCGTGGCCGGTGGCTGATCGCCCAGCCAGCACGAGCCCAGAAACCGGTCGAGGTGGGCTCGTGGCTACCTTCGGTCGGCTTGACCGGCCAGAAGATCCAGCGGTCCATGATCACCAGCAGCGCCGGCAGCAGGCTGACCATCGCCAGCAGGACGACTCCCACTCCGACTGCGAGCACGGGACCCATGCTCTGCGTGGAGTTCATCTCGGCCACGACGAGGCAGAGCATGCCGACGATGACGGTTGATCCACTGGCGATGATCGCGGGGCCGGCGCGGTGCAGCGCCTCCGCCATCGCCTCATGCCGGTCGTGGTGGCGACGCAGCTCTTCCCGGTAGCGGGCGACCAGCAACAGCGCATAGTCGGTGCCGGCGCCCAGCACAAGGACACTGAGAATGCTGCGCGTCTGGGCATTGACAATGAGGTCGCCGTACTTCGCCAGCAGATAGATGACCCCCTGCGCGCTGAACAGGGCGAAGACGACACAGATGACGGGGAAGATCCACAGGATCGGGCTGCGGTAGGTGAGCAGCAAGATGACGATCACCACGCCGAGCGCGGTGAGCAGCAGAGCACCGTCGACGCTCTCGAAGGCTGCAGCCTGGTCGGCGGCGAGGCCGGCATACCCGGCCATGTGCGTGGTCATCCCATTGGCATCCCTCTCGGCGACGCCACGCATGTGCTCGGCAAGGTCCGGCATGGCCAGCCAGCCGTCCTTGCCGGCGTCAATCGGTACGACGACCTGCATGGCCTTGCCGTCTGTGGATGCCTCCGGCGCGATGAACTGGACCTGGCCGTCGATGGAGATCTCGGTCTGGGCCTCGACAACGCTGTCGTCGCCGACCACCTCGCCGACAGTTCGCCCGTTCATGTCCTCGTACTCGGCCGTATCCGCTTGGACGGCCGCTATGTCTTCCGCGGTGATGCCACGATCGCGCTCGTAGACCATGACCGCATCGAGCGTCGTGTCCGACCTGAATGCGGTGATCTCCTCCAGCGCCTGCGTCGACTCGGCGCTTCCCGGCAACCAGTTGACAGTCTCGTTGTCCTCGACATCTGCCAGCCTGGCCCCGAAGCCGCCGAGCACGACGGTCACACCGATCCAGAAGGCGAGAACGACCCACTTGAACCGGCGGTCGCAGACGGCCCCCGCAACACCTCTGGTCATGGCGATGACGGCTCACGAGGCGCGAGGGAGGCCGAAGGACATCCCTTGACGTGGTCCACCAACCATTATTTGTCCCGCGTTGTTCGGAGCGTCAAGCCCTTGAAATCACGGGAGGCGGGCATGATCGCCGATGACAGGTTAGTGGCGGCTCACGGTGACGTGGACGACGCAGCGCTGGCGACTCACCTCCGGGCTCGGCGTCGAGCTGTGTCGGCAAGTCAGATCCGGAAGCCGACAACGCGGATGGGTTGGCTGCCCCGCCTCAATCACGGCGGTATGACGCTGGCGAGTGGACCACGACGGCGCGAGCACACCGTGGATCGGTGGGGCATGACAGAGCGTCGCTAGCCTATTCTGGGGTGGTCGGCTGATGGGGAGCAGCGATGCGTCGAGTCAGTTGGGTGGTTGCCGTCTGTGTAGTGGCTCTCGCCTGCTCCTCCTGTGGTGGAGCCGACGAGGATGCGCGGCCTCGCGATCGCGCCGTCGACCTAGGCTCCCGGACTCCTGCACGTTCCGATGCTGCCTCGCCCAGCCCCGATGCGAGCCCGACCGTCACGTTCCCGGCGCTTAGCGCAGAGCAGATCCGACAGCATCCCGACGCCGAGTTCGCCTCCGACGACGACTTTCCCGCGACGGCATCCGGAGTGGCCGCGCGCATCTGGTCGGTGTGTCTGGATGAGTGCACTCGAGCCACCGAACACGTTCCAAGCGAAATGCAGACGGCGCTCGAGGTGAGCAGCGACGACTTCGCGACCGGCTCGCTCTACGCCCTCGACCTGACGGGGAACGTCTCCCATGCCGTGGACGACTGGTATCTCATTGACGCCCACGGCGGTCCGACGCTCGTCGATTCGCGAGGACATCGCCGCCTCCTGCGGTCCGGCTCGTCCGTGCCCGTCACCGACATTGCTGGACCACTGGTCTACAGCAGCGGCGGGGTGGCATATATCGACATGCAGGCCAAGAAGCTGCACGCCATCGAGGGCGAGGGCGACTGGGACTGGCAGGGAGCGGCTGACACCTGGTTCTGGGGGACGGCCTGGCTCGTGCAGGGCACCTCCGTGACGCGCCAGGCGGCGTTGTGGCGCCGACCCGACGGCACGTTCGCCGTGAAGGTACTCCCGATCGGGAAGAGCAGGGGCAGCTCCGGAATGCTCCGGGCGGGTACACCCGGCACCATGGCGATTGTCGAGCACTTCGCGGAACCCCGGGTGGCGCACATCAGCATGGACTACGGCGCGACCTGGCAGATCCGGACAGTCCCGGCGGGAGTGGCCTCCGGAGGCAGCTTCCCCGCCGACTGGCCCACCTGGCCGACCGGCTGATCCCCGGTAGAGGAGCGCCTGCGGTCATCCGATCCAGGCTCAAGGTTCCGCTCGTCTGCCTCGGGCGTCGTGTAGCTGCTCAGCGTGGTTCGCATCCGCAGTGTCCCGCGCGCTCCATGACGCTCTTGAGGTCCGACCCACCGGCGAGCAGCCGGCCAACGGCGTATGGACGCTGCATGAGCGGACCAACATCCCTGTCACTACCGCGCAGGCGGCGGGCGACCATCAGTGAGTCGAGGTACGCGGCTCGGCTGACCGAGACGAGCGTCAGACGGCGCGGCCGACGACCTGGTCGCAGAGCGCGGCCAGAGCGTCCTTGGCGGGGCACTCGGGCAGCGGCGCGAGGACCGACCGGGCGGCCTCGGCCCAGCGCCGTACCTCCTGCTGCGCCTCGGCGACGGCAGGGTGCGCTCGCAGCAGACGGAGCGCCTCCGCGTGCTCGGAGTCGGACTCCAGGTCGCTGTCGAGCAGCTCGAGCAGCCGGTCGTCCTCGGGCCGCGGCGCGCGCCGGACCAGGAGCACGGGAAGCGTAGGCACGCCCTCGCGGAGGTCGGTGCCCGGCACCTTGCCCGAGACGGTCGTCTCGGACAGGACGTCGAGCAGGTCGTCGGAGAGCTGGAAGGCCACGCCGATCCGCTCGCCGAAGTTGGTGAGCACCTCGGTCGTCGTGTCGTCGGCGCCGGAGAGCATCGCTCCGAAGCGACCCGACGTGGCGATCAGCGAGCCGGTCTTGTCTGACAGCACCGACAGGTAGTGGTCGACCGGGTCGTCGCCCTCGGCCGCCCCGACGGTCTCGCGGATCTGACCGGTGACCAGCCGCTCGAACGTCCGCGCCTGCAGGCGCACGGCCTCGGGTCCGAGGTCGGCGAGCAGGTCGGACGCGCGGGCGAAGAGGAAGTCGCCGGTGAGGATCGCGACCGTGTTGTCCCAGCGGGCGTTCGCCGACGCAGCGCCGCGGCGCACGACGGCCTCGTCCATGACGTCGTCGTGGTACAGGGTGGCGAGGTGCGTGAGCTCCACGACGACGGCCGACGGTACGACGCCCGGAGCGGCCGGGTCCCCGAACTGTGACGCGAGCAGGACCAGGAGCGGCCGGAAGCGCTTGCCCCCGGCCTCGACCAGGTGCCGCGACGCCTCGGTGACGAAGTCGACGTCGCTCTTGACGGTCTCGTGCAGCAGCGCCTCGACGGACGCCAGCCCTGACCGGACCGATGCCTCGAGCGCGGCGTCACCGACGGGTGCTGCGAAGGGGCCGGGATCCGGCTGGCTGGCGGTCATCGGACGAACACAGCCGCCTGCTCGGCAAGGTCGAGCACCTGGCTCGGGTACACGCCGAGCAGGAGCGTCACGCCGGCGCCGAGGGTGATGGCGACTGTGGTCAACGGGCTCGGTACGACGACCGAGGGACCCTCGGGCGCGGGTGCACTGAAGTACATCAGCACCACGACGCGGAAGTAGAAGAACGCAGCGACGGCGCTCATCAGCACGCCCACGATCACGAGCGGCTGCGCGCCTGCGTCCCACGCGGCACTGAAGACCGCGAACTTCCCGGTGAAGCCGCTGGTGAGCGGGATGCCAGCGAAAGCAGCCAGGAAGAAGGTGAACACCAGGGCGGTCAGCGGTGAGCGCTTGGCCAGGCCTGCCCACTGGGACAGGTGCGTCGCCTCGCCCGCCGCGTCGCGGACCAGGGTCACGACGGCGAACGCGCCGATCGTCGCGAAGCCGTAGGCGACCAGGTAGAAGAGCACGCTGGAGACGCCGAGCAGGTGCCCGTCGGGGTCGACCGCGTCGGTGGCCACCAGGCCGGTCAGCACGAAGCCGGCGTGCGCGATCGAGGAGTAGGCGAGCATCCGCTTGACGTCGGTCTGGGTGATCGCGACGAGCGACCCCACGACCATCGTGAGGATCGCGACGCCCCACATGACCGGCTCCCAGTCCCAGGCGAGCCCGCCGACGCCGACGTAGAAGACGCGCAGCAACGCACCGAAGGCTGCCACCTTGGTGCACGCCGCCATGAAGCCGGTGATCGGCGTGGGAGCGCCCTGGTAGACGTCCGGCGTCCAGGAGTGGAAGGGCACCGCGCTCACCTTGAAGAGCAGCCCGACCGCGAGCAGTGCCGTGCCGGTGAGGAGCAGTGCCTCGTCGCCGGAGTTGGAGCTGACCGCCTCTGCGATGCCGCCCAGCTCGACCGTGCCGGAGTAGCCGTAGAGCAGTGCCACGCCGTAGAGGAAGAAGGCCGAGGAGAAGGCACCGAGCAGGAAGTACTTGAGCGAGGCCTCCTGGCTGAGCAGCCGCCGGCGGCGCGCCAGCCCGCAGAGCAGGTAGAGCGGCAGCGACAGCACCTCGAGCGCCACGAACATCGTGAGCAGGTCGTTCGACGCCGGGAAGAGCAGCATCCCGCCGACCGCGAACATCAGCAGCGGGAAGACCTCGGTCTGGGTGACGCCGGTCTCGGTGAGCATCCGCTCGTGCCGCGAGCCGGGCATGGACGAGCCGGCTGGGGCGAAGACGCCGCCGTCGTCGGTGGCGCGTTCGGCAGAGGCGAGCACGCCTGGGATCGCGAGCAGCAGGATCGTGCCCTGCAGGAAGAGCGTCGGCCCGTCGATCGCCACCGACCCGGAGGCGACGATCTGGTTCTCTCCGGCCAGCGTGACGACGGAGATGAAGGCAGCGATCAGCCCGGCGAGCGAGAGGCCCAGCTGGGTCTCGTGCCGCCAGGTGCGGCCCATGAACGCCTCGAGGAGCACGCCGACCATGGCGACCCCGAAGACGATGAGCATCGGCATCAGCAGCCGGTACTCCACGTGTGGTGTCTCGAAGGGTGCGGCCAGTGTCCGGCCGGCAGTGCTCGAGGCGAGCGTCGCGCCGATCACCTCCCGCTCCCTTCGGCGGCTGGCACCCGCGGCTCGGGGTCGCTGACCCCGACCTGCTGCATGGTGCGGTCGACGGCCGGGTTGATGACGTCCAGCAGCGGCTTCGGGAAGAAGCCGAGTGCGATGATCACGGCGATCAGGGGTGCCACGACCCACGCCTCGCGGGTGGTCAGGTCGGCGAACCTGGACGTGTGCTCCGTCGGCTCACCGGTCATGGTGCGCTGGTACATCAGCAGGATGTACAGCGAGGCCAGGATGATGCCGCCGGTCGCGATGACCGCCGCCTCCTCGTAGCGCGAGAAGGTGCCGACCAGCACCAGGAACTCACTGACGAACGACGACAGGCCGGGCAGCGCCAGCGACGACAGGCCCGCCACCAGGAAGGTCCCGGCCAGCATCGGGGCGACGCGCTGCACGCCGCCGTAGTCGGCGATCAGCCGCGAGCCGCGGCGGCTGATCAGGAACCCGGCGATCAGGAAGAGCGCCGCGGTCGAGAAGCCGTGGTTGACCATGTAGAGCGTCGCCCCGGACTGGCCTTGCGAGGTCATCGCGAAGATTCCGAGCACGATGAACCCGAAGTGCGAGACCGACGTGTAGGCGATCAGACGCTTCATGTCGGTCTGCCCGATGGCCAGCAGAGCGCCGTAGAGGATCCCGATCACGGCCAGCGTGATGACCACCGGTGTCGCCCACTGCGACGCGTCGGGGAAGAGCGGCAGGCAGAAGCGGATCATGCCGAAGGTGCCGACCTTGTCCAGCACGCCGACGAGCATCACGGCGCCACCGGGCGGGGACTCGGCGGCCGCGTCGGGCAGCCAGGTGTGCACCGGCCACAACGGGGCCTTGATCGCGAAGGCGATGAAGAAGCCGGCGAAGAGCAGCCGCTCGGTGCTGGTGCCCATCTCGGTGCCCAGCAGGTTGGTGAACAGGAACGCCTGCTCGCCACCGTCGGAGACGACGAAGAGACCGATCACCGCGGCCAGCATCAGCAGCCCGCCGAGCAGGCTGTAGAGCAGGAACTTCACCGCGGCGTAGGAGCGCTGCGGCCCACCGTAGGCGCCGATGATGAAGTACATCGGGACGAGCATCGCCTCGAAGAGGACATAGAACAGGAAGACATCGGTGGCGGCGAAGACACCGACCATGAAGGTCTCGAGGAGGAGCAGCAGGGCGAAGTAGCCCTTGACGCTGCGCCGAGACGCGTCGACGTCGTGCCACGAGGCGAGGATGCATACGGGCGTCAGCACGGTGGCCATCGCGATCAGGACCAGCGCGATGCCGTCGACGCCCAGTGAGTAGCTCACCCCGAACTGCGGGATCCACTCGTGCAGCTCCTCGAACTGGAACTGCTTCGAGCTCTCGCTGTCGAACTTCAGCGCCATGGCGATGGTCACCGCGAGCGTCACCAGCGAGAAGCCGAGGGCAACCTGCTTGGCCAGGTGCTCGAGACGTGCCGGCAGGGCCGCGACCACCACCGCGCCGACGAGCGGCACGAGGGCGAGAGTCGTGAGCCATGGGTAGTCAGTCACGTCAGAGCCTCACCAGGAGCATGGCGCCGACCAGGACGGCGGCGCCCGCGAGCATCGACAGGGCGTAGGAGCGGACGAAGCCGGTCTGCAGCCGACGGACCCGGCCGGACGTACCGCCGATCAGGGCCGCCAGGCCGTTGACGGCACCGTCGATGCCACGGTTGTCGAAGAAGACCAGGAACCGGGTGAGGTACTGCCCGGGTCGCATCAGCAGCGACTCGTTGATCGTGTCCTGGTAGAGGTCCTGGCGGGCCGCCTGCGTCAGCAGGGACCCGCGCGGCTGGACCGTGGCGACCGCCCTGGCGGCGTACGTCATCCAGGCGAAACCTGCACCGGCGAACACAAGGACGAGGGTCAGCGTGGTGAGCAGCCACACGGCGACGACGGGTTCCTCCTCGCCGTGCGCACCGACGACCGGTTCCAGCCAGGAGGTGATGGCGCCGGTCGGGCCGAGGATCACGCCCAGCAGGGCCGACCCGATGGCGAGGACCATCAGCGGGATGGTCATCACGAGCGGCGACTCGTGCGGGTGCACGTCGTCGGTCCAGCGACGCTTGCCGTGGAACGTCATGGCGAACAGCCGGGTCATGTAGAAGGCGGTGACGCCGGCGCCGAGCAGCGCAGCGAGGCCGAAGACCCAGGGCCGCCAGCCCTCGCCGACGAACGCCGCCTCGATGATGTAGTCCTTGCTCCAGAACCCGGACAGCCCCGGGAACCCGATGATGGCCAGCCAAGCGAGCCCGAAGGTGACCCAGGTGACCTTCATGACGATCGACAGCCCGCCGAAGCGGCGCATGTCGACCTGGTCGTTCATCCCGTGCATCACCGAGCCGGCACCGAGGAACAGCCCGGCCTTGAAGAAGCCGTGCGTGAGCAGGTGGAAGATGGCGAAGGCGTAGCCGACCGGGCCCAGACCCGCGGCCAGCATCATGTAGCCGATCTGGCTCATGGTCGACGCGGCCAGCGCCTTCTTGATGTCGTCCTTGGCGCAGCCGACGATCGCCCCGAAGAGCAGCGTGATGGCGCCCACGATCACGACGACCAGTTGGGCGTCCGGGGCGGCGTCGAAGATCGCGTGGCTGCGGACGACCAGGTAGACGCCCGCGGTCACCATCGTTGCCGCGTGGATCAGTGCCGACACCGGCGTCGGGCCGGCCATCGCGTCGCCGAGCCAGGACTGCAGCGGGAACTGCGCCGACTTGCCGCAGGCGCCGAGCAGGAGCATGAGGCCGATGACGGTGAGCACGCCCTCGCTCGCGCCGTCGGCGCGGCCGAACACCTGGGAGAAGCTCACCCCGCCGAACTGCACGAACATGATCATGATCGCGACGGACAGGCCGAAGTCCCCGACCCGGTTCGCCACGAAGGCCTTCTTCGCTGCAGCCGCGTAGGCGGAGTTGTAGCTCCAGAACCCGATGAGCAGGTACGACGCCAAGCCGACGCCCTCCCAGCCCACGTAGAGCACGAGGTAGTTGTCGGCGAGGACGAGCAGCAGCATCGCCGCCACGAAGAGGTTCAGGTAGGCGAAGAAGCGTCGCCGGTCCCTGTCGTGCTCCATGTAGCCGATCGAGTAGACGTGGATCAGCGCGCCCACGAACGTGATGAGCAGCACGAAGCACATCGACAGCGGGTCGAGCAGCATGCCCACGTCGACGTTGAACCCGTTGACCGGGATCCACGAGAACAGGTGCTGGTCGACCGCCCGGTCCTCCGGGTCACGGCCGAGCAGCGTGACGTACTGCAGCAGGCCGAGCACGAACGAGGCGGCGACCGTGCCGGTCCCGACCAGGTGGCCGATCGGGTCGGTGCGCCGGCCGCCGAGCAGCAGGACGGCGGCGCCGGCCAGGGGAAGGGCGATCAGCAGCCAGGTGAGGCCGAAGATCCCGGAGGCGGCAGCCGCCTGACCCTGCTCCGTCGCGGCGAGGTACGTCGTGGTCACCAGGAGTCCCTCAGTACTTGAGCAGGTTGGCGCCGTCGACCGAGGTCGAGCGACGGGTGCGGAAGATCGTCACGATGATGGCCAGGCCCACCACGACCTCAGCCGCCGCGACCACCATCACGAAGAAGGCGATCACCTGGCCGTCGAGGTTGCCCTGCATCCGCGCGAAGGTCACGAAGGCGAGGTTCGTGGCATTGAGCATCAGCTCGACGCACATGAAGACCACGATGGCGTTGCGCCGCAGCAGCACACCAGCGGCGCCGATCGAGAAGAGCATCGCCGACAGGTAGACGTAGTTCATCGGGTTCATGACTCGTCCTCCTCCCGTCGCGCGACCTCGGTCGACTCGCTCGGGGTGCCCGGTGCGCGGCGCACGTCACCGCGCGCCACCAGCACCCGCGACACGGAGGTCTCTGCCGGCGAGCCGTCGGGCAGGAGCGCCGGGGTGTCGACCGCGTTGTGCCGCGCGAAGACGCCGGGTGGCGGCAGGGGAGCGCCGTAGCCGCCCTCGCGGAAGCGCTCGACCGACAGGTCACGCTGGGTCGCACGCGGCTCGTGGCGCTCGCGGTGCGCGAGCACCATCGCGCCCATGGCTGCCGTGATCAGCAGGGCGCTGGTCACTTCGAACGCGAACACGTAGCGGGAGAAGATCAGGTTGGCCAGGCCGACCACGTTGCCGTCGGCGTTGGCCTCCTCGAGGCCGTCGTTGGTCACGATGACGTCGCCGAGGGTGAAGATCAGCAGGGCGCCGAAGCCGAGTCCCGCGAGCACCGCGGCGACCCGCTGGCCGCGCAACGTCTCGACCAGGCTGTCGCCCGAGTCGACACCGACCAGCATCAGCACGAACAGGAAGAGCATCATGACCGCGCCGGTGTAGACGACCACCTGCACGACGCCGAGGAACGGTGCGTCCTGCGCCAGGTAGAGCACGGCGAGCGACAGCATCGTCAGCGCGAGCAGCAGCGCGGAGTGCACCGCCTTGCGGCTCACGAGCATCCCGACGGACGCGAGGACAGCGACCGGCCCGAGGATCCAGAAGGTCCAGGCCTCACCGAGCCCGGTGTCCGTGGCGGTGGCGGCCAGCACGGCTCCCGAGCTCACTGCGGCTCCCCGGTGCGCGAGTGCTCGGCTCGCTCGGCGACGTACCGCTCCTGCTCCGGAGTAGCGCGTCGGACCAGGCCCTTGTAGTAGTCCTGGTCGTCGGCGCCCTCGACCATCGGGTGCGGTGCCTCGGCCATGCCGGGCAGCAGCGGGCCGAGCAGGTCCTGCTTCTCGTAGATGAGCTTGGCGCGGGTGTTGTCGGCCAGCTCGTACTCGTTGCTCATCGTCAGCGCCCGTGTGGGGCAGGCCTCGATGCACAGGCCGCAGAAGATGCAGCGCAGGTAGTTGATCTGGTAGACGCGGCCGTAGCGCTCGCCGGGCGAGAAGCGCTCGCCATCAGTGTTGTCGGCACCCTCGACATAGATCGCATCGGCCGGGCAAGCCCAGGCGCACAGCTCGCAGCCGATGCACTTCTCCAGGCCGTCGGGGTGCCGGTTGAGCACGTGCCGCCCGTGGAAGCGCGGCTCGGTCGGCTTCTTCTCCTCCGGGTACTGCTCGGTGACCACCTTCTTGAACATCGTCGAGAAGGTCACCCCGAAGCCCTTGAGCTGGGTGGGGAGCTGCATCAGAGCTCGTCCTCCTCGTCGCCCGGGGTCGTGGCCGCCGTGAGGGCCGGCACCTTCTGTCCGGGCATGGGTGGCACCGGGTGTCCTCCAGCCATCGGGTCGAAGTCCTCGTCGTCGTCGACCTCGTCGGGTTCCCGGCGGGCCGCCACGGCCTCCCACACGAAGGACAGTCCGAGCACGACCGCCGCGGCCACCCCGACGTAGATGACGACCTGCCGCACGTCGAAGTCGTACTCCGTGTTGAGGGCGCGGACGGTCGCCACGAGCAGCAGCCACGCGATCGCCGAGGGGATGAGGTACTTCCACCCCAGGCGCATGAACTGGTCGTAGCGCAGCCGCGGCAGCGTGCCGCGCAGCCAGATGAAGACGAAGAGGAACAGGAAGATCTTGATGGTGAACCACAGGACCGGCCACCAGTCCTGGTTCGCACCGTCCCAGAGCGACAGCGGCCACCCCGCCCGCCAGCCACCCAGGAAGAGCGTCGTGGCCAGCGCCGACACCACGACCATGTTCACGTACTCCGCGAGGAAGAACAGCGCGAACTTCAGCGAGGAGTACTCGGTGTGGAAGCCGCCCACCAGCTCGCCCTCGGCCTCGGGGAGGTCGAAGGGCGCCCGGTTGGTCTCGCCGACCATCGAGATCACGTAGATCGCGAAGGACGGGAAGAGCAGGACGGCGTACCAGATGTCGCCCTGCGCGGCGACGATCTCCGACGTCGACATCGAGCCGGCGTAGAGGAAGACGCCGACGAAGGACAGGCCCATCGCGACCTCGTAGGAGATCATCTGGGCCGACGAGCGGAGGCCACCGAGCAGCGGGTAGGTCGATCCGCTGGACCAGCCGGCGAGCACGATGCCGTAGATGCCGACCGACGCGACGGCCAGGATGTAGAGCACCGCGACCGGCAGGTCGGTCAGCTGGAGGTGCGTGGGTTCACCGAACACGGAGACTTCCGGCCCGAAGGGCATCACGGCGAACGCCATGAACGCCGGGGTCACCGACAGGATCGGCGCCAGGACGAAGACGACCTTGTCGGCCGCCTTCGGGATGATGTCCTCCTTCAGCGCCAGCTTGATGCCGTCGGCGAGGCTCTGCAGAAGGCCGGCGGGGCCGACCCGGTTGGGGCCGATGCGGTGCTGCATCCGACCGACGACGCGACGCTCGAGCCAGATCGTGAAGAGCGTCATGATGACGAGGAAGACGAAGATCGCGACGGCCTTGCCGACAACGAGCCACCACGGGTCGGCGCCGAAGCCCGGCACCTCCGGCGACGCGAGGATCGTGGTGCTCACCGGTCCCCCTCACCTTCGGCAGCCGACGCGAGGTCGGCGGCGCCGGCGCGGATCCGGACCCGCGAGCCGTTGGCCGCGGCCAGACCCAGGCGCACGCGTACGCCCTCAGAGCTGGTCGGCAGCCACACGACGCCGTCAGGCATGTCGGAGACGACCACAGGGGCGGTGACCTCGCCGCGGTCGGTCGAGACGGTGACCGGGCCGCCGTCGACCACACCCACGGCTGCGGCGGTCGCTGCCGACAGGCGGGCCACGGCCAACCGAGCGGTGCCGGCCAGGTAGGGCTCGCCGTCCTGCATCCGGCCCGCGTCCAGCAGGGTCGGCCAGGTGGCCAGCACCACGCGGCCGGCGGACAGGCTGGCAGGTGCCGGGGGGACCGCGTCGACGGGCACGAAGGTCGCGTGCGCGCCGTCCCAGCCCCCCAGCTCGTGGATCTCGGTCCGGGCAGCAGCGACGTCGGGCAGGCCGAGCCGGACACCCATCGCGTCGGCCAGGGCGTCGAGGACCCGCACGTCCGGCATCGCGTTGGTGCCGCGCAGCACCGCCTCGAAGGGACGCTGGCGACCCTCCCAGGTCACGAACGTGCCGGCCTTCTCCACCGCGGCGGCGACCGGCAGCACGACGTCGGCGCGCTCGGTGACCGCGGACTCCCGCAGCTCGAGGCTGACGACGAAGCGTGCCGCGTCGATAGCGGCGAGCGCGGCCGTCGGGTCGGGCAGGTCATAGGGGTCCACGCCGCCGACGAGCAGCGCGCGGACCTCGCCGCGGTGCACGGCGCCGAGGATCGTGGCGGTGTCGCGCCCGGCGCCCTCGGGCAGCCGCTCGACGCCCCATGCGGTGGCGACGTCGACCCGGGCCGACACGTCGGCGACCGGACGGCCACCGGGCAGCAGCGAGGGGAGCGCACCGGCCTCGACCGCGCCGCGCTCACCGGCCCGGCGGGGCACCCACTCGAGCCCCGAGTCGGACTCGTCGGCGAGCCGCACGACGGCCGAGAGCGCGCCTGGAACGCTGGCCAGGCCCTCGCCCACCAGGATCACCACGTCGTCGCCGTGCAGCGCGGCCGCGGTGTCCTTGACCCGGTCGTCACGGGTGCGCAGGGCGTCGAGCACCTCCGACTCGGTGCCGGGCGCGGTCGGGATCACGGTCGCCGACAGCTTGTCCAGCCCGCGGGTCGCGACGGCCGACATCGCATGCACCTTCAGCGTTCCGCGGCGCACCGCCTTGCGGAGCCGGAGGAAGAGGATCGGCGACTCCTCCTCGGGCTCCAGCCCGACGAGCAGCACCGTCGAGGCCGCCTCGAGGTCGCCGTACGTCACGCCGAGTCCGAAGCCCGCGACCTGCGAGGCGAGGAAGGACTCCTCCTCGGCGGAGTGCGGCCGCGCCCGGAAGTCGACGTCGTTGGTGTCCAGGACGGTGCGCGCGAACTTCGCGTAGCCGTAGGCGTCCTCGAGGGTGGACCGGCCGCCGACGAGCACGCCGGTCGCACCGCGCGCCGCGGCGAGCCCGCGGGCGGCGATGTCGAGCGCCTCGCCCCACGACGCGGGCACCAGCTGCCCCGACTCGTCTCGCACGAGAGGCGAGGTGAGCCGGTCCTGCGCCGTTGCGTACTGGAACGCCCAACGGCCCTTGTCGCAGTTCCACTCCTCGTTGACCTGCGGGTCGTCACCGGCGAGGCGGCGAAGGACCTTGCCCCGTCGGTGGTCGGTGCGGATCGCGCAGCCGGAGGCGCAGTGCTCGCAGACCCCCGGGGAGGACACCAGGTCGAAGGGCCGAGAGCGGAAGCGGTACGCCGCGCCCGTCAGGGCACCGACCGGGCAGATCTGCACCGTGTTGCCGGAGAAGTAGGACTGGAAGGGCTCCTTCTCGTAGATGCCCACCTGCTGCAGTGCGCCGCGCTCGAGCATCTCGATGAACGGGTCACCGGCGACCTGCGACGAGAAGCGGGTGCAGCGCGCGCACAGCACACAGCGCTCGCGGTCGAGCAGCACCTGCGAGGAGATGTTGATCGGCTTCGGGTAGGTGCGCTTGACGTCCTCGAAGCGCGTCTCGCCGCGGCCGTTGCTCATCGCCTGGTTCTGCAGGGGGCACTCGCCGCCCTTGTCGCAGACCGGGCAGTCCAGCGGGTGGTTGATGAGCAGCAGCTCCATCACACCCCGCTGCGCCTTGTCGGCCACCTTCGACGTGAGCTGGGTGCGCACGACCATGCCGTCGGAGACCGTCGTGGTGCACGACGCGACCGGCTTGGGCTGGCCCTCGACCTCGACCAGGCACTGGCGGCAGGCGCCGACCGGGTCGAGCAGCGGGTGGTCGCAGAAGCGCGGCACCTGGATGCCGATCAGCTCGGCGGCCCGGATGACGAGCGTGCCCTTCGGCACCTGCACATCGACGTCGTCGATGGTGACGGTGACGAGGTCATGGCGGGGCTGGACCTGGGCGCCGGTGCTGGCCGTCGCTGTCATCGGGCGCGGGCTCCCGTCGTGCTGGCAAAGACGGTGGCGGCGGCTGGGTCGAACGGACACTGACCCTGCTCGCGGTGGTCGACGTACTCCTGGCGGAAGTACTGGAGCGAGGAGGTGATCGGGCTGGTGGCGCCGTCACCGAGCGCGCAGAAGGACCTGCCGAGGATGTTGTCGCTGATGTCCAGCAGCTTCTCCAGGTCCTCCTCGCTGCCCTCGCCGTTCTCCAGCCGGCGAAGGATCTGCACCAGCCAGAACGTCCCCTCACGGCACGGCGTGCACTTGCCGCAGGACTCGTGGGCGTAGAACTCGGTCCAGCGCAGCACGGCGCGCACGACGCAGGTCGTCTCGTCGAAGACCTGCAGCGCCTTCGTGCCCAGCATGGAGCCGGCTCCGGCGATGCCTTCGTAGGAGAGCGGCACGTCGAGGTGCTCGGCGGTGAGGATGGGCGTCGAGGAGCCGCCCGGCGTCCAGAACTTCAGCTCGTGGCCCTCGCGGACACCGCCGGTGAGGTCGAGCAGCTCGCGCAGCGTGATGCCCATGGGCGCCTCGTACTGCCCGGGCTTGGCCACGTGACCCGAGAGCGAGTAGAGCGTGAAGCCCTTCGAGCGCATCTTCGGGTTCTCGCTGTCGGTCCCCTGCGCGGTGAACCACTCGACGCCGTTGCGCATGATCGAGGGGACGCTGGCGATCGACTCGACGTTGTTGATGACCGTGGGCGAGGCGTAGAGACCGGCGACAGCGGGGAACGGCGGCCGCAGCCGAGGCTGGCCACGCCGCCCCTCGAGGGAGTCGAGCAGGGCCGTCTCCTCGCCGCAGATGTAGGCGCCGGCGCCGGCGTGCACCGTCAGCTCCAGGTCGTAGCCCGACCCCAGGACGTCCTTGCCGAGGTAGCCGGCGGCGTACGCCTCGGCGACGGCCGCCTGCAGGCGGCGCAGGACGTGCACGACCTCGCCCCGCACGTAGATGAAGGCGTGCGACGCCCGGATCGCGTACGACGCGATGACGACTCCCTCCACGAGCTCGTGGGGGCTGGCCATCATCAGCGGGATGTCCTTGCAGGTGCCTGGCTCGGACTCGTCGGCGTTGACGACCAGGTAGACCGGCTTGTCGCCGCCCTGCGGGATGAAGCCCCACTTCATGCCGGTGGGGAAGCCGGCGCCGCCACGGCCGCGCAGCTCGGAGTCCTTGACGAGCTGGGTCACCTGGTCGGGCGTCTTCTTCAATGCGGCCTTCAGCCCGGCGTAGCCGTCGTGCTTCTCGTAGACCTCACGGGTCCAGGAGCGGTCCTGGTCCCACGTGCGGGACAACACGGGGGTGAGCTCGAGGGTCATGCGTCGCCGCCCTTCTCGGCCGGCGGCGCCGGGTTGTCGCCTCGCGCCGGAGGCGTGGAGTTGGCATCGTCGGACTCGGCGGTGGTGGCCGGGGCGTCACTCTCGCTCGGCCCGCCCTCGGCGCCGTAGCCCGTCCCCGAGCCCTCGGGGGCAGCGGTCTTGCGGGTTGCCTGCTTCGCCGCTGCCCTGTCTCCGTCGGAGCCGTCTGTCTTGCGGCGCTTGCCTGCCGACGTCTGCTCCCGGTGGATCTGCAGCCCGGCGAGAGTCGCGGGGCCGGCCGCGGGGCCTTCGTCGGCCCGTCCGTCCGGGAACCCGGCGAGAACGCGCGACACCTGCTTGAAGGTGCACAGGGACGCGCCGCGGGTGGGCGTCGGGAGGTCGCCGGCGCGGATGTCGTCCACGAGCCGCTTGGCCGACTCCGGCGTCTGGTTGTCGAAGAACTCCCAGTTGACCATCATCACCGGCGCGTAGTCGCAGGCCGCGTTGCACTCGAGGTGCTCGAGGGTGACCTTGCCGTCCTCGGTCGTCTCGTCGTGCCCGACGCCCAGGTGCTCCTTGAGCTCGGCGAAGATCTGGTCCCCGCCCATCACGGCGCACAGGGTGTTGGTGCAGACGCCGACCGAGTACTCGCCGTTGGGGCGGCGCTTGTACATCGTGTAGAAGGTCGCGACGGCCGCCACCTCGGCGGCACTGATGTCGAGCAGCTCGGCGCACAGCTCGATGCCGTGCGGGCTGACGTAGCCCTCTTCCGCCTGCACCAGGTGCAGCAACGGCAGCAGCGCGGAGCGGCTGCGCGGGTAGCGCGCGATGACCTCCTGCGCGTCGGCGACGAGCCGCTCGCGCACGTCGTCGGGAAAGGCGGTGCGGGAGAGCTGCTCGGTCATCGGTCGACACCGCCCATCACCGGGTCGATCGAGGCGACGGCCGCGATGACGTCAGCCACCATGCTGCCCTCGGACATCGCCGGCGCGGACTGCAGGTTGTTGAAGGACGGGTCGCGGAAGTGCACCCGGTAGGGCCGCGTGCCGCCGTCGCTGACCAGGTGGACGCCGAGCTCGCCGCGGGGCGACTCGATGGCGGAGTAGACCTGACCGGGCGGCACCCGGAAGCCCTCGGTCACCAGCTTGAAGTGGTGGATCAGAGCCTCCATGGACTGGCCCATGATGTGCTTGATGTGGTCGAGGGAGTTGCCCAGGCCGTCACCGCCGAGCGCGAGCTGCGACGGCCAGGCGATCTTCTTGTCCGCCACCATCACCGGGCCGGGCTGCAGCCGGTCGAGGCACTGCTCGACGATCTTGAGCGACTCCTTCATCTCGGCGATCCGGATGAGGAAGCGGCCGTAGGCGTCGCAGGTGTCCTGCGTCGCCACGTCGAACTCGTAGGTCTCGTAGCCGGCGTAGGGCTGCGACTTGCGCAGGTCGTGGGGCAGCCCGGTCGCCCGCAGGATCGGGCCGGTGATGCCCAGCGCCATGCAGCCGGTCAGGTCGAGGTAGCCGACGCCGACCGTGCGCTCCATCCAGATCTTGTTGCCGACGAGGAGCTTCTCGGTGTCCGAGAGCCGCTTGGGCAGCAGCTTGAGCAGGTCGCGGATCCGGTCCACCGCGCCGGGCGGCAGGTCCTGCGAGACGCCGCCGGGCCGGAAGTAGGCGTGGTTCATCCGCAGGCCGGTGACCATCTCGAAGATGTCGAGGATCAGCTCGCGCTCGCGGAAGCCGAAGGTCATCGCGGTCAGGGCGCCGAGCTCCATGCCGCCGGTGGCCAGTGCCACCAGGTGCGACGAGACGCGGTTGAGCTCCATCATCATTACCCGGATGACATTGGCCCGCTCCGGGACCTGGTCCTCGATGCCGAGCAGCCGCTCGACGCCGCGGACGTAGGCGTACTCGTTGAAGAGCGGAGCGAGGTAGTCCATGCGCGTCACGAACGTGACGCCCTGCGTCCAGGTGCGGTACTCGGTGTTCTTCTCGATGCCGGTGTGCAGGTAGCCGATCCCGAGCCGGCACTCGGTGACCGTCTCGCCGTCGAGCTCGAGGATCAGCCGGAGCACGCCGTGCGTCGAGGGGTGCTGCGGGCCCATGTTGACGACGATCCGCTCGTCGGCACTCTCGCCGAGGCCGGCGGTGATCGAGTCCCAGTCCTGGCCGGTGACGGTGTAGACGGTGCCCTCGGTGGTCTCCCGGGGGGAGCCGGTCGTGAACTCGGTGTCGGTCACGAGTAGGACCTCCGCTCGTCGGGCGGTGGGATCTGGGCGCCCTTGTACTCGACCGGGATGCCACCGAGCGGGTAGTCCTTGCGCTGCGGGTGGCCGGGCCAGTCGTCGGGCATCTCGATGCGGGTGAGCGCCGGGTGGCCGTCGAAGACGACGCCGAAGAAGTCGAACGTCTCCCGCTCGTGCCAGTCGTTGCCCGGGTACAGCGACGTGACCGACGGGATGTGCGGGTCACCGTCGGGGCAGGTGACCTCGACGCGGACCCGGCGGTTGTGGGTCACAGACATGAGCGGGTACACCGCGTGCAGCTCGCGACCTTCCTCGTGCGGGTAGTGCACACCGGAGACCCCCATGCACATCTCGAAGCGCAGGGCCGGGTCGTCACGGAGCGCCCTCATCACCTCGAGCAGCTGCTCGCGACGTACGTGGAACGTCACCTCGCCGCGGTCGACGACGACCTTCTCCAGGGCGTCGGTGAAGGTCGGGACGGCGCGCTCGAGGGCGTCAGCGACCTCGTCGAAATAGCTGCCGTACGGCCGCGAGGAGCCGCCGGGGAGCTGCACGGGGTGGACCAGGCCCCCATAGCCGGAGGTGTCGCCGGAGCCGCTGGTGCCGAACATGCCGTGGCGGACGTCGACGGTCTCCCCCGCCGCCGTCGGGGCGTGTGTGACGTCCTCCTCGGTGCCCCGCCGCTCGATCTCGGTCATGTCGGGGTCCCTGCGGAGTCGGGAGCGCCAGCGAGCGACTTCGTGGGGTGGCTCATCGCAGCAGGCCCTTCAGCTGGGCCGTCGGCTTCGCGGACAGCGCGGCCTGCTCGGCCTCTCGGGCGGCCTTCACGCGGTTGACGCCCAGCGGCGCCGACCCGATCTGCTCGTGCAGCTTGAGGATCGCGTCGATCAGCATCTCCGGCCGCGGCGGGCAGCCGGGCAGGTAGATGTCGACGGGCACGACGTGGTCGACGCCCTGCACGATCGCGTAGTTGTTGAACATGCCGCCGCTGGACGCGCAGACGCCCATCGACAGCACCCACTTGGGGTTGGGCATCTGGTCGTAGATCTGGCGGAGCACCGGAGCCATCTTCTGGCTGACCCGGCCGGCCACGATCATCAGGTCGGCCTGGCGCGGCGACGCCCGGAAGACCTCCATGCCGAAGCGCGCGAGGTCGTAGCGCGGGGTGCCGACCGCCATCATCTCGATGGCGCAGCACGCGAGACCGAAGGTCGCCGGCCACAGGGAGCCCTTGCGCATGTAGCCGGCCAGCTTCTCGACGCTGGTCAGCAGGATGCCGCTGGGGAGCTTCTCCTCGATGCCCATCAGTCCCACTCCAATCCGCCGCGCCGCCACACGTATGCGTAGGCGACCAGCAGGGTGACGATGAAGAGCACCATCTCTACGAGACCGAAGATGCCCAGCGAGTCGAACGCGACGGCCCACGGGTAGAGGAAGACGATCTCGATGTCGAAGACGATGAAGAGCATCGCGGTCAGGTAGTACTTCACCGGGAAGCGGCCGCCGCCGACCGGCTGGGGAGTGGGCTCGATCCCGCACTCGTAGGCGTCGAGCTTGGCCCGGTTGAAGCGCTTGGGTCCGGTGGCCGCGCCCGCCCCGATGGAGAAGACGGCGAAGCCGAAGGACAGCGCCCCGAGGACGATGATCGGTGCGTAGGAGTTCACGCCCGCTCTCCCCTTCCGGTCTCGCTCGGCGCCCGGCGGGTGACCGGGCTTGCCATCCTAGGAGCGCTGCAGTCGGCGGCCGAACCGCGGGTGACCCTGGTGGCGCGAGCCATGGTCACGCCGCCGGGGCCAGTCGCGACAGGGCGTTGACGACCTTGTCCATGGCGTCGCCGCCGCGGGTGTCGGTGAGGTTGGCCATCAGCTTCAGGACGAACCGCATCAGGACGGGATGAGGCAGGCCGTGCCGGGTGGCCAGCCGCATGACCCGGTCGTCGCCGATCGCCTTCACGAAGAGGCGCCCCACCGTGTAGTAGCCGCCATAGGTCTGCTTGAGCACCTGCGGGTAGCCCTGCAGCGCGCGCTCCCGGGCGTCGACCGTGGGCCGGGCCAGGGCCTGCGCGATGGTCTGAGCCGCGATCTCGCCGGACTCCATGGCGTAGGCGATGCCCTCGCCGTTGAAGGGGTTGACCATGCCGCCGGAGTCGCCGACCAGCAGCATCCCGCGGGCGTAGTGCGGCTGCCGGTTGAAGCCCATCGGCAGGGCGGCGCCGCGCACCGGCTGGGTGCGGTTCTCCTCGCGGAAGCCCCACTCCTCCGGCGTCTGGTCGAGCCAGCGCTTGAGCAGGTCCTTGTAGTCGACCTTGCCCCACGCGGTGCTGGTGTTGAGGATGCCGAGGCCGACGTTGCTGGTGCCGTCACCGACCCCGAAGATCCAGCCGTAGCCGGGGAGCAGCCGCTCGCGGCCGGTCGTGTCGTCGCGGTCCCACAGCTCGAGCCAGGACTCCAGCCAGTCGTCGTCGTGGCGCGGGCTCGTGTAGTAGGTGCGCACTGCGACGCCCATCGGCCGGTCGTCGCGCTTCTGCAGGCCCATCGAGAGGGAGAGCCGGCTGGAGTTGCCGTCGGCGGCGACCACGAGTGGCGCGCGGTAGGTGACGGCGCCGCTCTCGCCGGTCGTGGCGACGCCGGTGATCCGACCGGTGCGGTCGTCGAGGACCGGCCCGGTGACGTTGGTGCGCTCGTGCAGGACGGCGCCGGCCTTGACCGCCTGCCGGGCGAGCAGGTCGTCGAAGTCGCTGCGCGGGCGGACCAGGCCGTACGACGGGAAGCTCGCCAGCTCCGGCCACGGGATCTCCAGCCGCATGCCGCCGCCGATGATCCGCAGCCCCTTGTTGTGCAGCCAGCCGGCCTGCTCGCTGGTGTCGATGCCCATGGCGACCAGCGACTTCACCGCGCGCGGTGTGAGCCCGTCGCCGCAGACCTTCTCGCGGGGGAATGCGGTCTTCTCCAGGAGCGCGACGTCGAGCCCGTTGCGGGCCAGGTGGTAGGCGGTGGCGGAGCCGGCCGGCCCGGCGCCGACGACCACGACGTCGGCGTCCCGGACCGCCCCCTGCGGGGCGGTGGCCGCGGCGGTGACCGGCTGCGGCACCGCGGGGTTCTCGCTCACGGGATCTGCCCCTCCGGCACGCTCTGGCCCAGCTCGCGGACCGGGGTCCGGGACGTCCTGGGCGGGCGGGATCTGTGCGCTTGTGAAAAGATTCACGAATGCCGAGCAGCAGTCTACGCACTCTGCGGCCGGGCGTGCCGAGGGGCCCGTCCGGCGGGACGAGCCCCTCAGCGTTACCCCCGTGCTTACCCCCGTGGCCTCGGCCGCAGGATCAGCGGAAGGCGTCCTTCACCTTCTCGCCGGCCTGCTTGAGGTTGGCCTTGCTCTGGTCGCGCTCGCCCTCGCGGCGGAGCTCGTCGTCGCCGGTCGCGCCACCGATGCGCTCCTTGGCGTCACCAGTGATCTCTTCGACCTTGTTCTGAGTCTTGTCGTCGGCGCCCATGGGGTGCCTCCCCTCTCATTCGGCGTCAGGACCGTTCCGAAGGTCCTGTTGCCGGGGCTTCCGGGCACAAACCTCGCCGACCGGTCGTCGAGCTGTCGGCTGGGTCACGGGCGGCGGGCGCGGTGCAGGGCGACGATGCCGTAGGTCAGGTCGGTCCAGCCGACATCGGACCAGCCGCTCGCCGCTATCCGCCCGGCGAGGCCTGCCTGGTCCGGCCAGGCCTGGATCGACTCCGCCAGGTAGACGTAGGCGTCCGGGTTGCTCGACACCCGCCGGGCCACCTTGGGCAGCGCCGCCATCAGGTAGCCGCTGTAGACCGTGCGGAACGGCCGCCAGGTCGGGTGGCTGAACTCGCAGACCACCAGCCGGCCACCCGGCCGGGTCACCCGGGCCATCTCCGCCAGCGCGGCGTCGACGTCGGTGACGTTGCGCAGCCCGAAGGAGATCGTGACCGCGTCGAAGGCCCCGTCCGGGAAGGGCAGCCGCAGGGCGTCCCCGGCCACGAGGTCCAGCGCCGGGTGCTGGCGCTTGCCGACGCGCAGCATCCCGAGCGAGAAGTCGGCGGCCACCACCTGCGCACCGGCGGCCGCGAAGGGCAGGGACGACGACCCGGTCCCGGCCGCCAGGTCGAGCACCCGGTCGCCGGGGCGCGCGTCGACCGCCTTGGCCACCGCCCGCCGCCAGAGCCGGGTCTGGCCCAGCGAGAGCACGTCGTTGGTCAGGTCGTAGCGCTCGGCCACGCCGTCGAACATCGCGGCGACCTCGTGCGGCTCCTTGTGCAGGTCGGCGCGGGTTCCGGCAGGTGGCGTCACGCGATCAGTCTCTCAGGCGGGCCTTCAGGGCGTACGTCGCCGAGGTCGGTCAGTCCTGGCTGGCGGGGGTACCGCTGCTCGTGGGCATCCCAGCCTCGCGCTCGCGGTCGGACGGGTCGACCCCCGGCGAGTCGGCGCTCGTCCCCTGCTGGCGCTCGCGCTCCTGCGGGTGGCTCACGGCGCGCTCGGCCTGCTTGGCTGCCACCGCCTCCGCATCGGCGTGCTCACGGTCGATGTCGCGGGAGTCGTCGTCGCGGCTCGGGTAGGTCCAGCGGTCCTCGCTACTCATGGACCGGCCCCTACCCGGGTAGGGGGGCGCCATGCCGGACCCCGTGAGCAACGACCGCGCCGAAAGCTGGAAGCTCGACATCAGGGCCGCCGACCAGCACGTCTACAACGTGTCCATCACCCATCCGTCGCACGCGACGACCGCCCACTCCGTCACGGTGCCCGAGAGCCTGATGAGCGACCTCGGCCTGTCGGCGGCCCAGGAACCGCTCCTCGTGCGGGCGTCGCTGTCCTACCTCCTCGAGCACCACCCAGCCGCGCTCCCGGACCGGTTCGACCTCGACGAGGTCGGCAAGGCGATCCCGGAGTACCGCGAGGAGATCGTCGAGCGGCTGTGACCTCCCCGCGGGTCGGGGCGGCCGACGGACCGTCCTGTCTGGCGACGTACGCTCAGGTGTCATGACGAGCGTGCCCGGCGACGACGAGCACGCGGTGACCCCGCCCGTGCTGTCGGCGCCGCTCGCACCCGCGCCGCGCACCGTCCGCACCCGGCCCGTCGACCTCGTCGGCACCCTCCTGCAGCGCCTTCCGCACGCCCGCGGTGTCCTGGCATGGGTCCGCGACGGCTCGGGTCTCGTCGGCTGGGGAGAGGCCGCCCGCCTCCAGGTCGACGGCCCGGACCGCTTCACCGTCGCGCGCGAGTGGTGGCAGGCCCTCGTCGGGTCGTGGCAGGTCGAGGACGAGGTCGGCGTACGCGGCACCGGTCCGGTCGCCTTCGGCTCCTTCGCCTTCAGCGCCGACGAGCCCTCGGTGCTCGTCGTGCCCGAGGTGGTGCTCGGCCGGATGGGCGGCACCACCTGGCTCACCACCGTCGGCGACCCGCCGCGGTTGGCGACGCCGGACCCGGTCACCGGCCCCGGCGAGCTGCGCTACGCGCACGGCGAGGTGGCGGTCACTCGCTTCCGGACCGCGGTGACCGAGGCGGTCGCCCGCATCGACCGCGGCGAGCTGGAGAAGGTCGTGCTCGCGCACGACCTGCTCGCGGTCGCCGACGAGGTCGTCGACCCCCGCTACGTGCTCGGCGGGCTGGCCGCCGCCAACCCGGACTGCTGGGCCTACGCCGTCGAGGGGCTGGTCGGCGCCACTCCCGAGCTGCTGGTCAGCCGGGACGGCGACCAGGTGCTGTCCCGGGTCCTGGCCGGCACCGCACCGCGCGGCGGTGACGAGGCCGACGACCGCCGGCTGGTCGCGGGGCTGGTCGCCTCCGACAAGGACCAGCAGGAGCACCGGCTCGCCGTGGAGTCGCTCGTCGACGCACTCGGGCCGCACGTGGCGTCCCTCACCGCGCCGGAGACGCCCGGCGTGCTCGAGCTCTCCAACGTCACCCATCTCGCGACTGACGTGACTGCCGCCCTGCACGACCACGCGCACGTGCTCGACCTGCTGGCCGCGCTGCACCCGACGGCCGCTGTCGGCGGGACCCCTCGCGAGGCGGCGCTCACTGCGATCGCCGAGCTCGAGGGCATGCACCGCGGGCGCTACACCGGACCCACCGGCTGGGTCGACGCAGCCGGCGACGGGGAATGGGGCATCGCGCTGCGGTGCGCGCAGCTCGACGGCCGGTCCGCACGGCTGTTCGCCGGCTGCGGCATCGTCGCCGGCTCGGACGCCGACGCCGAGGTGCTCGAGGCGCAGGCCAAGTTCGTGCCGGTCCGCGACGCGCTCGAAGGCAGCTGACCGCTCGGGATCAGGCTGTGTCGTCGGCCTCCGCGACGATCACGGCTGCCGCCTCGGCGCTCAGGGCGTGGCGGGCGACCTTCTGGTAGCCCTCGAGCCCACGCATCAGCCGCTCGATCGTCCGGTCCTCCGCGATGGCGATGATCGCCGAGGTGCCGGGCTCGAGGCTGTCTCCGACGGCCTTGAGGTCCTCGTCCTTGAAGCCCTTGTCGCGGATCTTGCCCCAGACGCCACCGCTGGCACCGCCGACGGCGGCGCCCACGATCAGGCTCGGCGGGAAGATCAGGCCGACCAGCCCGCCGGCGATCGCGCCGCGCTTGGCCCACTTCTTGCCACTGGGGTCCGCCGTCTCCTCGAACTGCACCTTGCCGTCGGCGCTGCGCACGACGACGACGGCGTCGATCAGGTCGATCGACCCCTCGCGGTCCATCGAGCGGAAGTCCTTCAGCGCTGCGGCAGCCTGCCCCTCGTTGTCGAACGCCGCGATGAACACCTGCACCGGGTTCTCAGCCATGGCTCTCGCCTCCTCGGGGCGGAGGCTAGGCACGGCGGGAGGTCAGCGGCTCACCCGTGCGGGGTGAGGTCTGCTCGGGACTGACAGACCCCCGGTGTCTACTGGCGCCAGATGCGTCGTCGGGACCGCCGACGGCCCCACGCAGCCGGGAGAGGGACATGACCACGCTGACCGACCGCCCACGCACCGCCCTCGTCGTCGTGGACGTCCAGAACGCCGTCGTGGGTGGGGCGTACGACCGCGACGGGGTCGTGGCCAACTGCGCGCTGCTGGTCGACAAGGCCCGGGCTGCTGACGCTGCCCGTGGTGTGGGTGCAGCACTCCTCCGACGAGATGCCCGTCGGCAGCGACGGCTGGCAGTACGTCGCGGAGCTCACCCAGGGCGAGGCCGAGCCGGTCGTGCACAAGCGCTACCCCGACTCCTTCGAGGAGACCGACCTCGAGGACGTGCTCGCCCGGCTGGGGATCGGGCGGCTCGTCGTGGCCGGTGCGCAGACCGACGAGTGCATCCGGTCGACGCTGCACGGCGCGATCGTCCGCGGCTACGACGCGACTCTTGTCAGCGACGCGCACACCACCGAGGACCTCAGCGAGTGGGGCGCGCCCCCGCCCGACAAGGTCATCGACCACACCAACCTCTACTGGTCCAACCACACCGCGCCCGGCCGGCGGGCCGGGACGGCGACGACGGCCGACGTCACCTTCGGCTCGTCCGGCTGAGCGCCGGCGTCAGAACGTCCAGGCGATCAGCCGGGTGAGTGGCTCGAGCGAGCCACCAGCGGCCGTGTAGGCCTTCACCGCCGCCGGGTTGTCGTCGTCGGTGAGCACCCACATCCCGTAGCAGCCGCGTTCCCTCGCGAGGTCGGCGAGCGCAGCGACGAGGGTGCGGCCGATGCCGCGGCCCTGCGCCGCGTCGTCGACGGCGAGCTCGTAGAGGAACATCTCGGTGCCCTTGTCGGGGTGCGTCGTCTCGACGCCGGTGACCATGCCGACCGGGCGGTCCGGGTCGGCCCCGTCGTAGGCGAGCAGCAGGTGGTGCCCGGGCTCGGCGAGGAAGCGCGCGGTCGCATCCGGCTTGGCGGGGCCGTCGAAGAGGTGGCCCGCGGCGACGACCTTCGCGTCGTCGCCAGGGCCCATCGCGCGGATGTCGGTCACCGGACGGCGTCCGCGACTGCTGTCTTGAGCCGGTCGTGCAGGGTCCGGGTCCTGGTGCGGTCGGTGCGCACCTCGACGACGCGGATCCCCGACGGCGCCCCCAGTGCGGCTCGCAGGTCGTCGACCGAACCGGCCCGGACGTACGCCGTCCTCGTCGCAGCGCAGAGCGCCTCGAGGTCGACGCCGTGGGGTGTGCCGAAGACCCGCTCGAAGGTCGTCGCGTGCTCCGGCGCGCCCTGTTCGAGGAGCGTGAAGAGGCCGCCGCCGTCGTCGTTGACGACCACGATGGTCAGGTCCGGCAGCGGCTCGTCCGGCCCGATGACCAGCCCGGTGCTGTCGTGCAGGAAGGTCAGGTCACCCATCAGCGCGTACGCCGCGCCGCCGTGGCCGAGAGCGGCGCCCACGGCGGTGGAGACCGTGCCGTCGATCCCCGAGGCGCCGCGGTTGGCGAGGACCTGTGGCGGCTCGGCCCAGGGTTCGGTGAGGTCGAGGTCACGCACCGCGCTCGACGACCCGGCGACGAGCAGCCCGCCGGCCGGGACGGCTCGGGCGACCTCGGCGGCGACCGCGGGGCCGGAGAGCGGCTCGGCGGCCAGGACGTCGGCGACTGCCTTGCGCGCGGCGGTGTCGGCGGTCGTCCAGCGGTCCAGCCAGTCGCCGCTCGGTCTGCCGGTCACCGACGGCGTCATCGCGTCGTCGCGCAGCCGGAAGACGTCGACGTCGTCGCGGGCGAGCAGCTGGGTCACCGGCCGCGACAGGGTGGGCCGGCCGGCCACGACCACGCGCTCGATGTCAGCGGCGAAGGAGTCGACCAGCAGGCGGTAGGCGCCCACCGCGTTCGGGCCGCCGCGATGACCGGAGCTCGGCTCGGCGAGCAGCGGCCAGCCACCCGCCTCGGCGAGCCCACGGGCATCCGCCATGGCCTGGTCACCGGCGACGACGACGGTCCGGCCTCCGGCGGGGAGCGGCAGGTAGCCCCAGTCGCGCCGGCCACCGGTGACCACCCTGCCGACCTCGGGCTCGGCATCGAGCGACTCGGGGAAGTCGGGGTCGCCGTCGGGCACCAGCGGCTCGCGGAAGGCGACGTTGAGGTGCACCGGTCCGTCGACGCCGTGGGCCAGGGCCCGCTCGACCAGCGTGCGCCACCGGGCCGGCCCGGCGTCGGTGTCGACGGAGAGGTCGTAGAAGAACCGCACCGACGAGCCGTAGAGCCGGACCTGGTCGATGGTCTGGTTGGCCCCGGTGCCGCGCAGCTCCTCCGGCCGGTCGGCGGTCAGCACCACCAGCGGCACCCGCGAGTAGTCCGCCTCGACGACGGCCGGGTGCAGGTTGACCGCGGCGGTGCCCGACGTGGTGACGACAGGGACGGGCAAGCCGGTCGCCTTGGCCAGGCCCAGCGCCAGGAAACCGGCGCTGCGCTCGTCGATCCGCACGTGCAGCCGCAGCCGGCCGGTCCGGTCGGCCTCGTGCAGCGCGAAGGACAGCGGGGCGTTGCGCGAGCCCGGCGACAGCACCGCCTCGCGGACGCCGGCCCGGACCAGCTCGTCCACGACGACCGCCGCCAGGGCGGTCGACGGGTTCACGAGCGCCCTCCGGCGCTCGCGGCGGCCAGGGCCTCGACCCGGCGCAGGCGGTCGAGCCACCGGGCGGTCGTCGCATCGTCCGCGGCCACCGCGTCGAGGAGGTCGGGTTCGGGGCGCACGACGGGCAGCATGCCGTCGAGGACTGTCAGCGGCGAGGAAGTGACATCACCGTCGAGCAGCGCGAGCGTGGCCAGCCCGCAGGCGTAGGGCAGCTCCGGCAACACTCCGGCCAGTGCCAGCCCGGCAGCCAGACCCACCGACGACTCCAGCGCCGACGACACCACGACCGGCAGCCCGATCTGCTCGGCGATCCGCAGGCAGGCGGCCACCCCGCCCAACGGCTGCACCTTGAGCACCGCGATGTCGGCGGCTGCCAGCCGGGCCACCCGGAGCGGGTCCGATGCCCGGCGGATCGACTCGTCGGCGGCGATGGGCACATCGACCTGGCGGCGTACGGCCGCGAGCTCCTCCACCGTCGCGCAGGGCTGCTCGACGTACTCCAGCCCGCCGGCCGCGCGATCCAGCTCACGGGTGCGGCGTACGGCGGTGCCGACGTCCCACAAGCCGTTGACGTCGATGCGGATGCGACCGCCGGGCCCCAGCGCGTCGCGGACGGCGGCCACCCGCTCGACGTCCGCGCTCTCCGGCTGGCCCGGCTCGGCGACCTTCACCTTCGCCGTGCGGCACCCGGCGGACGCGGCCACCACCGCCGCCGCGCGTTCGGGCGACACCGCGGGCACCGTCACGTTGACCGGCACCCGGTCGCGCAGCGGCACCGGCCACGACCCGTCGGCGGCCTCCCGGGCAGCCAGCAGCCATGGCACGCACTCGGCGTCGGAGTAGTCCTCGAAGGGCGACCACTCGCCCCAGCCGGCGGCCCCCCTGAGCAGCAAGCCGTAGCGGGTGTCGATGCCCCGGAAGCGGGTGCGCATCGGGATCGTCCAGACCCGCGCGTCCGCCATGCGCCTATCCTCGCCGACGTGCCGTTCGACCCCAGCGCCTGGGAGCAGGTCCCCGGCTTCGACCTCACCGACCTGACCTACCACCGCGCGGTGGTCGACGGGCCGGGCCGAGGCACGGTGCGGGTCGCGTTCGACCGACCGGAGGTGCGCAACGCCTTCCGGCCGCACACCGTCGACGAGCTCTACCGGGTGCTCGACCACGCCCGGCGCACGCCCGACGTCGGTTGCGTGCTGCTGACCGGCAACGGCCCGTCGCCCAAGGACGGCGGCTGGGCCTTCTGCTCCGGCGGCGACCAGCGGATCCGCGGTCGCAGCGGCTACCAGTACGCCGAGGGTGAGACCGCCGAGACCGTCGACGCGGCCCGGGTGAACGCGGAGGGCGGCCGGCTGCACATCCTCGAGGTGCAGCGGCTGATCCGCACGATGCCCAAGGTGGTCGTCGCAGTCGTCGACGGATGGGCTGCCGGCGGCGGGCACTCGCTGCACGTCGTCTGCGACCTGACCGTCGCCTGCCAGGAGCACGCCCGCTTCAAGCAGACCGACGCCGACGTCGGGTCCTTCGACGCGGGCTACGGCTCGGCCTACCTCGCGAAGATGGTCGGCCAGAAGGTCGCGCGCGAGATCTTCTTCCTCGGTCGGGAGTACGACGCGGAGACCATGCAGCGGATGGGAGCCGTCAACCTGGTGGCGGGTCACGACGACGTCGAGGCGACCGCTCTGGAGGTGGCTGCCGAGGTCAACAGCAAGAGCCCGACCGCGCAGCGGATGCTGAAGTTCGCGTTCAACCTGCTCGACGACGGGCTGATGGGGCAGCAGGTCTTCGCCGGCGAGGCGACCCGGCTGGCCTACATGACCGACGAGGCCGTGGAGGGCCGGGACGCGTTCCTCGAGAAGCGCGCGCCGGACTGGTCCGGCTACCCCTGGTACTACTGAGCCTGTGACCGACGATCCCGCAGCCGAGCAGGTGGCCGTGCTGCGGGCTGTGACGTCGGACGCCGACTACGCGACCTACCGGGCGCTGGCGCTCGAGGAGCACGCCGCAGAGTTCGCGCACGACGGCGGGATGACGCTGGAGCGCGCCCGGGAGCTGGTGGAGTTCGGGCTGCCGGAGTCGCTGAGCGAGCTGCTCGCCGCCGACCGGACCTGGCTCTACGAGGTCGTCGCCGACGGGGAACGGGCTGGCTGGCTCTGGCTCGGCCCGTCGCCGAAGGATCCGGCCTCCGTGCTGGTCTACGACATCCGGATCTCGCCGGAGCGGCAGCGCAGGGGACTCGGCCGCGCCGCCATGCTCGCCGCCGAGGACGTGGTGCGCGACGCCGGCTTCACCCGGATCGGGCTGCAGGTGCTGAGCTGGAACCGGCCGGCCGAGACCCTCTACCGCTCCCTCGGCTACCAGGTCGACGCCACCACGATGAGCAAGCCGGTGGGCACGTGAGGGGCGGGGACGCCGGCATCCAGCTGCGGACTCTGGACCACGAGGAGTTCGCGGCCTTTCGCGAGCGGGCGATCCCGGCCTACGCCGAAGAGGTGGCGCGCGCCCGCGGCCTCGAGCAGCGGGATGCGCTCCGCATTGCCGAGGAGTCCTTCCCGCCGAGCCTGGCCGCCGTGACCGAGAACGGCCAGTGGATGTTCCGCGCGGTGCATGACGGTCTCGACGTGGGCTGGCTGTGGCTCGGCCCGCCGCCCTTCGGCGGGTCGGGTCTCTACGTATTCGACATCGAGGTCGACGAGGAGCACCGCGGGGAGGGTCTGGGTCGCGCCATCATGCTGGCCGCGGAGCAGGTGGTGCGCGAGTCCGGCTACGACCACCTCGGCCTCAACGTCTTCGGCTGGAACCATCGGGCCGAGTCGCTCTACCGATCCCTCGGCTACGAGGTGACGTCGATCCAGATGCGCAAGAAGCTGACCAACGAGATGCTCGACGGCGACCTGCCCGACGGCGACACGACCTTGGACGGCGGACGCTGACCCGCTCGCTGCACGGCGTCACCGCCCCGACGGGCAACGCGGTGCTCACGTCGCTGCTGCCGGCCCTCGCGGCCGCGCTGGACGGCGCAGGTCCCGCGTTGCTGCCGCTGCCGACCGGCGGTTCCCGCGGTGACGTGCTGGCGGCGATGGACCCGGCACAGCCGCTCGAGCGTGATGACGTCGCGCTGGTCGTGCCGACGTCGGGATCGACCGGCGAGCCCAAGGGCGTCATGCTCACCGCCGACGCACTGCGGCACTCGGCGCGGGCCACGCACACCCGGCTCGGCGGCGACGGCCAGTGGCTGCTGGCACTGCCGGTCACTCATGTGGCCGGGCTGACCGTGCTGGTGCGGTCGCTGGTCGCACGCTCCCGGCCCGAGGTCGTCGACCTCTACGGCGGCTTCGACGTGGCCGCCTTCGTCGCGGCGACCGGGCGCCTGGCGGAAGGGGTGCGGCACTACACGTCGCTCGTCCCGACCCAGCTGCGCCGGCTGCTCGAGGCCGGGGACGACGCGCTCGAGTCGTTGAGGGCGTACGACGCGGTGCTCGTCGGCGGCGCGGCACTCAGCCGCGGGCTGCACGATCGCGCGATCGCGGCGGGGGCTCCGGTGGTGACGACCTACGGGATGTCGGAGACCTGCGGTGGCTGCGTCTACGACGGCCGGCCGCTCGACGGCGTCGAGGTGCGACTGCGCGACGACGGCCGCATCGAGCTCGGCGGGCCGACGGTCTTCGCGGGCTACCGGCTCCGGCCGCACCTCACCGCCGACGCGCTCGTCGACGGCAGGCACGTGACGCAGGACATCGGTCGATTCGCCGACGACGGGCGGCTGGAGGTGCTCAGCCGCGCGGACGACGTGGTCATCTCCGGCGGCGAGAACGTGCCGACCGGCCTCGTCGAGCAGGTGCTCGGCGACCACCCCGGGGTTGCTGCGGTCGCAGTGATCGGCGTGCCCGACGACGAGTGGGGACAGCGGGTGGTGGCCGTCGTGCAGGCCACCATCGCGTCCGCGGCGCCGACGCTCGAGGAGCTGCGGACGTACGCCGCCGAACGGCTCGCGCCGGCCGCCTTCCCGCGCGAGCTCGTGGTGCTGGGGATGCTGCCGTTGCTGCCCTCGGGCAAGCTCGACAGGAACGCGGTGCGTAGCCTCGTCGCCGCCCGGCACTGAGCCGGCGTCGAGCAGCAGCAAGGAGTCCGATGGCGACCGCGGCGCAGTGGGTCGAGGGAGCGCGCCCGAGGACGCTGCCGGCGGCAGTGGCACCGGTGGCGGCCGGGACCGGCGCCGCGGCTGCGGCAGACGGCTTCCGGCTCGGGCCGGCGCTGCTCGCGCTGCTCGTCGCGCTGGCGCTGCAGGTGGGCGTCAACTACGCCAACGACTACAGCGACGGGGTGCGCGGGACCGATGCCGACCGGGTGGGGCCGTTGCGGCTCGTCGGGTCGGGGGTGGCGACACCGTCAGCGGTGAAGGCGGCTGCGCTTTCGGCCTTTGCGGTGGCGGGCGTGGCCGGGCTGGTGCTCGCGGCGTTGTCGTCGTGGTGGCTCGTCGCCGTCGGGGCAGCGTGCTTCGTCGCGGCATGGTTCTACACCGGCGGGCGGTCGCCCTACGGCTACCGAGGGCTCGGCGAGGTGTCGGTCTTCGTCTTCTTCGGGCTGGTCGCGACGGTCGGGACGACCTACGTGCAGCTGCTCGACGTGACGGTGGTGTCGGTGCTCGCCGGCATCGGCTGCGGGTCGCTCGCCTGCGCGCTGCTCGTGGCCAACAACCTTCGGGACCGGCCGAAGGACGAGGGCGTCGGCAAGCGGACACTGGCCGTGCGGCTCGGCGACCGCCGGACGCGGTTGCTCTATGTCGGCCTGATGGTGCTGCCCTTCGTGCTGCTGCCGCAGATCGCGGCGTACTACGCGTGGGCGCTGCTGGCGCTTGGTGGCCGCCGCTGTTGCGGTGCCGCCGGCTTTGGCTGTCGGTCGCGGCGCCGCTGGGCGGGACCTCATCCCGGTGCTGAAGGCGACCGGGCTCACCCTGCTCGCCTACGGCGTCGTGCTCGGCGGAGCGCTCGCCCTGTCCTGACCGCCAGCCGCCGGGTGAGGCTCAGGCTTCTGCGACAGCCGCGATGGACACGGCGAGCACCCCGTTCGAGAACGGCACCTACGTTGCGTCGCGCTCCGGGCGTGGCGCGCCGAGGGTGTCTCGATTCCTGTACAGGTCGCGGAGCAGGCTGATCTCGGCTCCGTGGTGGACCTGCTCGTCGATCACGGTGCGCCAGATGCGCTCGCAGGGCCAGTGGTCGCCCCAGTTCGTCAGCTTGGGTTCCGCGAGGTCAGCGTCGTCCAACTCCTGCACGACCGCCCGCAGGGGTTCCTGGCTCGCCCGCAGCCAATCGACCGCCGCTTCCGCGGACCCGGGCATCTCCAGGTCGTACGGCGCGGTCGCGGGCCCGAACGCGTAGTCGTAGTACCGGTAGTTCACTGCCGCGATATGCACGGTCCGCCACGCGATGGTCGTCACGGGGGCTGGTTGAGGATCCGGCACCACGTAGTCGATGACCCAGTCGCCACTGCCGTCGGCGCTCGCGGCCCGCGTCTCCGATCGTCGGTGCACGGTCCAGCATCCGGCGACTGGCTCCCAGAAGAACTCCTGGTCGCCGATGGCGCTCAGCGTTTGTGTCAGTCGCTGGCATGACGCGTCGAATGAAGCCCGTAGGACATCGATCGCTGCAACCGCCACTCATCGAGGATGCCGCACATCCACGCATGGGACCGCTCAGGAACGGCACCTACGGGCGGTCTCGCTGGGTCGAGAAGTGGTTGCCGCTGCGCCGAGCGACGAGTGGACGCGGCTAGACGCCTCGGCCCGCATCATCGGTTCGTCGGTCGTTCGATCAACTGGGTGAGGGGGACTCAATCGGAGTTGGTGCGGCGGATTCTCAATCGTCCGACGGAGCGAGCCAGGCCAGGGGTCGCTGTCCGCTGCCGCGGCTTGTGGTGAGGGGTTGCCCGTCCGAGGAGATCTCGGCGATGCCGGTTCCGCTGGTGACCGCGATGCGCGTCCCGTCCGGCGACCAGGCGAACCCGTGGGTGGCCGTGAAGTAGTCGTTGTAGGTGTCGTCGAACCGGTAGAGCGTCTGCGCCTCGCCCGACTCGACGTCGAGGGAGAGCAGTTTCGGCGACTCCGGTTGCCCGCGGTGGCAGTAGGTGGACGAGACCAGTCCCAGTCGCTCGCCGTCGGGGGACCAGGCCAGGTCGGTGAGAACCGGCGGCCACTCCAGCGGGCGCTGGGCGCGCTGCCGGTAGACCAGCTCCGGATCGCCACCGGCCCGGTCGAAGAGATAGACGGCGCCCTCATTCGGGCTGACCGCCCGTCGCGAGTCCCAGTTGCTGTCGCCGGGGCAGTCGGGCTCCGACGCGCCCGGGAAGGTGCTGACGGCGAGGCGGCTGCCGTCGGGGGACCACTCGAGGTCGGAGATGCCCCGACCCTTCAGCACACCCGAGAGGTCGATCTCGTCGCGCAGCACCCCGTCGAACCCCCACACCTGGGCCGCGCGCGGCCTCTGCCCGCTGATCCCCAGAAAGACCGGTGCCGTGACCTCGTCCTGGCCCGGTCCGAACGAATGCATGAAGTTGCACTGATTGTCGCAGTGGATGGTGGCCACCGGCGCGTCCAGACCCGGCGCGAGCACGCGCATGGTGCGGACGCTTTCGGCCTGGGCCTCGTACCCCGCTGGTGTGCTCGGTTGGAGATCAGCCCGGCTCACGAAGGCCCCTGGCTGCGCGATGAAGAGGAACCGTCCGGTGTCCTGGTCGAAGGCCGACCAGGCCGGGAAGGACGCCGTGCCGATGTCGGGCAGCGACAAAACCTCGTAGGACGGCGTCCCCCATCCGCCGCGTTCGCGGCCGTGGACGATGCCCCGGTTCGGGTTCGGGTTCGGGTTCGGGCTCGCGCTCGAGCTCGAGCTCGGGCTTCTCGACCGGTCCCCGGTCCACCGGCGGAGCGGCTCGGTCGGTTCCATCGAGCACCAGCGCGCCGGTCCCCACCACGGCGGCGACCAGGAGCGCGGCGCCTGCCACCCGGCTGGCAGTGCGGCGGTGGTGGGTCCGGCGCAGGCGGGCCAGGCCCGCCTCCACGTCGACCGGTGTCGCCGCCCGCAAGCCCCCGGCAGCGGCCGTTGCCCTGGTCTGGAGACTCACGGCAGGACCTCCTCGGCGGTCTGAGTGCGCTCGGGCCCGCCGGTCAGGTTCAGCTCCTGCACGAGCCGGGCGCGCGCCCGCGACAGGTGCTGGCTGACCGATCCTTCGGTGATCTGCAGCGTCCGGGCGATGTCGGCGACGTCGAGCCCGTAGAGGTAGCGCAGCGCGGCGGCCTGCGCCTGTCGCTTCGGAAGCCGGCGCACGGCCGCCCAGAACGCGTCGTCGGCCGGCTCCAGGGCCGGAGGCTGCGGCCGGCTGGCGAGCCTAGTGCTCGCCCGCAGCTCCACCAGCTTGCGCCGGTACTGCGACACGGCCAGGTTGCCGCAGGTCCGCCGTACCCACGCCTCGGGGTGATCCAGGTCGCTGACGTGCCGCCACCGCCGGTACGCCGCCAGCATCGCCTCCTGCGCGACGTCCTCGGCCACCGCGGCCCCGCACAGAGCCCGCGCGAGCACCACCAGTCGCGGGAGCTCGGCACGGTAGAAGTCGTCGAACGGGAGCTGCGACCCGATCGACATGGTGTCTCCTCCGACGGCCACTACCTCGGCCCGATCGCTCCACACACCCTGAACTCGTTCAAGCTGCCCACCACGATGACAGCCGGGAGCAGAAATTCGGAGGAGAACCTCAGATACTCGAGCAGCGCGATGTGCGAGGCGAGCACGGACTGGGGATGGGTCCGAGCACCCGCCACATAATGCCGGTTATGGCGCCTACCCGACGATTGCGCGGTCGGCCGACAGACTAGCGTTGGCGAGTCCGGAGGTCAGTGGATGGGCGATCACACTCGGGTGAACGCGGCTGGCTACCTGAGCCGCAGGCGGTTTATCGGGCGGTGCGCGAGCGCAGCCGCAGGTTTGGCTGTGGCCGGCTGCCTAGCGGGCCGGGAGCCCCTTGGCAATCCAGGGCCGCGACTCGTTACCACCCTCGGCGACCTGGCACTACCAGACACGGGTGTCATCCTGCCTCACGAACACATTTTCTTGGCTGGTCCGAAGCAGGAACGGGTGCAGGTCGAGGACGTAGTCGAGGTGATGCAACCCGAGCTGAAGAATGCGCGCGCAGCCGGAGTTGCCGTGCTGGTCGACGCAGGTTCGCCGAGTCTCGGTCGCCGGGCCGACATCATCGTGGCGGTGTCACGGGCCGCGCGGCTGCCCGTGGTCGTGCCGACCGGCTTCTATCTCGACCCGTCGATACCTGAATGGGCGCGGGCCGCGAGCGAGGAGGAGTTGCGCGACTGGATGATCGGCGAACTGGTCGGTGGAATGGAAGGGACAGACGTGAAGGCGGGCTGGATCAAACTGGCGGCAAGCGACGGCGGACTCACTGAACAAGAGCGCAAGTGCCTGCGTGCCGCTGCCCGCGCGGGCGCAGCGACCGACTCAACCATCGGCTGCCACATCGAGAGCGGCATCGTGGCCCGCGACGCGCTGGATACCGTGGAAAGGTTGGGCTACCGACCCGAGCGCTTCGTCTGGATACACGCCGACCATGAACTCTTGTTCCACGCCGACCGTGAACGCGACTGGGGGTTGCGCGAGGAACTGGCACGCCGAGGGGCATGGGTGGAGTTCGATAAGATCGGGTTCACTAAGCATGGGGGTGACGCGGCGTCTATCGACATGATGCACATCGACATGATTCAGCACATGCTCGACGCGGATCTCGGTGACCGCCTCCTGCTCAGCATGGACAGCGGCTGGTACGACCCCGGCCGGCCCGACTGCCGGGCGGGTTGTATCGAGGGGTACACGTACCTCTCGAAGACTTTCCTGCCGAGGCTTAGTAAGACTGGGGTAGACGAGGCGACGATTGACAAGCTGACGCGGGAGAATCCGTTTCACGCATTCGCGCGACCCAGCTAGCGCCGACTGCCCGATCTGGGCGGTCGAACGGGTCGCCGAGTTTCGGGCGCGAGTCCCACAACCGGGGACACATCCCGATCTGCCGCTGACCGGATCGTGTCGGATCATGGCTCCGGCGACTTCGGGCCTCATGCCCAGCGTCGAGTAGTGCCGGTTCCGTGCGGTCGTGTCGGCCAACGAGCGGGTGCGCGGGAACGGCACACACCGGGCGGCGACCTCAGTGGTCGCCAGGGATGTTGCGGTTCGCCCGTGCATCACGGGGAGCCTCGTCGAGCCTGTAGGTCTCTCCCCGTCGCCGCAACACCAACCAGGCTCCGATCAAGAGCAGAGCGATGACCACAAGAATGACCACGACGCCCATCTCGTCCTCCGTCCGCTGCCAAGCACGCTGCAAGTCCAGTAGGCCTGGGCTCGTTGCTGGGAGGCAACCCTCAGCCCCTAGAAGTTGCGCACGGTTCCCGATAATGACGAACAATCGCCGGATATCGATCGCCGTGCCGCCTCGCTTTGTGTGACGTCGCGGAGCACATAGTGCAGGCTATGTTCGGCCGACCCAGCATCTGCGCCTGGGCCTTGATTCGACCCCCGGTCGGGCATGGATCCGACCCAGCCGACAGGGTCGATGCAGGCGTCGCAAGGAAGCGGTCGCTCCCGTAGCAAATCGACCGGGGTCAGGTCTTGTTCAGCTCCTCGGCGAACATCACGAGGATGCCGCTGGGGCCGCGGACGTAGGTGAGCTTGTAGACGTCTTGGTAGGTCGCGACGCCGCGCAGCGGGTGACAGCCGTGCCGCTCGGCGATCTCGAGGGCCTCGTCGATGTCGTCGACCGAGAAGGCGACGCGGTGCATGCCGATCTCGTTGGGTCGGGTGGGCTCGGTCTCGATCGCGTCAGGGTGGATGTACTCGAAGAGCTCGAGGCGACCGTTGCCGTCCGGCGTCTGGAGCATGGCGATGTTGGCGTGGTTGCCGTCGAGCCCGACGGCGGTATCGGTCCACTCGCCGCTGACCGTGTCACGGCCGAGGACGGTCAGGCCGAGGTCGGTGAAGAAGGCGATCGTCGCTTCGAGGTCGCGCACGGCGATGCCGACGTTCTCCAGCTTGATGGGCATGCGTGCCACCGTACCGAGGCAAGGCACTTCGTCATGTTCCGTGGGTGACAGCTGCCACGACGCGACCAGGACGTCGGCGGCGACGGCGCCGACACGCGTCGATGGGCTTGCTGCACACCTGTGGATCTGATCTTGTTTGTGACTCCGCCTCAGGCGAGCCGCCGAGACCGTGACGGTCTCGATGGAATGCCCAGACACGATCGGTACGGACCCGGGTTGAAGGCCATCCTGCTGAGCGGCACGTGCGCGCTCATGGTGTCGTTGTTCCTTACTCGCTGGGCGATCGCGCAGTTCGCCACCTGGGGCCTTGGGCAGCTGATCCGCGACGACGGCCCTAGGACCCATCACGTGAAGCGGGGTACCCCGACGATGGGCGGCGCCGCCATCGTGGTCTCGGTGGTTGTCGGCTATGCGTCCGCCAAGCTGTTGGCCTGGGACCCACCCTCCCGGTCCGCGCTCCTGGTGCTCTTTCTCCTGGTGGGCATGGCCGGGGTGGGATTCCTCGACGACTTCATCAAGGTCAGGAGGCAGCGCAGCCTCGGTCTCCGGAGCAAGGCGAAGGTGTTAGGACAGACCGTTGTCAGCCTCACGTTCGGATTCCTAGCGCTCCACCCGCTGGGCGACGGGGCGGCAGCCGTTGTTTCGCACAGGCTTTCCCTCGGGCATGACTTCGGCCCGGCGTTGCCTTGGGTGATCGTCATGGCGCTCATCTGGGTCATGGTGAGCGGGACCAGCAACGCGACGAACCTCATCGACGGACTCGACGGGCTGCTCACAGGCAGTGCCACGATGGTCTTCGGCGCGTACACCATCATCGGCATCTGGCAGAACAACCACTCGTGCGGATCCGTCGGCACGACCAACGGCTTGTGCTACCCAGTGGCTTCCCCGCTGGACCTGGCTACCGTCGCAGCCGCCCTGGCCGGCGCCTGCTTCGGGTTCCTGTGGTGGAACGCATCCCCGGCCAAGATCATCTTGGGGGACACCGGCTCCCTCGCCCTGGGGGCAGCCATGGCGGGGCTCGCACTGATGACCCGGACCGAGCTGCTCCTGATCGTCCTCGGCGGCTTGTACGTCGCCGTCACCGGGTCGGTGATGCTCCAGGTGTCCTGGTTCAAGCTGACCAGGCGCACCACCGGGGTGGGCAGGAGGATCTTCCGCATGGCGCCGCTCCAGCATCACTTCGAACTGCTCGGCTGGGAGCAGGTCACGGTGGTGATCCGCTTCTGGATCATCGCGGGGATGTGCGCCGCGACTGGGCTCGGAATCTTCTACAGCGACTGGCTGGGAAGCCAGTCATAGAGCCACCCGAACGTCGACATGATGCCGATCGCCGCGTCAGGTCAGTTCGTCATGTCCCGCCACGGACGGCGGACCTGGTTCGCCTCGCGGTTGACCGCCCACGCATCCGCGACCGGTCCGACGTGCCCGAGCTTGTCGGGGTTCAGCACCGAGCGGATCGTCTGGATCTGCCCGTCGAGCACGTCGATGGCCCAGGTCGTCAGCACCCCGCCGTCGCGGTCGCGGAAGATCGCGCCGGGCTGACCGTTGACCTCGTGCCGCTCGAAGACGACACCGATGCGCTGGAACGGGTCGCTCATCGCCGCCAGGACGCGGGCCACGTTGTCCCCGCCGATGATGCCCCTGGCCCACTGCGGTGCCTTGCCGCCGCCGTCGCCGACCATCTGGGCGTCGGCGGCAAGCAGCTCCCGCAGCCCGTCGACGTCGCCCTCCTTGAAGGCGTCGAAGAACCGCTCGGCGAGCTCGTCCCGTTCTCGCCGGTCTGCCTCGAAACGCGGCCGACCGTCGTCCATGTGCCGGCGTGCCCGCACGGCGAGCTGACGACAGGCGGCCTCCGACCGGCCCACCGCAGCGGCGACCTCCGGGAAGCTGAACCCGAACACCTCCCGCAGCACGAAGACCGCCCGCTCGAGCGGGCTGAGCCGCTCGAGCAGCAGCAGGGCGGCCATGGACACCGAGTCGGCCAGCTCCGCCGAGCGCTCCGGGTCCTCGTAGGGGTCGGTGAGCAGCGGCTCGGGGAACCACTCACCGACGTACGCCTCCCGCCGCACCCTGGCCGAGCGCAGCACGTCGATCGAGATCCGGGTCACCACGGCCGAGAGGAAGGCCTTGGTCGACGTGGGTGTCGTCCCGGAGGCTTCGTAGCGGAGCCAGGTCTCCTGGACCGCGTCCTCCGCCTCGGTCACGCTGCCCATCAGTCGATAGGCGATCGAGAACAGCAGCGGACGCAGCTCCTCGAACTGCTCGGCCTTGGTCACGCCAGCCCTTCCCTGAACCCCAGGCGCCACGAGGGGTAGCGCAGCTCCCAGCCGAGCTCCCGCTTGGCCTTGGCGTTGGAGAAGCCGCGTCCCTCGGTCATCATGCCCACGGCCACGTCACCGGCGATCAGCCGGGCCAGCCAGGTCGGGACCTTCCTCGGCCGCTTCGCCCCGGTGGCGGACGCGAGGTACGGGAGCCATTCGCTCGCCGGGGCAGGCTCGTCGTCGACGATGTTGAAGACACCCTTCGCCTGCTGCTCGATCGCGAGCACAGTGGCGCTCGCCGCGTCGTCGACGTGGATCCAGGAGAAGTACCCGGTGCCGCCGCCCACGAGGGGGAACTGCCGCTTGCGCACGACCTCGAGCTGGTCGTCGCTCGCGCCGGGCCCGTAGAACCCGCCGTACCGCAGGGCGACGCCACCGGCCTTCACGACCACGTCCTCGACATGGCTGATGGCGGCCATCTGCGGCTCCGCCACAGTCCCCGTCATCGGCTCCAGCCCGTCCTCCTCGGTCTTCACCCAGCCGCTGGTGCGGATGCCGTTGAAGCTCCCGAAGCTCTGCGCCACGACGTGCGCGACACCGGCTGCCTCGGCCGCGGCGAGGAGGTGGTCCGTCCCCTCGGTGCGCAGCCGGTTGGTGGTCGCGAACCACCGGTCCATGTGCCGGAAGTCGGGCTTGCCGGCGATCGAGGTCATCTGGTGCACCATCGTGTCCGGCTTCGCCGCTGCCACTGCCTCACCGACCGATGCCGCGTCCAGCCCGTCCATCACGACCGCGTCGGCGCCCATCTTCTCCAGCGAGACCAGCCTGCCGGGCTTGGACGTCGTCGCGGTCACCTGATGGCCGCGCGCCACGAGCTCCGGTACCAGCCGCTGACCGATGACCCCTGTTCCGCCTGCCACGAAAACCCGCATTGCCATCACCTTCCTGTGTCGGTTGTCTCTCTCGGACTTGAGACGAGACAGCCGCGCGGGCTGTGACATGCACGCGGAGAGTCGCGCGGATCAGAGCCGGTGCAGGGTGACGTCGGTCAGCTCCCCGCCGCGCACGGTCGCGGTCAGATAGGTGTGGTGCGGCTGACGTCGACGGTCGGTGGGCGAGCCCGGGTTGAGCAGTCGCATCCCGCGCGGCGTCGTGGTGTCCCACGGGATGTGGCTGTGCCCGAAGACGAGAACGTCGACGTCGGGGTGTGCCTCGTCGCACCGCCTCTCGCGGCCGGTAGACGGACCCGTCTCGTGTACGACGCCAAGCCGGAGACCGTCGAGCTCGACGCGGGCAACTTCGGGCAACCGAGCCCGGATGGCCGGGCCGTCGTTGTTGCCGAAGACGCCGACCAGCCGCTTCGCTCTCGCCTCGAGCTCGTCGACAAGGGACTCGTCGACCCAGTCCCCGGCGTGCACGACGACGTCAGCTGCATCGACGGCCGCCCAGACATCGTCGGGCAGCGTCCGAGCCCGCCGAGGCACGTGGGTGTCGGCGATCAGGAGCAGCTTCACCCGACGACCATGCCCGATGGCGGGCGACATGCTCAGCAGAGGTCAGGCAGCGAGCAGGTCGACGCGCTCGAGATCCCGGGATCGGCCGCGGCGCTCCACGAGGACCGACGCACCGAGCACGGCAAGTCCGATGACCGCAAGGCCCGCCCCCACCACGGCAGGGGACGTGTAGCCCCACCCGGCCGCGATGACCACACCGCCGAGCCAGGCACCCAGCGCGTTGGCCATGTTCAGCGCCGAGTGGTTCAGCGTGACGGCCAACGCCTTCCCGTCACCAGAGACGTCGAGCAGTCGCGCGGTGATCGCCGGAAGTGACATCGACATGACGATGCCGAGGATCGTCGCCGTCGCCGCGGCTGTCACGACGCCGTGGGCGGTGACGGTGAAGAGCAGCAGCGTGGCGACGGTCAGCACCGGGCCGATCACAAGCGCCCGCAGCACCGACCAGTCGGCGAGATGCCCACCCGCAACGGTGCCGACCGTCATGCCGACACCCAGCAGCGCCAGCACGATCGGCACCTGTCCGTCGCTGTAGCCGCTCACCTCGGTCAGCGTCACCGCGATGTAGCTGTAGACCGCGAAGAAGCCGCCGAAGCCGACCGCCCCGATCAGCAGCGTCAGCCAGACCAACGGTCGCCGAAGCGCGGTCAGCTCGCGCCGCGGGCTGGCCCCGTGGGCGCCGACGCGGGGAACCGAGATCTCGACGGCAAGCACGGTGAGGGCAGCGATGACGACCACCACGATGTAGGCCGAGCGCCAGCCGAGTGCTTGCCCCAGCAGCGTCGTGAGCGGCACACCGACGACGTTCGCCACCGTCAGCCCGGTCATCGTCGACGCGACTGCCCGCGCCCGTCGGCCCGGCGGCACCAGCGCAGCGGCCACCACCGCGGCGAAGCCGAAGTAGGCGCCGTGCGGCAGCCCGCTGAGGAAGCGTGCACCGACGAACATCGAGAAGCTCGGCGCCATCGCCGACAGCAGGTTGCCGACGCCGATGGCGGCGGCGAGGAAGAGCAGCAGCCCCTTGCGGGGCATCCGAGCGGCGAGCACCGCGAAGAGCGGCGCGCCGACGACGACCCCGAGCGCGTAGGCGGAGATGGCGTGGCCGGCGGTCGGCACCGAGACGTCCAGGTCGCGTGCGACGTCGGGCAGCAGGCCCATGCTGGCGAACTCGGTGGTGCCGATCCCGAAGCCGCCCAGAGCAAGGGCGGTGAGGCTCACCCAGACCGGGACGCACCGGCCGCGCACGCCGTTGCGGCGGGGCAGCGGGGTCGGCTCGACGCCGGAAGTCGCCCCGGAAGAGGCGGGCGCAGCAGCGCGAGCGTCCGGGACGGACGTGGAGGGGGGCACGGCGGGGCTTCCTGGCAGGACGGGCGTCGGTCGGTGCTGCTCGGGTCGGGGTCGAGGCCCCAAGGGTGCGAATGCATCCCGGTCCCTGATCCATTCCGACGCCCGCCCCGGCATCTCACATCCGCCGTGCTTCGGCAGGATCCCAGCGGCGTCAGGCAGGAACTCGACGCTCCTCCATGAACCCGACGGGCGTGTCGTCCGGATCGGCCACGAACGCCATCCACAGCTCCGTGTCGCCGTCCCGGTGGACCAGGTGCGCCCCCGAGATCTGCCGGGCGCCCCGCCCGGTCACCTCCGCCAGCGTGGCGTCGACGTCGGAGACCCGGTAGTAGACGACCGGTCGCGACCGGAAGCGCTCGTCCTCCGGCACCCCGAGGTAGAGCCGCACACCTCCGGCGTCGAAGAAGGCCATCGGCTGCCCCTGCACGGTGAACAGGTGCGTCAGGCCGAGCACGTCACGGTAGAAGCGCACCGACTCCTCGAGGTCACTGACGCTCACGTGCAGCTGGCCGATGCCTTGGATCTCGCTGGTCATCTCGGTCGTCTCCGTTCGACACGCCACATCGAATACTTCAGGTGCTGAACTGTCAAGAGGTTCATGCTGTTAACTGTCTCGGATGAGCTCGGACCTGCCTCCGCTGCCTGCCGGAGTCCCCCGCAACAGCCGCCACCGGGTCGCGAACGCCTTGAACAGCACCGCGATCCACGCCATCCGGGCAGCCCGGACAGCGGACACCGTGACCGGTCTCACCCCGGAGCGGCTCTCCCTGCTCTCGGTCCTCGTCTTCGGCGGGCCGGCCACGATGTCGGCGCTGGCCAGGGCCGAGCAGGTCACCCGGCCGGCGATCACCCGCACCGTCGGGGCCTTGGAGGCGGCTGGTCTGGTCCGTCGCGAGGAGGTGGCGGCCGACCGGCGGCAGAGCCTCGTGTCGGCGACGGCTGCGGGCAAGCGGCTGCTGGAGGCCGGGCGGCGGGCCCGGATCGAGCGACTTGCGGCCGTCCTTGGCGACGTACGCCCGGAAGAGCTGACCGAGCTGGACCGGGCGCTCGCCGTGGTGCGGAAGGCGCTGCGCAGCAGCGCACAACGGGGCTGACCGAATTAGGCGGGTGCCTCGCCGGCGACCCGGCCCTCCCACTTGGTCGACAGCACGACGGTGGTCCGGGTGCGGGCCACGCCGCGGATGGAGCGCAGCCGGGAGAGCGTGCTCTCGAGGGCGGGGACGTCGGGGACCCGCACCTTGAGCAGGAAGCTCTCGTCGCCGGCGACGAACCAGCAGTCCTCGACCTCCTCGACGCGCTCCAGGGAGCGGCCGACGGTGTCCTGGTCGGAGGTGTCGGTGAGGTGGACGCCGACGAGGGCGGCGACCGAGCGGCCGAGGGCGACCGGGTCGACCGCCGCGTGGTAGCCGATGATCACCCCGTCGCGCTCCAGGCGGCCTACCCGCTCGGTGACGCTCGGGCCGGAGAGGCCGACGGCGCGGCCCAGCTCGGCCCAGGAGGCACGGGCGTCCTGGCGGAGCGCGCGGATCAGGGCCCGGTCGATGTCATCCACAGTTCGGGACCCCCTTCGCCTGGGAAGATACTTTGCCGATAGGGTGTTACCACCTTAGAATCGAAGGCAACAAGGCCGCAAGACCTCAGAAAGTAGGAATCGTGTTCACCCTCGACCTGGCCCGCGCGCACATCCGCGAGCTGACCCGGCAAGCTGACGACCACCGTCAGATCCACGACGCGCACGCGCCCCGGCGCCGCCGCCGTCAGCTCCGCCGCGGCTGACCCGGCCATGGCGCCAGCGGGCACGGCCCGCGCAAGGCACGTAGGCTGACCAGCGGAGGGATGCTCACCCCATGCTCAAGGTCCTGCTGTACGCCCTGCCGATCATCCTGGCGATCTACGCGCTGGTCGATCTCGTGCAGACCCGCGACGAGGACGTCCAGGGGCTGCCGAAGCTCATCTGGGTCGTCCTGATCGTGCTGATCTGGGTCATCGGCCCGGCCGCCTGGCTGCTCGCCGGCAAGCGCGGCCGATCGATCCTGCCCAACCTGTCGCCGCGCGCGGCCGGCGGTCCCAGTGGCCCGCCCGCGCGTCCGATGGCGCCGGACGACGACCCGGACTTCCTGCGCGGGCTCGGCCGGTCGACGCCGCCTCCCACGCCTCCCCCTGCGCCGCCTGCAGCCCCGCGCTCCGACGCGGACGACGAGCCGGGTGACGACCCGCCGGTCACCGCTCGCTGACCGCCCGGACCAGCGCCGCCCTGTTGTCGCGCAGCCACGCGTCGTCAGCGGCCGCCCGCGCCTCGCCGTCGGTCTCCGCCCAGTGGCTCGCCCAGGGCTCGCGCCCGGCTGCTGCCTCCGCGCGGACATGGCCGATCTGCTGCGCGCGTTCCTGGAGGATCACGTCGACGAGCTCCGCCGCCCGCTCCGGCTCGAGCCCGTAGGCGCGAGCGAGAAGACCGACTCGCCGTACGCCGTCAAGCTGGTCGGGATGGTGCAGCCGCGCGCCGGGCGCGTGCATCGGTGCCCACTCCTCGCACGCGATGGCGAGGTCCCACAGCGGCCGGCCCGGTGCCGCCTCCCCGAAGTCGATGAAGGCGACGACGCGACCGTCCCGGAAGACCACGTTCTCCGGGAAGAGGTCGTTGTGGCAGACGACCGGGCCGCCCTCGCGATCGGACCACTCGTCGGGCCAGCCGGCGGCTGACGTCTGGTCGAAAGTCGCTGTCGCGTCGTGGAAGCGGCGCAGCAGCCGGCCGACGCTCTCGAGCGCCACGTCGGTCAGCGCCCACTGCGGGTAGGGCGGCAGCGGTACGTCACCCTCGACGAACGTGAGGATGTCGCGGCCCTGCTCGTCGACTCCGAGGAACCGTGGCGCGGCCTCGAAACCGACATCCTCGAGGTGCCTGAGCAACGCGCGCATGGCGGGCGACGACCGTCTGGCCGGTCGGCGCACGGTGTCGCCGACCCGCACCACACCCGCGCCCGGGTCCATCCCGCCCGCCAGGGCCGACTCGTCGCTCACGCCGCCAGCGTGCACGATCCGCCCGGCAACGTGCTGTCGCAGGCAGGAACCAGGGCGAATCGGGACGTGAGGAGTCAGGCGTTGAGGTGCCGACCACAAGAGACCACCATGAAGGTCGACGAGGAGGCAGACATGACCCATCACGAGCACCCCAACGTCCAGCTGGTCCGCGACGGCTTCGAAGCCGTCGACCGCGGCGACATCACCTGGTTGGCCGAGCACCTCTCGGAGGACGTCGTCTGGCACGTCGGCGGGAACAGCAAGTGGGCGGGGTCCTACCGCGGCACGGCCGAGGTGCTGGCCTTCTTCGCCCGGCAGGGCGAGGCGATGGGGTCGGGACCCGCAGCCAAGATCCACGACATGCTCGGCAACGACGACCACGTCGTCGTCCTCGGCGACGCGACAGCGACCGCCAGGGACGGCTCGAGCGCCGCCTGGAAGTACGTGAACATCTTCCACGTCAAGGACGGCAAGGTGTCCGAGGTCTGGGGCATGGCCGAGAACGACGCCGACGTCGACCCGTTCCTCGACGCGCTTCCTGGCTGACAGCGGCTCCACTCCGGGTTGGTCCGCACTGCGCTGTGGGCCCGGGTACTCATTGCCATCTGCCGCTGCGGAGCCCAGGCTCCGGGCATGGTCGTCACCCGCTCCGCCATTGCGTCACTTGCCCTGTGCCTCCCGCTGCTGCTTGCGGGTTGCGGGCAGTCGGACCAGGCGGGGTCGACACCGGAGCCGGCTACCGACGCGACTGCGCAGTCTGCGGCGCCGGCCATCCCCCCGGAGGGATCGACGGCCCGCACGATCTCCTACCGATGCACGAGCGGACGGCAGGCCACCATCGAGGTCGACGTGCCCGACCTTCGGGACCTGGCCGCGACGCTGAACAAGATCCAGCCCTGCGAGTACGACCGCGGCTTCGACCGCGGCACGGTGACAGTCGGGTGCCCGTCCGCGACCACTGAGATCTCGCTCCGCGGCCGAGACGGCCAGGCGCTCCAGCCTTCGGAGAGCTCTCTCTGCCACTAGCGGCGACCTGCTTGTCGCCGCGGCTGGACTCTCGCCGTCGCGCCACTGACCGCCAGCCATATGTGCGTCGCGTCGATCGCCGCCCCTCTGTACCTTGTCGCCGGTGGGAGCTCACGATCGCGTTGGTTCCCGAGAACCTGGTCCTGCGGACGATCCGGCCGGAGGAGATCGATCAGGCCGCGGAGCTCCTCGAGGAACGCGGCGAGCCAGCAGACGGTGAGGACCTGCGCCTCGTCCTGGACGACAGGGACGCCGGTCTGCCCGGTACCGCCGTCGTGGTCGACGGTGACCGTGTCGTCGCCACCGCCTCCCTGCTGGACGAGCAGCTCGACCTCTGCGGGCACGCCATACCCGCTGGCCAGGTCGAGCTCGTCGCCACGGCAGCAAGCCACGAGGGGCGCGGCCTCGCCCGGGCACTGATGCAGTGGTGCCACGACCGCTCGGCGGCAAGGGGCCACCTCGCTCAGGTCATGATCGGGATCCCGAACTTCTACCGGAGGTTCGGGTACTCCTACGCGATGCCGATCCCGCGGGTCCACTCGCTGACCGGTTCCGTCGAGGCACCGGCGGGCATCACAGTCCGACGGGCGACGACGGCCGACATCACGGTCATGGCGGAGCTCCAGGACGTCGAACAGCGCACGGCCGACCTCCGGATGCCGCACTCGGACGGCTGTTGGCGGTGGCTGGTCGCCCGCTCGGGCAGCGAGCAGTGGGTGGCCGAGCGGGACGGCGAGGTGATCGCCGTCGGACGAGCGTTGCCCGAGGAAGGCGTCCTGGGCGAAGTGGCGGCCACCGACCCGGCCGGGGCGGTCGCCGTCCTGGCTCACGCGGCGGAGGCTGCGCGGGTCGCCGGGCATCCGTTGTCCGTGCAGCCGCGAGGGCGCGGATGTGCCCACGACGCGATGGCGCCGTACCTCGACCAGGGCACGCTGCCCGAGTGGTACTACGCCCGGGTCCCGGACCTGGCAGCGCTGCTCGAGCGCCTCGGGCCCCTGCTCGCCGCGAGGCTGCGGGACTCCGGGCTCGGATCCTCCGGCGGCACCGGCGGCGAGCATCAGGTCCTGCTGTCCACGTACGCCGAGCAGGTGCGCTTCACGGTCGGCGCCGGCGGAGTCGCCGGGATGCAGCGCGGCGGCCGCGAGCAGGCTCCCGTGAGCAAGGGCGGCTCGGGTCTCGCCGCAGAAGATGTCCCGGGGCTCATCCTCGGACCGCACGGTGCGCTCGGGCTCGAGGAGCGAGCGCCGGACTGCCATCTAGGGCGGCAGCGCGAGCTGATGGCAGCGCTCTTCCCGCCGGTGACCTCCGACCTGCTCACCTTCTACCTGGCCGTCTGACCTCCCGGGCGCGCCGCGTCCTTCAGTGCCCGCACCAGGTCGTGGATGCTCTCGAAGCTGTCGGCGTTGGCCTGGACCGCGACGACGACACCGGTGTCGGGGAAGGCGACCAGCCGCACCACGTGGGACGTCTCCATCCCGCCATGGCCGACCGCACCGGGGGTGTCGTACTCGTCCCAAGGCGAGAAGTCGAGGGTCCCCAGGCCGTAGGACTCACCCCGGAAGTCGGTCATCTCGCGGAGCGAGGCGTCTGCGACCACGAACCCGCCGTACAGGTCGTAGCCCCAGCGGGCCAGGGTCGCGGCGTCTGTCTCGATGTTCCAACCGTCGGCAGCCATGGCGTCCTTGACGCGGTACAGGATCCCGCCGAGGCCGGGATGACTCAGGACGCCTGCCCGAACCACCTTCGCCAGCGGCCGGCCCGTGACCTGCTCGATGATCTCCCCGAGCAAGAGGTAGTTGATGTTCGCGTACTGAGTGGTCGACCCCGCCGGGGACGATGGGCGGTGGGATCAGCTCCACCAGATCGGCAGTGGTGTACCCCTGGTCCACGAGCTCGACGTAGCCGTCCGGGTCGACGAGCCCGCTGCGCATCCCGAGCAGGTCCCGGATGCTGGCACCGTTCGCGTCGAACGACGAGAGCTCGGGCGGAAAGTAGTCGGCCGCCGGGACGTCCAGTGGGACGGTCCCATCTTCGACCAGGCTCAGGACCTGGGCCGCCGTCATCGTCTTGCCCACACTGGCCGTGAGGAGCGGGGAGTCGGGCATCAGGGAGCTGCCCTGCCTGTCTACCCCCGCGGCTCCCGACCAGCTCCCTGAGCCGACGACGATGACCGCAGCGGCGACCCCGCGGAGCGTGCCTTCCGCAACCGCCTCGTCGAGCAGCTCCTGGAACGAGGCGGCCAACGTGTCCGGAAGGCGGCCACTGCGGGAACTCCGGGAAGTCGCCGAGCTCGGCGGTCCAGGTCCGGGAAGCGGGCCGAGCCGTCTGCGTGGCCTCGTCGGAGGTCGGCTTGACCGTCGCCTGGTCTGCTCCGACCGAGGAGGTGCAGGCGGCGAGCAACGACAGGGTCACTGTCGCCACAAGTGTCCGCAGTGCGGCTGACAGTGTCACGGTCGTCTCCGATCGGCGCGCAACCACGGGCTGGGAGACCGACAACAGGACGATGCCCGCCGAACAGCGACTCCTAGGAGTTCAACGCCTCGAGGGTGTGCCGAGGTTCGGTCGTCGCGGCCTTCGGTCGACCGCTGCCGTCGCCATCCCGCCCTGGTCGGCTCACATCACCCAGAACGGACGAGGTGCCCTGGTTTGACGGGGCCTAGCGTCCGACGAGCCTGGAGTGCGATCCCGAAGTGACTCGGTCTGCACAGTTCGGGCGTTCCCTAGGCCCTGGGAGGCACCGATGGCGGCATCCGTGACGGGATCGTCACAGCCTGGCTTGAGTGTCGGTCCGACCAGTGAGTTCAGCTTGTTCTTCCACGTGAAGCCCGGTCAGGGACCGTCGTTGCGGAGCGCGCTCCTGGCCCTGCAGGACACTCCTGGGTACCGGCCCGGCGACTACGGGATGGCTGTCCAGACCATTCACGAGGCGCGCTTCGTCCTCTTCGACGACGACACCCGGCTCGCGTTCATCACCAGCTTCGACGGGCCATGGGACGCCTACATGGAGGACTTCTTCTCCTCCGGGCCGACTCTCGCGCTCTTTGACGTCATCTTCCGCCACGTGGACGGCTACGACGGGCTGCCGGACCTGGCCGCCCTCAGGGCGTTCATCCTGGATGCCGAGCAGACGGCAGGTGCGTACGCCCGCAACTATGGCGGCACCGTCAAGGAGATCCGGAAGGCCCAGCGCGTGAACGCGGCCTTCCAGCAGGTTCTCGACCATCCGGAAGCGGCCGAGGTCCTCGAGCATCCAGCGATGCAGCCGCTGCTCGACGAGGCCGGCGACTAGGACGGGCGGCAGGACCGGGAGCGACGTCCGATGTCGGACCACATCTCTGGGCCGCGCGCCCTTGCCGACCCGATCGCGGACATCACCGACGTGTACGCGTTCCCCAGCCCTGAGGGGGCGGATCGCCTCGTGCTCGTCGTGAACACGCTTCCGATGGCCAAGCCCTCCGACCTGTTCTCGGGCGGGCTGGTCTACCGATTCAGGCTGCGTCCGCTCACCCGGGCGACGACCGACGGTCCCGGGTGGCAGTTCGTCCCCGCCGACGAGGAGCACGTCCTCGACTGCGTGTTCTCCACGCCCGATCCCGCCGCTGACGCGCCTGTCCAGGAAGGCACCTGCACGTCCCCGACCGGAGAGACGGTGTCGTTCCGCGTGAACGACCCGCAGGGCGGTTCCGGTGCCGGCATCCGCGTATTCGCCGGCACCCGGTGGGATCCGTTCATCATGGATGCACGTGCCGCCTTGACCACGCTCGCGACACACGAGCTGGCTTTCACCGACCCCGGCTCGATCTTCCTGGACGGCAAGAACGTGCTGAGTGTCGTCATCGAGCTGGACACGCGGGGGCTGGGTGGCGGCCTCGTGGGTGTCGTCGCGGAGACGCTGACGCGAGGGAACTTCAACGTTCGGATCGAGCGCGTCGGAAGGCCCGAGGTGAAGAACATGATGCTCGCACCGAAGGAGTTCGACCGGGTGAACCGGGACCTGGAGATCCGTGACTTGTACAACATGGAGGACGCGTTCCACCCCGGCGGCACCTACGGCGGCGCCTACCGCGCGCGTTTGAACGCCAACCTTGCCTTCTGGGACGGCCTGGACGGGAAGGTGGACTGGCCAACGGACGAGGACGGCAACCACCCGTTGACAGACCTGGTCCTAGCCGACTTTCTCGTCGTCGACGTCACGAAGCCCTACCTCGAGCGGGGCTCGTTCCTCGAGATCGAACTCGCGGCCCGACGCGGTCAGCCGCACCAGACGTGCGGGGGACGGACGTTGAACGACGACGTGATGGACACCATCTTCACCCAGCTCGTCAACGCCGGACATGGCCCCACCATCCGGGACGGCGTCGACTCCGCCACCCGGCCGGCCAGCGGCACGTTCCCCTACCTGGCGCCGCCTAACCCGCACCCGCCCGAGCCGCCGGAGCACCACTAGTGACGGAAGGCACCTGAACGCCATGCCCGAGGCGACTCATTCCGATCTTGAGCTCGACGACATCCAGGCCGGTGCGCTGTTCGAGCGACCCTCGCCCTACGTCGGCAAGTACCTGATGCTGCGCATCGTGGACCGTGCCGACGGCCGCGAGCTGGTCCGGCGACTGCATCGGGTCGCCAGCTCCTCGAGGACGTCGAGCAGCGGGAACGACACATCTCTCACCGTGGCGTTCACCTACAGGGGTCTCGAGGCGCTGGGTGTCCCGCAGACGTCACTGGACACCTTCGCGCCGGAGTTCCGTGAAGGGATGAAAGCGCGCGCCGCGCTGCTGGGAGATGTGGGTGAGAGCAGTCCCGAGCACTGGGAGCCGCCGTTCGGGAGTGCCGACGTGCACGTGGCCATCGCGGTTCTCGCGCCTGACGCTGCTCGGCTGGAGGAGGCCGCTGAGAAGGCACGCCAGGCACACACCGAGCTACCGGGAGTTGAGGTGATCTGGCGGCAGGACTGCTACCAGCTCGCCACCGGACGGACCTCGTTCGGTTTCAAGGACGGCATCGGCCAGCCCGCTGTCGAAGGAAGCGGTAGGCCGTCCACGAATTCCCGCGAGCCACCTCTGAAGGCCGGCGAGATCATCCTGGGCTACCCCGACGAGACCGGCGAACTACCGCCGATGCCGACGCCGGAGGTCCTGGGTCGCAACGGAACCTACGTCGTCTTCCGGAAGCTGCACACCAAGGTCGCGACCTACCGACGCTACCTGCGCGACCGGGCGGCGAGCCGTGAGGAGGAGGACCTCCTCGGCGCGAAGATGGTCGGGCGCTGGCAGAGCGGCGCTCCGCTCGCCGTTGCACCGGACCACGATGACCCCGAGCTGGGTGCCGATGCCCGGCGCAACAACGACTTCGTCTTCGGCGACGACCCCCGCGGGTTCAAGTGCCCGGTGGGCGCCCACGCCCGGCGGGCGAACCCGCGCGACGCCATGGACCAGGACGGCAGCGTGGACGTCCGGCTTCACCGGATGATCCGGCGCGGAACGAGCTATGGCCCCGCTCTGCCCCAGGGCGCCCTCGAGGACGACGGCGCCGACCGCGGGATCATCTTCGTGTTCGCCGGGGCGCACCTCAAGCGCCAGTTCGAGTTCGTCAAGACCCAGTGGCTGAACGACGGCATCTTCATCGGGGCACCACTCGAGAAGGACCCCCTCGTCGGACCGAACGACGAGTCGAGCAGCTTCACGATCCCCCAGCGCCCGATCCGACGAAAGCTGCAGAACCTGCCGCCATTCGTGGTGACGCGGGGCGGGGAGTACTGCTTCGCGCCTGGTCTGACGGCCATGCGCTGGCTGGCCGAGCTGGACACATGAACGGCCGGCACCGACCAGAGAGGAACGCGTGGCGATGAGCTCATCCGGCACCGATCGATGGGCGGCCCTGGACTTCGGGCCGCCCCCTCCAGATGTCGTCGAGACCGAGGCTCCCGTGCTCCTCGACTACCTCGCCGATGGCCAGGTGGCGCTGGTCACGCTCAACCGACCGCATGCCGACAACGCGATCACAACAGAGATGGGCGCCCTCCTGACCGAGGTCGTGGAGACGATCGCGGTGCGTACCGCCGTCCGGGTGGTGGTCCTGACCGGAGCCGGCGAACGCGCCTTCTCCGTCGGCAGCGACCTACGACAGCGCAAGAGCATGACCAAGGAGGACTGGCTGCGGCAGCGCCAGGCCTTCGACCGCACCCTCTACACCGTGCGTCAGCTGCGCAAGCCCATCTTCGCCGCCGTCAACGGCATCGCGTACGGCGGCGGGTGCGAGCTGGCCCAGAGCACTGACTTCATCATCGCGTCCGACACGGCCACGTTCGGCCAACCCGAAGCCATGCTCGGACTTGCCGCCGGCGGCGGCTCACCAGCCTTGCTGCCGCGCCTGCTGCCGCCGCGGCAAGGCCTTGCAGATGCTCATGACCGGCGACCCGATTCCTGCTCACGAGGCCTACCGCCTCGGCATGGTCAACGAGATCCATCCCCCCGGCGACCTGATGCCGGCCGCCCGGCGCATCGCAGACAAGATCGCAAGCAACTCACCGACGGCGGTGCAGTCGGTGAAGCGCGCCGCTCAGCTGGGCGAAGGGCAGCCGATCGAGCAGGCGATCGCCATCATGATGGACGCCCACTGGCGATCGGCTGTCCACCCCGACCGCGTCGAGGGCATAGGAGCCTTCAACGACGGCCGCGACCCGAGCTTCGACGATGCCGACTTCTGAGGCGGGAGCGCCCCGCGTCCAGAAGACCCACCGAGAGAAGGACTGAGACCATGACCGTCGCCGGCGACCTCGAGTCGGAACGCGCCGCACTTCAGATGATCAATCCCGCTCCCTACAACGCCGAGGCTCCGCCTCAGGCCCTGGTCGGAGACATCACCCCCACGGAGCTTCACTACGTCCGCAGCAACTTCGCATTGCCCACTCATGACGGCACCTTGGGCATCGGCGGCGCCGTGGGAAACCCCACGACCCTCAGCCTCGATGATCTACGCGCGCTGCCGGCCCACGATCAGGCGGTCACGCTGGAATGTGCGGGGAACGGACGCCTCGACATGAGACCGCTTCCGACCGGTGAGCCGTGGGGCGACTACGCGGTTTCGACGGCACGCTGGACCGGCGCCCGGCTCAGCGACGTACTCGCCCTGGCCCAGCCAGGCACGGAGGGGGTTGACGTCCGGTTCGAAGGGGCCGATCACGGCCCGTACCACCTCCAGGCGATCCTCCCGGAGACCAATCAGGCCGACCTCACCTTCGTCCGCGCGTTGCCCCTCGCCGAGGCAGCCGATCCGTCCTCGGCGATCCTGATCGCCTACCAGATGAACGGCGAGCCGCTGACCCCCGATCACGGCGCCCCGTTCCGGCTCATCGTGCCGCACTGGTACGCCGTCGCCTCGGTGAAGTGGCTGAGGCGGATCGACGTCCTCACCGAGCCCTACGCCGGCGAGTTCCAGACCGGCCACTACATCTACCAATGGCCGGACCGTCCCCACGAGGCCGTGCGCCTCATGCGCGTGCGTGCCCGCATCACCGACCCCGCTCCCGGGGCCGTCCTCCCCCTCGGGCCGCTACACAGTTCGAGGAAAGGCGTGGTCAGGCACCGGGCCCGTCACGCAGGTCGACATCAGCCTCACCGGCGAAGGTGACTGGCACCCGGCGCAGCTGGACCCGCCGAACGGTCCCTACCAGTGGCAGGACTGGTCATTCGTCTGGGACAGCAACGGCGTCGGACGTCACACCCTGCGCGCCAGGGCGACCGACGCCGCCGGCAACGTGCAGCCCGACGTCCCACCTTGGAACCGGTTGGGCTACGGGAACAACGCCATCGAAGTCATGTACGTCGACCGGCACTGATCGCCGGGGCGTGCAACCGTCCCCGACAAGTCGTTGGACCCGCGGCGGGGGACCGTGCCAGGGTCGGCGGGATGTCTTCTGAGCTGCCCGATCATTTCGCCGGAGCGATCGCCGAGCGGTACGACGCGGGGTCGCCGGAGATGTTCGAGCCGGAGGTGCTCGGGCCGACGGTCGACCTACTAGCCGAGCTGGCCGGATCCGGGCCGGCGCTCGAGCTCGCGATCGGCACCGGTCGCGTCGCCCTCCCGCTCCATGAGCGGGGCGTCGACTCTCTTCGGGATCGACCTGTCGGCCGACATGGTCGCGCAGCTGCGCGCCAAACCGGGCGGCGCGGACATCGAGGTCACCGTCGGCGACCTCGCCGCCGCGACCGTCGGGCCGAAGGGCGACTTCACCCTCGCGTACCTGGTCTTCAACACCATCGGCAACCTGACGACGCAGGACGCGCAGGTGGCCGCGTTCCAGAACGCCGCCGCGCACCTCAGGGTCGGAGGGACGTTCGTCATCGAGACCGGTGTGCCCGACCTGCAGCGACTGCCAGCGGGCCAGACCGACGTCGTCTTCCACCGCGACGCCGACCACGTCGGCATCGACGAGTACGACGTCGTCACCCAGTGGATGGCGTCCCACCACTACAGCCGGGTCGGCGACCACTACGAGCTGGTATCGGTGCCGTTCCGCTACGTGTGGCCCTCCGAGCTCGACCTGATGGCGCGCATCGCCGGCCTGCGGCTGCGCGACCGGTGGGCCGGCTGGTCCAAGGAACCATTCACCGCCGATAGCCGCTCGCACGTCTCGGTGTGGGAGAAGACCGGCTAGAGCCGCGAGAGCGTCGCGTCGTCCCGCTCACCGCCGAAGTACTTGTCCAGGACCTGCCCGTAGACCGGCTCGTCCGGGTCGGCGGCGTCGAAGAGCGTCATCGACGACCGCAGCTTCACCGCGTCGATCGAGCCCAGCACAGCGACCGCGTCATCCCCCGGCAGGTCGGCCAGAGCCTGCGCCGCCGCCACCAGCCGCGGACCGAGCACCGGGTGCGCGACGTACGCCCTCGCTTCGGCGAGCCCGCGCACGCCGAAGAACTGCGACGTCGGCGACATCCCGAGACCCTCGACCTGCGGGAAGACGAACCAGATCCAGTGCCCGCGCTTGGAGCCGGCTCTCAGCTCGGCGATCGCTGAGTCGTAGGTGCGCCCGGCGTCCTGCGCGTCGACGAAGCGCGCCAGGTCGAAGGCCTCAGCCGACACCGGCGTAGGAGTGGAAGCCGACCAGCCAGATGTTCACGACGAGGTAGTTGAAGAGGAAGGTGCCGTAGGCGACCAGCGCGATGTAGGCGGCCTTGCGGCCCTTCCAGCCGGCGGTGGCGCGCGCGTGCAGGTAGAGGGTGAGGACCATCCAGGTGATGAACGCCCACGTCTCCTTGGGGTCCCATCCCCAGTAGCGGCCCCACGCGTTCTCCGCCCAGATCGCGCCGGCGATGACGGCGAAGGTCCAGATCGGGTAGGCGAAGGCGTGCATCCGGTAGGAGGCCCGGTCCAGGACCGCTGCCGTCGGCAGCCGGTCGAAGAAGCTCGCCGGCCGGTCCTGACCGCGGGCCTCGAGCCGGTCCTGCACGAGGAAGCACACCGTCTGCGCGAAGCCGATCGTCAGCAGCCCCGACGCGATGATCGCGGCCGACACGTGGATGACCAGCCACACCGACTTCAGCGCCGGCACCAGCTGCGCCGACTCGGTGTAGAGCACCGACACGGCGAGGCCGAGCGTCAGCAGCACGGGCAGGATCACGAAGGTGCCGAGGTAGCGGATCTCCTGGCGGCGCAGCAGCACCAGGAAGACGCCGGTGACGGCCAGCGCACCGGTCACCGAGAACTCGAACATGTTGCCCCACGGCGCGCGGTCCGCCGACATGCCGCGGGTGACGACCGCGCCGAGGTGGAGCAGGAAGGCCAGGACGGTGAGGCTCACTGCGATGCGCCCGACGCGGTCCGATCGCGACGAGCGGTCCGCGACGCTGGTCTCGTCCGGCGCCGGTGCGACGTACGTCGTCGAGGAGCCGCCGCCACCCACCGTCGCCAGTCGATGTTCCTCGAGGTGGTCTGCACGACGCCCGTCGCGGACCGGCCGGGAGAAGGCGAGCTCGGCGGCGAAGAAGTACATCGCCAGCGCGTAGACCGCCATCGCCGAGTAGAGCAGGTTGTTGCTGAGCCCGGCGAGCTCGGCACTCGTCACGTCGTTCTCCCGTCCGCGGTCCCGCGACCCATCCGATCCGCGAGGCCGGCGACCTCGTCGGTCAGCGCCTCGTGGGCCTCTCCCTCGGCACGGGACAGGCCCGCGACCTCGACGAGCGTACGCCCGTCATCAGCGACCGAGGCCCGGACCCAGACGCGGCGCCGGCGCACGAAGAGCGACAGCATCAGACCCGCCAGGGCGAGCACCGCGGAGGCAAGTGCGGGGCCGGTGCCGGGGTTGTGCGCGACCTGCAGCGACGCCCACCTGCGGACGCCCTCGAAGGTGATGGAGCTGCCGTCGGCCAGCGTCATCGTGCGGCCCGGGGCCAGCGACTGGGCCAGCGGTTGGCCGCTCTGGCCCATGACCTGGGTGAGCTCGGACTTGTCGAGGGAGTAGACCGACTGCGGGGTGCCGTCGTCGAGACCGAGGTCGCCGGTCCAGGCGGTGAGGACGGCGCGCGGCAACCGGAGGCCGGGGAAGACCGAGATCGGCCCGGCCTGCGGGTCGAAGGCCGCGGACGGCAGGAAGAAGCCCTCGAAGCCGAGCTGGTCTGGCTGCGCGCTCGGCGCCTTCACGACACCGCGCGACGCCATGTTGCCGTCGCGAGGCAGGAAGGGCACCGGGCCGGAGGTGACGACGGCGCCGGTCGAGTCGCGCACGGTGAACACCGGGGCGTAGCCGTTGCCGAGCAGGAACACCTTGGTGCCGTCGATCACCAGCGGGTGGTTGACGCGCAGCAGGCCGTCGCGCTCGGCGGCGTCGGGGGACGAGCGGTAGGTCACCCGGGCGCGGAAGTCTCGTGGGGCGCCGCGCTGGTCGCCGTCCTGCTGGTAGCGCACCGCAAGGTCGTCCAGGTGGAAGGTGAAGGGGACGAGCGACGAGTCGCGGAAGAACGCGCCACCGGCGAAGGTGTCGTAGGCGGTCGGCGTGTTGGCGAAGCCGCGGCCTTCGACGACGAGCACGTTGGCCTTGAAGCCGAAGAGGCTGCCCAGCGCGACACCGACGAGCAGCAGCAGCAGCGCGAGGTGGAAGACCAGGTTGCCGGTCTCGCGCCAGTGGCCGCGCTCGGCGGCGACCGATCCCTCGTGGGCGTCGACGCGGAAGCGGTCCGCACGCAGCACCTCCCGAGCGCGGTCCAGGACGTCCGACGGTGACTCGTCGGTCGACCAGGACTGGTGAACCGGCAGCCGCGTCAGGTTCCGCGGAGTCACCGGCGGGCGGGCGCGCACCGCTGCCCAGTGCACCCGGCTGCGCGGCAGCACGCAGCCCACCAGCGACACGAAGAGCAGCAGGTAGATCGCCGCGAACCACGGCGCCGAGTAGACCTCGTAGAGCGAGAACCGCTCGTACCACGGCGACAGCGTCGGGTGCTGCGCCGCGAACTGCTGCACCCGCAGCGGGTCCACGCTGCGCTGCGGCACCAGCGACCCGGGCAGCGCCGCCAGCGTCAGCAGGAAGAGCAGCACCAACGCGGTGCGCATCGAGGTGAGCTGGCGCCACGCCCAGCGGGCCAGCTCCAGGGGCCGCAGCTCCGACGGCAGCGATGGCGACGGGCGCTGCTCGCCGCCGGTCCGCTCGGGCGCCTGGTCCACCTGGTCGACCATCGCTCAGACCGCCGGGGTGAAGCCGTTGACCCACACCTGCATCTGCACGGTGAGCTCGCCCCACAGCCCGGTCACGAGCAGCACCCCGATCGCGACGAGCATCCCCCCGCCGACACGCAGGATCGCCAGCTGGTGCCGGCGAAACCAGCCGAAGGCGGACATCGCCCGACTGAAGGCCAGCGCGGTCAGCAGGAAGGGCAGCCCGAGGCCGAGGCAGTAGGCGACGGCGAGCACCCCGCCGCGCAGCGCGGTGCCGCTGTCGAGGCCGAGCGCCATCACCGCGCCGAGCGTCGGGCCGACGCACGGTGTCCAGCCGAGACCGAAGAGCACGCCCAGCAGCGGCGCACCGGCCAGCCCGACCGCTGGTCTGGAGTGCGGTCTCACCTCGCGCTGCAGCACCGACAACCCCGGCAGCAGACCAGCGAAGGCCAGACCCAGCACGATCGTCAGGGTCCCGAGCACGATCTGCAGCGGCCGTTCCTGCTCGAGCAGGAAGGTGCCCACCCCGCCGATCAGCACACCGGCGCTGACGAAGACGACCGTGAAGCCGGCCACGAAGAGCGACGCCCCGGCCAGCAGCCGCCACCGCCTCGTCGCCGCCTCGTCGAACACCTCCGCCGCACTCAGTCCCGTGACGTAGGTCAGGTAGCCGGGCACCAACGGCAGCACGCAGGGCGACAGGAAGGACACCAGGCCGGCCGCGGCGGCCAGCGGTAGCGCCAGCAACAGCGATCCGTCGGTGACCGTGCCGTCGATGCTCAGGGCGACCCGCGCCAGCGCGGCGACGCCGCTGGCCACGTCGACCGCGAGGGCGCTCATGCCGGACGCTCCCCCAGCGCGTCCGACACCAGTGCCCGAAGCGTCGACGCCCGGACCTGCCCGAGCACCCGCGCAGCCATGCGCCCCTGCCGGTCGAGGACCAGCGTGCTCGGGACGGCGCGCGGGTTCAAGGTGCCGCGCAGCTGCAGCAGGGTCTCCCCGGACGGGTCGTCGATGCTCGGGTAGGTGCTGCCGAAGCGCTTCTCATGTGCCCGGGCCGAGTCGACGTTGTCGCGGAAGTCGATGCCGACGAACTGCACACCCTTGGGCTCGGACTGCTCCCACACCTGCTGCAGCGCCGGCGCCTCGGCGATGCACGGCGGGCACCACGAGCCCCACACGTTGACGACCACGACCTGGCCCCGGTAGTCGGCGACGTCGAAGCGCTCCCCGTCCAGGGTGCGCCCGGTGAGGGCGACCGGATCCTCGCGGTCGGCCGCGGCCACCTCCTTGATGGTGCCCTGCCCGGCGATGTAGCCCTGCCCGGCCACCGACTGCCCGGTGTCGGCCGTGCAGCCGGACATCAGCCCGCCGCCCAGCACGAGCGCCGCGAGCACCACGAGCCCCGGGTGAACGACAGCGGCGGCACCAGCCCGGGGGAGCCGTCGGCGAGCGGGTCGGTGCATCAGGCCCCGGCGACGAACTTCTTGCCGGAGGCGACCGGTGCGGGCAGCAGGTCCCGGGCCGGCTCCTCGTAGGACACCGTCACGAGGTCGTCGCCGACGTACGTGAAGGAGGTCAGGGACGCCAGCGCGCACTGGCGCTTGCGCGGGTCGTGCCAGAGCCGTCGGCCGGTCGCGAAAGACCGCGCTGTCCAGATCGGCAGCTGGTGGCTCACGCACAGCGCCTCGTGACCGCGCGCCGCGTCGCGTGCAGTGGCGATCGCGCCCAGCATCCGCTCGGCGATCTGGGTGTAGGGCTCGCCCCACGACGGCCGCAGCGGGTTGCGCAGGTGCACCCAGTGGACCGGCCGACGCAGCGAGCCGTCGCCGACGCCGAAGGTCTTGCCCTCGAAGACGTTGCCCGCCTCGATCAGCCGCGCGTCGGTGTCGACCCCGAGACCGAGCTCGGTAGCGGTCGGTGCCGCCGTCTCCTGTGCGCGCTCCAACGGCGACGAGACGACGTGCGTCACGTCCGAGCCGGCCAGGTGCTCGGCGATCCGCTCGGCCATCGCGCGGCCGAGGTCGGACAGGTGGAAGCCCGGCAGCCGGCCATAGAGGATGCCGCTCGGGTTGTGCACCTCGCCGTGGCGCAGCACGTGCACCGTCGTCGTCACCTCGGACGTCGGCTGCGACCCGACGCCGGGCTCGGTCGGTTCGGTCACGGGGAGTCCTCCGGTGGGCTGGCCTGAGCCGCGGCGCGGGCTGCGGCCGGCAGGGCATCGACGACCCGCGAGACGGCGTCGTCGTCGTGGGCGGCGGACAGGAACCAGGACTCGAAGGCCGACGGCGGCAGGTAGACCCCGGCGTCGAGCATCGAGTGGAAGAAGGCGGCGTAGCGGAAGACGTCCTGCTTGCGCGCGCCCTCGTAGTCGGTGACCGGCTGCCCGGCCGCCGAGGGATCGCTGAAGAAGATGGAGAACATGCTGCCCGCGTGCTGCAGCCGGTGCGCCACGCCGGCGGCCGACAGCGCCTCGCTGGTCAGCGCGGCCAGCTCGACGGCGACCTTGTCGACGCGCACGTAGACGCTCTCGTCGGCCGCCCGCAGCGTCGCGAGGCCGGCGGCGGTCGCGACCGGGTTCCCCGACAGCGTGCCCGCCTGGTAGACCGGCCCGGCGGGCGCCAGCCGGCCCATCACGTCGGCGCGACCGCCGAAGGCCGCGGCCGGGAAGCCGCCGCCCATCACCTTGCCGAAGGTCATCAGGTCCGGCCGCACGCCCTCGAGCCCGAACCAGCCGGCGGGCGAGACGCGGAAGCCGGTCATCACCTCGTCGCTGACGAAGAGCGCGCCGTCGGCCCGGCACAGCTCAGCGAGCCCGGCGTTGAAGCCCGGCTCCGGCGGGACGACACCCATGTTGCCCGCAGCCGCCTCGGTGATGACCGCGGCGATGTCCCCGTCGTACGTCGCGAAGGCGGCCTCGACGGCGGCCAGGTCGTTGTAGGGCACGACGACGGTGTCCGCGGCCGAGGCACCCGTCACGCCAGGGGTGTCCGGCAGGCCGAGCGTCGCGACGCCAGACCCGGCCGCGGCGAGCAGCGAGTCGACGTGCCCGTGGTAGCAGCCGGCGAACTTCACGATCTTGCTGCGGCCGGTGAAGCCGCGCGCCAGCCGGATCGCCGACATCGTCGCCTCGGTGCCGCTGGACACCAGCCGCACCTGCTCGACCGGCTCGACGCGGTGCACGATCTCCTCGGCGAGCTCGACCTCGCCCTGGGTCGGCGTTCCGAACGACGTGCCACGCGCGACCGCGGCCTGCACGGCATCGACGACCGCCGGGTGCGCGTGCCCGAGCAGCAGTGGTCCCCACGAGCAGACCAGGTCGACGTACTCCCGGCCGTCGGCGTCGACCAGGTACGGGCCGCGGCCGGACGCCATGAAGCGCGGGGTGCCGCCGACAGCGCGGAAGGCGCGCACCGGCGAGTTGACCCCGCCGGGTGTCACGGCCAGCGCGCGGGCGAGCAGGGCCTCCGACGCGGGCGCCGGGCTGCGCGTGCCGGTCACGAGCCCGCCCGTCGCAGCAGGCCGGCGGCCTCGACCGCCCAGTAGGTCAGCACGATCCCGGCCCCGGCCCGGCGGATCGCGGTCAGCGTCTCGAGGATGGTCCGCTCGCGGTCCAGCCAGCCCTGTGCGAAGGCTGCCTCGGCCATCGCCAGCTCGCCGGACACCTGGTAGGCGGCGACCGGCAGCCCGAGGTGCGCGGCCTCGTCGGCGACCCGGCGCAGCACGTCGAGGTAGGGCAGCGCGGGCTTCACCATCACGATGTCGGCACCCTCGGCGGCGTCGAGCGCCAGCTCGCGCAGTGCCTCGTCGAGGTTGGCCGGATCCTGCTGGTACGTCCGACGGTCGCCCTGCAGGGTCGACTCGACCGCGTCGCGGAACGGGCCGTAGAACGCGGACGCGTACTTCGCGGTGTAGGCGAGCAGCGCGGTGTCGGTCTGCCGGTCGTCGTCCAGGGCCGACCGGACGACGCCGACCTGGCCGTCCATCATCCCGGAGAGCCCGAGCACGTGGGCGCCGGCCGCGGCCTGCGCGAGACCCATCTCGGCGTAGCGCACCAGCGTCGCGTCGTTGTCCACCGTGCCGTCGGCGGCCAGGACACCGCAGTGGCCGTGGTCGGTGAACTCGTCGAGGCACAGGTCGGCCATCACGACGGTGTCGTCGCCGACCTCGGCCACCACGTCACGGATAGCGACGTTGAGGATGCCGTCGTCGTCGGTCGCACCGGAGCCGGTCGCGTCGCGCGTCTCCGGCACGCCGAAGAGCATCAGCCCGCCGACCCCGGCCTGCACCGCCTCGACGGCTGCCTTGCGCAGCGAGTCGCGCGAGTGCTGCACGACGCCGGGCATCGACGCGATCGGCGCCGCCTCGGTCAGCCCCTCCTTGACGAAGAGCGGCAGCACCAGGTCGGCCGGCGACAGCCGGGTCTGCGCGACCAGGCTGCGCATCGCCGCGGTCCGCCGCAGCCGGCGCGGCCGGCCGCCGGGGAAGCCGCTCACCGTCAGGTGGCCTTCCGGCGGGCTGTGCTGCGCTTCTGCGACGGCCGCAGCACGGGCTCGCCGGCCGCGTCCGCGGTCGACCGGGCCAGTGCGCCGTACTCAGCGAGTGCCGTCGAGAGGTCGGCCACCGACGGGCTCGGTGCGAGCACGTCGACCCGCAGACCGTGCTCCTCCGCCGTCTTGGCGGTAGCCGGCCCGATGCAGGCGATGACCGTCGAGGAGTGCGGCTTGCCGGCGATGCCGACCAGGTTGCGCACCGTCGAGGACGAGGTGAAGACGACCGCGTCGTAGCCACCGGACTTGATTGCCTCACGGATCGGCGCGGCGGGCGGCGCGGCGCGCACGGTCCGGTAGGCCGTGACGTCGTCGACCTCCCAGCCGCGCTCGACCAGGCCGGCCACCAGGTTCTCGGTGGCGATGTCGGCGCGCGGCAGGAAGACCCGGTCGATCGGGTCGAAGACCGCGTCGAAGGGCGGCCAGTCCTCCAGGAGCCCGGCCGCGGACTGCTCGCCGCTGGGGACCAGGTCGGGCTTGATGCCCCACGCGAGGAGGTCTGCTGCGGTCTGCTCGCCCACCGCGGCGACCTTGATGCCGGCGAAGGCACGGGCGTCGAGGCCGTACTCCTCGAACCGCTCGCGCACCGCCTTGACGGCGTTGCGGGAGGTGAAGGCGACCCACTCGTAGCGGCCGGTGACCAGGCCCTTGATCGCCCGCTCCATCTGCTGCGGGGTGCGGGGCGGCTCGACCGCGATGGTCGGCACCTCCTCGGGCACCGCTCCGTAGGTGCGCAGCCGGTCGGAGAGGAGGCCGGCCTGCTCCTTGGTCCGCGGCACGAGGACGCGCCAGCCGAAGAGCGGCTTGGTCTCGAACCAGGACAGCTGCTCGCGCAGCGGCACGGTGTCGCCGACGACGGTGATGGTCGGCGGTGCGAGCTTGGCGGCCTTCACGTCCGCGGCGATCCGCTCGAGGGTCGAGGTGACCGTGCGCTGCGAGGTGGTCGTGCCGAGCTGCGTCATGGCGACCGGGGTCTCCGGTGACCGACCGGCGGCGATGAGTGCCTTGGCGACGTCACCGATGACCTTCGTGGCGGAGAGCAGCACGAGGGTCGAGGTGCCCAGACCGAGGGAGGCCCAGTCGACGCTGCCCTCGGAGACGTTGACGACGCGCACCTCGCGGTGCTTGGCCGAGGTCAGCGGGATGCCCGCGTAGCCCGGCACGGAGGTGATCGACGGGACGCCCGGCACGACCTCGAAGGGGATGCCGGCCTTGGCGCAACCGGTCGCCTCCTCGGAGCCGGTCGCGAAGAGGAAGGGGTCGCCGTCGAGCAGCCGGACCACGGAGCCGCCGGACTTGGCGGCCTTGACCACCAGGCGGGCGCGCACGGCGTGGCTCAGCGGCTGGCCGTCGTCGCCGAGCGAGCCGTCGACGACCTCGACGTCCTCGCGGCAGAACCGCCGGACGAAGGCCTCGTCCTGCGACTCGGTGACCACGATGTCTGCCTTGCCGAGCAGCTCGACGGCACGCACGGTCAGCAGGTCGGGGTCGCCGGGGCCAGCGCCGACGAAGGCGACCGAGCCCAGGGGCTTGGCCGGCTTGCTGCTCGCGGGCTTCGTCGCCCGCGAGCTGCTCGCCGCGGTCTTCTTCTTGGCGGGGTCGGTCTTCTTGGGGCCGGTCACGTGACGCGCTCCAACATCAGGTCTGCCGCACCGTCGGCGAGCAGCTCAGCCGCGAGGTCGCGGCCGATCCGTGCTGCGTCGTCGAGCGGTCCGGTGGCGGACAGCCGGACACTCGCGGAGCCGTCGACTGCGCTGACGACGGCCCGGAGGTACAGCTGCATGGCGTGCTCGTCGGGCTCTGGTTCGGCTGCCTCTCCGTACGCCCCCACGGGGGCAGAGCAGCCGGCTTCGAGCTCGGCGAGCAGGGTTCGTTCGGCGGTCACGACGAGCCGGGTCACGGCGTCGTCGAGGCTGCCGAGCAGCTCGGCGGTGGGGGTGTCGTCGCTGCGGCACTCCACCGCCAACGCCCCCTGTCCGGGGGCGGGAAGCATCTGGAGAGGATCGAGCACCTCGGTGATGGTGTCCAATCGACCAAGTCGGGCAAGCCCGGCGCGGGCCAGCACGACGGCGTCCAGCCGGCCCTCGGAGACCAGCCGCAGACGGGTGTCCACGTTGCCCCGGACGTCCACCACGTCGTGGCCGAGGCCGAGCGCCCTCAGCTGGGCGGCCCGCCGGGGCGAGCCGGTGCCGATCGTGGCGCCGGCGGGCAGCTCGCCCAGGGTGAGACCGTCCCGGGCCACCAGCGCGTCGCGGGGATCCTCGCGCGGGGGAACCGCCGCTATCAGCACCTCACCGGGCTGGGCGGTCGGCAGGTCCTTGAGCGAGTGCACCGCGGCGTCCACGTCGTGGGCGGCCAGCGCCTCGCGCAGCGCGCCGACGAACACGCCGGTGCCGCCGATCTGGGTCAGCGCGGCCTTCGAGGTGTCGCCGAGCGTGCTGACCGTCACGAGCTCGACCTCACGGCCGGTCCGCTCGGTCAACGCGGCGGCGACCCGGCCGGCCTGGGCGAGGGCCAGGGCGCTGCCGCGGGTCCCGAGGCGCAGGGGCGCGGTCATCGCCGGCCCCCGCCAGCAGCCGCGTCGGCGTCGGTGGCGTCGCCGGGGACGACCTCGATGTCGGCGCGGGTCACGGCATCGACGGCCGCCTGGTCGAGCCCGAAGAGCTTGGAGAGGACGTCGGCGTAGGACTCCCCGCTGCCCTCCATCACCTCGCCGGCGAGCTGCTTCACCCGCACGGTCGGTGCGTGCAGCACCTTGTCGACCACGCGCTGCACGGTCTGCTCGATCTCGGCACGCTCGCGCGGGTCGAGGTCCGGCAGGCGCCCCGCGAGACGGGTCAGCTCGGCACGTACGACGCCGTCGGCCATGTCGCGCAACGCGACGACGGTCGGGGCCACCAGAGACGCCCGCTGCCAGCCGAGGAAGGCGGTGACCTCGTCGGCGACGATCTCGCGGGTCGCCTCGACGTCCTCGGCGTGCTCGGTCGCCTCGAGGACCCGGGCGAGGGTCTCCAGGTCGACGATCGTCACGCCGGGCACGTCGTGCGCGTCGTGCGCGACGTCGCGTGGCAGTGCCAGGTCGACGACGACCATCGGCCGGCCGCCGCGGGCGTGCTGCGCGGCTGTGAGGTCCTCGGCGGACAGGACGTGCCCGACCGCACCGGTGCACGAGATGACCAGGTCCGCCTCGCCGAGGGCCTGCGGCAGCGCCTCCAGCGAGATGGCCACGCCGCCGACCGCGGTGGCCAGCCGCTCGCCGTTGGCCAGCGTGCGGTTGGCGACGACGACCTGGCTGGCGCCGGCCCGCGAGAGCAGCGTGGCAGCCAGGGCGCTCATCGAGCCTGCGCCGACGACCAGCGCGGTCAGCCCGGTGACCGGACCCACGGTGCGCTCCGCCTCGTGCAGCCCGGCGGTCACCAGCGAGCGCCCGGCGCGGTCGATGCCGGTCTCGCTGCGCGCCCGCTTGCCGACCCGCAGCGCCTGCTGCGCGAGGGATCCGAGGGTGCGACCGGCGGTCCCGTGGTCCTGCGCCTGGCGCAGGGCGGTGCGGACCTGGCCGAGGATCTGGCTCTCGCCGACCACCATCGAGTCGAGCCCGCAAGCGACCGAGAAGAGGTGCGCGACGGCACGGTCCTCGTAGTGCACGTAGAGGTGCGGTGTGAGCTCGTCGATGGGCACGCCGGCCCGGCGGGCGAGCAGCTCCGAGGTGTGGGCCAGGCCGCCGTGGAACTTGTCGACGTCGGCGTAGACCTCGACCCGGTTGCAGGTCGACAGGACGATCGCCTCACCGGCGTGGTCGCTGCCGACGACGTCGTCGAGCAGCTTCTCGGCGGCGTCACCAGTGAGAGTGGCGCGCTCGAGGAGGTCGACCGGCGCGGTGCGGTGGGACAGGCCCACGACGAGGACGCTCACGACGACACCCCCGACAGCTGATCCGGGAGGTCGTCCGCGATGTCGTCCGCGATGTCGTCCGTGCGGCCGTCGAGCCTGGTCGGTACGACGCCCGGCACTGCCTCGAGGCTGACCTTTCGCTGCTCGTGAAACGCCAGGATCTGCAGCTCGATGGACATGTCGACCTTGCGCACCTCGACGTGGTCGGGCACGACGAGCACGGTCGGCGCGAAGTTCAGGATGCTGCTCACCCCGGCGGCCACCAGGCGCTCGCAGGCGGTCTGCGCGACCGCCGCGGGGGTAGCGATGACCGCGATGGCCACGCTGTTGCGGCGTACGACCTCCTCGAGGCGGTCGATGTGCTCGACCTGCAACCCGGCGACCGTGGTGCCCACGATCTCGGGGTCGGCGTCGAGGAGCGCGCGGATCCCGAAGCCGCGGGACGCGAAGCCGCCGTAGTTGGCCAGCGCGTGCCCGAGGTGGCCGAGGCCGACGATGACGACCGACCAGTCCTGGGTCAGGCCGAGCTCGCGGGAGATCTGGTAGACGAGGTAGTCGACGTCGTAGCCCACGCCGCGGGTGCCGTAGGAGCCCAGGTAGGACAGGTCCTTGCGCAGCTTGGCCGAGTTGACCCCGGCGGCGGTGGCCAGCTCCTCGGAGGAGACCGTGGAGACGGCCTCGTCGGAGAGCAGGCCCAGCGCCCGCAGGTAGACCGGGAGGCGCGCGACCGTGGCGTCCGGGATGCCCTGGCGCGGGGCGCGCCCACGGGCGGCGCTGACGGCACCTGCCTCGGGTCGTCCACTGGTCGTCACGGGTCTGGCACGCTCCCACTCGCACGGGTCTGACGCGGTCGGGCGCTCGCCAGGCTATGCGCTTGTGAACGTGAGCACAAAGTGAACGGCCGCAGTCGGGCGCGGCCCACGGCCGCCCGGATCCGCGCCGGCCACACCCGCCCCGCTGACCACACCCGCCCCGCTCCCCGCTCGCCTTCCGGCCCAATTTCATGATCGTGAGCAGCTGCCGGGCCGGAAAGGTGACGCGCCCCTGCTCACGATCATGTGTCCCCGTACTGCCGGGGGTCGTGGGGCGCGTGGTGTCTGGGGCGGCGCTCAGGTGGTGAGGGCGGCGCGCAGGCGGGCCTCGTCGACCCGCCAGAAGTCGTGCGGGCTGCCGTCGACCAGCACGACCGGGATCTGCTCCCAGTAGCGCTCCTGCAGTTCGGGGTCGTCCAGGATGCTGCGCTCCTCGAAGGACACGCCCAGGTCGGCCGTGACCCGGGTGACCACCTCGCGGGCGTCGTCGCAGAGGTGGCAGCCGGGCTTGCCGATCAGCAGCACACGCGGCGCGGCGCTCATCCGAGCAGTCCCCGGTCGCGGTCCCTCGCCCGCAACCTGCCCTTGGCGACCTTGCCGGTGGCGGAGTGCGGCAGCGAGTCGACCACCTCGACGACCGCCGGGCGCTTGAAGCGGGCGAGCCGGGTCGCGGCATGCGCACTGACGTCGTCAGGCGTCAGCGCGGCCCCGGACCGGGCGACCACGAAGGCCTTCACCGCTTCACCCGTCTCCGGGTCGGGCACCCCGACCACGGCCGCCTCGGCGATGCCCGGGTGCTCGGTCAGGGCTTCCTCGACCTCGCGCGGGTAGACGTTGAAGCCGCTGACGATCACCAGCTCCTTGCGCCGGTCGACGAGCACCAGGTCGCCGTCCTCGTCGGTGATCGCCACGTCGCCGGTCGGCCACCAGCCGTCATCGCCCGGGCCGTCAGCGCCGTCGGGCCAGTAGCCGGAGAAGAGGTTCGCGCCGCGGACCCAGAGCTCGCCCGGGTCGCCGTCCTCGACGACCGACCCCGACTCGTCGCGCAGCTCGACCTCGACGCCGGGAAGTGACCGTCCGATGGTGCCGAGCGTGTTGTTGCCGGATGCAAGCGTGCTGGCGACGACCGGCGCGGCCTCGGTCAGCCCGTATCCCTGCTGGACGGTGTGCCCGGTGCGGGATCGGATGCTCGTCGCGACCTCCACGGGGAGGTCGGAGGCCCCGGATGCCATCAGCCGTACGCCCTCGAGCGCCGTGAGATCGTCATGCGCGGCCCAGGCGACGTACATCGGCGGGGCGCCCGGGATGTTGGTGATCCCCTCCTCGGCCACGACCGCGAGTGTGCCCGCGGGGTCGAAGCGGTCGACCAGGACCGTCGAGGCGTGCATCGCGGCCGCCAGCCCGAGGCCGGACTGCAGCGCGTAGACGTGGAAGAGCGGCAGCACGAGGAGCACCACGTCGTCCGGGCGCATCGGCGTCGGCGAGATGGCCGCGCACTGCCACAGGTTGGCGAGCAGCGCGCGGTGGCTGAGCATCGCACCGCGCGGGGCGCCGGACGTGCCCGAGGTGAACATCAGCAGCGCGAGGTCCTCGCCCTCGCCGACGGCCTCGACCGGGCCCGCGCGGCGACCACCGGCGACGACCGAGTCCCAGCCGGCTGGGTCGACCAGAGCCCGATGCGTGCCGGTCACCGCCTCCTCGACGACGTGCGAGGTCAGGTCGTCGGCGACGACCGCCTTGGCGTCGCAGTGCCCGAGCACCGAGGCGATCTCCGCCGACGTGTAGCCGGTGTTGACCGGCACCACGACGACGCCCGCGCGCAGCGCGCCGAAGTAGGCGGTGACGAAGGCAGGGGTGTTGCCGAGGACCACCGCAAGGCGGTCGCCGGGGTGCAGGTGCAGCTCGGTGCGCAGGCCGGCCGCCGCAGCGTCGACGTCGCGGTCGAGCTCGGCCCAGGTGAGCGACGTCGGGCTGCCGGACACCGGACGATGCTTGACGGCGAGGTGGTCGCCAGCGGCTCGTGCGGCGTCACGCACGCGGTCGGCGAGGTTGCCGTCCCAGCCGCCGGGACCGGGGCGACTGATGCCGGGCTCGGGCACTGACGAAGCATGGCACAGGCCCTACGCTCTGCGGTCATGGCCAGCCAGCGCGACGCCCGCGCCGCGGAGGCGAACGCGGCCCACGTGGCCGACGCGCGCGCCGCGGGCCAGGCATCCGCGGCGGCCGCCGAGGTCGAGGCCGCACTGCGGGTGCCCCCGGACCCGCGGGCCGCCGCCTTCTTCGACGTCGACAACACGGTCATGCAGGGCGCGTCGATCTTCCACCTGGCCCGCGGTCTCTACGCCCGGGACTTCTTCACCGCCCGCGACATCGGCCGCTTCGCCTGGGCGCAGGCCAAGTTCCGGGTCAGCGGCCGTGAGGACATGGGCACGGTGCACGAGGCCCGCGAGACCGCGCTGTCCTTCGCCGAGGGGCATACCGTCGCCGAGCTCACGACCATCGGCGAGGAGGTCTTCGACGAGGTGATGGTCGGCAAGGTGTGGCCGGGCACCCGGGCGCTGGCCCAGATGCACCTCGATGCCGGGCAGCGCGTCTGGCTGGTCACCGCCACCCCGGTCGAGGTCGCCACCGTCATCGCCAAGCGGCTCGGGCTGACCGGCGCGCTCGGCACCGTCGCCGAGAGCGTCGACGGGGTCTACACCGGCCGGCTGGTCGGGGAGATCCTGCACGGGGAGGCCAAGGCGGAGGCGGTACGGGCGCTCGCCAAGAGGGAGGGGCTCGACCTGGGCTCCTGCGCGGCGTACTCCGACTCGGCCAACGACATCCCGCTCCTCTCCCTCGTCGGCCAGCCCTGCGCGATCAACCCGGACAGCAAGCTGCGGGCGCACGCCCGCGAGCACGGCTGGCGGGTGCGGGACTACCGGACCGGCCGCAAGGCGGCCAAGGTCGGCGTACCCACCGCGGCCGGGCTGGGCGCGGTCGGCGGCGCGGTCGCGGCGGCGCTGTCCGCCCGCCGCCGGCGCTCCTGACCCAGCGCTCCTGACACCCGGCGGCACGGCCTGCGCGAACGGGCTTTCGCCGGGATACTGCCGATTTGCTACTGATCAGTAGCCATGGTTACGGTCGATACCCCTGCCGGGAGACGTTCGTCACACCCTTCCGGCGGGTACCCACCCCGCAATCCTGTGGGCCGGCGGAGGGAGCCTCGGTGCAGCCTGTGCTGTCGCTCGCGGCCGTGCCCGCCGCTTCGGGCGGTCCTGCCCGGCCCTCGCTCGCGCCGCTCCCGGCAGCCCTGGCCGAGCTGCGCGCCCTCGTCGCCGCCGAGCTGGGCATCGTCTGGGCCACCTCGACCCGTGCGGGCGGCCGGCCACCTGCGCGCGGCGGCTCCTCCGGAGCAGGCGGCGGCCTCGCCGAGCGCGATCCCGAGCAGGAGCGCATCGCCGGACTCGTGGCGCTGGCCCAGCAGGGCGACGGCGAGGCGTTCGGCGAGATCTACGACGCCTACGTCGACACGATCTACCGCTACCTCTACTACCGCGTCGGGTCGCACGCCCTGGCCGAGGACCTGACCTCGGAGACCTTTCTCCGGGCGCTGCGGCGCATCGACTCCTTCTCCTGGCAGGGCAAGGACATCGGCGCCTGGTTCACCACGATCGCGCGCAACCTGGTGACCGATCACGTGAAGTCCAGCCGCTTCCGGCTCGAGGTCACCACTGCCGACATGCTCGACGCCGACCGGGCCGATGAGGGCATCGAGGGCGAGGTCCTGACGCGGCTGCAGAACGCCGCCCTGCTCGACGCCGTCAAGGAGCTCAAGGCCGAGCAGCAGGAGTGCATCGTGCTGCGGTTCCTGCAGGGCCTCAGCGTCGCCGAGACGGCCGACGTGATGGGCCGCACCGAAGGTGCGATCAAGCAGCTCCAGCTGCGCGCCGTACGCGCCCTGGCCAAGCTCCTCCCCCCGGCCGCCGCCCTCCGGTGACCGGTCGCCTGCGCCCCGTAACCCCCGCCCCCGGGGGTCGTTGTCCTGATCGACGGGGACGACACGAGGGACGAGGGGGTGCTGCCGGATGACCGTGCTCGACGCGATCACGGGTTCCCTGCCGCACCGACGGGCCGAGGCCGAGCGCTTCGACGCCCTGCTCGACGGGCGCCGCATCAACGGCGGCCCGGAGGACCACCCCGAGCTGGCCGAGCTCGCCGTTCTCGCTGCGGCGTTGGCCCCGGTCGAGCACACCCCGGACCCGTCGTTCCGCCTGGCCCTGCGCGAGCGGCTGGTCGCGGAGGCTGCGGAGCGCCCGGTCACGGCGCCTTCGGACGTACGCCCGGACAGCCGGTCGACCGGCACCACCGCCGAGGACCGCCACCAGCCGCGCTGGCGCACGGCCGCCGCCACGGTCACCGCGCTCGCGCTGGTGACCGGCGTCGGCGCGGCCGCCGCGAGCAACCGCGCACTGCCCGGCGACTCGCTCTACGGGCTCAAGCGACAGATCGAGTCGGTCGAGCTGGCGCTGGCGCGCACCGACCTCGGCCGCGGCCGCGAGCTGCTGGAGCAGGCCGACGCCCGGCTGACCGAGGCCGAGCGGCTGGCCGCCTCCTCCGCGGTCGAGCAGCCAGCCACGCAGCAGCAGCTCGAGGCGACGCTCGACGACATGGCAGCCGCCACGACGCAGGGCGCGGAGGAGCTGCTGAGCTCCTACCGCGAGACCGGTGACCCGGAGCCGCTGATGCTGCTCGACCGCTTCGCGACCGAGCAGCGCGAGCGCCTCGCCGACCTGATGGCACTGCTCTCCCCGGAGATGCGCGCCCGCGTGGCGCCGCTGCTCGACGAGCTGGCCCGGCTGGAGCAGCAAGCATCGGCCCTGCTCGGATCAGCCACCGCGCTCACCGCGCTCGAGGCCGCCCGGGACTCGGGTGACGGCTGGGCCGTGAGCCGGCTGCTCGGGACGTCGAGCGGCTCGTCGGCCGGCGACGCGGCCGGGTCCGACCTGACCGCGACCGCGGGCGAGCTGAGCTCCGACGGCGGCACGCTGGGCGACGGCGGCACCGCCGACACGGGTGCCGTCGGCGACCTGGTCGACGACGCCACCGACGCCCTCACCGGGTCGGGCGGCGCTGGCTCCGGCGCGGGCGGCTCGGGCGGCACGACCGACACCGGCGTCGGCGACGTCGTGGGCGATGTGACCTCCACGGCCACGAAGGCTGCCGAGCCGGTCACCTCCGCCGTCCCCCTGCCGACCGCGTCACCCCTGCCGACCGTCAGCCCCCTGCCGAGCCTCGACCCTTCCAACCTCACCTCGCCGCTGCCGACCGTCAGCGCCTGCGTCACCCTGCTCGGCGTCGAGACCTGCTGAGCCGCGCACACTCCGCGAGTGCCGCGGCCTAGAAGAAGATCGACCGGCGGGCCATCAGCAGTCGGTAGAGCGTGTGCTGGATCGTCTCGCGCACCTGGTCGGTGAGGTTGAAGACCAGCATCGGGTCGTCGGCGGCGCCGAGGCCGTAGCCGTCGGTCGGGATCGGCTCGCCGAACTCGATGATCCACTTGCTCGGCAGCGGGATCGCGCCGAGTGGCCCGAGCCACGGGAAGGTCGGCGTCACCGGCACGTAGGGCAGGCCGAGCAGCCGGGCCAGCGTCTTCATGTTGCCGATGATCGGGTAGATCTCCTCGGCGCCGACGATCGAGCACGGCACGATCGGCACCTGCGCCCGCAGCGCCGCCGACACGAAGCCGCCCCGGCCGAAGCGCTGGAGCTTGTAGCGCTCCGAGAACGGCTTGCCGATCCCCTTGAAGCCCTCCGGCCAGACGCCGACCAGCTCGCCCTTGTGCAGCAGCCGCTCGGCGTCGGCGTTGCACGCCAGCGTCGTGCCGGTCTTGCGGGCGAGCTCGCTGATCACCGGCGTCGAGAACACCAGGTCGGCACCGAGCAACCGCAGGTACCGGTGCGCCGAGTGGTGGTCGAGCAGGGCGATCTGCGTCATGATCGAGTCGAGCGGGATGGTGCCCGAGTGGTTGGCGACGAGAAGCGCCCCACCCTCGGCGGGCACGTTCTCCAGCCCGCGGGTCTCGACGCGGAAGTAGCGCTCGTAGAGCGGGCGTACGAGGGCCAGCAGGACCTTGTCCGTGAGCTCGGGGTCGAAGCCGAACTCGTCGACCTGCACGTCGCCGGTCAGCCGTCGCCGCACGAAGGCCAGTACCCCGGCCAGCTTGCGCTCCCACTCGGGCAGCTCGGCCAGCGGCGCCGACGCCTCGGCCTCGGCGACCGCGTCGGCGAGGTCACCCAGGCCGTCGTCACTGGCGGCCGGCTCGGCCTCCGCCGCGGACAGCACCGCGTCGGTCGCCAGATCGGTGACCGGGGCGGGGGTGGCCGCTGCTGGTGAGCCTTCGGCTGCCGACGGGGGCTTCCTCGCGGATGGCTTCTTGGTGGGCGAGGGAGCCTTGCGGGCCGCGGCGGGCTTCTCGGCTGCGGCGGCTGCGGCATCGTCGAGCAGCGGGCTGCGCCTCCGACGGGCGCGCTCGCCGCCGGCCCGGTCGGCGCCGGCAGCGACGCTGGCGGCGGCCGACGACTCCGGCCGCCGCGGCTCGCGGTCACCGCTGCCGAACGGGATGACGCGCGCGTCAGGCACCGGGCACCCCCTTCACGACCTCGAGCACGGTGCGCTCGAGCGCCTGCACGTTGTCCGCAGACAGCGGGCCGGTGAGGCCCTGCCGGGTCGCGAAGTCGTCGAACGCCTCGCGGGTCGAGTAGCGCGGGGTGAAGCCGAGGACGTCGCGCATCCGCGCCGTGTCGACCACCCGGCCGTAGGCCAGGAAGCGCATCTGCTCCGGCGAGAAGTCGGCGATGCCGAGCCGCTTGATGGCCGAGCCGATCCACGGCGCCGCAGGCAGCGGCAACGGGAACGACGGGCGGCCGGCCCGCCGGATCGCCTGCGAGAGGAGCATCACGCCGTCGCCGGCGACGTTGAAGGTGCCGCCGTGGTCACCGAGCGTGGACCGCCAGAGCACCTCGAGCCCGTCGCGTTCGTGCACGAACTGCAGCCGCGGGTCGAAGCCCAGCACTGTCGGCACGACCGGCAGCGAGAAGTATGACGTGAGCGGGGTCTTGACCTTCGGCCCGACGAAGTTGGCGAAGCGCAGCGTGGTCACCGTGACGTCGGGACGTCGCCGGGCGAAGCCGCGCACGTAGCCCTCGACCTCGACGGAGTCCTTGGCGTAGCCGGAACGGGCTAGCGCGTTGGGCTCCATGTCCTCGGTGAACATCGCCGGGTCCTGCGGCGACGAGCCGTAGACCGCGGTCGACGACTTCACGACGAGCTTTCGCACGCTGGGCGCCTTCTGGCACGCAGCGAGGAGCTGCATCGTGCCGATGACGTTGATCTCCTTCATGGTGGCCCGGCCACCCGCGTCGAGCGGGGTGGCGAGCACTGCCATGTGCACGACGGTGTCGACCTCGGCCTGGGCGATCACCTTGCCGATGACCGGGTTGCGGATGTCCGCGCGGACGAACTCGGCGTCACCGAGGTCCTGCTTGGGCGGCACCACGTCCACGCCGATCACCCGGGTGATGTCCGGGTCGGCCTGCAGCAGCTGGGTGAACCGGCCGCCCAGGTAGCGCGAGACACCGGTGACCATGACCACCCGTGCCACGCGGCGCTCCCTCCACCCAAGGTCCGTCCGGCAGCCCGGGCCACCGGCCCGGGCGTACGACTACTTCTTGTTACGACGCTGGACGCGCGTCTTCTTCAGCAGCTTGCGGTGCTTCTTCTTCGCCATGCGCTTGCGGCGCTTCTTGATGACGGAACCCACGGAGAACCTTCGTTCGATGGTCGTGCAAGGACGAGTGTCGACAAGCCGTTCGTCGGGCGGGACGAGATCTGGGCCCCACGCGACCCGCAGCGAACTCTACCGGGCGTGGTGGCGGGCAGCGGCACCGGCAAGATCGATGTGACATATCAGCCGAAATCGGGCGTAGAGACGTCACACAAACCGTGACCTGGGTCACGTCCGCTCGTTCTACGGGGTGACGAGCCCATCCGCTCGGCGGCATCGGGCTGCCGGGCACGGCCCCCGGAAGGACCCTCCTGCGATGCGGAGCTTCCTCACCACCCGGCGCGCTCTCGCTGCCTGCACCACCCTGGCGGCGCTCGCCGTCACGGCAGCGACCCTGCCCCCGGCGTCCGCCGCGATCTCGCCGATCGGCGCGACCGGCAGCGGCGCAGCCACGACCGACACCCGCGACGTGACCTCGGCGCTGGCTCCCACCACCGCCCAGCTGGACGCGGCGCGCGCCCTGGTTGCCGACGCTCCCCAGGGGGCACGCGTCACCTGGGACGAGCGGTTCGGCACGCCGCGCAGCGCGCTCGGCAACGGCGGCTACCTGACCGGCCCCCGCAGCGGCTCCGCGGTCGACGTCGCCCGCCAGTGGGTCGCCGACAACCGCGCAGCCTTCGGCATGAGCACCGCGCAGGTCGACACGCTGGCGGTCAGCCGCAACCACGAGCTGCCCGGCACCGGGACCCGGGTCGTCACATTCAGCCAGGTCTTCGACGGCATCCAGGCGGTGCAGGGGGGTCGCCTCAACATCGCGGTCGCCGACGACGGCAGGGTCCTGTCGTACGGCGGCAACCCGACCCGCGGCTCCGGGCTCGCCGGGTCCTTCGGGATGTCTGCCGCGCAGGCACTCGCCTCCGTCGCCGGCTCGCTCGCCGGCGCGACCAGCTTCGCCCCCGACGCCGTCGGCCAGACCGCCGGCTACACGACCTTCGCCCGCGGGCCGTTCGCTGCCTCGTCGTACGTCGCGAAGGCAGCCTTCCCGACAGCCGACGGCGCCGTGGCCGCGTACCGCGTCCTCTTCGTGAACGACCTGGACAAGGCCTGGGACGTCGTCGTCAACGCGAGCAGCGGCACGGTGCTCTTCAAGGACAGCCTCGTCACGCACGAGAGCGAGGGCACCGTCTACGAGAACTTCCCCGGCGCGCCCAACGGCGGGCAGCCGGTCGTGAAGTCCTTCGGACCGACCGCCGAGTCCCCCTCCGGATACACCGACCCGACCGGCATCGCCGGCCTCGGTGGGCCGACGACCTTCGGCAACAACGCCAGCACCTACGCCAACTACTCCAACTTCCTGGTGCCGGCTGACCAGGGACCGCGGCCGGTCTCGCCGACCAGCCAGTTCAACTACGCCTACGACATGAACTGGCAGAAGACGCACGGGGCCACCGTCCCACCGTCCTACGCGCTGGACCTGAACCCAGCAGCCACGAACCTGTTCTGGCACCACAACCGGATCCACGACGAGTTCTACGACTTCGGCTTCACCGAGTCGGCCGGCAACTTCCAGACCGACGGTGGTGACCCGGTGCTCGGCCTGGTGCACGCGGGTGCCGCGAGCGGTGGCGCCCCGACCTACACGGGCCGGGACAACGCCTACATGCTGACCCTGCCCGACGGTGTCCCGTCGTGGAGCGGCATGTTCCTGTGGGAGCCGATCAACGACGCCTTCGAGGGTCCCTACTCGGACGGCAACTTCGACGCCTCGGTCATCGAGCACGAGTACGCACACGGCCTGTCCACCCGCTACGTCGCCGGTGGCGAGGCGCTCGGCTCGCACCAGTCGGGTTCCATGGGTGAGGGCTGGGGCGACTGGTACGGCCTCAACTACCTCCACCGCGAGGGCCTCTACTCGAAGTCGGTCGTCGGCGAGTACGCCACCGGCAACCCGGTCCGGGGCATCCGCAACTGGGCCTACGACCAGAACCCGACGACCTTCGGCGACGTCGGCTACGACCTGACCGGGCCCGAGGTGCACGCCGACGGCGAGATCTGGACCGCGACGCTGTGGGACCTGCGCAAGAAGCTGGTCGCTCAGTACGGCCAGGCGCAGGGCTCCGAGGTCGCAGCCAGGTTGGTCACCGACGCGATGCCGCTGTCCGCCCCGGACCCGTCCTTCCTGGACATGCGCGACGCGATCCTGGCCGCCGACGTCGACCGCTACCACGGCGACAACACGGACACGATCTGGAGCGTCTTCGCCCACCGCGGTGCCGGCGCCTCGGCGCAGTCCGCGACCGGTGACGACACGAACCCGACTCCGGCCTTCGACCACGCGGCGGACTCCCGCAACGGCCTGCTGGTCGGCACGGTCCGCAACGGGTCGACCGGCGAGCCGGTGCCGGGCGCCAAGGTCATCGTGGGCGAGTTCGAGGCACGGGTGACGCCGCTCGCGCGGACCTCGGACACCGGAGGCTTCGGGGCCAAGATGGCCGCGGGCAGCTACGACGTGCTCATCACGGCACCGGGCTTCGGCGCGCAGCAGTTCCGCGACGTCGCGGTGACAGCCGGTCAGACCACGTCCCTGGCGTTCACCGTCGCGCCCAACCTGACGTCGACGGCGTCCGGCGCCAAGGTGGTCAACGCGTCGAGCGAGGACGCCGGCCTGCCGGCCGAGTTCCTGCTCGACGACACCGCCGCCAGCGTGTGGGCGACGAAGAAGGGCGCGACGACCTACAACAGCGGCCCGGACCAGCGGGTGACCGTCGAGCTGGCCAAGCCCTCGACGATCAACCGGCTCCAGGTGAGCGCCTTCAAGAACACGACGTCGAGCCGCTTCTCGGCTCTGAAGGACTTCACCTTCCAGGTGTCGTCCGACGGCGTGCTGTGGAAGACCGTGCGGACCGGTGGCTTCGGCTACCAGGCCCCGCGGCCGACCGCCCCGGACCTCAACTACCAGACCTTCACGCTCGACAAGCCGGTCAAGGCGACCTACGTCCGGTTCTTCATCGACTCGGTGCAGGGCGAGACCCTCGACCATGCCGAGGCGGCTGAGCTGCAGGTCTTCGGCACCGCGAAGGGCGTCACTCCAGTCGCGCCGCCGGCCGACCCGACCTTCACCGACAGTGGCACGATCACCGTCGGCAACCCCAGCGCGGGTGACCCGACCGGGCTGCAGAATGTCAGCGGAGTGACCGGCAACGAGTTCGAGCAGACCTGCTCGGCACCGCCGGCGTCGCAGGGTGTGGACGGCTGGGTGTCGACGCTGCCCAAGGGCTTCGGCGACGGCACGCACGCCATCACGGTCGCCGGCGAGGAGACACCGGCCGGGCACGACATCGACCTCTTCTTCTACGCAGCCGACTGCGCGCTGCTCGGGTCGATCGCCACGTCCTCCCCGGACGAGTCCGGTGTCATCCCGGGCGGGACGGCGTACGTCCTGACGCACCTCTACACCGGTGCCGACGTGCCGTTCACGCTGACCGCAACCGACGCCGGGTAGCCGCCGCGCGGTGCAGTGACGGAACCCCCGTCCACCTCACCGTGGGCGGGGGTTCGTCATGCCGACGAATCGATCAGGTCAGGCGGTCTCGACGTAGGACTGGTCGAGGTAGTCGTGCACGGCCTTCTCCGGGACCCGGAAGGACCTGCCGACGCGCACCGCGGGCAGCGTGCCCGCGTGCACGAGGCGGTAGACGGTCATCTTGGACACCCGCATGACCGAGGCGACCTCGGCGACGGTGAGGAACGTGACCTCCGAGAGAGGACGCGCGTCACGCTCGTTGGGACCTTGACCTGCCACGGCGCACCAGACCTTCAGCACGTGACGGGCGCCGGCTTCCCCTCCGGCACACGAGAGACGTACGCGCTCTGGGGCCAAGAGTAGGTGCGGATGTGCCTCGTGGGAAAGGGGTGACCGAAATGAGCCGGTGCATTCGGGTGCCGGTACGCCCTCACGTCACCCGTTCGGCGTCATGCTGACGGGGCAGCCACCAGGGTCTGGTCGGCCGGCAGGTCGCCAGCCGGCACCGGGCGGCTGAAGAGGTAGCCCTGGGCGAGCTCGCAACCGAGGTCCTCGAGCGCAGCCCGGGTGGCCTCGTCCTCGACCCCCTCGGCGACGACGTCGAGGCCGAGCCGGCGACCGAGGGCGACGGTCGAGTCGACGATGACCTGGTCGCGCGGGTTGCCGACCATACCGGCGACGAACGACCGGTCGATCTTCAGCTCGTGGACGGGCAGGTTCTTCAGGTAGGCCAGTGACGAGTAGCCGGTGCCGAAGTCGTCGATGGACAGGCGTACGCCCTGGTCGGCCAGCCGGGTCAGGACCGCGTGGGCCCGGTCCGGGTCCTCCATGATCGTGGTCTCGGTGATCTCCAGGCCGAGCAGCATCGCGGGCAGCCGGTGTGCCGAGAGGGCAGCGAGCACCCGGTCGGCGAAGCCCGGGTCGAGCAGGCTGCGGGTCGACACGTTGACCGCGACCGGCATCGCCCGGCCGTGGGCGGACCACTCGGCCGCCTGCCCGACGGCGCGGTCGATGACGAAGTCGGTGAGGGGGTGGATCAGCCCGGTGCGCTCCGCCACGGGCACGAACTCGACGGGCGGCAGGAGGCCGTGGTCCGGGTGCTGCCAGCGGACCAACGCCTCCATCCCCCGGACGGCGCCGGTCAGGTCGCACTTGGGCTGGTAGTGCAGCACCAGCTCGTCGTGGTCGATGGCACGAGCGAGCTCGGCGAGCAGCCGCAGGCGGGCCGGGCTGTTCATGTCGGCGGCCGGGTCGTAGAGGCTGATCCCGCGGTGCGAGCTCTTGGCGACGTACATCGCGACGTCCGCGTGCTGCAGCATCGCGCTCGCGTCCGCGGCGTCCTGGGGGTGCAGCGAGACACCGGCGGTGACGTCGACGACGAGCGTGACGCCGTCGACCTCGACCGGCGCGTGCAGCGCGGCCCGCAGGTGCTCGGCCGCAGCGACTGCAGCGTCCTCGCCGGCGACGTCGGTCAGCAGGACGGCGAACTCGTCACCGCCCAGCCGGGCCACCAGCGCACCGTCAGCCTGCGCGGCGAGCCGGCCGCCGACCTCGCGGATCAGGGCGTCGCCGTAGCGGTGACCGAGGGTGTCGTTGACCTCCCGGAAGCGGTCGAGGTCGAGCACGACGAGGCCGACCGACGTGGCGGGGTCGCGGTGGCCGGCGAGGGCCTCCTCGATGCGCCGCTGTAGCTGGACGCGGTTGGGCAGGTCGGTGAGGGCGTCGAAGTGGGCCAGCTGGTCGTTGCGCTCGGCCTCGCGGCGCAGCCGGCGGGAGGCGGTGGCGACGACCCGGAAGAGACCGAGCCACAGGACGACCAGGCCGAGGACGAGCAGGGCGACCGCCCGGGTCGTGTCGGCGCGGATGCTGTCCTGGACCGGGCCGTAGGGCAGGTAGACCTCGAAGACACCGGCCGGCTCCGGGTCGCCCGGGTAGACGATCGGGACGTAGACCTCGAGCAGGGTGCCGTAGCGCGCCAGCAGCGCGGCGTTGTCGGGCTCCGGGCTGCTGCTGATGATCTCGGCCTCGACCTCGCCCTCGCGGGCATGCTCCATGGCGTGCGATCCGCCGTCGGACCGGGTCGCCGCTGCCGGCAGCTCCGTGTGCGGGTCGGCCACGTAGAGCAGGTCGCCGTCCTGGTGCCAGACCTTGATCCGCGCAACCTCGGAGCCGCCGCTGAACCGTCCGACCGCCTCGTCGAGCGCGGCGGCCCGGTCGGCGGGGAGCTCGCCCACGAGGTCGCCGGGGCTGAGCAGCGGCTGGATGGCGACCGACGACATCAGCTGTGCCGCGTCGCTGGCCGACTCGAGCGCCCGGTGGCTGATCTGGCGGGCCAGCAGCTGGGACATCAGCAGGCCGAGCAGCACGATGAGGACAAGGCTGACCGCGGCGAAGCGCTGCAGCAGGCTGACGCGACGCACGGCACCTCTCTCTCGGCTGGGCGGTCGGAGTTCTCCCATCAGGTTCGGCCGGGTTCGGCCGCCCTCGATCACCCGAACGGGCGAACGCGCCTGCCCGAGCGCTTCCGCCCGCTCACACCGCCGGCTCGTCAGGCATGATCGTTTGCGACGTCATGGGCCGCGACACGCCGACACGACCCGCGTGTCGCGACGGCGAGGGTCGCAAACGATCATGCAGGAGCGCGCTCGCGTGGCCCGGCAGGATGTCCGACCGCGACGGGCGGTGGCCGGTCAGGCCAGCCCGGCGGCGGCGAGCAGGTAGGCGGTCATCGGCTTGTAGAGGTGCGGCTCGACGTTGTCGTCCAGCGGCACCGAGACGGCGACCTTGCCCTCTTCCTCCCCGACGAAGAGCGCCGGGTCGTTGGAGTCGGCGAAGCCCACCGACGGGACGCCTGCCTCCCCCGCCGCGCCTGCCCATCCGTGGTCGGCGAGCACCAGGTCGGGCATCGGCTCCCCGGCGGACACCATCGCCTCGAGCACCGCCTCCATCGGCCGGGCGGAGTGGGTGTGGTTGAGCTCGCCGCGGGTGCTGACCATGGCGACGTCCTGGACGTAGCGGATCGTGCGGGTCACCCGTCCCAGCCTCGTGTTGGTCTCGTAGCTCCAGCCGGCAGCCGGGGTCAGCACTGTCGCGCCGGCGGCACGCAGCCCAGCGGCCACCGCGATGTGCACCGGCAGCAGGCCCGCCGGGTGCCCGGTGGCCACGACCACCCGGGCGCCGGGCCGGGCGACCGACGCGAGGTGCGACGCCATCCGGTCCAGGCCGTCGAGAGCGAGGTCGGGGTCGATGCGGTCCGGGCCGCGCAGGTAGGACCCGTCGGGCGAGACACCGACCCGCTTGGCCATCAGCTCGATGATGTCGCGCAGCCCCCACGTGCCCCGGAAGGTCAGCCCGAACTGCGCCTTCGTCATGCCGGCCGCGAGAAAGCCGTACTTCATCAGGTTGTCCTCGCGGGAGGTCGCCACGTCGCCCGCGATGCGCGACGCGACGAGGTGCGCGCGCAGCTCGTCGCGGGTCGGCGGGTCAGCGGGACCGCCCACGAGTCCCTCCAGCAGGTCGCTCACAGCGCCAGCAGCCCGCCGAGGCCGTGGGCGGGGAAGACTGCCTTCTGCGTCGCGAGGACGGCGCGGTCGACCGCGTCGGCGGGGTCGTACCCGTCCTCCCAAGGCTCCCAGGACGGTGTCCGCCCGTCGGTCATCCGGGCCGGAGCAGCGAGGCCGTAGCGCTCGAGGACGTACTCCCGCCAACCCGCCGGGACCTCGGTCGCCGGGTCCAGCGGAGACCCGGCGGCCTCGGCGAGCAGGTGGGTCCAGGCGCGGGGCACGACCTGGGCGAGCTCGTAGCCCCCGCCTCCGCAGGCCACCCATCGACCCCCGGCGCAACGGTGCGCCAGCTCGTGCAGCGACTGGTACGACCGTCGCTGGCCGTCAACCGTCAGGCCGAGGTGGGCCAGCGGGTCGAGCACGTGGCTGTCGCAGCCGTGCTGGGTCACCAGCACGTCGGGCCGGAAGTCGTCGAGCAGCGGTGGCACGATCGCGTGGAAGGCGCGCAGCCATGCGTCGTCGGCCGTCCCGGGGGGCAGCGCGACGTTGACCGCGGAGCCGTCGGCCCCTGGTCCGCCACAGTCGTCGGGGAAGCCGGTGCCGGGGAAGAGGTAGCGCCCGCTCTCGTGCAGCGAGATGGTCAGCACCCGCGGCTCGTCCCAGAACGCGCGCTCGACGCCGTCGCCGTGGTGCACGTCGACGTCGACGTAGGCGACCCGCGCGGCGCCATGCTCGAGCAGCCAGGCGATCGCGATCGCCGGGTCGTTGTAGACGCAGAACCCGCTCGCCGCGCCGGGCATGGCGTGGTGCAGCCCGCCGGCAACGTTGACCGCGTGCTCGGTCGCTCCCGTCCAGACCGACTCGGCCGCGGCCAGCGTCGCACCCACGACCAGGGCCGATGCCTGGTGCATGTCCGGGAAGGCAGGGGTGTCGGAGCTGCCCAGCCCGTGCGAGAGGTCGGGGTGGGTCGGGTCGGCGCCGGCGCGACGTACGGCCTCGATGTAGTCCCGGTCGTGCACCAGCGCGATCAGGTCGTCGGTGGCGACGGTCGGCTTGGTCATCCGTACGGTGCGCAGGTCGAGCACCCCGAGCTCCCGGGCGAGCCGGATCGTGAGGTCGAGCCGCAGCGGGTTCAGGGGGTGCTCGGGCCCGAGGTCGTAGCCGATGAGGGCGTCGTCCCAGGGCACCAGCACGGACGCACTCATGCGCGTCACGCTACCCGGGCTCGAGCGCCACACTCGTCGACGCGTAGGGGCTGGACAGAGATGGCCAGATCGGACTATGTCGACGAACCACTCGGTTTCGTAACGTTCCACCCGTGACGCACCGATTCCGCACCCTGCTCCTGCTCGCCCTGGCGGTCGCCGTGATGGTGCCTGTCATCCAGGCCGCCCCGGCGACCGCGACCGTCCGGGTGACCACGGTCCGCACGGTCGGGCACGAGGTACGGGCGGCCGAGCTGGGACCGGGCATCAGCCGCACCCTCAGGTTGGCCAACCCGGCGCGCACGGTCGCGGTCTACTGGCGCAGCGCACGCGGTGCGCAGGTCGGCCTGTCGCTGAGCGCCGACGGGGTGCACTTCGACCCCGCGGTGGATGCGGGACGGGACGACGCCGGGGAGCTGCGCCACGACGGGCGCACGTACGGCGCGCTGCACGTCACCGGCGGCACTAGGGCCGTGCGGGTCACCAGCGACCGGCCGATCCGCGACGTCACCCTCCTCGGGATCGCGGACGGTGCGCGCGAGACCCACACGGTGCGCCGGCCAGTCTCCGCCTCCGCGGCGGTCAGCCAGCCGACCGTCATCCCGCGCTCGGGCTGGGGAGCGGACGAGAGCCTGCGGTACGACGCGAACGGCGCCGAGGTCTTCCCCGAGGCGTTCTACCCCACGCAGAAGCTGGTCGTGCACCACACCGCAGGAGCAAACAACGACCCGGACCCGGCGGCGACGGTCCGGGCCATCTACCGCTACCACGCGGTCACCCAGGGCTGGGGCGACATCGGCTACAACTTCCTGGTCGACGAGCAAGGCCGGGTCTACGAGGGGCGGCACTCCCGGGACTACCCCGTCGGTGTCTCCCCGTCGGGCGACGACGCGGCCGGCAACGGTGTCACCGGGGCGCACACCAGCGGGTGGAACTCCGGCAGCGTGGGCATCGCCCTGCTCGGCACTCTGACCAACCGCGACGCCACGCCCGCGGCTCGCTCCGCCCTGACCGACATGCTGGCCTGGGAGGCCACGAAGAACGGGCTCGACCCGATGGCGGTGTCGCCCTACGTCAACCCGGTCAGCGGCGCATCGGTCACCGTCCCGACCATCGCCGGGCACCGCGACTACGCGTCCACCGAGTGCCCGGGCGGGACCTTCTACGCGACACTCCCCGCACTGCGCTCCGCGGTCGCCGCGCGGGTCTCCGGCGGCACGGGTTCGACGCCGGACACCACCCCGCCGACGGTGCCGGGCTCGGTGACCGCCATCGCCGGGACGCGCCTTGTGACCCTTGCGTGGGCAGCATCGACGGACGCGACCGGCGTGACCGGCTACACGGTGTCGCGCAGCACCAAGAGCGCCACCAGCGGCTTCGGCACGCGCGGCTCGACGGCGACCACGGGCTACACCGACACGGGCCTCAAGACCGGCCGCCGCTACTACTACCGCGTGCAGGCGTCCGACGCCGCGGGGAACCGCAGCGCCTGGTCCCCGGTGGTCGCGGCCGTCGCCCGCTGACACCATGATCGTGAGCGCGCCGGACGCTCACGGGGTGACGCCCTGCTGCTCACGATCATGAAGCAGTGGAGGCGTGTACGTCGTCTCACTCGGTGCGCAGGGCGACCACGGGGTCGAGGCGGCCGGCCCGCCGAGCCGGTGCGACGCCGAAGAAGATGCCGACGGCGGCCGACACCGCGAAGGCCAGCACTGGCGACCACCACGCGATGACCGCCGGCAGCGGTGACACCGAGGCGACGAGCAACGAGCTGCCTACCCCGAGCCCGATGCCGATCAGGCCGCCCACGACGCAGAGCAGCACCGCCTCGATCAGGAACTGCAGCAGGATGTCGCGTTGCCGCGCCCCCAGCGCCTTGCGCAGGCCGATCTCACGAGTCCGTTCCCGGACGCTCACCAGCATGATGTTGGAGACGCCGACGCCGCCGACGAGCAGCGAGATCGCGGCGATCGCAGCGAGCACCAGGGTGAGCAGGCTGAGGATGCGCCCGATGGTGCCGAGGATCTGGGTCTGCGTGACGGCGGAGAACTCCTCGCCCTCGTACTTGTCCTGCAACGCGGCGACCAGCTTGGGCTGCAGGGCCTCGACACTGTCGGCGGTCGGTGCCTTGACGGCGAGCGCGTCGATGCGGTCGACACCGAAGAGCCGCTGGGCCGCGGTCACCGGGATGTGCACCTCGGCGTCGCGGTCGACTCCGAAGGTCGAGCCGGTCCTCTCGAAGACGCCGATGACGCGGAAGCGCACTCCGGCAATCGTCACCTGGCGGCCAAGCGGGTCGATGTCGCCGAAGACCTTGCGGACCACCGTGTTGCCGAGCACTGCGACGCGGCGCCGGGTGTCGACGTCGGAGGCGGTGATGTACTCGCCGCGGTCGAGCGGCCGGTCGAAGACGTTGGGCACGTTCTCGTTCACGCCGTTGACGGTGACGAAGGCCTCGAGCCGCCCGACGCCGACGGTCTCCCCCGACGCGACCGACACCGCGACCCGCTCGCGGTCGCCGACGACCCGGCCGAGGAGGTCGAGGTCCTCGAGCGTGAGCCGGCTGACCGACGGCGCCGAGCCGAACTCGAACTTGCCCGGCACCACGATGATGATGTTGGAGCCGAGGCCCTCGACCTGCTGCTCCACCTCCTGCTTCGCACCCGCACCCAGGGCCACCAGGATCACGACTGCGGCGACGCCGATCACCACACCGAGCATGGTCAGGGCACTGCGCAACCTGTTGGCCCGCAACGCATCCAGGGCGACGCGGAAGGCCTCGCCGGTCCTCACGCGGTCGGCTCCGGTGCGTCGTACGCCGCCTGGCCGGACGGCTCCCGCCCTGCGCCGACCGCACCGGAGTCGGACTCGACCAGCCCGTCGCGCAGCGCGATCCGGCGCCGGGCCATCGCGGCCACGTCGGGGTCGTGGGTCACGACGACTACGGCGACGCCACGGTCGGTGTTGAGCCGCTCCAGGGTCGCCATCACGTCGGCACCGGACCGGGTGTCGAGGTTGCCGGTCGGCTCGTCGGCCAGCAGCAGCGTCGGCTCCCCGACGAGGGCACGGGCGATCGCGACCCGCTGCTGCTCGCCACCGGAGAGCTGCCCCGGCCGGTGCTGCAGCCGGTGACCCAGGCCCACCGACTCGAGCGCCGCGGCGGCCCGGTCGCGTCGCTCCGACCCGCGGACGCCGCGGTAGACCAGCGGCAGCGACACGTTGTCCAGCGCGCTGGTCCGACCGAGCAGCTGGAAGGACTGGAAGACGAAGCCGATCGTGTGGTTGCGCAGCTCGGCCAGCTCGCCGTCGGACAACACCGACACGTCGCGGCCGCCGATCCGCAGCTCACCCGAGGTCGGCCGGTCGAGACAGCCGAGCAGGTGCATCAGCGTCGACTTGCCGGACCCGGAGGGGCCGACGATGGCGACGTACTCGCTCTCCTCGATGCGCAGGCTGACGCCGCGCAAGGCCTCGACCGCGATCCCGTCGAGCTGGTAGCTGCGCACGACGTCGACCGCCTCGGCCGCCGGCGCGCTCATCCGACCTGCTGCCCTTCGCTGACCCGGTCGGCACCGCGCACGACGAGCTGCTCCCCCTCCTTCAGACCCTCGAGCACCTCGACGCGACTCTCGCCCTGCGCGCCGAGCCGCACCAGCCGGCGCTGGGCGCGGCCGTTCTTGACCACCCAGACCGCGTCGCGCTTGCCGTCCCGGAAGACGGCCGGCGCCGGAGCGGCCACCACGTCGCGCGCCGTGCGCACGCGAAGGTCGACGACCGCGCTCATCCCCGGACGAGGCACCGGTGCCGTCGAGCCGTCGGCCGTCGTGCCGCGGCCGAGCGACAGGCGCACGACGTAGCTGACGCCCCCGCGGGTGGAGGTCGTCGGCGTCGGGTCGATGGCCTCGACGGCCGAGGCGTACGTCGCGCCAGGGACCGCGTCCAGCTCTGCCGAGGCGTCGACGCCCGGCGCCACGAGCAGCACGTCGGTCTCGTCGACCTGGGCCGTCAAGGACAGCGTGGAGTCGTCGGTGACGCTGACCAGTGCCTGGCCGGAGCTGACCGGGGCGCCGTCGGTGACCGTCGAGGTCACCGAACCGCCGGCGCCGCCGCCCGAGCCGAGCGCCGAGCCGGCCTGCGACTGCAGACTCTCGGGCAGCTGGGAGAGCAGGTCGCTGGCCCCGCTCGACGCGTCGGTGCCCGACGCGGTCAGCGAGACGGTGCCGGCGATCGGCGCGCGCACCGTGAGCGCCGCGACCGTGCGACGGGCCACCTCGACGGCCGCGCGGGTCTGCACCCGCTGCGCCGACGACAGCGCCGACACGGCGTCCGAGAGCGAGCCGATGCCCGCGGCCAGCTGGGCCGCGGCCTGGTCCGCCTGGGCGCGCGCGGCGTCGTACTGGGTCTGCGAGACCTGCAGCGCGGCGAGGGCCTGCGCACGCGCACGGGGGTCCGGGATCCGTCGCGCCGCTCGGCGGGCCCGGTCGAACGCGCGCTGCGCAGTGGCGTCGGCCTGCGCGGCGCCGGCGAGTGACGTCGGCACACCCCCACCGGCGCCCGCCGACGCGGCCTGCGCGTCGGCCTGCCTCGCCTGCCGGAGGTTGCGTCGCGCTGATGGCGACTCGATGCGCAGCACCACCTGACCGCGGCGGACCTGCTGGCCCTCGCGGACGCGCAGGTCGGCGATGGTGCCGTCGGCTGCGGCGCTGACGGTCGCGGTGGCCCGGGCCTCGACGGTGGCCGGTGCCTCTACGACCTCCACGACGGTCGCGCGACCGGCCGGGGCGACCTCGATGCGCGCGTCGTCGTCGCCGCTGCACCCGGCGAGCAGCAGGGCCGCCAAGGCGAGCCCGACCGGTGCCACCGACGCGCACCGGCCCGGACGTCTCATCGGGTCATCGTAGGTTCGCGGCGCGGCAGACGCCGTTCCATGATCACGAACGTTCGGGTCAGCAAGTGGTGACCCGATCGTTCATGATCATGAGGCTCGTCGCGGTCAGGCCTCGATGTCGTCGGCGACCGCGCGCAGCAGGGCAGCCGTCTTGCGGGCCACCTGGCGCTCCGGGAAGCGCCCGCGGCGCAGCCCGTTGCCCACGCCGTCGAGCAGCTTGATGAGGTCCTCGACGATGATGGCCATGTCGTCGACCGGTTTGCGGGTGGACGGCGTGACCGACGGGATCGGGTCCAGAACCTTCACGGTGAGGGCCTGCTCGCCGCGCTTGCCGTCGACGATCCCGAACTCCACGCGGCTGCCCGGCTTGAGCGCCGGGACGCCGGCGGGCAGCGCGGACTGGTGGACGAAGACGTCGCCGCCGTCGTCGCGGGACAGGAAGCCGAAACCCTTCTCGGTGTCGTACCACTTCACCTTGCCGGTAGGCACGGGAGACCTCTGCTCTGTTCGTCGGATCGGGAAGGAACGCGGGCGGTCGTACGCCGCCGTCGCGGGTCGTCCAGCCTAACCGCCGGGGCGGGCTGCTGCGAGGCAGTTGCTCAGCGGTAGGGCTCGGGGTCGGGCAGCAGCTCGTTCATCGACCCGGACCGGAAGGCCTGGACCTCGACGGACCGGAAGCCGGTGGCGGCCACCGCCCGAGCAGCCGAGCCGCCGGCGGCGACGGCCTCCACCAGCTCCGCGTCGACCTCGAGCCGGGCGGTCTCACCCAGGTCGCGGACCCGAAGGTCGCGCACCGCGATCCCGGCGGCCGCCAGCGCCTCCCGGGCGGCCACCTCGGCACGGTCGACCCGCACCAGCCGGGCCGGCGTGATCTCGATGCCGTAGGCGACCCGGCTGGACAGGCAGGCGGCGGCGGGCTTGTCCCACGTCGGCAGCCCCCAGCGGCGGCTGGCCGCCCGCACCTGGTCCTTGGTCAGCCCCGCGTCGAGCAGCGGCGTGACGGCCGACCTCTCGGCGGCCGCGCGGATCCCCGGCCGGAAGCCGGCCATGGCGTCGTCGGCGTTCGTCCCCGTGGCGACGTGGGCCAGGCCGTGCTCCGCGGCGACCGGGCCGAGGACGTCGAGCAGCTCTGCCTTGCAGAAGTAGCAGCGGTCGCCGTCGTTGGCGCGGTAGCCCTCGCGGTCCATCTCGCGGGTGGCCGGCCGCAGGTGGCGCACGCCGAGGTCGGCGCAGAACGCTGCGGCCGCGTCGAGCTCCCGGCCGGGCAGGCTGGCACTCACGGCAGTGGCGGCGGCGACGTTGGCGGCGCCGAGGCTCCGTACGGCCGCAGCGAGGAGCAGCGCCGAGTCCGCGCCACCGGAGAAGGCGACGAGGACGGACCCGAGCTCGCGCAGCCGCTCGTCGAGCGCGGCCATCCGGGTGTCGAGGACGTGCTCGTCGATCCAGTCGGCGAAGCCGTATAGGTCGTCGAGGACCACGTCGGCGCCAGCTGCCCCCAGCTCGTCCGCGCTGATCGGGCCGGTCGCGACACCGACGCTGATGGCGTCCGCGGCGCGCGCCCCGTCGATGTCGGCCACGTGGTCACCGACGTAGACGGTGGCGCCGTGCTCGCGCAGTGCCTCGCCCTTGGCCGGCCCCCACCGCCAGCCGACGACGTCGTCGGCCGCGATGCCGAGGTGCTCGAGGTGCAGCCGGGCGTTGGGCTCGTACTTCGCGGTCACCACGACGACCCGGCCGCCGTGCCGGTGGACGGCGTCCACGGCCTCGCGCGCGCCGGGCAGCATCTGCGTGGGCGCGATGGCGAGGTGCGGGTACAGGGCACGGAACCGGTCGCCCATCGGCGCGACCTGCTCCGCCGGGAACCAGTAGGCGAGCTCCTCGTCCAGCGGCGGCCCGAGCCGGCTGACGGCCGCCGCGCTGTCGATGTGCACACCGGTCTCGGCCGAGAGGGCGTCGAGCGCGACAGCGATCCCCGGCCGGGAGTCGATCAGGGTCATGTCGAGGTCGAACCCGACGACCAGCTGGGGAGCACGCACCCCGTCAGGGTATGCGGGCGGTCCTCCTTGATCATCTGCGACGTCGGAGCGAAGGACACGCCGGGGTCACCGGCGTGTCCCGCCCCGCACGTCGCGAACGATCGTCAGGTCGTACGCCGCGTCGGCTGGTCGCGCAGGTCCACGCTCTCGGGGTCGGCCGCCCGGGTGCGGTCCATGTCGCCGGTGCGGTCCATGTCGCCGGTGCGGTCCATGTCGCCGGTGCGGTCCATGTCGCCGGTGCGGTCCATGTCGCCGGTGCGGTCCATGCCCTCGGCGGGGCTCATGGGCCGACCGTCGTCCGCGGCCGGCGTCGTGCGGTCCTTGCCATCGGTGCGGTCGGTGCGGTCCGTGTCGCCGGTGCGGGCGCCCTGGCCGTCGTGCAACAGCAGCTCGAAGAGCGCCCGGTAGTGGACGAAGGCCTGGCGCAGCGACTCCGTGTCGGCGCTCTCGTGCCGCGAGCCGACGGCGTGCGCAGCGCGGTAGTGCTCGACGACCTCGGGGTGGTCGGTGGCCAGCATCTCGGCGCGGGTGGCGAAGTCGTCGACCGGGTAGCCGCGGTCGCGCATCACCGACTGCACGAGCCGGTCGGCGTCCCGGGTGGCGGTGCCGGGCTCGTCCACGAAGGCAGCCTGTACGCCGGTCCACTGCTGCGAGTAGCGCTCGCGCTCGGCGGGCTCGAGGGCACGGATCTCGACCTGGTCGCGACGGTCGGCCGCGTCGGCAAGCCGCTTCTCGGCCGACTTGCGGTCGCCGTGGGACTCGACGGCACGGTCGTACTCGGGACCGAAGCGCTCCTGGAGCCCCTCGCTGCGCTTGGCCTGGCGCGCCCTCATCATCACGACGACGGCCGCGGCGGCGAGGATCAGCAGGACGATGACGATGATGGCTGTGGTCATGGTTGACCTCCGGTAGCAGGTCATCGGCCGTTACCCCCGGGAGCGGGCGCCATGCACCGCACGGGCGTATGCGCGCTTCGGCTACGGCTGACGTCGCCGAGGACCTCGTGGCGGCAGCAGCTCTGCACGCCGGCGCGCCTGCTCCACCTGCCCGCTCGTGAGCTGGGCCGCGACCGGGTAGGTCGCCCGGCGGGCGTCGCGGGCCTCCCGTGCCCAGCGCAGCCACGTCGAGCCGTGCCGGGCGAGCGCCGCGGCGGCGTACCGCGCGAGGAGGACGGGACCCGGACGGCGGCCGGCCCCCGTCCGCGAGTAGTCCCACCGGGCGAGCTGACGCGACAGCACGGTCTCGGCGAGCCCGATCTCCCACGGCTCGAGCCGGTCGCGCCACGCCTCGACGCGTTCCGTCGAGACCGAGGAGTCGAGGTTGGCGTGCCAGGTCTTGCGTTCCGGCACCACGTCGCGCACCTCGGCCGGCGCGAGCATCGCCTCGTCGAAGTCCTCGCCGAGGAAGTCGCACAGCTCTCCGAGGACGCGGCGCGGGTCGGCGACCAGCGACTCGTAGCGCACGACGTGGAAGGTGTCGGCGGGCAGCCGACGCGAGTTGCGGCGGGAGCACCACTCCGCGTGCGCCCACTGGGCGGCCGACCCGACGCTGTCGTAGGGCCACCACGGCATGCCCTTGAGCGAGGCCATGTTTGCCCGCGGGTCGCGGACGATGTGCACGATCTGCGCGTCTGGGAAGAGCCGTAGGAGGACGTCGACCTCCATGTAGTAGAGCGGCCGCTTGTCGCCCCAGCGGGCCTTGCCGTGCAGCCGCGCGAACTCCGCGAAGACGGTGCCGAAGGCCGAGCCCAGTGTCGGCGGGGCGTGCATGATCGCCCGGACCGTCGGTCGGCGCTCCATGCCGAGGTCGTCGAGCCGCGACCGGCGGCGGGTGATCGAGCGGGCCAGCCGGCGGTGCTGCTTGCGGGCCGACAGGTCTGCCCACTGGTCCCGCTCGCGCCAGGTGGAGATCAGGAACCGCGACTCGGGCGGCATGGCGATCCGCGGGTGCGCGTGGATCATCAGCGACAGCAGCGTGGTGCCCGAACGCGGGCAGCCGACGACGAAGACCGGCCGGTCGCTGCTCACCGGCCGCACGGTAGCCCCCCGGTCGAGTGGCGCGTTGCGGCAGCCGGCAGTCGTTTGCGTACCGCCGGAATGCGCCACTCGACGCAGGCCGCAGCGGCAGCCGCGGGTCGCCCGGCGGCGTACCGTTGTGCGGATGTCCACCCCCGGGCCGCGCGGGCGCACGACGCTCGCCGGCGAGCTGCGCGAACGCGACGACGATGCGCTCGCCGAGCTGCTGCGCGCCCGGCCGGACCTGCTGTCCCCGGTGCCCTCCGACATGGCCTCGCTGGCGGCCCGGGCGACCACCCGGCCGTCCGTGCAGCGGGCCCTCGACCAGCTCGACCGCTTCACGCTGCAGGTGCTGGAGGTGCTGGCAGTGCTCCCGGAGCCGGCGGACGACGCGGACGTGGCCGCCGCGCTGGGCGTCACGCCCGACGAGTCCGCCTTCCCTCTGGCGGCACTGCACCAGCAGGCGCTCGTCTATCGCGACGATGCGGGTGGGTTGCTGGTCCCCCGGGCGGTGCTCGAGGTCATCGGCTCGCCCGCGGGCCTGGGGCCGCCGGCCGAGCAGCTGCTGCTCTCCTACGGCCCCCGCCGACTGTCGCGGCTCGCAGCGGACCTCGACCTGGCACCCGCCGGGGACCCGGTGAGCACCGCCACGTCGGTCGTCGACCTGCTCCGCGACCCGGCCAGGCTCGACGCTCTCCTGGACCGCGCCGAGCCCGCCGCGCGCGAGGCACTGGACCGGATGGCCTGGGGTCCGCCCACCGGCCGCCTGGAGAACGCCCACCGCGACGTCGACGCCGGGACCGCAAGCACCCCCGTCGAGTGGCTACTGGCTTACGGGCTGCTGGTCGCGACCGACGCCCGCACCGTCGTGCTGCCCCGCGAGGTCGCCCTGCACCTCCGCGACGGCCGGGTGCACCGGACCGTCCAGCCGACCGAGCCGGGCCACGAGACGTCCCCGGTCGACGCCGCGCGTGTCGAGGCCCATGCCGCCGCCTCGGCGGCCACCGTGCTGCGACAGGTCGAGGACCTGCTCGACCTGTGGAGCGCCGAGCCGCCGAAGGTCCTGCGGGCCGGTGGGCTCGGCGTGCGCGACCGGACCCGCACCGCGACCGGGGTCGACGTCGATCCCGAGACCCTCACCCTGCTCGTCGAGGTCGCGCACGCGGCCGGCCTGCTCGCGGCCGGAGACGACGACGTCGACGAGGTGTGGCTGCCGTCCGAGGCCTACGACGACTGGCTCGACCAGCCTCCGGCGGCCCGATGGCTGACCCTCGTCGACGCCTGGCGGGACACCACGCGGACCCCCGGGCTGGCCGGCGGCAAGGACGTGCGCGGCAAGACCCTGGCCCCGCTGGGCCCGGACCTCGACCGCACCCTTGCGCCGGCCGTGCGAGCGGCCGTGCTGGCCGACCTGCGGGACGTACCGCCGGGAGAGGCGACCTCCGTCGCGTCGGTGACGGCGCGACTCCGGTGGCGCGCGCCACGACGCGGCGGGCGGCTGCAGGACGACCTCGTCGGCTGGACGCTGCAGGAGGCAGCGGTGCTCGGCGTGACGTCGGAGACCGCCCTGACAGCCGCCGGTCGTCGTCTCGTCCAGGGCGACCGGGACGGCGCGGTCGCCGCACTGACCAAAGCCCTGCCGGTCCCGCTCGACCACGTGCTGCTGCAGGGCGACCTGACAGCCGTCGCGCCCGGGCCTCTGGAGGGCGACCTCGCGCGAGCGCTGCGGCTGCTCTGCGACGTCGAGTCGACCGGTGGCGCGACGGTCTACCGCTTCACGCCGGGAAGCGTGCGGCGGGCCTTCGACGCCGGGTGGAGCTCCGGTGACGTGCTGGAGCTGGTCACCAGGCACTCGCGGACACCCGTTCCGCAGCCGCTGTCCTACCTGGTCGAGGACGTGGCGCGCCGGCACGGGCGGATCAGGGTTGGCGTGGCCGCTGCCTTCGTGCGCAGTGACGACGAAGCGACTCTCGGTGAGCTGCTCACCGACCGGCGAGCCGCGTCGCTGCGGCTGCGGCGGCTGGCGCCGAGCGTCCTGTCGGCGCAGTCGCCACCGGACGTGGTGCTCGCCAGGCTGCGCGAGATGGGCTACGCCCCGGCCGCCGAGTCGCCAGACGGTGACCTGGTCGTGCGCCGGCCCGAAGCTCGGCGCGCGCGCGGATCCGGATCTCGACGCCCGGCGGTGCGCACGGTCACCGCTCCACCGTCACCGCAGCCGGCGCTGCTGGCCGCCGCCGTTCGTGCGCTGCGGGCCGGCGAGCGCGCCTCGACCGTCACGGTCGGCCGTCCGGCGGCGGACGTGCTCGCGATGCTCACCCAGGCCGCGGGCGCCGGGGAGTCGCTGCTGATCGGCTACGTCGACGCCGAGGGCCGCGGCAGCCAGCGGGTGATCGAGCCGCTCGTCGTCGAGGGCGGCCACGTGGTGGCGTACGACCACCTGCGCGGCGCGCAGCGCAGTTTCGCGGTGCACCGCATCACGGGCGTCTCGGTGGTGGACGAGCAGCTCGCCTGACCCGGGGCGAACCGAACGGCTCGTGACGACGTCCTAGATCGAAAGTTTGTCGGTCCTCGTGACGCGGTAGAAACGCAGTCGTTCGACGGTCACGGGGACAGACAGGGAGGTCCCCGATGCGCCAGCTCCAGATCACTCGACGTCGTGCTGCCCGGCCGACCGTCGAGACCGAGCCGCTGACCGAGAACGTGCACACCTCGCCCCGCCGGACGGCCGACGCCTCCGTCGTCGCCACGCTGGCAGACATCGACAAGGTGCTCTGCGAGAGCCGTTGACCACTGGCCGGTCGACGACTCCGGCTGACCGCATGAGCGTCAGCCGCGGTCGTCCACCGGGCCGCGGACCTTCGACTGCCACAGGTCCGCGGTCTCCAGCAGCCGGGTGCGCACCCGCATCGAGGTGAGTGCGGCCCAGTAGCGCGCCACGTCCGTCACCGGCACCCGTGCGGGGCTGTCCGGCACCGCGTAACCCAGCGCCCTCAGCCGCGGCCCCGCGACCCGCTCGATCAGTGCCGACTCGCGCGGCGTCAGCAGCTCGGTGTGCGTGCCGACCCGGCGCGGGCCGATGTACTTCGCGGTCCGCCAGTGCCACTTGCGGCGCTGCTTGCCGGGCAGCTCCTTCGCGAGCTTCTGCGGCCGCAGCATCGCCGCGTCGAAGTCCTCGCCCAGGAACTCGCACAGCTTCGGCAGCACGGCCGGGTAGTCCGACACCAGGTCCTCGTACCGGATCTCGGTGAAGGACGACTCGGGCAGTCGGGACCGCGCGCGGTGCGCGCAGTCGACCGAGTGGACCCAGGTGGCGGTCGCGACGATCGTGCCGTGCTTCCACCAGCGCATCCGCTTCAGCGACGCGACGCAGTCGCGCCCGTCGCGAACCAGGTGGATGAACTGTGCGTCCGGCCACATCGCGCGGAGCATCTCGATGTTGCGGAAGTAGGTCGGCTGCTTGTCGCCCCAGCGCGGCTTCCCCTGGCTCTGGGCGTACGTCCGGTAGACCGCACCGATCGCGGAACCGATCGTCGGGGCGCCGTCGATGATCGCCGCGCGGACCGTCTCCGGCTCCACACCGAGGTGCTTGAACTTGGTGCCCTTGGTCTTGACCAGCTCGTCGGCCAGCCGGGAGCGGTTCGCGGGGTCGGTCAGGTCGCCGAACCTCAGCCGCTTGCGCCACACGGGCACCAGGAAGCGGGTCTCCGGCGGGATCGTCAGCCGGCGGTGCGAGGACAGCATCAGTGTGAGCAGGGTCGTGCCCGACCGCGGGCAGCCGATGACGAAGACGGGTGCTCGCCACCTGGTGGGCACCGTCTCGTCCGCCGGCCCGGGCGGCAGGGCGTCGCTGGCCATCGCGGCCACACCGTAGCCACCCCGGCGCTAGCGTTCACAACCGCTATGACAATGCAGCCCCACAGCCGTCGGGCGATCATGCGCCGACCGGCTCGCCGCGACGTGATCGTGGCGGCCGTGGTGACCGTCGTCGAGGTCCTGTCGCCACGGACCGGTCCGCCGACCGACGACCCGTCGGCCGTGATCGGGACGCTGGGCCTGCTGCTCGCCATCGCGCAGGGGGTTCCGCTGGCCTGGCGGCGGGCTGCCCCCGAGGTCGTGCTGGGTGTGGTGACGCTGGCCTTCGTCGGACATGCCCTGCTGGTCGAGCCGGTGCCGCCCTACGGGGGCTGGGTCGCCCTCGCGTCACTCGGTGTCCGACGCGATGCGCGGGTGACAGCGACGGCCACGGCCGGTGTCGTCGCCGCGGTGCTCGCGGGCTACCTGGGCGGGCTCGGCCGCACCGACGAGTGGGCGGTGCCCGCGATCCTGACGGTCGGGATCGCGGTCGCGGCGCAGCTGGTCCGGGAGCGCCGGGCGCGGCTGGCCGCGGTCGCCGACACCGCGGCGGCGGAGGAGCGGCTGCGGATCGCCCGCGACCTGCACGACGTGCTCGGGCACAGCCTGAGCGGCATCGCGGTCCAGAGCAGCACGGGCCGGATGGCCCTGGATGCCGACCGCCCCGAGGTGGCCCGAGCCGCGCTGGAGCGCATCGAGGAGGCCAGCCGCTCCTCGATGGCCGAGGTGCGGACCGTGCTCGGAGCGCTGCGCGACGCGGCGGCGCCCCGGCTCGAGGGTCTCGACGAGCTGGCCGAGGAGGCCCGCGCGGACGGGGCCACCGTGTCGGTGCGCCGCGTCGGTGACCTGCGGCTGGTCCCCTCCGGGGTCGGGCAGGTCGCCTACCGGGTCGTGCAGGAGGCGCTCACCAACGCGCGCCGGCACGGGGGCACGGGACCGGTGACGGTGGAGGTCTCCGTGGTCGTCGACAGCGACCGGCTCACCCTCGACGTCACCGACGACGGCCACGGCGCCCGTGCCGGCTCCCCTCCGCAGGTGCCCGGCCACGGCATCACCGGGATGCGCGAGCGTGTCGAGTCGCTCGGCGGCCAGCTCGAGGCGGGATCGTCGGGCGGTACCGGCTGGCGAGTGCACGCAGTCCTGCCACTGTCCGGCCGGCGCCAGGACGACGGGAGCAGACGATGACCATCCGGGTCGGGGTCGCCGACGACCAGGCACTGGTGCGCGACGGGCTGCGCGCCCAGCTCGGTCTCGTCGACGACATGGACGTCGTCGGCGAGGCGTCGACCGGCACCCAGGCCGTCGCGCTCGCCCGTCGCGAGCTCCCGGACGTCCTCCTGATGGACGTCCGCATGCCCGAGATGGACGGCATCGAGGCGACCCGGCAGATCTGCTCAGACCCGGCGACGCAGACCGTGCACGTCGTCGTGCTGACGACCTTCGACGAGGACGAGAACGTCTATGCCGCCGTGCGCGCCGGCGCGAGCGGCTTCCTGCTCAAGGACGTCACGCCGACGGTGCTGCACGAGGCCATCCGGTCCTGCGCCGCCGGCGACGCCGTCATCGCGCCGGCCGTGACCCGGCGGCTGCTCGACGAGATCGCGCGCCGCCCGGTCAGCGGCCGACCGGGTGACCGGCTGGCAGACCTGACGCCCCGGGAGACCGAGGTGCTCGTGCTGGTCGCGGAGGGGCTGTCCAACGCGGAGATCTCCGGTCGGCTCTTCCTCAGCCCCGCGACGACCAAGACGCATGTCAGCCGGATCCTGACCAAGCTGGCTGCCCGAGACCGCGCCCAGCTGGTAGCCATCGCCTACGAGACCGGCCTGGTGCGCCCCGCCGACGGCTAGACCGGCCGGCACGGCGTACCTCCAGGGATGTAGGCGTCGGCCTGGCGACGTACGTCCGGAAGCGCTCTGGCGGCCGACGACCGCACCCCCTGCCGGACCGCATCGTCGGTGCATGACCTCGATACAGCTGCGCGGACTGACCAAGCGCTACCGCGACGTGACTGCCGTCGACGACCTCACCGTCGACGTCCGGCCCGGTGCCGTGACCGGCTTCCTCGGACCCAACGGCGCCGGGAAGTCGACGACGATGCGGATGCTGCTCGGGCTGGTGCGACCAACAGCCGGGAGCGCGACCTTCGACGGGCGGCACTACGCCGACCTGCCGCATCCCGCGCGGACCGTCGGTGCTCTGCTGGACCCGGCGGTCTTCCACCCCGGTCACCGGGCACGGTCGGCGCTGCGCATCGTCGCGGCCTCGACCGGCACCAGCGACGCACGGGTCGAGGAGGTGCTCGACGGCGTCGGCCTCGGCGACGTCGCACGCCGCCGGGTCGGCGGCTTCTCGATGGGGATGCGTCAGCGGCTCGCCCTGGCCGGCGCGCTGCTCGGCGACCCGGAGACCCTCGTGCTCGACGAGCCGTCCAACGGCCTCGACCCCGAAGGCATGCGCTGGCTGCGCGGCTTCCTGCGCCGGCTGGCCGACGAGGGCCGCACCGTCCTGGTGTCCAGCCACGTCCTGGCCGAGCTGGCGCAGAGCGTGGACGACGTCCTGATCATCAGCCGCGGACGGCTGGTGACGCACGGCCCGATGCGCGACCTCCTCGACCGCAACCAGCAGACCGACCTCGAGGAGCTCTTCCTCGACCTCACCTCCGGAGAGCTGTCATGAACGCCACCCTGACCGCCGAGCTGCGCAAGCTGCGGGCCACCCGCACGACCACCGCCGCCGGGCTGGTCGTGGCCGGGTTCAGCGCCGCGTTGGCCACGGCCAACGTCCTGCTGGCCGGCAAGGAGCAGAACCCGGCACTGGACGCCGACACCTTCCAGCACGTCGTCCGCGCACCGACGGCGATCGTCGGCTTCGCGATGCTCGTGGTGGGCGTGCTGGCGTCGGCCGGGGAGTACCGGCACAACACGATCGTCCCGACCTTGCTGGCGCAGCCGCGCCGGGCTCGCCTGGCGGTGGCCAAGGTGCAGGCGGTCGCCGTCGTCGGGCTCGTGATGGCTGCGATGAGCGCCGTGGTGTCGTCGGCGGTCGGGTGGGTTCTGCTGTCGTCGCGGGAGGCACCGACCGCGGACCTCGGCCCGGTGCCGAGCGGCCTGGTGGTGCTCGGCGGGACCGCGGCGCTGTACGGGGTGCTCGGCGTCGGCCTGGGGCTGCTCCTGCGCAACCAGGCGGTGGCCATGACGGTCGCGCTGGTCTGGTACTTCGTCGTCGAGCAGATCGCGCCTCTCGTCCTTCGCGCGCCGCATGCCCAGCAGTGGCTGCCCGGCGGCGCGGCGGACGCGTTCACCCGGCTCGGCGACCCGGCGGGCGGTTCCGCGGCCGGGCTGGTCGCCCCGTGGCTCGGAGGCGGTCTCCTGACGGCGTACGCCCTCGGCCTGGCCGTCCTGGCCGGCGCGGCGCTGGTCCACCGCGACCAGACCTGAACCATGGTGGCGGCAGGGTGTCGGTCGGCAGGGGACAATGGAGCGGTGACCGAGACACCCCACGAAGCCGCTCGCTGCGCTCGCGCCTCCGCGGGGACCCCGGAATGACCGGCCCCCTGATCGTCCAGTCCGACAAGACCCTGCTGCTCGAGGTCGACCACGACCTCGCCTCCGAGTGCCGCCGGGAGATCGCGCCGTTCGCCGAGCTGGAGCGCTCGCCGGAGCACGTGCACACCTACCGGTTGACCCCGCTGGGCCTCTGGAACGCCCGGGCGGCCGGCCACGACGCCGAGCAGGTCGTCGACGTGCTGCTGCGCTACAGCCGCTACGCCGTGCCGCACGCCCTGCTGGTCGACGTCGCGGAGACGATGGCGCGCTACGGCCGGCTGCGGCTGGAGAAGACGCCGGTGCACGGGCTGGTGCTGGTGACGACCGACCGGGCGGTCCTCGAGGAGGTCATCCGGTCGAAGAAGGTCGCGCCGCTGATCGGCGACCGCGTCGACCCCGACACCGTCGTGGTGCACCCGTCGGAGCGCGGTCACCTCAAGCAGGTCCTGCTGAAGCTCGGCTGGCCGGCTGAGGACTTCGCGGGCTATGTGGACGGCGAGGCGCATCCGATCGAGCTGGTGCAGGACGGCTGGCAGATGCGCCCCTACCAGCGCGAGGCGGTCGAGGGCTTCTGGCACGGTGGCTCGGGTGTCGTGGTGCTGCCCTGCGGCGCCGGCAAGACGATCGTCGGCGCGGCCGCGATGGCCGAGGCGAAGGCGACCACGCTGATCCTGGTGACGAACACGGTCGCGGCCAGGCAGTGGCGGCACGAGCTGCTCAAGCGCACGACGCTGACCGAGGACGAGATCGGCGAGTACTCCGGTGCCCGCAAGGAGGTCCGCCCGGTCACCATCGCGACGTACCAGGTGATGACGACCCGACGGAAGGGCGTCTACACGCACCTCGAGCTGCTCGACGCCCGCGACTGGGGGCTGGTCGTCTACGACGAGGTCCACCTGCTGCCGGCGCCGATCTTCCGGATGACCGCCGACCTGCAGGCGCGTCGCCGCCTCGGCCTCACCGCGACGCTGGTGCGGGAGGACGGCCGCGAGGGCGACGTCTTCTCCCTCATCGGGCCGAAGCGCTACGACGCGCCGTGGAAGGACATCGAGTCACAGGGCTACATCGCGCCGGCCGACTGCGTCGAGGTGCGCGTGACGCTGTCCGACTCGGAGCGGCTGGCGTATGCGACCGCCGAGCCGGAGGACCGCTACCGCTTCGCGTCGACGACCGCGACGAAGACTCGCGTCGTGGAGCAGCTCGTCGAGCGGCACCGTGGCGACCAGGTGCTGGTGATCGGGCAGTACATCGACCAGCTCGACGACCTGGGCGAGCGCCTCGACGCGCCGATCATCAAGGGCGAGACGACGGTCAAGCAGCGCGAGGTGCTCTACGACGCCTTCCGCACCGGCGAGATCTCGCTGCTCGTCGTCAGCAAGGTCGCCAACTTCTCCATCGACCTGCCCGAGGCCGCAGTGGCCATCCAGGTGTCGGGCACCTTCGGATCGCGGCAGGAAGAGGCGCAGCGGCTCGGTCGGGTGCTGCGGCCGAAGGCCGACGGGCGCACGGCACGCTTCTACGCCGTCACGGCCCGGGACACGGTCGACCAGGAGTTCGCCGCGCACCGGCAGCGGTTCCTGGCCGAACAGGGCTACGCCTACCGGATCGTCGACAGCGAGGACCTGCCGACGCTGGACGCCCCGGAGACCTGACCAGCCTCAGGCGCTCGGGTCGGGCACGAGCTCCCGCACCTCCTGCGCGCAGCGGCACGCGACGGCGATCTTGGCAGCCCACTCGAGGGCTTCTGCGCGTGAGGGCACGTCGACGACGGCGAACCCGCCGAGGACCTCCTTGGTCTCCGGCCACGGACCGTCGGTGACCGTCCCGTCCGTGGCCACGACACTCGCCTGCTGACTCTGCAGTCCACCGCTGAAGACCCACACACCGGCGTCCCGGGCCTCCTGGACCACCTCGAGCGCGGCCTTGGTCACGTCGGGCAGGTCCTCCTCGGGGAAGGTCATCGCGCCGTCATCGAACGAGATCAGGTACTGCGTCATCTCAGTTCTCCTCGTCCCGGCGGCATCCTGCGGCCGCCTCACACCCCTTCTACGAACACCGCACTCCGGATCCGACAGGCTCCCGGCAAGAATCGCACCGATGACATCGGACGTGCAGTCCGGTCCAATCGATCGACGGCACCACCAACCGGGAAGGACCTGCGACATGAAGCTGACGACGATCACGAACGTTTCGCTCGACGGAGTGATGCAGGGACTCGGCGGGCCCGACGAGGACCGCAGCGGTGGCTTCGAGCGCGGCGGATGGGCCATCCCGTTGTTCGACGACGAGGCAGAGGCCTACGTCGGCCAGGTCTTCCAGCGAGCCGACGCGTTCCTGTTCGGCCGGAAGACCTACGAGATCTTCGCCGGCTACTGGGGAGTCATGCCGGACCCGGAGGACAACCCCATCGCCGGGCCGTTGAACGCCCGGCCGAAGTACGTGGCATCGACCACGCTCACGGAACCGGAATGGGCCGGCACGACCGTCCTGTCCGGTGACCTCGCGGCCGCCATCGCCGACCTGAAAGCCACGTCCGGGGGTGAGCTGCAGGTGCACGGCAGCGGCCGCCTGATCCACTGGCTGCTCGACAACCAGCTCGTCGACGAGATCATCCTGCTCACCTATCCCGTGATCCTCGGCCAGGGCGCGCGACTGTTCCCGGACAGCGGCCCGGACACTGCACTCGAGCTGGTCGACTCGCGCACCACACCGAAGGGCCTGATCATCCAGGTGTACCGGCCGGCGGGTCGGCCGCAGTACGCAGACGGCGCCTCGGACTGAATCAAGAGTGACATCCGCCGCCGCACTCGGACAGGTGATGCTCAGGTGCCGGCGAGGCGTTGCACCACGGGCGCGAGCTCGTCGAGCTCGCCGACCAGGAACGACGAGATGCCGAGGTGGTCGCGCAGCTCGGTGAACTTCTCGACGAAGCGGTCGTGGGAGCCGATGAAGATGTGCGGCGACTCGATGACGTCCTCGACCGTGAGCTCGATGCCGCTGCGCTCCGTCATCGCCGCGACGACCTTCGCGGCCTCACCGTCGAGGTCGTCGGTGACCGTGACCGGCCAGAACGACGGGTAGACGTTGAGGGTCAGCTCGTCGAACCGCTCACCGGCGGCCTCGCGCACCCAGCCGATCTTCTCCTCGGTCGCGGCCCAGGTGAACGACCGCGGGTCCGGCACCCCGCCGCGCAGGATCCGTGGCGCCAGGCCGACGGTCTGCGCCTCGCGAGCCGCCAGCTCCAGGGTGGACCGGCCGCCGCCGCCGATGAAGAACGGCGGGTGCGGCTGCTGCACCGGCTTGGGCTGCGCCTCGTAGTCGGTGATCGTGTAGTGCTCACCGGCGAACGAGAACGGGCCGGCCCCGAAGCAGCCCTTGATGACGGCCACCGACTCGGCCAGCCTTGCCTGCCGGACGCGGATCGGGTCGAAGGGCAGCCCGATGGCGGCGTACTCCGACCCGTTCCAACCAGCGCCGATCGCGACGTCGAGCCGACCCTCGGACAGCACGTCGAGAGTGGCCAGCTCCTGGGCGAGGACGGCCGGATGGCGGAGGTCGTTGTTGTGCACGAAGGCACTGATCCGGATGCTCTCGGTGAGCGCCGCCACCGCGGCCAGGTAGGGCACCGGCGCCGGCTGGGCGACCAGGTGGTCCGGCAGCACGAAGGTCGTGACGCCCAGCGCCTCTGCGGCCCGCGCCTTCTCGCCGAGCTCGCGCGCGCTCGACACGTCGAAGACGTCGGCCAGGAACGTGAACTGCGCGGTCATGTGGACGATCATGCCGGTCGGGTCGCTAGCCTGCCGCCATGGCCGACACGAGGTCAGGCCCGTTCAAGAGCTGGTTCTGGCAACCGCCGCGGCCGCACGGCGAGACCATCCTGGGTCGGACCGTCAGCTCGCTCGAGCTCCTCTACGACCTCGTCTACGTCGCCGTCATCGGCCAGGCGGCGCACCATCTCGCGGAGCACCTCTCCGTGCGCGGGACCGTCGACTTCGCCGTCGTCTTCGCGCTGATCTGGGTCGCCTGGGTCAACGGGACGCTCTACATCGAGATCCACGGCCGCGACGACGGCAGGACCCGCCTCATCGCCTTCGCCCAGATGGGAGTCCTGGTCCTCCTGGCGGTCTTCACGGCCGAGGCCGGGGGCGAGAGCGGACGCGCCTTTGCGCTCGTCTACGCCATCTACCTCGCAGTCGTGGCGTTGCTGTTCTTCACCGTCCGCCGACAGGAGGCGGATCGCCCCGAGTTCGTCGGGGAGACCGGCCTCTATGTCGTCTGCATGAGCGTCGCGGTGGCGGTCGTCCTCGTCAGCGCGTTCGTCCCCACCGACGCGCGACTCGTCCTCTGGGCGGCGGTCGGCGTCGGCTGGGTCGTGGGTCTTGCGTTGGCGGGGCGCGCCCGGGTCGGCTTGAACCGCGGCATGCCTCCCACCGAGTCGCTGGTCGAACGCTTCGGCCTGTTCACGATCATCGTCCTCGGCGAGGTCGTGCTCGGAGTCGTGGACGGCCTGTCCTCGGTGGACCGCGACACCAAGACGGTGGTCACGGGCCTCGTCGCTCTCTGGGTCGGCCTGGGGCTCTGGTGGATCTACTTCGACCTGGTCGGGCGCCGGCTGCCGCACGACACCGGTCGAGCCGTGTCGACCTGGCTGCTGGGCCACCTGCCGATCACTCTGTCGGTCGCGGCGGCCGGCGCCGCGATGGTGAGCCTCGTCGAGCACGCGCACGACGACCGCGCCCCCGCGGGCACGTCATGGTTGCTGGCCGGCGCGGTGGCGGTCTGCCTGCTGGCCGTGGCCGTCACCGAGAGCACGCTGGTGGACGCCCGTCGTCTCGGTGCCGTCTACCGACCCGTCAGCCTCGCGATGGGCGCCGGGGCAGCCGCGGCGCTGGTCGTCGCCTGGGCACGACCGGCGCCCCTGCTCCTCGCCCTGCTGCTCGTGGCGATCCTGTCGGTGCTGTGGTTCTTCGCCGTCAGCCGCTTCCTCCGCGTCGACGAGTGGCGGCGGGCCAAGGCCGGCGCCGACTGAACCGACCGACCGGGCTACCCCAGGTCGAAGCGTGCCTGCACCGAGATGGTGACCGTCGTCTCACCGGCCTCGACCGGCAGGGCTGCCCCGCTCTGCCGCCCGCTCGCCGCCATCGCGTAGGCGATCGGGAGGCCGGGCGAGGCCACGGTCGACAGACGGCGTACGGCGCCAAGGGGCCGCTCCGCGAGCTCCGCGAGGTGCTCTGCCTGGGCACGCGCGTCGGCCACCGCCGCCTCCCGGGCGGCGTGCGTGGCGGGGGACGGGTCCGACACCGCGAGCGAGACGTCGAGCATCCGGGCGGCGTCGCCGCCGGCCGCGAGGACCTCGCCGAGGACCCCTCCGGCGGTTGCCAGGTCGCCAAGGGTCACGGTCAGCCCGAGCCAGGCCCGAAAGCCGCTCGGCTGGCCGTGGTTGTCGTAGTGCTGCCCCAGCGACATGCCCTCGGTGCGCAGGTCGGTGTCGCCGAGCCCCTGCGCGCGGGCCGCCTCGACCATCGCCCGGGAGCCGGCCTCGGCTGCGGCCAGCACACCGGAGACGTCGGACCCCGTCGCCTCGGCGCCGAGCCGGGCGACCAGCCGGTCCGGACGCACCTCGGCGGTGCCGGTGCCGGTCACGTCGATGCGGTCGCTCATCAGGCCACCCTGCCACGACAGGCGGCCCGCAGGCCGGTGACAGACGACCCGAAGCGCACGTCCAGGTTCCTCCCAGGTAGCAGGCCTGAGGTGGGAACTGTCCTACCGACGACCCGAAGGAGCGGCGATGAGCACTACGTTCCGGAAGCCTCCCACCGACGAGCCGACCGGGTCAGCACCGCGCGTCCCGACGCAGGGGGCGGACCGGCCCTCTCTTTACGCGACGCCGGACATCGAGAGCGACGAGCTCGCCGGCCTGCTGGCCGAGCACCTGGTGGCGGTCGCGCTCGTCCGCAAGGCGCCGGCCGACCCCGTCCCCTTCGCGGTGTGGTGGCAGGTCACGGACGCCCTGAGGGCGAGCACCGAGCTGGCCCCGACGGCGGCCGTCGAGACCGTCGACGGAGCGCTCGCCGCGCTCCAGGGCGCGGTCGACGGTCTGCTGCTCACCCCGACCGAGGGCGTCGGGCTGGCACCGGCGGATGCCCACCGCTCCCTCCGGCACGCCCAGGTCCTGGTGGCCCGGCTGGTGCTCGGCGCGGCGGCCACGTCGCCGACCTTGCTGCACGTGCGGCTGGTGCGGCTTCGTCGGGCCCTGGTCGCCGCAGCCGCTGGCGAGACCCCGGAACCGACCGACTAGGAGGTCCGCGGTTCCCGCCACATCGGCCACATCGGTGGGCTACCGGCCACGCTGAGCTCGCCGAGGACCCGGAAGCCGTGGCGCCGGTAGAGGCTGAGGCTGCTCTCGGTGGTGGCCTCCAGGTAGGCAGCTCGGCCGGCGACGTCGCAGCGCACCAGCGTCCTCAAGCAATCGGCCGCCGATCCCCCGACCCTGTGCCGAGGGATGGACGGCGACGAACCAGAGGTACCAGTGCGGGTCGTGCGGGTGGTCCTCGGCCATCGCGGCCGAGATGGCCGCGAAGCGGTCGGCGTCCGCCGCGGGCAGCTGCCCGATCCGCTCGCCCAGCACCTGCGCCGCCGCATCGCTGAGCGGCGCGGCACCCGGCGGCACCCAGAGGGCCACGCCCTGCTGATCGGCAGCGACGTAGGTCTCGTCGTGGGCGGCGAGCCCTTCGACGACGGCCGCGAAGATCGCCGTCAGGTGCCGGGCGCGCTGCTCCTCCTCGGGGATGCACCATCGGAAGATCGGGTCGGGGTCGAACGCGGCGGCGAGGACGGCGCTGGTCCAGTCGGCGTCCTGCGCGGTGGACCGGCGGACGGCACGACGTCCGAGGTCGAGGTCGAGGTCGGTGGCGGTCACGGAACCCTCCGGTGACGGTGCCGGGCTGGTCCCGGCGCGTAGGCCCCAGGCTCCGGGCCGCGCTGACATCTCGCTGACTGCTCCCTGTCGGAGCCGCTGGTCCGGCCGGTCGTGGAGGAGTAGCCTCTCCGGCTCGTGCCCGCCGCTCCCGAGGACCCGGTCACCCCCGGCGAAGACGTCATGTCCGCGGAGCGCGCGTACCTCGCGGCCGCCCGTGCCGACCTGGGCGGGATGCGCGAGGCCACCCTCGCCCTCGAGGCGCACGGTGGCGACGCCGTCTCGGAGGCCTACCTCGCGGCGAGCCTGCACAAGCGGGTCCAGTCGCTGACCGACGACCCCGACACCCCGCTCTTCTTCGGCCGCCTCGACCTGCGCCCCGGCGCCACCGAGGACGGCGAGCGTTTCTACATCGGCCGCCGCCACGTGCACGACGACGACGGCGACCCGGTCGTCATCGACTGGCGGGCCGACGTGTCGACCGCGTTCTACCGCGCCACCCGCGACGAGCCGATGGACGTCGTGCTGCGCCGGCGCTTCGGCTTCGAGAAGGGCCACATCACCGCCTACGAGGACGAGCACCTGCTCGACCGCACCGAGCACGAGCGACGCAGCCGGATCCTCGCCGGCGAGATCGAGCGGCCCCGCGTCGGGCCGATGCGCGACATCGTCGCCACGATCCAGCCCGAGCAGGACGTCATCGTCCGCGCCGACGTCGCCCGCACGGTCTGCGTGCAAGGGGCGCCGGGCACCGGGAAGACCGCCGTCGGCCTCCACCGGGCGGCGTACCTCCTCTACACCTTCCGTGACCGCCTGCGCCGCGGAGGCGTTCTGGTCGTCGGACCCAACAGCGCCTTCCTGTCGTACATCTCCGCGGTCCTCCCCGCCCTCGGCGAGGTCGACGTGCGGCAGGTGACCCTCGACGAGCTGGTCGGTGCGCGGGTGCCGATCCGCGCCGACGAGCCGGCCGAGGTCGCGACCCTCAAGGGCGACCAACGGATGGCGGACGTGCTGCGGCACGCGGTCTACGCCGGTCTGGTGACGCCGAGCGAGCCGTTGATCCTGCCCCGCGGGTCGCGGCGGTGGCGCGTACCGGCATACGAGCTCGCCGAGCTCGTCGCCGAGCTGCGCGCCCGCGACGTTCGCTACGGCGCGGCGCGCGCGATGCTCGCGCAGCGGCTCGCGCACGCGCTGCTCACCAAGATGGAGGAGGCGGGGGAGTCGCCCGACGACCGCGTGCAGGACGCGGTCGCGCGTTCCCAGCCGGTACGTCGCGCGGTCGACCGGCTCTGGCCCGCCGTCGACCCGCTGCGCGTCGTGATGGCACTGCTCGGTGACCCGGAGGTGCTGGCGGCCGCCGCCGACGGTGTCCTGGACGAGGACGAGCAGCGGCTGCTGCTGTGGGAGAAGCCGGCCCGCGGGCCGAAGACGGCGCCGTGGACGCTGGCCGACGCGGTCCTGGTGGACGAGGTCGCCGACCTGGTCGACCGGGAGCCAAGCCTCGGCCACGTCGTGCTCGACGAGGCGCAGGACCTGTCGCCGATGCAGCTGCGCGCGGTCGGCCGACGCTGCTCCACCGGGTCGGCGACGGTGCTCGGTGACATCGCCCAGGGCACCACGCCATGGGCGACGGCCGACTGGGCATCGACACTGCGGCACCTCGGCAAGCCGGACGGGCACATCGAGGTGCTGCGCCGCGGCTACCGGGTGCCGGCGGTGGTGCTCGACCTGGCCAGCAGGCTGCTGCCGCACATGGCGCCGGGCGTCGCCGCGGCCGAGTCGGTGCGCGAGAACCCGGGCGACCTGGACGTCGTGGCGTCGACGGAGCCGTCCGCCGCGGCGGCCTCGGCGGTGCGCGCGCTGCTCGACCAGCCGGGGTCGATCGGGGTCATCACCGCCGACGCTCAAGCAGCGGCGGTGGCGCGCAGCCTCGGCGTGCAGCACGCGGTGCTCGGCACCGACGACGCGTCGGCGCGGGTCACGGTCGTGCCGGCCAGCCTGGCCAAGGGCCTCGAGTACGACCACGTCGTCGTGGTCGAGCCGGCGCGGATCGTGGCCGACGAGCCCTCGCCGCGGCAGGGACTCCGCCGCCTCTACGTCGTCCTCACCCGGGCGGTGTCCGGTCTCACGGTCGTGCACGCTGAGCCGCTGCCGCCGGAGCTCGCCGCATGAGGCCGGCGGCATGAGACACCTCGCCGACGCCTGGCTGCGGCTGGCCCGCGAGGTCGGTGCCCGAGGCGACGTGGCCGGTACCGGCGCGATGCTGCTGGGCCGGTGGACCGAGCCGCACCGCGGCTACCACGACCTTGCACACCTCGACGAGGTGATGCGCCGGCTCGACCTGCTGGTCGCCGAGACCCCGCACCCGGCGGTCGTGCGGCTGGCCGCGTGGTTCCACGACGCCGTCTACGACCCGACGGCCTCGGACAACGAGGAGCGCAGCGCCGAGCTGGCAACCACGACGCTGGCCGCTCTCGGGCTCGGGCCCGATGTCGTCGCCGAGGTGGCGCGGTTGGTGAGAGTCACCGCGACGCACGACGTGGCGGACGCCGACCGCGACGCGGCAGTGCTGTGCGACGCCGACCTCGCCGTGCTCGCTGCCGACCCGCTGCGTTACGAGTCGTATGTCGAGGGTGTCCGGCGCGAGTACCAGCACCTCGACGACACGACGTTCAACGGTGGCCGCGCCGAGGTCCTGTCCCGGCTCCTCGACCGGCCCCAGCTGTTCCGGACCGGCTACGGGCGCCGTGAGTGGGAGGAAGGTGCCCGGGCCAACGCCGCCGCCGAGCTGCGTTCTCTGCGTGGGGGCGGATGACCTGGCTGGCGTCGTCAGCCGGAACCGAAAAAGGAAAGGAGCGACAGCTCCCTTCCACTCCCAAGGTATAGCGCGACCGGGGCCTTGCGGCAAGGCCCCGGTCGTGCCGCAGAATCGCCCGCCGAGCCCAGAAACCGGCGGACATGGGGGTCTGCGTGAACCAGGTAGTCACGACCAGTTCTTTCGCCCTTCCCGACCACCTCAGCGCCAAGGCGGACCCGAGGCTGATCGCCGACGACGAGCAGCAGTTCGCTGCCATTGCGGCGAGCCTCGAGCAGTCGATCACCGACCTGTCGGACCGCCTCGACGCCGAGCGCCGGGCCCCCGGCCGCACCGGCCAGGAGGCGATGGACCGGGACATGGAGGTCCACCGCCTGACTGCCCGGCTGCGCACCCTTCGCCGCTTCGGCCTGGACCTGTGCCTCGGACGCATGGTCGGCACGGACGACCCCGAGCCCGTGTACGTCGGGCGGCTCGGCCTCACGGACCGCACGGGTCGTCAGCTGCTGATCGACTGGCGCTCCGCCGCGGCGGAGCCCTTCTTCGGTGCGACTCACGCGAACCCGATGGGTCTGGCGAGTCGCCGGCGGTACCGCTGGACGCTCGGCCGGATCAGCGACTACTGGGACGAGGTGTTCACCCCTGGTGGCCTCCTCGAGCTCGATGGGCACGCCGCGCTCGACGACCAGTCCGCCTTCATCGCCAGCCTGGGCAGCAGCCGGTCGGCCCGGATGCGAGACGTCCTCGGCACCATCCAGGCCGACCAGGACGCCATCATCCGGGCGGGATCTCGCGGCGCTCTCGTCGTCGACGGTGGTCCGGGGACGGGCAAGACGGTCGTCGCCCTGCACCGCTCCGCCTACCTCCTCTACTCCGACCCTCGACTCGGTCACCGCCGCGGCGGTGTGCTCTTCGTGGGGCCGCACCAGCCCTACCTGGCCTACGTCGCCGACGTCCTCCCCAGCCTCGGAGAGGATGGCGTGCAGACCTGCACCCTGCGGGACCTCGTCGCGGAAGGTGCAGCAGCGACGACCGAGACCGACCCGGACGTGGCCCGCCTGAAGTCGTCCGCGGACCTGGTGACCGCGATCGAGGCAGCGGTCAGGTTCTACGAGGAGCCGCCCACCACGGGCATGACCGTCGAGACCGACTGGTCCGACGTCTGGCTGAGCGTCGACGACTGGGCCGACGCATTCGCCGCCCCCGAGCCGGGCACGCCGCACAACGAGGGGCGCGACCAGGTCTGGGAGGAGCTCGTCACGATCCTGACGGACAAGCTCGACGACGACGTCCCTTCAGACCTGCTCGGCAGGTCGCTGTTTCAGAACGCTGAGCTGCGGAGGACTCTCCACCGGGCGTGGCCGCTGCTGGATGCTGCTGACCTCGTCGCAGACCTGTGGTCGGTTCCCGCCTACCTGCGCAGGTGCGCGCCCTGGCTCAGCGTCGAGGACGTCCGGGCGCTCCAGCGCGAGGACGCCCAGGCATGGACGGTGTCCGACCTGCCGCTCCTGGACGCAGCGCGGCAGCGGCTCGGCGACCCCGAGGCGTCACGACGCAAGCGTCGGCGCGATGCGGTCCTGGCCGCCGAACGCGAGGAGATGGCGAAGGTCGTCGACCACCTGATCGCGTCCGACGACTCCGAGATGCTCGTGATGTCGATGCTGCGCGGGGAGGACCTGCAGAGCACGCTGGTCAACGAGGCGGCGCTGCCCACCGCCGACCCGGACCGGCTCGCCGGCCCGTTCGCACACGTCGTCGTGGACGAGGCTCAGGAGCTGACCGACGCGGAGTGGCAGATGCTGCTGCTGCGCTGCCCGTCCCGGAGCTTCACCGTCGTCGGTGACCGGGCCCAGGCCCGACACGGCTTCAGGGAGTCCTGGCAGGAACGGCTCGAGCGGATCGGGCTCGACCGGATCAGCATGGCGTCCCTGACCATCAACTACCGGACGCCGGACGTGGTGATGGCCGAGGCCGAGCCGGTCATCCGGGCCGTGCTGCCGGATGCCAACGTGCCGACCTCCATCCGCAGCAGTGACGTCCCTGTCGTCCACGGACCCGCGTCGGACCTGGGCTCGACCATCGAGACCTGGCTCGCCGCGCATGCGGACGGGATCGCCTGCGTCATCGGCACTGACCGAATCGGGGCCGGCACCGTGCCGGAGACGTCCCGGGTCCGGTCGCTGACCCCGGAGCTGGCGAAGGGGCTCGAGTTCGACCTGGTCGTCCTCGTCGACCCGGAGTCCTTCGGCGCCGGCATGGAAGGAGCGGTCGACCGCTATGTCGCCATGACCCGAGCGACCCAGCAGCTCGTCGTCCTCACGAGCCCCTGACGTCGCCGTGGGTCTGGTGGCGGATCCGGTCACGCTCAGGTGCGAGCCGCATCGCCTCGTAGGAGATGAGCGCCGTCAGCACCACGGCGAGCAGGGACAACGCGACGAGGGCGGGGACGAGCACCGCCACCGGCAGCAGGACCAGCAGCGCCGCACACGCGAGCAGACGCTGCCGGTTCCAGCCGCCGATGTTGCGCCGGCGCAGTGCGGACAACGCGGCCAGGTAGAGCACTGCGCCGCCGTAGAGGGCGATGACAGGTACCCAGGGCAGTGCGTCGCCGAGGTCGTGCTCGTCGACGTGCGCGACGTACTCCAGGACCTTCTTCACTCCCAGGGCGAGGTAGACGATGCCGGCCACCATCGGGAAGTGCAGGTAGGTGTAGGAGTCGCGCGCCAACCGGGTGCGCGGCTCGCCCTCGAGCTTGGCGAGCACCCCCTCGGCGACCAGCGCGACGACGTCGAAGTACACCCACCACAGGGCGAGCGACACCCCGAGCGCGAGCAGCGCGGCGAGCACCACCGGCCAGGTGACGGGCTCGTCGGCGACACCCGCACCGACAGCAACGACCGACTCGCCGATCGCGACGATGACGATCAGCCCGTGGCGCTCGGCGAAGTGCGCCGCGCTGTAGACGCGCCAGCCCTCGGTGCCGCTGGCGAAGACGCCCGCGTAGTCGACCACCAGCGCGAGCACCCAGAGCAGCGACTGCCAGGGCGCGCCGACGGCACCGCCGGCGACGAGCAGCAGGCAGGCGACCGCGGTGGGGACCGCGGTGATGAGGAGCTGCCGTCGCAGGGCGCGGTCCTCTCCCGCCGCGACGAGGTAGACCGCCAGGTGCGCGATCCGCACGGTGGCGTAGCACGCCGCGAGCACGAACGGGCCGAAGAGCCCGCCCGGCCCGTCCTCGAAGGACTCCGGGATGGTCAGGGCGACGACGAAGAGCGCCCCCATCGTCACCACCATCGCCAGCCGGAGCAGGCCCTCGTCGGCCTGTGCCTGGTTGCCGAGCCAGGCATAGGACGTCCAGCCGAACCACAGGAGGGCGAGCAGCACCAGCCCCCGGCCGAGCCCGCGAGCCGTCGGGTCGTCGGCCATCAGGGCCGTCACCTGCGTCAGGGCGAAGACGAAGACCAGGTCGAAGAAGAGCTCGAGGGTGGTGACCCGGTGCGACTCGTCTGTCGACCGGACCACGAGGCGGGGAGTGCGCAGCACGTGCGCCAGCGTGTCACCGCTCCGCAGTGCCCGTCACCCGCCGTCCGCTGACGGCGCAACGCCGTCGTGGCACGGATGAGGCGCATCCGAAGTCATCGGCAGCCGGGAACAGAAGGCACATTCTCTTCCCCCACGAGGAGCACCGATGAGAGCACGCACCGTCCTGACCATGACCCTCGGGATCGCCCTGGCGGCCGTGACCGTCCTGGCGACCGTCGCGCCGGCCAGCGCGGCACCTACCAAGAAGGGCAGGACCGTCGTCACCCTCGACGCGGCCGCTGCCGGCGTCATCACCGGCCTGGGTGTCGCCGTCGCCCCGGCCGGACCGGCCAGCGCGTCGGGTCTCGCCTTCACCTTCCCGGTCGTCGGCCGCACCGGCGACGCCGTCATCCAGCACGTGGGCGGACTGTCGCTCACCGCTGGCGACACGGAGGTGACGCTGTCCAACTTCTGGATCGACACGAGCACCGGCGTCGTCTCCGGCGTCGTCGACGACACCGTGCGAGTGCCGCTCTTCACCCTCGGCGGCGCAACCGCATCGGGGCTCGCTCTCGGGCTCACCGAGACCGCCGCGGCCTACCTGAACGGCGCGTTCGGCGTCGCGACGTTCACCGAGGGGCTGGTCATCGGCTACGGGGCGCCCGCCGAGATCAGCTGACACCCGCACGCACGTGCCCCGTGCGCCGCCGCTGACGGGTCCGACCCGTCAGTGGCGGTGCGGCCGCCGCAGCCCCGATGCCCGCAGCCGGGTGATCAGCTCGCGGCCGGTCACCGGCTGCGCACCGAGCTCGATCGCGGCGTCGCGCAGCTCCTCGGGCAGGTCGTAGTGGTCGCCCTGGAAGGCCCGCCGCGGGATCCCCAGCCGCTCCGCCAGCTCGTGCAGCTCGTCGTAGGACGTGTCGCTGACCAGGTGGCACCACAGTCGTCCACGGGTCGGCCAGATCGGCGGGTCGACGAGGATCGCCATGGTGCAGATGGTCTCCTAGTCGGTGATGGACACGGTGACCGACGCCCTGCTGCAGGCCCGCGCGCGGGTCGTGCACGACCTCGCGGCGTGCGGGCTCGACACGGCCGGGTGCGTCTCGGTGGTCGACGAAGCCGTGTCGTCACGACGGTGGTGGGCCGACGAGTGGCCCGACGGCGCGCAGTTCCTCGCCTGCCTGGTGGCCCAGGACGTGCAGGAGGCGTTGCTCGACGGGGCCGGTCGATGGCCGTTGTGCACGGCGGACCACACCGGCGATGACGACGTACCGGAGCACGAGCTGCGCGTGACGCCGGACCTCGGCGAGGACCCGCACTGGGTGTGCGAGGAGTCCGGTGTCGTGGTCGCGCGGGTCGGCGGCCTCGGCCCACCGATGAGTTCTGGCGAGCCCTCCGGTCGGTAACGGTCATGACGAGCGATCCGACGACCACCGCCCGACTCGATCTGCACCCGGCCGCCGAGGAGGTCGCGCGCCTCGTCGCGGGCGTGCGCGACGACCAGCTCGGCGGTACGACGCCCTGCCCGGACTACCCGGTGGCCGGCATGCTGGACCACCTGATGGGCCTGTGCATCGCGTTCACCTACGCGGCCCGCAAGGAGCCGATGCCGGCTGATGGCGGCGGCGAGTCCGGCCCGGGCACCGCGACCGCCGACCACCTGGACCCGGCCTGGCGCGACCAGCTTCCGGTCCGGCTGCAGGCGCTCGCCGACGCCTGGGACGACCCGGCCGCCTGGGAGGGCGAGGCCACCGCCGGCGGTGTGACGATGCCCGCCGGTGCCATGGGCGCGGTCGCCCTCGACGAGGTCGCGATCCACGGCTGGGACCTGGCCCGTGCGCACCCGTCAGGACTACCGGCTCGACGACGCGACGGTGGAGGCGGTGCTGGCCTTCACGACCGAGTCGGCCACCCCCGAGAACGCCCCGATGCGGGCCGGCATCTTCGGCCCGGTCGTCGAGGTCCCCTCCGAGGCGCCGGCCTGGGACCGCGCGATCGGCCTCGCCGGTCGCGACCCCGGCTGGCGGCCATGAGGCGTTTCCGCGGAAGCGCCGGATGCCGCCGGGCGGGCCTGTGGACAAGGTCGGCTGTGGACGAGGCGGTTCTCCGTACGGTCGTCAGGACCCGATCCGATCGTCCTGGAGGACCGCCCGATGACCGCCTTCCGCGTCACCCCCGCCGAGCTGCTGACCCTGTCGCACCAGGTGCAGGCCTCGGCCGGCCAGATCGAGACCGAGCTCGCCGGGCTGCGCGGCCGGGTGCTGCCCATCGGCGCCTCGTGGACCGGCCAGGCGCAGGAGCGCTTCCAGGTGCTCTACGAGGAGTGGAGCCGCAGCGCGCAGAGCCTGCAGCAGGCACTCGGCGGCATCAGCCAGCTGCTCGGGCACGCCGGGCGGACCTACGAGGACGTCGAGCGCCAGGTTGCCGGGAGCTTCACCGGCCGCTGACGCGCAAGCCAGGAGGCGACCCATGGGCCGGTTGATCTACTCCGCGATCGCATCCCTGGACGGCTACGTCGTCGACGCTGACGGCAGCTTCGACTGGGCAGCCCCCGACGAGGAGGTGCACGCCTTCGTCAACGACCAGGAGCGCCAGATCGGCACCTACCTCTACGGCCGCCGGATGTACGAGGCGATGCTCGCCTGGGAGACGATGGACGACGAGGCGCCGGTCATGCGTGACTACACGCAGGTCTGGCAGTCGGCGGACAAGGTCGTCTACTCCAGCACCTTGACCGGGGTCCGCAGCAAGCGGACCCGGTTGGAGCGGGGCTTCGAGCCGGGCGCCGTCCGCCGGCTCGTCGACGAGGCGGGCACCGACGTGAGCATCGGTGGCGCGACCCTCGCGGCCACTGCCCTCCGGGCCGGCCTGGTCGACGAGCTCGACCTCTACGTCAACCCCGTGGTGGTCGGCGGCGGGACGAGCTGGCTGCCTGACGACGTACGCCTCGATCTTGCCCTCGTCGACGAGCACCGCTTCTCCGGCGGGGTCGTCCACCTCCGCTACGCCCACCGCCGGACGGCGTGACAGCGCTAGATCATCGCGGCAACGATCCCGTCACGATCGCTGGCTTGGGATTCCCCCGTCAGACCCGCTCGGGCATCGTGGCCCGGCGACCTGGAACGCCCCGGGCACGGCACCCACCAGGCAACTGACGCAGGATGACGCTCGGCAGAGGAAAGGACGCGTCGATGGCGGGTGGCTCGGTGACTGTCGCCGCGCTGCGCCATCGTCCCCGCCAGGCGCTGCTGGTCGTCCTGCTCTCGGCCGTCGTGACCGCGTCGGCCGCACTCGGGCCGCTCTACGCGCGAGCCGTCGAGCAGTCCGTCCTGAAGAACGTCCTCGCCGACGCACCGGTGAGCGAGAGCAGCATCACGGTGCTCGCCACGGGCGCCGCCCCTCCGTCGCCCGCCGAGCTGGCCCGCGGCGTCCGGGGAGCGACCCCGCCGCAGTTCGGCCGACCCCTGCAGGGCTCCGACACCCCCGTGGACCTGCGGGTCGCGACCGCAGGCGCCGGGTCGATCGGGTCAGGGCAGCCCGGGGCCGACGACCGGCCGGACGCCCGGGGCCGCCTGGTCAGCCGGGCCGGCATGTGCGCACACCTGGAGCTCGCCGAGGGCCGGTGCGCCAAGGCAGCCGGTGAGGTGCTGGTCAGCCGGCTCGCCGCCGGGGTCACCGGCGTCGGGGTCGGCGACTCGATGCGCGTCGCCTCGCAACCCGTCGGCTCCGATCCGGGCGCGCCGCCCGGCCGCTCGGTCAGCGTCGTGGGTGTCTACGAGCAGCCGGCTCCCGGCGACGCCTTCTGGTCGGGCCGCGGGCAGGCGACGCCGCAGGCCGCGAACCCGACGCAGGCAGGCTCCGACGTTCCCGCGGTCGACGACCTCCTGACGCCCTGGTCCACGGTCGCGTCGGTGAAGTGGTCCGCGCTCCGCACGCACCTCGACGTCCCGGTGGACGTCGCGAAGGTGGACCTCGAGGGGCTGGGCGACCTGCGGCGCGCGACGGACCGGGTCGACGCCGCGGCCCGCACGCTGGGCGGGTCGGCGACCAGCGAGCTGGCCCCGCTGCTGCTGTCGACGACGTCACAGCGTGACCAGGCCAGGACCGTCATCCCCCTCCTCTCGGTGCAGCTCGCCGTGCTCGGCATCGTCGTGCTGACCTTCGTGTGCGCCGCGGCGACCGAGCAGCGACGACCCGAGATCGCCCTCGCCCGCCTGCGGGGTCTGGGGACCGGCGGTGCGGCCGGCCTGCTGATCCGCGAGCTCGGCCTCCTGGTGGTCGGCGGGGCGGCGGTCGGCGCGGCGATCGGCTGGCTGGCCGCCCTCGGGGCCACTGCCCTGTGGCTGGAGGACGGCGTGCGTCTCGAGGCGCGCTGGCCGCTGGGCCTGGCGGTCGTCGCGGCCGCGGCGGCCGGCCTCCTCGCGCTCGTCGTCGCCGGCGCACCCACCCTGCGACAGCCGCTGACCGCCCTGCTGCGGCGGGTCCCGCCGCGGTCATCCACGCTGCAGGTCGGCCTCGCCGAGGGAGCGGTCGTCGCGGCGGCCGCCGCCGGGGTCGTCACGCTGCTGTCAGGTGAGAGCGGCCCGGTGGCCCTGCTCGCTCCCGGGCTGCTGGCCATCGCGGGCGGCCTGCTGCTGTCCCAGGCGGCCATCCCGACGGCGGGGCCGCTGTCGCGCCGTGCGCTGCGCCGCGGCCGGGTGGCGCCTGCCCTCGCCGGTGTCCAGATCGCGCGGCGGCCGGCGCTGCGCCGGCTGATCGCGATCGTGACGGTCGCCTGTGCGCTGCTGGTCTTCGCCGTCGACGCCTGGGCGGTGTCTGACCGCAACCGCACCACGCGGGCCGCAGTCGAGGCCGGGGCGCCGGTGGTGCTCACGGTCGACGCCGGCAGCTCGGAGACCCTTGTCGACGCCATGGAGGACATCGACCCGCGAGGTCGCTTCGCGACGCCGGTCGTCACGGTCCGCAGCGCCACCGAGACCGGGCCGCGCACGACGGCGGTCGTGCCCGAGGCCTTCGCCCGCATCGCGTCGTGGGGCTCGGACGAGGCGCGCCCCTCGGCCGACGACCTCGCCGAGCTGCGCCCGACGCTCGCCGACCCGATCGAGCTCCGCGGCGACAGCGTCGAGGTCGACCTCGACCTGGCCGCCCGGGCCACCAACCCTCCGCAGCCCGGCGGGCCGCCACGAGAGCTGCGCCCCTTCAGCGTCTCCCTGACGCTGCTCGCCGAGGACGGGTCCGAGCGTCAGGTCGACCTCGGGCGGGTCCCGGAAGGGACCGGCACCTACCGTGCGTCGATGCCGTGCGCGGACGGCTGCCGGCTCCGCCGGGTCACGGTCAACCGCACCTTCGGCGACTTCGTGGACGCCAACGTCGAGCTGAAGGTGACCGCGCTGCGTGCCGGCAACGACCGGGACCTCGCGCCGGTCGACCTCGACACGACCGAGGAGGGCGCCTGGTCGGTGCTGCCCTTCCAGGCCAACCTCCCCTCCACCGGCAACCTGCTCCCTGGCCCGACGCTGGACTTCGCCGACGAGTCCTTCGGCACCCCGATCTCGGTGCAGCGCGGCGACGTGGCAGCCGACCCGAGTGCGCTGATCGCCGGCGACATCCCGCGGACCCCGGCTGCCCCGGGCGTGCCCGACGAGAAGGTCGTGGCGCTGGACCTGACCGCCAGCGACCAGGCGTACCAGATCGTGGGGCACGACCTGGCGCAGGTGCCGCGCAGCGGGTCGCGCGGCGTCCTCGTCGACCTGTCGGGGATCATCGCGGGACCGTCGGCCGCACCGGCCCAGACGACGTACGACGTCTGGCTGGCCGCTGACGACCCGGCCCGCGAGCGACGGCTCCGTGACCGGCTGGCCGACCGCGGCATCGCGGTCACCGGGCGCGACACCGCCGCCGCGCACCGGGCCGCGTTCGCGGACGAGGGACCGACGCTCGCGCTGCGGCTGGCCGTCCTGGCCGGCGTCGTGTCGGTGGTCCTGGCGGCCGCGGTCCTCGTGGTCGGTGTGGCGACCTCCGGCGCCGCCCGGGCACGCGACCTGGCCGGCCTGCGGATCGTCGGGGTGCCTGCTCGAACGGTGCGGTCCGCGGCGGTGCGCGAGCACCTCGTCGTCGCGGTGCTCGGGGTGGTGGTCGGAGCCGTGCTCGGGGTGGTGTCCGCGCAGGTGGCGCTTCCGCAGATCCCGCTCTTCGCGACCAAGGCCGTCCGGCTGCCGCTGGTGCTCGACCCGGTGTGGTCCGTAGTCCTGCTCACAGCCGCGGGCTGCCTCGTGCTGCTGTGCGCCGTCTCGGTCGTCGTCGGCCGGCTGCTGGCCGCATCGGCCACCACGGAGCGGCTGAGGGAGGGTCGATGAAGCGACCCGACCTGACCGGTGGCCGCCTGGCCGTCCGCGGCCTGTGGTTCCGGCGCTCCACCGCCCTGATCGTTCTCGTGCTCGCCACCGTCGCGAGCGCGGCCTCCGTCGTGGCGCCGCTCTACGCCCGCGCCGCCGAGGAGTCGATCCTGCGCGACGTGCTGCGCCGGTCCGACACCTTCAGCCTGTCCGTGCAGGTGTCCGTCCCCCAGGCCGGCGCCGGAGTCGGCGAGGGAGCGGCCGTCGACCTGGCGGCGGCCGAGAAGGAGGTGCGCAGGCGGCTGACGCACCCCGCCTTCGGCGAGCCCCGGACGGCGTACGTCGGCAAGGGCGTCTACCACCCCACCAGCGGCGAGTACCGCACCGGCGAGGTCATCGGGCAGGTGGTCGAGCGGCCCGGCGTGTGCGCGCACCTCCCGACGGTGACCGGTCGCTGCCCGACCGCCCCCGGCGAGGGGATGATGTCGCGCCGCAGCCTCGGGCTCATCGGGGCCAAGATCGGCGACACGGTCGAGATCGAGCTGCCCAACTCGGCGACCCTGCAGGACGGCGGCATCACTCCCGTCATCGCCGTGACCGTCGTCGGGTCCTTCGACCCGGTGCCGGTGGAGGGGCCCTACTGGGTCGGCCGCCCGTACTTCGACGCCTTCAACCCGACGAGCAGCATCGTCGCGCTGGAAGAGGTGCCGCCGACCGCCGACCCGGTCTTCGTCGGCCCGGGGTCGGCGCAGGCCAGCCGCATCGCGACCTACACGATCGACACCCCGCTCATCCCGCTGCGCGTCCGCCTCGAGGACTCCCGGCCGCTGCGGCGACAGATCCGGGCGCTGGCACTGGAGACGCCACGGCTGCTGGTCAACACCGACACCCAGATCCCGGCCGCACTCGACCGGGCCGACGACGGGCGCGAGCTGGTCCGGATCGCGGCGCCGCTCGCCGTCACCCAGCTCGTGCTGCTGAGCTGGTGGACGCTCTACCTCGTCGTCGGCTCCGCGACCGAGGAGCGCTCCCCCGAGCTCGGTCTGGCCAAGCTGCGCGGTCTGACCGCGCGACAGACCCGCCGCTTCGGGCTGGCCGAGGTGCTGCTGCTCCTGCTGGTGGCCGCTCCGCTGGGCACCGTCGTCGGCTACACGTCGGTGCGCGCCGCGGCCGACAGGGTCTTCGCGCCTGGCACCGAGGTGGTGCTGACCTGGTCGGTGCTGCTGACCGTCCTCGGTACCCTCGCCGGCGGTCTCGTCGTCGCCGCCCTCTCCTCGCGCCAGGTCTTCCGCCGACCGGTTGCCGAGCTGCTCCGGCGGGTGCCGCCGCGCAGTGCCGGTCGGCGCGCCGGTGTGGTCGACGTGGTGGTGGTCGTGCTCGCCGCGGCGGGCATCGTGCAGCTGATCAACGACCGCGGGGACCGGCCGAGCCCGATCGCGATGCTCGCCCCCGGGATGGTGGCGGTCGCCGGCGGCCTGCTCGCCGCGCGGGTGCTCGTGCGCGTCGCCCGGCGGCGGGTCGCGCGCGCCACCGAGCTCGGGCGTACGTCCGGGCTGGTCGGCTGGGCCGGCGTCGCGCGACGGCCGGGCACCGCCCGGATCGCCTCGGTGCTGGCCGTGGCGACCTGCCTGCTGCTCGTGGGCGTGCAGGCGTGGACGGTGGCCGAGCGCAACCGCAGCGAACGAGCCGACGCCGAGACGGGCGCACCCGTGGTCCTGCAGGTGCGCGGCGGCACCCCCTACGCGCTGCTCGATGCCGTGGCGAACGCCGACCCCGGAGGCCGCTTCGCGATGGCTGCCGTGCAGATCGACTCGTCCAGCCAGGAACCCTCGCTTGCTGGCCGTCGACAGCTCGCGCGCCGACGGGATCCTCCAGTGGGGTGCGCCGGACGAGGCACCGTCGGGTGGGGTCGAGGGCCGCGTCAACCCGAACCTGCCCCCGAGCCTCGACGTGCGGCCGGGTCCGATCACTGTCGACGTCGACCTGCTCGACGTCCGGTCACCTTCTCCACTCACGCTCTACGTGCAGCTGGACGACGCCGGGGACTTCCAGTACCTCCCGATGGGTCAGCTGAGACCCGGCACGCACAGCTACCGGGGCGACGTGCCGGCGGACTGCGCGAGCGGCTGCCGACTGGCCGGCCTCGCGGTCAACCACCCGGGCACCGACATCGGCAGCGCGACGGCCACGATGCGGTTCGCGGGCATCACCGCGACAGGCACCGACGGACAAGCCGTCGACCTGCCGGTGAGCTTCGCGAACCGCGCGGCCTGGCGGCCGGGGGCACCCACGATCGGCGGCCCGGAGGTTCACCTCGAGCCAGGCGACGAGCTCGAGGCAAGCGTCCAGGCGCCCGGCGGACCGTACGCGCAGATCGTGCGCGGCGACTCCCCCGAGCCGCTGCCGGCGGTCGTGACCGGCTCCATCGCGGGGCCGGCTGCCGCGCAGGGCGGCCTGCCGCTCGGCGAGACGACCGGCCTGTCCGGGTCCGCCATGCGCTACGCCGGCCGCCAGGTCGTCGACTACCTCCCACGAGCCGGTGACGAAGCGGTGCTCGTCGACCTCCAGCTCGCGCTGCGCCTGGACGACGAGGCCCAGGTCGGGCAGAAGGAGATCTGGCTGAGCCGCAACGACCCGCAGCGCGAACGGGCGCTGGTCGCCGCGCTGGACCGCGCCGGCATGGCGGTGCAGGGACGGTCGACAGCGGCAGCGCTGGAGCGGGTCTACGCCGGTGACGGCGCCGTGCTGGCCCTGCGGTTGCTCCTGGTCTGCGGCGCGGCCGCCGTCGTGGTCTCGGTCGGCGCCCTGCTCGTCGCGGCCTACGTCGGCCGGCGGCAGCGGGCCTACGAGGTGGCAGCACTGCGCGCGGTCGGGCTGCGACGACGTACCGTCCGATCGCTGCTGCTGCGGGAGAACATCGGCACCGTCGTCGTCGCGCTGCTGTGCGGCGCGGCCGCCGCCGTGGTGGCGGTGTGGGCGGTGCTGCCCGCGCTGCCGCAGTTCGACACGCCATCGACCAGCGTGCCGGTGCGCTACGCGCCGGACGCCGCCTCGGCGTGGCTCGCCCTCGGCGGCCTCGCCCTCGTCCTCGTCGCGGTCGGCCTGACGGTCGCCGTGCTGCAGCTGCGCACCGGTCGCTCAGACCGGCTGCGGGAAGGAGTGAGATGAGCGGTATCCCCGTGGCCTGCCACGGTCTGGTGCACATCTACCGGCTCGAGGGCAACGACGTGGTGGCACTGTCAGGCGTCGACCTGGACGTGGCAGCCGGCGAGGTGGTCGGCCTGCTCGGCCCGTCGGGGTCGGGGAAGTCCACGCTGCTCAACCTCTTCGCCGGGCTGCTGCGACCCAGTGCCGGCCGGCTGCACGTCGGCGCGCACGAGATCGCGCGGATGGACGAGAAGGGTCTCGCCCGGATGCGCGCGACCGATGTCGGCGTCGTGCTGCAGGGCGCGATGCGCAACCTGCTGCCCTACGCCAACCCGCTCGACAACGTGCGCTTTGCCCAGCGGGGCGCGCGGAAGGTGCGTTCCTCGCGGGAGTCGGACGACGACTTCACGACCTCGGAGCTGCCCGAGGCGCACGAGGTGCTCTCGATCGTCGGGCTGGCCGACCACGCGACCGCTCATCTCGGTGCCCTCTCACCCGGACAGCGGCAACGGCTGGCTGTCGGTGTCGGCCTGGCCGGCAACCCGGGCCTGCTGCTGCTCGACGAGCCGACCAGCCAGCTCGACCACGAGGGCCGCGACGAGGTGCTGGCGGCGGTCGGCGAGATCAACCGCGACCTGGGCACCACGGTCGTCGCTGTCACGCACGACCCCGACGTCGCCGAGCGACTGCCCCGGACCGTGACGATCCGCGACGGCCGGGTCGGCGCCGAGGGGCGCCGCGGCGAGGAGTACGCCGTGGTCGGCCGCGACGGCTCTCTCACCCTGCCGCTGGACGTCCTGGAGCGGGTGCCGCCGGGCTCCTTGCTCCGGGTCACGATCGTCGACGAGTCCGCGGTGCGGCTGGACCGGACCGACACGGACGAGGACCCGACCGGGGAGGACGTCGCATGACAGCCGAGACCGTGAGCGCCGACGTGCGCGAGCCGCTGACCCTGACTGCGCGCGGGCTGCATGTCGACTACGACGGTCACGAGGTCCTGCTCGGGATCGACCTGACCGGCCGACCGGGGCGCATCGTCGCAGTGACCGGGCCGTCCGGCGCCGGAAAGACGACGCTGCTGTGGTGCCTCGCCGGGCTGGTGCGCCCCGGGAGCGGGACCGTGCACCTCGGCGCCGAGCCGGTCACCGACCGCGACGGGACGAGCGGGCAGGGCGTCGTCCTCATCCCGCAGGACAACGCCCTCGCGAGCGTTCTCACCGCGTCGGAGAACGTGCTGGTGCCGCTGCTCGCCGCGGGCGTCGAGCCGGTCGAGGCGCAGGCCCGGACGGCCCTGGCTCTCGACCAGGTAGGCCTCGCCACCGCCGGCGAGCAGCTGATCGAGGAGCTCTCCGGCGGGCAGCAGCAGCGGGTGGCGGTGGCGCGCGGGCTGGCCCAGCGCGGCCGCGTCGTGCTGGCCGACGAGCCCACCAGCGAGCTGGACGCCGCCAACCGTGCTCGCGTCGTCGCTCTGCTGCGCGCCGAGGCGGACAGCGGCGCAGCCGTCGTGCTCGCGACCCACGACCCCGATGCCGCCGCCGAGTGCGACGCCGAGGTGCACCTCGACGCGGGCGAGGCCACCTGGGTCCGGCCGCTGGACGACTGAGCGCGCCCCTGCGTGCCACCATCGCGGGGTGGATGCGGAGTCGGCCGCCGGCTGGACGCTCGTCGCGGGCTTTGTCGTCTTCCTGACCGGCGCCGTCCGGTGGCGCGTCGAGTACGAGGGTCCCCCCGACACCGCCCTTCCCCTGATCCACGCCGACCGGCGTCGGCGCGCCTGGATCCACAGCTGGATGGTCGTGGGACTGTTCGTGACGCCCGCAGGGCTGGCCGCGTACGCCACATCGACCGAGCCCGCCGCGGCGCGGGCCACAGCCTGGGCGGCGGCCGTGGTCTACGCGCTGGGGGCTGCCTCGTTCGTCGTGTCGCTGGCCTTCCGCCTCACCGTCGGTCCCTGGGCGGCCGAGCGGGCCGTCGTCGACGGTGCGCCGCCCGACGTCTTCGGTGCCCTGGACGCGTGGGCGGGCGCTCTCTACCTGGTGCACATGTTCTCGGCCTACGCGGCGTCCGCGGTCCTCGGCGGCGCGGTGATCGCCGACGACAGCCTTCCGTCGTGGGTCGGTTGGCTCGGTGTCGGCTGGGGCCTGCTCTCCGTGCTGGTGCTGTCGTCCGGCGGCAGGTGGCGGTACGTCGTCCAGCCGCCGATCCTGGCGCACACGTTCACTGCCGCAGTGGGCGTCGCCCTGCTGCTCGGCTGACCGCGGCGGGCGGACCCGACCGCGGCGGGTGCCTCAGCTCAGCACGAACTCGTCGCCGCGCAGCACCGGCGTGACGTGCCCGTCGGCCCCGATTCCGTCGATCTCGACGTCCGGGCTGCCGACGACGACGTCGACGTGGGTGGCCGACTGGTTGACGCCGGCATCGATCCGCTGCTGCACGTCGAGGTCGGTGCCGCCCTCGATCGTGGTCGGGAAGCCGGCGCCCCAGGCGATGTGCGACGCGGAGTTCTCGTCGTAGAGCATGTCGCGGTACGTGAGCTGGGTCCGGCGCACCCGGGAGTCGCCGTCGACGATCGCCACCTCGCCCAGGTGCCGGGCGCGCGGGACGCTGTCCATCTGGTGGTGGACCGCCTCCTCGCCGGCCGCCGCCTTCGCGCTACGGACCGACCCGTCGCCGAGCTCGAGCACCAGGCCGTCGACGAGGACGTTCATCTGCTGCAGGAAGAAGGGCGCCGTCGTGCTGAGCGTGCCGTCGGCACGACGCCAGTCCGGTGAGGTGTAGACCTCCTCGGTCGGCAGGTTGGCGACGAACGCGGTGCCCGCGTCGTTCGTGTGCTCCGCGGTCACCCATCGCGACTGCGGCACGAGTCCGACGACGAGGTCCGTGCCCGGACCGCGGAACCGCACCCGGTCGAATCCGCGGTCGTTGAGCAGGTCCCGACGACGCGCGAGCTTGGCGAGGTGCTCCCGCCACGACACGACCGGGTCCTCCTCGTCGAGGCGGGTCGCCACCGCGACGGCCTGCCAGAGCCGCTCGACGTCCGGGGTGCCGAAGAGGCTCTCCGCCCACCCCGCGTTGGGTGCGGCGACGACGGTCCACGCGACGTGGTCGGCACCCAGCACCTGCATCGAGGCCTTCGCTCGCTCGACCGGGAGCGACGCGGCCAGCCTGGCCGGGTCGGCACCGTCCATCAGCGTCGGGTTCGGGTTGCCGGTGAGCCCGATGACGGCGACGTCGTCGGTCTGCCAGGCGTTGATCGCGTCGACCTCGTGCTGGAGCGACAGGCCCAGCGCATCCTCGGGCGCCATGTCCACGGTCGCCCGCTGCAGGTGCTGGTCGACGTAGTCGATGGTGACGTGGCTGGCCCCGACGCGGTAGGCCTCGGCGGCCACAGCACGGGCCACGTCCGCGTGCTCGACCATGCCGCGCACCACGACGCGCTGCCCGAGCTGGACGTTCACACCCACGCGCACGACGAGCCTGGCGTAGGCCTCCAGCAGGTGGTCGTACGGCTCGGTCATCGGCTCGCTCCCGTCGCTCGGCTGCCCCGCCACGCTACCCGGCGGCACGGGACACCGGTCCCGGCCCGGCGGCCCTCACGTCGGGACAGCCTCGGGACCTGCGCCCGATGCGCCCGGGACAGAACCGCGACGACAGTCCGAAGCGACAGGAGCAGTACACACCCACTCGCGCAGGAGATCCCTTGTCCACCACCGTCGTCGCCGCGGTCGTCGCGGCCGTCGCCCTCATCGGCGGCGCCGGTGCGATCGACGGCGGTCCCGGCGGCGCGGACACGGCACCTTCCGGGCGTACGTCCGTCAGCTCGGCGCACGACCACGTCGTGCGGCCGATGACCACGGTATGGCGCCCGCGCTGACACCTCCGTCGTGACATGCACGAGGGCGGCTCCCCCGTAGTGGGGAGCCGCCCTCGCGGTCGATCAGGTCGTGCCGGTCGTGCAGGTGGTGCGGGTGGCGCGGATCAGAAGTCCATGCCGCCCATGCCGCCGTCGCCGCCCGGCATGCCGCCGCCGGCCGGGGCCTTCTCCGGCTTGTCGGCGATGACGGCCTCGGTGGTGAGGAAGAGGCCGGCGATCGACGCGGCGTTCTGCAGCGCCGAGCGGGTGACCTTGGCCGGGTCGATGATGCCGGCCTTGATCATGTCCTTGTACTCGCCGGTGGCTGCGTCGAGACCGTGGCCGATGTCGAGGTTGCGCACCTTCTCCACCACGACGCCGCCTTCGAGGCCGGCGTTGATGGCGATCTGCTTGAGCGGGGCCTCCAGCGCGATCTTCACGATGTTGGCACCGGTCTGCTCGTCCTTGTCCAGGTCGAGCTTCTCGAACGCCGTGATCGACGCCTGCAGGAGCGCGACGCCACCACCGGCGACGATGCCCTCCTCGACGGCGGCCTTGGCGTTGCGCACCGCGTCCTCGATGCGGTGCTTGCGCTCCTTGAGCTCCACCTCGGTGGCCGCGCCGGCCTTGATGACGGCGACGCCGCCGGCCAGCTTGGCGAGGCGCTCCTGGAGCTTCTCGCGGTCGTAGTCGGAGTCCGACTTCTCGATCTCGGCGCGGATCTGGTTGACCCGGCCGGCGATCTGGTCGGCGTCCCCGGCACCCTCGACGATCGTCGTCTCGTCCTTGGTGACGACGACCTTGCGGGCGTGGCCGAGCAGGTCGAGACCGGCGTTCTCGAGCTTGAGGCCGACCTCCTCGGAGATGACCTGGCCACCGGCGAGGATCGCGATGTCCTGCAGCATGGCCTTGCGGCGGTCACCGAAGCCCGGTGCCTTGACGGCGACCGACTTGAAGGTGCCCCGGATCTTGTTCACGACCAGGGTCGCGAGGGCCTCGCCCTCGACGTCCTCGGCGATGATGGCCAGCGGCTTGCCGGACTGCATGACCTTCTCGAGCAGCGGCAGCAGGTCCTTCACGGCCGAGATCTTCGAGTTGAGGATCAGCAGGTACGGGTCGTCGAGAACCGTCTCCATGCGCTCCGGGTCGGTGACGAAGTAGGGCGAGATGTAGCCCTTGTCGAAGCGCATGCCCTCGGTGAGCTCGAGCTCCAGGCCGAAGGTGTTGCTCTCCTCGACGGTGATGACGCCTTCCTTGCCGACCTTGTCCATCGCCTCGGCGATCATCTCGCCGATCGACGGGTCAGCGGCGGAGATCGAGGCGGTGGAGGCGATCTGCTCCTTCGTCTCGACGTCCTTGGCCATCTTGAGGAGCTCCTCGCTCACCCGCTCGACAGCCTTCTCGATGCCGCGCTTGAGCGCCATCGGGTTCGCGCCCGCGGCGACGTTGCGCAGGCCCTCGCGGACCAGCGCCTGCGCGAGGACGGTCGCAGTCGTCGTGCCGTCACCGGCGACGTCGTCGGTCTTCTTCGCGACCTCCTTGACGAGCTCTGCGCCGATCTTCTCGTAGGGGTCCTCGAGCTCGATCTCCTTGGCGATGGAGACACCGTCGTTGGTGATCGTGGGGGCGCCCCACTTCTTCTCGAGGACGACGTTGCGGCCGCGCGGGCCGAGCGTGACCTTGACGGCGTCGGCGAGCTGGTTCATGCCCCGCTCGAGACCGCGCCGGGCTTCCTCGTCGAACGCAATGATCTTTGACATGCGGTTTTCGGTCCTCCCGATCGGGGTGGAAGCAGGATCCGGGGGTGCCCGCGACGGACGGTCGGCCCGGGCGGCGGTCGTCGCCGGCACCGGACCGGCCTCACCTGGCCGGTTCCAGTCGTTCTGTCACTCTCACGTGTCGAGTGCTAACGACAATGATTAGCACTCAGCCCCGTCGAGTGCAAGCGGTCGGGACGCTCCGGAGCTCCGACCGCGCGCTTCACAGGCCGGTCGCGATCGATCACCGCACGCCGGATCCGCCGCGCATTGATCACGCCCGCGTGGTCATTGGTTGCTGAGCGCGGCAAATTTGCCCCGTCCAGGGTGCATTGACCACGCCCGCGTGATCAATGTGGAGGGGCTCGAGGGGTGGAGGGGGCGGACGTCGAGCCCTCTGACACGCGAGAACGGCCCGGCCCCCGCTGGGGGGCCGGGCCGTCGTCGACGGACCGGACGGTCAGACGACCGCTCGGACCGAGTCCGCCTGCGGACCCTTCTGACCCTCCGAGATCTCGAACTCGACGCGCTGCCCCTCCTCGAGGGAGCGGTAGCCGTCCATCTGGATCGCGCTGTAGTGGACGAAGACGTCCGCGCCACCGTCAACCGCGATGAAGCCGTAGCCCTTCTCGCTGTTGAACCACTTGACGGAGCCCTGAGCCATGCTGTTACTCCTGGTGCTGAGCCGACAGGCCGCACACGTCGCGCGGCCCGGGTCGTGCTCGTACCAAGTCGTCGTGGCTCGACCGAGCGGCAGCGTAGTGGCGGCGATCACGCCTGCGGGGCAAATCCGTGACATCGGTCGGTGTCGCGATCGGGGCGTCCGGGGCGAACCACCCGGTCGGCGCATCGCGCGCGAACCAGGCGAGCTCGCCCCGGGCCCGGGACGGGCGGCCTCAGCCGAGGCCGGCGGCGGTGAACGCGTCCGCCGAGGCCGGGATCGTCGCGGCCGGGCCGACCACGGGCGACACCGCGTCCAGGGTCTTGAGCCCGTCGCCGGTGTTGAAGACGACCGTGTCGGCCTCCGGGTCGAGCTGCCCGGCGGCGAGCAGCTTCTTCAAGGTCGCCACCGTGACGCCGCCGGCAGTCTCGGCGAAGATCCCTTCGGTCCTCGCCAGCAGCCGGATGCCCTCCACGACCTCCTCGTCGGTCACGTCCTCGACGGCGCCACCGGTCCGTCGAACGGTGTCGAGGACGTACGGCCCGTCCGCCGGGTTGCCGATCGCCAGCGACTTGGCGATCGTCGACGGTCGCACCGGACGTACGACGTCATGGCCGGCCTTGAACGCCGCCGACACCGGCGAGCAGCCGGTCGCCTGCGCGCCGTAGATCCGGTAGGGCGTCGGCTCGACGAGACCCAGCGTCCCGAGCTCGCCGAACGCCTTGTCCACCTTGGTCAGCTGCGAGCCCGACGCCACGGGGATCACGACCTGCTCCGGCAGTCGCCAGCCCAGCGCCTCGGCCACCTCGTAGCCCAGCGTCTTCGAGCCCTCGGCGTAGTACGGCCGCACGTTGACGTTCACGAACGCCCAGTCCTCGTGCTCGCCGGCCAGCTCGGAGGCGACCCGGTTGACGTCGTCGTACGTCCCCTCCACCGCGACGAGCGTGCCGCCGTAGACCGCGGTGGTCACGATCTTCTGCTGCTCGAGGTCGGCCGGGACGAGCACGACGGAGCGGATGCCGGCGCGTGCTGCCGCCGCAGCGACGGCATTGGCCAGGTTGCCGGTCGACGGGCAGGCCAGCGTGGAGAAGCCGAGCTCGCGGGCGGCGGCCAGCGCCACGGCGACCACGCGGTCCTTGAACGAGTGCGTCGGGTTGGCGCTGTCGTCCTTGACCCACAGGGCGCGCATGCCGAGGGCCTTGGCCAGGTTGTGCGCCGGGACGAGCGGCGTGCCACCCGGCTCGAGGTTCGGCACGTCGCGCACGGTGGTCGGCACCGGCAGCAGGCCCTGGTAGCGCCAGATGTTGGCGGGCCCGGACTCGATCGACTCGCGGGTGACGGTCCCGAAGTCGTAGGCCACCTCGAGCGGGCCGAAGCACTCGCCGCAGGCGTAGAAGGGGCCGAGCGGCTGGGTGGCCCCGCACTCGCGACAGGACAGTGCCCGTGCGGGCCCGAGGTCGGGCGGGGCAGCAGCGGTGGTGCTGGGCGGGGTGGTCGACACCGTGGGTACGGCGGACAGGCTGGTCGTCACGCGGATCGCGTCCTCTCCTCATCTGTCCCGGACGCACACTGCGCCGGGTCGGAGTTGGCACCGTGACCGAGTGCGAGTCGGTGCGGTTGCCGGGGCGTCAACGGGCCGTTCCCTCTGCCCCTCTGGATGAGCGGTGTTCAGTTGTGCCACTCACGGTACGTCGCCTGCCCAGCCCCCGGACAGCCCGGTCCACCCCCCGAGACAGGCGTGTCAGTGGAGGATGACGACGTGCGGACGGGGCTCCGGGTGCGGCAGGTGGCCAACTGGGTCAACCTGTCGACGCCGCTCGGGCTGCTGGCCGCGGCGGTCGGACGCGCCCGGGTGACGCGCGGACACGACGGGCTGATCCTGGCGCGTGGCTACCGGCTGCGGGTGCCGAGCGCGCCGGCCTTCACCGTCGGAAACGTCGTGCTGCTGCGGATCGACGACGACGCGCTGGCCCGCCGGCCGCGGCTGCTCGTCCACGAGGCGCGGCACGCGACGCAGTACGCCTGGTGCGTCGGGCTGGTGATGCTGCCGCTCTACGGGCTGGCAGCAGCCTGGTCGTGGCTGCGGTGCCGCAACCCGGCGACGTACAACGTCTTCGAACGGCTGGCGGGTCTTGCGGACGGCGGCTACCGCCTGCCGATGGGTGAGCGGCATGATCAGGGCCATGTCTGACGCGACCGCGGGCACTGCCGCACTGCTCGTCGCGTCGAACCGTGGACCGCTGTCCTTCACCGAGTCCGACGACGGCTCGCTCGTCGCGATCCGCGGCGGTGGCGGGCTGGTCTCGGGCCTGTCGTCGATGGCCAACGGCGAGCGCGACCACGACGACGTCGTCTGGGTGTGCGCGGCTCTCACCGAGGGCGACCGGGCAGCCGCCCGGCACTCGCCGCGCGGCCGGCTCGACCAGGACGGACACGACACCGGCGGTCTCGCAGTGCGGATGCTCGACATCGACCCGGCCACCTTCCACCGCGCCTACAACGCGATCGCCAACTCGACGCTGTGGTTCGTGCACCACCTGCTCTACGCGACGCCGACAGCGCCGGTCTTCGACGCCGGCTTCCGCCGCGAGTGGAGCGACTACGAGTCATACAACCGCGCCTTCGCGGAGGCGCTCGCGGACGAGGCGTCGTACGGCGCGAAGGTGCTCGTCCAGGACTACCACCTGACGCTGCTGCCCCGGCAGCTGCGGGAGCTGCGACCCGACCTGCGCATCGCGCACTTCTCGCACACGCCGTGGGCGCCGGTCGACTACTTCCGGCTGCTGCCGGCCGACGTCGCCCGCGAGACCCTGCTCGGGATGCTCGGCGCCGACCACGCGGGCTTCCACTCGCCGCGGTGGGCGCGCGCCTTCGGGCAGTGCTGCGCCGACCTGCTCGGAGCCAAGGTCGAGGACGGCCGGTCGGTGTCCTACGACGGGCACACGACCGGTCTGGGTGTGCACCCTCTCGGCGTCGACGGTGAGGCGTTGCGTGCGCGCGCCGCCGAGGACGACGTCGAGTCGCGGCTCGGCGCGCTGCGTCGCAAGCTCGGTGACCGCAAGGCCGTCGTGCGGGTCGACCGCACCGAGCTGTCGAAGAACATCGGCCGCGGGCTGCTCGCCTATGCCGAGCTGCTGCGCCGCTACCCCGAGTGGCGCGGGCGGGTCACCCACCTCGCGTCGGCCTACCCGAGCCGGCACGACCTGCCGGAGTACCGCGAGTACACCGCGACCGTGCAGCGCCTGGCGGCGGAGATCGAGGACGAGTTCGGCACCGAGGAATGGCGACCGATCGTGCTCGACGTGACCGACGACTACGCCCGGTCCCTCGCGCTCTACCGGATGGGTGACGTGCTGCTCGTCAACCCGGTGCGCGACGGGATGAACCTGGTGGCGAAGGAGATGCCGGTCGTCTCCGAGGGCGGGTGCGCGATCGTCCTGTCGACCGAGGCGGGCGCGGCGGACGAGCTGGCCGACGACGTGCTGCTCGTCAACCCCTTCGACGTCTCCGGCACGGCCGACGCGTTGCACGCCGCCCTGTCGATGGCCGACGACGATCGCGCGGCCCGCACCGCCCGGCTGCGGGCCGCGTCGGAACGGCTGCCACCGGCCCGGTGGCTCGCCGCGCAGATCAGCGCGCTGGACTGAGCAGCCCCGGCGCTCCTCGAGGTTTGTTCAACCAAGTGGTTGACAAGACGGCTGACCCGGCTCTACGGTTTGTTCAACCGATCAGTTGAGGAAGCCATCGTGACCGACCAGCTCTCCCGGGTGTTCGCCGCCCTGGCCGACCCGACCCGCCGCGACATGGTCGCTCGGCTGACGACCGGCGACGCGACCGTCAACGGCCTCGCAGCGCCGTACGCGGTGTCCGTCCAGGCCGTGTCCAAGCACCTCAAGGTGCTCGAGGAGGCGGGGCTGGTCAGCCGGAGCCGGGAGGCCCAGCGGCGCCCGGTGCACCTGGAGGCGGAGGTCTTCGACCTGATGACGAAGTGGATCGAGAAGTACCGCCGGCAGGCCGAGGAGCGCTACCAGCGCCTCGACGAGCTGCTGGCCGAGATGAACGACACCGACAGCGACAACGAGTCCGAACCTCAGGAAGGAACCGCATCATGACCACTGCCAAGGCACCCGAGGCGACCATCGAGGCCGACGCCGACGTCCCGATCATCCGGATCACCCGCGAGTTCGCCGGCACGCCGGAGCAGCTCTTCAAGGCGCACACCGACCCCGACCTCTTCGCCCGGTGGGTCGGGCCGGCCGACGTCACCCCCAAGATCGACCACTGGGACGCCCGCGACGGCGGCTCCTGGCGGTTCCTCGGCATCCGCGGCGACGAGGAGTACGCATTCCGCGGCTGCTTCCACACCGTGAGCCCCGCGAAGATCGTGCAGACCTTCACCTGGGAAGCAATGCCGGACGGGGTGTCCCTGGAGACGGTGCGCTTCGAGGACCTCGGTGACGGCAGGACCCGCCTGGTCGCGGAGTCGCTCTGCGACAGCTTCGAGGCTCGTGACGGCTGGCTGGCCAGCGGCATGGAGACCGGCGTCAACGAGGGATACGCCAAGCTCGACGCCCTCATCGAGGACGGAGCCGTCTGACGTGTCCGACCGCGACGGCTCCCTGGTCGCCGTAGGCCCGGGCGAGCGGCACCGGCGGATCGCCGGCTGCTTCTCCGACCGGGTCCGCGGCACCGCCGACTGGTCGGCACCCGCGCCGGTCGACGGCTGGACGGCCCGCGACGTGGTCCGCCACCTCGTCGAGTGGTTCCCCGGCTTCCTGGCCATGGGCTCTGACGTCCGGCTCCCCGCGGGGCCGCCGGTCGACGACGACCCGGTCGGCGCCTGGCGGGTCCACGCCGACGGGGTCCAGGCCGTGCTCGACGACCCGGGCTCGGCGGACCGGGAGTTCTCCGACGAGCACACCGGCACGATGCCGCTGCCCGAGGCGGTCGACCGGTTCTACACCTCCGACGTCTTCATGCACACCTGGGACCTGGCCCGCGCCACCGGCCAGGACGAGACCCTCGACAGCGGGCTCTGCGCTGCGCTGCTCGCCGGCATGGAACCGATCGAGGACCTCATGCGCTCCTCCGGCCAGTACGGCCCGCGGGTCGCCGTGCCCGCCGACGCGGACGCCCAGACCCGGATGCTGGGATTCATCGGCCGCGACCCGAGCTGGACGTCGACCACCAGCTGACCGCGCTCAGCCGTCGAGGCGCGCGACGAGCGCGCCGAGCAGGCCGGCGACACCCTCCGGGCCCTCGACCACCAGGTCCGCCCGCTCGGCCACCTCGGTCACCTCGGTCGAGCCGCTGCACACCAGCAGGCCCGGCAGACCCTCGGCGCGCAGCCGGGCGACCTCCTCGAAGGCCGGCAGGTCGCCCAGGTCGTCACCGACGAAGACGACCGCCGAGGTCGCGCCGGGCTCGACCAGCGACCGCACCGCCGCGCCCTTGTCGGCCCCGGGCGGCCGCAGCTCCAGCACCAGCCGGCCAGGCTCCAGGACCAGCCCCGTCTCCGCGGCGAGGGACTCGAGCGGCTGCCGCAGGAGGTCGAGTGCGGCCACCGGGTCGCGCGCCCGCCTGGTGTGGACCGCGACGGCGAGCCCCTTGTCCTCGACCCAGGTGCCGTCGGGGCCCCCGAGCTCGGCGAGCAGGCCGGGCAACCGCGACCGGGCGGCTGCGACCCCGGACGCATCGGGCGGCGAGGTCACCTGGCCGGCCTCCCAGCGCTCCAGCCCGTAGTGGCCCAGCACGACCAGCCCGCGGACCGACTCCAGCCGGCCGTACTCCACGGCGAGCGCCGCCGGGCGGCCGGTGACGACGGCCACCCGCACGCCGTGCCCTGCCAGCCGCTCGAGCACCGGTGGCACGTCAGGGTGCGCCCGCGCGTCGTCGGGGTCCGCGACGATCGGCGAGAGCGTGCCGTCGAAGTCGAGGGCGACCAGGGCGTGACCGGCGTCCGCCAGCAGGGCGGCCAGCCCGACCCGCCCCTCGTCGGTGGCCGGCTCGGGGAGCGGCTGGGGTAGCGGCTCGGGCGGAGCCATGCTCAGCCCGGGTAGCTGGTGGTGACGACGACCGTCAGCCGCGTCGTCGACAGGTTGCCGAAGCGCGGCCGGATCCGCGGCTCGCTGCGCAGGTCGCCCGCGACCGCGAGGGCCGCCGTCTCGGCGCCGACCGGGTAGTAGACCGTCGTCGCCGGGACGATGCCTCGGAAGTTGCCGACGGCGGGCACGGTCCAGCCCTGGTCACGCAGGTCCTGACCGACGGTCGCGGCCAGCCCCGCCCGGCTCGACTGGTTCAGGACGACGACCTCGTAGGCCGTCCGGTCGACCGACGCCGGCTTCGACGACGGCGTGGCCTCGGCCTTCGTGCCCTCGACCTCGGTCGCCGGGCTCGCCTCGGGGGTCGACGGGGTGACCGAGGAGGGAGTCGACACCGCCTTCGCGGCGTCGGTCCGGGCGGAGGGAGTGGCCCCCGAGCTCGACGTGCGGGCAGCGGCATCAGCCACCGGCTGGCCGGGCTGCTCGCCCTGCCACACCGCGAGGGCGGTGATCAGCGAGGCGACTGCGGCCACTGCGAGCACCGACGGCATCAGGGCACCGAGGACGGACCGCCGGGTGCGGTGCGCACCGCGGCGGACGCGGGGCTGGGAGGAGTCGTGTCGGGCGATCATGACGGCGGTCGAGGCTAGCGGACCGGGACGGTCCGGCGCTCAGACCTCGATGCCGAGCCGGCGGGCCGAGCGGGCCCGCTGGCGCGCCGAGCGGAGCCGGCGCAGCCGCTTGACCAGCATCGGGTCGGTGGCCAGCGCCTCCGGGCGGTCGATCAGCGCGTTGAGCACCTGGTAGTAGCGCGTGGCCGACATGTCGAAGAGCTCACGGATCGCCTGCTCCTTGGCGCCCGCGTACTTCCACCACTGGCGCTCGAAGGCGAGGATCTCCTGGTCGCGGGGGGACAGCTGGGAGGCGGCCCCGGCGTCGGCGGCCCGGAAGGCGTCCGCGGCGTCGCTCGTCCCCATGTCGCTCCTCGCGTCCCGCATGCCCGGTGATCGGGTGCTGTCGGTGATCTCGGCGGCCGGCCCGCCTCGGTGGTGCAGGTGGTGCTGGGCGTCATCGTACGGGGGAATCACACTCGTGTCATTCACCCGGGACTCCTCGTGGCGTACGGCTGCAGGGTCGTGCCGGCGCCCCGGACCGCGTCGACCAGGGACTCGTGCGGACCGACCGTCTCACCGGCCCAGACGACGGAGCGCACCAGGGTCCCCTCGACCCGCGCCCCGGGCTCCACGACCGGCTGGCCGCCGGACGCCAGCATGTTGGCCCGCAGGTAGTGCGCGGGTGTGCCGCAGTCCACGACCGGCACGTCGGTCTCCACCAGGTCCAGCCCGCCCTCGGCGTGCAGCGCCCGCCACGACACCTCGTAGAGCCCCGACGGGTCCGGCGACAGGTCCCGCACCGACCACCAGGGCAGCAGGCCGGTCCCGACGTAGCGCAGCCCGTCGAAGACGCCGTCCGCCGGGTCCTCGGGGCGGGAGCACAGCAGCCGAGGGCGGTCGCCGTCCCAGCCGGCGACGAGGTCGGCCAGCACCGCCGCCATCTCGGGCGGGTACCAGGCGTCGGCGTTGGTCACCATCACCGGCCGTCCGTCGAGCCAGTCGTGCAGCAGGCCGAGCGCGCCGGCCGTCCCCCGCGCCTCGCCGGGCTCGACCGAGGCGTGGACGTCGTGGCCGTCCAGCCAGTCGAGCATCAGGTCCAGGTGGGCGTGCGCGTTCACGGCGAGCTCAGCGACGTACGGCCGGAGGCGCTCGACCGCCCACTCGAGGAGCGGGCGTCCGCCGACGGTGCACAGCGCCTTGGGACGTACGTCCGACAGGGGCCGCAGCCGGCGACCCTCGCCGGCGGCGAGCACGACCCCGGCGAACCCTGGCGAGAACATCGCGGCCACGCTCTCACGCCCGGGTCACGGCCGGGAATCCACCAGGTGGCCGGGGGCGTTCCGCTGGCATGCCCGCTGTCACGGTCGACAACGTCCTCGCACTCCCCCGCATCCCGGCACCCGGCCCGACCGCTCAGGATCGGCCGGTCGCCTCGGTGACGACCGCCCCGCGCGGCTTCGAGGGCGAGGGCTTCCCGGTCCGGCGGGCGTTCGCCGGGGTCGCGCAGGAGCTGCTCGACCCCTTCGTGCATCTCGACCAGATGGGCGAGGTCGACTACGCGCCGGGCGAGCCGAAGGGCACGCCGTGGCACCCGCACCGCGGCTTCGAGACCGTCACCTACATGATCGACGGGGAGATGGCCCACCAGGACTCCAACGGCGGCGGCGGGCTGATCACCAACGGCGACACCCAGTGGATGACTGCTGGCAGCGGCATCCTGCACATCGAGACGCCACCCGAGGCCCTGGTCGTCAGCGGTGGCCTCTTCCACGGCTTCCAGCTGTGGGTCAACCTGCCGCGTGACCTCAAGATGGCGGCGCCCCGCTACCAGGACATCCGCGGCGCGAAGGTCGGCCTGCTGTCCTCGACCGACGGCGGCGCGCTGGTGCGTGTCATCGCCGGGTCGGTGCCCGGCGTCGACGGGTCCGAGGGACCCGGTTCGACCTACACGCCGATCACCCTGATCCACGCCACGATCTCGGCCGGCGCCCGGCTGACCCTGCCGTGGCGCCCTGACTTCAACGCCCTCGTCTACTCCCTCGGCGGCGCCGGATCGGTGGGCGCCGAAGGGCGGCCGCTGCGCAGCGGCCAGCTGGCGGTGCTCGGCGCCGGCGACACCCTGTCGGTCCAGGCCGACGACGCGCAGGACTCGCACACACCGTCGCTCGACGTGCTGGTGCTCGGCGGTCAGCCGATCCGCGAGCCGGTCGCGTGGTACGGCCCCTTCGTCATGAACACCGACGCCGAGCTGCGGCAGGCGTTCGAGGACTTCCAGGCCGGCCGGCTGGGCACGATCCCCGCGCAGCACGCCTGACGTCCCACCCGCTGACCCGGCGCCGCCCGTGCCGTTGATCCAGGCGGCGTGGTAGCCCCCGGAGGGCACGCCGGGACGCCTGGATCACCGCGTGGTGAGGTGCTCCCGGCGCAGCCGTAGAGGGACGTCCGTCTCACCAGACGCGCGGGGCATTTCGGACATCGAGCGAACTGTGCATATGCTCTAACCACAGTTTCTCGATGGAGAAAGGTTCTCTCATGGTGTTTACCGCCCGACGGCGACCGGTGGTCACGATGGCCGCCGCCCTGCTCTCTGCTCTCTCCCTCGCCGCGTGCGCCAGCACCGAGGCGTCGACGGGGGACGACTCCGGATCCGGCGACTCGGGCGGCGGCGAAGAGGTCACCCTCTCGCTCGTGGCCTACTCGACGCCGCAGGCCGCGTTCGAGAAGATCATCACCGCCTTCCAGGAGACCGACGCCGGCGCGAACGTGAAGTTCGAGCAGTCCTACGGCGCGTCCGGCGACCAGAGCCGCGCGGTCGAGGCCGGACTGCCCGCCGACTTCGTGATGTTCTCGCTGGCCCCGGACATGGACCGCCTCGTCGAGGCCGGCATGGTCGACGCCTCGTGGAACACGGACGAGAACAAGGGCATGATCACCGACTCCGTGGTGTCGCTGGTCACCCGCAGCGGCAACCCCGAGGGCATCAAGGGCTGGGACGACCTCACCAAGAAGGGCCTCGAGGTCATCACTCCCAACCCGTTCTCCTCCGGCGGCGCCCGCTGGAACCTGATGGCCGGCTACGGCGCGCAGCTCGAGGACGGCAAGTCCGAGGCCGAGGGCGAGAAGTACCTCGCCGACCTGCTCGCCAACGTGCCGGTGCAGGACGAGAGCGCCCGCGCCGCGCTGCAGACCTTCACCGGTGGCAAGGGTGACGTCCTCCTCTCGTACGAGAACGAGGCGATCTTCGCCCAGCAGAACGGGGAGGACCTGGAGTACGTCGTGCCCGACTCGACGATCCTGATCGAGAACCCGGCCGCCATCACCTCCACGACCAAGCACCCCAAGGAGGCTCAGGCCTTCCTGGACTTCGTGCGGGGCGACGAGGCACAGAAGATCTTCGCGGAGAACGGCTACCGCCCGACGCTCGAGGGTGCGGACACCGCCGGCCAGGACTTCCCGGAGCCTCCTGGCTTGTTCACCATCGACGACCTGGGCGGCTGGGACGAGGTCCTCGTCAAGTTCTTCGACGAGGAGAACGGCGTGGTCACGGAGATCGAGCGCAACCTCGGTGTCTCCACCGAGAAGTGACGACTTGACCACGACAGCTCCCCAGACTGGCGCCGGCGTGAGCCTCCTCCCTAGGGCCACGCCGGCGCCACCGGCGGAACCCAGGCGCCGCCCCCTGCACGGTCGTGGGCAGGCGATCGGCCTCGGCCTGGTCGTCGTGTACCTGAGCGTCATCGTCCTGATCCCGCTGGCAGCCGTGGTCGTCACGAGTCAGGAGAACGGCCTCGCCGGGTTCTGGAAAGCAGTCACCACCCCGGAGGCGTCGTCGACGCTCAAGCTCACGATCGGGGCGTCGTTCCTGGTCGCGGTCATCAACTGCGTGATGGGCACGATGATCGCCTGGCTGCTGGTGCGGGACCACCTCCCGGGCCGGGGCTTCTTCGACGCGCTCATCGACCTGCCGTTCGCGTTGCCGACGATCGTGGCCGGGCTCGCACTGCTGACCGTCTACGGCACGGACAGCCCCCTCGGTCTCGACATCGCCTACTCGCGGTTGGCGGTCGTGGTCGCGCTGCTCTTCGTCACCCTGCCATTCGTGGTGCGCACGGTGCAGCCGGTGCTCCTCGAGCTGGACCGGGAGATGGAGCAAGCGGCGGCCTCGCTGGGCGCCGGCCCGGCGACGATCTTCTTCCGGATCATCCTGCCGAACATCCTCCCGGCCATGGCGGCGGGAACGGCGCTGTCGTTCGCCCGGGCGGTCAGCGAGTTCGGCTCGACCGTCCTGATCTCCGGCAACCTGCCCTTCAAGACCCAGGTGGCATCGGTGCACATCTTCAACCAGCTGGAGAACGACAACGTCGTGGGCGCCGCCTCGGTCGCCACCGTCCTGCTGGTCGTCGCCCTCGTGATGCTCGTCGCTCTGGACGTGCTGCAGCGGTGGGGGGCCCGCCGTGGCTAGCCCGGGCGTCCTGGTGAAGCCCGCCGTGCGCGGCCTGGCCCTGCTCTACCTGACGTTCCTGCTCGTCATCCCGGTCGCGTTGATCTTCTGGCGCACGTTCGAGAACGGCGTCGGCCCGGTCATCGACGGCCTCACCACCGAGGCCACCATCCACGCCTTCCAGCTGACGGCCGTCATCGCATTCTGGGCCGTGTTGGCCAACACCGTCTTCGGCGTCGTCGCCGCGTTGCTACTGGTGCGGTACGACTTCCACGGCAAGCGGGTGCTCAACGCACTCATCGACCTGCCGCTCGCGGTCTCACCGGTCATCGTCGGCCTCTCGCTCATCCTCGTCTACGGCCGCACGACCGGGATCGGCCAGGCACTCGCGGGGATCGGCATCAACATCATCTTCTCGATCCCCGGCATGGTGATGGCCACCATCTTCGTCTCGATCCCGCTGGTGGTGCGCGCCGTCGCGCCCGTGCTGGAGGAGATCGGCGACGACCAGGAGCAGGCGGCTCGGACCCTCGGTGCCGGGCCGGTGCAGACCTTCCGGCGCATCACGCTCCCGTCCATCCGGGGCGCGCTCGCCTACGGCGTCGTGCTCGCCACGGCCCGGTCGCTCGGTGAGTACGGCGCTGTGGCCGTCGTGTCCGGGCGGCTGGTCGGCCGTACCCAGACGGTCACGTTGCTCGTGCAGGAGCGCTACCTCAACTTCGACCAGGAGACGGCCTACGCCTGCGCCCTGCTGCTCGTCGTCACCGCTGTGCTGGCCCTCGGTGTCAGCCGGCTGCTCGCCCCCAAGGAGATCACCAGATGAGCATCATCGTGCGCGACGTCGGCAAGAGCTTCGGCGACTTCGCCGCCCTGACGGACGTCAGCGTGGAGATCCCCACCGGGTCCCTCACCGCCCTGCTCGGACCGAGCGGTGGCGGCAAGTCGACGCTGTTGCGCGTGATCGCCGGCCTCGAGTCGCCCGACACCGGGTCCGTCGAGATCGAGGGCCGCGACGCCACGAAGCTGCCCCCGCAGGACCGCGGCGTCGGCTTCGTCTTCCAGCACTACGCGGCGTTCAAGCACCTCACCGTGGAGCGCAACGTCGCCTTCGGGCTGGAGATCCGCAAGCGTCCCAAGCCGGAGATCAAGGAGAAGGTGCGCGAGCTGCTCGAGCTCGTGCACCTCGAGCAGTTCGCGCACCGCTACCCCGCCCAGCTCTCGGGCGGCCAGCGGCAGCGGATGGCGCTGGCCCGCGCCCTCGCGGTGGAGCCGCAGGTGCTGCTTCTCGACGAGCCGTTCGGCGCGCTCGACGCGCAGGTCCGCAAGGAGCTGCGCGCCTGGCTGCGGCGGCTGCACGACAAGGTGCACGTCACGACCGTCTTCGTCACCCATGACCAGGAGGAGGCCATGGAGGTGGCGGACTCCATCGTGGTGATGGCCGGCGGGAAGGTGGAGCAGATCGGTACGCCCGACGACCTGTATGACGCTCCGGCGAACGACTTCGTCATGAGCTTCCTCGGCCCGGTCACCACCCTGCACGGACAACTGGTCCGGCCGCACGACCTCGAGCTGTTCACCGAACCCGGCCGGGAGACCACCGCCGCGCGCGTCGACCGTGTCACCCGGCTCGGGTTCGAGGTCCGGGTTGACCTCACGGTCGACGACCACGAGGTCTGGGCGCAGGTCACCCGCGGGACTGCCGAGCAGCTGGGCATCACCGAGGGCCAGACGGTCCACCTGCGCCGGGTCGCCCCGGTCCGCGCCAGGGCGGTCACCGCCAGCTAGGTCTAGGGCCGCTCGTCGACGCCGTACTTGTCGGCGATGGCGACGACGTGCTTCGGCAGTCGGCCCGTCATGACGTCCTGCAGAGTGACGTCCTCGAGGACGTGGCGCAGGCTCCCGCGTACCGCGATCCAGACCGTGCGCAGGCTCTCGGTCGGCCCCTCGTAGTCCAGGGTGGCCGGGCTGGTGTCACGGACCGTCGCGAGCGGCCCCTCGACGGCGCGGATGACATCCGCGATGGCGATCTGCGCCGGCGGCCGGGCCAGCGTGTAGCCGCCCTCTGGGCCGCGGCGGCTCACCAGAAGCTTGTGCTGCTTGAGCTGCCGGAGGATCTCCAGCAGGAACTTCAGCGGGATCTGCTGCGCGGTCGCCAGGTGCTCGGCCTTGACCGGGGTGACCGACGCGTCCGCGGCCAGCTGCACGAGCGCGCGCACCGCATAGTCGACCCGGGCTGTGACGCGCACGGCGGACAGTCTGTCAGCACCGGAGGTGCCGGCGGCACCAGGCGCGCGGATCGGCGGCCGGCGCGCTGCATCCGGACCGCACCGAATCAGGGAAGGCCCGACATGCCGACTCGCCGAACCACCATCACGTCCAGCCCGCGGCCTGCTCCCACGGACTCGACCGACCGCCCGACACCTCCGGCGCCCCCGGCACCGGGTGGCGCTCAGGCGTCGAAGTCGAGCACGACCTCGTCCGACACCGGTCGCGACTGGCAGGCGAGCACGAACCCCGACTCCACCTCGTCGGGCTCCAGCGCGTAGTTGCGCTCCATCGACACCTCGCCGCTGACCAGCTTGGCCCGGCAGGTGCCGCACACCCCGCCCTTGCACGCGTAGGGCGCATCGCGTCGTACGGCCAGGACCGCGTCCAGGACCTTCTCCCCCGAGCGCGCGACCTGCAGCGTCGAGGCGCGCCCGTCGAGGGTCACGGTGACCGTGCTCGATCCTTCGGCGCGTACGTCGTCGACGGCCGTGGACTCGCGCGGCGCGGTGCCCTCGACGTGGAAGAGCTCGGTGTGGACCCGAGTGGCTGGCACGCCACGGTCGGCCAGCAGCTCGCGGGCGCCCTCGACCATCTCGAAGGGGCCGCAGAGGAACCACTCGTCCACGCTGTCGACGGGCAGCAACGCGTCGGTCAGCGCAGTCAGCTTGGCAGCGTCGAGGCGGCCGGAGAAGAGGTCGACCTCGTGCGGCTCGCGAGAGAGCACGTGCACCAGCCGCAAGCGCTGCGGGTAGCGGTCCTTCAGGTCAGCGAGCTCGTCGAGGAACATCACCGATCTCGTGGTGCGGTTGCCGTAGAGCAGCGTCACCGTGCTGTGCGGCTCGACCTCGAGGACCGTCGACACGATCGAGAGGACCGGCGTGATGCCGCTGCCGGCGGCGACGGCGCAGTAGTGCTTGGCGTTGGCCGGGTCCAGCGCCGTGAAGAAGCGGCCGGTCGGCGTCATCACGTCGACGACGTCACCGACCTGGAGGCCGCCTGTCGCATGACCGGAGAAGACACCGCCTGCCAGCCTCTTGACGCCGATGCGCAGCCGGCCGCTCGAGGCCGGCGCGCAGATCGAGTAGTTGCGCCGCACCTCCTCGCCACCGATCTCGGTGCGCACGGTCAGGTGCTGGCCGTGGGTGAACGCGTAGTCGTCGCGCAGCTCGTCGGGCACGGCGAAGGTGATGGCCACCGCGTCGTCGGTGAGCTGCTCGACCTGCGACACCCGCAGCGGGTGGAACGTGCCGTGCCGTCGCCCGCTCACCGGCACGACGGGTGCGGTGGTCGCCTCGGTCGTCACTCAGATCGCCTTCATGTGGTCGAACGGCTCACGGCAGGAGCGACACCGCCACAGCGACTTGCACGCGGTCGAGCCGAAGCGACTGGTCTCCACGGTGTCGTGGCTGCCGCACTGCGGGCAGCGCACCGACAGCGTGAGCGCGATGGGTCCGCTGGCGGTGCGGCCGGCCGGTCCGGCCGCGCCAGGCGGCGCGATGCCGTAGTCGTCGAGCTTGCGCCGGCCCTCCGCCGACAGCCAGTCGGTGGTCCAGGCCGGTGACAGGACCCTCCGGACGACCACGTCGTCGAATCCGGCGTGGCGGACGGCCGACTCGACGTCGCGCTCGATGACCTCCATCGCCGGGCAGCCGGAGTAGGTCGGAGTGACCGTCACCGTGACCCGGCCGTCGTCGCCGACCTCGACACCGCGCAGCACGCCGAGGTCGTCGATCGTCAGCACCGGCAGCTCCGGATCGAGCACCGACGACGCCGCCGCCCGGGCGCCTCGACCCTCGTCGTCGATCTCGTCGTCGTCGCTCGTGGTGGGGCCCCCGCGTGATCGCGAGCGCCAGCGAGCGAACTCGTGGGGATCGTCACCAGGACGCTCCGGGGTGCGAGCGGTGCAGGTGCTGCATCTCGGCGAGCAGGTAGCCGAAGGCCTCGGTGTGCACGCCGCGACGGCCGCCGCCGGGCAGGGTCGGCACGCCTTCGGGCACCTCGAGAGTCGCCTCCTGGAGCACCGACCCGACGTAGGACTCCCACTCCGAGCGCAGCGTGCTGACGTCGACGGCCACGCCGTCGCGCACCAGCCCCTGCTCGAGCTCGTCGGTCTCGAACAGCTCGGCGACGTACGGCCAGACGGTCGCGAGCCCCTCCTGCATGCGTCGGTGCGACTCCTCGGTGCCGTCGCCGAGCCGCAGCACCCACTGCGTCGCGTGGTCGCGGTGGTAGTCGACCTCCTTGACGGCCTTGCCCGCGACGCCGGCAAGCGTCTCGTCGCGCGATTCCGCCAGCCGCTGGAAGAGCCCGAGCTGCCAGGTCGAGAAGACCAGCTGCCGCGCGATGGTGACGCCGAAGTCGTCGTTGGGGCGCTCGACGATCTGCACGTTGACGAAGTCGCGCTCCTCGCGCAGGTAGGCGAGGTCGTCCTCCGTGCGACCAGCGCCCTCGACCTCGCCGGCGTAGGTCAGCAGGGTCCGCGCCTGACCGAGCAGGTCGAGCGCGATGTTGGCCAGCGCGACGTCCTCCTCGAGCTGCGGCGCGCGGGTGATCCACCCCCCGAGGCGCTGCGCGAGGACGAGCGCGTCGTCGCCGAGCCGGAGGGCGTACGTCGCGATGGCCGGAGTGGTCGTGGTCTCCACTAGAGGTGCTTCACTTCGGCGGGGATGTCGTAGAAGGTCGGGTGCCGGTAGGCCTTGTCCGCGGCCGGGTCGAAGAACGAGTCCTTCTCGTCCGGGCTCGAGGCGACGATCGCGGCCGCCGGCACGACCCACAGGGAGACGCCCTCGGACCGGCGGGTGTAGACGTCGCGCGCGTTGCGCAGCGCCATCGCAGCATCGGGGGCATGCAGCGACCCGACGTGCTGGTGGGACAGTCCGCGGCGGGCCCGGACGAAGACCTCCCACAGCGGCCAGTCGGTGCGCGACGCCGGCGTCTCGGCCTGGTGACCCTCGGGCACACCGTCGACCGGCACGGCGCCGTGGCCGCCGGCTGCGGTCAGCTCACTCATGCGGCACCAGCCGTGGTCGCGCGCTCGGCCTGCTTGGCGGCGTACGCCTGCGCGGCCTCGCGCACCCACGCGCCGTCCTCGTGGGCCTGCCGGCGGTGAGCGGCGCGCTGCGCGTTGCACGGGCCGTTGCCCTTGAGCACGCTGAAGAACTCCGACCAGTCGATCTCGCCGAAGACGTAGTGCCCGCTCTCGGCGTCGAGGCGCAGGTCGGGGTCGGGCAGCGTGAGACCGAGGACCTCGGACTGCGGCACCGTCATGTCGACGAACTTCTGGCGCAGCTCGTCGTTGGAGAAGCGCTTGATCCGCCAGGCCATCGACTGCGCGGTGTTGGGTGACTGGTCGTCGGGCGGGCCGAACATCATCAAGCGACGGCCACCACCACCGGTCGACGGCGTCCTGCGCCATCGCCTTCTGCGCCGGGGTCCCGTGGGAGAGCGTGTGCAGGATCTCGAAGCCCTGCCGCTGGTGGAAGGACTCCTCCTTGCAGATGCGCACCATCGCGCGGGCGTAGGGGCCGTAGGAGCAGCGGCAGATCGGCACCTGGTTGACGATCGCGGCGCCGTCCACCAGCCAGCCGATTGCGCCCATGTCGGCCCAGGTCAGGGTCGGGTAGTTGAAGATCGAGGAGTACTTCTGCTTGCCGGCGTGCAGCAGGTCGAGCAGCTCCGCGCGGTCGACGCCGAGCGTCTCGGCCGCCGAGTAGAGGTAGAGCCCGTGGCCGGCCTCGTCCTGGACCTTGGCCATCAGGATCGCCTTGCGGCGCAGGCTCGGGGCGCGCGAGATCCAGTTGCCCTCGGGCTGCATCCCGATGATCTCGGAGTGCGCGTGCTGCGCGATCTGGCGGATCAGCGTCTTGCGGTAGCCCTCGGGCATCGCGTCGCGGGGCTCGATCCGCTCGTCGGCGTCGACGAGCGCCTGGAAGCCCTTGTCGTCCTGGCCCGAGCCCTGGTCATCGGTCACACCAGTCACTCTACGGTCGGTGTGACAGCAAGTCCACCGGGGCGCGGCCCAGGTGTCACATGCCGGACCGGGGTTTGCCTCGCGGTCCCCGCGGCGAGGGGCTCACGATGACGGACACCCAGCAGAAGGCCGGCTACGTCCAGGAGCAGCTACGAGCGCGACACCCGCTACCTGACCGACCGCATCACCACCGACGGGCGCGAGGGCTGGCCGGTGGAGCCCGGCCGCTACCGCCTCGTCGTCAGCAGGGCGTGCCCGTGGGCGAGCCGCGCCGTCATCGTGCGCCGGCTCCTCGGCCTCGAGGACGCACTGTCGATGGGCATCGCCGGGCCGACCCACGACGAGCGCAGCTGGACCTTCGACCTCGACCCTGGTGGCCGCGACCCGGTGCTGGGCATCGAGCGGCTGCGGGAGGCCTTCGAGAAGCGCGAGCCCGGATACGACCGCGGCATCACCGTCCCCGCGATGGTCGACATCCCGACTGGACAGGTCGTCACCAACGACTTCGCGCAGCTCACCCTCGACCTCTCGACCGAGTGGCGCGGCCTGCACCGCGACGGCGCCCCGGACCTCTACCCCGAACCGCTGCGGGACGAGATCGACGTCGTCATGGAGATGGTCTACCGCGAGGTCAACAACGCGGTCTACGAGGCCGGATTCGCGAGCGACCAGCGGGCGTACGAGCGGGCGTACGACACGCTCTTCGACCGCCTCGACTGGTTGACGGAGCGGCTGTCGCGGCAGCGCTACCTGGTCGGCGGCTCCATCACCGAGGCCGACGTGCGGCTCTTCACCACGCTGGTGCGCTTCGACGCCGTCTACCACGGCCACTTCAAGTGCAACCGGCGCAAGCTCACCGAGATGCCGGTGCTCTGGGCCTACGCCCGCGACCTCTTCCAGACGCCCGGCTTCGGGGACACGGTCGACTTCGAGCACATCAAGCGGCACTACTACGTGGTCCAGGACGACATCAACCCGACACAGGTCGTGCCCAAGGGGCCGGACCTGCACGGCTGGGCGTCGGCGCACGACCGCGACTCGCTCGGCGGCTCGCCCTTCGGTGACGGCACCGCGCCCGGTCCGGTGCGCCCCGACGAGCGCGTGACGCCGGCCCACAACCCGGTGCTCGTCTGACCCGCCGGCCTCCGAAATTGATCACGCTGGCGTGGTCATTGACGGCAGACCGCGGCAAATTTGCCGGTGTCTGGGTGCATTGACCACGCGGGCGTGATCAATTTCGACGGGCACGTACGCTGACCGCGTGCTCAGCCCGGACGAGATCGCCCGCCGCAGCGCCGACGCGATGCTGGCCGGCGACCAGGCATCAGCAGGTGCCGGCGTCGAGCTGGCCGAGGTGGGGCCGGGCCGCGCGACGATGACGATGACGATCCGCCCGGACATGGTCAACGGCCACGACATCGCCCACGGCGGCCTCGTCTTCCTGCTCGCCGACACGGCCTTCGCGGTGGCGTGCAACAGCTACGGCCACAGCACGGTCGCCGCCGGCTGTGACATCGCCTTCCTGGAGCCGGTGCGCGCCGGCGACCGGTTGCAGGCACAGGCCACCGAGCGCCACCGTGCCGGGCGCAGCGGCATCTACGACGTGTCGGTCCTCCGCGACGACGGCACCGTGGTCGCCGAGCTGCGGGGCCGCAGCCGCACGGTCGCGGGCACCCTGATCCCGTTGGAGGAGCAGTGACCGACGAGGCCTTCCTGGTCGACGGCGTGCGCACGCCGATCGGCCGCTACGGCGGGGCGCTGGCCCCGGTGCGGCCCGACGACCTGGCCGCCCACGCGATCCGCGCGCTGGTCGCCCGGCACCCGCAGGTCGACTGGTCCGCCCTCGACGACGTCGTGCTCGGCTGCGCCAACCAGGCCGGCGAGGACAACCGCAACGTCGCCCGGATGGCACTGCTGCTCGCCGGCCTCCCCCAGGAGGTGTCCGGCTCGACCGTCAACCGGCTGTGCGGCTCGGGTGCCGATGCCGTGGCCATCGCGGCCCGCGCGGTGCGCGCCGGCGAGGCCGACCTCGTCATCGCGGGCGGCGTGGAGAGCATGAGCCGGGCACCCTTCGTCACGGCCAAGGCACAGTCGGCCTGGGACCGCACGGTGACGGTCCACGACACCACGCTGGGCTGGCGCTTCGTCAACCCCGAGATGGAACGCCTCTACGGCACCGACTCGATGGGCGAGACCGCTGAGAACGTGGCCGCCGAGCACGACATCAGCCGCGCCGACCAGGACGCCTTCGCGCTGCGCTCGCAGGAGCGGACCGCGCAGGCCCAGAAGGACGGCCGGCTCGCGCGCGAGATCGTCGCCGTCGAGGTGCCGCAACGCCGCGGGGACGCGATCCGGGTCGACACCGACGAGCACCCGCGCGCGACGAGCCTCGACGCGCTCGGCCGGCTGCGGCCTGCCTTCCGCGAGGGCGGTTCGGTCACGGCGGGCAACTCGTCGGGGGTCAACGACGGTGCGGCCGCGCTGCTCGTCGCGTCGGAGCGGGCGGTCGACCGGTACGCCCTCGAGCCGCTGTGCCGGGTCGAAGGCACGGCGACGGCAGGGGTGGCGCCGCGCGTGATGGGCATCGGGCCGTTGCCCGCGACGAGCAAGCTGCTCGACCGGGCCGGCATCGGGATCCGCGCAATCGACGTCGTCGAGCTCAACGAGGCCTTCGCGGCGCAGGCGCTCGCTGTCCTGCGGGGCCTCGGCCTGCCGGACGACGCCGAGCACGTGAACCCCAACGGCGGCGCCATCGCCCTCGGCCACCCGCTCGGGATGAGCGGTGCCCGGCTGGCACTCACGGCCGCCCTCGAGCTGGCCGACCGCGACGCCCGCCGGGCCGTCGCCACGATGTGCATCGGCGTCGGCCAGGGCATCGCCCTGCTCCTCGAGCGCTGACCTCGTGTCGGCTGGCGCGTTGCGGCAGCACTGGACCGGTACAGCCGTACCGCAACGCGCCACTCGACGCAGCTAGACGGAGAAGTCGACGCCCTGGGCCAGCGGCAGCTCGCCGCTGTGGTTGACCGTGTTGGTCGCCCGGCGCATGTAGGCCTTCCACGAGTCGGAGCCGGACTCGCGACCGCCACCGGTCTCCTTCTGCCCGCCGAATGCGCCGCCGATCTCGGCCCCGGACGTCCCGATGTTCACGTTGACGATGCCGCAGTCCGACCCGTCAGGTGCGAGGAAGCGCTCGGCCTCGCCCTGGTCGCTGGTGAAGATGCTCGACGAGAGCCCCTGCGGCACCGCGTTGTGCAACGCGATCGCCTCGTCGAGGTCGGAGTAGGTCAGCACGTGCAGCAGCGGCGCGAAGGTCTCCTGCCGCACGATGTCGGTCTGGGCCGGCAACCGGGTCACGGCGGGCGCGACGTAGAACGCCTCCGGCGCCTCGGCCGCCAGCTGCCGCTTGCCGCCGACGAGCACCTCACCACCGTCGGCGACGACGGCGTCGAGGGCGTCTTCCATCGCGACGTACGCCCTCTCGTTGACCAGGGGGCCGACCAGCGTGGAGCCGTCCAACGGCGAGCCGACGGGCAGCCGGTGGTAGGCGCCCACCACCCGGTCGAGCAACCCGTCCACGACCGACTCGTGCACGATCAGCCGGCGCATCGACGTGCACCGCTGGCCCGCGGTGCCGGCCGCGGCGAAGACGATGCCGCGCGTCGCCAGGTCGAGGTCGGCCGACGGCGCGACGACGGCGGCGTTGTTGCCGCCGAGCTCCAGCAGCGACTGGCCCAGCCGGGCCGCGACCCGACCGGCCACCGCCTTGCCCATCCGCACCGACCCGGTCGCACTCACCAGGGGCACCGCAGCGCTGTCGACCAGGCTTGCCGCCGTCGTCGCGTCCCCCAGCAGCACCTGGTTCAGCCCGGCCGGGGCGCCGACCTCCGCGGCCGCCCGGTCGAGCAGCGCCGAGCAGGCCAGCGCGGTGAGCGGCGTGAGCTCCGACGGCTTCCAGATGACCGGGTCGCCGCAGACCAGCGCGACGGCGGCGTTCCACGACCACACCGCCACGGGGAAGTTGAAGGCCGTGATCACGGCGACCGGCCCGAGCGGGTGCCAGGTCTCGGCCAGCCGGTGGCCGGGTCGCTCCGAGGGCATGGTGCGTCCGTAGAGCTGGCGCGACAGGCCGACCGCGAAGTCACAGATGTCGACCATCTCCTGGACCTCGCCGCGAGCCTCCGAGCGGATCTTGCCGACCTCCAGGGTCACCAGGTCGGCGAGCGGCTCCTTGTGCTCGACGAGCAGCTCGCCGAGCCGCTTCACGAGCACGCCGCGGGCGGGCGCGGGCGTCGTCCGCCAGATCCGGAAGGCGTCGTGCGCCCGCTCGATCGCGCGCACCGCGTCGTCCGGCCCGGCCCACGACACCGGCAGCATTGAGCCGCCCGTCACCGGGGTGCGCGACCTACGTTCACCGCCGACCAGGGTGCCGTCGACCCCGCACGCGTCGAGGCTGCGGCGGGCCAGGTCGCGCAGGTCGTCGGTGGTCGGGAGGGCGGTCACGGTCGGGGGTCCGTGCTCGGAGCAGTCACGATCCCGAGCGTACGCACGGCCCGGTCCCACGACGCAGCGCGCTGAGCCGCGTAGAGCTCGAAGAGGTCGTGCACCGGCCGGTCGAGCGCGCGCGCCAGCCAGTCGGCATCCCGCGGCGCGGCCTCCTGGGTGCGGTCGCTCGCGTCGTCCCGCGGCAGGTTGGACCGGAAGATGCCGGCCGCCGACCGGGGCAGGAAGTCCTCGTAGACCACCGGCTGGAGCGTGACCCAGCCGTCGTCGACCAGACCGGCGAGGTCGGCGTCGGAGGGCGAGCGGCCGTCGCTGGGCCGGTCGATGACCGGCTCGACCGTGTAGTAGGCGAGGTCGTCGACCGCCAGCCCGCGGTCGGTCAGCGGCAGGTCGGCCACACCGGTCGCGTCGTACCGGTCACGACCGCTCGGGGTCAGCGCGACGCCGCGCGCCTCGACCTCACCGAAGCGCACCCGCAGCGACCCGGCGACGCACCGAACCGTCGGGCTCGCGGAACGTGCGTGGCTCCGCCAGCGCGCGGAACGACGTCTGCCGGAGCAGCACGGCCGGCCCGTCGACCCGCGGTGGCCCCTGGATCTCGTCGATCATCTGCACGCCGCGGTCGGTCATCGCGGCGTAGAGCAGGTCGATGTCGAGCACCCGCGGCGTCAGGTGGTTGACGTGCGTGGTGGCGACGCCGGCGATGTCGGCCGCGACACCGGACACCTGCTCGAGCCGCTCGTACCAGGACCGGTCGATCGGCTCCTGCGACAGCGCGAAGGATCCCGTCGCGAGGTCCAGGAACCGCGCGGCGTCCGCCGCGCCGAGTCCCCCTGCCCGTTCCGCCGCCCTGGCCAGGTCGAGCAGCTCGTCGGGGAAGAGCTGACGGCGTGCGAGGAAGGCACCCACCTCGGCCTCGAGGTCGGCGTCGAAGAACCGCCGGTCGTCGGGTGTGAGGACCGAGGTGAAGACGCGGAACGGGTTGGCCGCCAGCTCCTCGGGGTCAACCGGTCGGAACGCGGTCGACACGACCGGCACGGCGGCGGCGCCGGCGTCGCGCAGGTCGTAGAAGCCGACCGGGTGCATGCCCATCGCCGCGAAGAGCAGACCCACCTGGCGCAGCTCGCCGGCGGTGCCCACCCGGATCGCGCCGTGCCGTTCGGCCGTGACGCGCTCGATGGAACCCAGCCGCTCGGCCTCGGCGCCGTCGCGCTCGAGCACCGTGCGGTTCACCTCACCCGCGACCTCGACCAGGGTGGTGTAGAGCGGCACCTCGCCGCCGTACATCGTCGACAGCCGGCGGGCGAACTCGGCCCGCAGCGCCGTCCCGTCCCAGTCCATGGTGCCGCTCAGGCGCTTCGGACCTGCTCGAGAGCGGCGAAGGCCGATCCGCGCGCCCCCGCCATGTCGAGGTCGGGGACCGTCGCGAACTCCGCCACCCGCGCCTGCTCGGCGCGCAAGGACGTGTTGGCCCGCACGGCCTGCAGGAACCACTCGCGGAAGTGCGGCGCCGACTCGACGACCCCACCACCGACGAAGTACACGGCCGGGTCGGTGAAGTTGGCGGCGATCGTGAAGAGCCGGCCGATCGCCATGGCCTGCTGCTCGAAGACCTTCAGGGCGAGCTCGTCGCCGCGCTCGGCATACTTCCGCACCTGCCGTGCCGCGGAGACCGGGTCGCCGACCTCGTGCAGCGGGTGGTCCGGGTAGCGGGTGAGCCAGTAGGGCAGCAGGTTCTTGGTGATCCCGGTGAGCGACGCGACGCTCTCGACGTCGCCGTAGTTGCCGCAGTTGCACCGTGGGACGGGCTGACCGTCGGCAAGGAGCCCGTCGACGCTGATCGTGATGTGCCCGAGCTCGCCCGCCATGCCGGCGGCGCCGTGCACCACGACCCCGTGCTCGACGACGCCACCGCCGAGGCCGGTGCCGACGATCGCGGACACCGACGACATGCCCTGCCGGTCGCCGAAGTGCACGTGATGCGCGTAGAGGGCAGCGGCGTTGCCGTCGTTGTTGTAGACGACCGGGATGCGCAGGAGGTCCTGCAGGGCCGCCCGGACGTCGTAGCCGCGCCAGGCGGGATCGACGAAGTTGGTGCCGCCGAGCGAGGAGATGACGCCGTCTGCGCTCGCCGGTCCGGGCGTGTCCAGACCGACCGCCCGCACCGCCGACCGGGGCACCGCAGTCACCTCGAGCACCCGGTCGACCGAGTCGGCCATCGCGAGGATCGCCACGCCCGGCCCCTCGGTCACCCGGCTGGGCAGCTCCACCAAGGTGTCGACGAGGAAGTTGCCGTGCAGGTCGAGCACGGTCGCGTTGTTGGCCGTGCCACCGTTGTCGATCCCGACGACGACGTCACCGCCGTCCCAGGACGACCCGTCCGTCGCAGGCATCAGGCGTCCTCCTCGGGGAGAACTCTGTCACCTCCGGGGCTGCTGCGCTCAGCAGGCCTCGGCCTCCGCGGCCTGCCGGGCACGGAACGTGCTGCGATAGGTCTGCGGCGTGCTCCCGAGCTCCCGCCGGAACAGGTGGCGCATGGTGGCTGCGGACGGAAAGCCGCATCGCCGGGCGATCCGGTCGACCGACTCGTCGGTCCGCTCGAGGAGGCTCTGCACCAGGAGGAGCCGCTCCCGGATCAGCCACTGGTGCGGCGTGAGCCCGGTCGCGGCGCTGAAACGGCGGGTGAGCGTTCGCGGGCTGACGTGCAGCCGGGTTGCCAGGTCCGGCACCGACAGCGGCTTGTCGAGGTTCTCGCGCATCCACTCGAGAAGCGTCTTGACCGGGTCGTCCGGCAGCGTCATCAGCGGGGCGTCGACGAACTGCGCCTGGCCCCCCGGCCGGTAGCCCGAGAGCACCAGCCACCGGGCGAGGTCGCTCGCGGCCTGCGCCCCGAAGTCCTGCCGGACCACGTGCAGCGCGAGGTCGACGGCCGCCGACATCCCCGCCGAGGTGCTCACCCGCCCGTCGTCGACGAAGAGCGCCCGCGGGTCGACGTCGGTCCGCGGGAAGAGCTCCTGCAGCTGGTCGGCGTGCGCCCAGTGCGTGGTGGAGCGACGCCCGTTGAGCAGCCCGGCGAAGCCGAGGATGAAGGCGCCGGAGCAGACCGACATGACGCGCGCGCCGTTGGCGTAGGCCAGCCGGAGCGCCCGCAGCAGCGGGGTCGGGGGGCAGTCCTCCGGTCGTGAGCGCCAGCCCGGCACGATGACGATGTCGGCCGTGTAGACGCCTTCCAGGCCGTACGTCGCCTCAGCAGTCAGCCCGCTGTCGAGGCGGACCGGACCGGGCTCCAGGCCGCACAGCCGGAAGTCGTACCAGGAGCCGAACCGGGCCGAGTAGTCGACGCCGAAGACCTCCTGGATCGCGGCGAAGGTGTAGGTCAGCGTCCCGGGAAGGACGACCACGGCGACCTGCGGCCGACGGCTCACGTCAACCTCACTCTCGGGTCGATGACGGCGTAGAGGAGGTCGACGAGCAGGTTGGCGACGATCACGAACGTGGCCGCCACCAGCACGACCGCCGTGATGACAGGCAGGTCGGCGTCGAGCACCGAGTCGATCGACAGCTGCCCAAGCCCTGGCAGGTTGAAGACCGACTCGGTGATCACGGCACCGCCGAGCAGGCCGGCCAGGTCGATCCCGGCGGCGGTGACGATCGGGGTCAGCCCGGCCCGCAGCCCGTGCTTGCCGATCACGGTCCGCTCGCGAAGGCCCTTGGCCCGCGCCGTGCGGATGTAGTCCTCGCCCATGGTCTCCAGCATCTGGTTGCGGGTCAGCCGCGCGTAGAACGCGGCGTAGAGCATCGCCAGCGCGGTCCACGGCAGGATGAACACCTGGAACCAGGCGACGGGATCCTCGAGGAGGATGCCCGGTTCGTAACTGACGAACGGGATCCAGCCCAGCTGCAGCTGGACGAAGAAGATGAGCAGCAGGCCGATGAAGAACGACGGGAACGAGTAGCCCGTCAGGGTCGCGCCCATGATGGCGCGGTCCTGCCACTTGCCCCGTTTGAGTGCGGCGACGATCCCGACGGAGACCCCGACCACGATCCACATGACGAAGGCGCCGAGCGCGAGCTGACCGGTCACCGGCAGCCGGTCCACGATCAGGTCGGTGACCTCGGCCTGCTTGCGGAAGGAGTAGCCCAGGCACGGGGCGTCGCACTCGAAGGTCTGGGTGCCCGAGCCGTAGGTCCGGCCGGCGAAGATCCCCTTGACGAAGGCGGTGTACTGCTCGTGCAACGGCTTGTCGAGGCCGAGGCGGTGCCGGTTGGCCTCGATCACCTGCGGGGTGCAGGCCTTGCCGCAGGTCAGTCTCGCGGGGTCGGCGGGCAGGGCGTTGAACAGCAAGAACGTGATCATGCTCAGTGCGATGAGCATCAAGACCATCGCGACCAGCCGACGGACGATGTACGCGCCCACTGTCCACCTCCCGGACGGGCACCCGGACGGGTCCGGGTGCGTGACCTCGGTGCGCCGGTCGGCCCCCGCGCGGGACGCGGGGACCGACCGGATGGTGCGGGTAGTGCGGGTATTACGGGTAGTGCAGGTAGTGCGGGTAGTGCGGGCGAGGGCTACTGAACGACGTACAGGTCGGCGTACGACCAGGAGCTGTACGGCGCCCAGACGTAGACGTTGCCGTTCTCGCCGGTGGCCGAACGGACCTTCGACCCGGCCATGGTCTGGGTGCGGGCGAAGAGCGTCGGGATCGCCCAGACCTGCTGCATGGCCTCCTTGTTGAGCTCCTTCCACTTCGCCGACTGCGAGTCGCGGTCGGTGTCGGTCTTGGCGTCGAGCACCTTGGCGTCGAACTCGTCGTCCGCGACCTGGGAGAGGTTGAAGCCGCCCTCCTGGCTGAAGAGCTCAGGGATCACGGTCGACGCGTTGGGCCAGTCCGGTCCCCACCCCGACCACATGAGCTCGCCGGCCTTCTCCGGGTCGAAGACGATCGAGTAGTACTGGCCAGGCTCGATCGGGTTGGGCTTGACCTTGATCCCCGCCTTCTGCAGCGAGGTCACGGCCGCGGCCGCCTCCTTGTCGTGCTCGGGCGTCTGGCTGTAGTCGAACCGGACAGTCGGCATCGGCTCACCGGACTCCTCGATGAGCTGCTTGGCGTACTCGGGGTCACCCGAGTCCGGGATCTCCTGGCCGAGCAGGTCCGTCCACATGCCCGACTCCTCGTAGTCGGCCGGCAGGTTCGGCTTGATGACACCGTCGGCCAGCTCGCCGGCGTACTTGCCGCCCACGATCGTCCGGATCTGCGAACGGTCCAGCGCGGCCGCGATGGCCTGCCGGTGCTTGAGGTTCGGCAGCTTGCTGACGTTGACCGCGTAGTAGTAGACGTACGCGTCGAACTCGTCGGTCCGCCGGTCGGCCATCCGCGGGTCGTTGAAGACCGCCGCCAGGTTCGCCGCCTGGATCGAGTCGCCGAAGGTCGTCGTGCGGGCGTCGTCACCGGAGTCACGCATGATGCGCTGGTCGATGACCGTCGGGTCCTGGCCGAACTTCACCACGACCTTGTCGGGGAAGGCACCGCGGTAGTCGTCGGTCGCCGGGTCCCAGTTCTCGTTGCGCACCAGCACCAGCTGGTTGCCCTTCGTGTACTCCTGGATCTTGTACGGGCCCGAGGAGACCGGCTTGTCGTCGTACTGCTCACCGGTGTCCGCGGCCTTGGGGACCGGGGCGAACGCCGACAGCGTCACGGTGAAGTTGAAGTCCGGGACCGGGTTGGCCAGGTTGAACGTGATCTTGTTGCCCTCGCAGGTGACCGCCTTGTCGTACGCGGCGGTGTCGTTGCCCTTGGTGACGTAGGGGCCCTTGTAGACCGACGAGCCGTCCTTCGCCTTCGGGATGTCGAGGTAGGCCACGGCGTACTGCGGGCCGTCCACGATCAGGTCGGTGGCGAACGTGCGGGACACGCCGTACTTCACGTCCTCGCACGTGATCGGCGAGCCGTCCTCCCACTTCGGTCCGTCCTTGAGCGTCCAGCTCCACGACGTCGCGTCCTCGTTGGGGGTGCCCAGGTCGGTCGCGAGGTCTGGCGATGAGCTCGTTGGCCTGCGCCTCGTCGGTGCTGACCTTGTACGACGTCAGGGTCCGGTTGAGGTAGGCACTGGTGAACGCCAGGTCCTCGCCGGTGTAGTTGCGCTGCGGGTCGAGGTGCTGGATCTGCTCCTGGATGGTGAGGAAGGACAGCGTGCCGCCCTTCACCGGATCGTTACCAGCGGTCTCGTTGCTCTCCTCGCCGCCGCTACCGCCGCCGCAGGCGGACAGGACGAGGGCAGCGACCGCGGCGAGCACGACTGCGTGCAGCCTGTGTGTGGCTCGCATGGCCTTCCTCTCTCGTAGGTCTGTCGGGTGTCTCCCCGGACCGGTCGCCGACGGCATGCGTTGCTGCGTTGACCGTGGCCGAGAAGATGTCCCACGACGAGAGAGAAAGTGCGATCCGAGACTTGATCGTGATCGCAGGAGTCCGAATCCGCGCGAGGCCTGACCGGTTTCGCACAGTCGTGTCTCTGCCGTTACCGGACCGCGACCTGCACGACTCGAGCCACGCGGTGCCGTGGTGGTCGACGATGCCGGCCGCCGTCGACCACCACGGTCCGTCGAGCCACCCGGGACATGGGCAATGCGGTCGGGTGGTGTGGGCCTGGTGCGGCCGGTTCTCACAATGCATCTGCACCGCAACCGGTGTCCCAGGACAAGCACTCGCCTGTCACGTTTCCGTTGCGTTGTGACGCCAACCGATCGGCCGCCGGGCGCTTTCCGGCTGTTCACCCGGGCGACGGCCGACAGCCTCCCGCCCGTCGCTCCGGTGTCCTTGGCTGGCTCAGCACGACATCGGAGCACGTCGAGAAGGGACGCACATGACGACAGCGATGAGCCGGCGAGGCTTCCTCGGCCGGACTGCAGCGACCGGGATGGGCATCGCGCTCGCGGGGACCCTCGAAGGGATCGCCGGGCCACGCAGCGCGATCGCCGCAGACCTCCCGCGGGCCGGCTACGGGGCCCTCGTGCCGGATCCCGACGGGCTGCTGGCACTGCCGGCCGGCTTCTCCTACCGCGTGATCTCGCAGTCAGGCACGACCCCGACCACCGACGGCGTCTACCCCAGCGACCCCGATGCCATCGGGGTGTTCGCGAACGGCAGCGGGTCGACCCTGGTGACGAACCACGAGGTCGGCGGCGACGAGCCCTGGGGCGTGCCGGCGGTGGCCGGGATCACCTACGACCCCGGTGCCCGCGGCGGCACGTCGACGATCGAGGTCGACGCGCAGGGCGGGCGCATCGTGCAGTACACCAGCCTCGCCGGCACCCACAACAACTGCGCAGGCGGCATCACGCCGTGGGGCACCTGGCTCACCTGCGAAGAGACCGAGGCCCGGGTTGGTGGAGCGCTGACGAAGGACCATGGCTACGTCTTCGAGGTCGATCCCGTCAGCCGTTCCGCCAACACGGACCGGAGCGCGGTCCCGCTGAAGATGCTGGGGCGCTTCGCGCACGAAGCGGTCGCGGTCGACCCGCAGACACTGGCGATCTACGAGACCGAGGACGCCTCGGGACCCAACGGTCTGTACTACCGCTGGACCCCGCCGGCGGACTTCAGCGGCGGCAAGACCTCCTTGGGCGAGCTGGCCCTGTCCCCCGGCGGCGACACCGCTGGGACGCTCCAGGCGATGAGCTGCTACCGAGGGAGCAAGCACGTCCCCGACCTCTCGCTGGCCACGCAGCCCGGGACCCGCTACCGGGTGCGCTGGGTGGACGTACCGGACAGGGCCGCCGCGTCCGTCTCGGTCCGCAAGCAGCTCGGCGACGACCAGGTGACGCGTAGCCGCAAGCTCGAGGGCGCCTGGTGGGCCGACGGCGGCGCCTATTTCGTCGCGAGCTTCGCGCGCAACAGCGACGGCAGCGTCAACGAGCACGACGGCCAGGTGTGGTTCTACGACCCGGCCTCCGAGACGGTGACGCTGAAGACCCTCTTCGGGGTCAACCCCGACCCGGACCTCGACAGCGACAGCTACGACGGCCCCGACAACATGACGGTGTCTCCCTACGGCGGCATCATCCTCGCCGAGGACGGCGAGGGGGTGCAGCACCTCGTCGGCGTCACCGAGGACGGGAAGTCCTTCCCGATGGCTCGCAACGACCTGAACGACAGTGAGTTCTGCGGACCCGCCTTCAGCACTGACGGGACGTGGCTCTTCGCCAACATCCAGTCGCCGGGCTACACCCTGGCGATCACCGGGCCGTGGGAGCGGCTGCACGGCCAGGGAGCCCCCACATGACCAGTCAGCACCCGGCCGCAGCCGACCTGGCCCGGATCCCCCTGTTCTCCGGCCTGCCCGTGGAAGCGCTGGACGCCCTGGCCGAGCGCTTCGAGACGGAGCGCTTCGACGAGGACCACCGCTTCGTCGCGGAGGGCCGCTCCGGCTACGCCTTCTACGTTCTCGACAAGGGCCGGGTCTCGGTCAGCCAGGAGGGCCGCGAGATCCGGCTGCTCGGACCCGGTGACTTCTTCGGCGAGATCGCCATCCTGGGCACCGGCCGGCGCACCGCGACCGTGACTGCGACCGAGCCGGGCGAGGTCTGGACGCTCTTCGGCACCTCGTTCCGCGAGCTGCAGAGTGCGCGTCCCGACGTCGCCGAGGCGTTGCAGACCGCGATGTCCGACCGGCTCGCGTCCCCCAGCGAGTCCTGAAAGCAACTCGCCCGGTCCAACTTCGGCGGTCACCCTAGGCTCATGCGGGTGAGATCGAGGGCGGTGACATGCCTGGGGCTCGCCCTGGCGGCGACGCTGACGGGCTGCGGCGGCGGCGACCCGGAGCCCGGCTCGCCACCCCCGGACCTCTCGGCGCAGGTCGTCCAGCTCCGCCGCGACCAGGTGCTCAACCGCATCGAGATCACCGTGACCAACCACGGTCGGGCGCCGGTCGTGGTCGAACGGCTGGAGGTCCGCATCCGCGGCTACCACGGCGGGCCGCCGGTGGCGAAGGACTCCCCGATCGCCGGTGGGCTCGAGGTCAACCTGCCGTGGGAGTACGGCGACGTGGTCTGCCCGAAGGACTCGGCGCCGACGCCGGGCCAGGCGGTCGTCGCGCTGCGCCTGCACGTCGGCGAGGAGGAGCCGGTCGACGTCCGGCTCCGGGCGACCGACCCGGACGGCCTGGTGCAGCGCATCGCGGAGCGGACCTGCACGGTGCGCCGGATCAACCAGGAGGTCGACCTCCGCCTGGGCGACGACTGGGAGCTGGACCGGGTCGACGGTCAGAAGGTGCTGCACGGCATCTTGCGGGCCCGCCTGCTCGTCGACGAGCGTCGCGACATCACGGAGCTCGCAGGGGCGATCATGTACGGCATCCGGCCCGACGACACCCGCGGCCCGGTCTCGGACCCGCTCGCGTCACTCGATCACGAGGGGGACACGGCCGAGATCCCGGTGCTCCTGGATGCTGACCGGTGCGACGGCCACGTGAAGGGCGAGATCAAGAAGCCCTACGAGTTCCTTGTCTGGGTCGGCCCGCCAGGGGACGACGAGCCGGTCGCCGTGACCCCCGAGGTGGGAGACGCCACCAAGCTGGCGTTGCGCCAGGTCTGCGCCTTCTGAGCCCGTTCGGCACGGAGTCGCGCGGTCGCGTCGTCCGCAGGGATGACGCCAGAGCCACTCTCAGGTACGACGCGAAGGCAGCCGCGAGGGCGACGACCTGCGGCGTCCCGCGACGGATGCTCCCTCACAGGGCCGACTCCTCGGCCGCACCCACCACCGTGAGGATCCCGCCATGTCTCGCCTGCTCTACCGCCTCGGTCACGCCGCAGCCCGCCACCCGTGGCGGACCCTGACTGCGTGGCTGCTGATCGCCGTGTCCGCCGTCGCTCTCAGCGGCGCCATCGGCGGCACCACCAACGACACCTTCACCCTCCCCGGCTCGGAGTCCCAGCGGGCCGCCGACGCGCTGCACGACCGCTTCCCCGACCAGAGCGTCTACACCTCGCAGGTCGTCATCCACTCGCCGGACGGCCTCACGACCCGTGACGCACGTCGCGCCGTCCACGACGCGACAGCGGCACTCGTCGAGGTCCCGCACGTCGTCGACGTCACCGATCCCTACGACCCGCGCGGACCCACCGTGAGCGAGGACGGCACGACCGCGTTCACCACCGTCGCCTTCGACACCGACGAGGTCGGGATCGAGGAGTACGACGCTGCCGCCGCCGCGACAGAGGGACTGCGCGACGCGGGGATGCAGGTCGAGTACAGCGGTGCGCTCGGCATCGCGAAGGGCGACGAGGCTCCGGGCAGCGAGATGCTCGGGCTGGCCATCGCGATCGTCGTGCTGGCCATCGCCTTCGGCTCGCTCGTCGCGATGAGCCTGCCCATCGGCGTCGCACTGATCGGGCTGTTCGTCGGCAGCAGTGCGATCGGCATCCTCGCCGGCTACGTCCCCGTCCCCACCATCACCACCATCGTCGCGACCATGCTCGGTCTCGGTGTGGGCATCGACTACGCCCTCTTCATCCTGGCGCGGCACCGGCAGAACCTCGCCGACGGGATGCCGGTCGCCGAGGCCTCCGGTCGCGCTAATGCCACCGCCGGGCTCTCGGTGCTCTTCGCCGGTGTCACCGTCGTCGTCGCGATCGCCAGCCTGCAGGTGGCGGGCATCCCGATGCTGACGACGATGGGCTGGGGCTCGGCGATGATGGTCGCGATCACGATGGTCGCCGCCGTGACACTGCTACCCGGGCTGCTCGGCCTGGTCGGCCGGCGAGTGAACAGCCTTCGGGTGCCGTTCGTCCGGCCAGCCCCGGCCAGCCAAGGGGCGGACCGCCCCACGATTACCAGCCGCTGGGCGGCCCGCGTCGTCGCCCGTCCGGTCCGCTACGCCGTGGTCGCGCTCGTCCTGCTCGGTGTGCTCGCCGCGCCGGCCGCCGCACTGCGGATCGGCTTCGCGGACGACGGCAACGCGGTGCCCGGCAGCACGCTGCGCAAGTCCTACGACCTGGTCGCCGACGGCTTCGGCCCCGGCTTCAACGGTCCCGTCCAGGTGGCCGTCGAGCTCGGCGACGACGCCAAGGACAACAAGGCGGCGCTCCGTGAGATCGGGAGCGCGATCGCGGCTGACCGAGGTGTCGCCTCCGTGGGAGCGCCGGCCGTCAACCCGGCAGGGGACCTCGCGGTCTTCGTGGTCACTCCCACGACGTCACCGCAGGACGCCGCGACCACGGCACTCGTCCACCGCCTGCGGGACGACGTGCTGCCGGCTGCGACGGCCGGGCACGACGCCAAGACCATGCTGACCGGCGCCACGGCATTCCAGGCGGACATCTCGTCGGGCCTCCCGCACCAGATGCTGATGTTCATCAGCGCCGTGATCGGGCTGTCCTTCCTGGTGCTGATGATGGTGTTCCGCTCGGTCCTGGTGCCGCTGAAGGCCGCGATCCTGAACCTGATCAGCATCGCGGCGGCATACGGCGTCGTGGTTGCCGTCTTCCAGTGGGGCTGGGGCGCGAACCTGATCGGCCTCGAAGAGACGGTGCCGATCAACCCGCTGGGCCCGATCCTGATGTTCGCGATCCTCTTCGGGCTGTCGATGGACTACGAGGTGTTCCTGCTCAGCCGGGTGCGGGAGCAGTACCTCAAGCACCGCGATCCGCAGCGGGCCGTGGTCGAAGGTGTCGGATCCACCGCGCGAGTCATCACCAGTGCGGCGCTCATCATGATCAGCGTCTTCGGAGCCTTCATCCTCAGCAACGACGTCACCGCCAAGCTGTTCGGTGTCGGGCTGGGTGTCGCGGTGCTGCTCGACGTGACCCTGGTCCGGATGATCCTGGTGCCGGCGGCGATGAGCCTGCTGGGTCACCGGGCCTGGTGGCTGCCTCGGCCGCTGGCCCGGGTGCTGCCGACGATCGACCTGGAGGGATCCGAGCACGCCGAGCCCTCCCGGCCCGACCGTGAGCCGGCGCTCGTGTAGGAAGGCGCACAGCGATGCGGCCG
>CAVXNC010000025.1:0-172617 GCA_963762865.1 uncultured Actinomycetota bacterium
CCCGAGGCCCAGATCGAAGCTGCAGTTCGATTCAACGCCGCCATCTGCCAGCATCACGAGTGGAGCGAGAACTCCAGCATAATCCACAGAGAATCGACGAACCGGAATCCCGACATGTCCTTCCCACCACCCCCGGTCCGGCCGTGACCTCCGCACCGAGGTAGCCCGCGCCCTCGAGCAGGGACCAAACCAGTACCACTTCCACGAGGCATAGGCACTGACCCAGCCCCACATGAAGCGCCGGCCGCGGCTATCACCAGTGGCTGCCACTGGCCACGGCCATCGGCCACGCACGAGCGGTGCGTCACAGCCTCGCAAGCGGGTCGGCCCGACAGGTGACGCCAGGCGCACCACCACTTCAGCCAGTGATCACGACCGGCAGTGCCCTCGAACGGTTCCCATCAATTCGGGCCGGCCGAGCCAGAAAGGCACTTCCCGAGCACACGCATCGCGGCATGCGCGGATGTCTCTCGGGGCATCCGTGGTGTCACGGGCTGCATCTTGGACCTCGCGATCGGCAATCTCACTACGGTCCCGGGTGAGATCAGGACCTCCATCGATGCATCCACTTGTGGTCGTCCCGCCACTCGAAGACAAGCGCCACCACGACAGCGATCGAGATCAGCACAAACACGCCGACCGCCAGGGCTTCCCGGACTGCACCCATGCCCACCGCCGTTGCGTCCGCTGAGAACAAGTGCATGCACACCCGACGCACGGAGGCGGGGCGGGCGCGGTACGCGATCGACGGACCGCACTTTGCGCTGCCGCCCCACCTCCGTCGGGTCTACAACACCGAGAAGGACAGGGGCGGCGGCGCAGCCCAACACGCGCCGCCGCTCCGCAGGGGCTGGGCAAACGCGGGCAGCCCCAGGGTGCCACAGGACCGGCGTGCGGGCATGCCCCTCGGGCGTTCGGTAATGCCGGTTTCGGTCGGTCATGTCAGCCGCCGAGCTGGAAGTCCGGGCTCACCAGACCGGTGGTTCGGGCCGGGTAGCGGTACCGGCCGAGGTGACCTGGGACGCCGGACGGCTCGACCAGTCCTGCCGCGGGTCGGTCCAGCCCGGGGGCGGATCGTCGACAGCCCGGCATTGCTCGGCCGGCACCACCAGCTGGTGGGTCATTCCGATGTCGACGGTGTACCGGACGCCGCACCTCCAGCCACGCGTGTCCCGGTCGCGGTGCTGACCGAGCAGGGCGGCCCTGTACCAGCGTCCATCGGTGTGGAGGACGAGCACCTCGGTGGCGGGCATGGGTCGGCCTCTCGAAGCTGCTGCTCGACCCCTGACAGCCGAGGCTACCGAGATCTGTCCGACCCCTCACGCACGCTGGCGCCATAGACGAGGGGATGCTCTGGTGGTCGGCGGACAACTCGGGCGCCGGCTGATGGGGTTCGGCGTGGTGGCCTTGCCGGTTGTGGTCATCTGCCTGGTCAAGCCAGAGTGGCCGACTGCGCTCATCCAGCTGCGCGCTGACTACGTCGCCGAGAGGATGCAAGGGCGCCTGGTGGACCGCATGGTCGGCGACCGGGTCCTCAACATCGAGGATGACGCGGCGGCGCCGGTGGCGCCGGGAAGCCGAGGCAGCTACGGCGGGATATGCGTCAGCCGTGAACAAGCCGCCGAAGGCCCCCCGAACGGCTGCACGACCCGACTGCCATCTGGTCGCTCGATCAGGACAGTGCGCGGGCTGCCGCCGGGTCTCCATCTGACCACCACGATGACCGGGGCGACGGCCCTCCAGGTCGCCCGGCCGGCCAAGCTGCCGCTCATGCTGTCGAGGAACGCCGACTGGCCCTCGGCTCAACATCGGGGATATGTCGTCACTTGATGGTGATGAGCTCCCTGTTGGCATTGGTGGCGGCCGCGAGGGCGCTCGCGTTGGCGACGAGCTTGTAGACCGGTGTCGCCGCGGTCCCGAGGTTCTGCCAGGTCCGGATCTCGTAGCGACCGGCAGTCGACGGCATCTTGAGCTGGCACTGGTAGGCCGAGATCACCGCGCTGTAGGCACACGCGGTGGCCGGGCCGGGCGGCTCCAGGGCGGCACCGACGGGCACCGCGCTGACCCGCAGCGTCGCGACGGTGACCCGCGTCGAGCCGCCGGCGAACACCCCGAGGGTGAGCTTGACCGGGATCGTCGACCCCTTCTTCGCGGTCGACTTCGGCAGCGGGCTGTTGTAGCCCAGGAACGCATCGGTCACGTAGTAGGTGGCCGAGAACTGCGTGGACGAGTTCCCCGCCTTGTCGGACACGGTGCAGCCGCCGGTCTTGATCCCGCGGGTTGTGGTGGTGAAGCCGCTGCACGACCCACCGGTGGCCACTCCGGAGAGGTTGTCGGTGGCGGTGGGTTGCAGCGCCGGCACCGGCTGTCCGACGGCGAACACCGGGTAGGTCGGTAGTCCGCTGATCCCTTGGATCTGCGGGGCCGTCGCGTCCCGCTTCACCGACACCTGCTCCGACGACGTGCCGCCGGCACTGGTCGCCTCACAGGTGTATGTCGTCGCCGCCTGGTCGTCGGCCACGTTCACTGAGTCGCACCCGCTCATCGACGTGATGTCGGACTCGTCCTCCACCACGGTCCAGCTGATCGCGACGTCGGAGACGTACCAGTTGTTGTTCCCGATCGTGCCGACCACGGATGGGGTGATGACTGGCCCGGTGACGTCGCCGGTGATGCCCACCTCGTCGGAGAGCTGCGGCGCCGGTGCGATCCACTGGTTGCCGCTCTGGTCGGCGGTGACCGTGCAGGTTCCACCCGGGGCGCCGGTGAGCGTCACTCCGCTGGCCGCGGTGTAGCGGCATCCACCGGTCGCGTCGTAGCTGGGGCTGAGCCCGGTGTCGGAGGTGGCTCCGAAGTCGAAGCTGGTGCTGGTGTCCGCCGACGTTGGAGGTGGCGTCGTCCAGGTCAGCTGCTGGCCGCGCCGGCGGACGTCGTCGGCACCGTCGGCACCAGCACCGCCCGGCTGGCCGTTCGGGCCGCCGCTGACATGGACCCCACCAGCTCCGCCTGGCCCGCCGGCTCCGCCAGTTTCCCGGTGAAGGTGGCCAGGGCCGAGGCGTGCACCGTCGAATCGTCGTCGACGTACGCCGCGCCAGGCCCACCGGTGCCACCGCCCTCGCCGTCCTGCGGTACGGAGATGGAGCAGGAGTTGGGCCCGCAGTCGTAAAACTCCCCGCCGGCTGCACCCGCACCGCCGGCACCGCCGACACCGCCGGTGTTGACATCGAAGGTCACGCCGGTCCCGACGTGCAGGGTGCCGTGGTTGTGCAACCCGCCGGCACCTCCGCTGCGCCCTCCTTCGGGCGTCGACTCACAGCCGCCCGAGCAGCCCACGAAGCCGTTCGCTCCCCTGCCGCCGACGCCTCCGCTGTTTGCTTGGACGAGGGTGTCGAGCAGGGCGAGGACTCCAGCGTTGTCGATGCCGCCCGTGCCGCCCGGGGTGGCCGAGCGGCCGGTCAAGCCCCCGGGGCCATCGGCCCCGGGGCCGCCCGCGTTGTCCACGACCTTGACGCCGGCGAGGTGCAGGGTGCCGTTGTTCTGTACGCCACCGGGCCCACCGGGCCGCACGTCGAGGAAGTTGCTGGCACCGGCAGCGCCAAGGCCGCCCGTGATCGTCAGACCGCTGACCTCGACGTCGACGCCAGACGTCACGGTCACGACCGTGCCCAGCCCGTGGCCGTCGATGGTCGTCGAGCCGGCGCCGGCGCCGGCGATCGACAGATCGTCGGTGACGGCGATCGGGCCGTCGTGGGTCCCCGCGCCGAGCGCCAGCCAGTCCCGCCCGGGCAGGCCGGCCGGGCAGTCCGCGTTCGTCTGCGCGTTGTCGTTGGCGTTGTCGACGGCCTCGACCAGGCTGCAGGTCGCGTCGACGACCATCGCGCCGTTGAGGGTGAACGGCTGCGACGTCACCGGCGAGTTGTACGTGCCGTCGACCCGGACCGTGATGGTGACGGTGTGCGGGCCGGTCGTGCTCGCCGTGCAGGTGAACTGCGCGGACTTGCTGCCGTGGTGGTCGACGTCGTCGATGTCGGGGTCCGTGAGCTGAGTCCGGCCGACGCGGTCACCGCCGTCACGGAGACAGGGAACGTGACGCGAAAGTCATCGGTGGGAAAGACGTTCACCCCGGCCACCAGGGTCGTCGCGCTCCCCACCGGCGCCACGGCCGACCTGTTGCCGGAGGTGTCCTCGATGTAGGTAAAAGCGCTGGGCTCACTCGGGATGGCCTGCGCCGGACCGGCCGGCACCACCAACCCGCCGAGCAGCACTGCCGAAAAGACGACCACCAGACGTCGGCCACCGAACATTCCCCGCTCCTCGCGAGAGCCACGAACCCCGGCCGACCATGGTTGGGCCGTCATCATCGTGTAGGTCTCGACTCAACCCCGGACGAGATCAATCCGCCATGACCACAACTGCCAAGTGACCTCTGGCCAGAATGTGCGTGCCGCACATGCCTTGGCGCCAGTCCCGGCGCCGGCGAACGTGAGTCGCGTAGCGGCTCCACCCACGCCGCAATATCGGTGTGCTGGAGCTGGCACTACCGCTCGCTTCTCGTCGACGTCCATGTCCGGGAAGCGGGACCATCTAGAGGTTGGGCTCGTGGCGCCCGGGGCGGCGGAGATCCTCTCGGTGGACCGCCTCAACCAGAGCGTCGATCCCGTTTGCCTCGACAAAGCAGTTGACGTGCATGAATTCGGTCGCGCTCGACCTGCCGTCTTCCAGGAAGGGCTCCCATCGGGCGCGCGGCGGCGGCTGCACCGCCGGCCCGGTGGCGGCGATCGGCTCGCCACATCCAGCGCAGTGCCCCAGTGGAACATTGACCACGTCGCCGATCCTTCCTCACCGGGATCCGAGAAGCCGCGGCGCTATCGGCACCTACCGTTCAGACGCCGCGTCAGGGTGCGACTGCCTGTAGTGATCCCGGAGCCGCACCAGCGCCTCCGGCCAGTCCGGCGACTCCTCACCTTGCCGGCAGTCGCCGCAGTAGACGGTGACACCCGAGCCGGAGCGGCTAACAACGAAGTGGGCCCACAGAGGCTGCACGTCGAGCGCGTCGAACTGCACGCTCGTCTTGGACCCATTCGGCAGCCTCACCAGCGCCTTGCCGTTGCGCTCTTCGATGAAGGTGACCGGCAGAAGCGCGACCTGACTCGGATCCATGCCAGAGCACGCTATCGGCGGCTCCGCCGCTGGGCGGGTAATGCCTGATCAGATCGCACGACTGCCGCACGCCAGAGCTGGCACTACCGCTCGGGTCGGGCAACGGCCAGCGCACTGCTCCAGAGCGGCACCCTCCCCGCCTCCTTCGCAGCAGACGTTTCCGCGGAAACGCGCGACGCGCCAGAACGGCACCTACCGAGCACACTTGTCGCGGCATGCCGGATTACTGAGGGACACGCCGTCTGCGGCATCTGCGGCGGTCAGAAGCACGCCGTCAGCGTCAGCCACCGTTCGCGAGGGCGGCCTCCTCGGTGGCAGCCAGCATCTCGGTGAAGCTCGCCGTGAGCATCCTGTCGATCAAGGGCCCGGTGAATCGGCCGATTGGCCGCCACTTGGTATATAGCGATAGTCGAACGTGGCCACCGTTCCTCCGTCGTCGGGGTCGAGCGTGAGCATGGTCTCGGCCCGGTTGAACGGCACCCACACGCTCGGATGATTCTCGGTGTCGATCCTGCGACCCACCTCCCAGGCGGTGACGGTTTCATCCGTGGCGCCGATCGGGTCGAGTTCGACGTGGCAGCGGGCGCCGACTCCCTCGTTTGGTTGCCAATGGCTCTTGGTTGCTCGTAGGCCAGTCCAACGGCTCGCCAGATTCGGAAAGTCGGCGACCATGGCCCATACAGAACCCGGGTATGCAGCCATATCACGTTGCACGGTGATGTGGCGTTCAGGCATGTGGACCCACTCCAAATGTCCCAGGCCGGCTGCAGGGCAGGGCGCCGTCCACATCCCAGGGTCGCGCCATCAGGTGCGGATGCTCAGCCGCCGCTTCCGTCGGCCACCTCGAGCCCGAGGGCAGCAATATCCCTGGTCAGGCACGCACCGCGGGTCCGCGACGCTGTCGCGAACCTATGTCGCCTCATTGCTGTTGTCCGGTGCCTCGGCTTCGCATCCGATGAGGCTCGGCTTCGCATCCGATGACATGTGTGGTGTCCTGAATCCGTTGGATCGACGTACGGGGGTTCCATGGTCGTACGGAGTGGGCGGCGCGGTCGGTTGGTCGAGTGGGTGCGCGCGATTCCGCGCGGCTCGGTCCTGGGGTTCTGTGCGGTGCTGCTGGCGGCAGGGCAAGGGATCTTCGCGCTGCTCGAGGTCAGAATGTGGATCAGGGTTGTCACGGCGTTGCTCGTGTTGGCGATCGCCGTTGCCTCCGAGGCGGACAAGCTGAACACGAAGCGGGTCGAGAAGGCCGCAGATGACGCCCGCGAGGCAGGACAGGCTGAGGCCAGGGAACGCGAGTGGCAACGCCGTGTGGAAGGTGCCTTGCGCTGGTGGCCGTGTCCGTTGCTCCCTCAGGTCGACCCCTATGAGTTGGGTGTCCGACGCTCGTCGACGGCTGACGCTCACCGTCGGAAGGATGCGCGGCTGCCGCCGTACGTGTCGCGGGACGTGCATGGCACGGCGGTAGAGCGGTTGCGGTCGCGGGGGATCTTGCTCGTGATCGGACAGCCGGTGAGCGGCATGACGCGGACCGCGTTCGAGGTAGTAGCTGCGGACGAGGTCCCCCGGGTGGTGTTGGCACCTGGCTTCAGAGACGGGCTACGGACCGCGATCGACGAGTGTGACGTGTTGTCGCGGATGGAGCGGCACCCGCCTCTGTTGGTGTGGCTGGACCAGATCGACCGATTCTCCGACGAGGGTCTTTCGCCGAGCATGCTTCGGCGGTGCCTCGGCCACGCCAGCGGTAGCAGGGTGGTCGCGACGGTCTCCGCCATGGCGTACGAGACATGGTGTGTGGAGCACCGCGATCTGGCCGAGATGTTCGATGAGGTGACGCTGGACCGGCTCCCCACCCAGCGAGAGCTAGACCTGGCCGCGGGGGCCTACGCGAACGTGGACTTCACCGAGGGGATCGGAGCCGCATTCACCGCGACTGGCTCTTTGGTGAACCGCATGCGCGCCGGGAATCCGAACTGCCCGTTTGAACCGGTCGGCGGCGACTGTCCGCTGGCCCGCCCGCTCGTGGAGACTGTGTTCGCCTGGACCAACACCGGCACCACGCGTGGCTTGCCGATGCCGCTTCTTCTCGACCTGCTACAACAACGGCCGGGTCTCGACCGTTACGTCGATCCAGGCCATGTCGAGGCAGCCGTTGAGTGGGCAGCGTCCTTCACGGTTGAACGCGCCTCCCTCATCGATCGCAACGGCGTCGCTGGGGAAGATGCAGAGGAATTGCGTTCAGCCGCTGGGGGCGATGTAGCCCGTACGGAATTCCGCGGTCACCACGACACGGCGAGCATCTGGGAGCCCAGCGCGTCTCCTTCTGACGCGATGTGGGCCGAGGCGATCACCGAAGCCGCCAACGCCGAAGACTGGGAGACCGTTGGCCTCATTGGGTTCACTGCCCAAACTCACGGGTCAGTCCAAGCAGCCAACCGCGCGTGGTCCCAGTTCACCAACCTGGAGAACGCCGCAATCAGATGGATCAGTCGCGCCGCCGGCTTCGGCCACAACGCTCACGAACCCCGTTCTGAGCGGCTTGCGTTGGAGCACCTGCTTCGCCTCCAAGAGTCAGCATTTGGACCGGACTACCCGGATCTCGCGGTCACATTGCGTGACCTCGGAGTGACCTTGATCGACCTGGGGGAACCTGCCAGGGCCCGCGAGATGTTTGAGCGGGCACTCTCCATCCGGGAGCGGGAGTACGGACCTGACCACCCCCAGGTGGCGGCCGCGTTGACTGACCTTGGCGGCGCCTGGCTCGAGCTGAGGGAACCGGCCCCGGCCCGCGACCTGCTCGAGCGGGCTAACGCGATCGAGGAGCGGGAGCTCGGACCTGGCGATCCGCAGGTAGCGGCCACATTGGGCAACCTCGGCAACGCCTGGTCCGCGCTGGGGGAGCCAGCCAGGGCCCGCGACCTGCTCGAGCGAGTCCTGGCCATCCAGGAGCGCGAACTCGGACCTGGCCATCTCCAGGTGGCGGCCACGTTGAGCAACCTCGGGAGCACTTGGCAGGCCATGGGGAAACCGGCCCGGGCTCGCGACCTGCACGAGCGAGCCCTGGCCATCCAGGAGCGGGCGATCGGACTCGACCATCCCGAGGTGGCGACGACGCTGGGCAATCTCGGCGGCGCCTGGTTCGAGTTGGGGGAGCCGGTCCGAGCGCGTGACCTGCTCGAGCGGGCCTTGGCCATCGAAGAGCGGGCGTACGGACCCGAACACCCCAAAGTGGCGACGACGTTGAATAACCTCGGCGGCGCCTGGTTCGGCCTGAGGGAGCCGGCCCGAGCGCGTGACCTGCTCGAGCGTGCCCTGGCCATCCAGGAGCGGGCGTACGGACCCGAACACCGGCAGCTGGCGGGCACATTGAGCAACCTCGGCGCGGCCTGGGTCTAGCGAGCCGAAGACGGCCCGCGGGAGGCGCGCGCTCCCCTTGGACCCCAGCGTCGTCCAAGCGTTCCAAAGCTTTCGGGACCTCCGGGAGTCGGAAGTCCGGCTCCTTGGACGCGCGCTGCACGCTGAGGAGTACGTCGTGGTGGACGAGCTCGGGCAGCCCTTCGCGCCCGATCGGTTCAGCGACATGTTCCAGCGTCTCGCCGCGCGGCAGGCGTTCGTAAGATCCGCCTGCACGACGCCCGGCACACGGCACTGACCCTGATGGTGCTCCGAGGGGTCCCGCTCTCGGTCGTCGCGGCCTGGGCCGGGCACGCCGATCCGGCGTTCACGCTTCGGACCTATGCCCACTCCCAGGACGATGCGCATGCGGGACGCGTCCGCGCTGCTCGCCCGCGATTTCTCGGAGGGGTTGTGACCCTTTTGTGCACCTCGTAGCCACTCGAGGCCCTCGGCGGGCGCCTCTCAGAGGCGCCCGCAGCGCGCTGACCTGCGGAAACATCAGAGCCGACGCGCGGACTCGAACCGCGAACCGCCCGATTACAAGTCGGGTGCGCTGCCAGTTGCGCCACGCCGGCGGGACTTGAGGACTGCAATCGGGAGAATCCTCCGGACAACAGCCCTGCCGTCCGTCACATGGTAGCCAGCCGGACTGAGCTCCCACCGCTGGTGATGTCGCACTGTCGATCTGCCGGGGGCGCAGGGCGCAGAATGCGGAGATGTCCACGACAGTGCGCACGATGCGACGCGAGGAGCTCGACACCGCGATCGACCTCGCCGCCGCCGAGGGCTGGAACCCAGGACTGCACGACGCAACGGCGTTCTGGGCGGCCGATCCGGAGGGGTTCCTCGTCGCGGAGGTCGATGGTGAGCCCGCCGGCTGCATCAGTGCCGTGTCCTACGAGGGCGACTTCGGCTTCATCGGGCTCTACATCGTGCTGCCGCACCTGCGCGGGCACGGCGTGGGCAGGCTGCTGTGGGCGGCCGGCAACGAGCGGCTCGCCGGGCACCTGGTGGGGCTTGACGGCGTGCCGGCCCAGCAGGACTACTACCGGCGGAAGGGCTTCACGCTGGCGTGGCAGAACGCGCGCTTCGGCGGCGCGGCCGACCCCGCCGGGGACGCACCCCCGGAGATCGTGCCCCTGCACTCCGTCGACGCCAAGACGCTGCGCGCGGACGACCGGCGGGTGTTCCCCGCCGCGCGCGACGCCTTCCTCGACGCCTGGACGTCGCAGCCGGACGCGACCGGGCTCGCCTGGTGGGAGCAGGACCGGCTGCGCGGCTGGGGCGTCATCCGGTCTGCGCGTGACGGCCACAAGATCGGCCCGCTGGTGGCCGACGGGCCGACGATCGCCGAGTCGTTGTACGACGCACTGACCGGCGCCGTACCAGCCGGGGACCCGGTCTACCTCGACGTCCCGCTGCCCAACGACGCCGCCCGCGGGCTGGCCGCCGCGAAGGGGCTGACTCCGGGCTTCGAGACCGCGCGGATGTACACGGGTGCGCCGCCGGACATGGAGCTCGACCGGGTCTACGGCGTGACGACCTTCGAGCTCGGCTGACCCCGCCCCCTGGCGTCGATCGATGGCCGATCTATGGTGTTTTGGGCGAACCGCTCACCGCGTGAGACGTCCTTGAGCATGTACCGCACGGCCATCGACGAGGGGAGAACCTACAGCTCGGACCATGACTGCACAGACCTTCGGCCCACTCCGAGCGTCGCTCCTGGCGACGGGTGCGGCGGCCGTCCTCGGCTCGAGCGCGCTGCTCCTCGGCGCCTCTAGCAGCGGCGCCAGCGTGGCCGTGCCGCCGACCGGGAAGCCGCCGACCGGCACCGCGACGTCGACAGCCACGTCCACCGCCACCGCCACCCCGGCACCGCTCACCTGCTTCGGCCTGACCCCGACGATCGTCGGGACGCCCGGCCCGGACAAGATCAGCGGCACCGCTGGCAACGACGTCATCGTCGGCCTCGCCGGATCGGACGAGATCGACGGTCTGGCCGGGGACGACGTCATCTGCGCGGGTGACAACTCGCTGAAGCACGCTCCGGCCGGCGAGATCACCGGCTTCGACGTCGTACGTGGCGGCGACGGCAACGACAAGGTCGACGGCCAGGGCGGCATCGACCAGCTCTTCGGAGATGCCGGCGACGACGTGCTCCTGGGCGGTGACAACGTCGGGGTGCCAGCCGATGCGCCGCAGGCAAAGACCACGGCCGAGACGCTCTACGGCGGCCCGGGCAACGACGAGGTGCGCGGTGGTCCCGGCACCGACGAGGTGTGGGGCGGGCTCGGCACCGACGCCGTCTACGGCGGCTCGGGCGACGACGAGCTGCGCGGGCGGCAGGCGAGCGACAAGCTCGTCGGCGGGTCGGGCAACGACACCGTCAAGGCCGGCTGGGGACAGGACACGGTCCGCGGCAACCTCGGTGACGACGACATCGCCGGCAACGGCAGCGCTGACACCCTCTTCGGCGGCCCCGGGAACGACGCCATCGACGGAGGTGCAGGCACCGACTCGATCCGCGGCGGCACCGGCGCCGACACCTGCAGCAGCCCGGCCGGCCCGCCCGGCGCGCTCGGCTGCTGAAGCACCGCACCAGCACCCCGGAGGGGCCGGCCTGCTCGACGGGCCGGCCCCTCCGTACGTCACGAATCGCCCGCGAGCGATAAAGCTCCGCGACCAGCCTCCTAACGCGCTGCTAACAGCGTTCCCACCGACCCGTCCGAGGGGCAGCCTCGTGATCACCGAACCACGAACCCCCCGACGGAGGCCCACCATGAAGCGCATCCTCACCACCGCAGCCCTCAGCCTCGCCCTGCTCGTGCCGGTCGCCCCGGCGGCGAACGCCAAGGACGACGACGGCGAGGTCATCCGCACCGGCTCGTGCAGCGGCACCGCCGACTGGAAGCTGAAGGCCAAGCGGGACGACGGTGGCATCGAGGTCGAGTGGGAGGTCGACTCCAACAAGGTCGGCCAGGTGTGGCGGGTCCGCGTCTACGACAACGGCGACCGCGTCGTCGCGACCCGTCGGACGACCCAGCCGCCGAGCGGGTCCTTCGACATCGAGCGGCACATCGCCAACAAGGCCGGCAGCGACAGCCTGGTCGCCAGGTCGCGCAACCTGGCGAGCGGTCAGGTCTGCCGCGGCACCCTGACCTTCGGCTGACCGCTCAGCCCGACTCCGGAGGGGCGAAGACCACGGCCACCTCGAGGTCGTGGGTGATGTCGACGAAGCGGTGCGGCACGCGGCTCGGGACGTAGGCGACCGAGCCCGGCCGCACCGCCGTCCGCTGCCCGTCGACCTCCAGGTCCGCGGCCCCGGCGGTGACGACGTAGACCTCGTCCTCGCCATGCGGTGACTGGCCGTCCACCGCGCCGGCCGCCAACCGGTAGACGCCAGCGCTGAGCGCCGCCGACCGCACGACCTCGGTCCAGCGGTCGCCCTCGACCTCCGACGCGTGCCGCACCCAGGCCGCCGCCTTCGCCGGCGACCGGCCGTGGGTCGGCCAGAAAGGCCACTCCTCGAACCGCGTCACCAGACCGTCGTCGCCGACCGTGACCACCCACAGGTCGAGGTACTCATGCGTCACGGGGTCGCCGTAGGTCACACCGACCCGCGCCACACCGGTCGAGCCGGTGCACGCCACCACCTCGGCGGTCATCGTGAAGACCTCGTCGGACGCGGTCTCCTCCGACCACAGCGCCTCGATCGCGGCGAGTCCCGTGACCGGTTCGGCGTAGGGCTCGACCAGGTACTCCGCGTCCGGCGCGAAGAGCGTGCTCACCGGGTGCGCGTGCGGGTCCCGCCAGGCGCGCTCGTACGCCGCCACCCAGCCCAGCAGGGCTTCCGGGGTGAGCTCAGCCGCCATGCCGCTCCCTCAGATCCTGGGCGGTGGGCGGGTCGGCCCCACGGCGGGAGCAGGTGATCGCCGACACCTCCACGGCCTCGTCGACGAGAGCGGTCACGGTTGCCTCGTCCATCGCGCGCAGGCGATCGCGATGTTCCGCGCCAAGCAGCCCGCGGCGGTGCAGCCCGGCCAGGACGGCACCCATGAACGAGTCGCCGGCCCCCACGGTGTCCACGACGTCCACCGGCAGTCCCGGTCGCTCCACCGCACCGGCCGCCGTGCCGACAGCGACGGCGCCGTCGCCACCCCGGGTGACGACGACCAGCGCCGGCCCGCGGGCGGCCCACTCGCCGGCGACGTCGGTGAGACTTCGCCCCGGAGCCAGCCAGGCGACGTCCTGGTCGCTCGCCTTGACGACGTCGGCGACCGGCAGCATCTCGTCGACGATGCGCATCGTCGCCTCGGCCGAGCCCATCAGCAGGTGGCGGACGTTGGGGTCGAAGGTGACGGTCGCGGTCTCGCGGGCGCGCGCCGCCAGTCGGCGCAGCACCTCGCCACCCGGCGGCGTAGTCAGGCCGAGCGACCCGACGTGCAGCGCAGCCACGCCGTCCACGGCGTCGGCCACCTCGGTGTCGGTCCACTGCCAGTCGGACGTGCCGTCCACCCGGAAGTCGTAGTCGGCCGAGCCGTCGTCGGCGAGCACCACGATGGCCAGCGACGACGGCTCCGCGGCCTGGATCGCGTGCGCCAGGTCGACGCCGTTGGCCGCCAGATGGGCCCGCAGCCGCCGCCCGAGGACGTCGCCGGACAGCCGCGCCAGGAGACGCACCGGGATGTCGAGCCGGGCCAGCCCGACGGCGACGTTGGCCGGGCTGCCGCCGGGAGCCGCCCGGAAGAGATCCGGTGCGCCCGCCGGGACCATGTCCATGATCACCTCGCCGGCCACCGCGACGACACCGCCGCCGGCGGGGTCGCCCGTGCCAGCACCGTCCGCAGGCTCCACGGCGCCGAACCTACCGCCCTACGATCGGGCCGATGCCCGTCGGTGCCGACTTCGTCGCCGCACTGCGCCAGCGCTGTCTGGGCGCGGGCGACCGCAGTCCTCGGGTGAGCCTCAGGCAGGCGGCGCGGTGGTGTGCCGCACGATCAGCCGGGTCGGGACCGTGAGCGCCGGTGGCTCAGCGGGCGGGTCGTCATCGACCGCGGCCAACGCGTCGAGAAGCAGCCGGGCCGCTAGCTGACCCTGCTCGTGGACCGGTTGCGCCACCGTGGAGAGCTCGAAGAACTCGGCCATGTCGTGGTCGTCGATGCCGATCACCGAGATGTCCTCGGGGACCCGCAGTCCCGCCTCGCGGGCGGCGTGCACCGCGCCGACCGCCATCTCGTCGGAGGCGGCGAACACCGCCGTGGGTCGGGGGTCCCTCTCGAGCAGCAGCCGCATCGCGGCCAGGCCGCCGCGCACGGTGAAGTCGCCGATGACCTCCCAGGACGGGACCACCTCGATGCCGGCGCAGTCCATCGCCGCGCGGTAGCCGTGCAGCCGGTCCAGCGGGGCCGCGAAGTCGAGCTGCTCCTCGAGCGACCCGCCGATGTAGCCGATCCGGCGGTGCCCGAGGTCGAGCAGGTGCTGCATCGCGATGCGAGCGGTCTCGTTGTCGTCGATGCGCACGCTCGCCCAGCCGGGCACCGTGGCCCCGACGACGGCGACCGGTCGGTCCAGCTTGGCGAGCGCCCGCACCTCCTCGTCGGTGGGTGTGAGGCTGAGCACCAGGACTGCGTCCACCCGCTTGCGCAGCAGGTGGCTGCGGAAGACGCGACGCCGAGCCTCCCGGTCACCACCCAGGTTGTAGAGGAGCAGGTCGTAGCCCTCCTCGCGCAGCAGCTCCTCCGCACCCTGCACGACGGAGGCGTAGAACCACCGCGTCACGAAGGGCACGATGACGCCCACCGCGCGGGTCTGACCGCTCGCGAGGCTCGCTGCCGTCGGCGAGGCGACGTAGTCCAGCTCCGCAGCGGCCTGCAGCACCCGGATCCGGGTCTCGTCCGACACGCGGGGCAGGCCGCGCAGCGCACGGGACACGGTCGCGGTGGACACGCCGACCGTGCGGGCGACGTCCTTGATGCTCGTCATCCAGGCACCCCCCGCGCCCTCGACCCGGCCGGCCTACCCCTTGACGCTGCCTGCGAGCAGCCCGCGCACGAAGTAGCGCTGCAGGCTCAGGAAGACGATCAACGGGACGACGAGGGAGACGAAGGCGCCGGCCGAGAGCAGGTGCCAGTCCTGGTCACGGGTGCCCGACAGCTCCGCGAGGCGGACGGTCAGCGGCGACACGTTGAGGTTGCCGCCACCGAACACCAGCGCGACCAGCAGGTCGTTCCAGACCCAGAGGAACTGGAAGATGCCGAAGGCCGCGATCGCCGGCGTCATCAGCGGCAGCATGATGCGCGTGAAGATCTTCACGTGCCCCGCGCCGTCGACCCTGGCCGCCTCGATCAGCTCGGCCGGGACCTCCTTCATGAAGTTGTGCAGGAGGTAGATGGCCAGCGGCAGCGCGAAGGCCGAGTGCGCGATCCAGATCGGCCAGAACTCGCCGAACCTGCCGGCGATGTCGGCGTCCACGAAGAGCTGCAGCAGCGGGATCATGGTCACCTGGATCGGGACGATCTGCATCGCGAAGACCGCGACGAACAGAGCGTCCCTGCCGGGGAACTTCATCCAGGCGAAGGCGTACGCCGCCAGGGTGGCCAGCGTGATGGGGATGAGGACGGCGGGCAGCGTGATCACGATGGAGTTCACGAAGAACGTCGCCAGGTCGTAGTTCTCGTCGTTGAGGACGGCGTCGTAGTTGGCGAGGGTGAAGTTCGGATCGCTGAGGACCGTCCACCAGCCGCTGGACTTGACGTCGTTCTCAGGGCGGAAGGACGAGATGAGCAGGCCTGCCGTCGGCAGGGTCCACAAGGTCGCGATGATCACCGCGGCCAGTGATGCCCAGGGTGAGGTCAGCCGCTTCTTGGCCTCTGCCGCCGCTGTCGGTGTCGCAGTGCGGTCGCCGGCGCTCTGGCCGGTCGTCGTGGTGGTCTCGGCGCTCATCGTGCCTCCAGCTTCCGCATCTGCCGCACGTTGTAGACGACGATCGGGATGACCAGGATGAAGATCAGCACGGCGAGGGCAGCGCCCAGACCGTTGTTGAACGACCGGAAGCTCTGCACGTAGAACTCGTAAGCCAGGACGCTGGTGTTGAAGTTGCCGCCGGTCGTCGTGCGGACGATGTCGAACACCTTGAGCGTGGCGATGCTGATCGTGGTGAGCACGACGATGAGGGAGGGCCGGATGCTCGGCACCGTGATGAAGCGGAACATCCGCAGGCCGCTCACGCCGTCGAGCCGGGCGGCCTCGATGATGTCGTCAGGGATCGCCTTGATCGACGCCGACAGGACCGTCATCGCGAATCCCGCCTGGACCCAGATCATGATGACGATCAGGAAGATCGTGTTCCAGGGTTCTGTGAGCAGGAATCGATAGGTGTCCAGCCCTACCGCCTTCAGGACCGCGTTGGCGAGACCGATCTGCTCGTTCTCGGTTGCGCGGTAGTCGTAGACGAACTTCCAGATCAGCGAGGCGCCGACCAGGGAGATCGCCAGCGGCAGGAAGATCAGTGCCTTGGCGACGGCCTCGATGCGGGCCTTGTCGATGAGGACCGCGTAGACCAGGCCGATCAAGGTCGCGAAGATCGGCGTCAGGATGACCCAGACCGCGGTGTTTCGCAGGACGATCAGCTGGTCGGAGTTCGTGAAGATCGTCTTGTAGTTGTCGATGCCGACGAACTCGCGGCCGGCCTGGTCGCGGAACGACTCGAAGATCGTGCGAATGCCCGGGTAGAGCAGCCCGAACGCGATGAGCGCCGCAGCAGGTATCACGAAGACGATGGTCTGGACGAGCTCCCCGCGTCTCGAGCGGACGCGGTCCGCCAGGAAGAGCACGACGCCCATCACCGCGATGAAGGCGAAGATGGCGATGAACATGTCCAGGAACTTGGAACCAGCCGACATGGCTGCCTACCTCCTGCGGGAGCGGGCTATGGCTGCGCGGGAAGGGCCCGTACGGGCCTGGCCCGTCGGGTGCCGCCCACTGGAGGGCGGCACCCGACGGCCGGGTGGTGCAAGGTCAGCTGGCGATCAGCTGGCCGGCCAGGACTCCTCGATGGCGTCGAGGGCGTCCTTGGTGCTCTTGCCGGTGATCCAGGCGGTCGACTCCTTCCAGAACGAGCCGGCGCCCACGGCGCCCGGCATCAGGTCCGATGCGTCGAAGCGGAAGGTCACCTCCGGGTCCTGGAAGATCTCGCCGGACAGCTGGTCGATCGGGCTGACCAGGTTGGCGACGTCGAGCCCGGTGTTGGCACTGACCCAGCCGCCCGCCGGGGTGGCCTTGGCCTTCTCGTTCGCCCAGGAATCGGACGCGAGGTAGGTCTGGAAGGCCTGCACCTCGGGACGGTCTTCGAACGCGGCCACGAACTCGCCGCCGCCGAGGACCGGCTTGCCCAGCGACTCGTCGATCGGCGGCAGGTAGAACGCGTAGACGTCGCCGTCCTCGCCGACCTCGGTGCCCTCAGGCCAGAAGTTGGCGTAGAAGCCGGCCATCCGGTACATCGCGCACTCGCCCTTGGCGACCGGCAGGCCACCGTCCTGGAAGGTCGTCGTCGCGATGCTCTTGACGTCTCCGATGCCGCCGTTGACGTAGTCCGGGTTCTTCAGGATGTCACCGACCCGGTCGAGCGCCGACACGACCTGCGGGTCGTTGAACGGGATCTCGTGGTTGGTCCACTGGTCGTAGACGTCTGCGCCCACCTCGCGCAGCATGACGTCCTCGAGCCAGTCCGTGACCGGCCAGCCGGTGGCCTCGCCGGACCCGATGCCGGCGCACCACGGCTTCATCTTCCCGGACTGCACGATCGTGTCGGACAGCGCGATCATCTCGTCCCAGGTCTGCGGGACCTCCCAGCCGTTGTCCGCGAACACGCCGGGGCTGTACCAGACGAAGGACTTCACGTTGGCACCGAGCGGCGCGGCGTAGAACTTGCCGTCGACGGTGCCGTAGCCCTTCCAGTCCTCGCCCCACCACTTGTCCACGTTGGCGGCCACGCTGTCGGGCGCCTCGAGCACCTTGCCGGTGTCGTTGACCAGGGTCTTGAGCAGGCCGGGCTGCGGCAGGTAGGCGACGTCCGGCGGGTTGCCGGAGCGGACCCGGACCACCAGCTGCGCCTCGAACTCCTTCGAGCCCTCGTACTTGATGGTGGCTCCAGTGCACTCCTCGAACAGCTTGTAGGAGTTCTTCTGGGTCACGTCCTCGGGGGCCACGATCGAGGTGTACACGGACACCGTCTTGCCGGTCAGGTCACCCCACTCGGTCATCCCCGCGCACTCGGCCTTGCCCTTGCCCGGAGCGTCCCCTCCGGCCGTGTCGCCCCCACCGTCGCCGCCGTCGTCGCCACCACACGCAGCGAGGACGAGGCTCGCGCTAAGAACGCAGGCGAACGCGGCCAGACCGCGCCGTGCCTTCGTTGATCCCATGCGCACTGCTCCCTCTGCTCGGTCCCTGACCGGTCCGGGGGCCGCTCGAGAGGTCGAGGGCCGCCCGCGTCCCGGGTAACCCGATGTAAACGTTTACGCAACCGCGGGGCAACAGGTGACGCGGTAACGATCAGGTAACGACACCATCCGGGACCGGTCCGTCGTCAACGGGTGGGAAGAAGACCGGTCACCCATGGACGACCACGTCACGTCACCGTTACGGTTCGCAGCGCATGCTGTCCCGGCGCGGTCGCGACGGGACCGACCCTCTCACTCGGATCGTCCGGCACGTTCCTGCCGGTGAAGGGAGCGCCATCTCATGGCGACAGTGACGTTCGACAAGGCAACTCGACTCTTCCCGGGGGCAGAACGCCCCGCCGTGGACGCACTCGACATCGAGATCGGCGACGGCGAGTTCCTCGTCCTCGTCGGTCCGTCCGGCTGCGGGAAGTCCACCTCCCTGCGCATGCTCGCCGGACTCGAGGACGTGAACGGCGGCGCGATCCGGATCGGCGAACGCGACGTCACGAACCTCGCGCCCAAGGACCGCGACATCGCGATGGTGTTCCAGAACTACGCCCTCTACCCGCACATGACCGTGGCCGAGAACATGGGCTTCGCCCTGAAGATCGCCGGCGAGTCCAAGGACAAGATCCACGAGCGGGTCAGCGAGGCAGCCAAGATCCTCGACCTCGAGCAGTACCTGGACCGCAAGCCGAAGGCTCTCTCCGGCGGCCAGCGGCAGCGCGTCGCCATGGGCCGCGCCATCGTCCGTTCCCCGCAGGTCTTCCTGATGGACGAGCCGCTGTCCAACCTCGACGCCAAGCTCCGCGTCCAGACGCGCAGCCAGATCGCGGCGCTCCAGCGCCGTCTCGGCGTCACGACCGTCTACGTCACCCACGACCAGGTCGAGGCCATGACGATGGGCGACCGGGTCGCCGTGCTCAAGGACGGCGTGCTCCAGCAGGTCGACACCCCTCGCCACATGTACGACAACCCCAACAACGTGTTCGTCGCCGGCTTCATCGGTTCGCCGGCGATGAACCTCCTGCAGGTCGAGGCCGAGAGCGGAACCCTGCACTTCGGCGGCGCCACCCTGCCGATCCCGCGGGAGACGGCCGAGGTCGCCGACAAGGCGGGCCGCAAGCTCACGATCGGCGTCCGCCCGGAGGACATGGAGCTGGTCAGCGCGGGGCAGGGCCTCAAGACGACCGTCAACCTGGTCGAGGAGCTCGGCGCCGACGCCTACGTCTACGGCACCGCAGACGTGGACGGCAAGCCCTACGACATCATCGCCCGCGTCGACGGCCGCAAGCCGCCGGAGAAGGGCGAGAGCGTCCACTTCGCCCCGAAGCAGGGCCACGTCCACCTGTTCTCGACCGAGAGCGGCGAGCGCCTCCCCACCTGATCCCACCCGCACCGCAGCTGTCAGGCCCTCGTCCCGTGGACGGGGGCCTGACTGGTCTTCGGGATGCAAAAGGTCGGGCACCATGGCGGCATGGCCCTGCAGCTGCTGGCGGTTCCCAGTGACCCGGCGCTGCTCGACCTGCCGTGGAACCTGCCGCTCGAGGACTGGCCGGAGGACCAGCTCGTCGTCCTCCCCCGCGGCATCTCCCGCCACGTCGTGCGCTTCGTCCGGCTCGGCGGGAGCGTGTACGCCGTCAAGGAGGTGGGCGAGCAGATCGCGCTGCGGGAGTACGGCCTCCTGCGCCAGCTGGAGCGCCGCGACCTGCCCGCCGTCGAGGCAGTGGGCGTGCTCTCCGGCCGGGTCGACGACGACGGCGAGCCGCTCGACTCGGCGCTGATCACCCGGCACCTGCAGTTCTCGCTGCCCTATCGCGCGCTCTTCTCCTCGACGTTGCGCCCGGACACCGCCGGCCGGTTGCTGGACGCGCTCGCAGCCCTGCTGGTGCGGATGCACACGGCGGGCTTCTACTGGGGCGACTGCTCCCTGTCCAACACCCTGTTCCGGCGCGACGCGGGCGCCTTCGCGGCGTACCTCGTGGACGCGGAGACCGGTGAGCTGCACGGGACGCTGTCCCGGGGCCAGCGCGACTACGACCTCGACCTGGCGCGCACCAACATCGCCGGGGAGCTCCTCGACCTCGAGGCCGGCGGGCTGCTGCACGAGAGCATCGACGCGGTCGAGACCTCCGACCAGGTCGTCCAGCGCTACACCTCCCTGTGGAGCGAGCTGCTCGGGTCGGAGACGTTCGACACCGGCGAGCGCTTCCGCATCGACCAGCGGATCCGCCGGCTCAACGACCTCGGCTTCGACGTCGCCGAGCTCAACATCGTCACCGATATCGACGGGCGAACCGTGCAGCTCGAGCCGAAGGTCGTCGACGCGGGTCACCACAGCCGCCGGCTGCTGCGGCTCACCGGGCTCGACGTCGAGGAGAACCAGGCCCGCCGGCTGCTGAACGACCTCGATGCCTACCGCGCGGCCAATGACGTGCAGAACGAGGACGAGGAGGTCGTCGCGCACCGCTGGGTCACCGAGTCGTTCGAGCCGGTGGTGAAGGCGGTCCCGAAGGAGCTGCGCGGCAAGCTCGAGCCGGCCGAGATCTTCCACGAGGTGCTCGAGCACCGGTGGTTCCTCTCCGAGCGCGCCGGACGCGACGTCGGGCTGATGCCGGCGGCCCAGTCGTACGTCGCGGAGGTGCTCAGCGAGAAGCCCGACGAGGAGGCCGTGCTCGGCTCGCGGATCGGCAGCCCGACCCAGGAGATGGCGCCGTACAGCGACGACCCGGACGACTAGCGGTACAGCGTCGAGCGGCGCGTTGCGGCTGCCGGCAATCGGTTGCCGTACGCCGCAACGCGCCACTCGACGGAGGCGGGACGCGGCCGACCGGGTCAGGAGCGGTGACGCGCCACTTCGTAGAGCGCGATGCCGGCCGCGACCGACGCGTTCAGCGACTCGGCTGCAGAGCCGATCGGGATACCGGCCACCACGTCACAGGTCTCGCGCACCAGCCGCGACAGCCCCTTGCCCTCGGACCCGACGACCAGCACGACGGCGTCGCCCAGCAGGTCGACCTGCGAGATCTCGGTGTCGGAGTCCCCGGCCAGCCCGACCACCGTGCAGCCGGCCTTCTGGTACGCCTCGAGCGCGCGCGTCAGGTTGGTCGCTCGCGCGACCGGCACCCGGGCTGCCGCCCCCGCTGAGACCTTCCAGGCCGTCGCGGTCACGCCGGCCGCACGACGCGACGGCACGACCACGCCGTGCGCACCGAAGGCCGCGGCCGACCGCAGCACCGCGCCGAGGTTGCGCGGGTCGGTCACGCCGTCGAGCGCCACCAGCAGCGCCGGCGCGCCTGCCTCGTCGGCGGCGGCCAGCAGGTCGTCGGGGTGCGCGTAGTCGTAGGCCGGCACCTGCAGGACCAGCCCCTGGTGCGGCGACCCGCCGGAGATCCGGTCGAGCTCGGTCCGGCTGGCCTCCATCAACGGGATGCCGCGCTTCGCCGCCAGCTTCAGCGACTCCCGCACCCGGTCGTCGCTCTCGACCCGCTCGGCGACGTACAGCGCTGTCGCGGGCACCGACGCCCGCAGGGCCTCGACCACCGGGTTGCGGCCTGCGACCCACTCCGGCCCGCCCTCACGGCTACGGGCGGAGGCCGGCGCGCGACCGCCTGACCGAGCCGGCCCGCCCGACCGCTTGGCCGCAGACCTGGCGCGACGGTGCGCCGGGTGGCTCGGTCGCTCGGTGGCCTTCGGGGTCGGGCCCCTGCCCTCGAGACCGCGGCGGCGCTGGCCCCCCGACCCGACGGTCTGGCCCTTCTTCGATCCCGGGCTGCGCTTCGCGCCACGTCGCTCGCTGTTGCCGGCCATCAGGTGGTCCCCTCGGTGAGGGACCACGTCGGCCCGCTCGGTGTGTCCTCGACCGTGATCCCGGCCTCGGCGAGTGCGTCGCGGATCCGGTCGGACGTCGCGTAGTCCTTGCGCGCGCGGGCCTCGGTGCGCTCCGCGAGCGTCACGGCCACCAGCCGGTCCACCACGGTGTGCAGGTCACCCTCGCCGCCCGACCCGGCCCAGTGCTCCGACAGCGGGTCGAGCCCGAGGACGTCGAGCATCGAGCGTACGGAGCCCAGCGCCCCGGCCAGCGCGCCTGACGGGCCGTCGGCCAGCAGCTTGTTGCCCTCGCGCAGCACGCCCTGCAGAGCGGCCAGCGCCGCAGGGACCGCCAGGTCGTCGTCCATCGCCTCGGCGAACTCCGCGCAGGTCACGTCGCCGACCGACGAGCCACCCATCACCCGGTCGGCACGCAGCACGAAGTTCTCGATGCGTTGGTACGCCGCCGCGTGCTCCGTCAGCGCCTCGTCGGAGTACTCCACGATCGATCGGTAGTGCGACGCGACCAGGTAGTAGCGCAGCTCGACCGGCCGGACGCGCTTGATCACCTCGGAGACGAGCAGCGTGTTGCCCACCGACTTGCTCATCTTGGAGCCGCCGAGGTTGAGCATCGCGTTGTGCATCCACCACCGGGCGAACGGCCGGCCGGCCGCGGTCGACTGGGCCAGCTCGTTCTCGTGGTGCGGGAAGCGCAGGTCGAGCCCGCCGCCGTGGATGTCGAACTCCGGCCCGAGGTACTTGCCGACCATCGCCGAGCACTCGAGGTGCCAGCCGGGGCGGCCGCGACCGTAGGGCGTGGGCCACGAGGCGGTCAGCGGCTCACCCTGCTTGTGGCCCTTCCACAGCGCGAAGTCGCGCGGGTCCCGCTTGCCGCGCGGGTCGGCGTCGACGGCGGCCTCCATGTCGTCGATGCGCTGGTTGGACAGCCGGCCGTACTCCGGCCAGGACCGCACGTCGAAGTAGACGTCGCCCGACCCGTCGGCCGCCGGGTAGGCGTGCCCCTTCTCGACGAGGTCCTGCATCAGCTCGACCATCTCCGGCACGTGGCCGGTCGCCCGCGGCTCGTAGGTCGGCGGCGCGCAGCCGAGGACGTCGTAGGCCGCGTGCAGCGCGCGCTCGTTGGCGTAGGCCAGCGCCCACCAGGGGACCCCAGCCTCGTCGGCCTTGACCAGGATCTTGTCGTCGATGTCGGTGACGTTGGCGACCACCGTCACCTGGTAGCCGGAGCGCTCCATCCACCGGCGCAGGACGTCGAAGACGACCTCCTTGCGGATGTGCCCGATGTGCGGCGCGCCCTGGACGGTGAGGCCGCAGTGGTAGATGCCGGCCTGGCCCTCGACGAGCGGGACGAAGTCGCGGACCTCGCGGGTCGCGGTGTCATACAGGCGAAGCGTCACCGGGCAAGGCTAACGGTCCGTGCGTACCACCAACGCCGTCGCGATCGCGGCGACGCCCTCTCCGCGTCCGGTCAGCCCGAGCCCCTCGGTCGTCGAGGCGCTCACCGACACCGGGGCGCCGACAGCCTCCGACAGCACCCGCTGCGCCTCGTCGCGCCGCGGCCCGATCCGCGGCCGGTCACCGATGACCTGCACCGCCACGTTGCCGATCTCGAAGCCGGCCTCGCGGACCCGCCGGGCGGCCTCGGCGAGCATCACCGGTCCGGCCGCCCCGGCCCACTCCGGCTCGTCGGTGCCGAACTGCGAACCGAGGTCGCCCAGCGAGGCGGCCGACAGCAGCGCGTCGCAGGCCGCGTGCGCGGCCGCGTCACCGTCGGAGTGCCCGGCGCAGCCGGCCGGCTCGTCGGGGAAGTGCAGGCCGGCCATGTGCATCGGGCGCCCGGCCTCGAGCGGGTGCACGTCGACGCCGAGCCCGACCAGCGGGAGGCCGGCCATCACGCGCCGCCCCTCGACGACAGCACGACCTCCGCCAGCAGCAGGTCGACCGGTCGGGTCACCTTGAACGCCTCCTCGTGCCCGGGCACCACGTGCACGTCGATGCCGAGGCGCTCCACCATGCCGGCGTCGTCGGTCACCTCGACCGCGCCGCCCGACCGGTGCTCCCGGTGCGCGCGCTCGAGCACCTCGCGGCGGAATCCCTGCGGTGTCTGCACCGCCCGCAGCGCGCGGCGGTCGAGCGTGGCGACCACCCGGTCACCGTCGACCTCCTTGAGGGTGTCCACGACCGCCAGCGCCGGCACGACAGCTTGCGCACCCGCGGCGACGGCCGCGGCCACCGCGTCAGCGAGACCGCTCGGTGCGAGCGGTCGTGCGGCGTCGTGCACCAGCACGACGTCCAGCCCCGGCGGTACGGCGCCAAGGGCGGCTCGCACCGACGCCGGGCGGTCCGCCCCGCCCGCGACGACGTCCAGCCCGGCTCCCTCGTGCTCGTCGGCAAGCAGGTCCCGCGTCCGGTCGACGGCATCCACCGGTGCCGCGACGACGACATGGGCCACGCTGCTCGCAGCGGCCAGCGCCCGCACCGCGTGGACCAGCATCGGCACCCCGCCCACCGACCGGAAGGCCTTCGGGTCGCCCGGGCCGAGCCGCTCGCCGCGACCGGCTGCGACGACGAGCGCGGCGGCCCGGGCACCGGCCGTTGCGTCGTCGCCGGCGGCGTTCACGCCTCGATCTCGGAGCTCGGCCGGGCGAAGACCATCCGGCCGTTCGCGGTGGTCAGCACGCTCGTGACGCGCACCGACAGCTCGTGGCCGACCGAGGAGCGGGCGTGCTCGACCACCACCATCGTCCCGTCGTCGAGGTAGCCCACCGCCTGGCCCGACTCCTTCCCCGGCTTGCTGAGCAGGACACTGACCTCGTCACCTGCACCGACTGGTGGCCGGAGGGCGAGCGCCAGTGCGTGCAGGTTGAGGACCCGGACGCCGGCGAGGGCGGCGGCCCGCGCCAGGTTGGTGTCCAGGGTGAGCAGCGCGGCCGGCCGGTCGAGGCAGATCCGCACCAGCTTGGCGTCGACCTCGGGGACCCCCGGGACCTCCTCGTCGAGCACCTCGACGTCGATCCCGGGCTCGCGGCGCAGCACGTCGAGCACCTCGAGACCCCGGCGGCCCTTGGCGCGCCGCGCGTCGTCACCGGCGTCCGCCAGCCCCTGCAGCTCGGCGAGCACCGGGCTCGGCACCAGCATGCGACCGTGCAGGAAGCCGGCCCTGGCGACGTCGACGATCCGGCCGTCGATGGCGACCGACGTGTCCAGGACGCGAGGCATCGCAGCGGCGGCCACCCGCCGCTCCCCCATGCCGACCTGCGCACCGAACATCTGCAGCACCGACTCCCGCTTGCTGGTCCCCAGCCGGAAACCGAGCAGGCCCACCGCCACCAGGACGAAGGCGAACAGCGGGAAGGTCAGCACCGGCTTGTTGAGCAGGAAGATCGGCCAGGTGACGCCGGCGGCCACCAGGACGCCGATCACGGCGCCCACCACGCCGGCCACGATCTGCTCGGCGGGGGTCTCGCGCAGGCCGACCTCGGCCGACCGCACCGCCGTGACGGTCCCGCGACCCATCACACCACCCAGCACGTAGCCGAGGGCGGACCCCAGGATCACGCCGACACCGAGGATGCTGAAGGCCCCGAGGACCGGCTCACCGCCGTCGTCGAGCGCGTCCGCGACGTAGTAGCCGAGCCCCGCGAAGAAGACGACGACGCAGAGTCGGAGCAGCTCGACCACCGCATTCGGGACGCGGGCGAGCCGGGGCGCCATCACGGCGCCGACCTTAGCCAGTCGGCCCCGGGACGACTCGCGCCGCCGCCCAGCAGGGGCGGCGGCGCGGAGGTCGTACGAGTCGTGACGTGCGGTGCTCTAGGACGCGAGGACCTCGTCGAGGATGGCCTCGGCCTTGTCCTCGTTGGTGTGCTCGGCGAGCGCGAGCTCGCTGACCAGGATCTGGCGAGCCTTGGCGAGCATGCGCTTCTCGCCGGCCGACAGGCCGCGGTCCTTGTCGCGGCGCCAGAGGTCACGGACGACCTCGGCCACCTTGATCACGTCGCCGGAGGCCAGCTTCTCGAGGTTGGCCTTGTAGCGCCGCGACCAGTTGGTGGGCTCCTCGGTGTGCGGCAGGCGCAGCACCTCGAAGACCTTGTCCAGACCCTCCTGGCCGACGACGTCGCGGACGCCGACCAGGTCGCAGTTCTCGGCCGGAACCCGGACTGTCAGATCCCCCTGGGCAACCTTGAGGACCAGGTAGAGCTTGTCCTCGCCCTTGATCGTGCGTGTCTCGATGGACTCGATGAGTGCAGCCCCGTGGTGGGGATATACAACCGTCTCGCCGACCTTGAACGTCATATGTGTCAGACCCCTTTCGCGACCCCCAGAATATCACGGTGACGGAGATCACTTGCCCGGATGATCGCAACGTTTGCGCAGGTCAGAGGGCGTGCAACTGCTTGACAGACCGGCGCCGGCGTGCATCTGCACCCCGGTGCGCGGCGTCGTGACGTCGCCGCGCGCCGCGGTCGGTGCCCTCGTCGGTGCCAGCCACCCGGTCCCGTCGGCGGCCGTCACCGCGTTCGCCGTCGCCGTCTCGGCCGCACTCGGGCGGTCGGCCGCCGGCGTCGTCCTCGTCGGGCTCGCGGTGCTCGCCGGACAGCTGTCGATCGGCTGGAGCAACGACCTCCTCGACCGCGGCCGGGACCAGGTCGCCCACCGGCCGGACAAGCCGCTCGCCGACGGTCGGGTCGGAACCCGGACGGTGACCACGGCCTGCGCGATAGCCGCGCTCGCCTGCGTGCCGCTCTCCTTCGCGAGCGGCGCGCTCGCCGGCGCCGTGCACCTGGTCGCGGTCGGTGGCGGCTGGGCCTACAACCTCGGCCTCAAGCGCACCTGGGCGTCGCCCCTCCCCTACGCCGTGAGCTTCGCCCTGCTCACCGCCTTCCTCACGCTCGGCCTGCCGGGCGCGCCGTGGCCGCCGCCGTGGGCCATGGCCGCCGGCGCCCTGCTGGGCGTCGGCGCGCACTTCCTCAACGTCGTGCCGGACGTCGCGGACGACCTCGAGGCAGGCGTACGTGGCCTGCCTCAGCGCCTCGGCGCCCGGGTGGCCGCCGTGACGGGCGCCGCGCTGCTCGCGGCCGCCTGCGCGCTGGTCGTGCTCGGGCCGGAAGGCGCCACGCCGTGGTGGGCCTGGCTCGGTCTGGCCGCCGCTCTCGCCTGCGCCGCCGCGGCCGCCGTGCTGGGCACTCGCAGCGGGCCGAGATCGCGCGGCCGCGGACCTTTCCTCCTGGCCGTCGCGACCGCGGCCATCGCGGTTCTGATGCTGGTTGCCCGCGGGGAGACGCTCACCTGAGCCCGCGTCGATAGTCTGTCCGCCGTGCAGCGCAGCCGACGCCTCCCGACCCTCGCCGCCCTCGCCGCGGTGGTGACCGCGACCGCCTTCCTCGGGGGGTGCTCCGCCGGGTTCGACGCGACGTCGACCAAGCCCTATGCCCCCGCCGACGGTGTCATCGCCAGCTCTGGCGACCTGCGGGTGCTCAACGCACTGGTCGTCGCTGCCGAGGGCGGCGACGAGGGGCTGGTCAGCATGACGGTGGTCAACCGCGGCACCCAGGACGACCGGGTCACCGGCATCACGACGCCCTCCGGGTCGGTGGCCGTCGAGGGGGACAACCGGCTGCCCGCGGGTGGGTCGCTGACTTTCGGCGCCGCGGGCACGACCGCAACCGTCTCCGGGCTCGCCAAGGCCCCCGGTCAGGCGATCGAGCTCCGGGTCGCCTTCGCCCGGGCGGAGCCCGTGCGGCTGCGCACGGTGGTGGTCCCGGCCGTCGGCGAGTACGCGACGCTGACCCCGTCGCCGTCGCCCACCCCGACGCCCTCACCCACCGAGACGCCGACCGAGAGCCCCTCGCCCTCCGAGAGCTGAGTCTCAGGGCTCGAACTTGTAGCCCAGACCGCGCACGGTGACGATGTGCCGCGGCGTGCTCGGCGCCGGCTCCACCTTCGCGCGCAGGCGCTTCACGTGCACGTCGAGAGTCTTGGTGTCGCCGACGTAGTCCGAGCCCCAGACCCGGTCGATCAGCTGGCCGCGGGTCAGCACCCGCCCCGCGTTGCGCAGGAGGAGCTCGAGCAGCTCGAACTCCTTGAGCGGCATCGTCACCTCCGCGCCCGAGACACTCACCACGTGCCGGTCGACGTCCAGACGCACCGGTCCGGCCTCGACGGTCGCGGGAGCAAGGTCCTCCGGCTCGCCGCGGCGCCGGAGCACCGCTCGGATGCGGGCCAGCAGCTCACGGGTCGAGTACGGCTTGGTGACGTAGTCGTCGGCGCCGAGCTCCAGACCGACGACCTTGTCGACCTCGGTGTCCTTGGCGGTGAGCATGATCACCGGCACCGACGACTTCGCGCGGATCGCTCGGCAGACCTCGGTGCCGGACAGGCCGGGGAGCATCAGGTCGAGCAGGACGAGGTCGGCCCCGTGCCGGTCGAACTCCTCGAGGGCGCTCGGCCCGTTCTCGGCCAGGACGACCTCGAAGCCCTCTTTGCGCAGCATGTAGGACAGGGCGTCGCGGAACGACTCCTCGTCCTCGACGACCAGGATGCGGGTCACGCACTCTCCTCGGAGACGGACGCGGCCGGCAGCCGCAGGGTGAAGGTGGATCCGGTGCCCTCGTCGCTCCAGACGGTGGCCTCGCCACCGTGCCCGGCGGCGACGTGCTTGACGATGGACAGGCCGAGGCCGGTCCCCCCGGTCTCCCGGGACCGGGCGGCATCGACCCGGTAGAACCGCTCGAAGATCCGGTCGCGCTCGGCCTGGGCGATTCCTGGCCCCTCGTCGGTGACGCTCAGCTCGGCGACCGCGCCCGGGCCGGAGCCGCTGAGCCCGGTCGAGATGACGACCCGGGTCCCCTCCGGCCCGTAGCGCACCGCGTTGTCCACCAGGTTGCCCAGGGCGGTGACCAGCTGACGCACGTCGCCGCGCACCGTGACGCCGCGACGCCCGCCGCAGACCAGGTTGATGCGCCGCGCGTCGGCGGTCGCCCGGCTGCGGTCGACGGCCTCGGCCACCACGTCGTCGAGCGGCACCAGGGCCGGAGCCAGCAACGGGTCGTGGCCCTGCAGCCGGGACAGCTCGATGACGTCCTGCACGAGCCGGCTCAGCCGCTGGCTCTCGTGCTGGATCCGGCCGGCGAAGCGACGTACGGCCACCGGGTCGTCCGCCGCGTCCAGCAGCGCCTCGGCGAGCAGCGCCATGGCACCCACCGGCGTCTTGAGCTCGTGGCTGATGTTGCCCAGGAAGTCCCGCCGCACCTCCTCGACCCGGCGTGCCTCGGTGTGGTCCTCGACGAGCAGCAGGACGAGCGACGAGCTCAGCGGCGCGACACGGGCCAGCACGAGGACGGTCGCGTTGCCCATCGGTCCGCGCGGCAGCTCCAGGCGTTCCTCCCGGATCTCACCGTCGCGTCGGGTGCGCCGCACCAGGTCGAGGAGCGTGTCGGAGAGGAGCCGGTCGGCCCGGACGAGCCCCATCGACAGCGCGGCCGGGCTGGCACGGACAACCCGGTCCTCGGCGTCCACGACCACCCCCGACGAGCGCAGGACCGCCAGCACGTCCGCGACCCCCGCGGGGAGCGTGCTGGCGGGCAGCTCACCATCAGCGGTGCGGCGCTGTTCGCGCTCGCTGAGCTGGAAGGCGAGGACGGCGCCGGCACCCACGAGGACGCCGACGACTCCGCTGAGGGCGGTGAGCCAGACGTCCACGGGACTGATCGTAGACGCCGGCTGGCGGCCACTCCGGCCCGCGCAACCCCCTGAACAGGCACGTTTGGGGACTGTTCACCTCGACGCAGGAGGTCGTTCACACGTCGCTGACAGGGTTACGCTCGTCCCGCCCGACTCTCGAAGGACACGAATGCGCGACGCTTACCACGAGGAGCTGGCGGCCCTCACCGAAGCTCTCGTCGAGATGACCCGCCTCGTCGGCTCGGCCATCAGTCGTGCCTCGACGTCGCTGCTCGACGCCGACCTCTCCCTCGCGGAGAGCGTCATCCACGCCGACGACGCGGTGGACGCCCTGCGCGACGACATCGACCGGCGCGCGATGGACCTCCTGGCCCGGCAGCAGCCGGTGGCGAGCGACCTGCGCACCATCGTCACCACGCTGAAGATGAGCGCCGACCTCGAGCGGATGGGCGACCTCGCCCGGCACGTCGCGAGGGCAGCACGGCGCCGGTTCCCCGACTCGGCCGTCCCGGCCCCGTTGCGGGCGTCGATCGTCGAGATGGGCCAGGTCGCCGAGCGCCTGGTGGCCAAGGCTGGTGGCGTCATCGCCTCGCACGATGTCGCCGCGGCGCTGGAGATCGAGCGGGACGACGACGCCATGGACCGCCTGCACCGCGAGCTCTTCGCCGCGCTGCTCGACGTCTCGGAGCCCTACGGCATCGAGGCAGCCATCGACGTGACCCTGGTGAGCCGCTACTACGAGCGCTTCGCCGACCACGCGGTCGCGGTGTCTCGTCGGGTGGTCTTCCTGGTCACCGGTCAGCAGCCCCAGGAGCTCACCGAGACGGTCTGAGGACCGGTCGCCTCAGCGGCCCTGGTTCTTGACGGCCTCGATCGAGGCCGCCGCCGCGTCCGGGTCGAGGTACTCGCCGCCGCGCGTCATCGGCCGCAGGCCCTCGTCGAGCCGGTAGAGCAGCGGGATGCCGGTCGGGATGTTGAGCCCCGCGATGTCCTCGTCGGAGATCCCGTCGAGGTGCTTGACCAGGGCTCGCAGCGAGTTGCCGTGCGCCACGACCAGCACGGTGCTGCCGGCCCGGAGGTCCGGCACGATCGCGTCGTACCAGTAGGGCAGCATCCGGCCCACGACGTCCTTCAGGCACTCGGTGCGCGGCAGGACCTCGTCGGGGAGCGCGGCGTACTCCGCGTCGCCCACCTGCGACCACTGGTCGTCGTCGGCGAGGGCCGGCGGAGGGGTGTCGTAGGACCGCCGCCAGAGCATGAACTGCTCCTCGCCGAACTCCTCGAGCGTCTGCTTCTTGTCCTTGCCCTGCAGGGCGCCGTAGTGCCGCTCGTTGAGCCGCCAGCTGCGGCGCACCGGGAGCCACATCCGGTCCGCTGCATCGAGCGCGATCTGCGCGGTGTCGATCGCCCGGCGCATCACCGACGTGTGCAGGACGTCGGGGAGCAGGTCGCGGTCGACCAGCAGCTCGCCGCCACGTCGCGCCTCGGTCCGCCCGAGCTCGGTGAGACCGACGTCGACCCAGCCGGTGAAGAGGTTCTTCTCGTTCCACTCGCTCTGGCCGTGGCGGAGGAGGACGAGGGTGTGCTCGGTCATGCGCGCAGCCTGCCAGAAATCGTGGTGAGCCCTGTCGGTCGGTCCACGTAGCGTCGGGGCGGTGGAGGCGCTGCGCAGGTCGTTCCGGGGCACGGTCTCCGGGCTGCCCGCGCAGTTCTGGTGGCTGTGGACCGGGACCCTGGTCAACCGGGCCGGCGCCTTCGTGCTGCCCTTCCTCGCGATCTACCTGACCAGGTCGCTCGGCTACTCCACGGCGTTCGCCGGCCTCGTGCTCGGCGGGGTCGGCCTCGGCGCCGTCGTCGCGAGCCTGGTCGCGGGAGTGCTCGCCGACAGGTGGGGTCGTCGCCCCGTGCTGCTGTGGTCGCAGGTCGCGACCACGGTGACGTTGACCGTGATGGCCTTCTGGACGCAGGCCGCGGCGGTTCTCGGGCTGGCCGTGCTGCTCGGGTTCTTCAGCAACGCCACCCGGCCTGCCTACTCCGCGATGCTGGCCGACGTCGTGCCGCCGGCCGACCGGGTGCGCGCGTTCTCGCTGCAGTACTGGTGCGTCAACCTCGGCTTCGCGACCGCAGCGATCGTCGGCGGGCTGCTCGCATCGTCGGGCTACCGCACCCTCTTCCTGGCCGACGCGGCGACCACACTCGTCTTCGCCGTCCTCATCTACGTCAAGGTGCCGGAGTCGCACCCAGGGCTCCGCGTCGGTGCCGACATGCACGACGCCGTCCCGACGGGCTCGCTGGTCGACGTCCTGCGCGACGGCGTCTTCCTGGTCTACATGGGTCTGACGTTCTGCTTCGCGCTGGTGTTCATGCAGCACATGTCCACGTTGCCGGTGCAGATGGTCGACGACGGGCTCGACCCGTCGCAGTACGGCGTCGTCATCTCGCTCAACGCCGTGCTGATCGTGCTCGTGACGGTGCCGCTGACGCGGTGGGTCGAGCGGTTCCCGACGGCCCGCGTGCTCGCCGTTGCGGCGCTCTTCGTCGGGGTCGGCTTCGGCGCGACAGCCTGGGCGAGCACCATGACGACGTACGCCCTCACGGTGATCGTGTGGACCATCGGCGAGCTGATCGCGTCCTCGATCGGACCGGCAGTCGTCGCCGACCTGTCGCCGGACTCGATGCGCGGCCGCTACCAGGGCTGCTTCACCTTCACGTTCAGCCTGGCGGCGATGGTCGCGCCGATCGGGGGCGGCTGGGTCTACGACCACCTCGGCCAGACAACCCTGTGGCTCGGCTGCGGCGCCATCTCGGTGGCAGCGGCGGCCGCCCACCTGCTGGCCGGGCCGGCCCGTGACCGGCGCCTCGCGTCGCTGCGGGTTCCTACGAGTCCTCACGTGGAGCAGCTGCCCCCGGCTGACCGGGTGCCGGTGCAAGATGGGTGAAGGCGGCGAGGTTGTAGGTCGGCTCGCCACGCGAGAGGCGCCACTCCCACTCCTTGCGGATGGCTGAGGCGAAGCCGAGCTCCAGCACGGTGTTGAAGGACGAGTCGGCCGCCTCGAGAGTGGCGCCCAGCAGGCGGTCCACCTCCTCCGGCGTCACCGCGTCGAGCGGCAGCCGACCGCTGAGGTAGACGTCGCCGAGGTGGTCGAGCGCGAAGGCGACCGCATAGAGCCTGGTGTTGCGCTCGAGCAGCCAGCGGTAGACCGCCTCGTGGTTCTCGTCGGGCCTGCGGACGACGAACGCGTTGACGGACAGGCTGTGCGCGCCGACGACGAGACTGACTGTCGTCTTCAGCTTGCGCTCCCCGGGGAGCGTCACCACGAAGGTCCCGGGCGTCGGCTCCTCGTGCTCGAGGCCTTCGTCACGCAGGACCTGGCGAAGCACCTCGGTCACTTCCGAGGCGCGGGCGCTCCGGTCGCTCACCGGTTGACGGCGAGAGCCGCGGGCACGGCGCGCTCGGCGAGTGCGTCGCCGTAGACGTCGAGGATCCCCGCGGCGGTCGCTCCCCAGCCGAAGCGCGCGGCGTGGTCGACGGCGTTGCGACCCAGGATCCGCAGCCGTCCCCCGTCGTCGGCGAGGTCGGCGAGGACCGCGGCGTAGGCCGAGGGGTCATGGCCGTCGACGAGGACGCCGGAGACGCCGTCAGCGACCGCGGTGCGCAGCCCCCCGACGGCAGCGGCCACGACCGGCGTGCCACAGGCCTGGGACTCGATGGCCACCAGCCCGAAGGACTCGCTGTAGGACGGGACGACCGTGACGTCGGCGGCGCGGTACCAGTCGGGCAGCGCGTCCTGCGGCTGCGGCTCGACGAAGCGCACTCCGGCGCCGAGGCCGAGGTCGCCGGCCAGCTCCTGCAGCGCGTGCGGCTGCCGGGCGCCGCTGCCGGACGGGCCACCGACGACCGCGACGACCAGCCGGTCGCGGAGCTCGGGCCGGGCCTCGAGCAGCCGTGCCGCGGCCCCGAGGAGGACGTCGGGCGCCTTCAGCGGCTGCAGCCGGCCCACGAAGAGCAGCAGGTAGGCGTCCTCGGGGATGCCGAGGCGGCTGCGCGCGGCCCGTTGCGGGCCGGGCGCGAACAGACCGAGGTCGACGCCCGGCGGGACGGTCACGACCTGTCCGGGGTCGGCGCCGTAGAGGTCGACCAGCTGGTCGGCCTCCTCGTCGGTGTTGGCGACCAGCCGGTCGGCGGCCGCGACGACCTGGGCCTCGCCGATCGCCCGGGCCGCGGGCTCCGGCGCGTCACCGTCGGCCAGCGTCAGGTTCTTGACCCGCGCCATGGTGTGCATCGAGTGGATGAGGGGCACGTCCCAGCGCTCGGCGGCCAGCCAGGCGACCTGGCCGGAGAGCCAGTAGTGGGAGTGGACCAGGTCGTACCAGCCGGGCGGGCGGGCCGCCTCCAGCCGCATCAGCCCGGAGGTGAAGGCGCACAGCTGCGCCGGCAGGTCCTCCTTGGCCAGGCCCTCGAAGGGCCCCGCGGTCACGTGCCGGACGGTGACGCCGGGGGTCAGCTCGACGGACGGCGGCAGGTCCGAGCTGGTGGCCCTGGTGATCAGGTCGACCTCCACGCCCAGGGCGGCCAGGCGGCGGGAGAGCTCGACAACGTAGACGTTCATGCCGCCCGCGTCCCCGGTGCCCGGCTGGTCCAGCGGTGAGGTGTGCACGGTGACCATCGCGAGACGTCGCGGCATCAAGCCCCGGCCCCGCATCACCGTCATCGTCACACTGCACCTCCATCAGGTTCCGAACCGCGGTCCATCGTTCCCGATTCCCGGCGAGGGAACCGATCGGAGGCAGCGCAGCCTGCCGGAGGCCCGTTCGGCCGCCTGCGGCACGCTCACCCGGGCGTGTGAGGATGCCCACATGTCGACATCCGGGCGTGGGACCGCCGTCGTGACGGGGGCCAGCAGCGGCATCGGGGCGGCCACCGCCCGGCGGCTGGCCGCGGAGGGCTTCGACGTCGTGGCCGCGGCGCGGCGGCGGGACCGGCTGGACACCCTCTGCGGCGAGATCGGAGCCAGGGCAGTGACCCTGGACGTCACCTCCGCCGAGTCGGTGGCCGCCCTGGCCGAGCAGGTGGCGTCGGCGACCGTGCTGGTCAACAACGCCGGGATGGCCCTGGGCATGGACCAGGTCGCGGACGCCGACCCGGACGAGTGGCGTGCGATGTACGAGGTCAACGTGATCGGCGCGCTGCGGGTGACCCAGGCGATGCTGCCCGCGCTGGTGGCGAGCGGCCAGGGGCACGTCGTCGTCATGGGGTCGACTGCCGGTCGGATCGTCTACGAGGGCGGTGCGGGCTACGCCGCCGCCAAGCACGGCACCGCCGTGCTGGCCGAGACCCTTCGCCTGGAGCTCAGCGGGCAGCCCGTCCGGGTCACCGAGATCGCCCCCGGCATGGTCGCCACCGACGAGTTCTCCCTGACCCGCTTCCGCGGCGACGCCGCCCGGGCCGCGAAGGTCTACGAGGGAGTCGCCGAGCCGCTGACCGCCGACGACATCGCCGACTGCGTGGCCTGGTGCGTCACCCGGCCTCCGCACGTGGACATCGACCTGCTGGTGGTCAAGCCGCTGGCCCAGGCGGCCCAGCACAAGGTGCACCGGGTGGCTGGTGCCCGATGAGCACGTCGGCGGAGACGGTGCTCGAGACGGACCGGCTCGTCGTCCGGGCCTGGACGCACGACGACGCGGAGCGGCTGCTCGACACCTACTCCCGGCCCGACGTCGTGCGTTTCCTGGGAGCGACACCACGGCTGATGGAGTCGCTGGAGGCGGCGCACGACCGCATCGACCGGGCGCTTGCCCGGAACGGCGAGGACCGGGGAGCCGGGCTGCCGACCGGCTGGTGGGCGGTCGAGGTGAAGGAGTCCGGCGTCGTGGCCGGCTCGGTCGCCCTGGTGCCGATCGACGGCTCACGGGACCCGGCAGCCCCGGTCGAGGTGGCCTGGACGCTGCACCCGGACAGCCACGGCAACGGCTTTGCCACCGAGGCCGCCCGTGCGGTGCTGACCCACGGCCACGGTGCCGGCATCTCCGAGATCCTGGCGCTGACCGACCCGGCCAACGCACCCTCGCAGGCCGTCTGCCGACGGCTCGACCTCGCCCTGACCGGCACCAGCGAGGAGTTCTACGGCAAGCCGCTCCTGGTCTGGGTCAGCCGGGCAGCGGGCTGACGCCCTCGGCGGTCGTACCGCCGCGCCGCGTCGCCGGCACGCTGAGCGCAGCGAGCCGAAGGCTGTCGGACCGGCTAGGGCGACGGTCCAGCCGTCGCATCAGGGCCCGGGCCGCTTCCTCGGTGCGGCCGGCCCGGACCAGCGCGGCGAGCAGGCTGTCCTCGAGAACCTCGCGCTGGGCGCGCGACCCGCCGAGCCGGCCGCCGTGAGCGAGCACCCGCTGGAGAGCGTCCGCGGCGCTCGACGGCGAGTCCTCGAGCAGATCGGCAAAAGCCCTCGCCACGTCGGGAAGCACCTCCGCGAGGCCGCGAGCGCCGCCGGAGTAGTCGGCAGCGGCCACCGCCCGCAGGGCGGCCACGTCGCCGCTGCATGCCAGCCCCATCGCGGCGTGCCAGCCCACGAAGAGGTACGGCGGCTCGTCGGCGACGGGTCGTGCGGAGTCGGCGAGGGCACCGGAGGACGGGTCCTCGTCAGGCGCGACGACACCAGCCATCTTGAGTCGCCACAGGTAGTCCGCCCCGTTGCTGAGCAGCCAGTCCCGGTTGGCCTCGGGTCCGGCCATCAGCGCGAGCCGCCGCAGGACGGCAGCGCGGTCGTCCAGTGCGAGCTCGTGCAGGCCGGCGTGCCAGGACAGGTGCGGCTCGTAGCCACATCCGGGCCGCATCTCGTCACGCATGAAGGCAGTGATCCACGGCAGCCCGGTCGCGTGGTCGCCGCGCTCGAAGTGGACGTGCGTGGTGACGTGCCCGGCCGGGACGAAGCCGGGGCGCGAGGCGAGCACCTCGGCGGCGTACGCCTGCGCGGTATCGAGGTCGCCCTGCTCCTGGGCCTGCATCCCGAGGAAGCTCAGGACGAACGGGTGGCGCCCGTTGACGTCAAGCGCCTCGGCGAGCAACCGAGGCAGGACGTCCTCCATGTCGGCGCGGAAGCCGAAGAAGATGACCGACACCGCGACGGCGAAGCGCGCCAGCAGGTCGGCGGGGTACTGCTGGAGGTAGCTCCCCCAGATGGTGTCCAGGGCCGAGAACGGCGCATCCTGGCCGGCCCGGACCGTGGCGACGAAGGCCCGCTCCCGCTCGCTGGTGCCCCCGACGAGCCGCTCGGCGGTGGCGAGCTCGGCCTCGGCGTCGACCTCGTCGACCTCGCCCATGGTGGCCAGCCAGGCCAGCAGGGCGTGCCCGAGGGCAAGGTCCGGCGCCTCGGCCACCAGGTCCTCGACGGCGGCCGTGCCCTCGTAGGCGAGGTAGTCGTCGATGGCGAGGTCCCACAGCGCCACGTCGTCGGCGCTGCCGGTGACCGGCAGCCCGAGAGCGTCCTGCCGAGTTCCCATGGGTGTCCCCCGCTCCGTCGCGGAATCCCGTGGGGGAGACGGTAGGTCAGGAGTCGTGCAGGCGCACCCGCAACCTCCGGAATCCCTTGCCCTTGCTCTCGACCTTCACGACCTCGATGCGCCCGATCTGGCTCGTCGAGGCGACGTGCGTGCCGCCGTCGGCCTGGGTGTCGAGACCGACGATGTCGACGATCCGCACCACTTCGAGGTCGGGTGGGAGCAGGTCCTGCGCGGTGCGGATCAGGTCCGGGTGCCGGGCGAACGCCTCGTCACGAGGCAGTGACCCGACCTCGATCGCCCGGTCGGCGGCGACCTCGACGGCGCACGCCTCGGCGACCCGCTCCTTGAAGCCCTCCGGCACCTCGGGGAGGTTGAAGTCCATCCGTGCCTCGAGCGGTTCCATGTTGCCGCCCGTCACCAGCGAGCCGAAGTCGCGGTAGACGACGCCGGAGAGCAGGTGCAGCCCGGAGTGGGTGCGCATCAATGCCGTACGTCGCTCGTCCTCGACGGCCCCGCGGACCGCGGTGCCGGTCGGCGGTACCGGGTCCCCGTCGGCGGGCACGAGCACCAGGTCGTCCCCGCGACGGGCTCCGACGATGCGGGTCTGGACCCCGCCCCAGAGCAGGGTGCCGTGGTCGGGCGGCTGACCCCCGCCGCCGGGGTAGAACGCGGACCGGTCCAGCACGATGCCGTCCGGCGAGCTGTCCAGGACGGTCGCGTCCCACTCGCGCAGGGACTGGTCCGCCAGCTCGAGCCGCGAGGTGCGGCCGGGTGTGTCCGAGGCCATGGTTGCCCGGCTGTCCTCAGTAGGGGCTGTAGCCGGTCGACCCGCGGCCGCCGCCCACGGCCTTGAGCTTGGGACGCACGTCGGCCAGGAAGACTCCGGCAGCAACCACGCCGATCACGTTGAGGAAGCCGAGGGCGTTCCAGAACGACACGATGGCGATCAGGAAGGCAACGACCAGGATGGCGACCCAGAAGATCTTGGTCTGCCGGCCGATCGCCGGGTAGAGCTGCGACCGGTAGCGCAGCGCGTCGACGGCCGCGAAGCCGGTGAGGCAGAGAGCCCCGATCCCGAGGATCAGCAGGACGAAGCTCTGCACCGGACCGATGATGTCCACGAGGCCAGCCTAACGGCCGCGACGGCCCGCCCCCGGGTCGGGAGCGGGCCGTCGGTGGTGCGGTCGAGCAGGTTGCGATGCAGCGTTGTCGTCAGCTGCCGACCTTCGCGGCACCGGCCTTGGTGGCCTCGGCCGCCGAGCTCGCGGTCTTGCGCGCCGACGTGGTTGCCGACTTGGTGGCGGTCCGGGTGCTGGCCGCGCGCTTGCGCGCCGTGGTCGTGGTGCGCTTGGCCGACGTGCGGTTGGCAGCCGCAGCGCTGCGGGTGCCGCTGGCGGCCGCCTTGCGCGCGGTGGTGCGGGTGGCCTTGGCGGCGGTGGCGGTGTCCGACGCACCCTTCTTGGCCGTCGTCGAGGCTGCCTTCGTGCGCCGGACCGTGGTGGCGGCGTCGCGCTTGAGGTCCTGGGTGGCCTGCTGGCGACGGATCCGGCCGACGACCTTGCGGCCGCGGGTCAGCAGCTCGGTGTAGACGGCGTCCGCGCGGTCCGCGACGTCGACGGCGGCACCGACGGCGGCGGTCTGCGCCTTCGCCGGGAGGGCCACGGTCTCGGCCTGCAGGGTCGACACGGCCTTCCGCAGGTCCTTGCGCTCGATGCGCGCGGCGCTGATGCGGGAGGGGACCTGGCGCACGGTCTTGACGGCGAGGTCACCGGCACCGGCGACGACGTAGAACGGCTTGCTGCGGGTGATGGTGATCATGAGCTCCTCCTGGAGTTCGTCGTGCGGGCTGCCGTGGCGGCAGTGGTCTTGGTGGTCGGCTTCTTCGCGGTGGCCTTTGTCGCCGCCGACTTCCTGGCCGTCGACCTCTTGGCCGTGGAGTTCTTCCGCGTTGCCGTGACCGCCTTCGTCGAGGCGGCTGCCGACGCGAGGCCGGCGACGTGCTCGGCGCGGAACGACTCGTAGATGTCGAGCAGCACGCGCTTGTGCCGCTCGCCGATCGTCGGGTCGGTCAGCACCGCGGCCGTGACGTCGCTGGCGCCGTGGGCCTCGTCGAGGATCCCGGCGCGGACGTAGAGCGTCTCCGCCGAGATCCGCAGACCCTTGGCGATCTGCTGCAGGATCTCCGCACTCGGCTTCTTCAGCCCCCGCTCGATCTGGCTGAGGTAGGGGTTGGACACTCCGGCCGTCCTGGCCAGCTGACGCAGGGAGACCTGCGCGGACTCGCGCTGCTCCCGGATGTAGTCCCCCAGGGAGGGGACCTTCAACGTGGCCATGCATCAGTCTTACCCCAGGTGCTAACTGCGGCAAGCACTCAGCAAGCACATTTCAGGGTGAGCCTCGTCACACCGGCAGCGGGCTCAGGCGTCGCCGTCGAGCACCCACTCCGCGCCGTCGGCGGTGTCGCGCACCTCGACACCGGCGTCGGCGAGCCGGTCACGCACCAGGTCGGAGGTCGCGAAGTCCTTGGCGTCCCGGGCAGAGCTCCTCAGGTGAAGGAGCAGGTCGACGTAGGGCGCGATCCGGTCGCGCGGGTCGGCGGCGCCGACGCCGGCGACGTCGCCGAGTCGCACGACCAGGGCGCGCAGCACCCGGCGCGCCTCGTCGCGGTCGTCGCTCTGCAACGTGTCGGCGCTCCAGTCGGCGATGGCCTGCTCGAGGGAGAGCACCGCGGCGACGCAACCGTCGACGTCGCGGTCGCCGAGCGCCTTGTCGAAGGCGGCCCGGCAGGTCTCGGCCTCGGCGCGCAGCGACGTCGCCACTCGCTGCTCCGGTCCGTCGCCCTGCGCCTCGCCGACCGGCGCGGGGGCACGAGTGGGCACGGCTGCGGTCGCCTCCCCGCGAAGAATCGCCGCCAGGTCGTCGAAGGCCAGGCTCTCGCCCGCGGCGAAGGTCGTCGTGGTCCCCCGGCGCCGGACGCTCACGACCCCGTTGCCCTGCACCGTCAACGTGCGGGTGCCGACGTCCAGGATCGCCGCGGTGTGCTCGTCGACACCGAGGACCCCGACCTCGGCGGGCAGCTCGGCCTCGAGCCCTGCCAGTCTCGGCTCGCCGAGGTAGCAGTAGCGGGTGTCGTGCGTCCCGCCCTCCGCGTTGTCGTAGTGCGGCACGACGGCGGCCCGGATTCCGGTGATCTGCCCGAGCAGGTCGAGCCCCTCGACCCACCGCGGGTCCTCGCCGACCTTGTAGACCTCGTAGACGGGGACGGCGTGCGAGCCGAGCGTCAGCGCCGCGGCGCTGCCCATGACGACCGTGCCGCCGCGGCGTACGACCGCTGACAGCGCGCCCGGGACGCCGGTGCCGCGCCACTGCCGGAGGGCGTACGTCGGGCTGCCCGGTCCGGCGAAGGCCCAGGCCGCCTGGTCGAGCAGTGCGAGCGCCTTCTCGACCTCCGAGGGGTCACCGTCGCGGCGCGGCCAGCGGGCGACCTGCACCTCGCGGCCGACGCTCTGCGCGAAGTACTGCTGGGTCCGCGTCACCAGCTCGTCACGGTTCATCTGGAAGGAGAACGGCGTGTCCAGCAGCACCGCGGGCCCGGGAGGGCAGGCGGCGAAGATCTCGCGGTGGACGCGGACCATCGTCGGGGCCGTCTCCCCCGAGCCCATCACCACGATCCTGCTCATGACGTCCCAGCCTCCACCCTTGCGGCGAGGGCCACCAGGTCGGCCGCGAGCCGGTCGGGTTGCTGGGCGTGCAGGTCGTGGTCGGCGCCGACGTACCACGAGACCTCGGCATCCGGCAGGAGGGACAGCGCCCGCTCGGGCCCGGCGCGGCGCTCGTCGCCGTCGCCCGCGACGGCTGGCGCGACCAGGGCCGGGACGGTGACCTGCGGCAGCTGGGTCGCCACGTCGGACGACCACAGGGAGTGCACGATGTCTCGATGGTGCGCGCGGGCCAGCGCCGGCCGCGCGTTGCCCTCGCCGTCGACCGCGAAGTTGCCGAGCGTGCCCTCGATGCCCTCGTCGGGCCAGTCGGGGTGCCAGCGGCGGAACATCGTGCGGACCTCGTCGAGCGGGCGCGGCGGGAAGTCGGGCGGGGCAAGCTGCGCCCAGCAGTCGTCGAAGGTCGCGAAGCGCTCGCCGAGCGAGATCCATCCGCCGTCCACCAGTGCCACGCCGGCCACTGTGCCGTGCCGTGCCGACAGCGAGACGACGACGTTGCCGCCCCACGACTGCCCGGCGGCGATCGGAGCCCGTGCTCCGGCCAGGTCCAGCTCCTGCAGCAACGCATCGAGGTCGTCGGCGCAGGTGTCGGTGTCATAGCCGTCGGCCGTCGCCTCGGACCGGCCGTGCCCACGCAGGTCGACAGCGACGACCGCGTGCCCGGCCGCTGCCAGCCGGCGGGCGACGCCGTCCCACACGCGGGCGTTGGACGCCAGGCCGTGGACGAGCAGGAAGGGGCGACGGTCACCGGTGGCGCGCCGGATCGCGAGTCGTGGGCCGGCGGGCAGCCGGACGCTGTCGTCGGAGAGCAGGTCGTCGTCAGGTCCGGCCACGACTCACCTTCGGCCGCGGTCCAGCGCACGGATGAGGTCGAGCGCTGCGGGATGCACGGCCTCCGACCAGGCCGGGTGCGGGTGCACGTGGTCCGCCAGCAGGTCGGCAGTGACGCCGGCGCGGACCGCGAGGGCCAGCTCACCCGCCCAGCTCTCGGCCGCCGGGGCGACGACGGCCGCCCCGACGACCACCCGGTCCCGCTGGCGCGCCAGCAGCTCGATGCGGCCGGGCACCTCGGGACGCTCGACGAAGCCCCGTGCGCTGTCCTCGACGTCGAAGCCACCGACGGCGACCTGCTCGTCGGCCATGTCCCCGGTCACCCCGACCGCGAAGACCGACGGGTCGGTGTAGACGACCCGCGGCACCGCGCGGTAGTCGGCGTCGCGCCCGTGACCTGTCAGCTCGGCGACCACGATCTCCGCCTGGTAGCTCGCGGTGTGCGTGAAGGGCGCGATGCCGGTGACGTCGCCGACGGCGAAGACGTCGGGGACCGCCGAGCTGTCCCGGCTGAGGGCACGGCAGCGCGGGTCGACGCGCACCGCACCGTCGTCGGGCAGCACCCCGAGGGCGTCGAGGCCGAGCCCGTCGCCGCGCGGTGCCCGCCCGCCGGCGACCAGGAGCCGGTCGGCGACCAGGGCCTCACCGGTGTCGAGGGTGACAACCACGTCGTCGCCGTCGCGCCGGACGTGGGTCGCCGTCGCACCGGTGCGTACGTCCACACCGTCGGCCCGCAGGCCGGCCGCGACCACCGCACCGACGAACGCCTGCTCGGCCGCGAGCAGCCGGGGAGCCACCTCGACGACAGTGACCTCGGTGCCCAGCCGGGCGAAGGCCTGCCCGAGCTCGCAGCCGATCGCGCCGCCGCCGAGGACCACGAGGCGCCGGGGCTGCTCGGTGGTCGTCAGCGCGTCGGCGCTGGTCCAGACCGGCACGTCGTCGAGGCCGTCGACGGGCGGTCGGACAGGTTCGCTGCCGGTTGCGATGACCAGTGCCCGCGTCCAGTGCAGCGGTCGGCCGTCGACGGTCAGCTCACCCGGCCCCGCGACGGTTCCCCGGCCGCGGACCAGGTTCACTCCCGACGCGACCAGGCCCTCGGCCGTCGACGTGTCGTCACGGTGCTCGGCCGCCCGGTCGCGGTAGTCCACCGCCTCGGCCCAGGTCGAGCCCCGGGCCGCTGCCACGAGGAGCGCCTTGCTCGGGATGCAGGCGACGTACGGGCACTCACCTCCGACGCGGTGCTCCTCCACGACGGTCACCGACAGCCCAGCCCCGGCGAGCCCTTCGGCGAGCGGCTGGCCACCCGAGCCGGCACCCAGGACGACCACGTCGACCGTCGCCGGGTCGAGCCCTCCGGAGGACCCGTCAGACAACGGCGAATACCTCGCCGACCTGCTGCCCGCCGCCGAGCAGCGGGGTCGTGGCCTGATCGGCGAGGACCGGCGCGTCCACGCCGAGGGCGCGCAGGGCGGCAGCCATCACCGGGGGCCGGGCGCGCTGGCTGCCGTCCTCGATCTTGAGCGCCACCGCGCGTCCGTCCGGGAGGGCGGCGGCGTAGACGCCCTCGGCGCCGTCCTTCGCGATCAGCCCGGGCACGCCGGCGATCAGCGCGGTCACGTCGCGGCGGGTGCCGCCGAGCCACTGCGGGTGCCGGCGGATCGCGGCCGCCACCCGGTGCTCCGGCGTGCCCTCCGGCGCGGTCGCGACGGTCGCGAAGGCCCGGGCGAGCCCGGTCAGGGACAGCGCGAAGAGCGGTGCGCCGCAGCCGTCGACCCCGGTGGCCGCCACCTTCTCGCCCGTCAGCCGCTCGACCGTCGCCCGCAGTGCCTGCTGCAGCGGGTGTTCGGCGGCGAGGTAGCTGTCGGTCGGCCAGTCGTTGGTCACGCAGGTGGCGAGCATCGCGGCGTGCTTGCCGGAGCAGTTCATGACGAGCGGCTGGGGAGTCCCGCCGTTGGCGACGTACCGGATCTTCTCGACCTCGTCGACCGGCAGGTCGGGGGGCGTCTGGAGGTCGCGCTCGGAGAGCCCGCAGGACGCGAGGACGCGGCGCACCCCGTCGAGGTGGAAGTCCTCGCCGGAGTGGCTCGCCGACGCGAGCGCGAGCAGCTCGCCGTCGAGGTCCAGGCCGGCCTCCAGCATGCCGACGGCCTGCAGCGGCTTGTTCGACGACCGCGGGAAGACCGGGACGTCGACGTCGCCGAGGTCCAGCACCCGGGTGCCGTCGGCGGCCAGGGCCACCAGGCTCCCGTGGTGGCGGCCCTCGAGGAAGCCGGAGCGGACGACCTCGGCCAGCGGTACGGAGCTCAGCGCTCTGCCAGCAGGTCGTCGACGCTGGCCGAGCCGCTCTTGTACCGCTCGGCGACCTCGGTGGTCAGCCGGTCCATGACCTGCTGCACCCGGTGCCGCTCCTCGGACACGGAGTGCTCGAAGGTCTCCAGCCGGGCCAGCGACTCGCGCAGCTCCTCGTCGGAGCGGCCGGTGACGTCGGAGATCCCGACGTCGGCGATGATCTGCTCGACGAGCCGGCGGTGCTCGTCGACGCGCGACGGCTCGACCCGGAGGAAGCGGCCGAGACCGTGGTCGCTGCGGGCGGAGTCACCCAGGACCTGCGCCAGGTGGTCGACGACCTCCTCGCCGGCGGTCGCCTCACCCCCGGCGCGGCGGGCCAGCTCGGCGCGCAGGATGTCGGTGCGGCCCTGCAGCATCCGGCGGACGTAGGAGAGGTCGGCCTCCTCCTGCTCGGCCTCGCGTCGGCGCTCGCGCAGCTCGGTGATGTCGAGGTCGGTCAACCCCTCGGCGAAGCCCTCGGCGAGGACGCGGTCGATGCGACGCCGACCGTTGGGGTAGGGCGTCGTGGGCGTCTCGCTCATCAGGGGTCTCCGTCGGTGCAGCTGCGCGGGCTAGACCACTCTAGGCAGTCCGGGCGGGTCGGCGGTCCTTGACCGCCAACATCGTCCGGGCACCGTCGGGCGACATCGGCGGGCGCTGGGCCAGCCGGGCCAGCTCGGCGGCCCGGGCCACGAGCTCCTCGTTGCCGGTCACCGGGCGGCGCCGGGCGAACGTCAGCGTGTCCTCCATGCCCACCCGGAGGTGGCCGCCGGCCGACAGGGCGGCGAGCGCGACCGGGAGGCTGGTCCGTCCGATGCCGGTCGCCGACCAGGAGCAGCCGGCCGGGAGGGCCTGGACGGCGGCGACCAGCGCCGCCGCGGTCCCCGGCATGCCGCCGGGCACGCCCATCACGAGGTCGCAGTGGACCTGCCCGCCGTAGGGAGCGCCGTACGTGTCCAGCAGCCGGTGCAGTGCGGCGACGTGGCCCAGGTCGAAGAGCTCGAACTCCGGCACGACCTCGGCGGCCTGGGTGCGCTGGTAGAGCTCGGCCATGAAAGGCCAGGGGTTCTGGAAGACGTCGTCGCCGAAGTTGGTGGTGCCGCAGGTCAGCGAGCACGAGTCCGGCTCGGCGTCGAGCACCCGGAGCCGGTCCTCGAAGGGGTCGGTGACCGCCCCGCCGGTGCTCAGCTGGACGACCATGGTGGTGGCCTCGCGGAGCGCCTCCACGGTGGCCCGGAGCCTGCCCAGGTCGAGCGTGGGTCGGGTGTCAGCGCCGCGGACGTGCACGTGGACCAGGCCGGCGCCGGCGGCCTCGCAGGCCCTGGCCTCGGCGACCAGCTCGTCCAGCGTGACCGGCAGGGCCGGTACGTCCGCCTTCGCGGTCTCTGCCCCGGTCGGGGCCACGGTGATCAGGGTCTCGGCAGCGCTCACGGCCGCATCGTGCCACCCGGGCGGCAGTCCTCAAAGCCGGTCGAGAACCTGGTGCTGACAGCCCGCTCAACAAGCGGGGATCACCTGCCGATGCCATGTAGACGCCGGGTGGCGGTCGGCACCTGCACAGCGGGCCGGCCGGACCCGCGGCCGCACCATGCATGCCGTGCCGAGCCAACGATCCGGGAAGGAGGATTCCGTGCCCGAGGGTGCCCTCCTCACCAACACCGTCGAGGCTGCGCTCGTCGACCTGGCCGCCTCCCGGGCCACCGGCTGCCTGGTCGTGCGCGACCAGGAGGGCGACGAGGCCGAGGTCTACCTCCGCGACGGCGAGGTCTACGCGGTGATGGTCCCCGGCCGCCGGGTGATGCTCGGCGTCCGGCTGATGTCCTCCGGCGCGCTCACCCCGGAGGCCCTGGCCGAGGCGCTGGAGATCCAGCGGACCGAGCTGCAGGGCTGGCGACTGGGCGAGCTCCTGGTCCACCTGGGCTACGTCGAGCTGACGGTCGTCGAGGAGTTCGTGGTCGAGCACCTCAAGGACGCGCTGGCCGACCTGTTCGGCTGGCCGGTGAGCGCCTGGAAGTTCCGGAAGAACAAGAAGACCCGCCAGGACGTCGCCCCGCCGACCGCCGTGGCCGACCTCCTGGACGACCTGCGCGACCGGGCCACCACCTGGGAGCAGATCCTCGCCGCCATCGGTGGCCCCGACGGCGTCCCGGTGCTGGACTCGGGCACGCCCTCCGACGACGTGCCGCTCGGCCCCAACGAGTGGGCACTGCTCTGCAAGATCGACGCCGAGCGCACCGTGGCCGAGCTGGCCGCCGAGTGCGGCTTCACCCTCTTCGAGGCCGGCCAGGTGGTCTCCCGGCTGACCGAGGCCGGGCTGGTCGCGGTGCCGGGCGTGCCCGTCACCGAGCCCGCCACCGAGGTCGACGTCGAGGACGTGTCGGACCCGGAGCCCCTTGACGAGGCCGGCAGCGAGCTGGTCCTCCCGATGGTCGAGGCCGCCGAGGCCGAGGCCCGCGAGGCGGCCGAGCTGGCCGAGGCGGAGGCCGAGCGGTCCGCCGCCGAGCGGGAGCAGGCGGAGGCCGAGCGCGCTGCCGCCGAGCGGGCCATCGAGCAGACCGCCATCGAGCAGGCCGAGCACGACAAGCGGGCCGCCGCTGAGCAGGCCGAGCGCGCCGCCGCCGAACAGGGTGCCGCCGAGCGGGCTGCCGCCGAGCAGGCCGAGCACGACGAGCAGGTGCGGGTCGCGTCCGAGCAGAAGCGGCTGCGCGAGGCCGAGATCCTGCACAAGGAGCTGGAGGCACTGGCCTCCCGGGAGGCGGCTGCGCGCCAGGAGAGGGCCGAGGCTCGCAAGAAGGCCCGCGAGGAGGAGGCGGAGCGCGTCCGGGCCGCCGAGGGTGCGGCCGAGCGCGCCGCCGCCGAGGAGCAGGCCTGGGTCGACCACGCCGCGTGGATCGCCGACGAGCGGCTGCGCGCCGAGACCGCCGCCTGGGCAGAGCACGCCGAGCGGCTGGCCGCCGAACGCGCCGCCGCCGAGGAGCCCGCCTGGGCCGACCACGCCCAGTGGCTCGAGCAGCAGCGCCGCGCCGCCGAGGAGCAGGCCTGGGCCGACCACGCCGCGTGGATCGCCGACGAGCGGCTGCGCGCCGAGACCGCCGCCTGGGCAGAGCACGCCGAGCGGCTGGCCGCCGAACGCGCCGCCGCCGAGGAGCCCGCCTGGGCCGACCACGCCCAGTGGCTCGAGCAGCAGCGCCGCGCCGCCGAGGAGCAGGCCTGGGCCGACCACGCAGACTGGACCGCGGCCCGCGAGGCCGAGGCCGCTCGCCTAGCGGCGGAGGCCGAGGCAGAGGCCGAGCGGCTCGCCGCCCGGGCCGAGGCCGAGCGCCAGGCCGCTGCCCGCGACCAGGCCGAGCGCGAGCTCGCCGCCGAGGCCGAGCGGCGCGTCCAGGAGCAGGCCGAGCGCGCCGCGGCAGCCGAGGCCGAGCGGATCGCCCGGGCGGACGCCGAGCGCCGCGAGCGCGAGGAGGCCGACCGACTGGCCGCCGAGGCCGCGGAGGCGATCGCCGCCGACGAGGCTGCCAAGGTGGCCGCCGAGCACGACGCGGAGGCCCGCCGCCAGGCCGGTCTCGAGCTGGCCCGGTTCACCGCGCAGGAGCAGGAGCGGCAGTCGAGCGAGGCGCAGGCCCAGGTCGTCGCCGAGCAGGAGCAGGCGGCCCGGGCGGCAGCCGAGCGCGCCGCGGAGCAGCCGGCAGCGGCGCCCGACGACCGTACGGACGACAAGGCGTCCGCCGCCGACGTCGCGGCAGGTGCGGCGCGCGCCGCGCAGGCCGCCAGCATGCTCACCGAGCTGAACCGCGACATGCCCGCGCAGGCCGCAGCTGCCGTCGAGGCCCCCGCGCCCGCCGCTCAGCCCGAGCGTGTCACCGCGACGGCCGACGACGAGCCGGCCGACGAGGGGCCCGCGCCGATGGTGGAGCGGGACCATGCGGACACCGCGATGCTGCTCCGGGAGCTCTCCAGCCTCGGCTTCGACGAGGAGGACGACCGGCCGAGCACGCCGCCGCCCACACCGGTGCACCGCCCCGCCCCGTCCGCGCACGACAGCAAGAAGAAGCGCAAGGGGCTCTTCGGCCGGGGCTGAGCCGCGCCGTCCCGCCTACGGGAGCCCGGCCAGCCGTCCGGCAGCATGGCCGGGTGCGAGCAGTGGTGCAGCGAGTCAGCGAGGCGAGTGTGGTCGTCGACGGCGCGGTGATCGGCGCGATCGACCGGCCCGGCTTGTGCGTGCTGGTCGGTGTCACGCACGACGACACGACCGAGGTCGCGGCCAGGATGGCCGTCAAGATCCACGAGCTGCGGATCCTGCGCGACGAGCAGTCGGCCGCCGAGGCGGCCGCGCCATTGCTGGTGGTCAGCCAGTTCACGCTCTACGGCGACGCCCGGAAGGGCCGCCGGCCGACCTGGAACGCGGCGGCGCCCGGGCCGGTCGCCGAGCCCCTGGTCGAGCACCTCGTCGAGACCCTCCGCGGGAGGGGGGCCGAGGTGGCGACCGGCCAGTTCGGTGCGGACATGCGCCTGGCGCTGGTCAACGACGGCCCGGTGACCCTGCTCCTCGAGATGTGACCCCTGGCCGGCGACGGGTCAGGCGGGGACCAGGACCTCCTGGCTGGCCGCGACGCCGCCGGCGACACCGACGACGAGGTCCGCGTCCGCGGGGGTCGACCGCTTGACGACAGCCAGCGCGATCGGGCCGAGCTCGTAGTGCCGCGCGCTGCTCGTCACGCGACCGATGTCGCGCCCGTCGAGCACCACCGGCTCACCGGTGGCCGGGAGGACGGAGTCGGAGCCGTCGAGGTGCAGGAGTACGAGGCGGCGAGGTGGCCGGCCGAGGTTCTGCACCCGGGCGACGGTCTCCTGGCCCCGGTAGCAGCCCTTGTCGAGGTGCACGGCCGACGGGATCCAGCCGACCTCGTGCGGGATCGTGCGGTGGTCGGTCTCCAGCCCGAAGCGCGGGCGGCCGGCTGCGACGCGGAGCGCCTCCAGGGCCAGGACCCCGGCCAGCTCGCCGGCCAGGTGGTCGGACAGCTCCTCGCGACGTACGAACGACTCGACCCCCTCGGGGACGCGCCGCGACACCACACCGGGCACCGCGTCGGGCCGGAGCACCAGGGCATGGGTCGACGTGAGGTCCTCGACCTCGACCTTGGACCAGAAGCGCATCGAGTCGAGGAACCGCACCAGCTCCTCGGCGGTCCCCGGCTCGACGTGCAGCCAGGTCGACTCGCCGTCGTCGACGAGGGACATCGCGTGCTCGACGTGCCCGTGCGGCGAGAGCAGCAGCGCCTCGGTCGCGTCGCCGACGGCCAGGTGCTCGAGGTCCTGCGAGGTGAGCGAGTGCAGCCAGGTCAGCCGGTCGGGCCCGGTGACGCGCACCACTGGGCGGTGCGACAGGTCGACGGAGGCCAGGCCCTCGACCAGCTGACGCTGCTCGCGGTAGGGATCGCCGTAGTGCGCGGCCACCCCCTCGTCGGGCGGGTCGGCGGCGACGGCACCGGGACGAGCAAGGAGGGGGCTGGTCACGCCGAGCACTCCCGGCACCGGCCGTAGATCGCGAAGTGGGCCACGTCTGTCTCGAACCCGTGCTGCTCCGAGAGTCTTCCCACCAGCGTCTCGGCGAGCGACACCTCGGTCTCGGTCACCGAGCCGCAGTCGCGGCACACGAGGTGCAGGTGGTCGTCACCGGTGGCCGAGTGGTAGGTCGGAGCACCGTGCCCGAGGTGGGCGTGCGTGACGAGCCCGAGCTCCTCGAGCAGCTCGAGGGTCCGGTAGACGGTGGAGAGGTTCACGCCGCGCGCGGTGCGCTGCACCTCGGCGCAGATCTCGTCCGGCGTGCCGTGCTGCAGGGCGACGACCGCGTCGAGGACGAGCTGGCGCTGCGGCGTGATCCGGTATCCCTTCGCGCGCAGCGTCTCGTGCAGGTCCTGGTTGCCCGAAGTAGTCACGGGTCAGGCCCGCTCGAGGGTGGCGGACAGGTGCGGCTGGATGGGGTGGCCCATGGCCGCCATGTCGTAGGCCCACAGGAGCTTGCCCTCGACCAGGCCGTAGAGCCGGTGCCCGGCGGTGTACTCCTTGGCCGTCTGGGTGCGGGCGACGACGTCGGTCCGCAGCTCGATCTTCGCGCCGTCAGCCTCGCCGACGTAGATCTCGGCGAAGCCGGTCGGGTGGGCCAGGGTCAGCTCGATCGAGCCGTCTGCCTCGGGCCGCCAGTAGCCGGTCTCCTGGGCCAGTGGACGCACCTGGTTGCCGCCGTCGTCGAGCAGCCACGACCGGCTGAGGTGGTGGACGAAGGGCTTCCCGGGCAGCTCGGTGAAGGTCAGCTCCTGGCCGAACCGGAACTCCTCCACCGTCGGGTAGCCGCCGACGCCGACGCCTCGCCAGGTGCCGAGCAGCCATGAGACGGGGATGAGCTGCGGAGCCAGGTCCGCGCGGATCTCCACCGTCAGGACTCCCGCTCGCTGGGCCGGGCCGGCGGCGGCTCGGTGGCCGACCAGATCCGGCGGATCGCGAGCCCGGCGACCAGCGTCACGGCCGCGAAGGCAGCGACCAGGACGGCGACGACCAGGGCCTCCAGCACCCTGCCGAGTCTACTGTGCGGACATGGCCCGGACCTTGGTCGTGAAGGCCACCGCCGGCGCCGAGGCGCCCGAGCGGTGCGCGCAGGCCTTCACCGTCGCGGCGACCGCGGTCGCCAGCGGTGTGCCGACCTCGTTGTGGCTGACCGGCGAGTCGACCTGGTACGCCCTCCCGGGCCGGGCTGCGGAGTTCGAGCTCGAGGGGTCGGCCCCGCTGACCGAGCTGCTGTCGACGGTGCTCGGCGCGGGCACCGTCACGGCCTGTTCGCAGTGCGCGGCCCGTCGGTCGATCACCGCTGCCGACGTGCTGCCCGGGGTCCGGATCGCCGGGGCGGCCGTGTTCGTGTCCGAGGCCCTGGCCGACGGCGCCCAGGCCCTCGTCTACTGACCGTTCAGCAGAACGCGGTCCGGAGGCGCATTCGCCGGCTCGGACGCTGCTCGAAGCCGCTCCGATCCACAACCTGCCCGCGCGAGACATCAGCGCCGCCGGGGGCGTTCCCGCGGAAACGCCGGTGCAGAGGCAGAGCACACCAGGATCGGTCCCGCATGTCCATGATCGTGAGCAGGGATCGGTCACGACGCACGCTTGATGCCGCCTCACGATCATGAAAGTGGCTCTGTGTGGGCGTCCGCGGAGACGTTTCCGCGGCAGCGCTCGCGGCCAGAACGGCACCCCGGGCGCGACCGTCGAGCTGGTTCGCCCGCATGTCACCCAAGATCGTCCCCTGACAACACAGTGCGTCGGCGGCCGCCGAAGACTGCTGGCGCGCCGCGCTTGATGGCTCGCGCGTGCGTGCCTGGGACCGGGCCATCGTGTGGCCGGGCAACGATCTAGAAGCGGGAGCGGCCGTGGGCCCGCCGGTGCCGGCTGCTAGCAGGCGCCCCAGAGGCCGACGTCGTTGGCCCGGGCCGTCCGCTCGACCTGGTCCAGCCGGGAGGCGTGGTCGGTCTGCGGCTCGTAGGCGACCGCCTCGGCGGCCCCTCGGCGCACCAGGCGGCCCTGCACGAAGGTCCCGTCCGGCAGCCAGACGTCCCACAGCTCGCGCCCGTACAGGTCGCGGCGACCCCCGTCCTGGTAGGCCGCCGTCACCCGCAGGTCGACCGGCAGCGTGCGGGTGAGCAGCCGCGAGGCCTCGGGGCCCCAGCACTCGACCGGGTAGCCCGGCCGCACCGTCTCGGGCGAGTCGACCCCGATGAGTCGCACACGCAGCCGCTCGCCGCGACGTACGGCGATGAAGGTGTCGCCGTCGACGACGCGCTCGACCCGAGCCTGGAAGGCGCGGCCCGGCGGCTTCGGATCACCGCTGACCGCCATCGGCTCGACCGCGGCGGGAGCGCCCACCGTGCACGCCACGCACAGCGCGACCAGACCCGGAACCGCCACGACCGTCCCCCACCTCATGCGACCGATGCTGCCGCGCCCCCGAGACAGACCGGGGCGCAGCAGCATGATCGGCCGGTGCGGACGGGATCTTGACCTAGCCGCCCTGCCGCGCGGGGATGGCGGCTAGAGAGCGACCTCGAGGTCGGCGACCTCACCGAGCTGGGCTACGACCTGCCGGTCGACCACGTCGGCCTTCGGGGCCAGCGTCCGGACCGTCCAGGTGCCCGGCGCCGCGAAGAAGCGGAACTGCCCGGTCGCCGATGTCGGCACCTCCGCGGTGAACTCGCCGCTTCGGTCGAGCAGCCGGACGTAGGCGTTGGACACCGGCTCACCGTCGCGCACGACGACCCCCTGCACCACCGCGGCGGTCGCCAGGTCGAGCCCTTCGGTCGAGGGGCCGCCCTTCGTCGCGCCGCACATCAGGACTGGTCCCCGAGCGCGATCGGCACGCCGACCAGGGAGCCCCACTCGGTCCACGAGCCGTCATAGTTCTTGACGTTCGGCTGGCCGAGCAGCTCGTGCAGCACGAACCAGGTGTGTGCCGAGCGCTCCCCGATGCGGCAGTAGGCGATGGTGTCCTTCTCGAGGTCGACGCCCTTGCCGCTGTAGAGCGCACGGAGCTCGTCGTCGCTCTTGAAGGTGCCGTCGTCGTTGGCCGCCTGGGACCACGGGATGTTGCTCGCGGTCGGGATGTGGCCCGGCCGCTGCGACTGCTCCTGCGGCAGGTGCGCCGGCGCGAGCAGGCGGCCGGCGAACTCGTCGGGAGAGCGCACGTCGACGAGGTTCTTCTGACCGATCGCGGCCTCGACCTCGTCCCGGAAGGCGCGGATCGAGCGGTCCTGGTCCTTCGCCGTGTACGTCGTCGCCGACCGGTCGGGAACGTCGCCCACGAGCTCGCGGGAGTCCAGCTCCCACTTCTTGCGCCCGCCGTCGAGCAGCCGGACGTCCTCGTGGCCGTAGAGCTTGAAGTACCAGTAGGCGTAGGCCGCGAACCAGTTGTTGTTGCCGCCGTAGAGAACGATCGTGTCGTCGGTGGAGATGCCGCGCTGCGACAGGAGCGTCTCGAACTGCGCCTTGTCCACGAAGTCGCGGCGCACCGGGTCCTGGAGGTCCTTCTTCCAGTCCAGCCGGACGGCGCCGCGGATGTGGTTCTTGTCGTAGGCGCTGGTGTCCTCGTCGACCTCGACGAGCACGACCTTGTCGTCGCCCAGGTGGGCCTCGACCCAGTCGGCGTCGACCAGGCTCTGCTGCCGGTTGCTGTCACTCATGCTGAGACCTCCGTGCTGTGGTGGGTGGAAGACGCGGTGGGGGCCTCGCCCGGCGCGGTGGCGGTCGAGGCGGAGCCGGCGCGCGCCCGGCGCGTCAGCAGGTAGAGCTCGCAGCCCAGGCAGAGGCCGATGCTGGCGTTGAGGAAGGCGGCGGCGAGCGCCGCGCCGACCGCGGCCACGGCCAGCAGGTCGGACCCGGCGACGGCGCCCAGCAGGCCGAGCAGGGCGAACCCGAACCCGACTCCCTGGGCGAACCGGACCGGGCGCGGGTCCTCGAGGTCGGTGGGTGGGGCGAGCCGCGGGCGGACGAGTCGCCGGAAGAGCGCCGCGTAGGGCGAGCGGTCGACGGTGCCCAGGGCGAAGACGACGGCCTGCGCGAGCAACAGCCAGACGCTGCCGGTCAGCAGGACCGCGACCAGGACGAGCGAGGTGACGGCGGCCGCGAAGCGCGGGCCGCGTGGGTCGATGAGCCGCGGGCCGCTATGGGCCGAGGCGGGAGATGCGGGAAGGGCAGGGTGCGACGTGGGCACGAGGGTGCTCCTGACGGGACGCGGGACGAGCGGACGCGGAGGTGTCAGGAAGCCAGACAGAGCGCGGTCGCCACGCGCAGCAGGTCCACTGCGCGTCGGCGGGTCAAGTCCGGACTCATACCGTCGATGCTAGCCGCGTCCGGTGGGTAGGACGAGCCATTCCACTGAATGAGACGAGGGAGAGCGCTCCAGGGAGCGCCCGCGCCGCTCACGAGTCCCCCACGGCGGCACCGAGCGCGGCGACCACGTCGACCGGCCGGGGCTGGCCGCTGGCCCGGCGCACGATGCGTCCGGCGGCGTCCAGGACGAGGACGGTCGGGGTGCGGCGCACGTCCAGGCGGCGCACCAGGTCGAGGTGCGACTCGGCGTCGATCTCGACGTGGGCCACACCGGGAACGGCGCCGCTGACGTCGGCCAGGATCCGGCGGGTGGCCCGGCAGGGCTGGCAGAAGGCCGTGGAGAACTGCACGAGCGTGGCCCGCTCGCCCAGCGGGGACCCCAGGTCCTCCTGGGCCAGCCGCTCGGTCCGCTCGCTCGACCGCAAGGACATCGACGCGCGGGGCTCCGAGGACAACCGCCCGCCGGACCGCTGGAGCCACCAGGCAGCGGCCAGGGCCACGCCGAGGACCACCACAAGGGTGACCAGCGCAGCCGGGTTGCCCAGGACGTCCATCCCATGGTGCAACTGGCCGCGCGACGCCCGGATTCCCCCGTCCCCGACCCGACCCCGTCCCCGACGCCGCGCGCGTTCCGGCGTCAGCCGACGAGCAACCGGCCCATGACGTAGCCGACCGGCGCGGCGAGCGCGAGCGGCAGGGCAGCGGCGAGCAGGGAGTCCGGTCGCGCTGCCCGGTCGGCGAGAACGGCGCCCGCCCAGGCGACCGCGCCGCTGGCCGCGGCCGTCGCCACGGCCGCACCCGTCTCCAGCCCGGTGAGCCCGCCCACGACCGCCCCGCTGGCCAGGGCCGCGACCATCGCGGTCAGCGGGCGCAGCCACCGCGGACCGGACCCGGCCCGGCCCACCGCATCCGCTGCGGCGACCAGGCCGGCCGGCACGACCGTCGCAGCCACCAGCGGCACCCCGCCCTCGGAGCCGAGCGCGGCGAGCTGGGCAGCGGGGAGGGCGGCGAAGGCCGCCAGGCACACCGTCGCCGTCAGGGACGCCACCAGCCGTGGCCGTCCGTCCCGCCGGGCCAGCTGGGCGACGAGTGCGCCGAGAACCGCCAGCGACAGGACTGCGGGCATCCTCGCGAGCGGCCGGTCGGCGGGTGCGGTGAGGACGAGCACGTCGGCGGCGAGCGCGGCAGCCGCCGCCACGAGGGCCCCCTCGACGGCCCCGGGGACACCGACGGACCGGTGCCAGCCCGCGATCACGCAGGCCTGCACCAGTGCGACACCGAGGACCAGCACGCCTTCCCCGGCCGCCGCGGCGAGGACGAGCACCAGGGCGAGAGCCGGCCCGACGCCGACCGGGAGGTACCTGCTCATCCGCCGGCGAAGGGTGGCAGGACCTCCACGGTCATCCCGTCGGTCAGCACGGTGGACCGGCTGCAGCGCACGCCGTCGACGAGGAAGCTGGCCACCGTCAGCACCCGGCGCAGCTCCTCGCCGTGCCGGCCGGCCACGTCGTCGAGGACGTCGCCGAGCGTGCCTCCGGCGTACTGCTCCTCGCTGGTCCCGGCGGCCGCCCGTGCCGCCGCCCAGTAGCGGATCGTCCCCACCGCCATCGGTCGGCGAGCCTCCTCGTTTCGTCGGTGTTACCGGGCGGTGAACGCTCTCGCAGAGCGGACTTCACCCGCCAATCGCCTGATCATCGTGTTTCATGGTGACTGCCGACAAGGAGGGGAGCCCCGTGGCCCAGCTGCTGCTGCTGACGAACGCCCTGCAGCCGTCGACCGAGGTGCTCCCTGCCCTGAGCCTGCTCTCGCACACGCTGCGCGTCGCGCCGGCCGAGGCGTCGGCGCTGCTCGAAGCACCGCGCTCCGACGCGCTGCTCGTCGACGGCCGCCGCGACCTGCCGCACGTCCGGTCGCTGTGCCGGGTCATGCGCACCACCGGTGTCGACTGTCCCGTGCTGCTCGTCACCACTGAGGGAGCCCTGGCTGCCCTCACGGCGGAGTGGGGGGTCGACGACGTGATCCTCGAGGACGCCGGCCCGGCCGAGGTGGAGGCGCGACTACGACTCGCGATCGGCCGGCTCGCCGCTCGCGCCGGCACGGAGGACGAGCTGGGTGAGATCCGGCGCGGGGACGTCACCGTCGACGAGGCCACCTACACGGCGCGGGTCAAGGGCCGGGTGCTCGACCTGACGTTCAAGGAGTTCGAGCTGCTGAAGTTCCTCGCGCAGCACCCCGGCCGCGTGTTCAGCCGGGCCCAGCTGCTGCAGGAGGTCTGGGGCTACGACTACTACGGCGGCACCCGCACCGTCGACGTCCACGTGCGGCGGCTGCGCGCCAAGCTCGGGTCGGACCACGAGACTCTGATCGGCACCGTGCGCAACGTCGGCTACCGGTTCGTGCTCCCGAAGGAGCCCAAGGACCCGGCGCCGGCCGACGCCCCGACCCCGGCGCCGGTCGCCTGACCCACCGTCCGGACGTACGACCCGTCTGACGACTCTCTGACGACCCGGGACGACACGAAGGGGTGACGCTCCGCTCGGAGCGCCACCCCTTCGTCGTCGGGTCAGCCGGCCGCGGCCGGCTTTCTCACGGCAGCTGGGTGCTGCGGAACGCCGGAGGCGCCGTGAGGTTGGGGTGCGCGCCCATGTAGTCGATCAGCGCGTCGAGGTCCACCTTGCCGCCGGTGCGCGGGGCACCGTTGACGAAGGCGGTGTAGCTGTCGCCACCGTCGGCCATGAAGTTGTTGGCCGTGACCCGGTAGGTGGCGCTGGGGTCGAGCGTGACCCCGTTGAGCTTGATCGACGCGGGGTCGACCTTGCTGCCGTTCGGCGCGGTCTTCGACCAGCTGTAGGTGAAGCCGTCGGAGATGCCGAGCCGCAGGACGTCACGACCACCCGGGCGACCGGCGATCCACTGCTGCTCGAGCAGCGTGTCGATCTGGGTACCCGTCATCGAGAACGTCTGCAGGATGTTGCTGAACGGCTGGACGTTGTACGCCTCCCGGTAGGTGATCTGGCCCGGGGCCTCACCCGCCGGCGAGTTGGCGTAGATGAGGTCGGCGCGCACACCGCCCGGGTTCATGAAGGCGACCTGCGAGCCGGTCGACTCCTTCTGCGCGTCCGCGATCAGGTTGGGCAGCGGCGACTCGACGCCGCGGTCCGACGTGCGCTTGATGTCATGCGCGATCGATCCGACGACCCGGTTGCCCGGACCGGAGGCCATCGCGACCCACTTGTCGACGATCGTCTTGACCTTGGGGCTGGGCGAGACGTCGCGGGTGACCAAGTGGTTGGTCGCCCGCTCGCTGCCGCGGATGACGTCCTTGGTCTTGGTGCTGATGTTGAAGTTCATCTCGGTCACGATGCGTCCGTAGGACATGGCGCTCGTCACCATCCGCTTGACGCCCTGCGGGTCAGGGATGTTGCAGACGTAGGGCTGGTGCGTGTGGCCGGTGACGACCGCGTCGATCTTGTGCGAGAAGCCCTTGGCGATGTCGACGATCGGGCCGGACATGCCCTTGCAGCCGCTGTAGCCGCTGGTCTGCAGGCCGCCCTCGTGCAGCAGCACGACGATCGCCTTCACACCGTGCTTCTTCTGCAGGATCTTCGCGGCCTTGTTGCCGGTGCGGATCTCGTCGCGGAAGTCCCAGCCCTTCACGCCCGACGGCGAGACGAGGCTGTCGGTGCCCTCCAGGGTCATCCCGATGAAGCCGATCTTGGCCCCGCCGAGCTTCTTGATCCAGTACGGCGGCAGGACGGTCTTGCCGGACTTCTCGTTGACCACGTTGGCGGCGAGGTACTGGTAGTTCGCACCCGGGTAGACGATGTCGTTGCCCGCAGCGTCCTTCTGGAAGCAGCCCTCGACCGGGTGGCAGCCGCCGTTCTGCATGCGCAGCAGCTCGGTGACGCCCTCGTCGAACTCGTGGTTGCCCACGCTCGAGGCGTCCAGGCGCATGGCGTTGAGGGTCTCCACCGACGGCTCGTCGTGGAAGACGCCGGAGGTGAAGGTCGAGCCGCCGATCAGGTCACCGGCCGCCACGGTCAGGCTGTGGTCGTGGCCGGCGCGCAGCTGGCGCAGGTGGGTGGCGAGGTAGGCCGCACCGTTGGTGGTGACGGGCTTGCCCTCGAAGCTCACGTCGGAGTCGGGCGACGGGTCGGGCTCGAGGTGGCCGTGGTAGTCGTTGAACGACAGCAGCTGGACGGCGATGCGGTTGGGGTGGTGGTTGGCCAGCTGGACCGGGGCTGCAGCAGCAGCCGACGCGGTCGTCACGGCGAGACCGACGGCGGCCGCAGCGGCGATGACCACTGCCTTGCGCCGGCGGAGAAGTCCGGGTGCGGACATGACACTCCTCGGGTGGTTGATCGGGATCAGCGCACGCTAGCCCGCACCGCGTGGGGATGGGCAGGAATCGGACAAATGCTGCAATCGTCCGGCGAGACAGCGAGGGGTGGCGCCCCGTGCGGAGCGCCACCCCTCCAGGTGCGGCCGGTCAGGCCCTGACGGTCAGCCGGTGATCAGGTTGATCCGCCGGAAGCCCTCGGGAGCGGTCAGCGGCCCCTCGCCCATGTAGGCGACGAGCGCGTCCAGGTCGATCACGCCGTTCTTGATGTCGTCCCTCCCGGAAGACCGTGAAGCCGTCGCCGCCGGTGGTGAGGAAGTTGTTGGCAGTGACCCGGTACTCGGCGCTCATGTCGAGCGGCGCGCCGTTGAGCTGGATGTTGCTGACGCGCGAGCCGGACGCGCTGGGTCGTGTCGAAGGTGTAGGTGAAGCCCTTCGACGGCTGGAGCACGGTCGCCGCGATCGCACCGTTGGAGCCGAGCCGTACCTCTGCTGCTCGAGGATGCGACGGATCTGGTCGCCGGTGAGGGTCACCGTCGTCAGCACGTTGGCGAACGGCTGGACCGCGAAGGCCTCGCCGTAGGTGATGTCGCCCTGGTTCAGGTCGTTCCGGACGCCGCCCGGGTTCATGAAGGCGATCTGCGCACCGCCATCCTCGCGGCGCTGGTCGCGGCCAGCTGCGCGTCGGCGATCACGTCCCCGAGCTGTCCCTCGACCGGGTTGCCGGCGTTCGTCCTGGCCAGCGCGACGTCCGCGAAGCCGACGACCTCGTCGCGGATCGGCGCGATGATCGTGTTGTACGCCGCCCGGATCTCGGTGACTGCCGGGTCCTTCGGGACGTCCCGGTCACCAGGTGGTTGGTGGCGGTGGACGCGCTCTCGCATGACGTTGTGCGGTCGGTTGTTGATCGTCAGGTTGATCTCGGTGATGACCCGGCCGAACGAGCCGCCGCGCTGGTGACGATCCGTGGGTTGCCAGCAGGGTCGGGAAGAGCAGTTGTAGGCGGCATGGGTGTGACCGGTGATCACTGCGTCGATCTCCGGCGACAGGTTGGCCGCGATGTCCACGATCGGACCGGAGATGCCGGGGCAGGCGTTGAACGTGCCGGTGTGGAAGCCGCCCTCATGGAGGAGCACGACGATCGACTTCACGCCCTGGCCTGGCCAGTGCGGGGACGATGGCGTTAGCCGTCTCCACCTCGTCCCGGAAGTCCAAGCCCGGCGACACCGGCGGGGGTGACGATGGACGGAGTGTCCTCGAGCGTCATGCCGATGAACCGATCTTCTGCCCGCCGACGGACCGGATGTCGGTGGCCGGGAACAGGGTCTGCCCGTTCGACTCCTCGACGACGTTGGCGGCCAGGTACTGGAAGTCGGCACCGGCGAACTCGTGGTTCGGCGAGGGGGCAGGAGTTCTGGTTGTTCGCGCCGTCCCCGTCGGGCAGGCAGCCGCCGTTCTGCATCCGGAGCAGCTCCGTCGCGCCCTCGTCGAACTCGTGGTTGCCGACGCTGCTGACATCGAGACCCGACCGCGTTCATCGTCTCGATCGACGGCTCGTCGTGGAACGCCGCTGAGAGCAAGGGGGAGGCACCGATCAGGTCACCGGCCGCCACGGTGAGCGAGTTGGCGGTGCGGAGCTGCGCGAGGTGTGTGCCGAGGTACTCGGCGCCGCCGTAGGAGGGGCTGTTCGTGGAGAAGTCGTCGATCTTCGAGGACGAGCCGGTCGGCTCCTCGATCTGGCCGTGGAAGTCGTTGAACGACAGCAGCTGCACGGTGGTGGTCTTGTCGGCGCGGGGTGCGGCGGTGGAGCTGGTGGCCCCGCCGACCGAGGCCACGAGGCCGGCCGCGACGAGGGCGGCGAGTGCCACCGGGGTGCGGCGGCGGAGGAGTCCGGGTCCGGACATGGTTCTCCTAGGAGGATGGAGGGGTGACTGGCGCAACCTACTGACCGGCCCAGCGTCGGCGGCAAGGGGTCGGGCGAAATCGTGACCTGCCCCCGTAGGGTGCCGGGATGGCCGACCCCGCGACGCCGCGCCGGGTCCAGGTGGAGGTGCTCGGGCCCCTCGACGCGGCCGAGGTCCGGGCGGTGTCCGACCTCGTCGAGGCCGCCACCGAGGTCGACGGGGTCCGGCCCCTGTCCGAGCACGTGATGCTCCACCTGCGCTACGGCGGCGACCGCCCGGTGCGCAACGTCCTGGTCTACGCCGAGGGCTCCTTGGCGGCGTACGGCCACCTGGACGTCACCGACGAGGTCGAGGGCGCGAGCGCCGAGGTGGTGGTCCACCCGGAGCACCGCCGGGCCGGCCTCGGCCACCTCCTCGTGCAGACCACGCTGGACGAGACGCCGGACGGGCGGCTGCGACTGTGGGCGCACGGTGGGCACCCCGGCGCGGCGGCGCTGGCCGCCGCGATGGGCTTCACCCTGTCGCGGTCGTTGTGGCAGATGCGCCGCTCGCTGCACGCGCCGCTTCCGTCGGCGCCGCTCCCCGAGGGCATCTCGGTCCGTACGTTCGGGCCGGGGCATGACGACGAGGACTGGGTGCGGGTCAACGCGGCTGCCTTCCGCGACCACCCCGAGCAAGGGCGCTGGACCGTCGACGACCTGCACCGGCGGGTGGCCGAGCCGTGGTTCGACCCGGAGGGCTTCTTCCTCGCGCACCGTGGCGACCGGCTGGTCGGCTTCCACTGGACGAAGGTCCACGGGGGCGACAGCCACGACCACGACGCCGCTGACCACGATGCCGGTGACCACGCGGACGTCGGCGGGCCGCACGCGCACGAGGGGCACGGCCACGACCCGATCGGCGAGGTCTACGTGGTCGGCGTCGACCCGGCCGAGGCCGGGAGCGGTCTCGGCAAGGCGCTGACGGTGCTCGGGCTGCGGTACCTGAGGCACCGTGGGCTGCCGAGCGCGATGCTCTTCGTCGACGCGGACAACGAGCGGGCGATCGCGCTCTACACCAAGCTGGGCTTCACGCGGTGGGAGACCGACGTGATGTTCAGTCGCGGCTGAGCCGGAACCGGCTGCTCATGGAGATCAGGGCCGCGGGTGCAGCGGATGTCGGGCACCTGGCAGGGCTGATCGCCAGGTTCGACGGGCACGAGCCTGGCATCGACGTGCGCTCCTTCGAGGCGGACCTTCGTCGCTGGTGGGATGAACACCGCGACACCCACCTGTCGTTTCTCGCGCTGCATCCCTCGGAAGGGCCCGTGGGAATGGCGTGGCTCGCACTGACCGCGCGGGTGCCCCGCCCGGGCGGTGCGGAGCGGCTCTGCGGAGACGTCCAGAGCATGTACGTCGTGCCTGAGCACCGGTCGACCGGCGTGGGGACCGCCTTGACGCTCGCCGTCCTGGAGCACGGGGAGACTCTCGGCCTCGAGCACGTCACCGTGCACTCGAGCGAACGCGCTGTCTCCCTCTACGAGCGGGCCGGGTTCGCCCCCTCCCGCGAGCTCCTGCTCTGGTCGGGCGGGTGAGTAGCCAAGGCCCCGCGGAAGGTGCGCGATCATCCTCAGCCCGCACGACCCCCGGTGGGCACAGCGTTCGAGCGGAGCGGGCGGTCTCGAAGCGGCCCTCGACGTGGCTGGTCGGGACGCGGTGGGAGACCGACGTGATGTTCACCGTGGCTGCCCGACCTGAGCGTCTGCGCTCCTCGCACAGGCGCGGTCCGGTGTTCACCCCTCGTTCACCTTCTTCGGCCCGTCGAGTCACCTCCCGTCCCTAGCGTCCGCCGTGTCGCAAGAGACAGAGACGACTCACGTCCTTGGAGGGACACCCCCGTGAAGCTCATCCGAATCTCCCGCCTGGCGGTCCCCTTGGCCGTCGGTGCGCTCCTGCTGAGCGCATGTGGCGGGGACAACAACTCCGACGCGGCCGCCAGTGACGGCAGCGGCGGCTCGAACGAGATCTCCGGCTCCGTGAAGGTCGACGGCTCCAGCACGGTGGCACCGCTGACGACCGCTGCAGCAGAGTTCTTCAAGGAGGAGCAGCCAGGCGTCAACGTCACGGTTGGTACCTCGGGGACCGGCGGCGGCTTCGAGAAGTTCTGTGCGGGAGAGACCGATATCTCGGATGCCTCCCGGCCGATCGATGACGAGGACGAGGTGCCTATCTGCGAGGAGGCCGGCATCGAGTACAGCGAGATCCCGGTGGCGAACGACGCCCTCACCGTCGTCGTCAGCACGGAGAACGACTGGGTTGACTGCCTCACGACAGAGCAGCTCAAGGCGATTTGGGAGCCAGGCTCCAAGGTGAACTCGTGGAAGGACGTGGACTCGAGCTTCCCGGACGAGAAGCTGGAGCTGTTCGGACCTGGCACCGACTCCGGGACCTTCGACTACTTCACCGACGTCATCAACGGTGAGGAAGGCGCCAGCCGGGAGGACTACTCGCCCTCCGAGGACGACAACGTCATCGTCCAGGGCGTTTCCGGCAGCACCGGCGGCCTCGGCTACTTCGGCTACACGTACTTCGAGGAGAACAAGGACACCCTCAAGGCGCTCCAGATCGACAGCGGCGAGGGCTGCGTCGCCCCGAGCGCGGAGACGGCTCAGGACGGCAGCTACACCCCGCTCTCGCGACCGCTGTTCATCTACCCGTCCAAGGCTGCGACTGAGAAGCCTGAGGTCAAGGCGTTCCTCGAGTACTACCTCGCGAACGACGCCGACATCGCCGAAGCTGCGCAGTACATCCCCCTCAACGACGAGCAGAAGAGCGAGGCGCAGGCAGCGTTCGACTCGCTCGTCGGGTGACGATGGCATCCACCAGCACCAGCTCGGCCGTGACTTCCGCAGGAAGGACTCTGCGGAAGTCACGGCCGCGCTACGGCGAGCGCGTGATCGAGGTGATGCTCTTCGCCGCAGCACTCGTCTCGATCGCCACGACCATCGGCATCGTCATCGCCGTCCTGGTACCCACCGTGGAGTTCTTCCAGAAGATCTCGTTCAAGGAGTTCTTCACCGGGACGCGCTGGACGCCGCTGTTCGCCGACCCGTCCTACGGGGTGCTGCCGCTGGTCACGGCCACGGTCGTCGTCACGCTGATCGCCATGATCTTCGCTGTCCCGCTCGGTGTCGGTGCTGCCATCTACCTCAGCGAGTACGCCGCCGATCGGACCCGCAAGATCCTCAAGCCTGCCCTCGAGGTCCTCGCGGGTGTGCCGACCGTGGTCTACGGGTTCTTCGCTCTCAAGGGCATCACGCCCTTCTTGCGCGACATCTGGCCGGTCGGCGACGGCCCGAGAATCTTCAATGCGCTGGTCGCCGGCTTCGTGATGGGCATCATGATCATCCCGACAGTTGCATCCCTGTCCGAAGACGCAATGTCCGCGGTGCCGCGGAGCCTTCGCGACGGCGCCTACGCGTTGGGCAGCTCGAAGATGCTCGTCGCGCTCCGGGTGGTGCTCCCCGCCGCCGTCTCGGGCATCATCGCGGCGATCGTTCTCGGTCTGTCCCGAGCGATCGGAGAGACGATGATCGTCGCCATCGCGGCCGGGGGTCAGGCCCTCCTCAGCTTCAACCCGCTCGAGGGCATGCTGACGATGACCGCATTCATCGCGCAGGCCGGTTCGGGGGACGTGCCAGTGGGATCGATCGACTACAAGACGATCTTCGCTGTGGCTTCGTTGCTGTTCCTGATCACGTTCACGCTCAACATGTTCAGCATCCGGCTCGTGCGCAAGTACCGCGAGGTGTACGAGTGACAGCCACAATTGCCCGCGAAACCTCGGACGCCGGCCCCAAGACGCTGAGCGGCAGTCGACGCCCCCGGCGCGAACTCGTGTTCCGCGTCGCCATCCAGTCGTCACTGGCCATCGCCATCTCCTTCCTCGCGGTGCTGCTGGCCTACGTGATCTGGACCGGGCTGCCGAGGCTGGACGCCAACTTGCTGCGCAACATGCCCTCGACGCTGCGCCCCGAGACCGCAGGAGCGCAGTCCGCGATCATGGGCACGTTATGGGTGATAACCCTGACGGCCCTGATGACGGTCCCGATCGGGGTCATGTCCGCGATCTATCTGGAGGAGTACGCGGACCCGACCAAGTGGTGGAACAAGGTCATCGACGTCAATATCCAGAATCTCGCCGCGGTCCCGTCCATCGTCTACGGCATCCTGGGTCTGGGCGTCGTCGCGCGCGGACTCGGCCTGGGCCTGACCGTCATCTCGGCCGCGATCACCTTGTCGCTCCTGGTCCTTCCCGTGGTGATCATCTCTGGACGCGAGGCGATCCGCGCAGTGCCGAACTCGATCCGCTTCGGTTCGCTCGCGCTCGGTGCCACCAAGTGGCAGACGATCTGGAAGCAGGTGCTGCCCGCAGCTGTCCCAGGGACGGCCACGGGGTCGATCCTGGCCCTGTCGCGGGCGATCGGCGAGGCCGCCCCGCTGCTCCTGCTCGGCGCGTTGGCCTACATCTCGTTCAACCCTGACGGGGTGCTCAGCCAGTTCACCGTGCTGCCCGTGCAGATCTATGACTTCATCAAGCAGTCGCGCGAGGAGTTCGTGCCCCTCGCCTCCGCAGCGATCGCTGTCCTACTCGTGATCCTGCTGGTGATGAACTCGGCGGCGATCTTCCTGCGCAACAAGTTCCAGAGACGATGGTGACATCCTTGACCCAGAACGCTGAGAGCCGCTTTCCTGCTTTGTCGGAGCCCGAGGCCCGGGAGGCCGCCTTGACGATCGCCGGCCCAGACGCTGCGCGACCGAAGCCGGCCTCGGTCCCGAGCCCGGTCTTCGAGATGAGCGATGTCAGCGTCTACTACGGGGCCTATCAGGCTGTCCGCGACGTGGACCTCCCGGTGGCCAGGAGGGAGATCACTGCCCTGATCGGGCCCTCGGGTTGCGGCAAGAGCACGATTCTCCGCTGCTTCAACCGGATGAACGACCTGGTGCCAGGCGCCAGGGTGACCGGGAAGATCACCTTCCACGACGAGGACCTCTACGCAGACTACGTCGATCCCATCGAGGTTCGACGACGCGTCGGCATGGTCTTCCAGAAGCCGAACCCGTTCCCCAAGTCGATCTACGACAACGTCGCATACGGCCCGCGTGTCAACGGCGTCAAGAAGGGGCTCGACGAGATCGTCGAGAAAGCGCTTCGAGGCGCCGCACTCTGGGAGGAGACCAAGGACAAGCTCACGGAGAGCGCCCTCGCCCTGTCCGGTGGCCAGCAGCAGCGACTGTGCATCGCACGGACGATCGCCGTGAAGCCTGAGGTCATCCTGATGGACGAGCCGTGCTCGGCGCTCGACCCGATCGCGACGTCGAAGATCGAGGACCTCATGCATGACCTGGCGGAGGACTTCACGATCATCATCGTGACGCACAACATGCAGCAGGCGGCTCGGGTCTCGGAGCGGACGGCGTTCTTCACGGCTGACGTCGACGATGCCGGCATCCGGCACGGGCGTCTCGTCGAGTTCGACAAGACGACGACCATCTTCAGCAACCCCAGCGACCAGCGCACCGAGGACTACATCACCGGCCGCTTCGGCTGATCAGCCCGCGTGGCGGCGCTACTCGAGGATGAAGTGGACCACCCAGTAGACAACGGCGGCGGCCAGACCGGCCATCGGGATGGTCAGTACCCACGCGACAAGGATGTTGCCGGCCACGCCCCAGCGGACCGCCTTGCGGCCCTTGGTCGCGCCGGCACCCATGATCGAGCCGGTGATCGCCTGGGTCGTCGAGATGGGCGCCTCGAAGACGTACGCCGTCGTGTAGAGCACGGAGGCGGCGACGGTCTCGGCGGCGAAGCCGCGCGCCGGGTCGATCTCGATGATCCGGCGACCGAGGGTGCGCATGATGCGCCAGCCGCCGGAGTAGGTGCCTAGGGAGATCGCCGCCGCCGAGAGCACGACGACCCACCAGGGGATCTCGAAGCTGTCCTGGTATCCGCCGACGACCAGGGCGAGGACGATGACGCCCATCGTCTTCTGCGCGTCCTGCAGCCCGTGGCCGAGCGCCATCGCGGACGCCGAGACGGTCTGCGCCATCCGGAAGCCGCGCTGGGTCGGCCCCGGCTTGGCCTTCCGCCAGCCCCAGAGGATCCCCAGCATCAGCAGGAAGGCGAGCACGCCGCCGACGACCGGCGACAGGAACATCGGGATGACGACCTTGTCGACCACGCTGGCCCACTGCACCGTCACCCCGCCGGCCAGCCCAGCCCCCACCAGCCCCCCGATGAGGGCGTGCGAGGACGACGAGGGCAGCCCGAAGTACCAGGTGGTGAGGTTCCACGCGATCGCCCCCACCAGCGCCGCGAGCACGACCACGAGCGCGTGCTCCCCAGACGGCGGCTCCAGCACGCTGAACACGGTCTTCGCAACCTTGGTGCCGAGGAACGCGCCGACGAAGTTCATGACAGCAGCCATCAGCAGGGCGACGCGCGGGGTCAGGGCCCGTGTCGAGACCGACGTCGCGATCGCGTTGGCCGCGTCGTGGAAGCCGTTGGTGTAGTCGAATACCAACGCGGTCGCGATGACCGCGATGATGGTGGCCAGCTCCACCGGTCAGGACTCCTTGACCGCGATCGTCTCCACCGTGTTGGCCACGTGCTCGAAGGCGTCGGCCGCCGCTTCCAGCTGGTCGACGACCTCCTTGAGCTTCAGGACGGTCAGTGCGTCGTACGCACCGCTGAAGAGCTTCGCGAGGATCCGCCGGTACACCTGGTCTGCCTGGTTCTCCAGCCGGTTCAGCTCGATCCAGAACTCGCTGAGGTCCTTCATCGACCGCAGCCTCGGCATCGCCTCGGCGGTCAGCTCTGCCGCCCGCTCGAGCACCTCGACCTGGTCGGCGACCTCCGGGGGAAGCTCCTCGATGTTGTAGAGCACCACGAGGTCGACCGCGGCCTCCATGTAGTCCATGACGTCGTCCAGCGACGACGCCAGCCGGTAGATGTCCTCCCGGTCGAAGGGCGTGACGAAGGTCTCGTTCAGCTCCCGCATGATCGCGTGCGTCGCCTCGTCACCGGCGTGCTCGCACTTGCGCATGCGCTCGGCGATCTCCTTGCGCCCGCTCAGGTCTGCGCCGAGCATCTCCTTGAGCAGCCCGGCGCCTTCCATCAGGTTGCGCCCGGACGTCGCGAACATGCCGTAGAAGCTGTTCTGGCGTGGGGTGAGGCGGATGCGCACAGGCTCTCCCGGATCAGGGCAGGGCAACGAGGGAAGGTGCAGGTCCGGGAGTGGATGCTACGCAGGAGCGCACGGCTCCCCGAAATCAGGGTTCGTCCGGTGATCAGCGGGCCGACACGTGCCCGTGACCCAGCGGTCAGGTGGGGCGGGGAGCGGCGCTGTCCCGGCGCAGGCCGAGCACTTGGTCGATCCGCTCCTGGCTCAGCGGCTCGTCCGAGGACGACGCAGCGATGACGAGCTCGCCGTAGAGCTCGATCTCGTCGAGGACCATCGGGTCCTCGAGCCGGGTGTCGGCCTTCTGGGCCACCGGTCTGCCTCCTCCGTCACCGATCGTCGAGGCCGCACGCAGAGGACCCCGACTCCGAGCCCCAGCCTAGGTATGCCCGGGTTTGCCACGCCATGACCCACGCGGGCCATTCGTTGGTGGCCCTCCCGTGTCACCCGGCGGGCAGGCACCATCCGACCTGAGGGGGTCAACCGGGTGGCTTCCTTCCGGTCGTGGCAACAGTGGGCAACGACGCGGCAAAGTCGCTTGCGAGCCCCCGCTTCACCACGTCGGAATCGGCGCTCGTGTGCATGATCACCGGCCCAGGGATCGATGCGGCTCAGGCGCCGGCCAGGGCCGCGAGGGTCTCGTCGAAGACGGCGGTGTGCCGGTCAACGTCGGCCTCGGTGGTCGCCGGCGACATCAGCGCCATGTTGTGGAAGGGCGTCAGCAGGATGCCGCGGTTGAGCGCCGCCAGGTGCAGGTACTGCTCGAGCGCGAAGTCGCCGGCGGCGTGCGCCTCGGCGCCGGTCCGCGGCGCGGTCGGGGTGAAGGTGTACTCGCCGCGGGCGCCGAGACGGTTGCAGTGCCACTCCAGGCCGTGCCGGGCGATGCCGGCATCGACGCCGTCGGCCCACCGGTCGCCGAGCGGCAGCATCCGGGCGTAGGCCTCGTCCGTCAGCACCTCCGTCAGCGTCGAGCGCATCGCGGCGAGGGACAGGGCGTTGCCGGCCAGCGTGCCGCCGATGCCGCCCACGTCGATGTCCTCGAGCTCGACCGAGCGCGCGATGCGGTCGGCCACCTCCTGGGTCATCCCGAAGGCGCCGGCCGGGATCCCGCCGGCGATCGCCTTTCCCATCGTCATGAGGTCCGGGTCGAGGTCGTGCGCCCGGGTGTAGCCGCCCGGTCCCGCCGAGAGGGTGTGCGTCTCGTCGATGATGAGCAGTACGTCGTGACGCCTGGTCAGCTCGCGAAGCGCCGCGTGGTAGCCGTCGTCGGGCAGCACGATGCCGACGTTGGTCAGGGCCGGCTCGCACAGCACGGCGGCGGCGTCGCCCGCAGCAAGAGCCGCTTCAAGGCCGGCCACGTCGTTGAACTCCACGACGGTCGTCGTCTCGGCCGGGTCCACCGGCGGCCCGATGTTGCCGCGCCGTGGCACCGTACGACCGGAACCGGACGGGTCCAGCGTCGCGAAGGTCTCGTCGACGCTGCCGTGGTAGCAGTAGTCGTGCACGACGACCTTCCGCCGGCCGGTGACGTGGCGCGCGTAGCGGATCGCGTGCCGGTTCGCGTCGGTGGCCGACAGGGTGAACTGCCACATCGGCAGCCCGAACCGCCGGGACAGCTCCTCACCGACCAGCACCGAGTCCTCGGTCGGCAGCATCGCGGTGATCCCGCGCCCGACCTGCTCGCGCACCGAGGCGACCGTCGGCCCGGGTGAGTGCCCGGTCATCGCCCCCGTGTCGCCGAGGCAGAGGTCGACGTAGTCGTGACCGTCGACGTCGGTGAAGTGCGCACCCGACGCCTCCGCGACGAAGACCGGGAACGGCCCGGGCCACTTGACCATCCAGCTCATCGGCACGCCGCCGGGCATCACGGCCTTGGCGCGCTCGAAGAGCTCACGGCTGCGGGGATGCTCGGCGACGAAGCGGTCCCGCTCGGCAGCGGTGAGTCCCTCGATGTGCGCGGCCGGCTCGGTGTCGGGACCAGGGGGCGAGCCAGGGGCAGGCATGGCGGAACGGTAGCCAGACCACCGTGGGGTCCGCGCGGTCGATCGTCCCACCGACCCAGCAGATGGGACGGGGACCGACGTCCCCTGCCGTGTGCCGGCCCCCGTCCAACTGCCGCGTTCCCAGACCTGCCCGGAGCAATCCTCACGCCTCAATTCGATCAACATCCCGTCCACGGATCGGGACAGCGCGGCTGGTTAGGCTCCCCCGGTGCCGACGGCGACAGGGAGCACCGCGTGAGGGACGACCCGACGGGTCACTGGTCCCGGCTGCGCCGGATGCTGCTCGTCGGCTTCCTCGCGGTGGTCATGAGCCTGTGCGGCCTGCTGCTGCTCGCCACGTTCACCTCGACCACCGGGATCGTCGGCTTCCTCATCGGGCTGTGCCTCGCGGCGCTCCCGCTGCCCGTGGTCATCGGCGCCTTCCGCTGGCTGGACCGCTACGAGCCGGAGCCCCGCGGGCTGCTGCTCTTCGCGTTCTTCTGGGGCGCCACCGTGGCCGCACTGGCCGCGGCGGTGCTCAACACCGCCAGCGCGGTGGCCATCGCGCGCACCGGCGGCGGGTCCGACGGTCTCGTCGCGACGGCTGTGCTCGTCGCCCCGTGGGTCGAGGAGGCGGCCAAGGGAGCCGCGGTCCTGCTGGTCCTGGTCTTCCGCCGCTCGGAGTTCGACGGTGTCGTCGACGGGATCGTGCTCGCCGGCCTGGCCGGTGTCGGCTTCGCCTTCACCGAGAACATCCTCTACTTCGGCCGGACCTTCCTGGCCGGCGGCGAGGAGCTGGGCGTGACCGGCGGGATCTTCGCCGTCGGCGTCACCTTCTTGCTGCGCGGCGTCCTTTCCCCCTTCGCCCACCCGCTCTTCACGGCCATGACCGGCATCGGCCTCGGCCTGTCTGCCCGCGCCGTCAACCCGGCCACCCGATGGCTGGCGCCGATCGGTGGCTACCTGGCAGCGGTGCTCCTGCACGCGACCTGGAACTGGGCGTCGCTGTCAGGGCTGTCCGGCTTCTTCACCGGCTACGTCGTGGTGATGGTCCCGGCCTTCGCCGCGACCATCGCGGTCGCGACGTGGTCCCGCCGCCGGGAGGGCGCCACCCTGGTCAGGCACCTCCCGGCGTACGTCGCTGCAGGCTGGCTGGCACCCGAGGACGTGCTGATGCTGGCCTCGCTGCCCCGGCGGCGCCAGGCGTTGCACTGGGTCCAGGGGCGTTACGGCGACGCCGCAGGCCACGCGCTTCGGCACTTCCAGCACTCGGCGACAGAGCTCGCGTTCCTCCGCGACCGGCTCGACCGAGGGCACGAGGTCCCCGACTTCCCCCGCCGGGAGCGCGAGCTGCTCGACGAGATGTCGCGTAGCCGGACGGCCGTCGCCGGGCCCAGCGTCTGACGGGCCAGCGCCTGACGGGCTCAGCCCTCGAGGCTGACCAGCCCGGCGTGCCAGTCGTCGCCGGCCAGCTCCGCGTGCAGGTCGAGCAGGTCGTCGGAGGTGAGGGCCGGGCCCTCCGGGCGCACCTCCGGGTGCTCCACGACGGGCGGGGACAGGCTCAGGAAGGTCACCCCGCCCATCACCAGGGCGGCGACGCCGGCGGCATCGAGCGCGACGGCCGCGGTGTCGTGGCAGCCGAGACAGGTGAACAGGACCTCGCCGGAGGTCGACTGCTCGGCGTCCACCCGGACGAGCAGGCGGCGGGCGGTCAGGACGACCTCGGCGCGGCAGCTGGGGCAGATGACGGTGAACTGTGCAGACTGCGAGTTGCTCATGGTGGGACCTCCTCGGTGTGGTGGCCTCACCCTGCTCGCCCCCACTGGCGCCGGACTTGCGACGCACTTGCACTGGACTGTCGCCGCCCAGGGCCACGCCGTTACACGGAGAGTGCCACGCCTCAGACCAAACCCATGTCCAGTCGAGCCAACGGCTCGACGAGCTCGCGCTCCTCGTAGGACAGATGCGACAAAAGGGTGTCGCTCAGCAGGTCGACAGCCGCCTGGACGGCGTCGAGCTGGTCGGGCGAGCCGACCAGGCCCACCAGCGCGGCGTCGACGCGCTCCAGGACTCCGGCGATCGCGTGGTGCTCCTCCTCGAGCCGGTCGACCACCGCCGCGAGCGCCGGGTCGGCCTCGCGCAGCCCGGGGAACATCCGCTGGTCCTCGATGGTGTGGTGCACCGTGACGATCCGGCAGTAGGTCTCGCAGAAGGTGCCGAGCGTCCAGCTGTTCTGCCGCATCGTCATCGTGCTGATCAGCGACCGGACCTCCCCGATCTCGCGGTTGCCGTGGGCGACCTGGTCGACCAGGTCCCGCAGCTGGGCCAGCTCGCCGCGCAGGTGGTCGTGGATCTGGACGAGCGCCTGACCGTCGCGGCGGCCGGCGGCGGTGTAGGTGGAGTCCGGCGCGCGTGACGGGCCGGTCGGCCGGGCCGCCTCGTCCCAGACTCGCTCGCCACTGAGCCGGGTGCCGTCGTCGGGTGTCGGCGTGACGCCCACGGGGTCGTCTCCGTCGTCAGCCGCGAGGGCGCCGCTGGTGGTCACGGTCTCGACCGCGTCCTCGGGCTGGGTCGGGGGCTCCGGCGCCGGCGCGGGGTGCGGCGCGTCCGTGCTCCGCTCGTGGTCCACGGCCAGCCGTACGGCGGGGGCAACCTCCTCGGCGAAGCGCTGCATCGCGCGGGCCGTGCCGGCGTCCGCCGCCAGCACGAAGCCGCTGGTCCCGTGCTCCAGGGCCAGGCCGGCGAGCTGCTCGACCCAGTCGTCGACCGTGCCTTCGAGGAATCCGGCGCCGGTGCCGAAGGAACCGTTGATGTTGTAGAGGCGACGAACGGTGGCCGGGTCCCGGCCGGCCGCGGTCGCTGCGTCGTCGATCCGGGCGTTCATCTCGGCCAGCCGCTCGGGCGGCGCGTAGCCCTGGCTGGGCAGCCAGCCGTCACCGAGCCGGCCGGTGAGGCCGAGCATCCGCGGGCCGTAGGCACCGATCCAGATGCCGATCGGGTGCACCGGGAAGGGTCCGGGCTTCGCCCCGGCCAGCCGGTAGTGCTCACCCTCGATCCGCGGCGTCCGCCCCGGTGTCCACAGGGCGCGGATGACCGCGATCGCCTCCTCCAGCGCCGTGACCGCCTCGCCCGGCGTGCGCCGGGGGCCGCCCATCGCCTCGATCGCGTCCCAGAACGCCCCGGCGCCGAGGCCGAGCTCGACCCGGCCGTCGCTGAGGATGTCGAGGCTGGCGGCGGACTGCGCGAGGACAGCCGGGTGCCGCAACGGCAGGTTGGCGACGTTGGGCACCAGGTGCACCCGCTGGGTCCGGGCGGCCAGGTTGCTCAGCAGCGTCCAGGTGTCCAGGAACGCCGGCTGGTAGGGGTGGTCCTGGATGGTGACCAGGTCCAGCCCGCTGGCGTCGGCGATCCGGGCCAGCGTCACGACCGCCTCGGACTGGTCGGCCACCGGAGGGATGAAGCAGCCGAAGAGCAGGTCGTGTCCGTAGTCGGGCATGCCGCCAGCCTCGCAAACGATCAGCGGCGCTGCTGTCGCGCCCGTCAGACGCTGCTGATGCGACGGGCGGTCAGCGTCACGGCGGCCAGCGCGGCGTAGATGACGCCGGACACCCGGTCGACCACTGTCATCCGGAGTCGGGGGACGAGTCGTCGCAGTCCGCCACCGGCGATCGCCCACTGCGCGTCGACCACGGCCGCCAGCAGGATGAAGACGAGCCCGAGCTCGAGCAGCTGGCCGGCCACCGGACCGGCGCCGGGCGAGACGAACTGCGGGAGGAACGCGAGGTAGAACACCGCCGTCTTGGGGTTGAGCGCCCCGACGAGCAGGCCGCGGCGCAATGCGACCGCTGCAGTCCCGGGCAGCACCTGGTCGCGACCGACCTCGGCGAGCGTCTCGTTGCCCGTGCTCCGCCACGCCTGGACCGCGAGCCAGAGCAGCCAGCACGCACCGGCGACCTTCACGGCGGTGAAGGCCAGCGCGGTCGAGGCGATGACCGCCGAGACGCCGACCACCGCCCCCAGGACGTGCACCAGGTAGCCGAGCTCGACCCCCGCGGTGGCCGCCAGGCCCGGGCGGCGGCCGCTGCGCAGCGTGGTGCCGAGGATGTAGGCGACGGCCGGTCCGGGCACCAGGATCAGCGGGATGCTCGCCGCCACGAAGAGCAGCAGCGTGTGCGTCGACACCATGTGCTCGACGGTAGCGACCGGAGCAACCAGATAACCGCGGCTGCGACGATGGTCAGGTGCCACCGCCACAGCAGCCACGACGGGTGGTCGTGCCTGCCGAGCGGGTCGAGGGCTGGCTGGAGCGCTTCGAAGCACGTCACGGCGCGACGACGTGGGTGACGACCGACGACGCCGTCGAGGTGACGGCCGAGGACGGGTCGTGGGCACGGCTGCTGCCGCCCTTCCCGCCACTCCCGCCCGCGGCTGCCGGGGCGGGTGCCGAGGCACCGTACGGCGGGATCGTCGATCACGTCCTCACCGACCGTCGGGTCGGCGTGCTGCTCGTGCGGCTCGGCGGCCACGCCGCGGGTGTCTTCGAAGGCACCCGGCTGGTGACCTCGAAGGTGGGCAGCAGGCAGGTGCACGGCCGCAGCGCGGCCGGCGGGTGGTCCCAGCAGCGCTTCGCCCGTCGTCGCGAGGGACAGGTCCGGGTCGCGCTGGAGGCGGCGGCCGACGTGGCCGTGCGCGTGCTGGCGCCGGAGGCGGGGCGGCTCGACGCGGTCGTGGTCGGTGGCGACCGCGCGTCGGTGGAGACGGTCCTTGCCGATCGACGGCTGCAGACCCCTGCGACCGACTGGTCACCGAGCCGCTGCTCGACGTCCCCGACCCACGGCTGACGGTGCTCCGGGACTCGGTGACGACCTTCCGAGCGGTGCGTCTGGACGTCGTCGACACGCTTCCGGACCGGCGGTGAGAACACATCGGCCCCGACCCGGTCGCGGGGCTATGGTCGGCACCGATGAGCACGTCGAGTGCCGACGACGAGCAGCGGCCGGACGATCAGGTCCTGGTCGAGTCCGTCGACCTCCAGACATTCAGCTCGCTGCGACGCCGGGCTCGGCCTCGGGAGCTGCGGTATGCCGATGGTCGCGCGCTGCGGGAGGCGGTGCCCCGATCGTCGTTCGGCTACTGGGAGCCGGCTCCTGACCGGATCGACCCCGTCGAGCAGCTCGTCGCCGCGCACGAGGGCCGCATCGACTGGCTGGTCCCGGTCCGGGTGGGTCGGATGGTCGCGACGCCCTACGCGTTCCTCCGCGGCGCCGCGGCGATCCACGCGGGAGACTTCGCCGGCCTGCCCACCACCGGGATCACCCCGGTGATCTGCGGTGACGCACACCTGGGCAACTTCGGCTTCTACGCCTCCCCGGAGCGCGACCTGGTCTTCGACCTCAACGACTTCGACGAGGCCCACCCCGGCGCGTGGGAGTGGGACCTGCGCCGACTGGTGGCGAGCGTGTGGGTCGCCGGGAGGCAGAACAGCTCCACCGAGGACGACTGCGACCGTGCGGTGCGCACCTGTGTCGCGGCCTACCGGGAGCAGGTGCGCTACCTGGCCGAGCGGCCGCTGATCGCCCGCTCCTACGAGCGGGTGGACGTCGACCGGCTCCGGGAGTCGGCCACCGACGAGGCGATGCTCAAGGAGATCGAGCGCGCCGCCCGCCGCGCGAAGAGGCGGACGAGCGACCGGGCGCTGCCCCGCTTCACCGAGGAGCGAGCGGGTCTGCGCCGCATCGTGGAGGAGCCGCCGCTGATCACGCACCCGACGGCGCCGCAGACCGAGCGGGTCGCGGCGGCGCTCGACGACTACCTGGCCACGTTGCCGTCGCACTGGGCCCGCATCCTCGGCGGCTACAGCATCGTCGACGTCGCGCACAAGGTCGTGGGTGTCGGCTCGGTCGGCCTGAGGGCGTACGTCGCACTGTGCGAGGGGAGCGACCCCGCCGACGTCGTCTTCCTGCAGCTCAAGGAGGCCAGGCGCTCGGTGGTGGCCAGGTACGTCCACGGCGACGCGCCCCGGCACGAGCACCAGGGGCAACGGGTCGTCGAGTACCAGCAGGCCCTGCAGACCGTCAGCGACCCGTTCCTGGGGTGGACGACCGTGGGCGAGCACCAGTACTACGTGCGACAGTTCCGCGACATGAAGGGCGCGATCACCATCGACGGGATAGACCCGGGGGCGCTGACCGACTACGCCGGAGTGTGCGGCCTGCTGCTCGCGAAGGGACACGCCCGTACGAGCGGCGCCTCGATCATCGCTGGCTACGTCGGGGCGAGCGACAAGCTCGACGACGCCGTGTCGGACTTCGCCAGGTCATACGCCGACCAGACCGAGCAGGACCATGCCCTGCTCGAGGCCGCGGTCCGGGCCGGGAGGCTGCCGTGCGACCCCGACCACTAGCCCGGCCCAGGCTGGGTCAGGCGGGGAGCCGGATGACCTCGTCGCCGACGGCAGGACGCTGCCGCAGGTCGTCCCGCACCTTGCGTTCGATGAGGATCGGCAGGTACGTCGTCACGCGGACGTCGCCCATGCCGTCGAGGGCGGACTGCACCATCCGGCGCAGTGACTCCTCGGGAAGGTCCTTCAGCCGGGGCTGGAGAGCCTGGACGACGTCGACGACGAGGTCACGGGAGTCGTCTACGACCGGGCTCGCCTGGCGGGTGTCGGTGGCCATGCCGGTGACGATGGCAGCCCGTCGGGCGACGCGCCAGTGGCAGTCTCGCGGCCACAGCGCAGCCGCCACCGCCGGACACGTGCTGTTCAGCTCCCGTTCACCTTTGCGGCTTCCCTCCGGAGTCCGACCGAGGCAGCCTGGTGCCCGTGACTGAGCTCATCGCGTCGACCCAGACCGACTCTCAGCCGGAGCCCCGTCGCTACGCAGACGACACGGCGGAAGAGGTCGAGGAGTTCGAGGGGCCGCAGCGGGCTCCGGAGGGGGCGGCCGCCCAGGACCTGCCCGGCGACCGGTTCATCGACCGCGACGGCAGCTGGCTGGACTTCAACGACCGGGTGCTGCAGCTCGCCGAGGACGAGCGCGTCCCCCTGCTGGAACGGGTGCGCTTCGCGGCCATCTTCGCCCGCAACCTCGACGAGTTCTTCATGGTCCGGGTGGCCGCGCTGCGTCGCCGGGTGGCCACCGGGATCACGACGCCGAGCGCGAGCGGCGCCACGCCGCGTGAGCGGCTGGCCCGGGTGTCCGAGACGGCGCACCAGCTGGTCGACCGGCACGCGGCGCTCTTCGCCGACGTCCTGCGTCCCGCACTGGAGGCGGCCGGGGTGCGCCTGCTGCGCTGGCCGGAGCTCGAGGACGACGAGCGCGCCCGGATGGAGGTGCTCTTCACCGACCGGGTGCTGCCCGTGCTCACGCCGCTCGCCGTGGACCCGGCGCACCCCTTTCCCTACATCTCCGGCCTGTCGCTGAACCTCGCGGTCGTCGTCCGGGACGAGGAGTCCGGCGGCGAGCACTTCGCGCGGGTGAAGGTCCCGGCCCTGCTGCCGCGCTACTTGCCGACCGACGACTCGTGGACACGGTTCATCCCCGTCGAGGAGGTGATCGCGGCCCACCTCCCCGACGTCTTCCCCGGCCTCACGGTGCTGGAGGCGTCCAGCTTCCGCGTCACCCGCAACGAGGACCTCGAGGTCGACGACGACGCCGACAACCTGCTGCTCGCCCTGGAGCGCGAGCTCTCCCGGCGCCGGTTCGGGACCCCGGTCCGGCTGGAGGTGGACGAGGCGACCAGCGAGCGGGTCCTGGCGCTGCTGATCCGGGAGCTCGAGATGAGCGAGAACGAGGTCTACCGGCTGCCCGGGCCGCTCGACCTCGCAGCCCTGTGGCTGCTCGCCGACCTCGACCTGCCCGACCTGCGCTACCCCGCACTGGTGCCGGAGACGCCGCAGGCACTGCGCTCCGCCGAGGGACCGCCCGACATCTTCGGGGCCATGCGCCGGGGCGACGTCCTGATCCACCACCCCTACGACTCGTTCGCCACCACGGTCCAGGCCTTCATCGAGCAAGCGGCCAACGACCCTGCGACGCACGCGATCAAGCTCACTCTCTACCGGACCAGCGGCGAGTCACCGCTCGTCAACGCGCTGATGGACGCCGCTCGTGCCGGGAAGCAGGTGCTGGTCGTCGTCGAGATCAAGGCGCGCTTCGACGAGAAGGCCAACATCCGCTGGGCCCGCATGCTCGAGCAGGCCGGCTGCCACGTGGTCTACGGCCTGGTGGGTCTCAAGACCCACTGCAAGCTCGCGCTCGTCGTGCGGTCCGAGGCCGACGCCGTCCTGCGCCGCTACGTGCACGTCGGCACCGGCAACTACAACCACAAGACCGCCCGCGTGTACGAGGACTTCGGGCTGCTGACGGCCGACCCGGCGGTCGGTGCAGATGTCGCCGACCTCTTCAACCACCTCTCCGGCTACACCAAGCACAGCAGCTACTCGACGCTGCTGGTCGCACCCGACTCGCTCCGCGACGGGCTGGTCGACCTGATTCGCGCGGAGGCGGACCGGGCCGCCCGGGGCCTGCCGTCAGGCATCACGGCCAAGGTCAACAGCCTGGTCGACATGTCGCTGCTCGACGAGCTCTACCTGGCCTCGCGGGCAGGTGTCCCGATCGACCTGCTCGTCCGCGGCATGTCGGCCATCCGCCCCGGGGTGCCCGGGTTGTCGGAGACCATCCGGGTCCGCAGCGTCCTCGGCAGGTTCCTCGAGCACTCACGGATCTACCGCTTCGCCAACGGCGGCGACCCCGAGCTGCTGATCGGCAGCGCGGACATCATGGAGCGAAACCTGGACCGTCGGGTCGAGGCCCTGGTGCGCGTCACCGACCCGGCGAGCCGGAAGCGACTCGACGAGGCGCTCGACACCGGCTTCCGGGACGACCTCGACTGCTGGGAGCAGCAGCCGGACGGGTCCTGGCGACGTACGACCGGCGGAGAGGACGGACTCGCCGACTACCAGCAGGCGATGGCCACGCGGCCGACGTCGGTCGCCGGGTCCGAGCGGACCTGAGCACCGTGCCCACCGCTCGCCGACCGGAGACGGCCGGCGTCGTCCTCTGGCGGTCGGGCGACCACGGCGGGCAGCCGGAGGTGGGCCTGCTGGACACGGCCGGCGGTCCGAGCCTGCCGACGCGACCCGCGGGCCGGGGACCCGGCGGGACGCTCACGGCGGCCTTGGCCCTCGCCCGACTCCTTGTCCCTGCGCCCGGCCCGCTAGGGCCCCGGCTGCTGACCGGCAAGGCTCGCACCCGCGGCCGGGTCTTCTGGCCGGTCGAGGTGCGCGGACCGTCGCCCGGCCCGGACGGTCGCGATGAGCGCCAAGACGGCATCCGCTGGGTGCCCGCCGACGAGGCGGCCGACGCGCTCGCCATCGGCGCCGACCGGCGAGTGCTCCGCGCCTTCCTGACCGACCCGTCGCCACGGCGGCCGGTCGTGATCGTCCGGCACGCCCGCGCCGGCAAGCGTGGCAGCTGGGCCGGACCCGACGAGGAGCGCCCGCTCGACCGTCGCGGCCGCGCGCAGGCTGCCGCCCTGGTCGAGGTGCTCGCGGGCTACCAGGTCGAGCGGATCCACTCCTCGGCCGCCCGCCGGTGCCGGGAGACCGTCACCCCGCTCGCCGAGGCGGTCGACCTCCCGATCGACGAGGACCGGCTGCTCGGCGAGGTCGCCGCGCTCGACGACCCAGCGAGTGCGAGCGCCACACTGGTCGACCTGGTGCAGCGGCCGGGGAGAGCCGTGATCTGCGGTCAGCGCAAGAGTCTCGACATCGCGCTACCCGGCCTGCTGGACGCGCTCGGCGTCACCGGGCCGGTCGCGGTCCCGGGCAAGGGAGGCCTGCTCGTCCTCCACGTGCCCGATGGCGGGGCGGGAGCCCTGGTGGAGGGCGTCGAGCCACTGGCCTGACGGCCGAGGTGGGCGTCGGTGGCCGTCACCGGTTGTTCACCCGTCGCCGCTACCCTCCCCCTCACCATGACCCCGCCCACCGTTCGGTTGCGCCCGTCGGCGGGCGGGCGCGTGGATGTCGCGGAGGTCACCCGGCAGCTCCAGCAGTCGTTCGGCGTGCGACTCAGCCCCGTGACTGCCGTACGCCGCACCAGCCTGGACACCTTCGACAGCCGGCTGGCGGCTGCTGGACTGAGACTGGTGCACGAGGTCTCCGGGACCGGTGGGCGGACCAGTGTGCTTCGGCTGCAGGGCGCAGCGGACGAGCGCCTGACGGCCGACGCCGACGGACTGACTGCCCCACTGATGGCCGACGGCCTCCCGGGCGGCCGGCTGCGCGACACCGTCGCGCCGCTGATGGGGATCCGAGCACTGGTCGCCGGGGCCGAGCACCGTCACCGGGTGCGAAGCGCTGAGCTGCGCAACGACGACGACAAGCTGGTCGTGGTGATCGACCTCGACGAGCCGTCCGACGCGTCGACCGAGGACGGCGCCGAGGTGACGGTCCGACCGCTGCGCGGCTATGACCGGGACGCAGGCCGGGCCGTGCGCGCGCTGCGACGGTGCGGACTGGTCACCGCCGAACCTGTGCAGCCGCCGTCGGTCGACGAGGCGCCGGAACCTGCCGTCCGCCCGACCTCTCCCGCCTCGGACCTGCTGGCCCAGGTGCTCGGTGGCTTCCTGGACACGATGCGCGCCAACCTCGACGGCCTGGTCGCCGACGTGGACACCGAGTTCCTGCACGACTTCCGGGTGGCGGTTCGTCGCACGCGGTCGACGCTCAAGCTGAGCCGGGCCGCGTTGCCGGACGGCGTGGCCGACCGGTGGGAGCCGCAGTTCAAGTGGCTAGGTGACCTGACCACGCCGGTGCGCGACCTCGACGTCTACCAGCTCGACCTGCCGACGATGGCCACCTGGCTGGTGGGTGCGGCACCGCGCGACCTGGTGCCCCTCGAGCAGCACCTGCACCAGCACCGGGTCGTCGAGCGTCGAGCCTTGCTGCGCGGCCTCCGTTCCGCGCGCTTCACCAAGCTGCTCGCCGACTGGCAGCAGACGGTCGACGGGCTCGCGGACAGCGACCCGTCGGCGATGCCGGCCGCCCGCGAGCTCGCGGCGCGCAGCATCCGGCGCGCGGGGCGTCGCGTCCTCCGGAACGGACACGCGGTGCACGCCGACTCCCCGGCCGGGGACCTGCACTCGCTGCGCAAGAGGTGCAAGGAGCTGCGCTACGCCCTCGAGGTCTTCTCGCCGGTCATCGACGCGACGGATCGCAAGCGCCTGGTGGCCGACCTCAAGGTGCTCCAGGACGTCCTCGGCCGCTTCCAGGACACCGAGGTGCAGCGCGGAGCACTGCGCGACTTCGCCACCGAGATGATGGCCGACGGGACCCCTGCCGAGGCGGTCCTCGCCATGGGTGAGCTGATCGGTCACCTCGACACGGCCCAGGACGACGCGCGCCGCGAGTTCGACGACGCCTTCGCCCGCCTGGCCCGTCCCGAGAACCAGCGTCGGCTGGGCCGTCTCGGGGGTGCGGCATGAGGGTCGTGGCGACGTACAACATCAAGGGTGGCGTCGGGAAGACGACCACGGCGGTCAACCTGGCACACCTGGCGGCTGTCGGCGGCGCCCGGACCCTGATCTGGGACCTGGACCCGCAGGCCGCGGCGACCTTCCTCTTCCGGGTGAAGCCGCGGGTCAAGGGCGGCAGCCGGGCGCTGGTCACGCGCCGCCGTCCGATCGACGAGGCGATAAAGGGGACCGACTTCCCGGGCCTCGACCTGCTCCCCGCCGACTTCAGCTATCGCAACATGGACCTGGAGCTCGACGACACCAAGCGCCGGATCCGCAGGCTCCGCCAGCTGATCGAGAGCGTTCGCGACGACTACGACGTCGTGGTCCTCGACTGTCCGCCCAGCGCGTCACTGGTCAGCGAGAACGTGATGAACGCGGCCGACCTGCTGCTCGTCCCGCTCATCCCCGCGACGCTGTCGCTGCGGACGTTCGACCAGCTGACGCGCTTCGTCGCGGACTCCGACGGGCGACGGCCCGAGGTGATGGCCTTCTTCTCGATGGCCGACCGCCGCAAGAAGCTGCACCGCGAGGTCATCGACGGGATCCCGCGCGACCGGGCCAGGGTGGCCGAGACGGTCGTCCCGTCGCTGTCGCTCATCGAGCAGATGCCAGAACGACGGGCACCGGTGACGGCCTTCGCACCGAGCAGCCGGGCGGCGCAGTGCTACCGAGACCTGTGGCGGGAGGTGTCGTCGTGAGCCGGCCGGTCGTTCGAGCGGCCGGCGGTGTCCTCTGGCGGGGCGACCCGGCGGCACCCGAGGTCGCGGTGATCCACCGGCCGCAGTACGACGACTGGTCGCTGCCCAAGGGCAAGGCCAAGCGCGGCGAGCACCTGCTGCTGACCGCACTCCGGGAGGTCGAGGAGGAGACCGGCGGGCGCGGCGTGCTCGGTCCGCACCTGACGACGACGCGTTACCGGGTCGTCTCGCGCGGCCGCCTGGCCGACAAGGTGGTGACGTACTGGTCCATCGCCTGGACAGAGGGGGCCTTCGAACCGAGCCTGGAGGTCGACGAGATGCGGTGGATGCCGGTCGCCGAGGCTCGCCGCACGGTGACCAAGCGCTCAGACGCGGCGGTGCTGCGGGCGTTCGAGCGGGCACCCCGCGGCACCCGGCCCCTGGTGCTGCTGCGCCACGGCGCGACCACGTCCCAGTCGGGCAAGCGGCACCGCAAGCGTCAGGCGCTGAGCCGGACCGGCCGGGAGCAGGCGTCCGCGCTGGTGCCGCTGCTGCACACGCTGGGCGCCGAGCGGCTCCTCAGCGCCGACGTGCCGGCGTGCACCGACACGTTGCGGCCGTTCGGGCGTGCTGTCGGCGTGCAGATCCAGGTGGACTCCCGTCTCGACCGCGACTCGTTCCCCGAGCACGAGCAGGACCTGGCGGCCGACCTGCGACGAGGCGGCGCCGACGAGACCCTCGTCGTCTGCTCCTCGCGGCAGGTGATCGCCGAGCTGGTCGCCAGCCTGGGCCACGGGTCGACGGTGCGGCCGCCGCGCGACAGGTCGGTCCGCAAGGGCGGATGGTGGCTCCTGCACCTGCGGGACGGCTCGGTCAGCTCCTACGAGCGCCACGATCCCGCGGCCTGAAGGGACGCCATGGACCAGCACCTGGAGATCGAGGCGAAGTACGACCTCGCGGCGGAGGCCGACCTGCCGGACCTGACCGAGGTCGAGGGCGTCGACGCGGTCCGGCAGCAGCCGGCCGTCACCCTTACCGCCACCTACTACGACACCGCAGACCACGCCCTCCTGCGTCGCGGCGTCACCCTGCGGCGCCGCGAGGGCGGGGTCGACGAGGGCTGGCACCTGAAGGTGAAGGTGGCCCGCGGCGAACGGCTGGAGCTCCGCCGCCCGCTGGGCCGCGGCGCCGTGCCGCCGACCGCGCTGACCGACCTGCTCACCGTCCTGGCCCCTTCGGACCAGCTGCGCCCGGTCGCGACACTCGTGACGCACCGCACCGTGCTGAACCTCGTCGGGGGTGACGTGGTCCTGGCCGAGGTGGCGGACGACGTCGTCACCGCAACGCGCGACGTGGCCGGCAACGGTGAGGTGGCGAAGGATGGCGAGCGGACCATCTGGCGTGAGGTCGAGGTCGAGCTGGTGGACGGCGACCGGGCCGTGCTCAGCCGGGTCGACAAGGTCCTGCGCCGCGAGGGACTGCACCCCAGCGCGTCGACCTCGAAGGTCGGTCGGGTGCTGGCCCCTGACGCGCCGCCCGATGCTCCGGTGGGTCCGGGACGCAAGTCCGAGGTGTCGGAGGTCGTCCTCGACAACCTCCGGCGGGTCACCGGGGAGCTGCTGGCCGACGACCCGATGCTCCGGCTGGGCCGACCCGGCGCAGCCTCTCGTCAGGCGGACACGCTGCGTCGGAGCCTCACGCTGCTGGCTCTCGTGCGCAGCCACCAGGTCTCGGCCGACACCCGGCCGGTGGAGCGTGACCTGGCATGGGTGCTGGGCGCGGTCCAGGACGTCGCGCTCGTCGAGGAGGCCGCCGCAGCGATCGACGCGATCCTTCGCGACGAGCCCCGCACCCTGGTGATGGGGCCGGTGCGACGCCGGGCCGACCGTGAGGTGGCCGCGGCGTCCAAGGCGGCGACGGCGACGCTCCTGGAGGTGCTGGGGTCGCCGCGCTACGCCCAAGCCGTTGCAGCGCTCGAGCAGATCGCGGACAGCCGCCGCGAGGACCAGACCTTTGGCCGGGCCGCGAAGGTCCTCCCCGTGCTCTCCCGGGATGCTGCCAAGCGGCTCGAGCGCCGGCTCGGCCGACTCGCGAAGGCAGCCACCGTCGACGAGGCCGCCGACCGCGCGGAGGCGGCGACGAGGACATCGGTCGCGGTCCTGGTCACGGACGCCGCCGCCGCTGATGTGGCGGCGAGGACGGGGGTGCCGCGGGCGGTGGTGCTGGACTGCAGATCGCTGCTCTGGCAGCTCGACGTGCACCGGCGGGCGCAGGAGCTGCTGCGGGAGATGGGCGTCCAGGCGCACCTGGCCGGGGAGAACGCCTTCACCTTCGGCCGCGCCCACGGCCTCATCGAGGGGTCTGCCGCTGGGACCCGCAAGCGCCTCGCCCGGCGCCGCAAGCAGCTGCGCGCGCACCGTCGCAACCGCTGACCGACCGGTCGGCTCCTTGCGGCTCGCCGGCTCCGGTCAGACGCCGCCGGCGCGCTCCGAGAGGTCGGCGAGGATCCGCGCCATCTGCGCGGCCAGCGACAGGTGACCCTCGTCCGGGTAGAGGTGCGCCTTGGCCGTCGGGATGTGCGCGGCCAGCCACTCGCCGTGGCCGAACGGCACCATCAGGTCGTGGGCGCCCTGCCACACCGACACCGGCACGGTTATGGCCTTCAGGTCGAACCCCCACGGCCGGGCGAACGCCAGGTCGTCGTCGTGCCACCCGCCGACGCCGTTGATGACCGCCCGGCGGAAGGTGGCGGCGACCACCTCGGCGAACTCTCCGGTCAGAGCGGCGCGGTCGACCTCGTCGGTCAGGCCGCTGAGCATCTCGGCCACCTGCGGGCCGGTGAGGTTCGCCAGGTCCGGTGCCTGGGGCTCGATGACGTCCCAGAGCTGCTCCGGGTGGGTCGCGGCCAGCGTGTACTCCTCGACGTTCTCCGCGCCCATCCCGGCGCCCCAGTCGAGACCTTCGGCGTCGTAGGGCGCGACCCCGGCGAGGGTGGCGGCCGCGGCGCACCGGTCCGGCAGGAGGGCGGCGCACGCGAGGGCGTGCGGCCCGCCACCCGACCAGCCGAGGACGACGAACCGGTCGTGGCCGAGCGCGTCGAGGATCGTGGCGACGTCGGCCGCGGCGTCGGCGACCGTACGTCCGGGCTGGCGCGACGACTCGCCGAACCCCGGCCGCGAGTAGCCCACCAGCCGCCAGCCGCGCTCGGCGGACCAGGCCGCCATCGCCGGGTCCTCGGCGATCGCCGTCGGCGAGCCGGTGATGTAGACGAGCGGGAAGGCGTCCGGCGGTCCGGACGTCATGACCTCGAGCTCACGACCGTCCGGCGTCGGCACCATCGTCCACTCGAACGTCATCGTCGCTCCTTCGGTTCGGGAAGATGGTGCGCAACCGGCGCTCGACGACCGCCCGCAGGTCCGCAGTCTGCTCTTGGTGGAGGCGGTGCCGCCAGGTCGAAAAGCGTCAGATGCGCGGTGCGCGATGGACGGATCGACGCGTGCCGGCCGGGGGGAATTCGCCCTCCAGGGTCACCGATCCGGAAGGGACGCACCGCGACATCCGATGCCAGGTCTCTGTGGTGGGCCCCGCGAGGCTCGAACTCGCGCGCGACGGATTAAAAGTCCGCTGCTCTACCAACTGAGCTAGAGGCCCGAGTACTGCGACGGTCGCAAGACTCAAGCCGCTGATCCGGTACCGCCAGCCTAGCGCCCACGAGCGACGTCCCAGCGATCAGCCTCCGGGCAATGGAGGCCGGTCGGTGTGGGACGGTGACGCCATGCAGAAGCTGTCGTTGACCGCCCTCGCCCGCGAGCACCTGACGAGCGCGCGGGGAGCGCCGAGCGGCCGCAGCGCTGCGACGGCGTACGGGGGCCACGAGCGCCAGCTGCGCCAGACAGTCATCGCGTTGGCGGCCGGGCGCCGGCTCGACGAGCACGAGAACCCCGGCGAGGCGACCGTGCACGTGCTGACGGGGAGAGTCCGGCTCAGCGCCGGAGAGATCAGCTGGGAGGGCTCCCCCGGCGACCTCCTGATCGTGCCTGATGCCCGGCACGCGCTCGAGGCGCTCGAGGACTCCGCTGTGCTGCTGACCGTGGCCAAGCACGGCTGACCCGCTGGCCGTCACGTCGTCGGCGGCCGTCAGGTCGCGAGCCGCGCCGTGTCGCGCGCGATGACGAGCTCCTCGTCGGTCGGCACGACCAACGCCACCGGAGACTCGCCCGCGCTCACCCGGCCGTCACTCTGCTCACCGTGCGCGGCGTTCGCCGCGTCGTCGACGGCCAGACCCAGCACCCCGAGCCGACCGAGCACCGCGGCACGCACCTCCACCGACTTCTCGCCGATGCCGCCGGTGAAGACCAGCGCGTCCAGCCCGTCGAGCGCGACTGCCAGCGCACCGACGGCCTTCGCCGCGCGGTAGCAGAAGACGTCGATCGCGAGCTGCGCCGTCTCCGACCCGCCGGCCGCTTCCTCCACGAGCGTCCGCATGTCGTTGCTCGACCCCGAGAGCCCGAGCAGCCCGCTCTTCGAGTTGAGCGCGTCGAGCACCCCGTCGACATCGAGCTCGAGCTTCTTGGCGACGTACGCGACAAGTGCGGGGTCGACGTCACCGCTGCGCGATCCCATGACAAGACCTTCGAGCGGGGTCAGCCCCATCGTCGTGTCGATCGACTCACCGTCGCGGACGGCGGCAGCGCTGCACCCGTTGCCCAGGTGCAGGGTCACGATCCGGAGCGACTCCACCGGTCGCCCCAGCATCTCCGCCGCGCGCCGCGAGACGTAGTAGTGGCTCGTGCCGTGGAAGCCGTATCGCCGGACGTCGTGCTGCTCGTACCACTCCGTCGGCACCGCGTAGCGGTAGGCCACCGGGGGCAGCGTCCGGTGGAAGGCGGTGTCGAAGACCAGCACGTGCGGTACGTCCGGAAGCAGCCGTCGTGCGGCCTCCACGGCCTCCCGGTTGGCCGGCAGGTGCAGCGGCGCGAGCTCGGTGAGCTCGGCCAGCCCGGCCATCACCGAGTCGTCCACGACGACCGACTCGGTGAAGCGGCGACCGCCGTGCACCACGCGGTGCCCGACCCCCACCACCGACGCGCGCTCGTCCGCCGTCAGCTCGCCGAGCAGGTGCCCGATCACGCCGCTCGGCGAGGTGTCCGACGGGGTCGACGACGACTCGTCGTCCCCACGCCGCCACTGGACCGACGGCGTCCGACGTGCCGACCTTCTCGGCGAGCGCGGTCAATGCACGGTCGCCCGTCGACGGGTCGACGAGCGCGACCTTGACCGACGAGCTGCCGCCGTTGAGGACGAGGACCGATCCGGTGCCGGCAGCCACCCCTCAGCCCTGCTCGGCCCAGTCGCCCAGCACCCAGTCGCGCACCTCGGGCATGTCCTCGAGGTTCTCGACGACGTACTCCTCGTGGCGGGCCAGCTGCGACTGGCAGAAGGCCATCAGGTCGCTCGCCCCCGGCGGCATTCGCCGCGCGTTGTTCAGCGCGTCCATCACCAGGTGGTAGCGGGACGCCCTGTTGCGCACGACCATGTCGAAGGGCGTCGTGGTCGTGCCCTCCTCGATGAAGCCGCGCACCCGGAAGCGGTCGGCGACGGGCCGGCCGTGCACGAGCTGGTGGATCGCACCGGGATACCCGTGGAAGGCGAACACCACGTCGACGTGGTCGGTGAACAGCTCCTTGAAGAACCTCTCGGTCATCCCGTGCGGGTGGTCCTTCTGCCTCGGCAGCGTCATCAGGTCGACGACGTTGACGACCCGGGTGCGGAAGCGCGGCAGCCGCTCGCGCAGGATCGCCGCCGCCGCGACCGTCTCCATCGTCACCACGTCACCGGCGCACGCCAGCACGATGTCGGGGTCGTCGGTGCCGTCGTCGTTGCCGGCCCAGTCCCAGATGCCTGCGCCGTCCGCGCAGTGCTTGATCGCCTCGTCGATCGACAGGTACTGCAGCTGCGGCTGCTTGTCGATGACGACCAGGTTGACGTAGGACCGCGACCGGAAGCAGTGGTCGGCCACCGAGAGCAGGCAGTTGGCGTCCGGCGGCAGGTAGACCCGGCCGACGTTGCCGCGCTGGGTGATGACGTTCTGGATCAGGCCCGGGCCCTGGTGGCTGAAGCCGTTGTGGTCGTTCCGCCACGCCGTCGACGTCAGCAGGATGTTCAGGCTCGGGACCTTGGCGCGCCAGTCCAGCTCGTCGGCCTCCTGCAGCCACTTGCTGTGCTGCACCGTCTGCGAGGCGCTCACCATCGCGAAGGCCTCGTACGTCGCGAACATGCCGTGGCGGCCGGTCAGGTTGTAGCCCTCGAGCCAGCCGTGGCAGTTGTGCTCCGACAGGACCTCCATCACCCGGCCGTCCCGCGAGAGCTTGACGTCGTCGGCCGTCACGCGCTCCGCGAAGCCGCGGTCCGACGCCTCGAAGACCGCACCGAGCCGGTTGCTGTTGGTCTCGTCAGGACAGAACAGCCGGAAGTTGTGCGGGTTGCGGCGGTAGATGTCGCGCATCAGCTCGCCGAGCTTGCGGGTCGACTCGGCGCGGTCCTTCGCCGGCACCGGCACGTCGATCGCGTAGTCGCGGAAGTCCGGCAGGTCCAGGTCCTTCGTCAGCCGGCCGCCGTTGGCGTGCGGCGTGGCACTCATCCGCAGGTCGCCCGCCGGGTTGGCCCGCCGTACCAGCTCGGTCGGCACCCCGTCGTCGTCGAAGAGCTCCTCGGGGGCGTACGACCGCATCCAGTCCTCGAGGACCTTCAGGTGTGCGGTGTCGCCCTTCACACCCGACAGCGGCACCTGGTGCGCCCGCCAGGTGCCCCGGACCTGCACGCCGTCGACGACGTCGGGACCGGTCCAGCCCTTGGGGCTGCGCAGCACGATCAGCGGCCAGCGCGGCCGGGCACCGTCCCAGTCGCCACCGCGGGCCGACGCCTGGATCTCGCGGATGCGCGCCCACGCCCCCGCGAGCGCTTCCGCGAAGCGGTGGTGCATGCCCGGCAGGTCCTCGCCCTCGACCTCGATCACCTCGTAGCCGTGGCCCTCGAGCAGCGACCGCACCTCGGCGGGGTCCTTGCGTGCGAGGACGGTCGGTCCGGCGATCTTGGCGCCGTTGAGGTGCAGCACCGGGAGGACCGCTCCGTCGCGCGCCGGGTTGAGGAAGGAGATGCCCTTCCACGACCCCTCGAGCGGCCCGGTCTCGGCCTCGCCGTCTCCGACGACGGCCAGCGCGATCAGGTCCGGGTTGTCCATGACGGCGCCGAAGGCGTGCACCAGCACGTAGCCGAGCTCGCCGCCCTCGTGGATCGAGCCCGGGGTCGGCACCGACACGTGCGACGGGATGCCGCCGGGCGCCGAGAACTGCCGGAAGAGCCGCCGCATCCCCTCGGTGTCCTGCGTGACGTCCGGGTAGATCTCGGTGTAGGTCCCCTCCAGGTAGCCGGCGGCGACGAGGGCGGGGCCGCCGTGTCCCGGCCCGGCGAGGTAGAGCACCTCCTGGCCGGTGTGCCGGATCAGTCGCGACATGTGCGCGTAGATGAAGGACAGCCCCGGGCTGGTGCCCCAGTGGCCGAGCAGCCGGGGCTTGATGTCGTCGGACGAGAGCGTCTCCCGCAGCAAGGGGTTGGCCATCAGGTAGATCTGCCCGACGGTCAGGTAGTTGTTGGCGCGCCACCAGGCGTCGACCGCCGCCAGCTCGTCGTCGTCCGGGTGGGCCAGCCGCTCCACAAGGTCGGCCGCCGGAGCGGCGCCGCTCCTGGTCTCCGTCGTCGTCACTGGATCTCCCCTTCGCCGGCACTGCTGCCCGGCACGGCCGGGCTCCCGAGCTTCGGACGCTACTCCCGGCCGGCCGCCGCGCGTTCAGCGATCCGTTCCGTGGGCAGACCCAGGACATGCGCATCACCGACACGAGCGACCTCTGGTGGAAGAACGCCGTCGTCTACTGCCTGGACGTCAAGCGGTTCGCCGACTCCGACGGGGACGGCTGGGGCGACTTCCGCGGCCTCGCCGGCAAGGTCGACTACCTCGCCGACCTCGGCGTCACCTGCCTGTGGCTGATGCCGTTCTACCCCTCCCCGATGCGCGACGACGGCTACGACATCACCGACTACTACGGCATCGACCCGCGGCTGGGGACCTTCGGCGACTTCGTGGAGTTCATGCGCACCGCGCGCGACCGCGGCATCCGGGTCATCGCCGACCTGGTGCCCAACCACACCTCGGACGAGCACCCGTGGTTCCAGTCGGCCCGACAGGGCCCGGGCTCGCCCTTCCACGACTGGTACGTCTGGGCCGACGAGCGACCGGCCGAGAGCCCCAGCGACGTCGCCTTCCCGGGTGAGGAGACCAGCATCTGGGAGTACGCGCCGGAGTGCGGCCGCTACTTCCTGCACCGCTTCTACCGGTTCCAGCCCGACCTCGACGTGTCCAACCCGGCCGTCCGCGAGGAGATCGCCAAGATCGCCGGCTTCTGGCTGGAGCTCGGCCTCTCCGGCTTCCGGATCGACGCGGTGCCCGCGCTGCTGGAGACCGACGACGACGCGGCCCGCGCCCGGATGCCCGACCCGCACGCCTTCCTGCGCCACCTGCGCGGCTTCCTCGGCCGCCGCTCCGGCGAGTCGATGCTGCTCGGTGAGGTCAACCTGCCCCACGACCAGCAGCGCGAGTTCTTCGGCACCGGCCACGCGGCGGAGCTGTCAACCTGCTTCGACTTCATCTCCATGCAGAACCTCTGGCTCTCCATGGCGCGCCAGGACGCCAGCCCGCTGGCGCACGCCGTCGAGGCGCGGCCCGCCGTCGTCGCCGAGGGACAGTGGGCCTCGTTCGTCCGCAACCACGACGAGCTCACCCTCGACCGGCTCACCGGCAGCGAGCGGCAGGAGGTCTTCAAGGCCTTCGGCCCACGCAAGACCATGCAGGTGTACGACCGGGGACTGCGCCGGCGCGTCCCCCCGATGCTCGACGGCGACCAGGACCGCATCCGGCTGCTCTACAGCCTGATGTTCTCGATCCCCGGCACCCCGGTCCTCTTCTACGGCGAGGAGATCGGCATGGGCGAGAACCTCTCGGCCGACCAGCGCCTCGCCGTCCGCACGCCGATGCAGTGGAGCGCGACCCGCAACGGGGGCTTCTCCACCGCCCGTGCGGCCGACCTCGTCTCGCCCGTCGTGAAGGGGGCCTTCGCGCCCTCGGCGGTCAACGCCGACGACCAGCGCCACGACCCGGGCTCGATGCACTCCTTCATGCGCTCGCTGGTCCGCGCCTACCGGGAGTGCCCGGAGCTCGGCTGGGGCGCCTTCACCCTCCTGGGCTGCGACGCGCCGTCCGTCCTGGCCCACCGGTGCAGCTGGCAGGACCGCAGCGTCGTCGCCGTGCACAACCTGGCCGACGAGCCGGTCACCGCGCACGTCAACCTGCCCGAGGGCGTCGGCCCGGTCCGCCTGGAGCAGCCGCTGGGCGACGTACGGCTGGAGACGGACAAGCGCGGACGCTTCACCGTCCGGCTGCCCCGCTACGGCCGGCTGTGGCTGCGGGTCGCCGGCTGACCGGTCACCCTGGGTAACCGGACTTTACGTTCAGTTGACTCGCGGAGCGTTGGGGTGATCCTTTGCGTGCCGAGGTGCGAGCACGGTGCGTGACGGGGACGATGAGCGCCTGGCAGGGGAGGGACGGCTCTGGCTGGCGACGAGCTCTTCGACGGCCCGGCGAGGTACGCCGAGGCCATCCTCGGCACGCCCCGGACCCCGAGCAACGGCGCCGGCAACGACCCCGGCGAGGGACCGGCCTCCCGCCACGACACCGACCCCGACTTCCAGGCGGTCTTCGAGCGCAGCCCGGTCGGGATGGCCGTGCTCGACGCCCTCGGCCGGGTGGTGCTCGCCAACCCCGCCCTCGGCGCCTTCCTCGGGCGCGCGGCCGCCGGGCTGACGGGGACGACGCTGCACGACCTGGCGGCCACCGACGACGTCGGCCGCTTCCGGGCCGGCCTCACCGAGCGGCGGATGCGGCACGAGCGCGGCCACGAGCTGTGGGCCGTGGTGTCGGCGGTGGCGATGCCCGAGGTCGGCGACGGCGCGCTGCTCGTCTGCCTCGACGACGCGACCAGCCGGCGCAACACCGAGCGGATGCTCGTGCACGCGGCCCTGCACGACAGCCTCACCAACCTGCCCAACCGCCGGCTGCTGCGCGACCGGCTCGACACCGCGCTCGCCCGGGCGCACCGCAGCCTGAGCACCGTCGCGGTCCTCTTCATCGACCTCGACCACTTCAAGGACGTCAACGACACCTTCGGCCACGACGCCGGCGACGAGGTGCTCGTCGGTGTCGCCGCCGGCATCCACGCCGCGCTCCGGTCGTGCGACACGGTGGCGCGGCTCGGCGGTGACGAGTTCGTCGTCGTGTGCGAGGACGTCGCCTCCGAGCACGACGTCACGGGGCTTGCGGAGCGGCTTCTCGAGGGCGTACGCCGCCCGGTGACCGTGCAGGGCCGCGCGGTGTCGGTCGCAGCGAGCATCGGGATCGCGATCGCCGGCCCGCACGCCGAGACGGGCGAGGAGCTGATCCGGCTCGCAGACCTCGCGATGTACCGCGCCAAGCAACGGTCCGACACCTCCTACGTCCTGGCCGACAGCGCCGTCGACGAGCGCGAGCCCTCGGACGGCGTCTGGAGCGGCTACGGCTCGCGCTCGACCGACCTGCTCGCCGACCTGCGCCACGCCATCCAGGCCGACGAGCTGGTGCTGCACTACCAGCCGGTGGTGCGCGTCGACGGCGGGCTGATCGGCCTCGAGGCGCTGCTGCGCTGGCCGCACCCGAAGCAGGGGCTGCTGATGCCGCAGGACTTCCTGCCGCGCGTCGCCGGCACCGACCTGGCGCGACCGCTGTCCGACTGGGTGCTGCGGGCCGCGGTCCGCGATGCCGCGTCCTGGCACGACCCGCAGGTGCGGGTCAGCGTCAACATGTGGGCGGCGGAGGTGGCCCGGCCGGGCTTCGCCGAGACCGTGGGCGTGCTGCTGACGTGGGCCGGGCTGCAGGCCAAGGCGCTCTACCTCGAGCTGCACGAGAGCGAGCTCCCGGAGGCCGGCCCCAACCTGGCCGACGAGCTCGACCAGCTCCGGCGGCTCGGCGTCGGGCTGGCGATCGACGACTACGGCACCGGCGGGATGTCGCTGACGTCGCTGCGCCGGCTGCCGGTCGACACGGTGAAGGTGGACCGGTCGTTCGTGGCCAACCTGCTGGGCAGCGGCGAGGACGCGGTGGTCGTGGCGGCCGTGGCGGCCGCTGCCCGGGCGGCCGGGCGGCACCCGCTCGCGATCGGGGTCGAGACCCCTGCCCAGCTGCGCCGGGTGCGGGAGCTGGGCTACGAGAGCCTGCAGGGCTACATCGCCGGTGCACCGGCCCCGCTGATCGACCTGCGCGACGTCATCAGCCATCGCCGCGTACAGCTGGACTGACCGGCCTTGCGGGCGTCCGCCGTCCGCCTCGCCCACCACCTTGTGGACGCGGACACACCGGCCGGCCGGCGTGTCTGGTGCCGCAGCGTCCACACGACGCGCGCGGGCGGACCAATCCGGGCGGGCGCGCGCACCGAATCACCTGCCGACGAGGCCGCACCCAGACCCGGCGACGGAGGTTCGACATGCCTGCTGACGGGCGGACGCCGGCCGGAGTCGTCAGACTGTCGGGCATGCCGCTGCGCGCCGCCCGCCCGGGCCCGGACGACGGGTCCGCTGCGGACGTCGAGGAGCTGCTCCGCCGGGTGTCGCGCGGTGACACCCCCGCCTTCGAGACGCTCTACGACCGGGTCGTCGGCACCGTCTACGGCGTGATCCGCCGCGTGCTGCGCGACCCGGCGCAGAGCGAGGAGGTCACCCAGGAGGTCATGGTCGAGGTGTGGCGCACGGCCACCCGCTTCGACCGGACCCGCGGCAGCGCCACGACCTGGATCCACACGATGGCGCACCGCCGCGCGATCGACCGGGTGCGCGCGACCCAGTCGGCGCACGACCGCGACGAGCGCGATCGGGCGGCGCGACCAGGTCGGAGCCCTACGACGTGGTCGTCGACCAGGTCGAGGCCCGCCTCGAGCAGGAACAGGTGCGCCGCTGCCTGGACGGGCTCACCGAGCTGCAACGCCAGTCGGTGACGCTCGCCTACTACGGCGGCTACACCTACCGCGAGGTCGCGGAGGTGCTGGACACCCCGCTGGGGACCGTGAAGACCAGGCTGCGCGACGGCCTGATCCGGATGAGGGACTGCTTGGGGGTGACGGCATGAGCAACGGAGCCGATCTGCACACGCTGACCGGCGCCTATGCCGCCGACGCCCTCGACCCGGTCGAGCGCGACGAGTTCGAGCGGCACCTGCAGGAGTGCGCCGACTGCCGCCAGGAGGTCGCCGAGCTCCGCGCGACGACAGCGCGGCTGGCGGGCGCGAGCTACGAGATGCCGGCCGCCGAGCTGCGCGGCCGGGTGCTCGACGAGGTGAGCCGCACGCGGCAGGAAGCACCGGCGGTCGACCACCGCTTCTCGCGCGCTGAGGAGCCGGCGTCGCGGTCGTGGTGGCAGCAGCCGGCCTCTCTGGCTGCCGCCTTCTTCCTGGTCGCCGCACTCGGCCTCGGTGCGCTCGCCGGCGTCCAGTGGCAGCGCGCCGACGAGGCGCAGCAGCGCGCCGACCGCATCGCGGCGGTGGCCACCGACCCGGACCGGGTCGAGAGCAGCGCCGCGGGGACGACCGGCGGGAGCGGCACGGTCGTCGCGGCCGACGACCTCGCGGTCTTCCGCACCGACGACCTGCCCGAGCTGCCGGCCGACCAGGCCTACCAGCTCTGGCTGATCAACGACGACGGCGCGACGTCGGTCGGCGTGCTCGGCCGGGGCGGGCAGCTGGAGATGGTGATGGACGACGTGTCCGGCGCCGACTCGGTGGGCCTGACCGTCGAGCCCGCGTCCGGGTCGGAGCAGCCGACCGGCGAGCTCGTCCTGCAGCTCCCGCTCGACTCCTGACGCCGCGGGCTCGCCACAGCCCGCCGCCGAGCGCTCCCAACACGCCCGACACACCGGCGTGCGACGTACCGACTCGCAGCGCTCGGCGTTGGAACGCCGCAGGTTTCCTGCGAGCCAGCCAATCCGGGCGGTACGTCGCCCCGAACTGAGGCGGACAAGGCGGTGTGACTCCGATCACCGCCCCACACCCCTCAGGGAGGGACCATGTCCGAGAGGACAACCCAGTCCGGACGAGGCAGGAAGGTCCGCGCCACAGCGATGCTGGGCGTCGGCACCCTGCTCGCCGGCGGTGGCATCGCAGGTCTGGCGCCGGGCGGCGCCACGGCCTCCAGCCACCGCGAGGCACCGGCCATCTCCGGTCAGCCGCAGTACGACAACACCGACCTCTATGCCTGGGTCGACCCGAACTCGCCCGGCAAGGTGTCGCTGGTCGCCAACTGGATCCCGTTCGAGGAGCCGGGCGGCGGGCCCAACTTCTACCCGTGGGCCACGGACGCTCGCTACGACGTCAACATCGACAACGACGACGACGCGAAGCCGGACGTCATCTACCGGTGGAAGTTCCGCAACTCGCGGACGCCGAAGCCGTCGGACAGCTTCACCGGCAACGGCACCTTCCTCACCAACAACGGGCCGGTCACGTCCCTCAAGGACCCCAACCTGCTCTTCCGCCAGACCTACGACCTGCAGCGGATCACCGTCCGCAAGGGCCCGGACAAGGTCCGCACCGTCCTCGACAACGCGCCGGTCGCCCCGTCGCACGTCGGTGACGCGTCGATGCCGGACTACAACGCGCTGCGCAACGCCGCGGTGAAGACCTACCAGTCGAGCCGCAAGTCGTTCGCCGGCCAGGCCGAGGACCCGTTCTTCCTCGACCTGCGGGTCTTCGACCTGCTCTACGGCGGCAACTGCATGACCGAGGCCGGGCACGACAGCCTGGCCGGCTTCAACGTCAACTCGGTCGCGCTCCAGGTCCCGCGCGCGGACCTGACGCAGAAGAAGCAGACCGTCGTCGGCATCTGGAGCACCACCTCGCGCAAGAACGCGAGCGGGTAGCTACAAGCAGATCTCCCGCCTCGGCCAGCCGCTGGTCAACGAGGTCGTCGTGCCCTACCGCGTGAAGGACACGTTCAACAGCCTCAAGCCGAAGCAGGACGCCGCGGCGCTGCCCTTCGTCCAGAACTCCGAGCTGGCTGCGACCCTCAACGCGGTCTGCGGCACGGACGCCCCGGTGAAGAACCGTGACGACCTCGTGCAGGTGTTCCTCACCGGCATCCCCGGCATCAACAACCCGAGCGGCAACGGCACTCCGAGCGAGATGCTGCGGCTGAGCACCGAAGTGGCTGGACGGTCAGCCCCAGAGCCGGCTCGGTGTCCTCGGCGGCGACAAGAACGGCTTCCCCAACGGCCGTCGACTCAGTGACGACGTCGTCGACATCGCGCTGCAGGTCGTCGCCGGCGAGCTCAAGGGCAAGCCGAACGACATCGGGGACGGCGTGAACGCCAACGACTCGGCGTTCAGCACCTCCTTCCCCTACCTCGGCCTGCCGCACAGCGGGTCGATCACCAAGGACGCCCCGCCGGCGCAGTCGCCTCAGTCGCTGCTGCCCGGCGGCGGCAGCGGCAACGGCTCGGACGGCGGCTTCCCCGCCGGCCAGGTCGGCCTGATCGGTCTCGGCGCCCTGGCGCTGGTGGCCGGTGCGGCGATGGCTCGCAACGCCGCGCGCCGTCCGTCGACCGCCACCGCGTGACCGGTCGCTGACGACAGCGGCACCCAGTCGTCAGGCCCTGGTCGGCCTCCCCGCCGGCCAGGGCCTGACAGCCCGCACCTGACAGCACCCCGCCGGACGAGCCTTCCGGACGTACCGCCTGAGAGGACGAGACCGTGGGACGACTGCTCCGCCCCGCACTGCTCGGCGCATCGGCCCTGATGCTGGCCGGCGCCATGACCCTGACGGCCGCCGTCGCTCTCGGCGGCGCACCGGACGTCGGCACCGACCGCGTCCGGCACGCAGTCGGCAAGCCCCGGCATCACCGCCGACAACCGGCCCGGCTCGTCGATCACCGCACTGCAGCAGCGGCTGCGCACCGTCCCCGGCGACCACCGCAGCTGGTCCTCCCTCGCGCTCGCCTACGTCGAGCAGGCCCGCATCACGGCCGACCCGAGCTTCTATCCCAAGGCCGCGAAGGCCGTCGCCCGCGCCGCGCGGCTCGCCCCCGGTGACTCGGTGATGCTGACCGCCCGCGCATCGCTCGAGGCCGCCCGCCACGACTTCCACCGCGCGCTGCGCGACGCCGACGCGGCCATCGAGGTCAACCCCTACAGCGCGCCGGCGTGGGCCATCCGGTCCGACGCCCTGACCGAGCTCGGCCGCTACGCCGAGGCCCGCCGCGCCGCCACTCGCGCCGACGACCTCGAGCCCGGCCCGTCGACCTTCGCGCGGCTCTCCTACCAGGCCGAGCTCCGCGGCGACCTGCGCGAGGCCACCCGCCTCATGCGGCTCTCCCTGGACGCCAGCACGTCCAGCGCGGCCTCGTACGCCTTCGCCTCCTTCCACCTCGGCGAGCTCGCGCGCACCGCCGGCGACCTGCGCGCCGCGAAGCGCCACTACGACGCCGCCCTCGGCGCCGACCCGACCTACGCCCCCGCCATCGCCGGACGCGCGCGCATCGCCGCCGCCCGCGGCAACATCGCCGGCGCCGTGCGCGACTACCGCGAGGTCGTCAGCCGCCTCCCCTTGACGGAGTACGTCGTCGAGCTGGCCGATCTCTACCTGGCCACGGGGCAGCCCGACCTGGCCGAGGAGCAGATCGCGGTCGCCGAGGCGTCGGCGCAGCTGCAGAAGGCCAACGGTGTCGGCACCGACCTGGAGACCGCGCTGCTCGAGGCCGACCACGGCTCGCCGGCCGCTGCGCTCGAGGCAGCCGAGTCCGAGTGGGCGGTCCGGCACACCGTGCACACCGCGGACGCGATGGCCTGGGCGCTGCACGCGTCCGGCCGCGACCGGGAGGCGCTGGGCTACGCGCGCCAGGCGACCGCGCTCGGCACCCGGGACGCGCGGCTGCTCTTCCACCGGGGCGCGATCGAGGCGGCTCTGGACATGACCGACGCCGGCGCGCGATGCACCTGCGCGCCGCGCTGCGGATCGACTCCGGCGTCGCCCCGCTGCGCGAGCAGCAGGCGCGCGAGCTGCTGAGGGGTCTGCGATGAACCGCCTGCTGCGTCGTGTGGTGCTGCTGGTGCCGGTCGCTGCGGCACTCGTCGTGCTGGTGCCGGGGACCGCCAGCGCGCACCCGCTCGGCAACTTCACCGTGAACCGCTACTCCGGCATCGTCGTCTCGACCGACGCGGTGACCGTCGACCACGTACGCGACCTCGCGGAGATCCCGACCGCGCAGCGCCGACCGGCCATCGACACCTCCGGCGACGGCCGGCTGTCGGGCGGCGAGCTGTCGGCGTGGGCGCGCACCGAGTGCCGCTCGGCCGCCGACGACCTGCGCGTGCAGGTGGACGGCCGTCCGGCGCCGCTGTCGGTCCGGTCGGCGACCGCGCGGTCGTCCAAGGGTCAGGCCGGGCTGCCGGTGCTGCGGCTGGAGTGCTCGCTGCGCGCGCCGGTCTCGGTGTCCGGGCCGACTGCGGTGACGCTCGACGACGCGTCCGGCGAGCGTGAGGTCGGCTGGAAGGAGGTGACGGCCGTCGGTGACGGGGTCACCCTGACAAGTTCCGACGTCCCGGACCGAACCTCCAGCGCCCGTCTGACGTCTTATCCCCAAGACCTGCTGTCCAGCCCGCTGGATGTCACGGGGGCCCGGCTGGAGGCGCGACCTGGGGGGGCGCGTCTCCAGCCGGCGGCCACGGGTGGCACGGCCGGCTCGGACGCGGCCGACGGGACCACTGCCGCGCTGACCCGCGGCGCCGACCGGCTCACCCTCGCCTTCGAGTCGCTGGTTCCCGGCAGCGGCCAGGGTCCGCTCGCCGCGATGGTCGCCCTGCTCGGCGCGATCGTCCTCGGCGCGGCCCACGCGGTCGCCCCCGGCCACGGCAAGACCGTGATGGCCTTCTACCTCTCCGGCCGCCGCGACGGCGCGCTGCGCTCGGCCGCGACCGTCGGCGCCACCGTGACCGTGACCCACACCGCCGGCGTACTGCTGCTCGGCCTCCTCGTCAGCGCCGGCACCGCCTTCGCCCCGGCCCGCCTCTACCCCTGGCTCGGCCTGGTCTCCGGCCTGCTCGTCCTCGTCGTCGGCCTGACCCTGCTGCGCTCCGCCCGCCACCCCCACACCCACGCCCCCGACGGCAGCCACGCCCACGGGCACGGGCACGACCACCCCCATCCGCACCCGCACGACCATGGCCACGACTCGGCGGGGCACAGTCACTCAGCCGGCCACGACCACGGCCACCCGCATCCCCATGACGTCGCGCCCAGCCACGATCGCGCGGCAATCGCCACATTGGAGCGCGCCGGGGCCATCACCCAGGCGCACAGCCACTCCGATCATGGAGATCCGGCGCACCGCGACGACCGCCAGCCGGCCGACACGTCCCGGCGCAGCCTGATCGCGATGGGCCTGGCCGGCGGCCTGGTCCCCAGCCCGTCCGCGCTCATCGTCTTCCTGGGCGCAACCGGCCTGGGTCACCCGTGGTTCGGGGTCGCCCTGGTCGTCGCCTTCGGCGTCGGCATGGCCACCACACTCGCGGTGGCCGGCCTCCTGGTCATGCGGCTGCGCCACCGCGCCGAGGCCCGGCTCGACACCCACCCGGGCTCCCGCTTCGCGCCGCTGCTCCGGCTCGCCCCGCTGCTGACCGCCTCAGCCGTCGTCATCCTCGGTGCGGTCGTCGCCCTGCGCGGCCTCAGCGGCACCGGCCTGCTCTGACGCCTCAGTCGTAGCCGAGCTCGTGCAGCCGGTCGTCGTCGATGCCGAAGTGGTGCGCGATCTCGTGCACGACGGTGATGTGCACCTCGTCGACGACGTCCTCCTCGGTCTCGCACATCCGCAGCGTCGGCCCGCGGAAGATGACGATGCGGTCGGGGAGCACGCCGCCGTACGACCAGTCGCGCTCGGTCAGCGGAGTCCCCTCGTACCAGCCGAGCAGGTCCGGCTCGTCGGCCGGCGGCTCGTCCTCGACGAAGATGGCGACGTTGTCCATCAGGCCCGCCAGCTCGGGCGGGACAGCTGTCGAGCGCCTCGCCGACCAGCTCCTCGAAGCGCTCCGCCGCCATGTCCAGCACGGACCGATTCTTTCGCGTCCCGGCGCCATCGGGTAGGCAGGAGTCATGCCCCCCGCCGTCTGGACGCGCCTCAACGCGCGCTGGGACCACCTGCGCGGGGAGCCCGGAAGCCGTCGACGGCGCGTGGGCATGGTCGTCGAAGTCGTCATCATCGGCCTCCTCGGCTGCTGGCTCGGCCTGCTCGCCGGCGGTCACCTCGACGCGTCCGTCGGCCCGCTGGAGACCCGGATGTCGGTGGTCCCCAACCTGCACGGCGGCACCGAGGTAGCCATCCCGCCGCTCGGTGAGCTCACCGTGGACAGCCACGACGGGCCCTGGCGCCTCAACACGGAGGTCACCCGGATCAACGCGGGAGACGCTCGCCGCATCTTCAGCAACCCCTCGGCGGTCAACGGGCTGGGCGAGCAGGTCGTGGACGACCTGACGGGCGCCGCGATCACGCTCGTCGCCCGCGCGGTCCTCGCAGGGGTCCTGGGTGCGCTGCTCCTGGGGCTGCTGGTCTTCCGACGGCGGTTCCGGCTGGTGTTCGCGAGCGCCGGGGTCAGCCTCGCGGTGATCCTGGGCGGTGGTGCGGCCGCTGCCGCGACGTGGGACCCGGAGAGCATCCAGGAGCCGCAGTACTCCGGGCTGCTCGCCAGCGCGCCCACCGTCGTCGGTGACGCGCAGAGCATCGTCAACGACTTCCAGAAGTACGAGGCGCAGCTGGCCAAGCTGGTCACCAACGTGTCGAGGCTGTACGACGTCACGTCGACCTTGCCGGCGTACCAACCGGATCCGTCGACGATCCGCGTGCTCTTCGTCTCCGACATCCACCTGAACCCGAGCGCGTGGGAGGTGATCCGGCCGATCACCGAGCAGTTCAACATCGACGTGATCGTCGACGCCGGTGACATCAGCGACCACGGGACCGCGGCGGAGAACGCGTTCATCGACCCGATCGCGACCCTCGGCGTGCCCTACGTCTGGGTGCGCGGCAACCACGACTCGGCCATCACCCAGGCCGCCGTCGCGTCCCAGCCGAACGCGGTCGTGCTCGACGGCGAGGCCGTGGAGGTCGAGGGGCTGCGCTTCATCGGCGCCGGCGACCCGCGGTTCACCCCGGACAAGAACACCCGTGACGCGCCGGCGCCGCCGAGCGTCGCCCAGGTGGCCCTCGGCCTCGACGACCGGGTCGAGCAGTCGGTCGCGGCGGGCGAGCCGGTCGACGTGGCCGTGATGCACGACGGTGCCGCTGCCCGGGTGCTCGACGGCGACGTACCGCTGGTGCTGTCGGGTCACTACCACCGGCGCGAGCAGACGCTCCTGCCCGACGGGACGCTGAGCTTCCTGCAGGGCTCGACCGGCGCCTCCGGGCTGCGCGGGCTGGAGAAGGAGAAGCCGACGCCGGTGCGCGCCTCGGTCCTCTACTTCGACCGCGACACCCGCACGCTCCAGGCGTGGGACGACATCACGCTGGGCGGGCTGGGGCTGGTGTCGGCCAAGATCGAGCGGCGGATCTACAGCGAGCAGTTCCCGCCGGAGGAGGGCGCGACCGAGTCCCCGACCCCGGCGCCGAGCAGCTCCGCGCCGCTGACGCCGGGCGACGGCGCGCCGAGCGGGTCGCCCAGCCCATGAGTGGCAATTCGGTAGTGCTTTGGAGATGCCCGTGAGCGTCCCCTATGCTCATGCAGGTCCCCGACGGCTAGGACGCCGTGGGCCTACAGCCCTCATCGTCTAGTGGCCCAGGACGCCGCCCTTTCAAGGCGGTAGCACGGGTTCGAATCCCGTTGGGGGCACGCAGTACAGCAAGGTCCTGTGGAGCAGTTTGGAGTGCTCGCCACCCTGTCAAGGTGGAGGCCGCGGGTTCAAATCCCGTCAGGACCGCGTTGGGCGGCTCACGAGCCGGCCCTCGGCCAGGTAGCTCAGTTGGTACGAGCGTCCGACTGAAAATCGGAAGGTCGGCGGTTCGACCCCGCCCCTGGCCACCACAAACCCGCAGGTCAGAGGCCTGTTGATCTACGTCGATGGACCCCTCCGGACCCCTCGACCGGCACTGAAAATCGGAAGGTCGGCGGTTCGACCCCGCCCCTGGCCACAACCCCGAAGCCGCAGGTCAGTATGCCGCTGACGTGATCAATCGGGAGCGCTCGGGGCTACCTCGCGCACCATCACGCAGTTCCCTAGTCCCTTGGGCCGGTCGTAGGTGAAGCCCTCGCGCTCGTACATCGTGCGGGTGGCGTTGTAGAGGAACGACGAGTTCTTCTTCCGGACCCCGCCGGTGTCGTGAGGGTAGCCCTCGACCAGGCCGCCTCCGGCCTGCGCGATCAGCCCGACGGCTCCGCGCAGGGCGATCGCCGCCAGGCCCTGACCGCGAACGCCGCGCTCGACCAGGATGCAGGTGACCCGATAGTCGGGAAGTCGCTCGCCAGTGGCGAGGTACTCCTTGCGGTGATGGATGTTGGGCAGCTCCTCAGGCGATCCGTACTCCGCCCAAGCGACAGCGCGGTCGCCGTCGTAGACCAGCGCCGCGTGCGCGATCCCGTCGGCCACCAGACGTTGCTTGAGCGCCCGGTTCCCCTCGGCGGTCTGGCCCTTCTCCGCGCAGTCGGGATGGAAATACGTGCACCAGCAGCTGGCGAACATGCCCTTGTTCCGCTCCACGAGCGCGGCGAAGTCGTCGAACGTCTCTGGTGTGAGCGCCTTGATCGTGAAGTCGGACATGCTTGGCAACGTACTCGGGATCGCGGACGTTCGGCGTCCGGCGACGCTGACGGGCCCTGGAAGATCGTTTAGCGAAACCGCAGGTCAGAGGCCTGTTGATCTACGGCGATGGACCCCTCCGGACCCCTCGACCGGCACTGAGAATCGGAAGGTCGGCGGTTCGACCCCGCCCCTGGCCCTCCGGTGCCGGCCGTGTCATCGAGATCGACCGACGTCGCGCGGTGTGCCACGCTGACTGGGTGGGCGAGCGCCTCCTCGAGAGGGCTGCTGAACTTCAAGCCCTCGACCGGACGCTTGACGAAGCGATCGAGGGCCGGAGCTCGATCGTCTTGGTACTTGGTGAGGCCGGCACGGGCAAGTCGTCGCTCGTGGCCGCCTTCCGGCGCCGAGCTGCACGGCGCGCCCGCGTTCTCAGCGGTGCGTGTGACGACCTGCTGACGCCGCGGACGTTCGGGCCGCTCCGCGATGCTGTCGAGGACCAACCCGGACCGTTGGCGACGGCGCTGCACTCAGACCCTGATCGTGAGTCGGTGTACCAGGCGCTGCGTGCAGAGCTGCGAGGGTCTCAGCCATGCGTGCTCGTCATCGAGGACCTGCACTGGGCGGACGATGCGACCATCGACGCGCTGCGTTACCTCATCCGGCGGGTCGAGACCGTGAACGCCGTCGTCGTCCTCACGTGTCGTGACGATGACGTCGACGACGCAGGTGGCCTGCCACGCCTGATGGGCACCCTGGCCACTCAGCGCGTTCTCCGACTGCGGATCGGACCACTCAGTCGTCAGGCACTCGTCGAGCTCGCCGAGGACGCTGATGTCGACGTTGACCAGCTTCTCGCGGTCACGGGCGGCAACGCGTTCTTCGTTTCGGAGGTGCTCGCCTGCGGGGGGAGCAGCGTCCCCACAACCGTTGTAGACGCCGTGATGGCGCGGGTGGGCCACCTGTCGCCGGCCACGCGGGCGGCTGTGGAGCAGCTGGCGGTCGTACCTGCTCGTGTGGACCCGCAGCTCATGAACGCTCTCGTGCCGAGCGTCGAGATCCTCGCTGAGGCGGAGCGACGGCGCCTGATCGAGGTAGGAGTCGACGGAGTGGCATTCAGGCACGAACTTGCGCGCCGCGCGATCGTCCGCAGCGTGCCGAGCACGCGTCGTGCGACCCTGCACCGCCCCGTTCTCCGCCACCTGCTAGCCAGGACAACGCCTGACCTCTCCCGCGTGATGCATCACGCGGTTTCCGCAGGTGCGATCTCCGTGATCCTCAGCCACGGACCCGAGGCAGCGCGGCAGGCCTCGCGTGCGGGATCGCACCGGCAGGCCCTCGCGCACTACGAGCAGGTGGCACCGCATCTGCAGCACCTCAACCCGCGTGACCGAGCACGGTTGCTCGTGGACTATGCCTGGGAGCTCTACGCCGCGCAGAGATGGCTCGACGCCGTAGCGACAGCCCGTCATGGCCTCGACCTGTGGCTGGAGATCGATGACCCGGTCGCCATCGGGAGCGCTCGCGTGGTGATCTCGCGGGCGAGCTTCATGGCAGGCCGAACGGCCGAGGCCATCGGCCAGGCCGAGCAGGCCGTGGCCGTCCTCGAGCCGACCGGTGACATCGAGGCTCTCGCACACGCTGAGTCCTACCTCGGCGCCGTCCAGGCGTTGACGGACCGCCAGGAGGAGGCATTGCCGCGACTCCTGAGCGCGCAGGCCCTGGCCCAACGCGCGGACCGTCTCGATCTCGTCGCCCTTTGCAACAACTACATCGGCTGCGTCCGGGTCGATCTCGGCGACGTCAGCACCGGTCTGGGCGACCTCAGGCGAAGCCTGCACCAGGCGCTCAGCCTGCCTCACCACGAGTACGCAGCGCGTGCCTACACGAACCTGGCCGAGACGACCTACCAGCTGCGCCGCTTCGACGAGCTGCGGCTGTGGATCGACGCCGGTGCGCGGTTCGCGACTGACCATGACCTGCCCGGCCACCTCCGCAACCTGGAGGCCCACCGGGCGCTGATGCTCATCGGGAACGGAGCATGGGACGCCGCACAGGCCCGGCTGCAGTGCTTGGTCGACGAGGTCGACGAGCCGGACCAGCTGACTCGACTGACCCTGCCCCCGCTCGGCCGGCTGCTGGCCCGCCGGGGCGACCGACGGGCCAACGCCGTCCTCCAGCAGGCCTGGGACCAAGCGGTGGACAACGACAGTCTCGGGGCGCTCGCGCCGGCCGGCTTGGCCGTGATCGAGGCCGCCTGGCTGGCGGGTGACGTGTCCTCCGCCTCGGCCCAGATCGCGGTGCTGATGCGCCGGACCGAGGGGCGTGCGGGTGCGCGGGTCCGCGGCGAGCTGCTCGCCTATCTGGCTCGGGCAGGGTGGCAGGTGGAGCCGTTCGAGGGTTGCCCTGACCAGTGGGCCTTTGGGGTCGCGGGTGACCACGCGGAGGCCGCAGAGCGCTGGAGGCACATCGGCGACCCCTACGAGCAAGCTCTCGAGCTTGCAGCTACCCGCTCAGTCCCGCTCTGCCTCGAAGCACTGAGCCTCCTTGACGAACTGGGAGCGGCGGCCGCCGTTCGACACACCCAGGCTCTGTTGCGTCAGATCGGGGCCACCAACATCCCGCGTGGGAGGCGGCCGGCCACTCGCGTCAACCCCGCCGGCCTCACCTCCCGCCAGGTCGACGTGCTGAAGCTCGTGGCGACCGGCCTCACGAATGCCCAGATCGCCGACCGTTTGGTCGTCTCCACCCGGACTGTTGACCACCACGTCTCCGCCATCCTCACCAGGTTGCACGTCAACAGCCGACGCGAAGCCGCTGGGCAGGCAGTGGCGCTCGGCCTCGTGGCCAGCGAGGGCGCCATCTCCGTCTGAACGTGGGCAGCCGACGGTCCAACGTGGGCAGCGCTCACCGATGCTGTCGCCTCACAGCTGGATGAGCATGAGTCGGTCAGCAGGTACCGACCACTGCGCTCCGACGTCCGTTCGCCCGCGATCGGCCTGAGCGCCACCGGTCGCCCACCTATCGGGGCGGCGGCATCGCGTCAGTCATGTGCACACACCCGAGCCCGGCGAGGCTCACCCATCGAAGGAGACAGGCACGCATGCACAAGCGCAATGAACCCAGTCCTTGGTCCGGCGGGCGACTCCCGCCGCTGTCCGCCGCGGCGGCGCTCGCAGTAGCGCTGGTGGCGGGTTTCGCCGTGACGGCGGTGCCGGCGCAGGCGGCGGCCATCTCGGCGTCGATCAACGACCTGACGGCGACGCTCAACCTCGACGGTGCCAATGACAACGTGACCGTGTCGGTGTCCCAGGGCCTGCTGGTGCATGGCCAGGTGACCGGCGGGCTCAACAGCGGCGCGGACTGGGACAGCGGCACGCCGGGCGATCAGACCGTGCCGGCCGACGGCACGCGCACCGTGATCGTGAACGGCGGCGACGGCAACGACTCGATCACGGTGCTTGCCACGGCGACCCAGCTCGCCAGCTCGGGGCTCAACGGCGACGGCGGCGACGACGTGATCAACGGGCCCGACAGCAACGACACGCTCACCGGCGGCGACGGCAACGACCGGCTGGTTGCCGGCAAGGGCGACGACGCCATGAACGGCGGGGCCGGCAACGACACGCTGGTGTGGAACCAGGGCGACGGCTCGGACAGGGCGGACGGCCAGGCCGGCAACGACGGCGCCGAGGTCAACGGCGCGCCCACTCTCGGTGACACGTTCACCCTTGAGCCCGTCGTGGGCGGGACCGTCAAGCTGCGGCGGACCAACCTGGGGCCGTTCACGTTCGACGCCGTGACCGAGCGCTTTGCGGTGAACGGGCTCGGTGGCGACGACTCGGTCGCCGCGAGCGACGGCGTCGGCGCGTTCACGCTGCTGTCCGTCGACGGCGGCGCTGGTGCCGACACGGTCAATGGGTCCGAAGGGGCGGACCTGATCCTCGGCGGCGAGGACAACGACGTGCTCAGCGGCGGGGGCGGTGACGACCGCGTCGTCGGGGACCGCGGCACCGACACGATGAACGGCGGCTCGGGCGACGACACGCTGGTCTGGAACAACGGTGACGGTACCGACGTCGCGAACGGCGACGGCGGCCGCGACGACGTCGAGGTCAATGGCGCCGCAGCGGCGGGCGACACATTCACGGTCCAGCCCAACGGCGCCCGGATCAAGTTCGACCGCAGCAACCTGGTCGCCTTCTCGATCGACATCGGCTCCAGCGAGACCTTGCACGCCAACGGCCTCGGCGGCAACGACTCCACCGTCGTTGGCGAGATCGGCCCCTTCGAGGTCACCGGTGCAGGCGGCGCAGGCAACGACGCGCTCACCGGCGGCGGCTCCTCGGAGACGTTCCTGGGCGGCTCGGGCAACGACACGATCACCCCCGGCGGCGGCCTGGATGTCGTTTTCGCGGACGACGGCGACGACCAGGTCAACGTCCGGGACAAGACCGCCGACCTTGCCCGCGGCGGCGACGGCAACGACTCGGTGGTCGCCGATGCCGGGCAGGTCGACATCCTCGACGGCTTCGAAACCATCGACCGGACGCCGAACGTCACGCCGCCGCCCGTCGACAACCGCACGCAACCGGTCACCATCACGGGCGGCGTAGTCAAGGTCCATAACGCCACTGCCTCGATCAAGCTCACGGGCCCCGCCGGAGCGTCCGGCATCAGCACCGGCTCGCTGGCGCTGCGCACCGCAGAGAAGGTCAAGCTGGCCGGGGTGAAGGCCGTCCTGCAGCTCGGTACCGCTCGCTACACGATCGCCCCCGGCGCCGCCAAGACGGTCAAGGTGAAGCTCGTCAAGGGCAGCAAGAGACTCGCCAACCACAACGGCCGGATCAAGGTTCGAGCGGTCGCTTCGACCGGGCCGGCGGGCAAGATCGCGGTGAGCTCCCGGCGCCTGACGCTTGCGGTGGGCACGGTCAGTCGATAGGGCACCGACGCCGGAACCAAGCGGTCCCGTCCCAGCCCGGGACGGGGCCGCTGGACGCCTCGACCGAAGTCGGAAGGTCTGGCGTCAGGAGCGTCGGCGGCTCAGAGGAAGGTCTTCCCTTCCCCGCGGTAGGTGGGGACCTCGTCCACGACCCGGTTCCCCTGGACGAGGAGCAGCGTCGAGAAGCGCTCGGCGAGCTCACCGGCCTTGGCGTGCCGGAAGTAGACGCGGTCACCGACGGACAGCCCGTCGGCAGGAGCGCCACGGAGCGGCGTCTGGACCTCCCCCGCGCCCTCCGTCCCGGTCAACCGAAGCCCGGGAGGCAGCGCTGGCGTCGGCAACCGGTCGCGACCGGCCGGGCCGGACGCGATGTAGCCGCCGCCGAGCACAGTTGCGACACCACGCCCAGGACGCCGCACCACCGGCAGCGCGAAGAACGCCGCCGGCTGCAATGACAGTGACCGGTACGTGTCGAAGAGCGTCGACGCATACAGCCCCGACCCCGCAGACAGCTCGGTCACCACACCCGCTGCCGAAGTCCTCGACAACGAGCCCGTCCCGCCGCCGTTGACCAGCTCCAGTCGCTGCCCGTGCTGGGCGAGCTCGCGACGTACGGCCTCGATGACCGCGGGCAGGCGACGGCTGAGCTCGCGCAGCGACGCGGACTGCATCATCCGGATCGCCCTGCTCCGGAGAGGACGACCCGGCACGCGGTCACCCACCCCGGCGACCTGGCCCTCGTAGGCCATCAGCCCGACCACCTTGAGCCCGGGATCGGCGGCCAGCGCGCCGACCAGAGCAGCCGCCTGCTCCGGTGTGCGCACCGGCGACCGGCGCGGCCCGACCACCACCCCACGCATCGGGCGCCAGCAGGCGTCGATGTCCACCGCGACCGGCAGCCGGACGCGGGCGTTCCGGGCCGCCTCCGACACCAGGGCCGCCACCTCGACCGAGTCGACCATCAGGATGATGCGGCCGGCGCCCTGCTCGCGCACCCGCCAGGCCACCGACTTCAGGGCCGCGCGGTCGACGCTCGGGTAGGCGACGAGCACGTCGTCGACGCCGTGGAACGCGAGGTGCAGCGCCTCGGCGGGCGTGAAGGCGAGCACCCCGCGGAAGACCGACCCGCCCGGCCCGCCCACCCGCGGGTGGTCCAGCGCGCGCTTCACCAGCGTGGCGCAGCGCAGCGACTTCGACGCCACCCGCACCTCGAGCCCACCGGCCTGTCCGAGCAGGTGCGCGGCGTTGGCGTCGAACGCGTCCAGGTCGACGAACGCGAAGGGCGCAACCCGGTCACCGAACGCCGCCTCGTAGCGCGCCAGCAGGTCGCTCATCGCACGCCCAGCGTCCGCGCCAGGTGGTCGTTCACGAAGACGCCGTCGGGGTCGAGCCGCGACCGCACCGCCGCGAAGCGCTCCCACGCCGGGTAGCGCGACGCCAGCACCGACGCGTCGGCCAGGTGCCGCTTGCCCCAGTGCGGCCGCCCGTCGAGCGAGAGCATGACGTCCTCGACGAGAGCGAAGAACTCCTCGAACGGCCCGCCGACGTACTGGTGCACCGCGACATAGGCGGTCTCCCGGCCCGCCGCCGTCGACAGCAGCGCATCGTCGCCCGCGGCGAAGCGCACCTCGACCGGGAAGGACACCGGCAGCCGGCGCCGCTCCACCACCGCCAGCACCGCGCGCAGCGCCTCCACGACCACTGCCCGCGGCAGCGCCCACTCCGACTCGACGAAGCGCACCTTGCGCTCGGTGGCGAAGACCCGGTGGCTGTCGTCCAGCCGCGACGACCCGCTCATCCCCAACCCGGTCACCCGACCGACGGTCGGCTGCAGCCGAGGCACCCGCCGACCCACCCGCTGCAGCGCGTCCAGCGTCCTGTTGGCGAGCAGCTCGTCGTTCACCCACGTCCGAAATCTCGACGCTGCAGGCGCTGCTGGCTCAACAGTCCGCCGCGACGACATCACCAGCGCGCGCGACGACCACGGCGCGGCGTAGACCTCGACGTGGTCCGCAGACAGCCACCAGCTCGTCCAGCCCGGCCAGCACGTCGGGCAGCCGCCGCGGCTGCTCGACCTTGTGCAGCCGGAAGGCCGGCACCGTCCGCAGCGACACCTCGGTCAGCACCCCGAGCGCGCCCAGCGACACCCGCGCCGCCGACAGCAGCTCCGCATCACCACCGACGTCGAGCACCGAGCCGTCGGCGGTCACCAGCCGCCCGCCCACCATCTGCGTCGACAGGTTGCCGAAGGCCGCACCCGTCCCGTGCGTCGCCGTCGCGAGCGCGCCGGACACCGTCTGCTTGTCGATGTCGCCGAGGTTCTCCAGCGCCCGGCCGCGGGCGTGCAGCGCGAGCGACAGGTCGTGCAGCGTCATGCCGGCCTGCACCCGCGCGACACCGTCCGCGTCGACGTCGACCAGCCGGTTCAACGCGCGCAGGTCCAGCTGCACACCGTCGGTCACGCACAGCGGCGTGAACGAGTGCCCCGACCCGCACGGCCGCACCACGAGCCCGTCGGCAGCGGCCGCCTTCACCGCCGCCACCACGTCCGCCTCGTCGGCCGGCACCTCCACCCGGCGCGGCGTGCACGTCAGGTCGCCCGACCAGTTCTGCCAGCGACCCGCCACGCGGGCGACCCTAGACCCGGCGGCTCAGCCGGCCGCCGATCGGCTCGGCGGCACGTTCTGGTTGCGGCGGAAGAGGTTCTCCGGGTCGTACGTCGCCTTGGCAGCCGAGAGGCGCTCCCAGGTGGCACCGGGATAGGCCGCGCGGACCCGCTCCTCGCCCTCGTCGGCCAGGAAGTTGACGTAGGCACCGTCGTCACCGGTGTGCAGCAGCGCACTGACCTCGTCGACCCACCGGGTGCGGACCTCCTTGTCGGCCGGTCCCTCGTAGAACGCCGCCACGTTGGCCATCATCCGGCTCGAGCGGTGGTTGTAGGCCGTCGCGTCCGGCGCCACCCGCGACACCGCACCACCGAGCACCCGCAGCTGGGCGACCCGCAGCGTCGCGTCCGACGACTCCAGCGCGTCGAGCAGCTCCTTGGCCTTGCCCACGTCGACGCCGTCGAGGAACATCGTCTTGGCCACCGCGGTCGGGTGGTAGTCGGGGTCCTCCGGCGGATACAGCTCCGGGTAGGGCATCGGCCGCAGCATGTTGGCGTGCGGCTCGGCCAGCCCGACGAAGGGCGCCATCGCGGCCTGTCCCGCCTCGACGTCGCCCGCCCAGCAGAGCACCGCCATGATGACGACCGAGCCGTGGACCGACTCGTCGACGAAGGGCATGGGCGGGCAGTTCATCACGTTGGCGATCGAGCTCAGCTCGTCCGGCGCCTCCTCGGCCGCGGCCAGGAAGCCGGCCACCGTCTCGGGTGTCGCCGGCAGCACGAGCATGCCGCCGACGATCTGCGGCAGCTCGGCCAGCCGGAACTGGAAGCGGGTCACCACCCCGTAGTTGCCGCCGCCACCGCGGATCGCCCAGAAGAGCTCCGGCTCCGTGTCGGCGTCGACCCGACGGACCTGCCCGTCGGCGGTGACCACGTCGGCGGCGATCAGGTTGTCGATCGCCAGCCCGTGCTTGCGCGCCAGGTAGCCGACGCCGCCACCCGTCACCAGGCCGCCGAGGCCGACCGACCCGGTGTCACCGAAGCCCACCGCCAGCCCGTGCTTCGCCGCCTCGACCGTGAACTCGCCGGCGGTCACCCCCGACTCGACCCACGCCGTGCGGCCGTCGACGTCGATGTCGATGCGCGTCATGTCGCGCAGGTCGAGCACGATGCCGTCGTCGACGGTGCCGTAGCCGGCACCGCTGTGCCCGCCGCTGCGCACCGCCAGCGGCTGCCCGGTCTCGCGCGCGTAGCCCACGACCGCAGCGACGTCCGCGTCGTCGACCGGTCGCGCGATCACCGCGGGGTGGGGGTCGACACCGCCCAGCACCACGACGCGCGCCACGTCGTAACCGTCGTCGCCGGCGGTGATGACTCGGCCGGTCAACCGGCCCGCCAGGTCGCCTGCTCCCGAAGTGCCCGTGCTGGTCGTGCTCGTGGCCATCGATCTCTCCTTGCGAATGTGGCTGGACCGCCCGCCTGTCGCTTGCGAGCCTTCGACACTGAGACACCCCCGCGCAACACAAATCATCGGTGGAGGCTCTGACAGTGCTGCAGATCGAGCAGGTCCGGCCCGACGACCACGAGGCGGTCGCAGCGGTCGTGCGCGCCGCGTTCGTCCAGCAGCCCGAGGTGGGCGACCTGCCGCGGCTGATCCGTGAGTCCCCGCAGTACGTCGCCGAGCTGGAGCTCGTAGCCCGCTTGGACGGAGCCGTGGTCGGGCACACGATGATCAGCCACGCAGCCCTGGTCGACGCCGACGGCTCCCGCCACGACGTACTCACCTTGTCGCCGCTCGCAGTCGCCCCCGCCCACGAGCGGCAGGGCATCGGCGGCGCGCTGGTCCGCGAGGCGCTGGCCCGTGCTGAGCGCACCGACGCGCCGCTCGTCCTGCTCGAGGGCAGCCCGGCCTACTACCCGCGCTTCGGCTTCACCGACGCCCGCCCGCACGGCATCACCTTCGACCTGCCCGACTGGGCGCCGCCCGAGGCCGGCATGGTCTACCTGCTCCCCCGCTACGACCCCGCGGTCCGCGGCCACGTCGACTACCCGCCGGCCTTCGCCGCGGTGGGCGGGTGACCGGCGTGCCAGGGGTCGAGCCGTGGTCGCCGGACGACCCGGGAGTGCTGGTGCTGCCGTCGGGGCGGCTCGTGCGCGGCCGGGGTCTGCGCCATCCGCTCCCGAGCGGGCCGTTGCCGACGTACGCCCTCTACCTGCTCGGCCGGGAACCCGCGCCGCAGCCCTGGCCGAGCAGGTGGCTGCGCTGGCCGGACTTCCGGCTGCCCGCCGACCGTGACGACGCCGCCGCCGCGCTGCGCGACGCCCTCGCGCGGCTCACCGACGACCGAGTCGAGGTGGCCTGCAACGGCGGCCACGGCCGCACCGGCACCGCACTCGCCTGCCTGGTCGCCCTCGACACCGGCACGACCGAGGGCGCCGTCGACTACGTCCGCGCGCACTACGACCGGCACGCGGTGGAGACGCCAGGTCAGCGGCGCTACGTCGCCGGCTTCCTCGACTGACCAGCGCAGCCGAACGCTCACAGCCCGGCGTCGGCCTCGAGGCTGCCCATCACCCGCAGCTTGCGACGGGCCCGCTGGTAGAAGGACGTGGTGCCGAGCCGCACCAGGTGGGCCGCCTCGCGCACGAGTGACAGCGCCACCGTGTCGCCAGGACCGGCCTGGCACTCGACCCGGCCGTCCACCTCGACCGCCAGCACGCCGCTCGACGGCAGCAGGTCGAGGGACAGCGGCTCGTCGGCGGCGAGCAGCAGCGCGCGGTTGAACGACGCGTGCGCCGCGGCAGGGATGACGAGCAGCCCCTCGACCGACGGCGACACGATGGGTCCGCCGGCCGCATAGCTGTAGGCGGTCGAGCCCGTGGGGGTCGCGACCACGATCGCGTCGGCGGCGTACCGCACGAAGCCCTCGCCCGACACCCGCACCTCGACGGCGGCCACCCGATCGCCCGGCACCCGCACCAGCGCGACGTCGTTGAAGGCGAGCGTCGTGGTCCCGTCGGGCAGCACGGCCTGCACGGCGGCCCGCCGCTCCACCCGGAAGCGGTGCTCGTCGATCGCGGTCAGCGCGTCCGGCAGCTCGGGCACGTCGATCTCGGCGAGGAAGCCGAGCTTGCCGAGGTTGACCCCGAGGACGGGCACCGGGACCGGCGACTCAGCAGCCCGGCTGAGCCGCAGCGCTCGCAGCACGGTCCCGTCACCACCGAGCGCCACCACCAAGGTCGACCGCCGGACCAGCTCGGCCTCGCTGACCGGGAGAGCGTCACACTCCAGCCGGTCTACCTCGTCCCTAAGCCCGAGCACCGGCAGGTGGTGCGCCCGCGCCCAGTCGGTCATTGTCGTCACCGCGAACTGCGAGTCCCGCTGCGGGTGCAGCACCATCCCAACCGCTCCGACGACTGCGCCCATGACCGTGAACAGTAGGCCCGAACGCGGTGGTTAGGCTCGACCTGAGCGGCAACCAGAGACGCGGACACGACCGGCCTGACGGCGTACGACGAAAGTGGTGCAGCGATGACCGACCAGCCCGACGAGGTAGGCGAGGACGACGGCGTCCTGGAGCCGAGCGACACCCTCGACGGCGAGGACCTGCGCGCCGACGTGCTCGACACCGGCATCGACGCCGGTGAGGGCTACCGCGGCGCGACCCGCTACGGCACCACGGCCGAGGAGGAGCGGCGCGGCGAGAGCCTCGACCAGCTGCTCGCCGAGGAGGAGCCCGACGTCGGTGCGGGCGACGACGCGGAGTGGACCGACGAGGACGACCCGCGCGACGACGACCACGTCACCGACCCGCGCACCGGCCGGCTGGTCGCGCCGGACGAGGGCGCGCACGGCGACGACGAGAAGGACGTCGTGGCGCAGGACGTCGGCATCGACGGCGGCGGCGCATCGGCCGAGGAGGCCGCGATCCACGTCGTCGACGACCCGCCCTACAGCTGAGCCGCGGCGAGGGCCGACGCGATGACCGACGAGGCGCCGGGCTTCCCGGTCGGGACGCCGGACGAGACCGAGCTCTACCTGCGCTGGCTCGGCTTCCTGCGCGGCGCGGTCCTGCGCAAGGTCGAGGGCCTCGACGAGGAGGCCGCGCGCTGGACGCCGGAGGGTCGGCTGATCCCGCTGATCGGCGTCGTCAACCACCTCACCCGCGTCGAGTGGCGGTGGATCGACGGCGCGATGCTCGGCCAGGACGTCGACCGCACCGAGGAGGAGTTCCGGCCCGGCCCGGAGCTGACCGTCGCCGACGCGGTGCGCGCCTACCGCGAGCGCGCGGTCGCGACCGACGAGGCCGTACGTCGCATCGGTGACCTGAGCACGCCCTGCCTCGAGGGGTCGGACGACAACCCGATGGACCTGCGCTGGGTCCTGCTGCACCTCATCAACGAGACCGCCCGGCACGCCGGCCACGCCGACGCGACCCGCGAGCTGCTCGACGGCACGACCGGTGAGTGACAGTGGGCGTAGTGGCGTCGGCCGGGGAGTACTGGTGAGGGACCGCCGTGGCCGGTATGACCGTGGTGAGCGACGGCGGGTGACCGGTGGCTGAGGAGCGCCGGTTCGTGCTGCACGAGCACCGCAAGCCGCAGCACCACTTCGACCTGCGGCTGGAGGAGGGCGGCGTGCTGCGGTCCTGGGCGGTGCCGCGCGGGCTGCCGACGGACGTACGGCACAACAAGCTCGCGGTGCACGTCGACGACCACGATCTCGACCACATCGACTACGAGGACGCCGACAAGTCGATCGCCGACGAAGGCACGTGGGAGGAGCACGACCGCACCGACCGGCGGATCCTCTTCACGCTGCACGGCCGCGAGTCGTCACGCCGCTACGCGCTCATCAAGACCCACTCCGACTGGCTGCTGCACCTGACGAAGGAGCAGCCGCCAGCCGGCTGACCCACTCCGCTGGATCCCATGATCATGAACGTTTGAGTGACATAGAACTGCCCCGACCATTCATGATCATGGTCGGGGCAGGTGCCGGAGGACCGGCCAGCCGGCTGAGTCGCGTGCGCGAGCGGGCGGCCCGGGCGTACGGCCGGAAGGAACGGTCTAGCGGACCGGCAGGTGGTACTCGCGACGCACGCTCGAGGGAGCCGTCCGCATGTCGGCGCCGTAGACGTGCAGCGAGATCGCGGTGCGGTCGCCGGTGTTGTGCACCCGGTGGATGTCGCCGGGGGGCGCGAAGCCGCTGACGTCGCCGACGTGGTTCTCGGACCGGCCGATCTCGCTGAGGTGGTCGCCGTGGTCGCGGTAGAGGGTCTCGAACTCGACGCCCTGCAGGACACCGAAGACGCACCACGCGATGTGGTCGTGGATCTCGGTGAGCTGACCCGGCTGCCAGACGAGGCCGACGACCGAGAAGCGCTCCTCGGTGTGCAGCACGTGGCGGACGTAGGTGTCGCTCTCGCCGACCCGCTCGGCGGGCGTCAGGATGTCGATGCCGGGCAGGTCGGCCCGCAGGAGGTCGGCCACCGCGAAGGCCTGCTCGCGGGCGGGGGCGTCCCAGGGTGCGTGGGCGCGGATACTCGAGACCAGGCGGTCGAGGCCGGGGCGGGTGCGGGTCGCGAGCGACGCGGAGGGAGGAGCCATGTGAACCACGGTGCCCGGCCGGACTCATCACGTCCAATGCCTGTTCTGGTGCTGATCTATAGATAGAGTCGATACATGGCGCTTGACCTGGTGCGACTCCGGGTGCTGGCCGCGGTCGCCCGGCACGGATCCGTCACGGCGGCCGCGCGCGAGCTGCACTACTCGCAGCCCTCGGTGAGCCACCACCTGGCCAAGCTGGAGGCCGAGACCGGCGCCCAGCTGCTGCAGCGGGTGGGTCGCGGGGTGCGGCTGACCGAGGCCGGCCGGCTGCTCGCCGACCGGGCGACCGAGATCCTCGGCCGGGTCGACGCCGCGTCGGCCGAGCTGTCGGCGCACGTCGGTCTCGATGCCGGGCGGGTGCGGCTCGCCGGGTTCTCCTCCGCGCTCAGCACGCTGGCCCCGGCCGCCGCCGCGATGCTGGCGCAGCGGCACCCCGGCCTGGAGCTGAGCCTGGTCGACGCGCACCCCGAGGAGGCGCTGGCGATGCTGCGTACCGGGCGGGTCGACGTCGCCGTCATCTTCCAGTACGACGACGGAGCGCCCGAGGACGCCGACATCCGGCTGCACCACCTGCTCGACGACCCGACCTACGTCGTCGGCCCCGACCCGGTCAACACGGTCGCCGGGCACCGCGACTCGCGGTGGGTCGGTGGCTGCGAACGGTGCCGCAGCCACCTCCTCGCCGTCTGCGAGCGGGAGGGATTCGAGCCTACGATCGGCTTCACGAGCGACGACGCGGTCGTCATGCAGTCGCTGGTCGCGGCCGGTATGGGAGTGGCGATCCTGCCGGGCATGGCACTGCGCGCACACCGCGCCGAGGGCGTCGTGGCGACCGAGCACGAGGGCGCGCCGCGGCACGTCTTCGCCGCGACCTACGGCGAGCCGCCCGACCCGCCGGCGACCGCGGCGGTGCTGGCCGCGCTGGCCGAGGCGGTCTGATGCGCTTCGTCGACCGGGAAGACGCCGGCCGTCACCTCGCCGAGGCGTTGGGTCACCTGGCGGGCACCGACCTCGTGGTCCTCGGCCTGCCGCGCGGCGGCGTGCCGGTGGCGGCCGAGGTGGCCAGGGCACTGGATGCGCCGCTCGACGTGCTGGTCGTGCGCAAGCTCGGCCTGCCCTGGCAGCCGGAGCTCGCGATGGGTGCCATCGCCGGTGTCGGTGGAGCCCTCGAGGAGGTCCGCAACGAGCAGGTCATCCGGCAGGCCCGGGTGAGCGACGAGATCCTCGACGGGGTCCGCGCCCGCGAGGTCGACGAGCTGCGCCGCCGCGAGCAGGCCTACCGCGGCGACCGGCCGGCCGTCGACGTCCGGGGCCGCACCGTGGTCGTGGTCGACGACGGGCTGGCGACCGGCTCCACGATGCGCGCAGCGGTCGCGGCGGTGCGCGAGCAGTCACCCGAGGCGATCGTGGTCGCCGTCCCGGTCGGCTCGCGCGACACCTGCGCGCGGCTACGCCTCGAGGTGGACGAGGTCGTCTGCGTCTCGACGCCGCTCGGCTTCGTCGCCGTCGGCCAGGCATACGGCGACTTCCGCCCCACCAGCGACGACGAGGTGCGCGCCGCGCTGTCCGGCCCGACCGGCTGACGGGCTGACCGACTGACGGCCGACCGACGGCTGACGGCAGACTCGGCGCGTGGCCACCGCCTCCCAGGTCGTCGACCGGCTGACCCTGCCCCGGGCGGTCGCCGGGCATCCCGCCCTCGAGCTGTGCAACACCCTGGCGGGCTGGGGCGACGACGAGCAGCGCGAGTACCTCGCGACGTACGACCACCTGCTCGCCTGGTCCGCGGTGCTCGACCTGGTGCCGCCCGCGAGCGTTCGCCGGTTGCGACGGCTCGCCGCCGCCGACCCGCGCGGCGCGGAGGCGGCGCTCGATGCCGGTCGTACGTTGCGCGCCGACCTCTACCGGGTGCTCACGAGCGCCCGGCCACCGAGACCGGTGCTCGACCGGCTCACCGAGCGGGTGCAGGCGGCCGGCGCGACGAGCCGCATCGCGTGGACTCAGGCCGACGGGCTGGTCGTCGACCCGGGATCGGAGACCCTCGACCTGCCGGTGCGCGCCTTCGCCCTCGCGGCCCGGCGGCTGGTCGAGGACGGGCTGGCCGGTCAGGTGCGCAGCTGCCCGGGGCCGGGCTGCGGCTGGCTCTTCCTCGACGAGGGGCGCGGCCGGCGCTGGTGCATCATGGCGATCTGCGGCAACCGCGAGAAGGCCCGCCGGCACGCCGCGCGGCAGCGGGTCGCCGGCAGCTGAGGGGACACCGCCGGCCGTTTGGGCCGGGATGCTTTCGACAGGCACCGTGGTGCGGGCCACGGGCGGCAGAGCTGGGCGTTGCATCCGGGCACGTACAACCCATGTCTGGGGCGCACAGCCCTGCCGCCGTCGCGGGTTGTCAGCCCTGAGGCGTTCGCGTGTGGCTCGTCGCCCACTCGAGCGCGTAGTCGGCTACCTGCTCCCAGCCAGGCTCGACACCGGTGAAGTGCGAGCGGTCCGGAAACTCGTACGTCTCAGTGATCGCCTCGGAGTTGCGGTACTTCTTGGCGTTCGAGCGCTGCACCGATGGCGGCATCAGGTGGTCCTTGCCGCCAGTGATGAACAGCAGCGGAGCACGGTCGTCCAGGTCGTAGTCGACCCAGGTCTCCTGGTGGCCCGGCTTGAAGTTGGCTATCAGCCCGTACGCCCACACCCAGTTCCCGGGCGCCGGGATGTGGAGGAGGTCATACGCTGCGTCGGACTCCTCCCGGCTGACCGTGTTGGCGAACGCAAAGTGGAACTGCTCCTTGGTGAAGCCCACCGCCCGGTGCCGGTTGGCCGGGTTCTTGAGGATCGGGAACAGTGACTTGATCTGGACCGGCGGGTTCACCCGTACTCCCTCGGGTGGCGCCGAGTCGATCACCACTGCCGAGGCGCCCAAGCCACGGTTGACCAAGAGCTGGGTGAAGGTCCCGCCGAAGGAGTGGCCCATGATGATCGGCGGACTGTCCAAACCCTCGACCACCTCGCAGAGATGATCGAGCGTCTCGGCGACGGACGCCTCAGCGATGATCTCGGGCTTCTCACGCAGCGCCTCGACCTCGAGCTCGAATCCGGGGTACGTCGGCACGATGACCTGATGGCCCTTCGCCCGGTAGTACTCCACCCATTTGTCCCAGCTTCGGGCGGTCATCCAAAGCCCGTGGATCAGCACGATCGGCGGGGCATTTGCCATCGGTTCGCTCATGGTGCTCCTTACATCGGGGGGTGCACCAATCGTTGACCCGTCGGACACCGGCCGCAACACCTACAGCCCGTCCACCTCGGCGGCGCAGTCGATGACCAATTGCGCAGCTTCGCGTCTGTACTCGCGGAGCAGCCACACCCGCTTCTCGCCCTTCGTGGCGATCGCCGAGGTCTCGTCGGCCAGGTCCTCGACCTTGCGTGCCTGCTGAAGCGTCTCCTTCGACGGGAAGTCGCGGACCTCCAGCGCGATGGTCCCGGCGACGGCGGCGATATTGCTGCGCACCGCGTCGTCGAACTCCTGGTGCTGCTCCTGCCCCGCCGCGCGCAACGTGTTGTCGGCGTAGGCGATGGCCGACACGGCCTGCTGGCAGCCGTCGCCCGAGTCGGTGTAGGCGCCGAGCTCGTCGGACAGCGGCGCCTTTCCGTCGTCGCTGCACGCACCGAGCAGCGGTACGACCAGTGCCATCGCGGCCATCTGCGCCACACCGACCTCTTCGTCGCGCACCGCCCACCTAACCGTTGAATTGACTCTGCAGGTTAGCAGCGACGTACTGGCTCAACCCACGGCTGCTCGGCGCCGCGACCGAACCCGACCGACCACAGGACGTGACGAATGCCAGCGCTTCACGGGGCGTCTACGCCACGACAACCGGGCGTCGACCACGTATACGTGGTCGACGCCCGCCTCAAGGGGATGGTGCATCTGCGCCATGTGGCCCAGGGACGGCGAAGAGCCGCCTCCGGTGCGGGAGGCGGCTCTTCGGGACGTACGTGGTCGTACTGGGTCGCACTTGGTCGTACAGGCGTGCTGCCCAGCGGGCTGGCGGCCTTACGGCTCCTGGCGCGGGGCCGGGATGCCGGCGAGCAGCGCGCGGACCTCGGACTCGCGGTAGCGGCGGTGGCCGCCAAGGGTCCGGATGGACGTGAGCTTGCCGGCCTTGGCCCAGCGAGTCACGGTCTTGGGGTCGACCCGGAACATCGTGGCGACCTCGGCTGGGGTCAGCAACGGCTCTGCATCGGGGGTACGGGTTGACATCTGGCGCCTCACTTCTCGGGCGAACCGAGCAATCTCGGTTCCTAGGGGCAATAGTGCCCGTTTAGTGGGGATGTCCGAAATGGTCAAAGCGGGCCATATTGCAGATGAGGCGGGAGGACTAGGCACCCTCCCGTGCGGCTCAGGCCGGAACGCCACTCGGTTGACCTAGTCAAGCGCCCCGAGATGGCTAGTTCGCCCGCTCGAGGGCCTCCACGGCGGCCCACCGGGCGGCGACGGTGGCATAGCGGGAGAGGGCCTCGTCCTCGTCGTCGGCAGCCAGCGCGGCCACCGCCGCGGCGACGTCGGCGACGGAGGTGTCCGCCTCGACCCCCTCCGGCCCGAGCAGCCGGGCGAGTCCGGCATAGTCCAGCTCCAGCCACGAGCGGGCGTGGAACTCCTCGAGCCAGCGCGCGAGCCGCTCGACGTCGTCGGCCACGTCGACGTCGCCGACCGACCCCCGCAGCGTCCGCAGCGCGCGGGCGACCCGGCGGCGGGCCGCCGACATCCGGGTCCGGTGCACCACGGTCGGGTGGGCGCCGCTGATGTCCACCAGCCGGTCGGCCGGGGCGAACGGCACGAACCACTGCAGCGGGACGCTCCAGGTGGCGGTCAGGATCCGCAGTGCGCTGCCCGCCTCGTCGTGGGCCCAGCGCTCGTGGTCCTGCTCGGCCCGCTCCAGCGCCAGCGGCGGGACGAAGGCGTGCAGCACCGACATCGGCAGGCTCTCGCGCAGCTCGCCCAGCGCCACCCACGAGCGCAGCCGGGACTGCACCGGGCACACGTGCACGACCGAGTCGACCTCGAGCAGGAATGCCTCGCGCTCCTCCTCGGCGGGCACCGGCCGCGGCGGGACGCTGAGGACACCGGCCAGGGCCTGGCGCTGCTCGGCGACCAGCCGGCCGACCCTGGTCTCGGCGCGGCGCGACTGGTCGATGGCGTAACTCGCCCAGGCCGCCCGGTCGGGCTCGGGGAACGCGGTGACGGGCTCGTAGACCCGCAGGTAGGCCGCGTGCGGACCCGGCAGCGTCATCGGCAGCTCACGTCACGCATCGTAGGGTGCCGGACGTGCCTGCCTCGACAGACTCGGTGCCCGGCTCGACGGACTCGGTGCCCGCCTCGGCGCAATCGTCCGTTCCCCCAGCCCCTTCGCCGGTGTTCGGCCCGCACCCCGGCAACCGGCACCGCCACGAGCAGGTCGTTTTCGGCGCCGACGACTCCACCGGCCTGCGCTGCATCGTGGGCATCTACTCGACGGCACTCGGCCCGGCGCTGGGTGGCACCCGCTTCCACCCCTATGCGGGCGAGGCGGAGGCCCTGGCCGACGTCCTCGAGCTGTCCCGGGCGATGGCCTACAAGAACGCGCTGGCCGGCCTGGACCACGGCGGCGGCAAGGCGGTCATCATCGGCGACCCCGCGACGGACAAGTCGGCGGAGCTGCTGAGGGCGTACGGCCGCTTCCTGGAGTCCCTCGGCGGGCGCTACGTGACCGCCTGCGACGTCGGGACGTACGTCGCCGACATGGACGTGGTCTCCCAGGAGACACGCTTCGCGACCGGGCGGTCCGAGTCCGCGGGCGGGGCCGGGGACTCCTCGGTGCTGACCGCGCTGGGCGTCTTCCAGGGCATGCGGGCCAGCGCGGCGCACCTGTGGGGCTCGCCGACCCTGGCCGGCCGGACCGTGGGCATCGCCGGGGTCGGCAAGGTCGGCAAGCACCTGGCGGCCCACCTGGTCGAGGACGGCGCCACCGTGGTCGTGACCGACGTGTCGGCGGAGGCCGTCGACACGGTCCGCTCCCGCCACCCGCAGGTCCAGGTCGTGGACGACGTGGCCGCGCTGGTCCGGGCCGACCTCGACGTCTTCTCGCCCAACGCGCTCGGCCACGCCCTGTCCGACGAGGTGGTGGCGGTGCTGCGGGCCAAGCTGGTGTGCGGCGGGGCCAACAACCAGCTGGCCCACCCGGGCACCGAGGCCCTGCTGGCCGAGCGCGGGATCCTCTACGCCCCCGACTACCTGGTCAACGCCGGCGGGGTGATCCAGGTCGCCGACGAGCTGCACGGCTTCTCCTTCGAGCGGGCCCGGGCGAAGACCGAGACGATCTTCGAGACCACCACCCGGGTCCTCGAGCTGGCTGCCGGTGAGGGGGTCCCGCCGGCGGTCGCCGCCGACCGGCTGGCGGAGGAGCGGATGGCCGCCGCGGGCGGCTGACCGGGTCGCAGGGGGTGACCCCGGGCAACGCTGGGGCGACCGGTCACGATTGGGCCAACCCCTCCCGGCGCCCGGACGGTCCGCGTGCCGGAACACCTCCGGGCCATGTACCGTTGGGCCCACGGAGACACGTCAAAGATCCGGGGCCGCCCACGCTGGCCGCCCCGTTACGTCATGAGGGGGTCGAGCCATGGGGCGCGGCCGAGCCAAGGCCAAGCAGACCAAGGTCGCGCGTGAGCTGAAGTACAGCTCGCAAGGCACCGACTTCGAAGCGCTGCAGCGGGAGCTCGCGGGGACCAGTCCGACGACCGAGCGCGTCGAGAAGAGCGACTCCGACGACGAGTACGACGACTACGGCGACTGGGCGGCCGGCGACAAGCGCTGACCCAGCAGGGCACTTCATGATCGTGAGGCTGCCCGACGCCTGCCGGGTGACCGGATCCCGCTCACGATCATGAGTGGGCACGGGTCGGTGCAGCAGAGCGGTAGGCGACAGCGGTGATCGAGCCGCTGACCCAGGCGTCCACGCCGCGGTCCCGCAGCACCCGCACCGCGGCGTCGGCGGCGTCCGGCGCGACGACGGCCACCATGCCGACGCCGAGGTTCAGCGTCCGCTCGAGCTCGTCGGGCGCCACCTGGCCGACCTGCTGCACGAGCGAGAAGACCGGCGGCGGCGTCCAGGACGCCCGGTCGACCGAGGCGCGCACGCCGGCCGGCAGGACCCGCGCCAGGTTGGCGTCCAGCCCGCCGCCCGTGACGTGCGAGAAGGCGTGCACCTCGACCGCGTCGATCAGCGCCAGGCAGTCCTTCGCGTAGATCCGGGTCGGCTCGAGCAGCTCCTCGCCGAGCGTGCGACCGAGCTCGTCGACGTGCCGGTCCAGCGACCAGCCGGCCCCGGCGTCCGAGAGGAGCACGTGGCGCACCAGCGAGTAGCCGTTGCTGTGCAGGCCGCTCGAGGCCATCGCGACGAGCACGTCGCCCGGCCGGACCCGGTCCGGCCCCAGCACCCGGTCGGCCTCGACGACCCCCGTGCCGGCACCGGCGACGTCGTACTCGTCCGGCCCCAGCAGGCCGGGGTGCTCGGCGGTCTCGCCTCCGACCAGGGCGCAGCCGGCGAGCACGCAGCCCTCGGCGATCCCCTTGACCACCGCGGCGATCCGCTCCGGCACGACCCGGCCGCAGGCGATGTAGTCGGTCATGAACAGCGGCTCCGCGCCGCAGACCACCAGGTCGTCCACGACCATGCCGACCAGGTCCTGGCCGATCGTGTCGTGCTTGTCCATGGCGGTCGCGATCGCGACCTTGGTGCCCACCCCGTCGGTGGACGTCGCGAGCAGCGGACGGTCGTACGACCGCAAGGCGCTCACGTCGAAGAGCCCGGCGAAGCCGCCGATGCCGCCGACGACCTCGGGTCGCGACGTCTTGGCGACCCACTCCTTCATCAGCTCGACGGCCCGGTCGCCCGCCTCGATGTCGACCCCGGCGGCGGCGTAGCTCGCGCCCTGCCCAGCAGTCACGGGCGGGTCAGCGCGTCGTGGCCGGGCACCAAGGCGGGCACGACGGGCTCCACCTCGAGCAGGTGCTTGCCGAGCAGCTCCGGCTCGGGGAGCTCGATCGGGTAGACGCCGTCGAAGCAGGCCCGGCACAGGTTCTCGCTCGGCTGCTCGGTGGCCGCGACGAGCCCCTCCAGGGAGATGTAGCCGAGCGAGTCCGCGCCGATCGAGGCGCGCACCTCCTCGACCGCCAGCCCGTTGGCGATCAGCTCGCCGGCGGAGGCGAAGTCGATGCCGTAGAAGCACGGCCACTTCACCGGCGGCGCGGCGATCCGCACGTGCACCTCGGTGGCGCCGGCCTCGCGGAGCATCCGCACCAGCGCGCGCTGGGTGTTGCCGCGCACGATCGTGTCGTCGACGACGACCAGCCGCTGGCCGGCGATGACCTCGCGGAGCGGGTTCAGCTTGAGCCGGATGCCGAGCTGGCGGATGGTCTGCGAGGGCTGGATGAAGGTGCGGCCCACGTAGGAGTTCTTCACCAGTCCGAGGCCGTACGGGATCCCGGAGCCCTGCGAGTAGCCGACCGCAGCGGGGGTGCCCGACTCGGGCACCGGGATGACCAGGTCGGCGTCCGCCGGTGCCTCCTCGGCGAGCCGGCGCCCGACCTCGACGCGCGTCGCGTGCACCGACCGGCCGGCGATCCGGGTGTCCGGCCGCGCCAGGTAGACGTACTCGAAGAGGCAGCCCTTGGGCGTCGGCTCGGCGAAGCGCTGGGTGCGCAGGCCGTGCTCGTCCACGGCGATCAGCTCGCCGGGCTCGATCTCGCGGACGACCGAGGCACCGACGATGTCCAGGGCGGCGGTCTCGCTGGCGACGACCCAGCCCCGGTCGAGCCGGCCCAGCACCAGGGGGCGGACCCCGTGCGGGTCGCGGGCGGCGTACAGCGTCTCCTCGTCCATGAAGACCAGCGAGAACGCACCCCGCAGCTGGGGCAGGACCTGCATCGCCGCCTGCTCGAGCGAGAGGTCGGGGTACGACGCCAGGAGAGCCGTGACGATCTCGGTATCGGTGGTGCTGTGCATGGCGGCGTGGCTGCGCATGCCCTCGCGCCAGCGGCGGGTCTCGTCCTTGGTCGGGGCCGCGCCGTCGTAGGGCAGCTGGCCGCTCTCGGCGGCGAGCTTCTCGACCAGCTCGAGGAGCTCGCTGGTGTTGGTGAGGTTGCCGTTGTGGCCCAACGCGATCGAGCCGGACGCGGTGGATCGGAACGTTGGCTGCGCGTTCTCCCACACACTGGAGCCGGTCGTGGAGTAGCGGGTGTGGCCGATCGCGAGGTGGCCGCGCAGTGCGCTGAGGTGGCCCTCGTCGAAGACCTGCGCGACCAGGCCCATGTCCTTGTAGACCAGGATCTGCGAGCCGTTGCTCACCGCTATGCCGGCCGACTCCTGGCCGCGGTGCTGCAGGGCGTAGAGACCGAAATAGGTCAGCTTGGCGACCTCGGTGTCGGCGTCGGGCGCGTAGGACGCCCAGACGCCGAATACCCCGCAGGCGTCCTGCGGTCCCTTGTCGTGCGGGTCGAGGTCATGGCCGAGCATTCCGTCGCCGCGTGGCACGGCACGAGTCTAGGGGCAGCGACTCGGCTACGAGCGCCGGCGACTCTCCAGGACCACGGCAACCAGCCCGCCGAGCAGCGCCCCGATCGCGCCGAGCATCAGGGCCAGGTAGAGGAAGAGCACCCAGGGCTGCTCGACCTGGTCGGAGCGCCGCACTGTCAGCACCACGCTGGCCAGCACACCGACCAGGCCGCCGGTGACCAGGAACCGCAGGTAGCGCGGGCTGGCGCGGCGGGTGGTCGGTCGCTGGTCGGGCACGCGGGTGACTCTAGGTCGCCTCCCCGGCGTCAGGGCAGCGGGATGCTGGACACCCTGAACGGGTCCGGCTCGACGCCCGCGGAGCGCTCCCCGAACTGGCTGTTGACCACGAGGAGCCGGTCACCCGCCAGGGCTGCCGTCGTCGGGTCGTCGAACGACGCGTCGGTGGTGCGGCCGACAACCGTGCCGGAGGCCAGGTCGTCGGACAGGGAGATCTTCACGATGAAGCCGACGTCGCCCTGCCGCTCGACCGCGTAGAGCGTCGAGCCCACCAGCACCAGACCGTCGCCGGCGACCGGGGCGCCGCCCAGGTCGATCTTGCTGACCTCCTTGGTCTGCAGGTCCACCCGGTAGAGCTCGCCGGAGTTGCTCTTGGCGAGCACCAGGTAGCGGCCGTCCGGCGTCACAGCGATGCCGTTGACGTTGAAGCCGCTGGTGTACTGCAGGGCGGTGCCGGTGAAGTCCAGGAAGACCGGCAGGGTCTCGACACCGTCGGTCGAGTAGTCGGGACCGACCCGGTAGAGAACCGGCCGGAGCGAGTCGGTGACGTAGACGCTGCCGTCCGGAGCCACGGCCTCGTCGTTGAGGAACGTCGGGGTCGCGGCGGTGGGCGCCGGGTCGACCCGGTAGGAGCCGACCAGCTCGGCGCTGTCGGCGTCATAGACGAAGAAGCGCCCGGTGGCACCGCCCGCGACGAAGAGGTTGCCGTCGTCGACCTTGAGCCCGACGGCTGACGTGCGGTTGTCCTCGCCACCCGGCAGGAAGGGCGTGGCCACCCTGCCCGCCAGGGCACCGCGGTAGATCGTGCCGTCGGTGGTGCTGCCGACGAAGAAGAACCGGCCGTCGGTGGCGACACCTTCGGGGAAGATCGCGTCCGCGGCGGGCCCGCTCGGCTTGAGCAGGTAGGACTGCCGGGCCGGGGCCGCGACTCCCGGTGCGGCGACGCTGATGACGAGGGCAGCGCTCGCGGCGGTCAGGGCGAGCGGTCGAATGGTTCGCATGGTCGAGTTCCTCCCGGGTCGGGCGTTTCGTCCTGCTTACCCTTTGCCTGACGTCTGGGATGGAGCCGTTGTTCCGACAGGTTCCGGTCGGAGCGGCTGGCCTGCCGGGCTGAGGCCTACAGCCGGCCGCCGGCCGTGTCGCTCGAGATCCGCTGCGCGAGCCAGACCGGCACCACGGAGAGCAGGACCAGGATCGCGGCCACCACGTTGACGATCGGTGCCTGGTTGGGCCGGGCGAGGTTGCTGAAGATCCACAGCGGCAGGGTCTGGACGTTAGCGCTCGCGGTGAACGTGGTCACGATGATCTCGTCGAAGGACAGCGCGAACGCCAGCAGGGCGCCGGCCATCAGCGCCGAGCGCACTGCGGGGAAGGTGACGTGCCGGAAGGTCGTGAAGACGTCGGCGCCGAGGTCCATCGAGGCCTCCTCCAGCGAGCCGCCGGTGCGGCGCAGCCGGGCGAGCACGTTGTTGAAGACCACGACGACGCAGAAGGTCGCGTGACCGACGACGACCGTGAAGAGCCCGAAGTTGATACCGAGCGGCTGCAGCGTCGTCGAGATGGCGTTGGACAGTGCGATGCCGGTGACGATGCCCGGCAGGGCGATCGGCAGCACCACCAGGATCGACACGACCTCGCGCCCGAAGAACCGGTAGCGACCGACCGCGAAGGAAGCCATGGTCCCCAGGACAAGGGCGACGGCGGTGGCGCCGAGACCGGCCTTGACGGAGGTCCACAGCGCCTCCCGCGCGCCCTCGTTGCCCCAGGCGCGGGTCCACCAGTCGAGGGTTAGCCCCGACGGCGGCCAGCCGAACGTGCGGTCGATGTTGAACGAGGAGATCAGGACGACCAGGAGCGGCACGTAGACGAACGCGAGCCCGAAGGCCATGCAGGCCGCCAGTGCCGCTCGTGCACCACGCGAAAGGATCACGACACCACCCCCGCCATCAGGTTTTCGGGGCCCCCGCGGAGTCGCGAGCGCAGCGAGCGACTTCGTGGGGTGTTCACAGGTTCTCCAGTGCGCCGGTGCGGCGGGCGACGAGCAGGAAGACGATCATGATCACGATCGGAATGGTGGCGAGCGCGGCAGCGAGCGGCAGGTTGTTGGCCGCGCCTGCGTTGCCCTGGATCAGGTTGCCGATCAGCTGGCTCTTGCCGCCGACGATCTGCACGGCGATGTAGTCGCCGAGGCTGAGCGAGAAGGTGAAGATCGCGCCGGCGACCACGGCCGGGAAGGCCAGCGGGAGGACGACCGAGCGGATCGTGCGCCCCGCCTTGGCGCCCAGGTCGGCGGAGGCCTCCAGCATCGAGTCCGGCAGCCGCTCGAGCCCGGCATAGACCGGCAGCACCATGAAGGGCAGCCAGAGGTAGGTCAGCACGATCACCGTGGCGGTCAGCCCGAAGCCCGGGCCGGTGATCCCGAAGGGTGCCAGCGCCCAGTTGACGACGCCCTCTCCGGCAAGCATGGCGCGCCAGGCGTACGCCTTGACCAGGTAGCTAGCCCACAGCGGCGTCAGCATCAGCACGACCAGGACGCGTCGGGCGCGCGGCGAGGCGACCTTCGCCATGAAGAGCGCCATCGGGAAGGCCAGCACCGCGCAGACCACGGTGACCGCGGCCGCGACGCTGATCGAGCGCAGAGTGACGGTGCGATAGACGTCGGTCGTGAAGATCGACCTGAAGTTGTCGAGCGTTGCCTGGTGCACGACCTCACCGGTGAAGTCATCGGTCGTCCAGAAGGCCGACACGAGCAGCACACCGAGCGCGCCGAGGTAGACGACGACGAGCACGAGCATCGGTGCCGCGAGCAGCAGGGACAGCCGTAGCACCGGGTGCCGGTGCAGGACGCCCGACAGCCGCCGCGAGAGCGACGGCCGCCGGGCCTCCTGCTGGCCGGTCACGTCGGGCTAGCCCTTGATCTCCTGCCAGGCAGTGGTCCAGTCGCCGTAGTCCTTGCACTGGACGTCGGTGCGGCCGTCGAGGCACTGGGTGATCGGCGTGGTCCAGTACCAGACCTGGTCGAAGTAGGCCTCGTCGTCCGCGTGGAAGATGTCACAGTGCTTCGGGTCGGCCGTCTCGGCGCACGACTTCTGGTTGGCAGGCGCCTCCCCGAACCACTCGGCGACCTGCGCGTTCGCCGTCGGCGAGACGATGTGGTCGAGCCACATGTAGGCACAGGTCTTGTGCTCGCTCTTGGTCGCGACCATCCAGGTGTCCGACCAGCCGGTCGCGCCCTCCTTGGGCAGGATGGCCTCGACCTTGGCCTTGTCGGCCTGGGCGAGGTTCACGATGATCTGCCAGGTGGTGCCGACGACCGAGTCGCCGTTCTTGAAGGCCTGGATCTCCTTCGTGTAGTCCGACCAGTACTCGCCGATGTTGGCGTTCTGCTCCTTGAGCAGGTCGATGGCCGCCTGGAACTGCTTGTCGTCGAGCGCGTAGGGGTTCTCGATCCCCAGGTCGGGCTGGGTCGCCATCAGGTAGACCGCCGCGTCGGCGATGTAGATCGGCGAGTCGTACGCCGTCACCTTGCCGGCGTTGGCGGACGCGTCGTCGAAGACGGCCGACCACGAGTCGGGCGCCGGCGACACCTCGTCGGTGTTGTACATCAGCAGGTTGGCGCCGCGGCCGTGCGGGATCCCGTAGGCCACGCCGTCGACGCTGTTCCACGGCTTCATCTTCAGTGCCTCGAAGATGTCGACGTAGTTCGGCACCAGGTCGGTGTTGACCGGCTCGACATCGCCTGACGCGATGAGCCGCAGCGACGCGTCGCCGGAGGCTGACACCACGTCGTACTGACCGGTCTTCATCAGGTTGACCATGTCGTCGGAGGTCGGCGCGGTCTTGACGTTGACCTGGCAGCCGGTCTCCTCCTCGAAGGGCGTCACCCAGTCGACGCTCGGGTCGGTGCTGCCGTCCTCGACGTAGCCGGCCCAGGCCACGATGTTGACCTCGCCCTCCGGTTCGCCGAGCTCGGTGAGCGCCTTGAGGTCGGGCGGCGTGAAGCCTTGGTTGGCGGTCCCCCCGTCGCCACCGCCGTCGCCGCCGGAGCCTGTGTCCCCGCCGTCGTCCCCGCCACACGCAGTGAGCGCGATCAGGGCCGCCGCGGTGATCGCGAGCAGCTTGGTCCGGGTCATCTCATCCCTTCCTCTCTGGTTGCGCCCCGTACGCGGTAGACGCTCTCCCGCGCAAAGCCCAGCCGGACCCGGCTGCCCCGGGGGGCTGCCGCGCGGTCCGACGCGGTTCCGGTGTTCTGCTGCAGGGCCACGAGCTCCGGCCCGGCGTCCAGCCTGACGACGTACCGCGTCGACGGTCCGGCGTAGACGACCTCGTGCACCTCGCCGTCGGCGACGACATGTCCGGGCGCCGGCGGCGCACCCGCACCGAGGTGCAGCGCGATCTTCTCCGGACGGACGCTGAAGGTGCCGTCCTCGCCGAGCAGGGTGCGCGCGGCGTCGTCGGCGATGAGGTTGGACGTGCCGACGAAGCCCGCGACGAACGGCGTGGCGGGGTTCTCGTAGACCTGGCTCGGCGTGCCGACCTGTTCGACCTGGCCCTCGTTGAAGACCGCGATGCGGTCGCTCATGGTCAGCGCCTCCTCCTGGTCGTGCGTCACGAAGAGGAAGGTGACGCCGACCTCGCGCTGGATCGACTTGAGCTCGAGCTGCATCTGCTCGCGCAGCTTGAGGTCGAGAGCGCCGAGCGGCTCGTCGAGCAGCAGCACCTTGGGGTGGTTGACGAGCGCCCGCGCCAGCGCGACCCGCTGGCGCTGCCCGCCGGAGAGCTGGCCGGGGCGACGGTCGTCCATTCCGGCGAGCCGCATCGTGGCCAGTGCCTCCCGGGCCTGCGACCTTCGGGCCGACTTGCCGACGCCCTTGACCATCAGGCCGTAGGCGACGTTGTCGAGCACCGACATGTGCGGGAAGAGCGCGTAGTCCTGGAACACCGTGTTGACGTCGCGGTCGAAGGGCGGGTCGGTCGTCACGTCGCGCCCGCCGAGATGGATCCGGCCGGCGGTCGGCGTCTCGAAGCCGGCGATCATGCGGAGCACCGTCGTCTTGCCCGACCCGGATGGCCCGAGCATGGCGAAGAACTCGCCGTCGCCGACGTCGAGGTCGACCGAGTCGACCGCGACCACGCTGCCCGCGCCGGTCCCGAAGACCTTCCGGAGCCCGGCGAGCCGCACTGCGGGCGCAGCGGCGGGCGCGGCCTCGCTGGCCTCGCTCACGCACACCTCCTCGACCCCGGACGGCTCGCACGCTAGCGAACGATCACCGCCCGCGACCACGGATTCCGTCGCGAAGTCGCCATTTCGTGTCCGAAACCGTCGTCAGAACGCAAAAATTGCGAACATTGCGCCGGTACGGCGGCGATGCGCGGAACGCCGGCGCGGGCAGTCGCGGAGCCCTAGCCCGCCGCGCCGACCTCGACGACGGTGTTCGCGGCCCGGGTGATTCGCCAGTCGGGCGCGGTCTCGCCGAACTCGACGGTCACCGCCAGGGACTCGGTGCGGTGGTTGACCCATCCGGTGAAGGTGCCGTGGCAGACGCCGGTGCACGCGAAGTCGTCGACCGGCAGCCGCATGCCACGAGCGATGGCCCGCACGGTCGCCATGCCCTTGTCGTTGGCGCCGACCCCGAACAGCGGCTGGTGGAACGTGACCACCAGCCACGGGTCCAGCCGGCGGATCAGGTCGCGCAGCGCCACCGACTCCGGCTCGGACAGCGGGCTGGGCCCGGACCAGGTGCTGCCGCGCGGCGACGTACCCCACTTGTAGGGGAAGTTGCGGTTCAGGTCGACGCCGTGCGCGTTGGTGCGCCGGTGGACCGCCGTCCCGTCGGGGTTCACCGTCCGCGCCAGGTAGAGGTCCAGCTCCGGCGGCAGGTCGGGGCGCTCGACGAGTCGCCGCACGACCCGCAGCCCGGCCCGCTCGTCGCCGTGGATGTTGCCGATCACCAGGACCCGCCGGGTCGCGCCCTCGTGCGCCCGGTGCACGACGGTGATCGGCCGCCCGCGCACCGACGTCCCGACGACCTCGCGGGTCGTGACCGGCCCGTCGTCGGCGACCGCCACCGGCGCCGTCGCCACGAGCGGGAGGGCGCCCGCGAGGGCCACGGTCGCGATCAGGAGTCGGGGGCTGCGCACCCGGGCAGCGTGTCAGACCACCGGCAGGAATGCCGACAGGTCGGCCCGCTCGCCGCTGGCGTGGACGCGCCCCTCGGCCATCGCCGTCTCCCACGACTCGCTGCCGGTCGCGAGGGCGATCCAGGTCATCGGGTCGGTCTCGACGACGTTCGGCGGCGTACCCCGGGTGTGCCGCGGGCCCTCGACACACTGCACGGCGGCGTAAGGCGGCACCCGCACCTCGACCGACCGCCCAGGTGCCTGCGCGGCCAGCTCCTCGAGCAGGAACCGGACCGCGTCGCGCACGTCGGCGGTCTCCAAGGTGTGCGGATCGAGGACCCGGGCGAGGGCCGCGCGGCCGTGCTCGGGATCGACGCGCCGTCGCGGACCCGGCATCTCGCTACAGCCGGCTCTCGCCCAGGTCTGCCAGCGCGCTGACAGCGACCTCCAGCACCGCCGCCGACTCGTCCGGCGGCAGGACCGGCAGCATCTCCTCCCAGATCGTGAGGCAGCTCCCACGGAGCTGGAGGACCCCGGCCGGCCGGGCGAGCAGGAACTGGTGCAGGTGCGCCCCGCCGTCGCCGATCTTGTAGACGTGCAGCCGGCCGACGTGGTCGAGCGCCTCGACCGCCCGCGCGACCCGGGCCGAGATGACTCCGAGCTCGCCGGCCATCGCGTCGTCCAGGTCCGCGAAGTCCAGGTGCTCGCGAGGCATGACCATGACGGACAGCGGCAGCCGCGGCTCGCCGAACGCGACCAGGGTCCAGCGCTCGTTGACCCAGACGGCGTCCGCCTCCGGGTCGTCGCACCGGCCGCAGTCGACGCCGCCCTCGCCGGACCGGGGCGGCTCGGGCAGCGTCAACGGGTCGAGCGGCTTGACCACGAGGGAGTCGGGCTCGAACGGGAAGATGTCCCACCACGCCTGCTCGGGCATCCGCAGCCGCCGCTGCGGGTCGGCGTGCGCGAGCAGCCGGTCGTGGAACTCCTGCGGCGTCGGGGCGGGCACCCGCCCGACCCTAGTCAGGCGGCGACATCGGGCTGCCGCGCCTCGGTTAGGCTGCCCGGACGCGACGTACCCGGTCATCCCGGGCGCGGTCCGTGCAGGCGTAGCTCAATTGCTAGAGCGCCCCCCTTCCAGGGGGGAGGTGTTGGTTCGCGACCAGCCGCCTGCTCCACAGCACGTACGCCCGGGCGGGTGCATTGCGACGTACGCCCTCCGGCCGGTGCCCGACGCTCCTATCGTGAGCCGCATGTCGGCGGGAGCGGCACAGAGCTACCGCTACCTGCGCCCGTCCGCCCTGCTGGGGGACGGGACGGGTGGCGACCTGTGCCTGGAGACGTCGGGCGGCCGCACCGCGTCCGGGCTGGCCGAGCACCCGCGGTTCTTCGCCGGCTTCCTCACCGAGCCCGAGCAGGCGGCCAGGGGGCTGCTGTCGGTCGCGGCTGTCGCGCGCGCCCGCTACTACGTGCCGATGACCTCCCAGCGCCTGCAGGACATCCTCGACCCGGTCGTGACGAGCAACGGCGACCGGCTGCGCTTCGAGTCGTTCTCCGGCTGCTGCGGGGTCTACGCCCGGCTCGACGTGCTCGACGGCGGGCTCGACGGCGACCTGCTCGACCGCGGCACCACCAACGTCGACGTCAACCTGCCGCTGCGCGACGCGCTCGCCCGGGTCGGCGGCGGCGAGCCGCTGCACCTGTCGGTCGGCCCCGACGACGTCACCGTCACGACGCTGGACGACTCCGTCGTGGAGCGCAAGGTGACCCTGCCGACGCGGTGGCTGCGCGGCTTCGCCGAGGTGCAGGCGAGTGCCGCGACGATGGACCTGCGCGCGGAGATCGACGCCGTGGAGGCCCGGCGCTTCCTGCGCGCGCTGCCCAAGGGCAGCAACCGGGGGGCGCTGTGGGCGGTCCCGGCCGGCCGGACATTGCGCCTGACGACCCGACCGGCTCCCGGTGCGGTCTGCATCGCCGGGCCGGAGCGGCTGGAGAACCTCGCTCCGCTGCTGCGCTTCGCCACCGCGCTGCGGGTGCACGGCCCGGTGGTCGGACCGGGCTCCCCGGCGGTCCCGAGCGCCTGGGAGCTCGTGCTCCGCGACGCGCGGCTCACGCTGACGCTCTCCCCCGACCTCTCCCGCGGCTTCTCCGGCGAGGGCGGCGTGCTGGACGCGCTCGCGTCGGACGACACCGCTGACGACGCGGACCTGGTCGGGGCGGCGCTGTCCTGGGAACCACGGGTGGAGGTCGACCTGGTGGCCGAGCGGACCGGGCTGAGTGCCGACCGGGTGCGGCGCGCCCTCGCCCAGCTCGGCACGTCGGGCCAGGTGGGCTACGACGTCGCGGAGGCGGCGTACTTCCATCGCGAGCTGCCCTACGACGCCTCGGCCGCGCAGCGCCTCAACCCGCGGCTGCGCAACGCCCGCCGGCTGGTCGCCGAGGGCGCCGTGCAGCTGACCGACGGGTTGGCCGTCGTGACGGTGGACGACCACGTGCAGCACGTCCGGCTGGCCGACGACGGCAGCGCGAGCTGCACCTGCCCGTGGTGGGCGAAGTACGCCGGCAGCAGGGGGCCGTGCAAGCACGTGCTCGCCACCCAGATGGTCGCGGCGGGCGACCCAGCTGCCGCCACGACGGACGGCGCGGACACCGGCGCCGCCACCGAGCGGACCCCGTGAGCCCGAGCACCGTCGACGACCTGGCAGCAGCGAGCCTGGCCGGAGACGCCGACCGGGTCCGCGACCTGCTGCGCGGCCTCGACGAACCGGCCCGCCGGGCACTGCGAACGCAGCTCAAGGCCCTGAGCACCGACCTGCGGAAGACGGGACGCCTGTGGGCGAACGTGGACAGCTACGGCGCGCTCGGCCTCGCCATCCTCGGCTGCACGACGGGAGCCGCGGCCACCACGACCCACCTGGTGCGCTGGTGGAAGTGGGGACCGACGCGCAACCTGCCGGTCGTCGACGTGCTCGTCGACCGGGACCCGCCGTGGCTGCCGGACCTCCTCGACCAGTTGGCCACCCGCGAGCACGAGGCCGACGTGTGGAACGGTCACTGGCACGTGGTCGAAGGTCTGCGCGTCCGGCTCGGAGCCAGCCGCCCCCGGACGCCCTCGTACGTCCGCGGGCTGGTCGCCGAGCTGGTCCAGGACTACCGCAAGACCACCGATCCCGAGCGGCCGACACTGCTCGCCCAGGTCTGCGCGGACGACGACCTCGTCGCGCTCGTCCCGATGGTCCTCGAGCACGACGGGCCCGAGCTGGCCAGCACCACCATCCACGTGTTCGACCCGAAGACCCACCGGGGCGCGGTCGTCCCCCGCGACCCGGAGGACACCTGGCCCGGCGTCATCGGCGTCCTGTGCGCCCAGGGACGGCTGGACCGCGGCGCCGCGATCGACGCATGCCTGCGGATCCTGCTGCGCACGGACCCTCGCGGCGCGACCCCGCCGCACCTGACGATCCTCACCACCCTGGAGGCGACCCCCCAGGAGGTGGCCGAGCGCCGGTCCTACGTCCAGCTCGCCGGCGAGGGCAACGGCCCCTGCGCGAGGCACGCCCAGCGCGCGCTCCGGACTGCGTGGGACGCCGGTCAGGTGGGCACCGAGACGGTCCTCGAGACGAGTCGGCTCGTCCTGGCCCGCCCGGACAAGGGCATCGTGACGACCCAGCTCGGCTGGCTCGACAAGGTCGCCAAGGCAGCCGGCGACGCGCCCGACGCGACCCTGCTGGTCGTGGCCGACGCCTTCGCCCACGAGCGCACCGACGTCCAGGAGCGGGCGCTCGCCGTCGTCGGCAAGCACGTAGGACGGGCGAGCGCAGAGACGGTCGCGGAGCTCGTCGTCGCCGCTGCGGCGTTGGTGCCGTCGCTGCGCGGCCGGGCGGCGACCCTGCTGGGGACCTCACCCGACGCGGCCGACGACACCCCGGTGACGCAGCCCGTCGCCGTACCGGCCGGGCCGTGGCCCGAGCCACCGCGCACCGTCACCATGCTCGCTGAGACCTGCTCGGCTCTCGTCGAGCGGCTCGACGACCCGCGGCTCGTCGAGTCGACGCTCGCCGGCTTCGCCCGGCTGCGCAACGACGACCGAGCAGCCTTCGACGCGGCCATGGCCCCGCTCCGGCACCGGTTGACGCCGGGGGCGCCGAACGAGAACAGCTTCAGCGCGATGAACTTCGACCTCTTCGTGACCTCACCGCAGTCGAAGCTGCTGCGGATGGTCCTGCTCGAACCACCACCGCAGCCGGCCCAGCGACGCCGGCTCCGCACCCTGTTCGCCCGTACTCGTCACGTGCACGCGCATGCACTGCCCGCCCCGCCGCTGTCCCCGACCGGCGTGGCCGTCCAGCGGATGCGCGAGGTGGCGGCCCGGGTGCTCGCCGGCGAGTCGAGCGACCTCGTCGCGGTGCCGACGGAGTCGAGCGGCCTGATCGACCCGGCAGTCCTGGTCGCCCGGTTGAGCCGGCTCGAGGCCGACGGGCGCGAGCCGTGGCCGGCCGACCTGCAACAGGCACTGCTCCGGCTGCCGCGGTCGGTGGACCCGGCGGCAGTGACCGCGGCGCAGGGGCTGCTGTCGCCCGCCGGCCTGACCCTGGCGGCGCGGCTGCGCGACGGTCACCCGGACCCGAGGTCCGAGCCGGTGCTGGCGCCCGTCGTGCCGCGGAACCGGTGGACGTGGCCGTCGCACCCGCAGGGCGAGATCGCCCTGGTGGCCCTGCACGCCGGCCAGCCCGACCCGCGCGACATCGCCTCCCTCGCGATGGCCCTGCCGGACCCGCACCAGCGCGCCGGGGGAGTCACCCGGGACGTGGCCGCCCGGGACATGGCGCTCTGGGCGACGGCGCTGCCCGTGCACCCCGAGGTCGTCGCCGCGCATGCCTTGCTGGCCCTGTGCGACCTGCCGATCGCCGGCGGCCTCGCCCCGGGCCGCGACCTGGTGGCCGGGCTCCCGTCGCTCGAGGGTCCACGCGGCGCCGCCGTCGCCCTCGCCGTGGCCAACTCGCTGGCCGCCGAGGACGCCGTCGACCGGACCGCCGGGGTCGACGCGGTCGTCGGCCTGGCCACCCGGGAGGTCAACGGTGCGGCGTACGGCCAGGCCCTGCTCCTGCTCGCACGGGGTGACCACCTCAAGCTGGGACGCGTCGCCACCGCGCTGGGTGACGCGCTGCGCTCGGGGCCGGGCACGGCGACCTTCGTCTGGCAGCTCGCGGAAGCCGCCCTCCCGGCACTGCTCGAGCGGGAGAGTCGCGACACGCACCGGCTGATCGCGGTCGCGGCGGACGCCGCCGCGGTGAGCCGGGCGCGCGGCGGGCTCGACGGCCTCGCCCGGGTCGCCCAGCGCGGCGGGTCGAGTCGTTTGGTCACCGAGGCCAGGCGTCTGCAGGACATCCTGGCGCCCTGACGCCCCGGTGGCGGAGCCTCCCTTCCGGATCCACGGCCTCCCGGCGGTCCACCAGGGCTCCGACGGGGCGTGGGTCCGGAAGGGACCCACCCGCAGGTGCTCAGCCGAAGAGTGCGGGGAGGGTCGCGTCGCTCGCGGCCCGCAGCTCCGCGACCGGCAGGTCGAGGTCGCCGACGACGAGCGAGCCACCGCCGGTGGTGCCGAGCCGGGTGACCTTGACGCCGTACGTCGCTGCGGACGACTCGAGGTCAGCGACCCGGTCGGCGGGCACCGTCACGACGGCCCGCGCCACCGACTCGGCGAAGAGCGCGACGAAGGCGTCGCCGCCCGCGACCCCGTCGAGCGACACCGTGGCGCCGACCCCGCGGCGCAGCGCCATCTCGACCAGGCTCTGCGCGAGCCCGCCGTCCGACACGTCGTGCGCGGCGGTGACCACGCCGGCTGCCGCGGTGTCGGCCATCAGCGCCGCGAGCGCCTTCTCCGCGGCCAGGTCGACGCGTGGCGGGAGCCCGCCGAGGTGGCCGTGCACCTCGTGCGCCCACTCCGACCCGGCGAGCTCGTCACGGGTCTCGCCGAGCAGCACCACGACCTCGCCCGCGGCGGCGAAGCCCATCGGCACCCGGCGGCGCACGTCAGCGAGGACCCCGAGCACACCGACCACCGGCGTCGGGTTGATCGCGACGTCGCCGGTCTGGTTGTAGAAGCTGACGTTGCCGCCGGTCACCGGCACACCGAGCTCGAGGCAGGCGTCGGCCAGCCCGCGGGTCGCCTCGGCGAACTGCCACATCACGTCGGGGTCCTCGGGCGAGCCGAAGTTGAGGCAGTCGGTGACAGCGAGCGGCTTGGCACCGGTGACCGCGACGTTGCGGTAGGCCTCCGACAGCGCGAGCTGGGCACCGGCATACGGGTCGAGCTTGGCGAAGCGGCCGTTGCCGTCGGTGGCCAGCGCGATGCCGAGGTTGCTCGACTCGTCGACGCGGACGACGCCGGAGTCCTCGGGCTGGGCGAGGACCGTGTTGCCGAGGACGTAGCGGTCGTACTGGTCGGTGACCCACGACTTCGACGCCAGGTTCGGTGACGCAACCATCCGGAGCACCGTGGCGCGCAGCTCGTCACTGGTCGACGGCCGCGCGAGCGACGACGGGTCGTCGGCCTGCAGGGCGTCCTGCCACGACGGGCGGGCGTAGGGGCGCTCGTAGACCGGGCCCTCGTGCGCGACGGTCCGCGGCGGCACGTCGACGATCGTCTCGCCGTGCCACTGCACGGTCAGCCGGCCGCTGCCGTCGACCTCGCCGATGACGGTGGCGAGCACGTCCCAGCGGGCGCAGATCTCGAGGAACGCGTCGATCTTCGCGGGCTCGACGACCGCGCACATGCGCTCCTGCGACTCGCTCATCAGGATCTCCTCGGGGCGCAGCGAGGAGTCGCGCAGCGGCACCCGGTCCAGCCAGACCGTCATGCCGCCGTCACCGTTGGAGGCCAGCTCCGAGGTCGCGCACGACAGCCCGGCGCCGCCGAGGTCCTGGATGCCGACGACCAGGTCGGCGGCGAACAGGTCGAGGCAGCACTCGATGAGCACCTTCTCCATGAAGGGGTCGCCGACCTGCACCGACGGCCGCTTCGCGGGGCCGGTGTCCTCGAAGGTCTCCGACGCGAGGACGGAGACACCGCCGATGCCGTCTCCGCCGGTCGTCGCGCCGAAGAGCACCACGAGGTTGCCGGCGCCCGACGCGTGCGCGAGCTTGATCTGGTCGTGGCGCATGACTCCGGCGCACAGCGCGTTGACGAGCGGGTTGCCCGCGTAGGACGGGTCGAAGACCACCTCGCCGCCGACGTTGGGCAGGCCGAGGCAGTTGCCGTAGCCGCCGATGCCGGCAACGACGCCGGGCAGGACACGGCGGGTGTCCTCGGCGTCGGCCGGGCCGAAGCGCAGCGGGTCCATCACGGCGACCGGCCGCGCGCCCATCGACATGATGTCGCGCACGATGCCGCCGACCCCGGTGGCCGCGCCCTGGTAGGGCTCGACGTAGCTCGGGTGGTTGTGCGACTCGACCTTGAAGGTCACCGCCCAGCCGTCGCCGATGTCGACGACGCCGGCGTTCTCGCCGATGCCGACGAGCAGCGCATCGGTCTTCGGGGCCTTGTCGCCGAACTGCTTCAGGTGCACCTTGCTCGACTTGTAGGAGCAGTGCTCGCTCCACATCACCGAGTACATCGCGAGCTCCGACGAGGTCGGGCGGCGGCCGAGGATCTCGCGGATCCGGGCGTACTCGTCGTCCTTCAGCCCGAGCTCCCGGTAGGGCTGCTCGGTCTCCGGCGTCGCCTCCGCCTGCTTGACCGTCTCGGCCGTGGCGGCCATCGAGGCGGTCACGCGTTCACCGTCGCCGCCAGCGCGGAGGTGAAGAAGGTCAGCCCGTCGGTCGACGGCCCGGTGAGGTCCTCCACCGCGTGCTCCGGGTGCGGCATCAGCCCGACCACGTTGCCGCGCTCGTTGGTGATCCCCGCGATCGACCGGTAGGACCCGTTCGGGTTGTCGCCGACGTACCGCACGACGACCCGACCGTCGCCCTCGAGGCGGTCCAGCGTCGCGTCGTCCGCGACGTAGCCGCCCTCACCGTTCTTCAGCGGTACGACGACCCGCTGGCCCACCTGGTAGCCCCCGGTCCAGGCCGTGGTGGCGTTCTCGACGACCAGGGTCTGGTCGACGCAGTTGAACTTGCGGTGGTCGTTGCGGATCAGCGCGCCGGGCAGCAGGTGCGACTCGCAGAGCACCTGGAAGCCGTTGCAGATGCCCAGCACCGGCAACCCGCCCTTCGCGGCCTCGACCAGCGGGCCCATCACCGGGGCGAAGCGGGCGATCGCGCCGCAGCGCAGGTAGTCGCCGTAGGAGAAGCCGCCGGGCAGCACCACCGCGTCGACGCCGCGCAGCGAGTCGTCGCCGTGCCACAGCCGGACCGCGTCGCCGCCGGCCAGCCGGACCGCGCGGGCCGCGTCGCCGTCGTCGAGCGAGCCGGGGAAGGTGACGACCCCGACCCTCATCGGGCGCGCCCGCCGCCCGGCTCCTCGACGCGGACCGTGAAGTCCTCGATCACCGGGTTGGAGAGCAGCGTCTCGGCCGCGGCCCGGATCTGCGCCAGCCGCTCCTCGGTGACGTCGCCGTCGACCTCGAGCTCGAAGCGCTTGCCCTGGCGGACGCCGCTGATCCCGTCGTAGCCGAGCCGGGGCAGGGCCTGGGCCACCGCCTTGCCCTGCGGGTCGAGGATCTCGGGCTTGAGCATGACGTCGACGACGACGCGGGCCATCCGGGGCGCTCCTGCGGGGTAGCCGGGAGGATCGCCCTCAGCCTATCCGCCCGCCAGACCCGCATCGTGTGGACGCGTCCGCACCAGACACGCCGGTCGTCCGGTGTGTCGGCGTCCACAAGGAGTGGTGGGTGGCGCTTGGCCCGGCTTCGCGGCGTACGACCCGTCGGCTCACGCTGCGGATCGCGCTGCGCAGCGTGACGATCCGCACCTACGATCACGCCATGACCCTTGGCCCCTCCGGATCGATTCGCCGGACCCGTTCCCTGCTGGCCGTCCTGCTGGCCGTGGCCGCCATCTCCACCGCCGCCTGCGCGCCGGAGGACGACGACGACACCGCGTCGACGAAGCCGAAGGCGTCGGGCAGCGCGTCGGAGACCGTCGACGCGTGCGCCAAGGAGAACCTCGAGACGCACACGCCGGGGACGCTGACGATCACCACGGACAAGCCGGCCTACCCGCCGTGGTTCGAGGACGACGCGCCGGAGAACGGCAAGGGCTACGAGGGCGCAGTCGCGGCGGCCGTCGCGGAGAAGCTCGGCTTCACCGCCGACGAGGTGACCTGGACGCGGACCAAGTTCGACGCCGCGATCGCCCCGGGACCCAAGGACTGGGACTTCGACATCAACCAGTTCTCGATCACCGAGGAGCGCAAGCAGGCCGTCGACTTCTCCTCGCCGTACTACGACGTGGCCCAGGCGGTCATCACCACCGGTGGCTCCAAGGCCGCCAAGGCCACGAGCCTCGCCGACCTCAAGGACCTCAAGATCGGCGCCCAGGTCGGCACGACGTCCTACGACGCGATCCTGTCCGCGATCGACCCGTCCCAGAAGCCGGCGGTCTACAACAGCAACGACGACGCGAAGCAGGCGCTGGAGAACGGCCAGGTCGACGCGATCGTCACCGACCTGCCGACCGCCTTCTACATCACGGCCGCGGAGCTGAGCAACGGCAAGATCGTCGGCCAGCTGCCCAGCGACACCGGCGAGCAGGAGCAGTTCGGCCTGGTGCTGGACAAGGGCAGCCCGCTGACCACCTGCGTCAGCCAGGCGGTCGACGCGCTGCGGGCCGACGGGACCCTCGACCAGCTCGTCGACGAGTGGCTGTCGCGGGCCGGCGGCGCTCCCGAGCTCAACTGACCGGGTCGCGACCGGAACCGCATTCGATCCGATGACCGTCCCGGCCGAAGTCCTCCCCGAGCTCAGCCCCGCCCAGCAGGAGCGGCTGACCTACCGGCGCGGCCAGGCCCGTCGCTCCCGGCTGCTGGCCGGGTCGAGCACCGTGGTCTTCCTCGGCGTGATGAGCGTCGTCGTGGTGCTCAGCCCGGGGTGGGACCGGGTGCGCGAGCAGTTCCTCGACCCGGAGGTGGCCAAGGACTCCTTCCCGTCGATCCTCGAGGGGTTCTGGCTGAACCTCCGGGTGCTCGCGGTCTGCGCGGTGCTGATCGTCTGCGTGGGGCTCGGGGTCGCCGCGATGCGCACGCTGCGCGGGCCGGTCTTCGCGCCGCTGCGCTTCCTGGCCGCGTTCTACACCGACGTGTTCCGCGGCTTCCCGCTGATCATCGCGCTCTACGTCATCGGCTTCGGGGTGCCCGGGCTGCGGCTGCAGGGCGTGCCCACGTCGCCGGTCGTCCTCGGCGGCGCCGCGCTGGTGCTGACCTACTCGGCGTACGTCGCCGAGGTCTTCCGGGCGGGCATCGAGACGGTGCACCCCAGCCAGCGGATGGCGGCCCGGTCGCTCGGCCTGACCTACGGCCAGTCGATGCGCCGGGTGGTGCTCCCGCAGGCCGTCCGCCGGGTGACGCCGCCGCTGCTCAACGACTTCGTCGCCCTCCAGAAGGACGTCGGGCTGATCTCGGTCCTGGGCGCGATCGACGCGGTGCGGGCCGCCCAGATCGAGGTCGCGAGGACGTACGACTTCACGCCCTACCTGGTCGCCGGACTGCTCTTCATCCTGCTCGCCGTGCCCACCGTCCGCCTCGCGGACTACGTCAACCTGCGCGCGGCCCGGCGCCAGCAGGCCGGCGGCGCGCTGTGAGCCGCCGGTGACCATCCCGATCACCACCCCCGTCCTCGAGGCCGAGGGGCTGGTCAAGCGGTTCGGCGAGCACGTCGTGCTGTCCGGCGTGGACCTCGCCGTGGCGGAGCACGAGGTCGTCGTGCTGATCGGCGCGTCGGGCTCCGGCAAGTCGACGCTGCTGCGCTGCGTCAGCCTGCTCGAGGAGCTCGACGACGGCACCGTCCGCCTCGACGGCGAGGAGGTCACCGACCCCCGCGCCGACGCCGACCGGCTGCGGTCGCGCTTCGGAGTGGTCTTCCAGGCGTTCAACCTCTTCCCGCACCTGTCGGTGCTGCAGAACGTCACGCTGGCGCCGCGGGTGGTGCACGGCGTCTCGCGCGACGAGGCCGAGGAGCGCGCGATGCGACTGCTGTCCCGGGTCGGGCTCGCGGAGAAGGCCAAGGACTACCCCGACCGGCTCTCCGGCGGGCAGCAGCAGCGGGTGGCCATCGTGCGCGCGCTGGCCAACGAGCCGCGGATGCTGCTGCTCGACGAGGTGACCAGCGCTCTCGACCCGGAGCTCGTCGGCGAGGTGCTCCGGCTGGTGCGGGAGCTGAAGGACCAGGGCACCACGATCCTGATGGCCACCCACGAGATGGCCTTCGCCCGGCAGGTGTCCGACCGGGTCTGCTTCCTCGACGGCGGCACGCTGCGCGAGCAGGGGCCGCCCGAGCAGGTCCTGGTCGACCCGCGGGAGCCCCGGACGCGCCAGTTCCTCGCCCGGGTCATCGACGCCGGCCGCCTCTAGGTGTCCGACCCGGCCGCCGCCCGGCGGACCCTCGAGGCGCTGCGGCAGCGGGCGCTGGCGCGGGCGGCCGACCTGCGTCGGGCGTTCGACGCCCTCGTCGAGGCCACCGAGGGCTCCAACGTCGACGACGAGCACGACCCGGAGGGCACCACGATCGCCTTCGAGCGCTCCCAGCTCTCCGCGGCCCTCGACCGGGCCGCCGCCGAGGTGGCCGAGGTGGACGCGGCACTGGACCGGGTCGCCGCGGGGACGTACGGCCGGTGCGAGGTCTGCGGCGCCCCGATCCCGGCGGGCCGCCTCACCGCCCGCCCGACCGCGACCCGCTGCCTGACCTGCGCGGACCGCGGGGCGGCGCCCCCCGGCCGCGCCTGAGACCCACGCCTAAGACGCCCCTGCGGCTGCCGGCACGAAATAGGGCATCGTCCCGATGTAGGGCCCCTCCTCAGACGTGCAGATTCGTCATGTCAGCCAGAAGAGACGCATCTGAGGAGCTCGCCATGCAGATCACCGCCGGACTGTTCGCCGACGTCGAGGCCGCCTACCGCCAGGAGCGCATCAGCGCCTCCTTCAAGGAGCACGCCGCTGGCCGCCACCTCCACCTCCTGCGCCGCAACCGGCACGAACCCGGAGGTCACGCCACTGCCCACGGCGGCCTGAGGACGGCGTGAGTGCCGCGCACTGGCGCGGTCACGATGTCTTCACCGAGTACGACGCACGCACTGTCCCTGGTTCCCGCGATGATGGGGGACGTGCCCCCCGTCGCTGATGTCCGAGGCCCACTGGTCGGCCGAGCCGATGAGCTCGACCGGCTGGTGGGCCTCGTCGGCGTCGGTGCCGCCGACGAGACCGCCGACGTGGGCGCGGCGGTCCTGCTCTCCGGAGACGCGGGCGTCGGCAAGACCCGGCTGCTCGCCGAGCTGCGCGACCGCGCCGACTCCGCGGGCTGGCGGGTGCTCGTGGGGCACTGCCTGGACTTCGGCGAGAGCGCCCTGCCCTACCTGCCCTTCAGCGAGGCCTTCGGCCGGCTGGCCACCGAGTCGCCGACGGTGGCCCACACCCTCGTCGAGGCCAGCCCGGCGATCGCCCGGCTGATGCCCGCGCGGCGGATGCTGCGCGAGCAGCCCACTGACGCGCAGATCGCCGGTGCCACCGATGACACGCGTGGCACCCCCGCCGACCAGTCCCTCGACGCCAGCACCATCGAGCGCCCGGAGCTCTTCGCCGCCATCCACGCCGCGCTCGAGCAGCTCGGCCGGTCCGCGCCGCTGCTCCTCCTCGTCGAGGACGTCCACTGGGCCGACCGGTCGACCCGCGAGATGCTGAGCTTCCTCTTCTCCCGCCGCTTCGACTCCCCCGTCGCGGTCGTCGCGTCCTACCGCACCGACGACCTGCACCGACGCCACCCGCTGCGCACCGTCGCCGCCGAGTGGGCCCGCCTGCCCGGGGTGACCCGGGTCGAGCTGGCCCGCCTCGCCGACGACGACGTGCGCGCCCTGGTGCACAGCCTGCACCCGTCGGCCATGCCCGAGCGCTGGGTGCAGGGCATCGTCGCCCGTGCCGAGGGCAACGCGTTCTTCACCGAGGAGCTGCTCCAGGCCACCGAGGGCGGTCCCGAGGGGCTGCCCGAGGCGCTCGCCGACCTGCTGCTCGTCCGGCTCGACCGGCTCGACGACGACGCCCGGCTGGTGGTGCGCGCCGCGGCCGTCTCGGGCCGCCGGGTGCCGCACCTGCTGCTCGAGCGCGTGCTGCGCGACCAGGCAGTGTCGCTGGACACGGCGCTGCGGACCGCGGTCGAGCGCAACGTCCTGGTGCCGATGGGCGGCGACGGCTACGCCTTCCGGCACGCGCTGCTCGCCGAGGCTGTCTACGACGACCTGCTGCCTGGCGAGCGGGTGCGACTGCACGCCGCCTACGTCGACGCGCTGCAGCAGGGCGGGGTCGGCGGGACGGCCGCCGAGCTCGCCCGGCACGCCCGGCTGGCCAACGACCTGGTCACCGCAGCCCGCGCGAGCGTCGCCGCAGGGGACGAGGCCATGCGCGTCGCGGGGGCCGACGAGGCGTCCCGGCACTACGAGCTGGCCCTGGAGCTGGCGACCGACTCCCCCGACGTGACCAGGTCCATCGGCGAGGGCCCGGACGGCCCCCTCGACCTCGTCGAGCTCACCGCGCGCGCCTGCGAGGCCGCGATCGCCTCGGGCCAGACCTACCGCGCGATCGCGCTGGCCCGCGACCAGCTGCGGTCCCTGCCCGCCAGCACGCCGCCGATGGCCCGGCTGCGCCTGCTCTACGTCCTGGCCTCGGCGGCTGTCCTCGCCGACACGGAGGGCGACGCGCTGTCGGTCACCACCGAGGCGATGGCGATCCTCGACGAGCACCCCGACGAGCGGATGCGCGCCAAGGTCCTCGCCCTGCACGCCCGCGCCCACACCGAGCAGCGCCGCAACGACGAGGCCGCCGACCTCGCCGCGCAGGCGCTCGAGCTGGCCGGCCGGCTGGACCTGCCGGTCGTGATGGCCGACGCCCGGACCACCCTGGCCCGGCTGCGCGAGGGCACTCGGGGCAGCGCCGCCAGCGTCGAGATCCTCGAGCAGGTCGTCGAGCAGGCGAAGGCCGCCGGCGACATCGACAGCGAGCTGCGCAGCACCTTCAACCTCGGCACCCTCCTCTACGAGAACGGCCGGGTGGGTGAGGCGCGGGAGGTCTACGCCCGGGCGTCCGCGCGAGGCCGGGCCGTCGGACGGCCGTGGGCGCCCTACGCGCTGGAGTCCCGTGTCCTCGGCATCCAGGCGGCGTACCTCGACGGCGACTGGGACGGCGCCCTGGACCTGGCCGACGTGCGCGGGGAGTCGCCGCCGGACCTGGCGGAGGCGATGCTGACCGCCAGCGGCCTGCTGGTGCGCGCCGGACGCGGCGACCTCGCGGCGCTCGAGGTGCTCCCCGGGCTCGCGCCGCACGGCCGGCGCGAGGGCATGGTCGCGCTCTTCGGCGGCTTCGCAGCGATCGACCTCTACGGCGACTCCGGCAACCTGACGGCCTCGCTGGACGCCCACGACACCCTGGTCGCCGAGCTCGGTGAGATCTGGGACAACAAGGACTTCCAGGCGCGGATCCGGCTGGCCGGGCTGGTGATCGGCCAGCTGGCGAACGCGGTCCCCACCACGGCGAGCGACGACCACGACGACCTGCTGGCCACTGCGGCCACGCTGACCGACGCCGCCGAGCGCGTCGTGCGCCATCGCCTCGAGTCCAGCAGCAGCGAGGGCCCGGAGGGCCGGGCCTGGCTCGGCCCGCGCCCGCGCCGAGCACCTCCGGCTCCGGTGGCTGGTCGGTCGCGACGCCCCTGGTCAGGACGAGCTGCGGGAGTCCTGGCGGTCGACGATCGACGCCTTCACCGAGCTTCGGCACGCCTTCGAGGTGGCCCGCAGCCAGGCCCGGCTGGCCGCCGTGCTCCGGGCCGGCGGGGAATCGGCCGAGGCGACCGAGCTCGTCGCGACGGCCGGGGCCACCGCCCGCAAGCTGGGCGCCGAGCCCCTGCTCCGCGAGCTGCGCTCGCTGGGCGGCGCGGTGTCGGCGCGCGGGTCGGGCGGCGACGGCAGCCGCCGCGACGACGCCCTGACCGCGCGCGAGCTCGAGGTGCTCGCGCTGGTGGCGCAGGGCCGCAGCAACCGCGAGATCGCCGGCCAGCTCTACATCAGCGCCAAGACGGTCAGCGTCCACGTGTCCAACATGCTGGCCAAGCTGGGCGTGGGCGGGCGGACCGAGGCGGTGGCGGTCGCCCGCCGCCGTGGCTACCTCGACGACCTGACCGGCTGACGGGCTGACCGGCTGACCCGGTTCCTGGCGGTCGGTCAGCCGCGCTTCTGCCAGCCGTCCCAGGCGCTGGCGACCATGTCGCGCAGGTCGAGCCGGGCGGTCCAGCCGAGCTGGTCACCGATCTTCGAGGCGTCCGCGTAGTAGGCGGCCGGGTCGCCGGCGCGACGCCCCACGACGTCGACCGTGAAGTCGATGCCGGTCACCTCGCGCACCGTCTCGAAGACCTCCTTGACGGTGACGCCCTCGCCGCGGCCGACGTTGTAGACCTCGCCGAGCGGCCCCTCGTCGAGCCGCGCGGCCGCCGCCGCGTGCGCCTCGGCGAGGTCGACGACGTGGATGTAGTCGCGGATGCACGAGCCGTCGCGGGTGTCGTAGTCGTCCCCGAAGAGCTTGGGGCTCTGCCCGGCTGACAGCGCCTGGAAGGTGAGCGGCACGAGGTTGGCGACACTGCGGTCGGCCAGCTCCGGCTCTCCGGTCCCGGCGACGTTGAAGTAGCGCAGGGCGGACCAACGGACGCTGTCGTCCGACGCCGCGAGGTCGTGCAGCAGCCACTCGCCGACGAGCTTGGTCTCGCCGTAGGGGCTCATCGGTGCCGTCGGCGTCTCCTCGGTCACGAAGGTGACCGGCGGGTTGCCGAAGACCGCGGCACTGGAGGAGAAGAGGTAACGGCTGACACCCGCGGCTCGGCAGGCCTCGAGCAGCGTGACCATCCCGGCGACGTTCTCGCGCCAGTAGAGCAGCGGCTTCTCGACCGACTCCCCGACCGCCTTCTGCGCGGCCAGGTGCAGCACGCCGGTGACGCCGTGCTCCTGGATCGCACCGCGGACGGCGTCGCTGTCCTGGAACCGGGCCCTCACGAAAGGGACGTCGCCCGGCACGTTCTCCCGGACGCCCGCCGAGAGGTCGTCGAGGACGACGACCCGCATGCCGCGGTCGGCGAACGCGCGAAGGATGTGCGCCCCGATGTAGCCGGCGCCGCCGGTCAGGAGCCAGGTCGGTCGCGTCGTCGAGGGGTCGGCCGTCATGGCGGCAACCCTAGGAGGTGACGCGGTCAGCCGAAGCGGCGGCCGGTCAGCCTCTCGAAGGCCTCGACGTACTTGGCCCGGGTGCGCTCCACCACGTCGGCCGGCAGCTCGGGCGGCGCGTCGCCGGAGTGCCGGTCCCACCCGGACGCCGGCGAGGTGAGCCAGTCGCGGACGTACTGCTTGTCGAAGGACGGCTGCGGACGGCCTGGCTGCCAGCCGTCGGCCGGCCAGAACCGCGACGAGTCTGGAGTCAGCACCTCGTCGCCGAGCACGATGCGTCCCTCGCCGTCGCGACCCAGCTCGATCTTGGTGTCCGCGACGATGATCCCGCGCTCCCGGGCGATGTCGCGCGCCCGCTCGTAGACGGCGAGGGTGATGCGCCGCAGCTCGGCGGCGTCGTCGGCGCCGACCGTGGCCACCACGTCGTCGTAGGTGACGTTCTCGTCGTGCTCGCCCAGGTCGGCCTTGGTGGCCGGCGTGAAGATCGGCTCGGGGAGCTCGGAGCCGTCGTCGAGGCCCGGCGGCAGAGCGACTCCGCAGACCGCACCGGTGGCGCGGTAGTCGAGCAGTCCCGACCCGGCCAGGTAGCCCCGCGCCACGCACTCGACCGGGAACATCTGCAGCCGCTGACAGACCACGGCCCGGCCGGCGTACTCCGGCGGGACATCGGTCGACACCACGTGGTGCGGCACGATGTCGGCCAGCTGCTCGAACCACCACAGCGAGAGCTGGGTGAGCACCGCACCCTTGTCAGGGATCGGCGTCGGCAGCACGAAGTCGTAGGCCGAGATCCGGTCGCTGGCCACCATCAGGAGCAGGCCGTCCGGCCGCTCGTAGAGGTCGCGGACCTTGCCGCTGTGCAGGTGTCGGAGGTCCGTCACGGGGCAAGTGTCGCAGCATGAGCGAGTCCTTCTCCGAACCAGCCAGCGGCGACACACGCGACACGGCCGAGCCCGACGTCGAGGGGGACGACGACCAGGTCGAGCCGGCCGACGGGTCGGAGTACGTCGGCCGGGTCGCCGGCGACGACGGCGGCTACGCCGGCGAGCAGGGTGCGGAGGCACGCGCGGCCGGCGAGGCGGAGGACGCGGCAGAAGGACTGACTGCTCCGGAGGGGATGCGCGGTCAAGACACCGCGTTTCGTCTCCGGAGTGTGACCGGCCGCCGGTCATCTGGGCCCTAGGCTGCGCGGCCATGGGTCGCCGGCCGCTGGTCCTGCCTGCAGTGCTCGCGCTGACGCTCGCCGCCGCGCTCGGCGGGTGCGGGGGCGGCGAGGGCGACACCGGGAGCGACGGCGATCGGCCGGGATCCGGGAGTACGTCGGGCTCGAGCAGTACGTCGCCCAGCCCGGCGCAGTCGACGGGCAACGCGGCCGGCCTGCTCGGGCCGGTCGGTCTGGTGCAGGCCGCCGACGGCACCGTCTGGGCGGCCTGGGCAGCAAGCGACGTCGTCGCACCGCTGGAAGGCGCCGACGCGCAGCCGGGCGAACCGGTCGACGTCGGTGGCACCCCGCTGCGGATGGCGCTGCTGGACAACACCCTCTGGGTGACGACGATCCGCGGCGGTGAGCTGGTGCAGGTGGACCCGGCGACCTCGTCGGTCGTGCGCCGGGTGACGCTGGGCGAGGAACCCGAAGGGATCGCCGTCCTGGACGGCCACCTCTTCGTGGTGCTGCAGGCCGGCCAGGCACTCGTCGAGGTCGACCCGGCCGACGGCGCTCTGCTGCGCCGCTACGACGTCGGTGGTGCGCCGCGGATGGTCGCGGCCGGCGAGGGCGCGCTCTTCGTCGGCGACAACGACGGGGGCCGCGTCGTGCGCGTCGAGCCCGGTCGCGCGGAGAAGGTCACCCGCAGCGGTGCCGTGTGTGCCGGCGTGCAGGGCGTCGAGGTCGTCGGCGACACGGTGTGGGCTGCGTGCATGACCGACGGCACCGTCGTCGGCCTCGACCCGCAGTCGCTCGAGGTGACCTCGACGGTCGAGGTGGCCGGCGACCCGGACGGGCTGGCTCCCGGGTCCGGCGCGGACCTGCTGGTGAGCCTGCAGGACGGTCCGGGTCTGGCCGTCGTCGACACAGCAGCCGGTACGTCCGAACAGGTCTGGACCGGGACCTCCGGCCGGTTGCTCGACAAGGCCAACACCGATGTCGTCGAACGCGACGGCACCGCGTTCGTCAGTGACTACCTCGGCGACGCGGTCAGGGTCGTACCCCTCGACCAGCTCGACGAGTAGAGGAAGAGCGCCGCGCCCAGGGCCAGCAGCCCGGCGAGCGGCCAGACGAGTCCGGGTGCGGCGTCGTACAACGGACCACCGAGCGCGGGGCTGAGCATCGTGCCGCTGATCGACGCGGCGCCGTAGGCGCTCTGGTAGCGCCCCGCCATCCCCGCCGGTGCCAGGTCAGCGGCGTAGGCGGTCGCCGTCGGCTTGTAGAGCATCTCGCCGACGGTGATGACGAGCACCGCGACGACGGCGAGGACGAGCCCGGGCGCGAGGCCGAGCAGCAGGTACGCGACGCCGACCAGGCCGATGCCCGCCGCCACCACCGGCGCGGCCGGCCGGTCGCGCAGGGCGAGCGCGATCGGCGCCTCGGCCGCGACGATGACGATGCAGTTGAGCGAGACCAGCAGGCCGTACGCCAGGGTCGGTGCACCGGCGTCGGCCAGCTGCACCGGCAGGACGGTGTACATCAGCCGGTAGGTCGTGTCGACGGCGACGATGGCGAGCAGCAGCCGGACGAGCTCCCGGTCGCGGCGCAGCGCGGCGACCAGAGACCCGGCGTTGCGGGCGGCGAGGCGTGCGGCGCCGGTGTCCTCCGTCGGTACGTGGCGATGGATGAGCCAGACGAGCAGCAGCGTGGTCGCCCCGTCGACGACGAAGACCGCGGCGAAGTGGTTCGCGGCGAGCAGCGCGCCGAGCGGCGGGCCGATGACGGTGCCCGCGTTGCTGACCGCGCGGGACAGCGCGATGCCCTCGCGACGCCGGTCGGCCGGCAGCTCGACCGCCACCAGCGCACTCAGCAGCGGACGGGTCGCGCCGCCGGCGAGACCGCGGACCGCGACGAGCGGCGCCAGCGCCCACAGCGGCGCCAGCGGGACGGCGGCGCACATCAGCGCGCTCGCGACGAGCAGCGCCAGGGTGCAGCGGCGCAGGCCGAAGCGGTCGCCGACCGAGCCGCCGGTGAGGTTGCCGGCGATCGTGCCGACCCCGTTGGCGGCGACGACCAGGCCGGCCTCGGCGGTGGTCAGGCCGCGGTCGTCGACCAGGTAGAGCGTGAGGAAGAGCCACATCAGCGAGCCGGTGGCGCTGAGGAACTGCCCGAGCAGCAGCCAGCGCAGCCACCCCGGCAGCGAGGCCAGCGCCCGCCACACCGCTGGAGTCATCTGCCCCTCGTCTCCCGTGTCGAGTGGTCAGTTCCCTTTCGGAACCCGTACCGTAGACCACATGGCGACCGGAGCGCGATGGGCGGGGGCGGACCCCACCTGCGCCGTCGCCCAGGCGGCGGTGGCCGTCGGCGACCGCTGGAGCCTGGTCGTGCTGCGGGAGATCGCCCGGGGCCACACCCGGTTCGAGCCGCTGGTCGACGAGCTGCGGATCTCGCGCAAGGTGCTCACCGAGCGGCTCGCGCACCTGGTCGACCACGGCGTGCTCGAGCGGGTCGCCTACCAGGACAACCCGCCCCGGCACGACTACCGGCTGACCCCGGCCGGCGAGGCCTTCGTGCCCGTGCTCGTCGCGCTGCAGGACTGGGGCGACCAGTGGGTGCTCGGCGACGGCGAGGTGTCGGCGACCAGCCGCGACGGGGCGGCCGAGGTCGCCCGGGTGCACGACCTCGTGGGGCAGGAGGTGCCGACGTCGCTCGCGCTCCCCTCGTCGCGCGGTGGCTCGCTCGACCCGGTGGCACCGGACAAGCGCGGCACGGTGCTCTTCGGCTACCCCGCGACCGGGCGGCCGACGCCGCTGCCCGACGGCTGGGGCGACATCCCCGGTGCCGTCGGCTGCACCCTGGAGAACCGGCTCTTCCGCGACGCGCACGACGACTTCGCCGCGGCCGGGTTGGCGGTGCGGGGCGTCAGCACGCAACGCACCGACGAGCAGGCGGCCTTCGCCGACGCCGAGGAGATCCCCTTCCCGCTGCTGTCCGACACCGACCTCGCGCTGACCGCCGCGCTGCGGCTGCCGACCTTCCGGGCGGCCGGCCAGGTGCGGCTGCGTCGGGTGGTCCTGGTGGTCGGCGCCGACCGTCGGGTCGAGGCCGTGCGCTACCCCGTGACCGACATCCCTGACACGGTGCGCTGGGCGCGTACCGTCCTCGATGACGAGAGGGCGCCCGCATGACGACGACCGAGCCGACGACCGCGACCGCCGCGACCGCCGCGACCGAGGGCTTCACCGAGGTGCGCGACGAGGCAGAGCTGCGCGAGCTGCTGGGCGGCGAGCCGAGCGCCGGCGCGGTGCGCAAGGAGCGGACCGCGCTGCACGACCTCGACCGGCAGTGGCTGGCCGCGTCACCCTTCTGCCTCGTCGCGACGTCGGCCCCCGACGGCACCTGCGACGTGTCCCCCAAGGGCGACCCGCCCGGCTTCGCGCACGTCATCGACGACCGCACCATCGCCATCCCGGAGCGTCCCGGCAACCGGCGCGGTGACGGCTATCGCAACATCCTGGGCAACCCGCACGTCGGTCTGATCTTCCTGGTGCCGGGTCGCGGCGACACCTTGCGGATCAACGGCCGTGCTCGACTGGTGCGCGACGCCCCGTTCTTCGACCACATGGTCGTGCGAGGTCACCGACCGGTGCTGGCCATGGTGGTCGAGGTGGAGCAGGTCTTCCACCACTGCGCCAAGGCGTTCCTGCGGTCGAAGCTGTGGGACCCGGAGTCGTGGGGCACCGTCGAGCTGCCGAAGCGCGCGGTGATCGCGCGCACCCTCGAGCGGCCGGAGGCCGACCCGGAGGAGCTGGAGCGCTACTACGGCCCGTCCTACGCCGACGGTCTCTACCGCCAGCCCTCCTGACGGCGGGCTGCCGTTGCGTGCCGGCGGCCGCTAGAGGATCGGCGCGGGGTTGTAGGACGCCGCGGCCGGGTGCCGGCTGACGACCTTCTCGACCTGCGCGACGACGGCGGCGACCTGCGCGTGCGCGGCCCCGGTGAAGGACGTGGGGTCCGCGACCAGAGCGTCGAGCTCCGCGCGGTCGAGGCCGAGCCGGCTGTCGGCAGCAAGCCGGTCGAAGAGGTCGTTGCCGGCGGCCCCCCGCTCGCGCATCGCCAGCGCCACGGCCACGGCGTGCTCCTTGATCGCCTCGTGCGCCTGCTCGCGGCCGACCCCCTTGCGCACCGCGGCCATCAGCACCTTGGTCGTCGCGAGGAACGGCAGGTAGCGCTCGAGCTCGCGCGCGACGACGGCCGGGTAGGCGCCGAACTCGTCGAGCACGGTCAGGAACGTCTGGAACAGCCCGTCGGCCGCGAAGAACGCATCCGGCAGCGCCACGCGACGTACGACAGAGCAGAAGACGTCACCCTCGTTCCACTGCGCGCCGGCGAGCTCGGCGACCATCGACTGGTAGCCGCGCAGCACGACGGCGAGCCCGTTGACGCGTTCGCACGAGCGGGTGTTCATCTTGTGCGGCATCGCGCTCGACCCGACCTGCCCGGCCTGGAACCCCTCCGTCGCGAGCTCCTGCCCCGCCATCAGCCGGATGGTGTGCGCGAGCGACGACGGCGCGGCGGCGAGCTGCACGAGTGCACTGACGGCGTCGTGGTCGATGGAGCGCGGGTAGACCTGGCCGACGCTGGTGAGGACCCGCGAGAAGCCGAGGTGCTCGGCGACCGCCTGCTCCAGCTGCGCGAGCTTGTCGGCATCGCCATCCAGGAGGTCGAGCTGGTCCTGCGCGGTCCCGACCGGTCCCTTGATGCCGCGCAGCGGGTAGCGCTCGATGAGGTCCTCGAGCCGCTCGACCGCGACGAGCAGCTCCTCGGCCGCCGAGGCGAAGCGCTTGCCGAGCGTCGTCGCCTGCGCCGCGACGTTGTGGCTGCGCCCGGCCATCACCAGGTCGTCGTGCTCGACGGCGAGCCGGGCCAGTCGGGCCAGGGTCGCCACGGCCCGGTCGCGGATCAGCTCCAGCGACGTACGCACCTGGAGCTGCTCGACGTTCTCGGTGAGGTCGCGGCTGGTCATCCCCTTGTGGACCTGCTCGTGCCCGGCGAGCGCCGAGAACTCCTCGATGCGCGCCTTCACGTCGTGCCGCGTGACGGCCTCGCGTCGCCTGATCGAGTCGAGGTCGACGACGTCGACGACCTTCTCGTACGCCGCGACCGCGCCCTCCGGGACCTCGACGCCGAGCTCCTGCTGGGCACGCAGCACCGCCAGCCACAGCCGGCGCTCGAGGACGACCTTGTTGGCCGGCGACCACACGTGCACCAGGTCGGCGCCGGCGTAGCGGGTCGCGAGGACGTCGGGGTAGGCGGTCGGCTCGTCGGCGCTCACGAGGTCATTCTCCCGTACGCCGCGGCGCCTGTCGCAATTGAGCCGCTTCCGACTCGCTCCCGACACAACCGTTGCTCGTCGAGCACGTCCGGTCGCCGAGGTCCAGTTGACGACGAGCGCCCACGTGACCCCGGACTCGGAGCTCAGGGTGCAGACGGTCACGACCGCGCCGGTCGCGTCGCAGACCACGGTGAAGGAGCCACTGGCGTCCACCGGCGGCGGCTGGCAGGCCGACCCGCCGCCACGGTGGGCGATCAGACCGGACGGCGTGTTGGTGTCCGGGTAGTGCGGCGCCTTGCCGTCGGTCCCGTCGAACAGCGTTGAGCCCCAGTACAGGTCGGTCTGGTAGTAGCACGGCGGCTCGGTGACCGCGAGGTCCCCGGACAAGTGCTCCGCGTCGATCGTGAACTGGTCGTGGTCGACGAGCACCTGGTTCCCGCTCGTCTCCCAGGTCGGTCCCTCAGCGCTGTAGGAGTTCAACGACACCGTGAGCGCCACGCCTGGGCAGAGGGTGCCTGTCCCCGTGTACTCCACGTGCGCATGGAAGTCGTCGCCCACGTAGGCGACGCTGACGTCAGCCTTGCTCAGGGTCGCTACGCAGTCGTCTGCGTAGGCTCCCCCAGGCCCCATTGGAACGATGACGAGAGCCAGGAGCACGCCCCCCAGCGCTGTCAGAACTCCACGTCGCATCGGCTCCCTCATGGTGACCCCTCTCCCAGCGCCGCCAACCGGCATTCCCGTCACATCTGCACCTGTCCGCACTCTGGGCCACATGGCCCGGTTTGCCCAGCCCCCGGGCATGTCAATCCTGCCCGACGGTCGGCCGGTCCGATGTCCATATCCGGAGGAGTGCGCCATGGGCCGAACGGATGTGATTCGGCCCATGCGGATCGCTGCCTCCTATCAGCCGCCGAGTCCCGAGTTTCGCACTGCACGCGCCAGCACGAAGGGACCGACGGACACCTCGCCGGCCGGGACGAACCCGATCTTCGCCAGCTCCGTGGTCAGGGCCGGCCACTGCTCCTGGAACATCTGGAGGATCATCGACGAGCGGGGCGCCATCACGTCCGCCGCCTGCGCGATGAGCATGCGGTGCAGTCCGAGGCCGTCGGGCTCAAGGCCCTGGATCCCGCTTCGGGCCACGCCACCTATCGCCGCGTACCGCTCCTTTGGATAGAAGGGCAAGTTGGCTACCAGGACCTGCACCGAGCCGTGCACTTCGGTCGGCAGGGGCGAAAGGAGCGAGCCGCGGCATGCCTGCACGTTGGAAAGCCGTGAGCGGCGCACGTTGCGGCGAGCTGCCCTGGTTGCACGCCGCGAAAGCTCGAGTGCAAAGACGGTGGCATCCGGGCGCGCCAAGGCGACGCCGAGCGCGATGGCCCCGGCGCCCGCCCCGCAGTCCACGACCACCCCTGGCGACTTCTCCGGGAGAGCAGCCAGGACCATGTCGACCAGGGTCTCCGCGTCGGGCGTAGGCACGAACACCGTGGGCGGCACGGTCGTCTCCACCCCGCTGAGCCGGGCCCGCAGCGGAACTGCCCCAGAACGGGCGGGCCGTTCGACGACGTCCGGAGGCCCGTCGGCAGCCGCCGATACGCGCCAGGACCAATCAGCTCGCCGCCGGCGCGAGTCCGGCGCTGGGATGCCCCGCCATTGTCCGGTGTCGAGACCGGTCAGGACCGCCCGCGCCAGCCGACCGTAGCCAAGCCGATCGGCAGTCTCGACCAATCGGTCGCGCCCTGACGCATCGAGGTCGAGCATCGCAGAGAGCTGACGGCGGGCGGCCATCTTGGCGGGACCCGGTCGGCAGCTTTCGAGCCCCAGCCAGAGTGTCGAGAGTGAGGGGTCGACCGTGCCGCCCGGGCGCGTCGAGCGTAGCCGCCCCTCAAGGCCGCGGAACCACCAGGAAGGCAACGGGTCGACGCCGATCCGACCGCGAATGAACAGCTGTGAGCCGTCTGCCCACATGAAGCTGACGACCTGACCGCCCGGCCTTCGTCTGCCTCGGCCCAAGCGATAACGCCAGTCGCTGGACTCGAGGAAGCGCATCGCCGCTTGCCACTGGTTGGTCGGGATCAGGGCGTCCTCGTCGGGTGCTCCGTCGAGCCCACTGGGGTGCAGCTGGATCGCGTCGACCTGCTCGGAGAGCCGGGCAAGGACCAAACCCGCCGATGCCAGCCGCGTCATGCGGCGCCCTTCACGCGATGTCCAGCCATCTCGTCCCTCCGTCTCCTGACCCACCTTCCGCCGGCGCCGTTCAGACTCCGTGGGCGGCCCAGCCGCGTCAAGTGGTCAGAGCCAGCACCAGCCGCCCGGAGGACCCCCCTCACCCGACGCTGGGCCGATGCGGCCGTCCGGCATCACCGGCGGAGTGCCACCGCACTGCTCGAGCAGTATCCGGTCCCGCCATTCGTCGTACGTGAGTTGTCCCGAGGTGAGCAGCGGCCAGAACCAGATGACCATCGCTGTGGAGAACATCACGATGGACGCGCCAACCGTGACGCCGGCGCGACGATGGTGCTTGAAGATGCCGTCGACACCTTCGGCGAAGGTGAGAGCCAGGAAGGGAACCGCGGGGAGTAGGTAATAGGCGAAGACAAACGTGCGGTCCCATGCGAGGGCTACCCACGGGAGCCAACAGCTGAGGGCGGCCGCTCCCGTCACCACCGCCGGTGCAAATCGACGCCGCCTGACGAACACCAGCACCGCCCAGGCGGAGAGACAGATGGCAGGCACGAGGACGAGCGGGTCCACGAGTCCCAGGGTCTCCTGGACATGCTCGCCCGAGGTCTCGAACGCGAGGACCGGTGGCCTCGTCGCAAGTGGCCATGACCACGGTGGCGATGCATACGGATGCGTACCGAGGTCGGCGTCCAGTCCGAGGTGGAAGCGAAGCATCGACTCCTGGCGACGAACCAGATCCCGGAGGAAGCCGCTGTAGGACCAGATCGGTCCGCTCGAGCTGAGTCGGCCGACGTAGCTGAGCACGTACACGCCGACCAGGAGTCCAGCCGCCGCCGCCCATGACATGCGGTAAGTCCACCGGCCCCACCCGGTCCCGCGCAGGCCTTCAGCCGTGCGTCGTCGCCGGTCGCCCAACGCGATGATGAGCACGACGAGCGGGAGCAGCAGCACGGCTGACCACTTGGTCGCGACAGCGAGGCCCACGAGCAACCCGGTGAGTGGTCGCCAGACTCGGAGAGCCATGGCCACCCCCGCCTTGTAGTCGAGCACTGCCCCTAGCACGATCAGGACGCCGAACAGCGTCACGAACGCGTCCAGGGTTGCCACTCTGGAGAACACGAGGTGCAGGGGGTCCAGGGCGAGCAGCGCAGCAGCGAGCAGGGAAGCCCCTCTGGTCGAGCCCAGCGCCCGCCCGAGCAGGTAGGTGGCCAAAACCGTCACCGTCCCCGCGGCCACTACAGCCGCCCGCCAGCCGTTGGCGTCGTAGCCGAACACCGCGATCCCGCCCGCAATCAGCCACGGGCCTAGCGGCGGGTGGACGAATCCGGCCTCGCGGGCCTGCCCGCAAATCTCGACCGACCGGTTCAGATAGCTACAGGCGTCCGGAACGTAGAAGTGTTCGTCCCAGACCATAACCCCGGGCCGGGCCAGCGAACTGCTTCGGAGCAAAGCGGCGGCCACGACCACGACTGCTAGCCCGACCCGTCCGAGCAATAGGTCGCGGTGTGAGGAGGTCAGGCGTTGGTCAGCATGGGCGACATGCCGCCCCGGACCGGTCATCCTGCTGTGACGGGCGGCTGGCTGGACCAGGGGAAGTCGATCCAGCGGTCGGTGCGCCGCCACACGTAGTCGCACTTCACCGTCGAGCGCGGCTTCTCGTAGAGCACCGCGGTCCGGCACTCGGCGACGTGGTCGCCGCAGAACTCGCGCACCAGCCGCAGCGTCTCGCCGGTGTCGGCGACGTCGTCGACCAGCAGCACCCGGGCACCGGCCAGGTCGACCGCTGCCGGGACCGGCGGCAGCATCACCGGCACGTCCAGCCGCTCGTCGACACCGACGTAGAACTCGACGTTCACGACGACCAGGTTCTTCACGTCGAGCGCGTAGCCGAGCGCACCGGCCGGCAGCAGACCACCGCGCGCGATGGTGAGGATCAGCTCGGGCCGGTAGCCCGAGTCGGCGACGAGCTGCGCCAGCTCGCGCCCCGCGTCGCCGAACGTCTCCCAGCGTGAGCACCTCGCGCGGGGCGTCGTCGCTCACACGCCCTCCGCGATGTCGTGGCGCCAGTGCGCGCCGTCGAGCCGAACCTCGGCGACGCCCGCGTACGCGCGATCACGGGCGGTGCGTACGTCCGGGCCGGTGCCGACGACGGACAGCACCCGGCCGCCGGCCGAGACGGTCCGGCCGTCCGGGTCGAGCCGGGTGCCGGCGTGCAGGACGTAGGAGTCGGCGGAGACAGGGGCAGAACCGGAGCCGGCTGCGGCCGAGTCGGTACCGGGCAGGCCCTCGATCGCGTCGCCGGTCCGCGGCGACTCCGGGTAGCCCTTGGCGGCAACCACCACGGTCACCGCCGCGTCCGGCGACCACTCCAGCGGGCCCACGGACGTCAGCGACCCGACCGCGGCGGCGTGCAGCAGCCCACCCAGCGGCGTCCGCAGCCGGGCCAGCACCACCTGCGTCTCGGGGTCGCCGAAGCGCGCGTTGAACTCGATGACCCGAACCCCGCGCGACGTCAGCGCGAGCCCGGCGTACAGCAGGCCGGCAAACGGCGTGCCTCGCCTCGCCATCTCGTCGACCGTCGGCTGCAGCACCGTCGCGAGCACCTCGTCGACAAGCCCGGCCGGCGCCCACGGCAACGGCGAGTAGGCGCCCATGCCGCCGGTGTTCGGCCCGGTGTCGCCGTCGCCGACGCGCTTGAAGTCCTGCGCCGGCGCCAGCGGCACGACGGTCGAGCCGTCGGTCACCGCGAAGAGCGACACCTCCGGCCCGTCGAGGAACTCCTCCACCACCACCCGCTCGCAGGCCGCCCCGTGCGCCAGTGCGGCAGCGCGGTCGTCAGTCACCACCACGCCCTTGCCGGCCGCGAGCCCGTCGTCCTTGACGACGTACGGCGCACCGAGCTGGTCCAGCGCGGCCGCCACCTCCGACTCGCCCGCGCACACGACCGACCGGGCAGTCGGCACCCCGGCCGCCGCCATGACCTCCTTGGCGAAGGCCTTGGACCCCTCGAGCCGGGCCGCGGCAGCCGACGGTCCGAAGCACGCGATCCCGGCCGCCCGCACCGCGTCGGCTGCCCCCGCGACCAGCGGCCCCTCCGGCCCGACCACCACCAGGTCGACGCCAAGGTAGGCGGCCAGCGCGGCCACCGCGGCCGGATCGGTCACGTCGAGCGGCCGGGTCGGCACCTCGGCGGCCATGCCGGCGTTGCCGGGCGCGGCGACGACCTCGGTGACGGCAGGGTCGGCCAGCAGCCCGCGGACCAGGGCGTGCTCGCGGGCGCCACCGCCCACGACGAGCACCCTCACGACTTCCAGAACTCCCACCAGCGGCGCGACCGGCTGCCGGACTCGGGCGCCATGTCCGGGCGGGCGTCACCGACGGCGCGCACCGGGGCCGGCCTGCGGGCAGTCCCGCGGACGTCCTCGTCCTCGTCGTCGGGCACGTCGTCCGGCCAGTGCCGTCGGGTCGGCGTCTCGTCCTCGGGCCGGTCGCTGACCGGCTCTCCGAGCTGCGGGTCGTAGCCCTCGAGGCCGGTGACGTCCTCCACAGCCCGGGCGAGCTCGTAGACGGAGGACATCAGGTCCAGGTCGTCGCCGGGGGAGCGCTCGTCCGGGACCCGGATCGCGATCTCGCCCTGGATCATCGACAGCTCGACGCCCGTGGAGACCGCGGTCAGCTCCCGGGTCTCCTCGTCGGCGTCGTCAACCGTGACGTCGCCGAGGATCTCGCGCACGAGGGGCAGCAGGGCGTCCCAGTGCTCGAGGTCCACCTCGGTCAGCTCGCCGGGGTCCCCGTTCTCGAAGGACGCCTCGAGCTCGTCGAGCGCGTCCTCGAACGTCTGGCCGGGATCCCGGCGGACGAAGAAGATGTCGTAGCTCATCGGCGCCGACGCTAGTGCACGCTCACGCGACGGTGTGCGCGTCAGCAACAGACAGCGCCTCGTCGAGCACCGCGAGCCCCTCCTTGGCCTCCTCGGCCGTGATCGTGCAGGGCGGCACGACGTGCAGCCGGTTGAAGTTGGCGAACGGGATCAGGCCGCGTTCCTTGCAGGCGGCCACCAGGTCGGCCATCGGCTTGTTGGCCTCGCCGGCGGCGTTGTAGGGCACCAGCATCTCCCGCGTGGCACGGTCCCGGACCAGGTCGAGCGCCCAGAAGACGCCGAGCCCGCGGACCTCGCCGATGCTCGGGTGCCTCTCGGCGAGGTCGCGCAGCCCCGGGCCGAGCACCTCCTCGCCGATCCGGCGCGCGTTGTCGACGATGCCCTCGTCGCGCATCGCGTTGATGCTGGCGACCGCCGCCGCGCAGGCGAGCGGGTGCCCCGAGTAGGTCAGGCCGCCAGGGAAGACCCGCTCGGCGAAGGTCGCCGCGATCCGCTCGCTGATGACCACGCCGCCCAGCGGGACGTAGCCCGAGTTGGAGCCCTTGGCGAAGGCGATCAGGTCCGGCGCGACGTCCCACTTGTCGACCGCGAACCACTCGCCCGCCCGCCCGAAGCCGGCCATCACCTCGTCGGCGACGTAGACGATGCCGTGCCGGTCGCAGATGTCGCGCACCCCGGCGAGGTAGCCGTCCGGCGGCACCAGGATCCCGGCGGTGCCGGGGATCGACTCCAGCACCAGCGCCGCGATCGTCCCCGGCCCCTCGAAGGCGACGACCTGCTCCAGGTGCTGGAGGGCGCGCTCGCACTCCTGCTCCGGGGACTCCGACCAGAAGGGCGACCGGTAGGCGTAGGGCCCGAAGAAGTGCACCACTCCGGTGGCGCCGCCGTCGTTGGCCCACCGCCGCGGGTCGCCGGTCATCTGGATCGCCGTGGCCGTGTTGCCGTGATAGCTGCGGTACGTCGTCAGCACCTTGTGCCGACCGGTGTGCAGGCGGGCCATCCGGACAGCGTTCTCGATCGCGTCGGCACCGCCGTTGGTGAAGAAGACCTTGGTGAGGTCACCGGGCGCCAGCTCGACGATCAGCCGGGCCGCTTCGGACCGCATGTCGTTGGCGTGCTGCGGGGCGATGGTCGCGAGCCGCCCGGCCTGCTCCTGGATGGCCGCAACGACCTTCGGGTGCTGGTGCCCGATGTTGACGTTGACCAGCTGCGAGGAGAAGTCGAGGTACCGCCGGCCCTCGTGGTCCCAGATGTGCACGCCCTCGGCCCGGCTGACCACCATCGGCTTCAGCAGCGCCTGGGCCGACCAGGAGTGGAAGACGTGCGCGCGGTCCAGCTCGTACGTCCGCTGCCCGGCGGCACGAACGTCGGCGGCGGCCGCGGGGTCGGTCGGGTCAGCAGGGGTCGACATGGCTCGCAGGATACGGCCGCCCCGAGGGGCTGCGTGGCCCCGTTCCACCGTGGATCAGGGGAGGCGGGCCTCGAGGCCGGCGCGGACCTGCGGCCACTCGTCGCGCAGGACGGAGAAGACCACGGTGTCCCGCCAGGTGCCGTCGGCCCGGCGGAGGTGCCGGCGCAGCACACCCTCGCGGGTGGCGCCGAGCTTGGCGATGCCGGCCTGGGAGCGCTCGTTGATCAGGTCGGTCTGGATCTTGACCCGCCCGAAGCCGCAGTCGTCGAAGGCATGCCCCAGCAGCGCGAGCTTGCAGGCCGGGTTGACCGCGGTCCCCCACCACGGCGGCCCGTAGGCGGTCCAGCCCAGGTGGACCCGCTCGTTGACCAGGTCCCACTCGCCCAGGCTGCTGGTCCCCACGACCGTGCCGGCAGCCCCGAGGTGGGAGTCGGCGGCCAGCCTGACGACGTACGCCTGACGCTCCGCACGGAGACCCGCGGCGACGGCGGCCTCGAGCCACGACCGCATCGCCGCGACGTCGGTGGGCCGGCCGGCGGGGCCACCGCCGTAGCCCGCCGCCCACACCCGCTCGTCGCCGAGCGCGGCGAACAGCTCCGCCGCGTCGCCGAGCGCAGCCGGGCGCAGCCGGACGACCGAGTTCGCCAGCTCGACGGCGCGAGGCGGGGTGGGCAGCTCGGGCAGCACGGCTCAGCCGAGCAGCGAGCGGATCTCGACGGTCTGGTCCCGGCCCGGGCCGACGCCGACCGCGCTGATCGGTGCGCCGGACATGTCTTCGAGCGCGGCGACGTACGCCTGCGCGGCCTTGGGGAGATCGGCCAGCGACCGGGCGCCGGTGATGTCCTCCTCCCAGCCGTCGAGGTGCTCGTAGACCGGCGTCGCGTGGTGGAAGTCGGTCTGGGTCATCGGCATCTCGTCGTGGCGGGTGCCGCCGACGTCGTAGCCGACGCACACCGGGATGCGTTCCCAGCCGGTCAGCACGTCGAGCTTGGTGAGGACGAAGTCGGTGACCCCGTTGACGCGGCTCGCGTACCGCGCGACGACGGCGTCGTACCAGCCGCAGCGGCGCGGGCGGCCGGTGGTGGTGCCGAACTCCGCCCCGTCGGTGCGCAGCTTCTCCCCGTCGTCGTCGAGGAGCTCGGTGGGGAAGGGCCCCGACCCGACCCGGGTCGCGTACGCCTTGACGACGGCGATGACCCGGTCGATGCGGGTCGGCGGGATGCCCGACCCGGTGCAGGCACCGCCGGCCGTCGGGTTGGAGGACGTGACGAAGGGATAGGTGCCGTGGTCGACGTCGAGCAGTGTCGCCTGGCCGCCTTCGAGCAGCACCGTCTTGCCGGCGTCCAGTGCCTCGCCGAGGACGAGCACGGTGTCGGCGACCATCGGCCGCAGCCGCTCCGCGTAGGTCAGGAACTCCTCCACCACCTCGTCGACGGTGATCGCGCGACGGTTGTAGACCTTCACGAGCAGGTGGTTCTTCAGCTCGAGGGCGCCCTCGACCTTCTGCCGAAGGATCTTCTCGTCGAAGAGGTCCTGCACGCGTACGCCGACCCGCGACATCTTGTCGGCGTAGGTCGGCCCGATGCCGCGGCCGGTCGTGCCGAGTCGCGCCTTGCCCAGGAAGCGCTCGGCCACCTTGTCGATGGTCCGGTGGTAGGGCGCGATGACGTGCGCGCTGGCACTGACGAGCAGCCGCGACGTGTCGACCCCGCGCTCTTCGAGACCGTCGATCTCGCCGAAGAGGACCGCGAGGTCGATGACGACGCCGTTGCCGATGACGGGTACGACACCCGGTGTGAGGATGCCCGAGGGCAGCAGGTGCAGCGCGTACTTCTCGTCACCGATCACGATGGTGTGCCCGGCGTTGTTGCCGCCGTTGTACTTGACGACGTAGTCGACCGAGGAGCCCATCAGGTCGGTCGCCTTGCCCTTGCCCTCGTCGCCCCACTGGGCGCCGAGCAGCACGATGGCCGGCATGGGGTACACCTACCTCGGACGACCGGAGCCGCGGGAGTTCTCAGGACCGCGCGACGGATGCGAGAGAGAGGCTACGTGAGCCGACTGCTGGTGGTCACCAACGCCTCCGCGGGCAGCACCGACGACGAGCGGGTCGCCGCCGCGCTTGCCGTGCTCCGGGAGGGCGCCGACGTCCGGGTCGAGGACAGCGGCTCGCCCGCCGACCTGGCGCGGGTTCTGGCCTCCCGGGAGGCCCGCACGGTGGTCCTGGTGGGCGGCGACGGCTCGGTGCACACCGCGGTCGCCACCCTGCACGAGCGGGGCGAGCTCTCGCCGGACGTACGGCTGGCCCTGATCCCGCTCGGCACGGGCAACGACCTGGCGCGCACCCTCGGGATCCCCCTCGACCCCGCCGACGCGGCCCGCGCGCTGCTCACCGGGCGCCCGCGGACGCTCGACCTCGTCGTCGACGACGCCGGTGGCGTGGTCGTCAACGCCGTCCACCTCGGGGTGGGCGCCGAGGCAGCGGAGCGGGCGACCGGCCTGAAGGACAGGCTCGGGAAGGCGGCCTACCCGGTGGGCAGCGTCCTCGCCGCGGCCGGCACGACGGGGTGGCACCTGCGGGTCGAGGTCGACGGCGCCGAGGTCGGGACCGACGGGCCGGCACTGATGGTCGCGATCGCCAACGGCCGCACGATCGGTGGCGGCGCCGAGCTCGCGCCCGACGCCGAGCCCGACGACGGGCTCCTCGACGTCGTGGTCGCGACGTCGACCGGCCCGCTCGCCCGACTCGGCTTCGGAGTGGCACTCAAGGACGGCGAGCACGTGGAGCGCGACGACGTCACGACGGTGCGCGGTCGAAGGGTGACCGTGACCGGCGATCCCTTCCCGGTCAACGCCGACGGCGAGCTCGCCGGCCCCATCACGTCGCGCACGTGGTCGGTTCGGCCCGGTGCCTGGTCGCTGCTGGTGCCTACATCCAGCGCCGGATCGGGCTGACCGCCTTCTCCTGGACCCGCTGGGCCACCGACCGGTTGCGCCACCGCGTCAGGTCGATCTCGACGCTGCGCTCGAAGTCCTCGTCCAGATGGGCGTCAAGAGTCGCCGTGAGGTCGCGGTCGAGCGCGATCAGCACGACCTCCTCGTCGTGGTCGAGGGACCGCCGGTTGAAGTTGGAGGACCCGATGACCGCGGCCTGCCGGTCCACCGTCATCACCTTCGCGTGCATCATCGACGGCTGGAAGGTCCACACGCGTACGCCGCAGTTGACCAGCCGGTCGTAGACCCCCTCGCTGGTGAGCTGCGAGACCCGCTTGTCGGCGTGCGGCCCGGGGACCAGCAGGTCGACGTCGACCCCGCGGGCCGGCGCCGCGCAGAGGGTGTCGATGAAGTCCTGGTCGGGGGCGAAGTAGGCGGTCGCGATCCGCAGCCGCTCCTGCGCGGAGCAGAGCATCACGTGGAAGGCCGACTGCATGTCGTCCCATCCGATGCTCGCCGAGCCGCGCACGATCTGCACCGTGCTGCTGCCGGTCTGCGGCTGCTCGGGGAACTCGTCGTCCTCCGAGTAGAGCTCCTGCCCGGTCTCCGCCCAGTCCTGGATGAACGCCGACTGCAGTCCGTCGACCGCGGGACCCTCCACGCGGACGTGGGTGTCGCGCCACTCGTTCTCGTTGCGTGTGTTGCCGGTCCACTCCTCGGCGATGCCCACCCCGCCGGTGAAGGCGACCTTGCCGTCGACGACGCAGATCTTGCGGTGCAGCCGGTGGTTGGCCTTGAACGGTGACTTCAGCCACGGCTTGCGGAACCACTCGACGTCGACACCGGAGCGCTGCATCCGCTCCACGAGGTCGTTCTCGATGAGGCGGCCGCCCAGGGCGTCGATCAGCAGGCGGACACGGACACCGGCCTCGGCCCGTCCACTCATCGCCTCGGCGAACTCCACCGCGATGTCGCCGCGCCAGTAGACGAAGGTCATCAGGTCGACGGTGCTCTCAGCGCCACGGATCGCGTCGAGCATCGCCGGGAAGATCTCGTCGCCGTTGCGCAGCACCGTGATCGAGTTGCCCTCGGTGAAGGGGGTCCCGATGACCACCTCCAGCCGCCGGCGCAGCACGTGCTCGAAGTCGGCCACTCTCACCTCGCCTTGTCGGTCAGGGGTGGCTCACAGTAGCCCGCGCCGCGCGGCCTCGACTCCGGCCTGGAACCGGGTCCGCGCGCCCAGCTCGTCCATCAGCTCGGCCACCCGGCGGCGGACGGTGCGCAGGGACAGGCCGAGCTGCCGGGCGATGCTCTCGTCCTTGGTGCCGGCGACGAGCAGCTCGAGGATGCGGTGCCGGTCGTCGGCTGCCTGGCCGTCGTCCGAGACACCGAGCGGCAGGGAGCGTTCCCAGTACTGCTCGAAGAGCAACGTCACGAGGGACACCAGGGCAGGGGCCCGGACCAGGATCCGGCCGGCGCCCGGCTCGTCCGGCTCCGAGGCCGACACCATCGCCACCTCCGTCCCGAAGACAGCCAGGGTGGGCAACGGCTGGACGGACAGCCGCACCTGCTCGCCGGCCACGGCCCACTTGTGGACGTACGCGATCCGTCGCTCGTCCTCCATGACGTCGGCGGGATAGAGACCGCGCATCCGGCGACCACCGCGCAGCTGGTGCTCCAGGAGCTCGACGTAGGTGGGCGCATCGACATCGATGTGGATCGCCTGGTGGCAGGAGACGATGTCGCCGACGGTGCCGCGCTGCAGGTCCTCCACCGCCGCGAAGGACGCCTCCGCGCTGAGCAGCTCGACCGGCATGCTCGACCAGGACCGCGACTGGCCGACCATGTGGTCGGCGGCGAAGCCGGCAAGGGCGGACCTGACGGCGTCCAGCCGGGCCCGCTGGGTCTCCATCTCCTCCAGAGCGGTGTGCAGCATCGCGGTCAGCGTCGTCGCCGGCGGCGCGGGCGCGATGCCGGACGGCGTCGTCGTGCTGGCCGCGACCAGCCCGACACCGGTGAGCCGCTCGACGGCCGCGGTCACCTGTGAGTCGGCCAGCTCGAGGTGGCGAGCCAGGCCTGCTGCGTCGAGGTCGGGGTTGCGCAGCATGGCCCGGTAGACCGTCTCGGCCACGTCGTCGAGGTCCCAGACCTCCAGCGCGCTCACCGGCCCCACCCTAGGGTCCGATCGACCCGGGAGTGGCAGGTTGCTGTCAGTGGCACGGACGAGACAGCACAACCCCGGACAACAGGGCAGGATGTCCTCTCGGACGAGGCGCGGAATCGCGGCAGGGGACGGTTCTGCGCCTCGTCCTTCCTCGTTCCTAGCCCTCCAGCGCCGTGACGGCGGTGGCGCTGGAGTCGGCGAGGAAGGTCCGGCAGCGAGCCGCCTCGTCGTCCTCGCCGATCCGTGCCGCCGCGACTCCCAGGGCGTGCAGCGCCCGCAGGAAGCCGCGGTTGGGCTCGTGCTCCCAGGGCACCGGGCCGTGGCCCTTCCAGCCGTTGCGCCGCAGCGCGTCCAGGCCGCGGTGGTAGCCGGTGCGCGCATAGGCGTAGCCCTCGACGACGCGGCCGGCCGCCAGTGCCTCCTCCGCGAGCGTCGCCCACGCCAGGCACGACGTCGGGTGCGCGGCGGCCACCTCCGCGGGCGGGCGGCCGGCGGCGAGCGCCTCGCGCGGTCCGGGCTCGTCGGGCAGCTCGGTGGCCGGCGGCTCGCCCAGCAGGTTCTGGCTCATGCGGCGACTGTAGGCGCGGCTAGGGCCGCCCCACGTGCAGGGTCGCGACCACGCCGGCGTGGTCGGAGGGCCAGAGCAGCCGGGCGGGACTCGTGAGCGTGCTGGTCGCCCGGTCGTCCAGCTCCTCGCCGAGGACCTCCGCGTCGGTCGCCCGCAGGGCCGGCGAGCCGTCCGGGTCGTAGAGCACGTAGTCGATCCGGTGGTCGATCTGCGACGGCACGTTCGTCAGCGGGTCCGTCTGCCCGGACGTGAAGCCGCCGCGCCGGCTCCCTCTGCGACCGTCCACGCGTCGGCGAGCCCGATGGACTGCATCGCGCCGTACGCGCCCATGCTGTCGGTCGGCGCCGAGTTGAGGTCACCGGCGAGGACGACCGGGTGCGGCGAAGTGGCGAGCGACGCCTTGAGCTCGACGCCCTGCAGGTTGCGGACCTGAGAGCTGAAGGCCTCGAGGTGGGTGTTCGCGACGCGCACCGTCGCACCGTCGACCGTGACGTCGACCGTGGACCAGCCGCGGATGACGGTGATGGCCGGCAGCGGGGCCGGCAGCTGGACCGGGATCGAGGCCTGGAAGGTGTGCGGCTGGGCGTTGGTCGCGTGCACCGCGCCGCCGGCCGACCCGGCACGGACGAGGACGACGTCGCGGTCGGTGAACTTCAGCGCGACGCCGAGCGGCTGGATCGGCACCTGCGGGCTGACGAAGTTGGTGTTGGTCGCGACCGCTCGGTACGGCGTGCCGCGCTCGGCCAGGGCGTCGAGCAGGATCTGGAGGAAGTCGTATGACGGCACCGGGTTCCCGGTGAGCGAGGTCGCCTCCCAGTTGGCGACCTCCTGCAGCCCGACGACGTCGGGGTGCTCGTCTGCCAGCAGGTCGGCGATCGCGTCGGCGCGCGCGGGGAAGTCGGTGGCCTGGACGTTCTGCCAGAGGCCGCCGCGTTGGTGAAGAACTGCTGCGCGGTCGACGCGGTCACCAGGCTGCCGATGTCGCCGCCGAGGAACAGGTTGTAGCTCGCCACGCGTGACCTCGCGGCCGGCGTGGTCCGGCGGCGCGGCGGTCGCCGGCGTCGCGAGGAGCAGCGTCGTCGACGTGAGGGCTGCGACCAGCCCGAGGGCTCTCCGGACGGCGCTCCGGGTCGCGATCCGGGCGGTGACGCGTCGAGCAGACATGCAGCGGCCCCTTCGTGGTCGGCGATCCGGACCTACTGCCCGGACCTAACCACGAAGGGGCCGCTGTCGGCCAGAGTCGGCCTCAGACGGTTGCCGGCACCGTCTCGGTCTCGACGGCGTCACGCGCGTTGGCGACGACCCGGCCGACGGTGGCGGTGACGGTCACCGAGGGCACCACGGTCGTCCGGTCGACGACGAAGTCGAAGTCACGCGACTTGACCACGACGTGGTCCCCGACGAGGACGGCCGACAGGTCGACGACACCGTCCCGGGTGACCTTCGCGTCGGCGAGGACGGTGACCGTGACGTCCGTGCCGCGCAGCTCCTTGTAGCGGCCGCCGTGGACGGTGAAGGTCAGCGTGGCCTCGGACCCCTCGACAGCCGGCGCGATGTCGGTGGCTGCGACCGGAGCGACGGCGGCGGTCACGGCCTTGACCGTGCCGCCGAGCACGACGCGGCCCTTGGCCTTGGCCTGGCGCTCCAGCTTGCGCGCCTCGGCGCGAGCCTTGGCGAGCTGTGACTTGGTGGCGCCGGTGCCGGCGGCCGGGGCGTCGGCAGCCAGGGCGGCGGCCGCGGGGGCGAGGACGAGGGCTGCGGCGACGAGCAGCGCCGCGGAAGAGGACCGAACAGACACGATGCGCTCCGACGATGACGAGAGATGACCCCGAGGTACGCCACATGCGTCGTCGCCGCGCGTCCGCGTCTTGAGGACGAACCGGACCAATCGACCGAGTTCGCCCGAACGGCCCAGCCGGTCGGTGATGCGTTCCGCGCTAGCCGGTCCTGCCCATCGACGTCCCGGCCGACCGCAGGTCCTCGCAGGCCTCGACGACGCGGGCCGCCATGCCGGCCTCGGCGGCCTTGCCGTAGGACCGTGGGTCGTACTGCTTCTTGTTGCCGACCTCGCCGTCGACCTTCAGCACTCCGCTGTAGTTGCTGAACATGTGGTCGACGATCGGCCGGGTGAAGGCGTACTGGGTGTCGGTGTCGACGTTCATCTTCACGACGCCGTAGTCCAGCGTCTCCCGGATCTCCTCCAGCGCGGAGCCGGATCCGCCGTGGAACACCAGGTCGAAGGGCTTCTGCGTCCCGAGCTTCGCGCCGACCTCGTCCTGGATGTCCTTGAGGATCGACGGCCGCAGCTTGACGTTGCCGGGCTTGTAGACGCCGTGGACGTTGCCGAAGGTCGCGGCCAGCAGGTAGCGGCCGACCTCGCCAGGCTCACCGAGCACCTCGACGGTGCGCACCGCGTCGCCGGGGGTCGTGTAGAGCTTGTCGTTGATCTCGTTGGCGACGCCGTCCTCCTCGCCGCCGACGACTCCGATCTCCAGCTCCATCACGATCTTCGCGGCCGCGCAGCCCTCGAGCAGCTCGCGGGCGATCTGCAGGTTCTCCTCCAGCTCGACGGCCGAGCCGTCCCACATGTGCGACTGGAAGAGCGGCTCGCGCCCCTCGGCGACCCGCTGCTTGGAGATCTCGATCAGCGGCCGCATGTAGCCGTCGAGCTTGTCCTTGGGGCAGTGGTCGGTGTGCAGCGCGATCTGCACCGGGTAGGCCTTGGCGACGTGGTGCGCGTACTCAGCCAACGCCTGCGCACCGAGCACCATGTCCTTGATCGTCGCGCCGGAGAGGAACTCGGCGCCCCCCGTCGACACCTGCACGATGCCGTCGCTGCCGGCCTCGGCGAAGCCCTGCAGGGCGGCGTTGAGGGTCTGCGACGACGTCACGTTGATCGCCGGGTAGGCGAACGCGCCGGCCTTCGCGCGGTCGAGCATCTCGCCGTAGACCTCTGGCGTGGCGACGGGCATGGCGGCCTCCTCAGGTGGATCGGAAGTCAGGTCTGCGGGGTCGAGATCGTCGCCTGCATCCTTGCAGAGCGTCCGCGCAGGTGGAACGGCGTCTCAGCCCACGCGCACCAGGTCCGCCGCCTTGCGAGCGGCGATCAGGACGGGGTCCCAGGTCGGCGAGAAGGGCGGCGCGTAGCCGAGGTCCAGCGACACGATCTCCTCGACCGTCATCCGGTTCCACAGCGCCACCGCCATCGCGTCCACGCGCTTGGCCGAGCCCTCCCGGCCGACGATCTGCACCCCGAGCAGCCGGCCGCTGCGCTGCTCGACGACGAGCTTGACCGTGACCGGCTCGGCGCCCGGGTAGTAGCCCGCGCGGGTCGTCGACTCCACGCGCACCGTGAGGTAGCGGAAGCCCACGGCGTCGCAGTCGCGCTCCCGCAGCCCGGTGCGTGCGATCTCCAGGTCGCAGACCTTGCTCACCGCCGTCCCGACGACACCGGGGAACGTCGCGTAGCCGCCGCCGAGGTTGGTGCCGACCACCCGGCCCTGCTTGTTCGCGTGCGTGCCGAGCGCGACGTGCACCCGGTTGCCGGAGATCAGGTCGATGGACTCGACGCAGTCGCCCGCTGCCCACACGCCCTCGGCGTCGAACACGCGCATCTGCAGGTCGGTCGTCAGGCCTCCCCAGCGCCCCAGCGGCAGCCCGGCCTGTGCCGCCAGTGTGGTCTCCGGTGAGACACCGGTGCCGAGCACGACGAGGTCCGCCGGCAGCTCCCCCTGGTCGGTGACGACCGCCCGCAGCCGTCCGTCGGTCCGGGTCGCGACCTCGTCGAGGCGCGCCGAGGTCCACACGCCGATGCCCATCCCCTCCATCGCGTCGCGCACCTGCCGGCCCATGTCCGGGTCGAGCGTCGCCATCGGCTCGGCTGACCGGGTGACGACCGTGACGTCGAGTCCGCGGTTGACCATCGCCTCGGCCATCTCCACGCCGATGTAGCCGCCGCCGATGACGACTGCTCGGCGCGGGTCGCCCGCGAGTCCGTCGAGGAGTGCCTCGCCGTCGTCGAGCGTCTGCACGCCGTGGACGCCGTCCGCGTCGATGCCGGGGACCTCCGGCCGGCGCGGGCGCGCGCCGGTGGCCAGGACGAGGTCGTCGAAGCCGAGTCGGTACGTCCGGCCGCCGCCGTGGTCGCGCACCTCCACCTCGCGCCGGTCGAGATCGAGGGCCACCGCTTCCGAGCGCATCCGGAGGTCGATGCCGTTGGCCCGGTGCTGCTCCGGGGTGCGAGCAACCAGCCGATCGACGTCGTCGACGACACCGCCCACCCAGTAGGGGATGCCGCACGCGGAGTAGGACACGTGCCGCCCGCGCTCCAGCGCGACGACCTCCAGGCCGTCGCCGGCGAGCCGCTTGGCCTGCGAGGCCGCCGACATCCCGGCTGCGTCGCCTCCGACCACCACCACCCGTTGGGTCATGCGGGTGAGGCTACGGGCGCCACATCCACGGCGTCGTCGACGTCAGGGTGCGCAGACCGAGTCGCTCGAGGATCGGGCGGCTGTCGGGTGAGGCGTCGACCTGCAGGAACTGGAAGCCCCGCTCGGCCGCCTCGGCGGCCCGGCGGGCGACGAGACCCTTGTAGATGCCGCGTCCGCGGTACTCCGTCAGGGTGCTGCCGCCCCACAGGGACGCGAAGTCGGTGCCGTGGTGGAAGTTGATCCGGGCGGCGCAGACGACGGTGCCGTCGTCGGCGACGGCGACCCACATCGAGGTGCCGTCGGGGTCGGCGGCCATGGTGCGCGCGATCGAGGCGGTCATGTCGCTGGAGTCCTCGTCCCACACCGCGCGGTTGAGGTCGTTGACGCCCTTCCAGTCCTCGGCCGCACCCTCGGGGTCGGAGCGCAGCAGCCGGAACGTGATGCCCTCCGGCTGCGGCGCGCCGGCCAGCCGCTCGCGCACCACCGCGGTCTCGCCGATGACCAGCGCCTCCTCCTCGTCGGGCTCGAAGCCGGCGGCCCGGAGCCGGTCGGTGAGGTCGGCAGGACGGTCGTAGCCGTAGTGCTTCCACTCCCACTCGTTGCCGTGCGGCCGGAACTCGTCGACCGCAGCAGCGATCGCGGCGTCGGCGGTGGACTCGTCGAGGTCGCACCAGAAGATGCCGCCGCCCCAGGAGGCGTCCGGGCTGGTGGGGACGTAGCCCATCAGCGGTGCCGGCTCCGTGCGCTGCAGCACGCGGAAGTCCGGTGTCGGGTCGGGCACCCGGCGGATCTGCCGGTCGAAGGTCGCGAGCAGCTCGGCGTCGTCCATGCC
>CAVXNC010000026.1:0-20245 GCA_963762865.1 uncultured Actinomycetota bacterium
ACCAGGGCCGAACGTGCCGAAGGGATCGCCCGCAAGCCGAAGGCACGCCGCGACCCCGAGAAGCACCCGGGGTTGGCGTGAGCACCCGAAGGGGTGGCCGGGTAGGGGGTAGGCCGGTCCCGATCCTTCGTCCGGTGCTGCTGCTCGCCCCGCGTGCAATGCACCATCAGGAGGCCCTGCCGTGACCGGGGCCGACCTGGTGGCCGCGATCGTCGCCGAGATGGCCGAGGAGGGCGTGCAGCCGACCGCCAAGGAGGACGCGCTGCTTCGAACCGCGGCGCAGCTAGTGGACCGTCTACATGCGCTCGAGGCGGCCGTGAAGCGCGACGGGGAGATCCTGGTCAGCAAGACGGGCGTCACCCGGGTCCACCCCGCGGTGTCGGAGCATCGCCAGGTCGCGGCGACGTTGCCGAAGGTGCTCGCCGGGATCGTGATCGGTGACTCGCAGACGTCCCGGGCGAAGCACCCGGACAAGGTGCGAGCGGCGAACGTCCGCTGGGCGAACCGTGACCGGCAGCGTGAGGCGCAGGAGCGCCGCGCGTCCGGGGTGACGTGATGGGCAAGCCGCTTCCGGTGGAGGAGCCCACGGTGGGCCAGGACCGCATTCCTGAGCGACTGATGCGGTGCTACGTCGAGGACTGGGCGGATCCAGGCCGCGAACCGGTCGAGTCCTGGCGCGGTCCGATCCAGCCGGGCACCCCTGGCTGGTCCTGGCACTGGCAGCTCGTCGCGCGCCGGCGGCAACGCGCAGCCCGGGCCACGTACCGCGCCGAGAACGGCATCACCGACCCGTGGCCGGTGCAGGGCCGACCGATGTGGAGGCGAGCGCCATGACTGACACGTTCACCGCCCGATGCTCATTCGGCGCCGATGAACTCCGGCGACTGGGTTGCGATGCCGGACTGGACCGTTCACGAGGTCGAGCCGACCACCGGCGACGAACTGTGGTCCCAGGCGTCAACGGCGGGGGACCAAGGCTGCGGCGGGATACGGACCCGCCAGCCGCATGGTCGGGATCCCTAGCGTTCGCATTCGTGCGCCTTGGACGACGTCGGCCCCGGGCTCACACAGGTGTCCACGCCGCCCTCACCGCGACTCACGTCAGGTCCCGCGCCTCCGGCGAGGTAGTCCCGTCCCGGCCCGCCGAACAGACGGTCCAAGCCCTGACCGCCGAGCAGCACGTCGCGCCTACCGCCTCCGTACAACCAGTCGTTGCCAGCCATACCCCTCAGCCGATCGTGGCCCGCCTTCCCACCGATGGCGTCGTTGCCCGCACGCCCCACGACCGAATCATCGCCGGGCCCGCCGTCGAGGATGTCACCGTCGGTTCCACCGACCAGGCGGTCGTTGTCCTCGTCACCCGAGGCCGCGTTTCCCATGGCGGTCTCTTCGTCGGTCTGGGTGACTGGCGGTGCCCCCCCGTTGGTGAAGATGACGTCAGAACCGGGCCCGCCGTGGATGAGCTCCCCGCCTGGGCCACCGGAAATGCGGTCGTCACCTGGCCCGGCGTCCACTTGCTCGGTTGCCTGACCGTCCCTCTGCTTGAGGTACGCGAAATTGTCCCCGGCACAGATGTAGTCATCTCCATCCAGACCACTGATCAGATCGTTGCCACCGAGGCCGACGATTACGTCGGAACCGGCCGTCCCCATCAACGAGTCGTCACCCTGGGTTCCCACAATCGTCGCTGCCCGACCGAAACAGGTCGAGTCCTCGGCGTGAGATGTCGCTGGCTGTCCCACACCGACAAGCGCCACCACCGCCACGCCCACCAGAAGTCTCAGCCGCATCATCGCGAAGCCCCTCCCGGGTTCCAGGTTGCTCGCCTCGGAAAGATGCAGCAAGGCAATCTCGCGGCAATTCCAACGCCCGTCGCGGCGGCCCGAAATGCTCGCCGAGTGCCGGTGGTCATCAGCTCGCCTGCTCATCTGGGGTCGAGCCGTCCGTCGAGAGGCCGACCCATGCCCGCAACCGCCGTCCCAGCTCCTCGGGCAGCACCGCGTGACCGCCGTATGATCGGCGACTCGAACCACCGGAACGACGCGGCCGCAATCGCCACGGACAGGGCGACGAGCCCGGCTCTGACCCACGGCCCGGCGTGCGGGTTGAGGACGAGCAGCGGGTAGTGCCACAGATAGACGCCGTACGAGATACGGCCGAGGTGGCGCAGCGGTCGCCAGGTTGGTCCGGGTAGGCGTCGTCCTGCTGCGGCTAGGGCAGCGCCGGCGAGCAGCGCCCACGCGTTGCCAAGCGTCGCGTGCGACTCGATACCGCCGCGCACGACGAGCGACGCGACAGCTCCGATCACCGCGCCCGGCAGCACCCAGCGGCGCGGCAGCAGTAGCAGCGCGAACGGCCACACGAGGTAGAAGCGGACCTCGATGGCCAGCGACCACACATGGACGAGGGCCTGGTCGAACGCCCAGTGCTCGACGTCGGGGCGGTACAGGGCGGCGTCGATCGCTGACGGGAGCGCCGCCGGCTTGACCGCCACCACGACGGCGAGCATCACGAGCAGTGCTGGCACGAGCCGAGCCGCGCGCCGCATGTAGAACGCACCCAACGCGATCCGCCCGGTGCGTTCCTTCTCCCGGAGTAGTAGCCCGGTGATCAGGTAGCCCGACAGCACGAAGAACAGCGTGACGCCGGCTGTCCCGAAGTAGCGGGTGCCGGGCACTCCTCCGTGCTCGAGCAGCACGAGGCCGATCGCCACCCCGCGCAGCCCGTCGAGAGCCGGATCGCGGCCGGGATCCCCCGCCACGCGCTGCCGGGGCAGCGCGTCCCCCGTCCCCCCATGAGCGCGACGCTATTGGTGCCCTCGCGAGGGGGGGCGCAACGGGTCAAGATCGGCCGAAAGGACTACCATCCTGCCGCCGAGGGTCGAGCCCACGTCGAGAGGCCGACCCATGCCCGCCACCGCCGTCGAGGTCCTGCACGACGACGGCCGCTGGTACCTCGCGCAGCTGCTCGGCCAGCACCGCGACCGGGAGACCGGCGACTGGCGGTGCGGGGTGCGCTACTCGGTGGCGCCGGGATGGCATACCAGCGCGTCGTGTGGGCCGACCAGTGCCGGGCGCTACCGCCAGAGCAGGTCGACCAGGAGCAGCGTCGACCAGGCGATGAGCGCGAGGCCGAGAGCCGTCCAGGCGGCCCGGCTCAGTGACACTCCGGGCGATTTCTTGATCTACGGCCGTGCGATCACGCGCGCCTTTCCGGCAGAACGTTGCGTAGTCGTCTCCACCGACGAAACGGTGACGAATTCCTCGGAGACAGTCGAGGCCGAAGCGCAGACAGCGTAGGGCGCAGCCATGAAAGTATCCACGCCACTGTTGAGGAGTTCAGTCGCCCAACCGTTGTCCGGTATCGAATCTGCGTCTGCTCCGGCGCCCAGCATGTTGTCGTCGAACGGGTATGAGGCGTGCATCGCCAACTCCTCCGACGAGCCAGAGGCGGACCCGCCGCCCGTCGGCGAAAAGCCCTCAGGGCAGAAGAGGTAGAACGTCGTGATGCCGGGTTCGGCACCGAGCGGTCCGGTGCGCACGTAGACGAGCTCGGTAGGCCCAGCAGGTCCCGTCGGCCCCGCCGGACCCTGGGCACCTGCCGGACCCTGCGGACCTGCTGGGCCTTGTGCGCCTGCGGGGAGCTGGCCAGCCTTGAAGTCGCCCCTCAACAACGTGCCGTCAGCGACTTTCCCGGAGTTGATGGCGCTGCGTGAGATGTCGACCCGCTTCACCCCGCCATCCTTGATGTCCGTGCTGGTGATCAACTCAGCCGCATAAGCCGTTCCCCGCCCAGGGCGATGATCAGAGCAAGAGTGGATGTGACTGTCGCATAGCGATTGGCAGTGAGAATTCGACCCATGATGAACCGCCCCCTACTCGCGGCACGCCTCCCCGTGGCCCGTCGGCCAGCGAAGACGCTGGCCTAGGAAGCGTCCTACCTTCGTACCTACTCGCGTCAGCCCGGATTGTCCACGGTGGCCCCAGCGCCTTAGGGAAACCCCAGGCTCGGCCCGTGGACGTGCTGGTGTCCGCGGATGGCCACCGGGTCGAGCGCGTCCTCGTGCAGAAGTCCCTTCAGCGGCCGGCCAGGGAGATGCTGCTGGTGAAGCACGGCACCTACAGCCCGCGCCGCCTGGACGATGCTTCGGCGGCGCGGGCGCGAACAAGGTAGCCGCACCGATACGTCCCCCGCGGGTATCGAACCGCCGGAGTTGCCAAGGCTTCGCTTCCGCAGATGCGGGCAGATGAGAAGCACATGCCTGTGCAAAGCACGTTCCTCGTGGTTGCCCAGACCGTCAGCCCGGACCTCCACCGACGAGCGCGCCCGGCGTGAGGCGGCGCCACGGGGACGACGTTGCTGTCTGGGAGCCCGTGGGTGTGCGGCACGCGCTACGGACCTCAGACGCCCGCTCGGATGCCCCCCGCAGAACCCTCTGCGGTACGCCATGCACTGACTGGCACATCTGGACTGACCTCACGTTGGACGGTCGCCACGGTGGCGACTGCCGCCGCTGCGTGCAGCTAGCACAGGACTGAGCGACACGACGAACCCCCCGACCCAACCAGGCCGGGGGCTAGCGTCAATACATGACAGAGACGCACACCGTCACCTACCGGGGATCGCCACCTTTCGCCGGCATGTTCGCGCAGATGCTCCAGCAGGAAGGGCTCGAGGTCACCTGGGAGCGCCCGGAGGAAACGCGAGGCGTTGTCGACATGGCACAGACCTACGTCGTCGAGATGACCGTCGCAGGGAGCCTGGTCGCCATCAAGGCTGCGGTCGCCAAGTTCCGCAAGCACGCCCCGAACGCTCAGGTCGAGATAGAGGACTACGAGGACGACTGACGAACGTAGGGCTCGAGGATCTGCGCCAACCGACCGGGCGGCAGCTCGCGCGGTTGGCGCCGGATGCTGACCGTGACTGTGATCGTCATGGTGTTCACCCCCGCCCCTGCTAACGGCTTGCTAACAGCAACCGCGAATCTCGGTGAACCTCGGCGAACAAGCGAACGGGAAACGGCCAGGTCAGGGCGGGTGGGCCGGACCTCGGCGAACCCCGGCGACACCGGGCCATCCGTCTTACAAGGAGGGGGTCGGCGGTTCGAGTCCGTCTGCGCCCACCGAGAGCAGTCCGGAAACTGGCCGGGACAACCGGTCAGAAGCCGCCGGCCAGCGTGCCCGGCGGGAAGTTGGTCCCTTCGTCCGTACGGCCGCACCGGACACACTTCAGGAAGTGCCCCACCGGCTGGTCGTCGCTCTGGGCGACCTCGTACCTGTGCCGGGTCCAGTTGTGACCGAGCAGCACGCAGACGGCTCGCTTGACCATGGCGTCCTCCCCGGCAGGTCGACCAGCGCTTGCTCCGCGATCGCCGCCCCGCTGTCCCCGCCATCGTGCGCCGATGTATGGGGGATGCCAAGCACTGGGACTCGGTGACCAGGATTGGTTCCCGCCCGGGACAATCGGCAGATGACGACACCGGGCACCGACGACACGCGGTCGATGCGCGAGCGGATGCTCGCGGGTGACCTCTACATCGCCGACGATGAAGAGATCGCCGAGGAGAGCAGGCGCGCGCTCGACCTGATGGACGCCTACAACGCGACGAGCGCCCGGCAGGGACCGTTGCGGCGGTCGCTGCTCGAGTCGCTGCTCGGGTCGATCGGTGAGGCGACCGAGCTCCGGCCGCCGCTCTACGTCGACTACGGCAGCCACATCAACATCGGCGCGCGGTGCTTCGCCAACTTCGGGCTCACTGCGCTCGACGTCGCGACGATCACCATCGGTGACGACGTGCAGTTCGGCCCGCACGTGCAGCTGCTGACGCCGACGCACCCGGTCGAGCCCGAGCCTCGGCGCGCCAAGTGGGAGGCCGCTGCGCCGATCGTCATCGGCGACAACGTCTGGGTGGGCGGCGGCGCGGTCGTCCTGGCCGGTGTCACCGTCGGCGAGAACTCGGTCGTCGGCGCCGGAGCGGTGGTCACCAGGGACGTGCCGGCGAACGTGGTCGTCGTCGGCAGCCCGGCGAGAGTCGTCAAGCACCTGGAGTAGCTCTCGGAAGCGAACATGTGTTCGATTCCGGCGTACGGGTCGGACACCGCGCAGTGGTTCTCCACACCCGTGACACGATGCCGGGCATGCGCGTGACGATGCTGCTCGCCGACGCGGCGCAGGAGGTCAACGGGAAGCTCTACGTCCTCGGCGGCGGCTGGTCGGTGACCGGCCCGGACGTGCCGCCGATGGCCCTGGCCGTGAAGCTCGACGTCCCGTGGACCGAGGCCAACCAGGCCCACACCTTCGAGCTCGTCCTGGTGGACACCGACGGGCACCCGGTCGGCGGCCGGGGCGACGGGCAGGGCGTGCGGGTGGACGGGCAGTTCGAGGTCGGACGTCCCGGGGGAGTCCCGGCCGGCAGCGACATCGACGTGGCTTTCGCGATCAGCGTGCCGCCGGTCCCCCTCCAGGCTGGCCGCTACGCGTGGCAGCTGCTCATCGACGGGGAGACGCACTCCGACTGGCTGCGCCCGTTCCAGGTGCGCGCCCGCGCATGAGTCGCTGGTGACCGGAACGGTGCGGCCCGAGGTGTGCCCCAGGTGAGCCCCATCGTCGGCGACGCGGTCGCCGTGCTCGACGAGCTCTACGACCCGCTGTGGGCCGAGTCCTGGGACGCCGTCGGTCTCGTGACCGGCGACCTCGACCGGCCCCTCACCCGTGTGCTGCTCGCCGTCGACCCGGTCAAGGCGGTCATCGACGAGGCCGTCGCGTGGGGGGCCGACCTGCTCGTCACCCACCACCCGCTGCTGCTGCGCGGCGTCCACGGGGTCGCCACGACGACCCCGAAGGGCCGGGCAGTCACCACTCTCGTCAGGAACGACGTCGCGCTGCTCGTCGCGCACACCAACGCCGACGTCGCCGACCCCGGGGTGTCCGACGCCCTGGCAGCCGCCCTCGGCGTCCTCGGCACCACGCCGTTGCGCCCGTCCAGCCCTGCGGCGACGTACAAGCTGGTGACGTTCGTCCCGCCCGACGACGCAGCGCGCGTCATCGACGCGCTCGCGGCCGCTGGGGCCGGTGACATCGGCGGCTACGAGCGGTGCGCGTGGACCGCCGAGGGCACCGGCACGTTCCGCGGCGGCGAAGACACGAACCCGGCCGTCGGGGAGCGTGGGCACGTCGAGAACGTCACCGAGACCCGCGTCGAGATGGTCGTGCCGACGAGCGCCAGGCATGCGGTGATCAGCGCCCTGCGCGCGATGCACCCCTACGAGGAGCCGGCGTTCGACCTGCTCGTCACCGCGCCGTCGCCGGGCGCGCGGGGCACCGGTCGGGTGGGCCACCTCGCGTCGCCGATGGCGCTCGCGGACTTCGGCCGTACGGTGCGCCAGGCGCTGCCGCCGACGACCTCGGGGGTCCGGGTGGCCGGGGACCCCGACTCGACCGTCACGACCGTCGCGGTCTGCGGCGGGGCCGGCGACGACCTCTTCGACGAGGTGCGGGCGAGCGGTGCGGACGTGTACGTGACAGCGGACCTGCGCCACCACCCGGCCTCGGAGGCGCTCGAGCACGGTCGGCCCGCCTTGGTGGACTGCGCGCACTGGGCGACGGAGTGGCCGTGGCTGCACGAGGCCGAGAGCCTGCTGCTGGCCGGCCTCGGCACGCGACCAGGCGGCTCGGATAGCGTGGAGACCCGCGTCTCGCAGGTCGTGACCGATCCGTGGACCGCCCTGCTCGCCGACGACTCGAGGAGCCCGCACTGAAAGCACCCAGCGCCGACCAGCATCGCCTCCTCGACGTCCAGGCGCTCGACACCAAGATCGCCCAGCTGGCGCACCGCCGCGCCACCCTCCCCGAGCACGCCAAGCTCGCCGACGTCACGCAGCGGCAGGACGTGCTGCGCGACCAGCTCGTCGTCGTGCAGACCGAGGAGAGCGACCTCGACCGCGAGCTGAAGAAGGCCGAGGGTGACGTCGACCAGGTGCGGGCGCGCACCGAGCGCGACCAGAAGCGGCTCGACGCGGGTCAGGTGTCCTCGCCCAAGGAGCTGGAGAGCCTGCAGCACGAGATCGCGACGCTCGGCCGCCGGCAGGGCGACCTCGAGGAGATCGTCCTGGAGATCATGGAGCGCCTCGAGTCTGCGCAGAGCCGGCAGGCGGAGCTCACGGCCCAGCAGGAGTCGGCGAACGCGGAGGCTCTCGAGCTGACCGCCGCCCGCGACACCGCAACGGCCGAGATCGACGCCGAGGTCGAGGGCCTCACCGCCCAGCGCTCCACCCAGGTCTCGGGGATCGACGGCAGCCTGGTGACGCTCTACGAGAAGATCCGCGAGCAGCAGGGCGGCGTCGGTGCCGCCGAGCTCAAGGCCCGGCGCTGCACCGGCTGCCGGCTCGAGCTGAACAACGTCGAGATCGGCCGGCTTCGCGATGCGCCGGAGGATGACGTGCTGCGGTGCGAGGAGTGCCGGCGGATCCTGGTGCGGACCGTCGAGTCCGGGCTGTGACGCGGTTCGTCGTCGAGGCCGACGGCGGGTCGCGGGGCAACCCGGGTCCCGCGGCGTACGGCACGGTCGTGAAGGACTTCGCGACCGGCACTGTGCTGCGCGAGATCGGCGAGTACATCGGGACCGCGAGCAACAACGTGGCGGAGTACCGCGGGCTGATCGCCGGCCTCGAGGCGGTGCGCGAGCTCGACCCCGAGGCGACCGTCGAGGCGCGGCTGGACTCCAAGCTCGTCGTCGAGCAGATGTCGGGCCGCTGGAAGATCAAGCACCCCGACATGCGCGACCTGGCGCTGCGGGCGCGTGACGTCCTGCCGCCGTCGAACATCAGCTACGTCTGGGTGCCGCGCGAGCGCAACAAGCATGCCGACCGGCTGGCCAACGAGGCGCTCGACGCGGCCGCCCGAGGGGAGGCCTGGTCGCAGGCCGAGAGCACCGCCGAGCTGCAGGCCCAGGACGCCCTCCTCGCGGCGGACGCGGCTGACGCGGCCGAGGCACCCGCGGCGCCCCGGGCCCGGCTGGTCGGTTGGGACGGGGACCTCGGCACACCGACGACCACGGTGCTGCTGCGGCACGGCGAGACCGCGCACACCGCCGAGAAGCGCTTCAGCGGCTCGGGCGGTCACGACCCCGAGCTGTCCGGCGAGGGGCTGCGGCAGGCCAAGGCGGTCGCCGAGCGGCTCGCCCGCGACGGTGGCGTCGACGTCGTCGTGTCGTCGCCGATGCGCCGCACCCGGCAGACCGCCGACGCCGTCGCGTCGGCGCTCGGGGTGACGGTGCGCGAGGTCGACGACGTGCGCGAGTGCGCGTTCGGCGAGTGGGAGGGCCTGACCTTCGACGAGGTGCGCGAGGTGTGGCCGGAACAGCTCGCGGCGTGGCTGGGCGACCCCACGGCGAAGCCACCCGGCGGTGAGTCGTTCACGGACGTACGTCGCAGGGTGACCCGGGCCCGCGACCAGCTGCTGGCCCGCCACGCGCGCACGTCGATCCTCGTGGTCACCCACGTGACTCCGACCAAGGTGCTGGTGGCCGACGCGTTGGACGCCCCCCTGTCGGCGCTCTACCGGATGGAGCTGTCGCCCGCGACGATCACCGAGGTGCAGTGGTACGAGAACGGCCAGGCGTCGCTGCGCCGCTTCAACGACGCCGCCCACCTGCGCTGACCCTCTTGTGGACTCCGACACACCGACTGCGCGGCGTGTCTGGTGCAGACGCGTCCACAACATGAGCACACAGGGTGGTCGGCTCGGTCGACTAGGCGGCTCAGTCGACTAGCCGAGCCAGTCGGCGAGGACCTCGTCGGTGTGTTCGCCGGCCGCTGGCGGTGGCCGGCGCAGTGCCGTGGTCGTCCGGCTGAAGCGCGGCGCCGGTGCCGGCTGCGTCACGCCGTGGTGCTCGACGAAGGTGCCGCGCGCGACGAGGTGCGGGTCCTGCTGCGCCTCGAGCAGCGACCGCACCGGCGCGACGCAGGCGTCCGACCCTGCGAAGGTCTCGACCCAGTCGTCCTGCGTCCGCGCACCGATGACGACGGCGAAGAGGTCGTGCAGGTCCGGCCACCTTGCGGGGTCGCTGCGGTCGGCCACCTCCGGCGCCAGGCCGAGCCGCGCGACGAAGTCGTCGTAGAACGGCTGCTCCAGCGGACCGACGGCCAGCCATCGGTCGTCGGCGGTGCGGTAGACGCCGTAGAACGGGGTGCTGCCGTCGAGGAAGTTGGCGCCGCGGGCGTCCTGCCACACGCCGGCCGCCGTGAGGCCGTGGAAGGCGGTCATCAGGTGCGCTGTGGCGTCGACCATGGCGGCGTCGACGACCTGCCCCACGCCGCTGACGCGCGACTCGTGCATCGCCGCCAGCAGCCCGGTCACCAGGTACAGCGCGCCGGTGAAGTCGCCGACCAGGTTGAGCGGCACCGTCGGCGGCCCGTCGGCCGGCCCGAGCGCGCCCAGGGCACCGGCGGTGGCGACGTACGTGATGTCGTGCCCGGCCTGCGCGGCGTACGGCCCGTCCTGACCCCAGCCGGTCATCCGGCCGTAGACGAGGCGTGGCGCTCGCGCATGGCACTCCGCCGGGCCGACGCCGAGGCGTTCGGCAACGCCGGGCCGGAAGCCCTCGACGAGCAGGTCGGCGTGCGCCGCGAGGTCGAGGCAGCGGGCGACGTCCGCGGGCGACTTGAGGTCCAGCGCGATCGAGCGCTTGCCGCGGCCGAGCAGGTCCTGCTCGGGCGGCACGGCGGCGAGCACCTGGCCACCCGGACGGTCGACGCGCACGACGTCAGCACCGAGGTCGGCGAGCAGCATCGTGGCGAAGGGGCCCGGACCGATGCACGGCAGCTCCAGGACCCGGACACCGTCGAGCGGCCCGGTCACCGCGAGCCGCCTGTCACCGGTGCAGCTTGGGCAGCACGTCGCGGCCGAAGACCTCGATCCACTCGGCCTGGTTGCGCCCGACGTTGTGCAGGTAGACCCGGTCGAAGCCGAGATCGACGAACTGCTGGATGTGCGCGCGGTGCACGTCGGGGTCGCTGCTGATGACCATCCGGCCCTCGAAGTCCTCGGGCCGCACCAGAGCCGCCATCGCGGCGAAGTCGTGGGGCGAGCGGATGTCGGCCTTGGCGAACTTCATGCCGCCGTTGGGCCACTCGGTCATCGCGTTGGCCAGGGCCTGCTCGTCGGTCTCGGCCCACGACAGGTGCAGCTGCAGCACGCGGGGCATCGCGTCGGGGTCCTTGCCGGCCTCGCGGGCTCCCTCGGCGAACTTGTCGAAGAGCCCGCCGATCTTCTCCAGCGGCGCACCTACCGTGATGATGCCGTCGGCGAGCCTGCCGGTGCGCTTGGCGTTGACCGGGCCGGCGGTCGCGACGAGCACCGGTGGCGGAGCCTCGGGCATCGTCCAGAGTCGGGTCGTCTCCAGGGTGAAGTGCTCGCCCTTGTGCTTGACGTCCTTGCCGGCGGCGGAGGCGTCGAAGAGCTTCTTGATGACCTCGATCGCCTCGAACATCCGCGTCGACCGGGCCGCCGCCTCCGGCCAGTAGCCCCCGACGACGTGCTCGTTGAGCGCCTCGCCGGCGCCGACGCCGAGCCAGTGCCGGCCGGGGTACATCGCCTCGAGGGTGGCGCTCGCCTGCGCGACGACGGCCGGGTGGAAACGGAAGGACGGGCACGTCACGCCCGGTCCGAAGTCTCCGGTCGTACGTTCGCCTACGGCCGTCAGCACGTTCCAGACGAAGGACGACTGCCCTTGCTGCGGCACCCAGGGCTGGAAGTGGTCGGCTGCCATGCACCCCGAGAAGCCGTGCTGCTCGGCCAGCACCGTCAGGTCGACGGCCTCACGGGGATGGAACTGCTCGAGCATCGCCGCGTAGCCGATGGTGAGGGCCGCCATGCGTCGAGCCTAGTGACGCGCCTCGCGAACAAGTCTGGCGAGGCATGTCGAGAACTGCTCCGCGGCTCCGACCCAGGTGTCGAACGCGGCCAGAATGGGCCGCGACACCCAGAGGAGTGAACTGAGATGGCCAAGTACCTGTTGCTCAAGCACTACCGCGGCGCCCCCGCAGCGATGAACGACGTGCCGATGGACAAGTGGACGCCTGAGGAGGTCTCCGCCCACATGCAGTTCATGCACGACTTCGCAGGTCGGCTGGAGGGCACCGGCGAGTTCGTCGACGGGCAGGCGCTTTCCCCGGAGGGCACCTTCGTTCGCTACGACGGCGAGGGGCGGCCGCCGGTGACCGACGGGCCGTTCCCCGAGACCAAGGACCTGATCGCGGGCTGGTACGTGATCGACGTGGACAGCTACGAGCGTGCCCTTGAGCTGGCGGGCGAGCTGTCCGCGGCGCCGGGTGCCGGGGGCAAGCCGATCCACGAGTGGCTCGAGGTGCGTCCGCTGCTGGCCGAGCCCTCCAACGTCACGGAGTGACCCCTGCCCTGCCGCAGCCGGTGGACGAGGCCCTGCTGCGGTCTCTCACACCGGCTGTGATCGGCATCCTCGTCCGCCGCGGGGCAGACTTCGCGGCGGCCGAGGACGCCGTCCAGGAGGCACTCCTCGAGGCCGTACGCGGGTGGCCGGACGACCCGCCGCGCGACCCGAAGGGCTGGCTGGTCACCGTGGCCTGGCGCCGGTTCCTCGACGCGGTGCGCGCGGAGGCGACTCGACTCAACCGGGAGGTACGCGTCTGGCAGGAGCCGGAGGCCGGCCCGGTCTCCTCGGTCGACGACACGCTCGCGCTGTACTTCCTGTGCGCGCACCCGTCACTGACGCCGGCCTCCGCGGTCGCACTCACCCTGCGGGCTCTGGGCGGGCTGACGACGAAGCAGATCGCGCAGGCCTACCTGGTGCCCGAGGCGACCATGGCACAGCGCATCAGCCGGGCGAAGCGGACCGTGTCCGACGTAGGGTTCGGTGGGCAGCCGCAAGATCGTGACGTGGCCACCGTGCTGCGCGTCCTCTACCTGGTCTTCAACGAGGGCTACTCCGGCGACGTCGACCTGGCCGCCGAGGCGATCCGGCTGACTCGCGAGCTGGCAGCGAGGATCGAGCACGAGGAGGTGCTCGGGCTCCTGGCGCTGATGCTGCTCCACCACGCGCGCCGACCGGCGCGCACCCGACCCGACGGGAGCCTGGTCCCGCTGGCCGAGCAGGACCGGTCGCTGTGGGACACGGAAGCGATCGCCGAGGGCGTCGAGATCCTGCAGGGCGCTCTCGCCCGTGACCGGCTCGGTGAGTTCCAGGCGCAGGCCGCGATCGCCGCGCTGCACGCCGACGCGCGAACGGTCGATGAGACCGACTGGGTGCAGGTCGTCGAGTGGTACGACGAGCTGGTGCGGTTGACCGACAGCCCGGTGGTCCGGCTCAACCGAGCGGTGGCGGTCGGCGAGGCCGACGGGCCGCGTGCCGGACTCGCCGCGCTCGCCGAGCTCGATGCGTCGTTGCCGCGGCACACCGCGGTCGAGGCGTACCTGCGCGAGGCGGACGGCGACCTGGCGACCGCGGCGCGCCTCTACGTGGTGGCCGCGCGGCAGGCGACGAGCGTTGCGGAGCGCGACCACCTCACGCGCCAGGCGGCGCGGCTCAACGCAACCCTGCGCTGACTGGCTGGCGGGGTTCGTCGCGAGGAGATTCCCCCACGAGCGAAAGTGTGGCGTCCGGACGGGACACCGCGGAACACCTGAGACACGATCGAGACATGCGCGTCGCGGTCCTCTCCGACATCCACGCCAACGTGGTCGCCCTCGAGGCGGTCCTGGCCGAGCCCGATGTGCTGTCGGCGGACCGGATCGTGCTGCTCGGTGACATCGCGGTCGGTCCCGTCCCGGTCGAGTCGCTCGACCTGCTGGCGTCATTGGGTGACCGCGCCGTCTGGGTGCACGGCAACTGCGAGCGAGAGCTGCTGGCGGCGTACGACGGGACAGGGCTCGAGAGCCCCAACGCGGGGATGGCGATCGCGACCGCGGCGCTGCTGCAGCCGCGCCACCGCGAGCTGATCGACGGGCTGCCGCTGACCGTCACCCTCGACGTCGACGGTCTCGGGCCGGTGCTCTTCTGCCACGCGACGCCGCGGCGCGACGACGACTTCGTGCTCGTCGACAGCCCGGTGCCGGTGTGGCGCCGGGCGCTCGAGGGCGTCGAGGAGGCAACTGTCGTCATGGGGCACACCCACATGCCCTTCGACCGGCTCGTCGACCGTCGCCGGGTGGTGAACGCGGGCAGCGTCGGGATGTCGTACGGCACCGACGGCGCCGCCTGGGCGCTCCTCGGCCCGACCGTGCAGCTGCGGACCACTCCGTTCGACACCGACGCGGCCGCCGTGGCGGTGCGGGGGAGCGGCTATGCCGACGCGGAGGAGTGGGTGCAGCAGTACCTCGTCGAGCCGCCCAGCGACACCGACGCGCTCGAGGTCTTCAGCACGCTCGTCGACCCGCTTGACTGATTGATCCAGGCGCCCGTACTGGTCCTGGTGGGCACGCACGGACGCCTTGATCATGCTTGGCGACTTAGCCGTCCACGCCCATCGCCACCCGGTGCGTAGTCTGCCTGCATGCCGCGCCGCCACCTCGCCCTGCGGGTCCGCGACGAGGCCGGGGGTCGCGCGCTGCGCGCCGGCTTCGCCCGGATCCGGGAGGAGCTGGACGTCCCCCCGGACCTCCCGCCGGACGCGCTCGCGGAGGCCGAGAAAGCGGCCCGGTCGGCCGACCTGACGGCGTACGACCTCGTCGACCTGCCCTTCCTCACCATCGACCCGCCGGGCTCGACGGACCTGGACCAGGCGATGCACCTCGAGCGCTCGGGACGCGGCTACCGCGTGCGCTACGCGATCGCTGACGTCGGGGCGTACGTCGCACCGGCCGGTGCCATCGACGCCGAAGCGCACCGTCGGGGCGAGACGCTCTACAGTCCCGACACCCGCACGCCCCTGCACCCGCCTGTGCTGTCGGAGGGCGCAGCGTCCTTGCTCCCCGACGAGACCCGCGCGGCCGTGCTCTGGACGATCGACCTCGACGCGGAGGGTGAGCAGACCGCGGTCGACGTCCGGCGGGCGCTGGTGCGCTCGACGGACCGGTTCGACTACGCGGGCGTGCAGGACATGGTGGACGCCGGGCGTGCCGACGAGCGTCTCGAGCTGCTCGCCGAGGTCGGCAAGCTGCGGATCGCGCTGGAGGTGGAGCGCGGCGGTGTCAGCCTGCCGATCCCCGAGCAGGAGATCGTGACCGATGCAGGGTCCTTCCGGCTGGAGTACCGGTCGACGCTGCCGGTCGAGTCGTGGAACGAGCAGATCTCGCTCATGACGGGGATGGCGGCTGCCAGCCTGATGCTCCACGGCGAGGTCGGCGTGCTGCGGACGCTGCCGCAGGCGTCGAACGAGTCGCTCGAGCAGCTGCGGCGAGCGGCCCGCGCGCTGGGCGTCGACTGGCCGCGGGACCTGTCCTACGCCGAGGTCGTGCACCGGCTCGACCCGTCGAACCCGCGGCACGCGGCGTTGCTCGAGGAGGCGACGTCCTTGTTGCGGGGTGCGGGCTACACGGCATTCGACGGCGGGGTGCCGGAGCACGCGACCCACGCGGCGGTGGCGGCCGAGTACGCGCACGCCACGGCGCCGCTGCGGCGCCTCGTCGACCGCTACGTCAGCGAGGTGTGCCTGTCGCTGTCATCGGGTGTCGAGGTACCAGGTTGGGTGCGGGCCGCGCTGCCGGCCTTGCCCAAGGAGATGGCCGAGGCCGACCGGCGGGCGCACGAGCTGGAGCGCCAGTGCGTTGCCCTGATGGAGGCCGCGGTGCTGCACGGCCGGGAGGGCCAGGAGTTCTCCGCGGTGGTCGTGGAGGCGTCCGCCACCGGCGGCACGGTGCAGCTCGCCGACCCGGCGGTGCGCGCGCCGTGCGAGGGCGCCCTGCCGGTGGGCGAGCAGGTGCGGGTGCGGCTGGTCGAGGCCGACGTCGGGAAGCGGTTGGTGCGGTTCAGCCTGGTCTGAGCGGCCTGGTCTGTGCAGGGCTGCGGGTGCGGCGCGCACGCGGGCGGTGACGGTGAGTCATTGGTCAGATCTGGTCATGTCCTGCCAGCCGCTTCGTCCCAGGATGGCGAGGAGCAGGCAGCCTCGTGGCTGCCGGAGAGGGAGGGACCATGAACCGCATCGGACGGCTGACGGTGGCGACGGCGTCGGCGGGAGTGCTGCTGGTGGCCGGGGCGGGCAGCGCCTTCGCCCACGAGTGCTTCAACGCCAAGCGCTCGGCCAATGGCAACGCCGGTGCCGCGGGGTCGGCGGGCTGGAACACGTTCGCCGAGGACGCAGCCTTCTTCTTCCCCGGACTGTGCGCGGCAGGGGTCGAGATCCTGGCCGACGCGGCCGGCGTGACTCCGGAGACACCTGTCCTTGCCCACGCGACCATGGCCTCGGGCGTCGGCGGGAACTCCGCGATCCACTACCTCGACCTGGACAGCCTGTTCGCGGCCGTACCGAGTGCCATGGCCGCCTGCGAGGACTAGGGCCAGGCCCGCAGGGGCTGAAAGATCAGGCGGCGGCGAGTCGCTGACCGAGGCCGCCGTGGAGAAGCGGTCGGTCCGCTTCTCGCTGCTGTGACGGCGCGGATAGGCTGGCCGCACGGCGGACGAGCCGGCCGGACGGTCGCGTCGGGTGTCTCCTCGGAGGCGCTCGCCGAGGAAAGTCCGGGCTCCACAGGGCAAGGTGGTGGGTAACACCCACCCGGGGTGACCCGCGGGACAGTGCCACAGAGAACAGACCGCCGTCGCCGGCCTCCGGGCCGGGGGCGGTAAGGGTGAAACGGCGGTGTAAGAGACCACCAGCGCCCGGGGTGACCCGGGCGGCTCGGCAAACCCCACCCGGAGCAAGGTCAGACAGGGAGCGTTCGAGGGCGGCCCGCCCGAGCTCCCGGGTAGACCGCAGGAGGCTGTCGGTAACGGCAGTCGTAGATGGATGGCCGTCCGTGCGCCTCGGCGCACGACAGAACCCGGCTTATAGGTCGACTCGTCCGTCCGTAGGCCCCTGACCTGCGGAAACGCAGGTCAGGGGTCTCGGCCATCGCACACCTATCGCACACGAGATGCGCGACCCTCGCTCGGCGGCGCAGCTGCGAACGCGAGTTGCACGGCATCGCGTGCCCGGTCGAGGTCGCCGGCCATCAGGTGCCCGTACGTGTCGAGCGTCTCGCTGATCGTCTTATGCCCGAGCAGCCGCTGCACGACCTTGGGGCTCGCACCGCCCGAGACGAGCGTCGCCGCAAAGGTGTGCCGCAGGTCGTGCGCTCGGGTGGTCCAGTCACGACGGCGGCGCCGACCTCGCCGCGCAGGTCGACCGGCCGCTCCGGGAGGACCGACCTCGCCCGTGCGGTCGCGTGGGCGGTCGCCGAGGCCGTCCGGGCACCCGAGCCCGCCCTCGCGTTTTTCGTCTACTGAGCGACAGCAGTTGTGCTCGGTAACGGCACCTCTGTGGCACTTCGGCGTGCCCGTCAGCCAGCGGGTGGAAGCGCCGCCGGCCTAGGGTTCAGGGGTGGAGCCGACGGAGAATCAGGGCCCTTATCAGCCGCGAACGCCGCCGATGGCCGAGGACGATCCGGTTGTGCAGTGGCTGCTGCAGGGCGATCCGGCGATCCGCTGGCAGGTGCTGCGTGACCTCGTCAACGCCTCGGAGACCGAGGTGGCGACCGAGCGAGCGCGGGTTGAGCACGAGGGCTGGGGTGCTCGGCTGCTGGCGCTGCGGGCTCCTGATGGCCTGTGGGCGAATGGGGCCAACTTTCCGGGAACCGCGGCGTTCGCAGCTGCCACTGCGCGGGCTCTGGCTGCCGGTGAGCCACCGCCGCCTTTCCCGTCGCCCGACGCGGAACCGGCCGAGGCACCGACCGACGGGTCGAGTGCCGAGCCGGGCGAGCCGTGGACCGCGACGTACCCGGTCCTGCTCGACCTGTGCCACCTGGGCATGCCCCCGGACAGTCCGGTGATGCAAGAGACCGCACACCTGGTGGCCCGCAACTGCCGCTGGGAGTACGACGGGCTGCCGTTCTTCGCCGGCGAGGTGGACTGCTGCATCAACGCCGGCACGATCCTGATCGGTGCCTACCTGGGCGTCGACGTCGACCCGGTGGTGCAACGGCTCGTGGCCGACCAGATGCCGGATGGTGGCTGGAACTGCTGGGCCGAGACGCGCCCAGCGCCGGCATCTTTCGCAAGCACCCTGGACGTGATCGACGCTCTGCTGAGGTGGGAGCGCCATACCGGCGGATCTGAGGAGGTCCGCCGGGCTCGCCGGAACGGAGAGGAGTACTTGCTCCGGCGCAACCTCTTCCGGTCGTTACGCACGGGCGAGGTGGTCAACCCTCAGTGGGCATCGTTCTCCTACCCGCCACGCTGGTACTACGACCTGCTCAAGGCCACGGAGTACTTCGCCCGGCGTGGGGGCACTCCGGATCCGCGGCTGGCCGAAGCGATCGAACTCGTCCGCGCAAAGCGCCGACCCGACGGGCGTTGGCTGCTCGAGAACAACCACTCCGGCGCGGTCCACTTCCGGTTCGAGGAACCCGACGGCACGCCTAGTCGGTGGAACACCTTGAGGGCGCTGCGGGTGCTGCGCTGGTACGACGCGTCCGCCCACTCCGGCAGCGCGAGCCAGGCGTCTTGACGACAGGTGGCGACATCCACGTCGACGGTGGCAGTTGAGCCGTTCGGTTGGAGGAACCATCAGCGGGAACGCGACCAAAGACGCGACGGCGGGCTCCGGGGTGCCGTCGATAGCCGGCCGGGGCGGCGCCGTCGACGTACTGCTGCGGGAGCGGGCACTCCATCGCACACCATCGCACACCCATCGCACACCCATCGCCGATGAGCGTGCGCCGTATGCGGGGGTCCGCCGCCGGATTCGGCGTTTACGGCGGCCGAGGCCGTCCCGCGGCCTCGGCGTCGGCGAGTCAGAACCCCGGCTAACCGCGAGCGTGTCCCCACCGCTCGAGGGTCTGTTCCGCGGGCTCTTGATCTTGCGGTCCCCCCACCCCTCGTCTGCGGGGCCATGGGACCGCTGACGGTCACGGTCAAACCGAGCGCAGGGGCCTGCCCGGCGCGGCGAAGCGCGAACGCGCCAGGAGGGGGGCGTCCTGAACGCGCGCTCGCGCCCCGTACCTCCACCGTGCGCCCGATGGGCCAAGACGCAAAGGGTGAAATTTGAAGACCATCGGGTGATATGACGCCTCGGGATCTCGGACCATCTTGGAGCGAGCCCAGGTCGCTTGCGGGGGGCTTGCAACGGCGGGTGACCTGGGCCCCTCCTTGCGCGGCCCACCGCGCCTGGGGTCTCCGGCGCGGCGGAGCGCCACAAGGGGGCCGGGGGTCTGCAAGGCCTCCGCGATGATCTAGAGGCGCCCCACCCCCCTCATCGCCAAACCGCCCCGTCCGATCATGGGAGGACCCCGTCGAGGACGGCCAGGTCGGAGGCGCCCAAGTTGCCGCCGACGGCCCACACGATCTGCGTGCCCTCGGCGTCGACCTCGTAGGACAGGAACGGGCAACAGGCCGCTTCGCGGCGGACCAGGTCGAGCACCCACTCCCGCACGCCCGGACGGGCTGCGAACCGGAACGTGGTCGCGGTCTCGGTGGAGTCCCGGCCCAGGAGGGCGTGCTCGAACAGGCGCCGGTACTCGGCGATGCGGTCGGCGAGCGTGTCCTCGGCCGCGGTCATGTCGCAGGCGACGGGGGCGTCGGGAGTGGGAGTGATGGAGAGCAGCTTGGTCACGCCACGACGGTAGAGTCTGGACCATGGTCCAGAGTCAAGGATTGGTCGGAGGTGTGTCGGTGGGTGAGGGGCGGATGCGTATCGGGGCGTTCGCCGAGGCTGCCGGAGTCTCGGTGGACGCGGTCCGGTTCTACGAGCGCCGCGGTGTGCTCCTGCCGGCTCCGCGCACAGCCGGCGGGTACCGGACCTTCGACCAGCACGACCTGGACCGGGTGCTGCTGGCGCGCCAGCTGCAGGCCCTCGGGCTGCGGGTCGAGGAGGTCGTTGACGCGCTGGCCGCGCACGACCTCGGCGACGCGAGCTGCGCCTCGGAGCGTTGGCGGCTGGAAATGGTCGAAGCCCGCATCGAGACGCGGATAGCCGAGCTGCGGCGCACCCGCCGGTTCGTTCGCAAGGCGCTGGCCGCCTGCGATGCCGGGCACTGCCAGCTCGTCGCGTCCGACGTGTTCGAGGCGTAGGGCTCAGCACGGTGTAAGCGGGACTCAGGCGGTTGTGAGAGCCTCCGCACCCGACTCGGTGACCAGGATCGT